>CAWJOJ010000022.1:0-378621 GCA_963844385.1 uncultured Actinomycetota bacterium | reverse complement strand
CATGGAGAGGTCGAGCTGTGGTTCCTGGTCGACGACCCGCTCCGCGACCTGGTCCCCGTCTTCGAACCGCCGGCTTCGACTCCCGACTATGCCCGGCTGCCGGTCGCGCTTCGTGAGGACGGCGAAACCTACCGGCTCCGGCTGCTCGGCAACCACGTCCTGTGTGTGGGTGCCACCGGTGCCGGAAAGGGCAGCGTGTTGTGGTCGCTGGTCTGGTCGGTCCAGTCCGGCATCCGCGACGGGTCGGCGCAGCTGTGGGTGCTGGACCCCAAGGGCGGCATGGAGTTCGCCAACGGCGCACCCCTGTTCGCCCGCTACTGCTACGGCGACACCACCCCGCCTCATGCGGGGGGTCACGCGGAGGGGATTGCGGTCCGGGCCTACGAGCTCGGGTTCGCCCGGTTCCTCGAGGACGCGGTCGCGGTGATGCGGGACCGCCAAGCACGGCTCCGCGGCGTGACCCGGCTGCACGAGCCCAAACCTGGGGACCCGCTGGTCGTGATCGTGGTGGACGAGCTCGCCTCCCTGACTGCCTATGTGACCGACCGGGACGCGAAGACCCGGATCAAGGCCGCCCTGTCGCTGCTGCTGTCCCAGGGCCGTGCGGTCGGTGTGGTGGTGGTGGCCGCGTTGCAGGACCCCCGCAAGGACGTGCTCCCGTTCCGGGACCTGTTCCCCACCCGGATCGCGATGCGGCTCACCGAACCCGAACAGGTCGACATGACCCTCGGCGAGGGAGCCCGCCGCCGCGGTGCCGCCTGCGACAAGATCCCCGAACACCTGCCCGGCATCGGCTACGTCGTCCTGGACGGGGTCGCCGAACCCATCCGAGTCCGGTTCCCGCACATCACCGACGACCACATCACCACCATGGCCGTCCCCGACACCCCCGCCGACCTCGCAAGCACCGATCCGGTCAAGCCTGATCTGAGCAAGGACGGGGGCGGGACGCGGCATGAACGGCCAAGACTTCGCTTGCCTGACGTGTCTGGACTTCGGTGTGCTGCCCGAGGTGGGGCCGTGCCCATCGTGTCGTCGCGCGGCCTACGTCGAGTTCGTCCACGCCCTTGCCTGCCAAGCCCGGCTGCGGGACGACGTCCTCGGAGGTGAGGCCGCATGACCGGCACCGAGGCACAGACAGTTGGCCAGCCCGGTGCTCCGCTGCGAGAGCTGGCCGGGTTGATCGAGGACCCGGCCACCCTCCGGGCGACCGCGGAGTCCCACGGCGTCTGTGTCCGACCGATCCTCCAGGAGCTGGTCGACACCCTCACCGGGTCCGCGTCGACGGTTGCCCTGCCGTGCGGGTCCACCCGCGCCAACGTGTGTCGGCCGTGTGCGGACAAGGCACGTCGGCTGCGGATGCAGCAATGCCGGGAAGGCTGGCACCGCGACAGACGATGATCCTGTCGACGAGACTCGACGACCAGGGCCGGGAGGACGAGGACCAGGACGACGAGCCCGACGAGTGCCAGGAGGACGAGGACGGCGAGGATCAGGTGGGGTCGGGTCGGCGGGTGCGGTCGACCAGACGGCGCCAGGACGCCCCGGACCTGCCGCGGCTGCCGATGTCGGCGCGCACGGTCGGCAAGACCCTGACCTCCCCGACCGGGAAGACCTACCGGCCGTCCATGTTCCTCACCCTGACCCTTCCCGTCCTACGGGCGGGTCGGTCCGGACGGGACACCGGTCAACCCCGCGACCTATGACTACCGGTCCGCGGCGTTGGATGCGATGCACTTCTCCAAGGCCGTCGACCGGCTCTGGCAGAACCTGCGCCGCTGTGCCGGGTACAAGGTCCAGTACTTCTCCGCGGTCGAATCCCAGCGCCGGCTCGCCATGCACCTGCACGCCGCCGTCCGCGGCATCATCCCCCGCTCGGTGGTGATGCAGGTGATCCGGGCGACCTACCACCAGGTGTGGTGGCCGGCCTTCGACCAGCCTCGTCTACACCGGCCATCGGATCCCGGAATGGGACCCACGCCAGGGCGGCTACGCGTGCCCGTACTCCGGGGTTCTGTTGCCGACCTGGGAGCAGGCGCTCGACGACCTCGACGACCAGCTCGACGCCGACCCGGCCATGGCAGCCGGCGCATGTGGTCCGGTTCGGTGTCCAGGCCGACTACCAGTGGTTCATCCCCGACAGCCGCCGCACCGACAAACGGGTCGGGTATGTGACCAAGTACCTGACCAAGGACCTGTCCGCCACCTACGGCGACCGAGACAGACATCACCGCCACGGCAGGCCGCCCACCTGGACCGGCTGATGAGCCAGGTCCGCTGGCTGCCCTGCTCGCCCGAATGCGCGAATTGGCTGCGCTACGGCATCCAACCCCGCGACGCCGAACCGGGCATGGTTCCCGGTGCCTGCCCCAGACGGGCCCACGACCCGGAGAACCTCGGCTACGGCGGCCGCCGGGTCCTGGTCTCCCGGCAGTGGACCGGCAAGACCCTGACCGAACACAAGGCCGACCGTGCCGAGGTCGTCCGCCAGGTCTTGGCCGAGGCCGGGATCGAGCCCGACGACGCGGACCGCTGTTCGGCAACCGCCACCGGTCCCGACGGGCAGCCCCGGTTCCTGTGGCAGCCCCTCGACCTCGCCCGGGTCGACCTGGGCCTGTGGCGGAAGGCGTTGCTGCACTCGATCCGAGAACAGCAGGCGTGGCGGGCCCAGTACGACGCCGCCAAACGCGCCGGACCCGGCCACGACGCCCGTTCGGCAACCACATCCCCGCGGCCTCCCGATAGCCAGCCCACCCAGGCCGGCGGTCCGGCTGTCAGGGGTGAGCGCAGCGAATCACGAAGTGACCGAAGGCCCTTGACCGCCGGACCGGCGGCCGAACCATCCAACGGCGGGAGGCCGCGGCCCCCAGCCACAGACAACTCGGAGTTGCGTTATGGATGAGGAACTGGACGTGCGTTTGGCAGGTCAGGCTGGCGACGTGCCCGCGTTGTTGCTGCGCGTCGAGGAGGCTGCCAGCAGGCTCGGCATCGCGCGGACGCTGATGTATCAGCTGGTGCGAACTGGTGAGGTCGAGTCCGTGCGTGTCGGAAGACTGCGCCGGATCCCAGTGGCGTGCCTCCAGGAGTATGTCGACGACCTGCGCACCCGGCCGACGTCGGCGTGAGGTCGTTCGGCAATGTCGAGGAATCCGAATCGAACGTCGTCTGTGTACCTGGGCAAGGACGGGTACTGGCATGGCCGCGTGACGGTGGGTCATCGCGACGACGGGACTCCGGATCGGCGCCATGTGATGAGCAAATCGCGGGCCACGGTGGTCCAGAAGGTGCGTGGGCTTGAGAAGCTGCGCGACTCCGGTCGCGTGCCGAAGATCGGCGAATCCTGGACGGTGGGGAAGTGGCTGGGGCACTGGCTGGAGTCGATCGCCAGACCGAGTCTTCGGGAGTCCAGCTACAACGCTTACCGGACCGCCGTGGAGAAGCACCTCGTACCCGCGATCGGCAAGCATCGGCTGGATCGGCTGGAGCCCGAGCACCTGGAGCGGCTCTACCGGTCGATGATCGACAACGGGGCACGTCCAGCGACTGCTCACCAGGTGCATCGAACTGTGCGGGTGGCACTCGGTGAGGCTTTTCGGCGCGGTCATGTCGTGCGCAACGTGGCCGCTCTCGCGAAGCCGCCTCGGATCCAAAGCGATCCGGTCGAGCCGTTCACGGTGCCCGAGGTTCAGGCGTTGCTCGACGCGGCGTCGAGGCGTCGCAACTCGGCCCGATGGGCGGTCGCGCTGGCCCTGGGCATTCGTCAGGGCGAGGCCTTGGCGTTGCGTTGGTCGGACGTTGACCTGGATGCGAACGCCATCCGAGTCCGCGCGACTCGTCTCCGACCGGTGTACGAGCACGGCTGCGGTGGACGACTGCGGCAAGACGCCGGGTTTCTGCCCCCGTCGTCGTCAGCGGAACCCGATAACCGGTGAGACCAAGTCCGCTGCCGGCAATCGGGTGATCGGCTTGCCCGGCGAGCTGGTCGAGATGCTCAAGCTTCACCGCGAGGAACAGGACCGCGAGCGCCAAAGGGCTGCTCAGCTCTGGCGCGACGGCGGATGGGTGTTCGCTTCACCGGTAGGCGATGCGCTCAACCCGAACTCGGACTACCACGAATGGAAGGCGCTCCTGAAGGCCGCCGGCGTTCGCCACGGCCGACTCCACGATGCGCGCCACACCGCCGCGACGGTGTTGCTGGTCTTGGGTGTGCCCGAGCGCACCGTGATGTCGGTGATGGGGTGGTCGAGCACGTCCATGGCTGCTCGCTATCAACACGTGACCGACCCCATCCGGAGCGACGTGGCTCGTCGCGTCGGTGGCCTGCTGTGGGCCGAAAACAAGGGTGAGTGAGTACCAAATGAGACTAGAACTGAGACTAGAGACGAATGGCGGCCCGAACCGCAAACGGCCGCAATCTGCGTTTGTGCTGGTCAGCGTGGCGGAGGATAGGGGATTCGAACCCCTGAGGGCTGTTAACCCAACCCGCTTTCCAAGCGAGCGCCATAGGCCACTAGGCGAATCCTCCGCGCAGGAGAGTACCGGTCGGTGGTCGGGCGGCGAAATCGCGACTCCGCTTTGGAGGGCGCCAGGCTGCTCACCTAGACTCTGCGGCAACCCCCCACGTGGCGGTATCTTGCCGAACTCCCCCAGGGCCGGAAGGCAGCAAGGGTAAGCGAGCTCTATCGGGTACGTGGGGGGCCTCTGCTTCTCCAAGCGTCCCGGGCTTCTCCGACTTCTCCGGGCGGCTACCGGGTGTCGGAGCGGGTGCGTAGGGTTCACGTCGTGGAAGCACCCCTCGCGTTGTACCGCCGCTACCGGCCCGACACCTTCGCCGAGGTCATCGGCCAGGATCACGTCACGGAGCCGCTGCGGGCCGCGCTCGCCAACAACCGGGTGAACCACGCCTACCTCTTCTCCGGTCCGCGGGGCTGTGGCAAGACCACGTCTGCCCGGATCCTCGCCCGCGCGCTCAACTGCGAGCAGGCCCCGGTCGCCGATCCCTGCGGGGCGTGCGACTCCTGTCATGACCTTGCCCGCAACGGCCCGGGTTCCATCGACGTGATCGAGATCGACGCGGCGTCGCACGGAGGCGTCGACGATGCCCGCGACCTGCGTGAGAAGGCCTTCTTCGCGCCGGTGAAGAGCCGCTACAAGGTCTACATCATCGATGAGGCGCACATGGTCTCCACGCAGGGCTTCAACGCCTTGCTCAAGCTCGTGGAGGAGCCGCCGGAGCACCTGCGCTTCATCTTCGCGACCACCGAACCGGAGAAGGTGCTGCCGACGATCCGGTCGCGCACCCATCACTATCCGTTCCGGCTGATCCCACCGCGGCTGCTGTCGTCCTATCTCGGCGAGCTGTGCGACAAGGAAGGTGTCGCGATCGAGTCGGCTGCGCTGCCACTCGTCGTACGCGCTGGTGCCGGGTCGGCCCGCGACAGCCTGTCGGTGCTCGACCAGCTGCTCGGCGGCGCTGGTCCCGAGGGAGTGACGCACGCGCTGGCCACCGGGCTGCTGGGCTATACGCCCGACACGTTGCTCGACGAGGTCGTGGACGCGTTCGCGGCGGCCGACGGGCGGACGGTCTTCGGCGTCGTCGACAAGGTCATCGAGACCGGGCAGGATCCGCGCCGGTTCACCGAGGACCTGCTCCGCCGCCTGCGCGACCTGGTGATCGTGGCCGCGGTCCCCGATGCGCCGGCGACCGGGCTCATCGACTGCTCGGAGGACCAGGGCGAGCGCCTGGTCGCCCAGGCTGCCCGCTTCGGAGGCGTGGAGCTCAGCCGGGCGGCTGACCTGGTGGCCTCCGGGCTGACCGAGATGCGCGGTGCTACGGCGCCCCGACTGCTGCTCGAGCTGATCTGCGCCCGGGTGCTCCTCCCAGGCGCCGACGACACCGACGACGGTGTCCTCGCCCGTCTCGACCGCATCGAGCGCCGCATGTCCGTGCAAGGAGCACACCCGGCGGAACCGCACCGGAGGAGCGAAGCGGAGGAGGGCGGATTGCGCCGGGTGGGCGACCCCGTCCACGCACGCGTAAGTGAAGAGAAGGGGGCAACCCGAGAGGGTTTGTCTGAACCGCAACGACAGGGAGCACCCCCGACCGCTGACCCCCGACAAGGAGCACACCCGGCGGAACCGCACCGGGGGAGCGAAGCGGAGGAGGGCGGATTGCGCCGGGTGGGCGACCCCGTCCACGCACGGGGAGGGAAGGAAGCTGGCGCAACCGAAGGGGGTTGGTCTGAACCGCAACCACAACCTCGAAGTGAAGCGCAAGGGGCAACCCAAGCGGGGTTGTCTGAAGCTGAACCACAAGCAACCCCAGCCCCCACCCTCTCCCTGGTCGACGTACGCCGCCTGTGGCCCGACATCGTCGAGGCGACCAAGCAGCGCCGCCGGGTGACCTGGATCCATCTGACCCAGCATGCGCAGGTCGTCGCGGCCGACGAGACGTCATTGACCCTGGGGTTCGGCAACGCCGGGGCCAGGGACTCGTTCGCCAACGGGGGGAGCCTGGAGATCGTGCGCCAGGCTGCCATCGACGTGGTCGGCAAGGACTGGAAGATCGAGGCGATCGTCGATCCCGGGGCCTCCCCATCCGGTCCCCCCGCAGCCTCCGCACCGTCCCGGCAGTCGACTCGGACGCGCGCCAAAGCCGGTGACGCCCGAGCCGTCCGGTGCTGACGCGCCTCCCGACTGGGCGGTCGACCCAGAGCCTCCGGCCAGCCCGCCCGAGACTCCTGAGGCAACAGCGCCGTCCAGACATAGGCCGGAGCCGCCCGCGGCCCGGCCCGACCCCAAGGTCGCGGACGCCGCCGCGCACCGCGACGATGCCGACGCCGAGGGCAGCGACCTCGCAGGCGCAGAATTGCTGCAGCGCCACCTCGGCGCCGAGGTCATCGAAGAGATCCCCCACGACTGAGAGGCATCACCCATGACCGAGAACCCCTTCAGCGGCCAGCCTGTCGGCCCCATTGGCGGGCCTGGCGACGGGCCCGACCTGGAGACGGACCTGGAGACGATCTGGCCGGCGGTGGTGCGGCGGGCTTCGACATGAGCGCACTGCTCGCGCAGGCCCAACAGATGCAGAGCCAGCTGCAGAACGCCCAGGCCGAGCTTGCCGCAACCCCGGTCAGCGGCACCGTCGCCGGCGGCGCGGTGAGCGTGACAGTCAACGGCGTCGGCGAACTGCTCGCCGTCGACGTGAAGGCGGGTCAGTTCGACGGCACCGACGCCGACGACCTCTCGGATCTCGGCGACATGATCATTGCGGCGTACCGCGACGCCAAGAGCCAGGCCGACGCGCTCGCGAGCCAGAAGCTCGGACCGCTCGCCGGCGGCTTCGGGGGCTGAGCATCCGTTGTACGAAGGCATCGTTCAGGACCTGATCGACGAACTCGGCCGTCTCCCCGGCGTGGGGCCGAAGGGCGCCCAGCGCATCGCGTTCCACCTGTTGCAGGCGGAGCCTGCCGACGTACGCCGTCTGGCCGAGGTCCTGATCGAGGTCAAGGCCAAGGTGAAGTTCTGCTCGGTCTGCTTCAACGTGTCCGAGGACGACCAGTGCCGGATCTGTCGCGACCCGCGGCGGGAGACTTCCGTGCTGTGTGTGGTCGAGGAGTACAAGGACGTCGTCGCGATCGAGCGCACACGGGAGTTCCGCGGTCGCTACCACGTCCTGGGCGGGGCGATCTCGCCGATCGACGGCATCGGACCCGAACAGCTGCGGATCCGTGAGCTGATGATCCGGCTCGCAGACGGCGCGGTCACCGAGGTGATCCTGGCGACGGACCCCAACTTGGAGGGTGAGGCGACTGCGACGTACCTCACCCGAATGTTGCGACCGCTAGGGTTGCGCGTGACCCGGCTTGCGAGTGGACTGCCCGTAGGTGGGGATCTGGAGTATGCCGACGAGGTTACTCTCGGACGAGCATTCGCGGGGAGGCGATCGGCAGATGACTGAACTCAATGTGGAATTGGACAGCGATACAGAGGACTTCGCGCAGCAGATTGCTGACCAGGTCGAGAGCTTCCTGGTCGCGCTGCAGGCGATCGCACGCGACGAGGACGGCGGTCGCGCGATCTCGTTGCTGCTGCTCGAGGTCTCCCAGGTGCTGCTGGCCGGCGCCCGGCTCGGCGTACAAAGCGACTTCACGCCGGCCGAGGAGTTCCAGCCCGATGCCGGTCCCGACCCGGATCTCGACCCGATGCGCCTGCGGCTCGCCCGGCTGCTCGACGGGGTCGACATGTACGCCGAGGTGTTCGACACCTACGGCGAGCCGGAGATCGTCAACTCGATGCTCTCCGACGACCTCACCTCGATCGCGGCGTCGCTCGCGCACGGGCTGCGGCACTACCGAGCCGGCCGGATCCACGAGGCGCTGTGGTGGTGGCAGTTCTCCTACGTCGCGTCCTGGGGCACGGAGGCCAGCGGAGTGCTCAGGGCGCTCCAGTCGATCGTGAGCCACGACCGGCTCGACGCGGAGTTCGAGATCGAGCAGGAGCAGGTCGAGGCCGCCGCTGAGATGCTCAAGGCCGAGGAAGACGCCCCCCGGTAGAATCGACCGCGGTCGTCGAGGCCCGGATCCGGGCGGACGGCTCGTCCGACGTCACCGAAACTCCAAGGACTCAACGTGGGCATTGTCGTGCAGAAGTACGGCGGATCCTCCCTGGCCGACGCTGCTCGGATCAAGGAGGTCGCTCGACGCATCACGGAGGCGAAGAAGGCCGGCAACGACGTGGTCGTGGCGGTCTCGGCGATGGGTGACTCCACCGACGAGCTACTCGAACTGGCCGGCGGAGTCAGCCCGCTGCCGCCGGCCCGTGAGCTGGACATGCTGCTCACCGCCGGCGAGCGGATCTCGATGGCCTTGGTGGCGATGGCCATCTCCGACCTCGGCTTCACGGCCCGGTCCTTCACCGGCTCGCAGGCCGGCGTGATCACCGACTCGGTGCACGGCAAGGCCAAGATCATCGACGTCACACCGGGCCGGATCTCGGACGCGATCGCCGACGGGCACATCGTGATCGTTGCCGGGTTCCAGGGAGTCAGCCAGGACACCAAGGAGATCACGACGCTCGGGCGAGGCGGCACGGACACCACGGCGGTCGCGCTGGCCGCGGCCCTGGGCGCGGATGTCTGCGAGATCTACACCGACGTCGACGGCGTCTTCACCGCCGACCCTCGCATCGTCCCCACGGCCCGCAAGCTGCAGCGGGTCTCCTACGAGGAGATGCTCGAGCTGGCCGCCTGCGGCGCGAAGATCCTGCACCTGCGGTGCGTCGAGTACGCCCGCCGGTACAACATTCCGATCCATGTGCGCTCGTCGTTCAGCCACAAGGAAGGCACCTGGGTCGCCGACGGCCCTGCGGAGGGAGAAACCATGGAACAGGCCATCATCGCGGGCGTCGCCCACGACCGGAGCGAGGCCAAGATCACCGTGGTCGGCGTACCCGACAAGGTGGGCGAGGCGGCCCGAATCTTCGAGGCTCTGGCCGCCGCACAGATCAACCTGGACATGATCGTCCAGAACATCTCGGCTGCGGCCACCAGCCTGACCGACATCTCGTTCACCCTCCCGAGAGACGACGGTCAGGTGGCGATGAAGGCGCTGGACGCGCTCAAGGACGAGGTCGGCTTCGCGTCGCTGCTCTACGACGACAAGATCGGGAAGATCTCCCTGATCGGGGCGGGCATGCGTTCCCACCCCGGCATCAGCGCGAAGTTCTTCTCTGCCATCGCCGCGGCCGGGGTGAACATCGAGATGATCTCCACCTCCGAGATCCGGATCTCCGTGATCGTCGACGAGAACCAGGTCAACGCCGCAGTAGCCAGCGCCCACTCGGCGTTCGACCTCGACTCGACCGAGGTCGAAGCGGTCGTGTACGGCGGGAGCGGCCGATGAGCGCGCGTCCCGTCCGCCTGGGAGTCGTGGGAGCCACCGGCCAGGTGGGTGTCGCCATGCGGCAGATCCTGCTGGAGCGGAACTTTCCGATCGAGGAGATCCGGTTCTTCGCCTCCGCCCGCTCAGCCGGCACTGTGCTGCCCTTCGGCGACCGCGAGGTCGTCGTCGAGGACGCGTCGACAGCAGATCCTGCCGGCCTCGACATCGCGGTCTTCTCCGCCGGCGGTGCGACCTCGAAGGCACTGGCGCCCAGATTCGCCGATGCTGGCGTGGTCGTGGTCGACAACTCGTCGGCGTGGCGGATGGACCCCGACGTGCCCTTGGTGGTCTCGGAAGTGAACCCGGAGGCGATTGCTGATGCTCGCAAGGGCATCATCGCCAACCCCAACTGCACGACGATGGCTGCGATGCCGGTGCTCAAGCCGCTGCACGACGAGGCGGGCCTCGTGCGGCTGATCGTGTCGTCCTACCAGGCGGTCTCCGGCAGCGGCGTCGCCGGCGTCGAGGAGCTCGCCGGACAGATCGCTGCGGCCGGCGACAAGGCCCGCGAGCTCGCGTACGACGGCGAGGCGGTGGCCTTCCCCGAGCCCTCGAAGTACGAGCGAACCATCGCCTACAACGTGCTCCCGCTGGCCGGTTCGATCGTCGACGACGGGCTGAACGAGACCGACGAGGAGCAGAAGCTCCGCAACGAGTCCCGCAAGATCCTCGGCATCCCGGAGCTGCGGGTGTCCGGCATCTGTGTGCGGGTGCCCGTGTTCACCGGGCACTCGCTGGCCATCAACGCCGAGTTCGAGCGTCGCGATGACCCCAGAACGGGCCCGCGAGCTGTTGGCTCGGGCGCCCGGCGTCGAGCTCTCCGAGATCCCGAACCCGTTGCAGGCGGCCGGCAAGGACCCGTCGTACGTCGGCAGGCTACGCCGCGACCCCGGCGTCGACGGAGACCGTGGGCTGGCGTTGTTCGTCAGCAACGACAACCTGCGCAAGGGTGCGGCCCTGAACACCGTGCAGATCGCCGAGCTCGTGGCTGAGCGGCTGGCCTGACCGCGCCTGGTCCACAAGACCAACACCCCGGATCGCAGAGATCCGGGGTGTTTGCGGGAATGTCGGGCTGACAGGATTTGAACCTGCGGCCTCCTCGTCCCGAACGAGGCGCGCTACCAAGCTGCGCCACAGCCCGATCGCGAGCACGAAGTAACCGGGCTCGCGAGCAGAGTGGAGCATACCGGAGCCGTGACACGCCACCGTAATCGGGCGGTCCCCGCTCGGACCGCACCCTTTGACATGATCAGGCCCACGGGTACCCGGGTGGTGCCAGAACCGATGAGGGGCAGGCTCGGTGGATACAACGATGGAGAAGGACGAGTTCGAGGGCGCGACCGGGGACGACGGCAGCCGAGCCGTCGTGCTGCGGCTGATCCTCGGCAGCGCTCTGATGCTGTTCCTGGAGCTGGCGCTGATCCGCTGGCTGGGGGCCAACGTCGTCCACCTGTCGTACTTCACCAACTTCGTGCTGCTGGGGTCGTTCCTCGGCATCGGGCTGGGCTTCCTGATCTCGCGAAAGTCCTGGTCGATCCTGCCGTACACGCCGGTGCTGCTCGCCCTGCTCGTGGTTTGCGTGCGCGTCTTCCCGGTCTCCATCGACCGCGCCGGCGCCGACCTGATCTTCTTCACCGCACTCAAGACCACCGGGCCTCCGGCCTGGGTGATCCTGCCGATCATCTTCGCGCTGACCGCTGCCGTGCTGGCCGGGCCGGCCGAGGTCGTGGGGCGCTGCTTCGCGCAGCTGCGGCCGCTCACGGCGTACCGCTGGGACCTCGTGGGCTCCTTGATCGGGATCAGCCTCTTCACCGCGCTGTCGTTCGTCTGGGCGCCCTCAGTCGTCTGGGGTTCGCTGGTGGCGGTCGGTTTCGCATTCGTGGTCTCAGGTCGCGGCCGGTGGCTGGCCGTGGCGGCCGGCGGCGTGATGGTCGCGGCCCTGCTCGTGGAGACGATGACGCCGGGCGTCTCCTGGTCGCCGTACTACAAGGTGACCACCGAGACCAAGACCGACCCGGACTACGGCGAGCGCGTGCAGATCTCGATCAACGGCGTGCCCCATCAGACCATGTCCAGCGCGAACTGGAAGCTCGACCGGGCCAGCGTCATCTACGGGGCGCCGTACGCGCACCGCGACGGCGGTCCGCTCGACGACGTGCTGATCATCGGCTCCGGCTCCGGCTCCGACGTCGGCATCACCCTCGAAGAGGGCGCTCGGAACGTCGACGCGGTGGACATCGACCCGCGGCTGGTACAGATCGGCGTCGAGCAGAACCCCGACCGCGCCTACCAGAACCCCGGCGTGACCCGCTACATCAACGACGGCAGGGCGTTCCTGGAGAACACCGACAAGAAGTACGACCTGATCCTGTTTGCGCTGCCAGACTCGCTGGCGCTGGTCAGCGGGGCATCCCAGATCCGGCTCGAGTCGTTCCTCTTCACCGAGGAGGCGCTGCGGTCGGCACGTGACCACCTGACCGACGACGGCATGTTCGCGATGTACAACTACTACCGCGAGGACTGGCTGATCGACCGTCTCGGCGGTACGGCGGCAGCAGCGTTCGGGCATGACCCCTGCATCGACCTCTTCGGGGGAGCCAGCGCCGTCGTGGCGATAGCCAAGGATGCGGACAACCAGGTCTGCGATGCGGAGAACTACGCGTTGCCCGCGTCGTACCCCGATCCCGTCCACGACAACGCCCCGTTCCTGTACTACGACGGCGGCATGATCCCCGCGATCTACCTCTGGGCGCTCGGCGGCATCCTGGTGATCTCGCTGCTCCTGGTACGAACCATCGGCGGGCCGTTCCGGGCGATGCGCCCCTACGCCGACCTGTTCTTCATGGGTGCCGCGTTCCTGCTCCTCGAGACCAAGAACATCGCGACGTTCGCGAACCTGTTCGGCACCACCTGGATCGTGAACGCGATGGTTTTCGGCGGCGTGCTGGTGATCGTGCTGGCCGCCGTGGAGACGACCCGAAGATTCCGGACCCCACCGCTTCCGACCGTGTTCGCCATGATCGCGGCCTCGCTCGCGTTGGCCTACGTCGTCAAGCCCGAATGGCTGCTGGGTCTGTCCTTCGGTCCTCGTCTGGCCGCGGCCACTCTGCTCGCGTTCATACCGATCTACCTGGCCAACATCGCGTTCGCCAAGCGGTTTGCCGAGGTGGCGAACCCCCAGTCGGCGTTCGGCCTCAACCTCCTCGGCGCCATGGTCGGGGGCTGCCTGGAGTACGCCGCCCTGCTCACCGGCTACCGCAACCTGTTGATCGTGGTGGCCGCGCTCTACCTCGTCGCCTTCCTGCTCAAACCGAAGGAGGCACTGGTGCCAGTCCGGACCGCGGGGTCAGCGTGAGCAGCGTGGCCTCGGGACGGCAGGCCAACCGGACCGGCGCGTAGGGGCTGGTGCCGAGGCCTGCGGAGACGTGTAGCCAGGCCGAACCCGGGTCGCCCGGGCGCGAGTCTGCGGGATGCCGGTGCAGCCCCTTCGCGCGGGCGTTGTCGAGGTCGCAGTTTGTCGTGAGGGCGCCGTAACCGGGAACGCAGACCTGACCCCCGTGCGTGTGGCCGGCGATGATCGCGTCGTACCCGTCCCGGGCGAACTGGTCCAGCACCCGGAGGTACGGCGCGTGCGCGACGCCGATCCGCACGTCGGCGTCGGGCGCCGCCGGCCCTTCGACGAGTTCCAGGTCGTCGTAGCGAAGGTGTGGGTCGTCCACGCCCGCGAACGCGAACGACGTACCCCCCACGGTCAGTGCCCCGAACCTGTTGGTGAGCTCCAACCAGCCGCGACCCAGGAAGCCCTTCTGGAGGTCACCCCAAGGCAGCTGGGCCTGGTCGGTGTACCGCTTGCCGTTGTCGGGCAGCAGGTAGCGAAGAGGGTTGCGCATGATCGGGCTGTAGTAGTCGTTGGAGCCGAAGACGAAGACTCCGGGCCGGTCCAGCAGCTCGCCCAGGGCGTCGAGCACCACGGGTGCGGCATCGGCATGCGCGAAGTTGTCACCGGTGTTGACGACCAGGTCGGGCTCGAGTTCGCGAAGCCGGCGTACCCACTCGATCTTGGCGTGCTGGCTGGGGGTCACGTGCAGGTCGCTGATGTGCAGCACCTTCAGAAGCCGGTGGCCCGCAGGCAGCAGCGGGACGGCGACCCGGCGCAGCGTGAACCGCTGGGCCTCCCAAAGTGAGTACCCGAGGACGGCGGCACCCAGAACGGCTCCACCGCCGACTGCCGGCCCGAGAATCCGTGTGAGGGTCACGCGTCAAGGCTGCCACAATGGCCGAATGAGTGCTCTGAAGGACCGCCTCCGCGCCGATCTGACCACCGCGATCAAGGCGCGTGACGAGGTGCGCTCCTCCACCATCCGGATGCTGCTGACCGCGATCACGAACGCCGAGGTCGCCGGCAAGGCGCACCGCGAGCTCTCCGACGACGACATCGTCGGGGTCCTGTCGACCGAGGCGAAGAAGCGCCGCGAGGCCGCGACCGCCTTCGCCGACGGCGGCCGGGTCGAGATGGCCGACAAGGAGCGCGCCGAGGGCGTCGTGATCGGCGACTACCTGCCGGCGCAGCTGTCCGAGGATGAGATCGCCGAGATCGTGTCCGCGGCGATCGAAAAGACCGGCGCCGCAGGTGAGGGCATGCGCGCGATGGGCAAGGTGATGGGCCTGGTACGCCGCAGGTGAAGGGGAAGGCAGACGGGTCCGCGGTGGCGGCGGAGGTACGCCGTCAGCTCGGCTGACGGCTAGCGCCTGCCGGGTCCGTTGCCGTTGCCGTTGCCGTTGCCGTTCCCATTTCCGTTCCCAGGCTTCCTGGGCTTCTTGGGCTTCTTCGGTTTGTCCGGCATCTTGGGCGTGCCGTCGGAGATGTAGATCGTCACGGCGCTGCCCGAGCCATGCAGCGCGCCCGCGACGGGGGAGGTGCCGACGACGGTGCCCGCAGCAACGGCGGAGTCGATGGTGCCTCCACTCACGGGCGTGAACCCGGCGTCCCTGAGCACGGCGCTGGCGCTTTCGAAGGACAGGCCGTAGACCTGCGGAACGGGGATCAGCACACCCCTGATGTCCTCGGCGGACGGCGCCACGAAGTCCTCGTAGGGCAGGAACTGCTGGATCGCGTGCATCGCGTCGCCCCACATCGGGCCGGCCGTCGTCGAGCCATATGCGGAGGCCACGTATCGACCCGGCCAGGGTCCTCCCGATGAGGGTGATCGGCTGTCCAGCCGAGTTCGCGCCCGCGATCATCGAGGCGGTCGCGAGGTGCGGGGTGTAGCCCACGAACCAGACCGCCTTGTTGTCACTGGTGGTGCCCGTCTTCCCTGCTGACGGCTTGTCGAGGGCGAGCCCCGCCGCGGCACCGAAACCGCTGTCCTCCTGCACCCCGCGCAGGACCTCGTTGACGGCGTCGGCGACCGGGCTCGGCAGCACCTGCTGGCAGGTCTTGGGGTACTTCTTGAGCGTCTTGTTGCTCGAGTCCTGGATCGAGGTCACTGGTCGCGCGTCGCAGTGCAGTCCGCGGGCCCCGAAGGTTGCGTAGGCCTCGGCCATCTCCAGAGGGCTCACGTCGGCGGCGCCCAGCGTGAATGAGGGGATGCGCTCGCCACCGTAGCCGTGCTTGTTGGGCAACGGCTGGGTCAGCCGGACGCCCATCTTCCTGGCCAGGTTGAAGGGCTGACAGAGGCCGGTCTCCTGTTCGAGCTGGGCGTAGAACGTGTTGACCGACAGCCGGGTGCCCGTGTAGAGGTTCATCGGCCCGCTGGACGTCGAGTTCGAGACCGGCCAGGTCCCGTAGCCGTAGGGCTTGCCTCCGCAGTCCGCGTAGTCGCTCTCGTTGAGAACGATTGACGCCGGGGAGTTGATGGTGTGGTTCAGCGGGATGTCCTGAGAGATCGCCGCGGAGAGCACGAACGCCTTGAAGGTCGACCCGGCCTGGAAGCCGTTCGCGTCGCCGTACTCCTTCGGGACCACGTAGTTGAGGAAGGTCTGGCCGGCCTTGACGTCAATGCCCATCGGTCGCGACTGGGCGATGGCCTTGACGTTGCCACTGCCGGGCTCGATCTCCGCCAGCCCGCCGATGGCCTCGTCCGTGGGGTACACGTGGGACGCCACCGACCTGTCGGCTGCCCTCTGGAAGCGCATGTCGACGGTGGTGTTGATGGTCAGCCCGCCGGAGTAGAGGAGCTCCCTGCGCTCCTTGGGGGTTGCGCCCAGTTGCTTGTCCTGCAGCAGATAGTTGAGGACGTAGTCACAGAAGAACGGCGCGCGAGAGTTGACGCAGCCGTTCTCGGTCTTCCTGATGTGCAGGCCCAGTGGCTGCGCCTTGGTCTTGTTGGCCTTGGCCTGCGTGATCACGTTGAGCTCGGCCATCCGGTCGATCACCACGTTGCGGCGATCGACTGTCCGGTCCCGATAGTTCGTCGGGTCGTAGCCGGTGGGGTTCTTCACCAGGCCGGCCAGCATGGCGGACTCCCGGAGGTCCAGCCTCGAGGCGTTCTTGTCGAAGTAGTGCCGCGCGGCACTCTGTACACCGAAGGCGCCGTCGCCGAAGTAGGCGATGTTGAGGTACCGCTCCAGGATCCAGTCCTTGGAGTACTTGTCCTCGAACGCGATTGCGTAGCGCAGCTCGCGCAGCTTGCGCTCGTAGGTGTCGTCGGTGGCGGCCTTCTTCTCTTCGGGTGTGTCGGCCTGCTGCAGGAGGGTCAGCTTGACCATCTGCTGGGTGATCGACGAACCGCCCTGGACGACGCCGTCGCTGGCCTGGTTGGTGACCAGCGCGCGCAGGGTGCCCTTGAGGTCGAGGGCGCCGTGCCTGTAGAAGCGGTAGTCCTCGATCGAGACGATCGCCTTGACCATGGTCCGGGAGACGTCCTTGAGCTGGACGTTGACCCGGTTCTCGTCGTACAGCGAGGCGATCAGCCTGCCGTGGCTGTCGAGGACCCTGGTCTTCTGGGGCAGCGCCTCGGCCTGGAGCTCTGCGGGCAGGTTGTCGAGACTGTCGGACATGTCGCGGGCGCCGATGCCCAGGACACCCGCCAAGGGGATGGCCAGCCCGGCCGCGATCACGCCCATCACGACCGACACGGCGCCCATGACGGCGAGGTGGGAAAGCACGCGTGAGGTGGGCAGCGGATCCCCGGGGCCAGTCACAGACATGCCCTCAGGGTACGGGACACACCACGCCTGAACCCACTCCTGACCACTGCCGAGTAGTCACATCGGGCTATGTCAATGCGGCCAATGGGGGGCTGTTCCCCAGTGCTCAGGAGGCATAACTTCGTTACCTGGGGTAAAACCCGAGCGACGAGTCCCTGTGGGAGGGACTCACCTCGGGTCTCGAGGGATTAGGGGAACAATCATGTGGGTCGAAGACTGGGCGCCGTCTGCCCTTTGCCGCAAGGCACAACCGGACCATCTGTTCGTGCGTGGAGCCGAGCAGAACAAAGCCAAGCAGATGTGCGGGGCGTGCCCCGTACGCAACGAGTGCCTCGCTGAGGCCCTCGACAACCAGATCGAATGGGGTGTCTGGGGCGGGATGACCGAGCGGGAGCGCCGCGCGTTGCTCCGCCGCCGGCCCGCCGGTACCTGGCGCTCCGTGCTGGAAGCCGCCAAGGCCGGCCACCTGTCCCCGGCCGCCTGACGCACTCCTAGGTGGTCGAGCTCGTCGAGACCACGCCACGTTCTGCGGTCCTGACCGTTTCCACGGTCAGGACCGTTTTCCATCTCCCGCCAGGCAGGCACCGATCCGGCGCAGCCCGTCGAGATCGTGTACGTCGGTGGACAAGGCCGGGACGACCACGGTGGCCACGCGCGGGTGGGCCGCGGCGAACCTCGAACGCAGATGCGTCTCGCGCTCGACCATGCGGACCCGGTCGGCCTGAAGTCGCAGTAGCCCCGCCGTCAACGAGTCCGGGTCGGTCCTCCGCAGCCGGGTGGCGGCGCTGGTCGCCTCGTCGGCCGACAGGGACCCGCCCGGCGTACTGCTGGCCCGGTTGATCACCAGTCCGCACAGCGGCATCCGGTCTGCGCTGAGTCGCTCGACGAAGTACGCCGCCTCGCGCAGCGCGTCGGCTTCCGGCGCGGCGACCACGAGGAACGCCGTACCGTCGGCCTGGAGCAGTTCGAAGGTCTTCGTGGCGCGGGCTCGGAACCCGCCGAAGAGCGTGTCGAAGGCCGCGACGAACGTCTGCATGTCGCGGAGAATCTGTGCGCCCAGGATCTTCGTCAGCGTGTTGGTCACGATCGAGACGCCGGCGGTCATCAGCCGGGCGGGCCCCCTGGCCGGCGCCAGCATCAGCCGGATGAACCGTCCGTCGAGGAAGCTCGAGAGCCGCTCGGGCGCATCGAGGAAGTCCAGCGCCGACCGGGACGGCGGGGTGTCGACAACGATCAGGTCGTACGCACCGGTCTTCATCGCGTCGCGATGGAGCTGCCCGAGCTTCTCCATCGCCATGTACTCCTGGGTGCCGGCGAACGAGCTCGAGAGCGCGATGTAGAAGGGGTTCTCCAGGATCTGCTTCGCCTTCTCGGGTGAAGCCTGGGTCTCGACCACCTCGTCGAAGGTGCGCTTCATGTCGAGCATCATCGCGTCGAGCGTGCCGCCGGACCCACCAACACCCGGCACCGGCCGCGGGGTGTTGTCGAGCGTCTCGATGCCCATCGACTGGGCGAGTCGTCGCGCCGGGTCGATGGTGAGTACGACGACCTTGCGGCCCCGCTCCGCGGCTCGAAGCGCCAGCGCGGCCGACGTGGTGGTCTTGCCGACGCCGCCGGAGCCGCAGCACACGATGATCCGGGTGTCGGGGTCGTCGAGGAGCCGGTCGACGTTGAGCGCGGGCGCGGCTCTGGGGCTCGAGGCGAGCGGGCCGACCCTGGTCTGCTGGCTCACTGCAGCACCATCCCCTGCGCCTTCAGCTCGGCGGCCAGCTCGTAGAGCCCCCCGAGATCGACCCCGCCGGGCAGCCGAGCCAACTCATAGCTGGTTGTGCCGAGACCGTCGATGACCGCCCGCTGGCTGTCCTCCAGCGCGCGCCGCTCGGCGTGGTCGTGGGCCTCGCTCAACAGGCTCTCGACAAGCTGGTCGGTGACATCGACGCCTGCTTTGGCGAGGTCGGTGGCCGTCTGCTTCCGGCTGATCTTGCCGGCCAGGGCAACCGTGAGGTCCTCGGCGTCCAGATCCTGCGGTCGCACCATGTTCACGATCACGGTACCGACGGGAAGCCCGGCATCCCGGAGCTGGACGATCCCGTCTGCCGTCTCCTGCACCGGCATCTCCTCCAACACGGTCACCAGGTGGACCGCGGTGCGCGGCGACCGGAACAGCCTCGTCACCGCATCGGCCTGCGACTTGATCGGGCCGACCTTGGCCAGTCCCGCCAGCTCGTGGTTGGTGTTGAGGAACTGGGCGATCCGCCCGGTCGGCGGAGCGTCGAGCACGATCGCGTCGTACGCCCGGGCCTTCTTGCCGCGGCGCGACTGCTTGGCGGCCTCGTAGACCTTGCCGGTCAGGAGGACGTCGCGCACGCCTGGCGCGATGGTCGTCGCGAAGTCGACCACCCCGAACCGGTCCAGGGCGCGTCCGGCACGGCCGAGCCGGTAGTACATCGCGAGGTACTCGAGCAGTGCCGACTCGGCATCGATGTGCAGCGCCCAGACCGAGCCGCCAGTCTCGCCGTTGGTGGTCAGGCCGGTAGCGATTCGTTGCTCGGCGTACGGCAGTGGGGGGACGTCGAAGAGCTGGGCGATGCCCTGGCGGCCCTCGACCTCACACAGCAGCACGTCCTTGCCGGTGGACGCCAGCGCGAGAGCCAGCGCGGCAGCCACGGTGGACTTGCCGGTGCCGCCCTTGCCCGTGACGACGTGCACCTTCACCCGGTCGCGGAGGTCTGGCCACTTTTTGCTCACCCGACGAAGCGTAGGCCCGCTGTCCTCCCGACCCCAGCCCGCCCACCGTGGCTAGGATCACAACCGACGTCGCCGAGTCGTCGCATCTTCCCCGAGTCGTCGTAACTTACGACGACTCGGCACCGGGTCGGGCTCGGTGAGTCGTCGTAACTTACGACGACTCGGCGGATCTGGCCGAGTGGAGAGGAAGTTCACGTGGACAAGGTGGTCCAGAGTGCCGCGGAGGCCGTCGCCGACATCCCGAGCGGGGCAACGCTGGCGGTGGGTGGCTTCGGGCTGTGTGGGGTTCCGTCGGTGCTGATCGAGGCCCTGCTGGAGAGTGGGGCGAGCGATCTGGAGGCGGTGTCGAACAACTGCGGCGTCGACGACTGGGGGCTCGGCAAGCTGTTGATGGCGAGGCGGTTGCGCCGGATGATCTCGTCGTACGTCGGGGAGAACAAGGAGTTCGCGCGGCAGTACCTCCATGGCGAGCTCGAGGTGGAGCTGACCCCGCAGGGGACGCTGGCCGAGCGGATGCGCGCGGGCGGCTCAGGCATCCCGGCATTCTTCACGGCCACCGGAGGCGGCACCCAGGTCGCCGAGGGCGGGCTGCCCTGGAGGTACGACGACGCCGGCAACGTGACCGTATCCTCGCCGCCGAAGGAGACCCGCGACTTCGACATGGGGCAGGGAACCCGGGAGTTCGTGCTCGAGCAGGCGATCGTGGCCGACTTCGGCCTGGTCCGGGCCTGGAAGGGCGACCGGCACGGCAACCTCGTCTACCGCGACTCCGCGCGCAACTTCAACCCGCTGGCGGCGATGTGCGGAAGGCTCACGATCGCCGAGGTGGAGCAACTGGTGGAACCTGGAGATCTCAACCCGAACGACGTGCACACCCCGGGCGTCTTCGTGCAACGGGTCGTCCCGCTCACGGCGGAACAGGCCGCCGACAAGCGGATCGAGAAGCGCACCGTGCGTCCCCGACCGTCGACCGAGCCCGCCGAGACCAACGGAGGAAGCTGAGATGGGCTGGACTCGTGAGGAGATGGCCGCCCGCGCGGCCGCCGAGCTGACCGACGGTTCCTACGTCAACCTCGGCATCGGCCTGCCGACGCTGGTGCCGAACTACGTGGCCGACGACGTCGAGCTGGTGCTGCAGTCCGAGAACGGCATCCTCGGAGTGGGGGCCTACCCCTTCGAGGGCGAGGAGGACCCGGACCTGATCAACGCCGGCAAGGAGACCGTGACCCTGCGCAAGGGGGCGTCGTTCTTCGACTCGGCCACGTCGTTCGGGATGATCCGCGGTGGCAAGATCGACGCGGCGATCCTCGGTGCCATGCAGGTCTCGGCCGCCGGCGACATCGCCAACTGGATGATCCCGGGCAAGATGGTCAAGGGCATGGGTGGCGCGATGGACCTGGTCCACGGCGCCAAGCGGGTGATCGTCCTGATGGAGCACGTCGCCAGGGACGGCACCTACAAGATCGTCAACGAGTGCTCGCTGCCCTACACCGGCAAGCGCGTCGTACAGCGGATCATCACCGACCTCGCGGTGATCGACGTCGTCCCGGAGGCCGGAGGGAGGCGGGCTCAAGCTGGTCGAGCTCGCGACCGGGGTCACCGAGGACGAGGTTCGCGAGAAGACCGAGCCCGATCTGCTCTGACCGATCCGATGACTCCTGGCCGGCTGGGCGGTCGGCATGGAGACACGAGAATCTGGAGGAGATCATGAGCAAGGTCATTGCGAGCATCACCACCTCACTGGACGGCTATGTGACCGGGCCAAACGACGGGCCGGGCTGCGGCCTCGGCGTGGGAGGCGAACGGCTGCACTACTGGGTGTTCGGAGGACCCTGGAGCTACGACCACGAGCCAGACTCCGAGATGACAGGCGAGGACAAGGCGTACTTCGACGAGGTCAACGAACGCACCGGTGCGGTGGTTGCCGGCCGAGGGACGTACGACGCCGCCGAGGCCTGGGGCGGCACCAACCCGTGGCCCACACCGTTCTTCATCCTCACCCATCGCACCGAGGAGGAGCCGCAGGGCGCCGGATTCGGGTTCGTGGCAGATCTCGCCACCGCCGTCGAGCGGGCGTCGGAGGCCGCCGGAGACAAGGACGTGCTCCTGATGGGCGGAGCGGACCTGATCCGCCAGGGACTGGCCGCCGGGGTCGTCGAGGAGCTGGGCATCTCGATCGCGCCCGTCGTGCTCGGTGGCGGCAAGCATCTGTTCGACGGCTTCGACCGCGACCTGGACCTGGAGCCGGTGTCGGTCCACCAGTCGCCGTACGCCACGCACACCTGGCACGTCGTCAAGGGGGCAGGCCGATGAGGAAGCTGGTCGTCACCGAGAACATCACCGTCGACGGCGTGATCGACTCCGCGAAGGGCTGGTTCGTCCCGTCTGGGAAGGAGGAGGTCGACGTGTCGGACATCGTGGAGGCGATCCGGCAGCAGCGCGAGGCCGCGGACGCACTGCTGGTCGGCCGGGTGACGTTCGAGGAGCTGCGGGGCTTCTGGCCCGCCCAGACCGACGACACCACCGGGATCAGCGACTACCTCAACGCCGTCCAGAAGTACGTCGTCTCGAAGACACTCGAAGACCCGCAGTGGGAGCCCACCACGGTCTTGTCGGGGCCGGTCGAGGAACTGGTCGCAGAGCTCAAGTCCCAGCCGGGCAAGGACATCGTCGCCACCGGCAGCATGACCCTCGTCCGCGAGCTCGTGGCCAAGCAGCTCGTCGACGAGTACCGCCTGTTCGTCTACCCGGTCGTCGTCGGGGAGGGCCAGCGCCTGTTCCAGGACAGCGACCTCGTGAAGCTGGAGCTGCTGGAGTCGACGACGTTCGAGTCCGGCGTGGTGCTCCAGCGCTATCGGCCCAGCTGATCATGATCCGCCCGCGCAACCGGGAATGACCAAAGACCATCCCCGGTTGGGCTCGCCATGAGGATTCTTCTGGTGGGGGCCTCCGGCACCCTGGGCAGCGCCATTTTCGAAGCACTCGAGGGCCGGCACGAGGTCGTGACAGCCGGACGCACGAGCGGTGACGTCCGCGTGGACATCACCGACGCGGAGTCGGTGGGCAAGATGTACGCCGAGGTCGGCACCGTCGATGCGGTCGCCAGCGCCGCGGGCCACGTCCCGTATGCCCCGCTGGAGAAGCTCGGGCGTGCCGACCTCCTCGCGGGCGCTTCGGACAAGCTGATCGGCCAGGCCGACCTGGTGCTCCAGGGTCTCGACCGCGTCGCGGACGGCGGCTCGTTCACCCTGGTCACCGGCGTGCTGTCCACCGACCCGATCCGCACGGGTGCGGTGGCCACGATGGCCAACGGCGGTCTCGAAGGATTCGTGCGCGCAGCCGCCATCGAGCTTCCGCGCGGGCTGCGGATCAACGCCGTCTCGCCGAGTGTGTTCACCGAGTCGCTGGGCAAGCTGGGTCACCTCTTCCCGGGATTCCCGCCCACCGACGTCGCGGACGCGGCCCGGGCCTTCGTTCGCTCGATCGAGGGCGCGCAGACCGGTCAGGTGTACCGGGTCTAGTCGCCGCCCTAATCCAGGGCGAGTCCGGCGGCCGGTGAGAGGCGCGCGGCCCGGCGGGAGGGGAGCAGGCAGGAGAGCAGGCCCGAGACCGCGGCCACGAGGACGACGATCGCGAGCTGCCCGAACGGCAGCACGATCGGGGCATCGTCCACGACCTGCTTGACCATGGCCTGCACACCCACCCAGGCAAACGCGACGCCCAGCGCCGTACCGATCATCGTCCCCACCACCGACAGCAGCACCGCCTCGATGGCCAGCGTGCTGCGAAGCTGTCGCCGGGTGAGCCCCATCGCCCGCAGCAGGGCGAGCTCGCGACCACGCTCGAGCACCGAGAGTCCGAGCGTGTTGGCGATCCCGATCAGGGCAATCACCACTGCGATCCCCAGCAGGGCCACGACGGCGCCGGTCATGATGTCCAGTTGGAGGTAGACGAACGCCCGCTCCGAGAACCCGCTCGAGAGCTCGGCGTCGACCGGAGCCGCCAGCGAGTCGAGGTCACCGGCGAGGTCCTCGGCATCGGTGTCCGGGTCCGCCAGCACCCATACGGCCCGTGGCGTCGCGGCGTCGGTGAGCGCCTCGAGCGTCGCCGGTGCGACGAGCCCGGCCTCGCCCCAGCCCTCACCCGTGCGGACCCTCAGCTCGGTCTTCCGTCCGTCAACGGTCACCGTGACCTTGTCGTCGTACGACGACGCCCGCACCCACGGTGTCGAAGGGCACGTAGATCTCGCCGGGTGCCGGCCTCTCGAAGGAGGGCAAGCCGTGCACGACCCGCGAGGCCCCGGTCGGCGCGATCAGCTCAAGCGTGCCGACCCCTCCGGAGACCTCGGCCGTCGTTCCCTTCAGGGCGACGGCGCCGTCGACGCCCGGGGTGTCGGCGACCTGGTCGAGCAGGCCGGCCGGCAGGGCGGTGCCTGTCGACGTCAGGGTCGCATCGATCGGGTGGGACTCGTCCATCTCGGCGCCCACCGCATCGCGCGAGCTGGCCATGCCCGTGAGCATCGCAGTGGTCAGGGTGATGCCGACGAGGAGGGACGCGGTCGTGGCGGCGGTACGGCGAGGGTTGCGGACCGCGTTGCCCGTCGCGAGCTTCCCGGCCGGGCCGAGGAACCGTCCGACGCCCACGCCGACGACGCGAACCAGGGCCGGGACGAGAATCGGCCCGAGCAGCAGCACTCCGGCGAAGAAGGCGGCGCCACCGGCGACCATCGCCGACGTGCTCTGGGCCGACACTGCGACCGTGAGCGCCGCAGCGCCCACCAGCCCGAGCACGAACCCGGTCGCGATCCGCAGCCGGCCGGCTGTCGTGCCGGCATCGATGCCGTCGTCCGGGCGGAGCGCCACCAGCGGACTCACCCGCACGACGCGGCGCGTGGGCAGCCAGGACGCGACCAGGGTGACGCCGACTCCCACGACGAACGCCGCGAGGTACCAGCCCACCGACATCTCCACGGCCCCCATCGCAGCCGATGGGATGACTGCCTTCGTGAGCGCGACCAGGCCGTAGCCGACACCGGTGCCCAACAGGAGTCCGAGAAAGGACGCCGCGATGCCGATGACGAGTGCCTCGATGCGCACCGAGCGCAGCACCTGCCTGCGGGTGGCCCCGACGCAGCGCAGCAACGCGAAGTCGCGCAGCCGCTGGGTGAACAGGATCGAGAACGTGTTCGCGATGACCATGACGGAGACGAAGAGCGCGATTGCGGCGAACAGCAGCAGCGACAACGCCAGCACGTTGACGCCCTCGGTCACCTCGGCCTGGCGCGTGGTGACGAAGTCGTCCCTCGTCTCGACGGTCGCCCCGGCGAAGTCGGACTCGATCGCCTTGATCTGATCGTCCGCCGAGCCGGACCCGGCGTACGCCACGCTGTCGACGTACATCCCCGACTCCCAGCGATGCAGGTCCGGCCAGGTGACGTAGAGCGATGCGGAGACCACCGACGACGGGGAGTCGACCATGCCCACGACTCGCACGTCGACAGCCCGGTCGCCACTGCCGACCTGGAGCGTGTCTCCGACCTCGACGTCGTTCGACTTCGCGGCGTTGTAGTCCGCCACTGCCTCACCCGGCCCGGTCGGGAAGCGTCCGTCCTCGAGCGTCTGCCAGCGCATCGCCGGATCGGTCGTGACTGGGCCGACGTCGACCCGGTCCGCGATGAGGTGTCCGTCCTTGCCCACGCGCTGGAGTGACCAGCCGAGCACGCTGACGTGGTCGCCCTCCTTGCGTGCCCGCTCGATGAGCTGGCCGGCCCGGTCACCGTCGATGTCGGAAACGACCACGTCGGCGTGGGCGTACGGTGCCTGGACGCCGGCCACCATCCCGTTGCGGACCGAGGACGACAAGGCGTTGGTGACGACGATGAAGGCGACTCCGATCGTGACGGCGACCGCTGCCGCGACGTAACGCCGGGTGTGCCGCCGCAGGGAGGCACGCAGCACCGTCCTCATCGAGCGTCCCTGTGCCGCAGTGCGGCGACCAGCTCGTCCTGGGTCGGGTGCTGCAGGTGCGCGCCGATCCAGCCGTCCGCGATGACCACGACGTCGTCGGCGTACGCAGCGGCGTCCATCTCGTGGGTCACCATCACGACGGTCTGGCCCATCTCGCGCACGGAACGGCGCAGGAAGCCGAGCACCTCGGCGGAGGACTCACTGTCGAGGTTGCCGGTCGGCTCGTCGGCGAACACGATGGCAGGTTGCATCACCACCGCGCGCGCGATCGCGACGCGCTGCTGCTGGCCTCCGGACAGCTCGCTGGGCCGGTGGCCGATCCGGTCAGCCAGCCCGAGCACGTCGACCACGGCCTGGTAGCGGTCCCGGTCGACGTCGCGACCGGCGAGCTCGAGGGGGAGCAGGATGTTCTGGCCGGCAGTGAGCATGGGCAGCAGGTTGTAGGACTGGAAGACGAAGCCGACGTGCTCTCGACGGAATCTCGTTAGGGCTGTGTCGTCGAGTCCTTCGAGCGACACACCGGCGACGCTGACGGTCCCGCTCGACGGCTGGTCGAGGCCGGCAAGGCAGTGCATCAGGGTGGATTTGCCGGATCCGGAGGGACCCATGATCGCGGTGAACCGGCCGGCCGGCAGGTCGAGGTCGACACCGCGGAGGGCGTGCACCTCGGCGTCGCCGCGGCCGTAGGTCTTGGTCAGGCCGCGGGCACTTGCGGCGGTTTGGACACCGGTCTGAAGAGTCGTCTCGAGCATGACCACGACGCTACGAGCGGGCGGACCCGTTTGCGTGCGGCCGTGGGTGGGACCTGACGTCCGCCGGAGGGGGTACGCCGGGGCCCGGCGTACGACCCTGGTCGTAGTCAGGTCGTAGTGACGAGCCCGGGTCAGGGGAGCGTGACGAGCCCTGTCTCGTAGGCCAGGACGACCAGCTGTACCCGGTCGCGGGACCCCGTCTTGGCGAGGATCCGCCCGACGTGCGTCTTGACCGTGGCCTCGGCGACGACCAGGTCACCGGCGATCTCGGTGTTCGACCGGCCCCGCCCGACCAGGGTGAGCACCTCACGCTCGCGGTCGGTGAGCACGTCGAGGCGCGCCGTACCCCCTGGCGACGAGGAGTCGGTGCCGTCGGGGAGGAGGCTGGCGAAGTGGTCGAGCAGCCTTCGGGTGGTGCTCGGGGCAACCACGGAGTCACCCGCGTGCACGGAGCGGATCGCGTTCAGCAGGTCGGGTGGGGACGCGTCCTTGAGGAGGAACGCGGCGGCGCCGGCCCTGATCGCGGCGAAGGCGTACTCGTCGAGGTCGAAGGTCGTCAGGACGATCACCCGCGGCTCTCTGCCCCGCGCCGCCAGCAGTCTGGTCGCCTCCACACCGTCGAGCCGCGGCATCCGGACGTCCATCAGGACGACGTCTGCCGCGGTCACGGAAAGTCGCTGAACGGCCTCGTTGCCGTCGCCGGCCTCGCCTACGACGCGCATGTCGTCCTGGCTGTCGACGAGCATCCGGAACCCGGCCCGAACCATCTGCTGGTCGTCGACAAGGAAGACGCGGATCACGGATCCCGGCGTGTCGGCTGCGCTCACCTGGGGATCCTCGCAGACACCAGGTACCCACCGCCGGGTCGCGGTCCGGCCTCGAGAGTGCCGCCGTGGACAGTCACCCGCTCCCGCATTCCGACCAGACCCAGCCCGTCGCCGTCGACGGCTGCGCCCGCGCCACGACCGTCGTCGGCGACGTCGATCCGGACCTCGTCGCCAACGACGACGGACAACTCCACGCGGGCGCCCGGCCCGGCGTGCTTGCGGACATTCGTCAACGCTTCCTGGACGACACGGTAGGCGGTCAGCGCAACGCCGTCGGGCACGTCGGGAGGATCTTGCGGCAGCGATGTCTCGACGTCCATGCCGGCGGCGCGGGCGTCGTCGAACAGGAACACCAGATCGGCCAACCCGGGCTGCGGCCTCAGGTCGCTGACGGCCTCGGACCGCAGCAGGCCCAGCATGTTGCGCATCTCCCCAAGCGCCTCCCGGCCAGTTGCCGAGATCGTCTCCAGGGCGGCACCGGCGGCCTGCGGGTCCTTCGCTGCGGCGTACCGAGCCCCGTCCGCCTGCACCACGATCACCGACAGCCCATGGGCCACCACGTCGTGCATCTCCCGGGCGATCCGCGACCGCTCGTCGCGGGCCGCGAGCTCCGCCCGCTGGGCGGCCTCGCGCTCCAGGCGCTCGCCCCGCTCGACCAGGGCGTCGACGTACGCCCGTCGGGTCCTGCCCAGCGTCCCCAGCGCCCACGCGCTCACGACGATGACGCTCATCGTGAGGACGTACCACACGTAGCCACTCCTGCTGACCTCGTCGAACTCCGCCAGCCAGTCGGCTGTGGCGACGATCGCCCCCGCGAAGCCGACCCCCATCGCGCCGAGGCCGTACGCCGCGCCTGCATACCGCGCGACCGAGTAGACGGCCACCGGAAACGCGATCTGGGAGTAGAGGGGGGCGTCGATGAGGGCTGCCTGCAGCCCGCTGACGAGGGCGACCACGGCGAACACCGCAACCGGCCGCTGCCGCCGCCAGAACAGCGGAGCCAGCTGGCCGACACACAGCAGGGTGTGGACCCACGGGAATCCACTGAGGGGCAGGAAGAGCACCGGCAGGAGGAGTACGCCGGCGAGCGCGACGTCGAACCAGCGCGTTTCGCGCTCGCCCAGACGCCACGGTTGCCGCACCATGGATCGACCCTAGACGCCTGTCGGAGCCGACGCGTCAGCCCGGAGTAGGGTGCCGCCATGACCAAGTGGGAGTACTTGACGGCACCGATCCTGGTGCACGCCGCGAAGCAGATCCTCGACAATTTCGGCGCCGACGGCTGGGAGCTCGTGCAGATCGCACCGGGCATGAACCCGGAGAACAACGTCGGCTACTTCAAGCGTCCGGTGCAGGCATGAGCGGGCCCGAGGACCGGCTCGCGGCGCTGGGATTCTCCGTTCCCGACGTGGCGAAGCCGGTGGCGACGTATGTGCCGGCCCTGCGGAACGGGAACTACGTCTTCACCTCGGGCCAGCTGCCGATGCGTTCCGGCGAGCTGATGTACACCGGGAAGGTCGGCGGCGAGATCAGCCCGGAGGAGGGGGTCGAGTGCGCCCAGCAGTGCGCGCTCAACGCGATCGCCGCCGTGAAGGCCGAGATCGGCGACCTCGACCTGGTCAAGCGGATCGTCAAGGTGGTGGCGTTCGTTGCTTCGACGCCCGACTTCACCGGGCAGCCCGGCATCGCCAACGGTGCGTCGCACCTGTTCGGCGAGGCGTTCGGGGACGCGGGAGTGCACGCGCGGTCGGCGGTCGGCGTATCCGTGCTGCCGCTGGACGCGCCGGTCGAGGTCGAGATCATCGTCGAGGTCTGATCCTTGGACCCCACCCGCACGCTGCCGCCGGAGCTGGTCGAGGCGGCCCGGGCCTATGCCGACGGGTCGAAGTCGCCCGCCGAGCCGCGCTCGGCCGCGACCGTCGTACTCGTCCGACCCGGGGCCAACGTCGAGCCTGGGGCTCTGGAGGTCTACCTCCTGCGCAGGCACGTCGCGATGGCCTTCGCCGCTGGCATGTCGGTCTTCCCCGGTGGCGGAGTCGACCCGCGGGATGCGGACCTGCCATCGTCGCTGTGGACTGGACCCACGCCCGCCGAATGGGCGTCGCGGATGGGCTGCTCGCCCGCCGATGCGGCTGCACTGGTCTGCGCCGCGGTGCGGGAGACGTTCGAGGAGTCGGGGGTCCTGCTGGCCGGTACGGCGGAGGCGGTGGTGGCCGACACGACGGGTCTCGAGGCCGAGCGAGCTGCGCTGGAGTCGCGCGAGCTGTCTTTCTCGTCCCTGCTCGCCGACCGGGGCTGGGTCCTGCGCACGGACCTGCTGTCGGTACTCGGTGGTTGGCTGACACCGGTCTTCGAGCCGAGGCGCTACCGGACCTGGTTCTTCGTCGCGGCCATGCCCACCGGTCAGGTGACGCGGGACGTGTCGACCGAGTCAGAGACGGTCGCGTGGATGTCGCTGCGCGCGATCATCGGGTCGGTCGACGCGGGGGAGATGCTGATGCTGCCGCCGACGTACGCCACCTGCTGCGAGCTCTACTCGTGCCTGACGCCGGCCGATGCGCTGGCGCATGCGGGCGCGTTGCCGCACCAGATGATCGAGCCGCGGGTGTCGGACTCGGGTGACACCCTGGTGATCCCCGATCGGTTCGTCGAGCTCGGCATCGAGGTCGGCCGGCTGGTCCACGGCTCATGAGCTGGGCTGGCGGGTCGTTCGGCTCGGTGGCCGAGTGCGTGCTGGCCCCGAACCCGAGCCCGATGACCCTCGACGGCACCAACACCTGGATCCTGCGGTCCTCGTCCCGCTCGGTGGTGGTCGATCCCGGCCCGCTCGACGAAGGACATCTGGCGGCGGTCGCGGCCCGGGCCGGTGACGTGGCGGCCGTTCTGCTGACTCACCGCCACGCCGACCACTCCGAAGCCGCCCGGGCATTCGCGGAGCGGGTCGGCTGCGGGGTCCGGGCCCTCGACCCGGCGTACCGCCTCGGGTCGGAAGGACTGGCCGACGGCGACGTGGTGGCGGTTGACGACCTCGAGATCAGAGTGGTGGGTACGCCGGGACATACGTCCGACTCGCTGTCGTTCGTCGTCCCCGCGGAGGGCGCCGTCCTGACCGGCGACACCGTGCTGGGCCGTGGGACGACCGTGGTCGCGCATCCCGACGGCGAGCTCGGCGCCTACCTGACGTCGCTGGACCGGTTGCGAAAACTTGCCGAGGCCCACGAGGTCCGGGTCATCTGGCCGGGTCACGGTCCGGTCCTCGACGATGCGCTGGGCGCTCTCGACCACTACGTCGCCCATCGCCACGAACGGCTCGAACAGGTCGAGGCGGCGCGCGGGTCGCTGGGCTCGTCCGCGACCGCGCGCGAGATCGTCGAGGTGGTCTACGCAGACGTCGACCCGGTGTTGTGGGGGGCGGCGGAGCTCTCGGTGCGGGCGCAGCTCGCCTACCTGAACGAGCGCGCCTGAGCCCTGCTGCTGCCCGGTTGCCGCCCAGCGACCGCTTAGCGGGCGCGGCGGGTCAGTCGGTCGATGTCCATGATCACGACCGAGCGAGGTTCAAGGCGGAGCCAGCCGCGGGAGGCGAAGTCGGCGAGCGCCTTGTTGACGGTTTCGCGGGAGGCCCCGACCAGCTGGGCCAGCTCTTCCTGGGTGAGGTCGTGATGGACGTGTACGCCGTCGTCGGCGGTGCGGCCGAAGCGGTTGGCCAGGTCGAGCAGCGCCTTCGCGACCCGGCCGGGGACGTCGGAGAAGACCAGGTCGGCCACGACGTCGTTGGCCTTGCGCAGCCGGCCGGCGAGCTGGGTGAGCAGCCCGCGAGCGACCATCGGGCGGCCGTCGAGCCAGCGCAGGAGGTCTTCGTGGGACAAGGAGGCGAACGCCGAGTCCGTGACCGCGGTGACGGTGGCGGAGCGTGGACCGGGGTCGAAGAGCGACAGCTCGCCGAACATCTGACCGGGTCCGAGGATGGCCAGCAGGTTCTCCCGGCCGTCGGAGGAGGTCCGCCCCAGCTTCACCTTGCCCTCGATGACGACGTACAGCTGGTCGCCCGAGTCGCCCTCCCGGAACAGCACGTCGCCGCGGCGCAGCTTGTGGTCGGTCATCGAGGAGCGGAGCGCCGTCGCGGCCTCGTCGTCGAGTGCGCTGAAGAGCGGAGCCTGACGAAGTACGTCGCTGTCCACGGTTCCTCCAAGGTGTACGGCGTCCGGTGCGGCCTGACGTCCCTGATCCTAGCCAGTGTGATCGGTCACACCGCACAGGAACCGGGGTCCGGTCCTCGGATCTTGGTCCGTCGGTGCCAGCCCGTAGTGTGTCCATGTGCCCGACACGTCCCTGGTCCGCCGAGCGCGCAAGGTCGACCGCGTTCTCGCCGAGACCTATCCGGACGCGAAATGCGAGCTCGACTTCGACAATCCGTTCGAGCTGCTCGTGGTCACGGTGCTGAGTGCGCAGACCACCGACAAGCGGGTCAACGCCGTCCGACCCATCCTGTTCGCCGCCTATCCGGATGCCGCCGCAATGGCAGCGGCGGACCGTGCGCATCTCGAACAGCTCCTGGGTCCGCTGGGCTTCTTCCGCGCCAAGACCGAGTCGCTGCTCAAGCTGAGCGCGGCGCTGGTCGAGCGCCACAACGGCGAGGTGCCGCCTCGTCTCGACGACCTCGTCAAGCTGCCCGGTGTCGGCCGCAAGACGGCAAACGTGGTGCTCGGCAACGCGTTCGGCATCCCCGGCATCACCGTCGACACGCACTTCGGCCGGCTGGCGCGACGCTTCGGCTGGACCGAGGAGACCGACCCGGTCAAGGTCGAGCACGCGATCGGGGCGCTGTTTCCCAAGCGCGACTGGACGATGCTGAGCCACCATCTCATCTGGCACGGCCGGCGTCGATGTCACTCCCGCAACCCTGCGTGTGGAGCCTGTCCGGTGGCGAAGTGGTGCCCGTCGTACGGCGAGGGCCCGACCGACCCGATCGTCGCCGAGAAGCTGGTTCGGACCGAGAGCCGGGCATGAGACGGGTGTCGGCTGCCCTGCTCGTGACCGGTCTGATCGGGACCGGCCTGTTCACGGGCTGCGCCCCGGCCACCGACGACGGCGGCCCTGTCCTGCCGAAAATCCGCGAGGCGAAGATCGACGTCGACACCCCGACGCTGCGCCAGATGAAGAGCCAGGCCGGCATCGAAGACTGCGAGCCCGGCACGGCCAGCAACGACCTCCCTGCGATCACACTCCCGTGCCTCGGTGGCGGACCGGACGTCGCACTGAACACGCTCCCAGGGCCGCTGGTGGTGACCACCTGGGCGTCGTGGTGCGGGCCCTGCCGGAAGGAGCTGCCCTACTACCAGCAGCTCGCCAAGGCATTCTCGGGCCGGGTCAGCGTGATCGGCATCGACTACACCGATCCGCAGACCGAAGCTGCCATGGATCTTCTCGCTGACACCGGCGCGACGTTTCCGCAGCTCGCGGACCCGCAGAGCGCGATCGCTGCCAGGTCGCCCTACCCGCGGATGAACAACCTGCCCGTCCTGCTCCTGGTCGACGGTGGCGGCAAGGTCGCCCATGTCGAGATCGGGCAGATTTCGTCGTACGACGAACTCGAGGGCCTCGTCGAGGAGCATCTCGGGGTCACGGCGTGATCCCAGACTGGCTCGAGCCCGTCCGCGAGGCCATCACGACGATCACCGCCGACGAGCTCTCCCGCTACGTGCCACCCGAAGGCTCGAACCCGCGACAGGGCGCCGTACTCATGCTGTTCGGCGAGGGCCCGGAAGGACCCGACCTGCTGCTCACCGAGCGAGCCCATCACATGCGGTCGCACCCGGGCCAGGTCTCGTTCCCCGGGGGCTCGGTCGACGCCAGCGACGAGAGCGCGACCGCCGCGGCCCTGCGCGAGGCCCTCGAGGAGACCGGTCTCGACCCGGCCGGCGTGGAGGTCCTCGGAGAGCTGCCGCAGCTGTGGCTGCCCCCGAGCAACTTCGCGGTGACCACGGTGGTCGGTTGGTGGCGTGAGCCGAGTCCGGTCGGCGTGGTCGACCCCGACGAGGTGCATGCCGTCCTCCGGGTTCCGGTCAGCCACCTGCTCGATCCGGCGCACCGGGTGACCACGGTGCACCAGATGGGCCGTTTCGGTCCGGCCTTCCTGCTGGGTGGGGAGGTCATCCTGTGGGGCTTCACGGCCGGGATCATCTCGAGGCTCTTCGACCACATCGGCTGGACCCAGCCCTGGGACGCCGATGTGCAATTCGAGATCAAGGACTGGATGATCTACGGCAAGACCGGCGACGAGGTCGAGTTCCCCGACCTGCCCGCGCCCAACACGAACTTCCAGGAGGGTCCGGGCCGATGAACATGCTCGACTGGGTCCTCGTCGTGCTTGTGATCGCCTACGCCCTGAGCGGTTACTGGCAGGGGTTCATCACCGGGGCCTGCGCGACCGCGGGACTGCTCGTCGGCGGCGTGCTGGGCCTCTGGCTCGCTCCGACAGCGCTCGGCGAGGCGGGCGATTCGATGTGGGTCTCGCTCGGCGCGCTGTTCATCGTGATCGTGTCCGCGACGCTCGGCCAGGCACTCTTCCAGTTCGCCGGGGCCAAGCTCCGCGAGCGCATTCGGTGGCAGCCGATCCGGGCCGTCGATGCCGTCGGTGGGGCAGCGTTGAGCGCGGCCGCCGTACTCCTGGTCGCGTGGGCGCTCGGCCTGGCCGTCACGGGGTCGCGGATCGACGGAATCACTCCTGCCGTCCGGAGCTCGCTGGTCCTCGCCGAGGTCAACGAGGTGCTGCCGCGGTCGGCGACCAAGGCCTTGCAGGCCTTCAACGACGTGGTCGGCACCAGCTTCTTCCCGCGCTACCTCGAGCCGTTCGCGCCCGAGACGATCGTCGACGTCGCCCAGCCGCCGCAGCGGCTGGTGCAGGACCCCGATGTTGCGGCCGCCGCGACGAGTGTCCTCAAGATCCACGGCGACAACTCCTGCGGGCGCGGCGTCGAGGGCACTGGCTTCCTCTACGCCGACAACCGGCTGATGACGAATGCGCATGTGGTGGCCGGAGTCGACGATCCCGAGGTGCTGATCGACGGCGACGCGGTCGCCGCCACGATCGTCCTCTACGACCCCGAGCTCGACATCGCCGTACTCTCCTTCGAGGATGAGGGGCGGCCCGAACTCGGTTTCGACTTCGATGGCCAGGCGAGTCAGGGTGTGGCGGTTCTCGGCTACCCCGAAGACGGCCCGTACGACGTGCAGCCGGCCCGGATCCGCGCCGAGCAGCGGCTGCGATCGCCGAACATCTACGGCGACGGTTCCGTCGTACGTGATGTGTTCTCGGTGCGGGGTTCCATCCGGCCGGGAAACTCGGGTGGGCCGCTGGTGTCGTCGCAGGGTGCCGTGGTGGGGGTCGTGTTCGCGGCCTCGGTCACGGACAAGGAAACGGGCTATGCACTGACTGCCGAGCAGGTCAGCCAGGCCGCGGCGCGCGGGTCGGGCAGCACTGCCGAAGTCGACAGCGGCGACTGCGCGGGCTGAGAGCTGCCGCGACACTGGACGACTAGGAGCGCTTCGTCAGCGCAACCTTGGTCTCCTGGGCCTGGTGGATGGACCGTTCGGGGCCCTTGACCTGCTTGACCTTGCGCAGCCCGACGTAGGCGAGCAGCACCGCGAGCAGGACGTAGAAGCCGGTCACGATCAGGAATGCCCAGTGCAGGGCCAACCCGTCGCCGCCCCAGTTGATGAAGTAGGCGGCGGTCATCGAGAACAAGATGACCGCGATCAGCAAGAGGAACGCGGCGGCGCCGAACAGCGCGACCCCCAGCCCGCCCGCCTTGACGCTCACCTTGAGCTCGGACTTCAGGAGCTTGATCTCCTTCGAGATCAGCGTCGAGATGTCGCGGCTGGCGTCGGAGACGAGCTTGCCGATGGTGGGGTCGTCTGCCTTGACCGGTTCCATGTGCTTCCTCTGCTGACGTCTCGAGATTCCGGTGCCGACCCTACACAACGCCGTCGGTGGTCGATCGGCGACGGCTCCTGCGGATGAGAACCGCCGCCCCGGCGACGGCGGACAGCAGGGATCCGGCCAGTACGGCGGTCTTGGCGGCGTCGGTCTCGGCGCCCTGGAACGACAGATCGGACACCAGGAGGCTGACCGTGAAACCGATGCCGGCGAGGACCGACACCCCGAACACGTCGGGCCAGGCGACGTCCTCGTCGATCTCGGCACGAGTGAGCCGGGTGAGCAGCCAGGATCCGCCGAACACGCCGAGCGGCTTGCCGATCACCAGGCCGGCAACGACGCCGATGACGACCGGGTCGCTGACCAGTCGGTCGCCGCCGCCGATCGCGACGCCGGCCGACATCAGGGCGAAGAAGGGCACCGCAACGCCGGCGGACAACGGGACCAGCCGGTGTTCGAGCCGTTCGGCGGGGCTCTCGTGCTCGTCCTCGTCATGGCGTACCCGGGTGAGCAGGCCGAGGGCGACGCCGGCGATCGTCGCGTGGATGCCGCTCTCGTGGGTGAACCACCATGCACCCGCCGCCAGAGGCACGTAGACCAGCCAGCTCGTGACCCGGAGGCGCTGGGCGACTGCGTACGCGGCGACTGCGCATGCGGCGGCTGCGAGGTCGACCGGCTCCAGTTGGGAGGTGAAGACCGTCGCAATGATGACGATGACGATCAGGTCGTCGACGACGGCGAGCGTGAGCAGGAAGGCGCGAAGCTGCGGTGGGAGGGCGGACCCGACCACGGCGAGCACGGCGAGTGCGAACGCGATGTCGGTGGCGCTGGGGATGGCCCAACCGTGGAGATCGCCGCCATTGAGGTTGACGGCGACGTAGATCAGCGCGGGTACGGCGACCCCGCACGCCGCCGCGACGATCGGCACGACCGCGTCCCGCACCCTGCTCAGCGAACCCATCACGAACTCACGCTTGAGCTCCAGCCCCGCGACGAAGAAGAACAGCGACAGCGCGCCCTCGGCAGCCCAGTGTTCGATGTCCAGCGGTCCGATTGTCAGGTGTCGCAGGTCCGTGTAGGCCTCGGCGATCGGAGAGTTCGCCCACACCACCGCGATGGCCGCGGCGAGCAGCGCAATCGCCCCACCCACGGTCTCCCGGCGAAGGATGCCCGCGACGAAGCTGTCCTCGAGCGCGGTCGGATCAGGCAGAAAGCGGAGACGGACTGACATGTACGGGCCTTTTCGTGGTCGCCGACGGGTTTCCGCTGTCCGCCGGCTGCTCAGTTTCGCAACTCCCGGCGTCTCAGCGGGCCGACCAGACTTCCCGGCTCACCGATCCTCACCCTACCCAATGCCGAGTCGTCGCTAATTCCGCGAGTCGTCGTAACTTACGACGACTCGGCGGGCCAGCGGAGGGGTCGAGTCGTCGTATCTTCACGGTTGCCACCAGGGCTGTGGATAACGAGCCATGGATGTCCGACGGCGGCCGCATGATCGACCCCATGATCGACGAGCACACAATCCTTAGTCCCCATCCGAGCTGCTGGGTCGACGGCATCGATGCATCGACGCCCTTCACTCTCGCGCAGGCGATGGAGGCGGGCTTGACCCCCAATCGGCTCGGCCATCTGGTGAGCGCCGGACGGCTGCGCAGACTGCTCAAAGGGGTGTACGTCGCGGGCGTGGTTCGGGACTCGCTGGACCTTCGTGTTGCGGCGCTGCGCCTCGTGGTGCCGAGCGACAGTGTCATCGTCGACCGGACAGCGGGCTGGCTGCATGGGGCCGACGTACTCGCCCCTGGCAGCCATCAGACGGTTCCGCAGGTGTCCGCATATCTGGATCGGCATCGTCGGCTCCGCAACGGCATCGCGCAGTCCGGTCATCGAGGACTGCGGCCGGAGGACATCGTGGACTTCGGTGGACTTCGCGTCACCACGCCGATCCGGACGGCGTGGGACCTGGGCCGGCTGCTCCACCGCGACCAGGCCTTTGCCGCGATGGACGCGCTGCTCCATCTCGAGGTCTTCTCGAAGGCTGAATTGCTGGCCGGCATCAAGCGGTTCCGCGGGATGCGCGGCGTCGTACAACTGCGGCAGCTGGCCCCGCTGACCGACCATCGCGCCGAGTCTCCGCCCGAGTCGATCCTCCGGCTGCGCTGGTACGAGACCCAGCTGCCCACTCCCGAGCCGCAGTTGTGGGTGGTGAACGGGCTCGGCGAGCTGCTCGGTCGGCTCGATCTGGCCAACCTCGAGCACCGCATCTACGCCGAGTACGACGGGAGGGCGTGGCACGAGTCCGACGAGGATCGAGAACACGACAAGCGCCGTCGGCGCCGGGTCAACGAAGACGGATGGCGCGGGGAGATCTTCCTGGACAGTGACCTCTTCGGCCGGACGGCCGACCCCTGGTCCAAGCTCCGCCGGCTCATCCAGCCGCGATAGCGCCGTACGACGTGAAGATGCGACGACTCGGCACGCCCGACAGCCCGCCGAGTCGTCGTAAGTTACGACGACTCGGCAAAGATGCGACGACTCGCGGAATTAGCGACGACTCGCCTACTCCTCCGACTTCCCCCCGGACATTCCTGAGGAGATCAGGTTCATCACCGAGGAGTCGGCGAGGGTGGTGACGTCGCCGACCTCACGGTTCTCGGCGACATCGCGCAGGAGACGGCGCATGATCTTGCCGGATCGAGTCTTGGGCAGCTCGGCGACGATCAGGATCTGACGCGGTTTGGCGATCGCACCGATCTCCTTCTGCACGTGCTTGCGCAGATCCTCCACGATGTCCTTGCCACCGTCGCCGGCTTCCTCACGCAGGATCACGAAGGCGCAGACCGCCTGGCCGGTGGTCTCGTCGGTCGCACCCACGACGGCCGCCTCGGCGACCTTGGGATGGGACACCAGCGCCGACTCGATCTCGGTCGTCGACAACCGGTGGCCGGAGACGTTCATGACGTCGTCGACCCGGCCCAGGACCCAGATGTCGCCGTCCTCGTCCTTCTTGGCGCCGTCGCCCGCGAAGTAGTACCCCTGGGCCTTGAACCGCGCCCAGTAGGTGTCGACGTACCGCTCGTCGTCTCCCCACAGCGTGCGGAGCATGGCCGGCCACGGCTTGGTCAGCACGAGGTAGCCGCCGGAGCCGTTCGGCACCGGTTCGCCTTCGTCGTTGACGACCTCGGCGCCGACGCCCGGGATGGCCGTCATCGCCGAGCCGGGCTTGCCGTGGGTGACGCCGGGCAGCGGCGAGATCAGGATCATCCCGGTCTCGGTCTGCCACCACGTGTCGACCACGGGGGTGCGGTCCCCACCGATGACCGAGCGGTACCAGACGTACGCCTCGGGGTTGATCGGCTCACCCACGGAACCGAGCAGGCGCAGCGAGGACATGTCGAACTTGTCCGGGATCTCCCGGCCCCACTTCATGAACGTCCGGATCGCCGTGGGCGCCGTGTAGAAGATCGTCACGCCGTACTTCTGGATGATCTCCCACCAGCGGCCCTTGTGCGGGCTGTCGGGAGTGCCCTCGTACATGACCTGGGTCGCCCCGTTGGCGAGGGGGCCGTAGACGATGTAGCTGTGTCCGGTCACCCAGCCGATGTCGGCCGAGCACCAGTAGACGTCGGTCTCGGGCTTGAGGTCGAAGACCGCCCAGTGCGTGTACGCCGCCCCCGTGAGGTAGCCGCCGGTGGTGTGCAGGATGCCCTTGGGAGAGCCAGTCGTGCCGGACGTGTACATCACGTAGAGCGGGTGCTCGCTGTCGAACGCCTCGGGGGTGTGGTCGGGCGAGGCCGAGTCGACCACGTCGTGCCACCAGACGTCGACGCTGTCGTCCCAGGCGACGTCCTGCCCGGTCCGGCGTACGACGAGCACGTGCTCGACCACGTCGGTCTTGGTACGGGCCTCGTCGACGGCCGGCTTGAGGGCCGAGGCGGAGCCCCGTCGGTAGCCACCGTCAGAGGTGATGACCACCTTGGCCTGGCAGTCGTCGAGCCGCGACGCCAGCGCGTCGGCCGAGAAACCACCGAACACGACGGTGTGGGGCGCGCCGATCCGGGCACACGCCAGCATCGCCACGATCGCCTCGGGGATCATCGGCAGGTAGATCGCGATCCGGTCACCGGTCTGCACCCCGAGGGAGATGAGGGCGTTGGCAGCGCGGGAGACCTCGTCCTTGAGCTCGCCGTACGTGATCGTCCGGGTGTCGTCCGCCGGCTCGCCCACCCAGTGGATCGCGACCTTGTCGCCCCGGCCCGCCTCGACGTGCCGGTCGACACAGTTGTACGCCGCGTTCAGCTTGCCGCCGACGTACCACTTGGCGAACGGCGCGTTGTCCCAGTCGAGCACCCGGTCCCACTTCTGCGCCCAGTCGAGACGTTCCCCTTGCTCGCCCCAGAAGGCGTCGGAGTCGGCGTCCGCCCGCGCATAGGCCTCGGCCTGCACGTTGGCGGCTGCCGCGAGGTCGGCGGGAGGCTCGAAACGACGCTCCTCGTGGCTCAGGTTGGACAGAGTCTCGTTCTTGTCGTCGGTCACGATCTCTCCTCGTTGGGCTGGCTCGTACGGCGGCACTCAAGCGGGCCGCGGAACATCCGTCGCCAGCCTAGATGTGGAACCGCCCGGCGACGAGGGGTGGAGGCACCTCGTCGCCGGGCAGGTTATTAGTGGGATTGCGACCACGACACGGGAACCCCGCAGCAGCCGCGTGGTCGCAACCCCGGTTCAGTGGATGACCGCCTTCTCCGATCCGGCGCCGGTCAGCGCGCGGACCTCGAGCTCGGTGTAGCGGTCTTCGGACTCCGTCTCCTTGCTCAGCACCGATCCGAGATATCCGAACAGGAAGCCGAGGGGGATCGACACGATGCCCGGGTTCTCCAACGGGAAGTAGGAGATGTCGATGCTGGTCGGCAGCAGGGACAGGTTCTTGCCGGTGACCGCGTCGACGCCCTTGCCGGACATGACCGGGCTGAAGATCACCAGCGTGACGGACGAGATGAGCCCGCCGTAGATGCTCCACACGGCACCCTGGGTGTTGAAGCGTTTCCAGAACATGTTGTAGACGATCGCCGGCAGGTTCGCCGACGCGGCGACTGCGAAGGCCAACGCCACCAGGAAGGCGATGTTGAGCTTCTGCGCCGGGATGGCCAGCACGATCGCGATCAGACCGATCACTCCGGCGGCGATCCGGGCCACCTTGATCTCGTCCTGCTCCGACGCCTTGCCGTTCTTGAAGACGCTGTTGTAGAGGTCGTGAGCCACGCTCGCACTCGAGGTGAGCGTGAGGCCCGCGACCACGGCCAGGATCGTTGCGAACGCGACCGCGGCTATCACCGCCAGCAGGATTGCGCCGCCCGTGGTTCCGGCACCGCCTCCCACAGTCTGGGCCAGCAGGGGCGAGGCCAGGTTGCCGCCACTCTTCGCGACCTCGGCGTAGTCACCCTTGTTGAGCAGCGCTGCGGCACCGAAGCCGAGCACCAGGGTCATCAGGTAGAACGCGCCGATCAGGCCGATCGCCCACAGCACCGACTTGCGGGCGTCCCGCGAGGTCGGAGTCGTGTAGAAGCGGATCAGGATGTGCGGCAGGCCAGCCGTGCCCAGCACCAGTGCGATGCCGAGCGAGAGGAAGTCGACCTTGCTGGTGGTGGTGGCGCCGTACTTCAGCCCGGGCTCGAGGAACGCCTGGCCCTTGCCCGTGTTGGACGCGGCGGTGCCGAGCATGTCGGAGATGTTGAAGTTGAACTGCGCCAGCACGAGTACGACGATCAGCGCCGAGCCGAGCATCAGCATCACGGCCTTGACGATCTGGACCCAGGTCGTGCCCTTCATGCCGCCGACCGTCACGTAGAACACCATCAGGATGCCGACCGCGAGGATCGTGACGTTCTTGGCGAACGTGGTGTCGAAGCCGAGCAGCAGGGTGACCAGTGCACCAGCGCCAACCATCTGCGCCAGCAGGTAGAAGATCGAGACCACCACGGTCGAGGTGGCGGCCGCCTGTCGTACGGGGCGCTGCCTCATCCGGTAGGCCAGCTGGTCGGCCATGGTGAACCGGCCCGAGTTCCGGAGCACCTCCGCCACCAGGAGCAGGGCGACCAGCCAGGCCACCAGGAAGCCGATCGAGTAGAGGAAGCCGTCGTACCCGGCCAGCGCGATCGCGCCGGAGATGCCGAGGAACGACGCGGCCGACATGTAGTCGCCGCCGATCGCGAGCCCGTTCTGGAACCCCGAGAAGTTCCGTCCGCCCGCGTAGTAGTCAGCCGTGCCCGAGGTCTGCCGGCTCGCCCAGAACGTGATGCCGATGGTCAGCGCGACCACGGCCAGGAACAACGATGTGGTCAGGGCCTGGTGGCCGGCGGCCATCGTGACGAGCTGGGCGTTCACAGGCTGTCGCCCTTCTCGAAGTCAGCGCCGAGCTGACGGGCCAGTGGATCGAGCTGACGGGTGGAGTACTGGCTGTAGAGCCAGGCGAGCAGGAACGTCGTCACGAACTGGAGGAGCCCGAAGACGAGTGCGACGTTGATGTTGCCGACGACCTTGGTGCCCATGAAGTCGGAGGCCCACATCGACATGACGACGTAGAGGAGATACCAGAGTCAGGAACGCGGCTGTTGCGGGGAACACGAAGCCGCGGTAGCGCCGACGAAGCTCGGAGAACTCCGCCGTCGCGGCGATTCGCTCGTAGTCGGACCTGCGGTGGTCCAGTTTGTGAGTAGACACGGGCATCAACCATTCTCGGGAGGTGTGATGACGGTCACCGTGGCAGCACCGGAGACACGGGCGCGAGAGCAACCGGCCGGTACGTCGACAAACGGAAAGCAGCAGTCGCCAAGTGGCGGTTTTCGTGCGACGAGCGGTCAGCCTCGGTTCCGTCCGCTCAGCGCGCGAGGTCGACGGCCTCGGGGGTGTGCAGGCGCACCATGAACCTCCGCACGTCGACGGGGACCCGCTGCCGGGTGAGCAGCGAGACCCCGATCATCGTGGCGAACGCGAGCGGGACCGACCAGGCCGCTGGCTGGCTGAGCAGCACCGCACCCCAGCCGTGGGTGGCGGGGGTCGCGAACGCGAAGGCCACGCCGGTGCCAGAGCCGATGAACCCCGCGGCGAGGCCGGCTATTGCGCCGATGTCGGTCAGCCCGCGCCACCAGATGCCGAGCACGAGGAGCGGACAGAACGTCGAGGCCGCGACGGCGAACGCGAGGCCGACGGCACGGGCGATCCCGACGTTCTCGGTGAGCAGGGAGACGACGCAGGGCACGACGACCGCCACGGCTGCACCGATCCGGAACGAGGTCACTCCAGAGATCCGCAGCCGGCCGATGACGTCCTGACTGATCACGCCGCCGACCGCGATGGACAGGCCGGACGACGTCGAGAGGAACGCCGCGAAGGCGCCGGCGGTCACCAACGCTGCCAGCAGCTCCCCGCCGAACCCGGGCACCATCTGTCGCGGCAGCTCGAGCACCAGGACGTCGGAGCGGGCGGCGTCGCCGTACACCCGGCCGAGCGCGCCGTAGAGGGGCGGCAGGAGGTAGAAGCCGCCGAGCAGCGCGAGCACCACCAGCGTGGTACGACGGGCCGCCCGGCCATCGGGGTTGGTGTAGAAGCGGACCACCACGTGCGGGAGCCCCATCGTGCCGAGGAACGTCGCGATGATCAGTGAGTAGGTGAGGTAGAGACCCTGGCTGCCACCGTCTCCGATGGGCAGGGACCACAGAGCCCCTGGTTCGGCGGCTGCTCCCAGGCCCCCCGTGGCGTCGGCCGGGTTCGGCGCGCCGTCTCCGATCCACACCGTGAGCAGCACGATCGCCGGCACGAGCAGCGCGGTGACCTTGAGCCAGTACTGGAAGGCCTGCACGAACGTGATGCTGCGCATGCCGCCGCTGATCACGTTCATGAGCACGACAACGCCGACCACCACCGCGCCGAGCCACTCGGGCGCTCCGAGCGCGGCGGCGAGGGTGAGGCCGGCTCCCTGGAACTGCGGGAGCAGGTAGAGCCAGCCGATCGCGACCACGAGCAACGAGGAGGTGGCTCGGACCCGGGTCGAGTGGAGCCGCGCCTCGGCGAAGTCCGGCAGTGTGTAGGCCCCGGACCGGCGCAGCGGCGCCGCCACCAGGACGAGCAGCACGAGGTAGCCGGCCGTCCACCCGACCGGGTACCACAGCATGTCCGCGCCGAACGCGAGCACCAGACCGGCGACACCGAGGAACGAGGCCGCGGAGAGGTACTCGCCGCCGATCGCACTCGCGTTCAGCGCGGGCCGGACGGTGCGCGACGCGACGAAGAAGTCGCTGGTGGTGCGCGAGAACCGGAGCCCGAGGCTGCCGATGGCCAGCGTTGCCACGGTGACAAGAATGACCGCAACGACGCCAGGGGCCGACGTCTCGAGAACGGTCACGAGAGGAGCCATTCGAGGAGTCACTGCCCCTCCGCGATCTCGACGAGGTCGGCGAACTCGCTCTCGTGGCGCTCGGCCCGGCGGATGAAGAACCAGCCGAGTCCGAAGAACATGGGGTAGACGAGCGCACCGAGCACGAGCCACGGCAGGGGGGCGCCCGCGACCCGCACGTCGGCGAGCGCCGGGACGACGTGGAAGAGCAGCGGCAGACCTGCGGCGAGAGCGACGAGCGGGGCCAGGGTGATCAGGGCGAGCCGCAGCTGGGCACGCAGGAGCGATCCCATCAACACCGTGCCGAGCACGGTCTCCTCGTCGATCTCGTGGGTCCTGGCTCGCGTCCTGGTGGTGAGCCTGGGCGGCCCGGTGACGCGTACCCGCTCGGGCCGGGGCTCGCTCACGGTCGTCTCCGCGTCAGCAGGTCGCGCAGGTCGCGGGTGTGTCGCCGGCTGACGAGCAGTTCTGTTCCGTGGATCAGCACGCTGCACTTGCCGCCCTGGATCCGCACCTCGTCGATGTGGTTCAAGGAGACCAGCAGGCTGCGGTGGATGCGCACGAATCCCGCGGGCCCCCATTCCTCCTCGAGAGTCGAGAGGGGGGTCCTGATCAGGTGGCTCCCATCGACCGTGTGCAGCCGGGCGTAGTCGCCCTGGGCTTCGACATGGGTGATGTCGGACCGGTTGACGAACCTGGTCACACCGCCGCGCTCGACGGGGATCTGCTCGTCGCCGCTCTGGGTGCCACCGGCGCCGCTGTCGACGATGCGGCGCACGGCCTCGGAGAGCCGTTCGGCGCGGACCGGTTTGAGGACGTAGTCGACCGCACGCAGGTCGAACGCCTCAACGGCGTGCTCTTCGTGGGCGGTGACGAAGACGATCGGCGGCGGGGCCTTGAACCGCGAGAACACCTTGGCCAGCTCGAGTCCGGTCAGGCCGGGCATCTGGATGTCGAGGAACACCGCGTCGACCTCGAGGTCGTGCAGGATCCGGAGGGCCTCGGTGGCCGAGTCGGTGGTGAGCACGCCACCGACCCGCGGGTCCATCCTGAGCAGGTACTCCAGCTCGTCGAGCGCGGGGCGCTCGTCGTCGATGACGAGGACCCTGAGGAGCGGAGGGGAGTTCATGCGTGCACTCCGGCTGCGAACTTCGGCACGCGGACAGTGACCTTCGTGCCGGCCCCCGGTGCGGTCTCCACGACCAGACCGTAGTCGTCGCCGAAGGTAGCGCGCAGTCGAGCGTCGACGTTGCCGAGGCCGACCGAGTCCAATGCGGCGTCGCCGGCCAGCGCCCGTCGTACTATCTCGGGGTCCTCGCCCGCGCCGTCGTCCTCCACCTCGATGATCGCCGCCTGGTCCTGGTCGCGCGCCACGATCAGGATGTGGCCACTCTCGCCGGTCATGCCGTGGCGGACGGCGTTCTCGACGAGGGGCTGGATGCACAGGAAGGGGATGACGACGGGCAGCACCTCCGGCGCTATCCGTAGCGTCACCTGGAGGCGGTCGCCGAACCGGGCCTGCTCGAGCAGCAAGTACCGCTCCACGGACCGGAGCTCCTCGGCCAGCGTCGTGAACTCGCCGGCCCGGCGGAAGGAGTAGCGGGTGAAGTCGGCGAACTCCAGCAGCAGCTCGCGGGCCCGGTCCGGGTCAGTGCGCACGAACGAGGCGATCGCGCCGAGTGAGTTGTAGATGAAGTGGGGGCTGATCTGGGCGCGGAGGGCCCGGACCTCCGCCTCCATCAGGCGGGTGCGGGAGGCGTCCAGCTCGGCGAGCTCGAGCTGGCTGGAGACCCAGCGCGCAACCTCGTCGGCGGCCCGGACGAGCCCCGCAGTGGCGGCCTCGGTGAACACCTGGAGGGTGCCGACGATGCGTTCCTCGACCACGAGCGCGCTCACGATCGCCGCCCTGATCTCACAGTTGGGTTCGGTGCAGCCGACCTCACGCCGGTCGGCGACCCGGGTGGCGCCGTGCTGGATGGTGCGGGAGGTGAGGCCGGCGGTGAGGTTCGCGTGGTGTTGGCCGGTCCCGTCCCACGCCAGCAGCGCGGCGGTGTCGGTCAGGGCGACGGCGGAGGTGCCGAGCAGGGTGCGGAGATGCCGGATGCTGCGTTCGGCACTGTCCTGGGTCAGACCGCCGCGCAGTGCAGGGGAGGCCAGCGACGCGGTGTGCAGCGTCCGAAAGGTGGCCCGGTCGGCTTCGGTCCCCAGGTGGGTACGACGCCAGCGCGGCCGCATCAGCTCACCGGAAGTCGATGAGCAGCATGGGCCCGTTCGGGAGCTCGGTATCGTTCGTCGTCTGCCTTGATGTGGCCGGAGTGGACCAGATCCGGTCGACCACTGAGGCCCGGAAGCAACGGGTCACCCACGGCATCTGCATCCCGTTGTTGCCGCGGCCGTAGTCGGCGTACAGCTCCATCGCCGTGGCGACCTTCTGCTCGCGGGTGGCGGGGTCGAGGCTGGCCAGCTCCGAGCGCAGAATCGCCGCGAGCGACTCGTGGTTGACGACCTGCCAGTAGCGGTAGGTCTCCTCCTCCACGAAGCCGAATCTCTTGGCTGTGACCAGCCGAGCCGACGGATCCACCGCCGCGCTCAGGCCCAGCATCTCGTCGAGCTTGCGCGCCCACGGGATCCGGTGGTCGCGCCGGTGACAGACCAGCGCCAGGTGGCCTCCGGGCCGGAGAATCTCGGCGACCCGGTCGAGGTCCTCGGGCAGCTCGTCAGCGGCGACGACGGCGTCCATGGTGTGCTCGTGGAACGGCAGCCCGGTCGTACGGCTGGGCAGGGCCGCGACCCGGTGCCCGGCCGCGGCGAGCGCGCCGGCGAGCTCGCGGTTCTCGATCACGGCGACCGTGCGCTGGGTCCCCGCGACGAGCCAGGTCACCGCCTCGGATGGGAACGCCGAATGACGGGTTGTGCGCTGCTGGTCGGGTGGTGTCTGCATCGTGATCCGAGGCTACCCGTCGCGGCAGTCGAGCGTGGGTAGCCATGGCCTAGTGTCCGTGCCATGGACCCCCTGGCGTCGCTGGCCTCGCTCGAGGGGGTGGCGTCGGCGTTCGCGGCGGCCCGCGACGGGATCGACGCGTTGCTGCGCGACCGAGGGCTGCGGCGAACCACCCCTGAGCTGACGACCGAGTCGTTGCTGCGCGGCGCAATCGCGTCCGCGTCGCTCGAGGGCTCCGCCTCGTCGTCCGAGGACATCCGCGCCGGCGCGGGCGACGAGCTCGCGGTGGCTGCCTTGCGGGTTTCGACGGAGCTGCTCGGCCTGGTGCCGACCTTTCGCGCGTCGCCCCTGCAGGCTTTCGCGCGGCTGCACGCGGTCGCGGCCGCGGGTTCGGTGGGCGTCGACCAGCTGGGTCGTCCACGTGACGCGAACGCAGCCGAACGCCTGCACACACTGGCGAAACTGCTCCTCGACCCCACCAAGGCTCCTGCACTCGTGGTCGCGGCGGTCGTGCACGCCGAGCTCGCCACCGCGGCCCCGTTCGGGTCGCGCTCCGGCCTGGTCGCACGGGCGGCGGAACGTCTCGTGCTGGTGGCGCGTGGCGTCGACGAGAAGTCGTTGGTGGTCCTCGAAGCCGGACACCTGTCGCTTCGGCCGGAGTACGAGTCGAACCTGCGGGCCTACGCCGAGGCGGGCGGCCCGAGCGGCGTACACGCCTGGCTGTTGTACGCCGCCGAGGCGTACACGAAGGCGGCGGAGCTGAGTCCTCTGCGCGGCTGACCCGCGATCGCACATGCGAGCGGCACCCGTTGCCAAAAGCATCTGCTGTGGGTGGTTGAGTCCGCCGCTGACCCGTGGCATGCGAGCGGCACCCGTTGCCAAAGCATCTGCTGTGGGTGGTTGAGTCCGCCGCTGACCCGTGGCATGCGTGCGGGTGGTTGAGTCCGCCGCTGACCCGTGGCATGCGAGCGGCACCCGTTGCCAAAGGCATCGGGTGCCGCCGCTGACACGCGAGCCTTGGCTACCAGGCTGCAATCGTTCCAACTGCTGTCCCGGGAGTATCCCGATGCGACAAGCGCCCTGTAGGAAGGGTAGATCGATGCGTGGGTACCCGGTTCGCGTGCGAATCTGTGGAGTTGTTGGTTCCGTTGTACGCCGCCGCGGCCCGGTGTTCAAGGGTTGACATTTGCGCCCAAGGCGTTTTGGTCAGGCTTCGAGGCGGCGCCTGCGGTTGGTTGCCCACACGGCACCGCCGACCGCGATCACGCCACCGACGGCCAGCACGGCGAGGGTCGGTTTCACTGCTGGCATCCGGCTCCGCAGGGCGACGGGCTTGGTGAAGACCAGGACCGGCCAACCCTTCGAGGTGGCGATCCGGCGCAGTTCCTTGTCGGGATTGACGACGTGTGGATACCCGACGGCCTCGAGCATGTGCACGTCGGTGACCGAGTCGCTGTAGGCATAGGAGTTGTCGAGGTCGTAGCCAACCTCGGCGGCGAGCTCGCGGATCGCGCGCGCCTTCTCCTCGGCGTACGCGTAGTAGTCGATGCCGCCGCTGTACTTGCCGTCCACGACCTCCATCCGGGTCGCGATCACCCGGTCGGCACCGAGCAGCTCGCCGATCGGGCCGACCACCTCCGACCCCGAGGTGGACACGATGATGACGTCGCGCCCGGCCAGCCGGTGTTCAGCGATGAGGCTGACGGCCTCGTCGTACACGAGCGGGTCGACGACGTTGTGGAGAGTGTCGGAGACGATCTCCTTGACCGTCTCCACGTCCCAGCCGGTGCAGAGCTCTGACATGAACTTGCGCATCTTCTCCATCTGGTCGTGGTCGGCTCCGCCTGCGAGGTAGACGAACTGCGCGTACGCCGACCTCAGCACCGCCCGCCGGGAGATCAGGCCGCCGGCCTGGAAGGGCTTGCTGAACGCCAGCGTGCTCGACTTGGCGATGATCGTCTTGTCGAGGTCGAAGAAGGCCGCTTGGCGCATTGGCTCAGCATAGGTTGCGGGGCTTTGCCGCGTGGCCGTTCGGTTTTGCAGTGCAGGGGCAGACCAGAGGGTCGGATCCCGGGACCCGGAAACCGTCCACAGACCAGCATCTCGGAGGCGTTGTCCACAACCCGGGCAGTCGGTCCGTGAGGACGTCGGTTGGCGCGGGGACCCTGAGGTCATGAGCGCTCCGCTGATCGTGACCCGTGACGAGACCCTTCTCGACGAACTGCTTCGGCTGAGCGCGGCGGCCGGGGTCGTGCCCGACGTTGCCGCCGACGGATCGGCCGCACTTCGGGGGTGGGCGGGCGCCCCGGTCGTGCTCTTGGGCGCCGACGTGGCCGATGAGCTGGCCGGCGTCGGGCCGCCGCGGCGACCGGGAGTCCACATCGTGTCCTGGGGCGGCGTGGCCCACGAGATGTTCCGGACTGCGCTGACGGTCGGTGCCGAGAACGTCGCCGAGCTGCCGCGGTCCGATTCCTGGGTGATCGAGGTGCTGTCGGACCTGGAGGAGGCCGGAGTCGGTCTCACCGTGGGCGTGATCGGTGGCAGCGGTGGTGCCGGGGCCACCACGTTCGCCTGTGCTCTCGGGCAGGTTGCGGCGCGCACCGGGCTCGCCGTGGTCATCGACACCGATCCCTTCGGCGCTGGCCTCGACCGGGTGCTCGGGTGCGAGCGTCTCGAAGGTGTTCGGTGGGACGCCCTCCAACAGACCACCGGCCGGCTCAGCGCCAAGTCGCTGCGAGACGCGCTACCGCGCCGCAAGGGCCTCGGAGTCCTGACCTGGTCTTCCGGACAGCCGGGCACGGTCCAGGCGTTCGCGGTGCGCGAGGCACTTTCGGCGGCACAGCGGGGACACGACCTGGTCGTGGTCGATCTCCCGCGCCGGATCGACGCGGTGCTCGAGGAGGTGGTCTCACGGTGTGACCATCTGTTCGTCGTCGTGCAGCCGACGGTCGTGGGCATCGCGTCGGCGGTCCGGGTGTGTTCCCGGGTCGGGCCGGACCGGGCCATGTCGCTCGTCGTACGCCGTCCCGGCATCGACGCCCGCGAGGTCGGCCGGGTGGTCGGTCTGCCGGTGGCCGTGGAGATGTCGGACCAGCGCGGACTGGCTGAGGCGATCGATCTCGGTGCGGGTCCGGTGCGTTCCATGCGCGGCCCTCTCGGCAAGGCCGCCGCGGCGGCGCTCGGTGGCGTGCGGCAGGCGATCGTGCCGAGGGCGACCGCGTGACCCGTGAGCCTGGTGAAGCGGTCGACCAGTTGGTGGGAGCGGTCCGGGACCGGCTCACTCGCGACCCGGGCGCGCTCACCCCCCAACGGGTGGCGTCCGCGCTCCGGGAGGAGGGCCGCCCCGTCGGCGACGCCACTGTCCTGGCGGTTCACGAGGCACTGAGCCGGGATGTGCTGGGCGCCGGCCCACTCGAACCGCTGTTGCGCCTTCCCGGCGTGACCGACGTGCTGGTCAACGGTCCAGGGCAGGTACTGATCGACCGGGGCTCGGGCCTGGAGCCGACTGACGTCGTCTTCCGCGACGACGAGTCCGTACGCCGCCTCGCCCAACGACTGGCGGCCAAGGGTGGCCGACGGCTCGACGATGCCGCGCCGTACGTCGACCTCCGGCTCACCGACGGCACTCGGTTCCACGCCGTTCTTGCCCCGCTCGCCAGGCCGGGAACCGCTCTGTCGCTGCGGGTCCCGCGCACCCGCGTCTTCAGCCTCGATGAGCTGGTCGACGTCGGCACGCTGTCCGCCTCGGGTGCGCGACTGCTGGCCCGCCTGGTCGAGCGCCGGATCGCCTTCCTGATCAGCGGTGGCACCGGCTCCGGCAAGACCACGATGCTCTCGACGCTGCTGTCACTGGTCGACCCGACCCACCGGCTGGTCCTCGTGGAGGATGCCAGCGAGCTGCGTCCCGAACACCCGCATGTCGTTGGCCTCGAGGCCCGGCCCGCGAACATCGAGGGGCATGGTCACGTGTCCGTGCGGGAGCTCGTCCGGCAGGCGCTCCGAATGCGTCCCGACCGGCTTGTGGTCGGCGAGGTTCGTGGCGCGGAGGTGGTCGATCTCCTCGCTGCCCTCAACACCGGGCACGAGGGCGGATGCGGCACCATCCACGCCAACTCCGCGCACGACGTTCCCGCTCGGGTGGAGGGACTGGCCCTGGCCGCGGGGCTCGGGCGCGAGGCGGCGCACAGCCAGTTCGGGTCGGCCATCGCCGTCGTCCTCCATCTGGCGCGGGGCGCGGACGGGCGTCGGCGGCTGTCCGAGGTCGCCGTTCCGGTCAGGGACCCCGGGGGGCTGGTGACGATGGTGACTGCCGCCCGGTTCACCGATCGGGGCGAGTTTCGCGCGGGTACTGCGTCCGAGCGCCTGGCCGAGGTGCTCGAGTCGTGACTTCCGGCTGGGGGTTGGTCGCAGTGACTGCGGTCGCACTGGCCGCGGGCCTTGCTGTCGGCCCGGCGCCACGTGTCGAGGCCCATGGAGCCGTAACCCGGGTGACCCTCGGGTGCGCTGCCCTCGCGTCGGGACTCCTCGCCGTGCTGGTCTGGAACCATGCCTTGTCGGGTCATGCGGCGGTCCTTGCGTTGGTCGGCGACCGCGGTCGTGGTCGCTGCCCGAGCAATGTGGTTGCGCCGGCGACGGCGGCAGGAGATCGAATCCGGGCAGACGCGGGTCCTGGACTTCTGTCACCTGGTCGCGTCCGAACTCGCGGCGGGTCAGCCTCCGGGCACCGCCCTCGAAAGGGGCGCGGCCGAATGGCCAGAGCTGGATCCGGTGGCCAACGCATTCCGGCTCGGTGGCGATGTCCCCACGGCTCTGCGGATGGCGGCAGCCAAGCCCGGTCAGGGCGACCTGGTGCTTGCGGCTGCCGCCTGGCAGGTCGCACATCAGACCGGCGGTGGGTTGACGGCGGCGGTTTCCCGGATGGCGGGCGGCCTCCGGGCCACCCAGGCCACCAGACGAGTCGTGCAGGCCGAGCTCGCCAGCGCTCGGGCCACGGCCCGGTTGATGGCTGGCCTACCCGTGCTGGCACTGCTGATGGGCAGCGGGATCGGGGGCGATCCGGTCGGCTTCCTCTTCGGGTCGACCTGGGGAGTCGCCTGTCTTGGCGCGGGGCTGACCTTCGGGTTCGCCGGCCTGTGGTGGATCGAGGCGATCGCCGACGGTGTTTCCGCGGGGGTCTCGTGACCTGGCTGGCTGTGGTCTGCGCCGGCCTGGCGACGGCGTGTCTCATTCCACCGAGGCCCCGCCAGCATCCCCGCCACGACGAACCCGCGCCGCCCGACGATCGCGGGCTCGTCGTTCGTGGACGCTGGCTCTGGGTCTTCCTCGCCTTCGCTGGCGGTGCCGCCTTCGTCCCGGACCGGCTCGCGGTTCTCGGCGGGCTGGTGTCGGCGAGCCTGGTCTGGTCGCTCGTGGCGCGCGCCGAGCCACCCGCCGTACGACGCCGGCGCGAGGCGGTCCGGCGCGAGCTCCCCCACGTGGTCGAGCTGTTTGCGGCCGCGCTGGCCGCCGGATCGGCCCCCGGTCCGGCGCTCGGGCAGGTGTGCGTGGCCCTGCCTGGCGACGCTGCCGAGGAGCTTCGCGGCGTCCGCGCCGGTCTGGCTCTCGGGAGACCGCCGCTGGAGGTATGGCGAGATCTGTCCCGCCACCCGGCTCTCGGCCCGCTCGGACGCACGATGGCAAGGGCCCAGCAGTCCGGGGCGCCGGTTGTCGACGCCGTCCGACTCCTCGCCGACGATCTCGCGACGAACGCCAGGGTCGAACTCGAGGACCGGGCGCGTGCCGTGGGGGTGAAGGCGGCACTGCCACTCGGGCTCTGCCTGCTGCCCGCCTTCCTGCTGCTCGGGATCGTGCCGCTCGTCGTCGGCGCCGCCACCGCGATCCAATGGTGAGGGGCGGCTCGTTCCTGGACACCTGGGCCCGCCGCCCGTCCACAGGTGTCCCTGAGGCTCCCTCCTTCCACAGGCCTGCCGGCGACGGCCCCAGTTGTCGATGGACCGTCGCAGAGTCGACCCAGGCCGCGGACCAGATCGCGGCAGACGAGGAGGAACAGATGAGCAGCTCACCCAGCCAATCCCCCATTCGGTTGCGGGGCGAGGACGGCATCACCACCGCCGAATACGCCGTCGGCACTGCCGCGGGCGCCGGCTTCGCCGGCTTGCTCTACACGATGCTGAGCGGCGGGTTCGGCAACCGGTTGCTGAACACGTTGTTCGACCACGTGCTCGGCCTGCTGGGGATCGGCTGATGGGCCGTCGGGTCCGGGTGGGGACGGTCCCCTCCCATGACTCCACCCGGACCCGGCACACCGAGCGCGGCGCCGTCACCGCGGAGACGGCCATGGTGCTCCCGCTACTGGTCGCCCTGACCATCGCCCTCGCGTGGCTGTTGACCCTGGGAATCGCACAGGTCCGGGCAGTCGACGCCGCGCGCGAGACGGCTCGAGCGCTGGCTCGCGACGAACCGGAGCAGGTCGCGATCGGGCTCGGCCAGCAGGCCGCTCCCGAGGGTGCCCGGATCGAGGTCAGTCACTCCGCCGATGAGGTGGTGGTCGTCGTGACGAGCACCGTGCACGGACCTGGTGGGCTTCTCGAGGGTCTGCCGGCTGTCGACGTCCGAGCCCGGGCAGTGGCCGCCAGGGAGGCGCCATGAGGGATGACCTGAGGGATGAGAGGGGCGCGGCAACGGTTCTGGCCATGGCTCTCGCCTCGGTCCTGATGCTGCTCGGTCTGGCCGCAGCCTGGGTCGGCGCGGTCGTGGCCGATCACCGGGCTGCGCAGGCGGCGGCGGACCTGGCGGCCCTCGCCGGCGCTCAGGCCGTCCAGGCCGGACAGAGCCCGTGTCTGGCCGTCGAGCAGGTGGCGCGCGCAAACGCGGCGCACGCCACGCGGTGTTCAGTCGTGGGCACGGATGTCTGGGTCACTGTGCGGGTGCAGGCGCCTGCGCTGCTGGGCCGGACGCCCACCGTCACCGGGCGGGCGCACGCCGGCCCAGGACCGTGATCACCGGGTCTTGGTCACTGGGTCTCGTCGTCGTCCCGGCGGCGCTCGGTCTCGACCTTGTCGAGCTTCTCCGAGAGCTTGGAGAGTTCCTTGTGCTCGCGACGCTGGCGCAGTTCACGTTTGGTGCCGAGCTTGAAGATCGTGAAACCCCAGATGACGGCGGCGCCCGACCCGACGCCGATGAGGAAGATCGTCAGCGCCGAGAGATCCATTCCCAGAAACTCGGCCGTGCCGGAGCTCACGAACACTCCGGCCAAGATCGCGATGATGCCGATGCCGAGCAGGAGCATTCCGAGGATCACCATGTCGCCAGATTACTGCCTACTGGCCGCCCAGCAGCACATCCAGAAGGGCCACAGCTCCAGGTTTGTCCAGTGGGTTGTTCTGGTTGCCGCACTTGGGTGACTGGATGCACGACGGGCAGCCGTCGTTGCAACGGCACGCCGCGATCGCCTCCCGGGTCGCGGTCAGCCACTGCCGAGCAGCCGCGTAGCCACGTTCGGCAAAGCCGGCGCCACCGGGGTGCCCGTCGTACACGAAGACGGTGAGCCGGCCGGTGTCCGGGTGTACGGCGGTGGAGACGCCGCCGATGTCCCAGCGGTCGCAGGTGGCGAACAGCGGAAGGAGACCGATCGAGCAGTGCTCTGCCGCATGTGCCGAGCCAGGAAGGTCTGCCGTCGCGAGTCCGGCCTCCTCGAGGGCCTGGTCGGGCACGGTCCACCAGACTGCGACCGTCCGCAGCGTCCGTTGGGGCAGGTCGAGCGGCTCCTCGGCAATGACCTCACCACCCGGCGTACGCCGCTTCAGGAAGGACACCACCTGGTGGGTGACGTCCACCTCGCCGAGCGAGAGCCGGCAGTCACCCCAAGCCTGGTGCGTGCGCTCGCGGACGATGCTGATGTCGGTGATCTCGCGAGCGGACGTCGAGTAGTCGGGATCCGCCCTCTCGATCATGGCGACGCGCTCGTCGAGGTCGAGCGACTCGACCAGCCAGGTGTCGCCCATGTGCAGGTAGACGGCGCCCCGATGGGCGGAGCCGTGGGCTGACGAGGCGTTGACGGTGCCGACGACCCGGCCGGTGCTGCCCTCGATGAGCTGGACCGGCGCCCCGCCGCTCGACCGGATGTCGGCCAGGTCGGACGCGCGGCGTCGGTCGGTCCAGTACCAACCCCTGTGCCGCCGCCGCAGCATCCCCGCTTCGGTCAGCGAGTCGACGCCGGCGCGCGCGGTCGGGCCGAAGAGGTCCAGGTCGGCTTCGGTCAGGGGTGACTCGGCCGCGGCGGCGCACAGGTGCGGGTCCAGCACGTATCGGTTCGTCGGGTCGAAGACCGTGGCCTCGACAGGTGCGCCGAGAAGGGCCTCGGGGTGCGTGACGAGGTAGGTGTCGAGCGGATCGTCGCGGGCGACCAGGATGCCGAGGGCATCCTGCCGGCCGCGACCCGCCCGGCCGAACTGCTGCCACATCGCCGCGCGCGTCCCCGGGAACCCGGCGAGCAGGATGGCGTCGAGGCCCGAGATGTCGATGCCGAGCTCGAGTGCATTCGTGGCGGCAAGCCCGGTCAGGTCACCTCGGCGCAACGCGTCCTCGAGCGCCCGCCGCTCCTCCGGAAGGTAGCCACCCCGGTAGGCCGCCACCTGTTCGCCCAACTCGGGCGCGACCTCGGCGAGCAACCCGGCTGTGGTCATCGCAACCGACTCGGCGGCGCGGCGGGACCGGACGAATGCGAGCGTCCGGACGCCCTCCAGCACGAGGTCCGCCAGCAGGTCGGCCACCTCTGAGGAGGCGGCCCGGCGGACGGGGGCGCCGTTTTCCCCGGAGTACGACGTGAACGGGGGCTCCCACAGCACCACCGCCACCTGTCCGTGGGGCGACGCGTCAGCGGTCACGGGCTGCACGTCCAGACCAGTGAGGCGGCCGGCAGCGGCAGCGGGCTCGGCCACCGTGGCGGAGGCGAGCACGAACGTGGGGGTGGCGCCGTACAGCGCGCACACCCGGCGCAGCCGCCGCAGCACCGCCGAGACATGTGCGCCGAAGACGCCCCGGTAGTGGTGGCACTCGTCGATCACCACGAAGCGCAGCGACCCGAAGAACTTCGCCCAGCGGGCGTGCCCGGGCAGCATCGAGCGGTGGAGCATGTCCGGGTTGGTGAGCAGGTATTCGCCGTGGTCGCGGGCCCAGTCCCGCTGCTCGTAGGTCGAGTCGCCGTCGTGCGTGGTGGCGCGTACGTCGAGGCCGAGCGCGAGCAGGCTCGTCAGCTGATCCTGGGCAAGGGCCTTCGTGGGCGCGACGTAGAGGGTAGTGGCCCCTCGTTGCTGCCGGGCACCACGTTGGGACCGGATCGCGGTCAGCGCGGGCAGCTGGAAGGCCAGCGACTTCCCGGAGGCCGTGCCGGTGGAGATGACGACGTGCCGGCCCCCGTGGGCAAGATCGGCGGCGGTCACCTGGTGCAGCCAGGGGGTGACCACCCCGTGCCCGGCATACGCCTGTCGGATGTCGTCCGGAACCCAGAGGGGCCATTCGGTTTCGACTGCATCGCGGGAGGGCAGGACCTCGACGTGGGTGAGACGGTCCGCCCGGCCCGGGACGGCGACCAGACGCTCGACCAGTCGGCGAACGGGAACGCCGGTGGAGCCCATCGAGTCGGTCACGCGCGCAGTCTCGCAAACTGTGTGGACAGCCGACCGGTTCACAGAGTTCGAATGCGTACAGTGAAGTCGCGTGGTTTGATACTGCTGGCAGGGTTCGCCGTCTCGGGCGGCAGGACAACGACTGGGGAGACACCGTGGATCTGACTCTTGCGACCGAAGAGGTCGAGGGCGCGACGATCATCGCGGTTGGCGGCGAGATCGACGTCTACACGGCGCCGCGCCTGCGGGACAAGATCACCGAACTCGTCGCCGACGGTGTCTACAGCCTGATCATCGACATGGAGGGCGTCGAGTTCCTCGACTCGACCGGCCTCGGCGTGCTCGTGGGCGGCCTGAAGAAGGTCCGCGCCCACGACGGTTCCCTCCAACTGATCTGCACCCAGGAGCGACTGCTCAAGATCTTCCGGATCACCGGTCTGGCCAAGGTCTTCACGATCCATGACTCCGTCGCGTCGGCAGCGGCCGCGAGCTGACGCCGACCCCTTTGATCAGACCTTTGATCAGACTGTCGACCTGACCCGTCGATCGGACCCGGCCAGGAGGCCGGGTTCTCGTGTTTTCGGCGGATTCCTTTGCTTTTCACCACATCCGGTTCTTTGATCCTCCAATCACCTGCGTAGACTCCGCCCGGATCGTGTTACCTGCATCACCAGACTTGGAGGAAGACGCATGGGGCTCACCCCCAATGTCGTGGATCTCTCCGGGGGCAATCTCGTCCTGGTCATCGTCGTCGCCGTGATTGCGCTGCTCGCGCTCGGCATGGCTGCGATGTTCCGCCAGGAGGTCATGGCCGCCGGCGAAGGCACCGACAACATGAAGGAAATCGCGCGCGCGGTGCAGGAAGGCGCCAACGCCTACCTCACCCGGCAGTTCCGGACGCTCGGCATCTTCGCCGTCATCGCGTTCTTCCTGCTGCTCGCGCTGCCGGCTGACGACGTCGCCGTGCGGATCGGCCGGTCGATCTTCTTCCTGGTCGGCGCCGGATTCTCGGCGACGGTCGGCTATCTGGGCATGTCGCTGGCAGTCAAGGCGAACCTGCGGGTCGCGGCTGCCGCCAACGAGGTCGGGCGTGACCCGGCCATGAAGATCGGCTTCCGCACCGGTGCGATGGTCGGCATGCTGACCGTCGGCCTGGGACTGCTCGGCGCGAGCATCGTCGTACTTCTGTTCAAGGACGAGGCTGCGCACGTGCTCGAGGGCTTCGGCTTCGGCGCCGCTCTCCTCGCCATGTTCATGAGGGTCGGCGGCGGCATCTTCACCAAGGCCGCCGACGTCGGTGCCGACCTGGTCGGCAAGGTCGAGCAAGGCATCCCCGAGGACGACCCGCGCAACGCGGCGACGATCGCCGACAACGTCGGCGACAACGTCGGTGACTGCGCAGGCATGGCCGCGGACCTCTTCGAGTCGTACGCCGTCACCCTGGTGGCCGCGCTGATCCTCGGCTCCCAGGCATTCGGTGACAAGGGCCTCGTGTTCCCGCTGCTGATCCCCGCGATCGGCGCCCTCACAGCCGTGCTCGGCGTTTACCTCTGCAAGCCCCGCCCCGGCGAGAACGGCCTGAAGACGATCAACCGGGCGTTCTACATCTCGGCGGGCGTAGGTGCGGTGGCGTCCGTGGTGCTGTCCTTCAGCTACCTGCCGAGCTCGTTCGCCGACTTCGCCAACAAGGCCGGCCTCGACATGGCTGGCGCCGACGGCGACCCGCGGGTCATCGCCTCGGTCGCCGTGGTCATCGGCATCGTGATGTCCGCCGGCATCCTGGCGCTGACCGGCTACTACACCGGCACCGAGCACCGTCCGGTCAAGGACGTCGGCAAGACCTCGCTCACCGGTGCTGCCACTGTCATCCTGTCCGGGCTCTCGGTCGGCTTCGAGTCCGCGGTCTACACGACGCTGGTCATCGGTGCGGCCGTCTTCGGCGCGTTCCTCCTCGGTGGTGCGACCGTCACGGTCTCGCTGTTCGCTGTCGCGCTCGCCGGATGTGGTCTGCTGACCACCGTCGGTGTGATCGTGGCCATGGACACCTTCGGCCCGGTCTCCGACAACGCCCAGGGCATCGCCGAGATGTCGGGCGACGTCAGCGAGGAGGGGGCGCAGATCCTCACCGAGCTCGACGCTGTCGGCAACACCACCAAGGCGATCACCAAGGGCATCGCGATCGCGACGGCCGTGCTGGCAGCGACCGCGCTGTTCGGCTCGTACTCGACCTCCGTCTTCGAGGCCATCCGCGACGCCGGGCAGCTCAGCGCCGACGACGAGACGGCGTTGAACTTCTTCGTCTACAACCCCGGCGTCCTGGTCGGCATCCTGCTCGGCGCAGCCGTCGTGTTCCTGTTCTCGGGTCTGGCCATCAACGCGGTCGGCCGTGCCGCCGGCGCGGTGGTCTTCGAGGTACGCCGCCAGTTCCGCGAGATCCCCGGGATCATGGAGGGAACCGGCCGCCCCGAGTACGGGAAGGTCGTGGACATCGTCACCAAGGACTCGCTTCGTGAGCTGGTCACGCCCGGTCTGCTCGCCGTACTCGCACCCGTTGCGGTCGGCTTCGGCCTCGGTGTGGCCTCGCTGGCCGGGTTCCTGGCGGGCGCGATCGGCGCAGGCACCCTGATGGCGGTGTTCCTGGCCAACTCCGGTGGCGCCTGGGACAACGCCAAGAAGCTCGTCGAGGACGGCAGCCACGGAGGCAAGGGCTCGCCCGCCCACGAGGCCACCATCATCGGTGACACCGTGGGTGACCCGTTCAAGGACACCGCCGGGCCGGCCATCAACCCGCTGATCAAGGTGATGAACCTGGTCTCGCTGCTGATCGCCAGCGCGGTCGTCTCGATGAGCGTCGGCGAGGACCAGAACGACGCATTGCGCATCGCAATCGCCGTTGTCGCGGTCGCGATCATCGCCGTGGCCGTCTACATCGCGAAGCGCCGCCCGATCGCGATCGGCGAGGACGCTCCTGCCAGCCAGGTCACCGTCTGACCCGGCTCGAGTTGACGCTGTAACACCGCCGACCCGGCTCTTCTTGACACACCAGATGTCAAGACGAGCCGGGTCGGCGTATTCTGAGGTCAACAAGAGCCGGGTCAGCGGATGACTCGGACCCGCGGGGTGGCGCGGATCTTCGCGCGGGACCCGGAGGTGGCGGCCGAGGAGTCACGGAAATCGCCGGGGCGACTACGGCGAGCATCAGCCCGACAAGGACCACGGCGAGTCGTCGCATCATGACCCCGGCTGCTCGTGGCTGACCAGGCCGACGAGGTTGTCCTCGCTGTCCCGGATGAACCCGTGCCACTCGTCGGTCCCGGCCGGGCCGAGGGAGTCGTCGGCGTGGCTGAAGATGATGTGCGCCTCCGCCTCGATCGTCACGCCCGTGACCGCAACGACTCGAGCCGCTCCCGGACAGAGTCGACCTGCAGGTAGAGCGTCGCGCTCGCCGCCCCCTGCTCGAGCAACAGCCGGGTGTCGCCGAGCTTGAAGAACAGCAGCCCTGGCGGGTCGAACCTTCCGGACGGCGGGTATCCGAGCAGGTCGGTGTAGAACGCGGCAGCGCGGTCGAGATCGGTCGCGCGCTGGGCAACCTGGGTGAGCAACATAGGGGCAGCGTAGGGGGTGACTCTCGATCCTCGGCCGCGCAGCAGGCCATGGGATCGGCAGTCACCCCCTTCAGCCCGATGAAAGGATCAGGGCATGAACGGCTTCGAGTTCGCTGCGCCGCTCCGGGAGGCGCTGACGGACGCGAACTACACCCACGACGGTGTCGCCGAACTGCTCGGACAGTCCGCCCACGCGGCCCTGTCTCGCAACGAGACCACCCCCGGCCTTCGGCGTACGACGGGCGGCAGCCCGATCGAGAGCCTGACCCGCCTGTTCCTGCTCCAGACGCCGGTCTCGGTCGACGCCGTGGAGGCTGCGCTGCCCGGCCTGGTCGATCCGATGTGCAACGCCGGCCTTCTCGAGCAGAGCGTGAGCGAGGTGGCCGCGCGCCTCGACCTCCGGCCGTACGCCGCCCTCGACGAGGCCGGGGACCGCGACCTGTGGGTGGTCAGCGACCTGACACCGGGTCTGGACGGCTCGCCCAATCGAGTGGGTTCGGACCACGTCCTCGGCATCAGCAGTGCGTCCGGTTCGCTGGCCCAGCTGACCGTCCGTGACCCGGTCGACCGGGCGTTGGACCTGGGCACCGGCTGTGGAGTCCAGGCGCTCCATCTCGCGGCGCACGCGTCCACGATCGTGGCCACGGACGTGAACAAGCGCGCGCTGTGGATGACCGAGCTGAACGCAGAGCTCAACGAGGCGCAGGGGATCGAGGTCCGGGACGGCTCGCTCTTCGAACCCGTCCGCGGCGACAAGTTCGACCTCATCACCACCAACCCTCCGTTCGTGATCTCACCGGGGACGGGCGACCGGCTCGTCTACCGCGACTCCGGCCTGCCCGGCGACCGGGTGGTCGAGGACATCGTGCGGACCGCGCCCGACCACCTCACCGACGGCGGCTGGTGCCAGGTCCTGGCCAACTGGGTGATCGCCCGTGACACTCCGTGGGCCGAGCGGCTGGGCACGTGGTTCGACGGCAGCTGCGACGCGCTCGTCGTGCAGCGCGAAGTCGTGGATCCGCCGACGTACGTCGAGCTCTGGCTCAAGGACGCGGGTCTCCACGGCTCACCCGACTATGTGCGTCGCTACGACACCTGGCTGGGCTGGTTCGACGAACAGGGCATCGAGTCCGTCGGATTCGGCTGGATCAACCTGCGCAGGCGTGAGTCTGGGGTGACCGAGTTCCTCGACTGGCCGTACGACGTGGAGCAGCCGATCGCGCCAACCATCAAACAGTGGAGCACGGCCCTCGACGTGCGGGTCGACGAGCAGAGCCGCCTCGTCGTACGGCCCGACGTCCAGCAGGAGACGGTCGGCGCGCCGGGTGCACCAGACCCCGAGATGATCGTGCTGCGACAGCTGCGCGGCCTGCGGCGGGCTCGAAAGGCCGACACCGTGGAGAGTGCGCTGGTGGGCGCCTGTGACGGCGAGCTCACCGTCGGACAGATCATCGAGGCTCTGGCCCAGTTGCTGGACCTCGATGCCGAACAGGCCTGGACGACCTACCTTCCGGTCCTGGGCGAGATGGTCGCCGAGGGCTTCCTCGAGCCGAGCGCCTGACCACCCGTCCTTCAGGCGGTCTCGGCGGCGAGCAGCTTGGCCAGGCCGTCGGTCGCCTGGTAGCCGGCGGGCACGCCCTCGACCAAGGTCGCGATCGATTCGGTGTTCTCGGTGCGCAGCGGCAGGATCGCCTGGTACCCGGGCGACTCGTACCACTCCACGGCCGCCTGCCGAGACGGGAACTCGATGATCACGACGTCGCCGTCCCATTCGCCCTCGACCGGGGTCAGTCGGCCGCCGTGCACGATGAAGCGACCGCCGAACTCGGCCAGGGTGGCGTCGATGCGCTGCAGGTAGTCGATGATGGCGTCGCCGAACCGGATGTTGCGCAGGTAGGCGATGGCGTAGGCCGGAGTGTTCATGATGGGCTCCTCAGTCGTCGGGTTCAGGCGGTCTCGACAAGCTCGACCACCGGATGCGACCGATTCTGCGAGCGATCCGGCCGAGCGTCGATTACCTCGGAGGTAACGTGACGGCCACCCTCTCCACCACGACGGGGTTCGGAACTGCCCGCGAGATGACGCTGTGCGAGCTGGCGATCGAGGCGTTCTACCCGGCCGATCAGGGGCCCCGGGACCTGCTCGTGCGCTGACGGTCCGCATGGATTCCCTGGAACAACGCGCTACCGTATCGGCGCAGCCCCCGCAGAAATGCGCAGAACCCAGGAGAAATCACACCCGTGGCACACAAGCTCGTGATCGTCGAGTCCCCGGCGAAGGCCCGCACCATTGGCGGCTACCTCGGCCCGGGGTACGTCGTCGAGTCCTCCATCGGCCACATTCGTGACCTCCCGAACAACGCCGCGGACACCCCGGCCAAGATCAAGGACAAGCCCTGGGGCCGTCTTGCTGTCGACGTCGACAACGGTTTCGAGCCCTACTACGTCGTGCCGCGTGACAAGAAGAGCCACATCGCCAAGCTCAAGTCCCTGCTCAAGGATGCCGACGAGCTCTTCCTGGCCACCGACGAGGACCGTGAAGGCGAGGCCATCGCCTGGCACCTCCTCGACGAGCTGAAGCCCAAGGTTCCGGTCAAGCGGATGGTCTTCCACGAGATCACGAAGCCCGCGATCCTGGCTGCTGCCGACCACCCGCGCGAGCTCGACATGGACCTCGTCGAGGCTCAGGAGGCGCGGCGCATCCTCGACCGCCTCTACGGCTACGAGGTCTCGCCGGTGCTGTGGCGCAAGGTGATGAGCGGCCTCTCTGCCGGGCGCGTGCAGTCCGTGGCGACCCGTCTGGTCGTGGACCGGGAGCGGGAACGGATGGCGTTCCGCCTCGCTTCCTACTGGGATCTCGAGGGCACCTTCGATGCCGGCCCGAAGCACGAGCAGCGGATGTTCCCTGCCAGGTTGCACTCCGTCGACGGCGCCCGGGTAGCCCGCGGTTCCGACTTCGGCCAGGACGGCCAGCTCAAGGTCTCGACAGGCTCGACCACCGGGCGCGCGGTCGTGCATCTCGACCAGGCGAAGGCCGAGGCGCTGGCCGCTGCACTGCGCGACACGACGTACGAGGTGCGCTCGGTCGAGTCGAAGCCCTACCGCCGGTCGCCGTACGCCCCGTTCCGGACGACCACGCTGCAGCAGGAGGCCAGCCGGAAGCTGGGCTTCTCCGCCTCCTCGACGATGTCGGTTGCGCAGCGGCTCTACGAGAACGGCTTCATCACCTACATGCGGACGGACTCCACGACGCTGAGCGACGCGGCCATCGGGGCGGCCCGGGACCAGGTGCGAGAGCTGTACGGCGCCGAGTACCTCCCCGACAGCCCACGCGTCTACGCCTCGAAGGTCAAGAACGCGCAGGAGGCCCACGAGGGGATCCGGCCTTCGGGTGACTCTTTCCGCACGCCCGCGCAGACCGGTCTGACCGGCGACCAGTTCCGGCTCTACGAGCTGATCTGGATGCGCACCGTCGCTTCCCAGATGAAGGACGCCACTGGCAACACGGTCTCCATCCGGCTCGGTGGCCCTGCCGGGACCGGCGAGGACGTCGTGTTCTCTGCGTCGGGTCGCACGATCACGTTCCACGGCTTCCTCAAGGCGTACGTCGAGGGCACCGATGACGCGGCCACGAGCAAGGACGACGCCGAGGCCAGGCTCCCTGCCCTGGCCGAGGGTGACGCGGTCAGCTCGGCCTCGGTGACGGCCAGCGGGCACGAGACCAAGCCGCCGTCCCGCTACACCGAGGCGACGCTGATCAAGGAGCTGGAGGAGAGGGAAATCGGCCGCCCGTCGACGTACGCCTCGATCCTGGGCACCATCCAGGCCAGGGGCTACGTCTACAAGAAGGGCACCGCCCTGGTGCCGGCGTGGCTGGCCTTCTCCGTCGTGCGCCTGCTGGAGGAGCACTTCTCCCGGCAGATCTCCTACGAGTTCACCGCCGGCATGGAGGAGGTTCTGGACGACATCGCCAGAGGTCGTCGGGACCGCAACACCGAGCTGGGCGAGTTCTACTTCGGCTCCGGAAGCGTGGTGGGTCTCAAGACGCTGGTCAACGAGCTCGGGGAGATTGACGCCAAGGAGCTTGCGACGTTCCCGATCGGCGGTGCCGACAGTGGCATCGCCCTGCGCGTGGGCAAGTTCGGCCCGTACCTCGAAACCCTCGGTGACGACGGTGCCCCGGCCGGGACCAAGGCCAATGTTCCCGACGACCTCCCGCCCGACGAGTTGACGCTCGAGAAGGCCAAAGAGCTGTTGGCAAACCCGTCCGGGGAGGAGACCGAGCTCGGCGTCCACCCCGACACGGGATTGAAGGTCGTGGCGAAGAACGGTCGGTTCGGCCCCTACGTCACCGAGGTGCTGCCGGAGGACGCCCCCAAGTCGGCCAGGGCGCGCACGGGCTCGCTGTTCGCATCCATGTCGCTCGACACGGTCACGCTCGCGGATGCGCAGAAGCTGTTGTCGCTCCCCCGGGTGGTCGGCGCCGACGCAGAGGGTGTCGAGATCACCGCTCAGAACGGTCGTTACGGGCCCTACCTGAAGAAGGGCACCGACTCGCGATCCCTGGCCTCGGAGGACCAGCTCTTCGACATCACCCTCGACGAGGCGCTGGCCATCTACGCCCAACCCAAGTCCCGCGGCGGCGCGGCGGCGGCTGCGCCACTGAAGGAACTGGGCGACGACCCGGTCTCCGGCCAGCCGGTGGTCGTCAAGGCCGGGCGGTTCGGCGAGTACGTCACCGACGGTGAGTACAACGCAACCCTCCGCAAGGACGACTCCGTCGAGGCGATCACGCTGGCCCGGGCGGCTGAACTGCTGGCCGAGCGTCGCGAGAAGGGCCCGGCGAAGAAGTCGGCCAAGAAGGCTGCCAAGAAGACGGCTAAGCGGGCGCCGAAGAAGTCCACCGCCAAGAAGGCGTCAGCAAAGAAGACGACCGCGAAGAAGGCCGCGGCCAAGAAGGCCTGACGGTCAGCGCGTCAACGGCCATTCAGGTGGTCGCGGACCCGGGTCAGCATGAGGGCGCCGTACTCCGCGTTGGCGTGGAGGGGGTCGCGGCGCTCGCCTACTGCTCGCCCGGCGCCGTACTTCTTCTTGAGGAAGCCGCCCGCGGTGACGGTTTCCGGGGGCGGCTCTACCAGGGCGATCCCGCGCTCGCCCAGCCAGTCGCTCCACATGCGGCGGGCCACGGTGTCGATGTGGGCGATCACGTCGCGGTGGATTCCCTCCCGGCGGATGGCCGAACCGTCCTGCCGCGGAAATGGCGCCGAGACCGCGAAGAAGTCGACGCCTGCACCCTGCAGCTGAGTGAAGAACCTCCGGACGCCCCATTGGTCGCGCTCCACGATCGTGGACAGCAGGTCCGCCGAAACCGGCGTCAGGCCGTCGATGGCCGGAAGCTCCGAGGGCCGAAACCGCCGCCACATCTCATGGCCGTAGATCCGCACGTTGTGGTTGACGTTGAGGAACCCCCAGGTGGCTCCGGGGCTGATCACCGGCGAGCCGGTGTAGAGCTCGACGTTCTTCGTGTACTGACTCGGGACGAACGCAACGCTGCCGCCCGCGCGCCGGCTGAACTGCTTCCACCGCTCGCGCCTTCCGTTTCCGAGGGGGAAGACGGTCAGGTCGCTGGTCGTGCCGGCCGCCTCGGCGAGGGCAGCGATGTGCGAGTTCCCGCACAGGAAGCTCGTCATCGACCGAAGGTCTCCAGGATCGCCTCGTCGCAGATCGCGTCCTCGTCGTCCTCGACCGACGCCGCCGACGCTGCTGCCGAGGGCTCGACCGGCGCCGGGTGAGCGGCGAAGAACGTGTCCATGACGTGCGCGACGCCCTTCGGCGCGACGGTCCTCAGGTTGGGGTCGAAGAACATCGCCCGCATCGGGTGCGACGAAACCAGCTCGTACGACGGGAAGTAGTCGACGTCGTCGTGTCGGTCGTAGAGCTCGGCGCAGACCGCCCTGAGGATCGACTTGGACGTCATGGTCGCAGTCAGCACGTGGTTCCCTGAGGCGGTCGCGGTCAGGGGCACGGGCGAGACCGTGATCACGAACCTCATGGCTGGGTTCTGCCGGAGCGCCCGCTCCCTGAAGGTCTCGAAGTCGGCGAGCACCTCCGGATAGGTGAAGTTCACGAACTCGTGCCGAGCATCGTCGTACTCACCGTGGATCGTGCCCGGGCAGGACGGGTAGACGGCGCCGTCGTCGGTGTTGCGCCATGCCTCGGTCAGTCCGAACGTGAACACGAAGACGTCGGTCTGGGGCAGGATCCGGTCGACGGCGGCGAGATGTGCCGAGCGGGCCAGGAGGAGCTCATCCCGGGAGGCGAAGCCTCGCGGCTCGACGATGGGCCGGTAGGGGTCGTACCACCTGGTGCCGTCGGTCCAGGCGTCGTCGATCGGCGTGAACTCGCCGGCCGCCCGTGCGAAGAGCTGGACGAGCTGGCGGGTGCTGTACACGTTCCCGTAGCGGGCGGAGAACAGGTCGAAGCCGAACCTCGCGTAGTCATCAGGGTCCAGCAGCTCAGGCGGGGGTTCCAGATCCATGAACCGGAACCCGCGAAGCTTGAACTGCCGCCCGATGTGCTGGGCGAAGCAGCTGCCGGCCGCGGAGATCCTGGTGTCGCCGTCGATCGTGAACCGTGGCTCGTAGAGGCCTTCGAACTGCAGCGGGCTGACGTCGGAGACTGCCTGCTTCCAGTACGCCGACTGCGGAAGTCCGAGATAGGGGTGCCCAGTCATGTTTGAACCGTATAGGCACCTGCCGCGTACCCAAACAATTCGGACATTCACGACACCGCGTTCTGGGGCCGATGAGAGAACCTCAGCCGGGGGTGGGCGTCGCGGTTGTCGGCGTCACCTCGTAGGTTCGTCGCGTGCGCAGTGACCCCGGCTTCTACTCCACCGCGGGCGTCTTCATCTGCTTCGAGGGCGGTGAGGGCGCCGGCAAGTCGACCCAGTCGAAGCTGCTGGGTGGCTGGCTGGAGGCGGCGGGCTATGCCGTGACCCTCACGTTCGAGCCGGGGGACACGATGGTCGGGCGACGGGTGCGTGAGATCGTGCTGGATCCGGAGACCGGCGCACTGGGTGACCGCACCGAAGCCCTGCTCTACGCAGCCGACAAGGCCGAACACGTCGAGACCGTCGTGCTCCCGGCGCTCGACAGGGGTGCGGTCGTGATCACGGACCGCTACGTCGACTCGCTGCTGGCCTACCAGGGCGCCGGCCGCGGGATCGGCCGGCGCATCGACAGCGAGCTCGAACGGGTCGCCCGCTGGGCGACCGGTGACCTCCGGCCGCACCTGACCGTCGTACTCGACGTGGCGCCGGCGCACGGGCTCGGCCGCTTCGAGGAACGCGACCGGATCGAAGGGGAGTCGGTCGAGTTCCATGACCGGGTCCGGGGCGCGTTTCTCGAGCTTGCGACCCAGGCGCCGGAGCACTACCTCGTCCTCGACGCCAGGATGGCGGTCGACGAGATCGCCACGGCCGTCCGCACACGGGTCGAGCCGCTCCTCGCGCAGGCGGTCAAGCCGTGAGCGTGTGGGACCAGCTGGTCGGCCAGCGGCCGGTCGTTGAGGCGCTCAGCCGGGCCGCGGCCGGGCAGGGCATGACCCACGCGTGGCTGTTCACCGGCCCGCCGGGTTCGGGCAGGTCCAACGCGGCAGTCGCTTTCGCGGCCGCGTTGCAGTGTGACCGCGCCGAGGTCGTGCCCGCAGGCTGCGGGGAGTGCCACGAGTGCCTGACCGTCCTGGCCGGCTCGCACGCCGACGTCAACGTGGTCCGCACCCAGAAGCTGTCCATCGGGGTCGACGAGGTCCGCGACCTGGTCCGCAGCGCCGCGCTTCGCCCCGTCGGCCGACGCTGGCAGATCCTGATCGTCGAGGACGCCGACCGGCTCACCGACCAGGCATTCAACGCGCTGCTCAAGGCCATCGAGGAACCCACTCCCCGCACGGTGTGGCTGCTGTGCGCGCCCACGGTGGAGGACGTGCTCCAGACGATCAGGTCCCGGTGCCGGTTGGTCACTTTGTCCACGCCGACCACACCAGACGTCGCCGCCTTCCTGGTCCGCACCTCTGGGGTGGCGCCCTCGCTGGCGGCGTACGCCGCCCGGGCGAGCCAGGGCCACATCGGCAGGGCCCGGGCCCTCGCCGTCGACGAGGCGACCCGCAACCGCCGCCGTGAGGTCGTCTCGATTCCCGCTCGGCTGACCAGCCTCGCGGCCTGCATGACCGCGGCCGCCAACCTCGCCGACGTTGCGAAGGAGGAGGCCGACGCGATCACCGCTGACTACGACGTTCGGGAGAAGGCCGACCTCGACTCGTCGTACGGCGTCGTGGAGCGGGGCCGTCGCCCGCGCGACTACTCGCCGGCGCTGGCGGCCCTCGACAAGGCCCAGAAGACTCGGGCCAAGCGCTACGTCCTCGACGTCGTGGACCGTGGCCTGATGGATCTGGTGTCGGTCTACCGCGACGCGATCGCGCTGCGTGCCGGAGCGCCTGGTGAGCTCGTCAACGAAGAGATGCGCGGCGAGATCACGGAGCTCGCTCGGGTGTCGTCGCCCGAGGACCACCTGCGCCGGATCGAGAGGATCTTCGCGGCGCGCGAGCAGATGCTCGAGTTCAACGTGCCGGTCGCGTTGGCCCTGGAGTCCATGATGGTGGGACTGCGGCTCGAGAGGAGTGCCCGGTGAGACGTGTTCTGGTAGGGCTGGTCATCCTCGTCCTGCTGGTTGCCGGCGCGGGTGCCGCCTTCACGCTCATCAGCGACGACGGCAGCGACGACGGGGACGACGGGGACCCGCCGACGCACGTGCCGTCGCCTTCGGCTCCGCCTGGAGCCTTGCCGCCGACCGAGCCGAAGCTCGCCGTCTACTACGACCAGCAGCTCGACTGGCAGCCCTGTGACGAGGGTGATGACAACGAGTGCGCGACCATGGAGGTCCCCCTCGACTACGCGCACCCCAAGGGCGAAACCATCAAGCTGGCCCTACTCAAGGTGCCGGCGGGCGAACCTGACGCGAAGGTCGGGTCGCTCGTGGTGAACCCGGGCGGACCGGGGTCGCCGGGAACGTCGTACGCCGCCGGTGGAGACAGCTACTGGGGCGACGCGTTGCTCGACCACTTCGACATCGTCGGCTTCGACCCTCGCGGCACCGGCGACAGCACAAGCGTCGACTGCCTGACCGACGAGCAACTCGACGACTACCTCGCGTCGGACCCGGTGCCGGACTCGCCGGCCGAGGCGGCCGAATTCGACAGCCTGGCGCGGAGCTTCGGCAAGGGTTGTGTCACCAACTCCGGCGCTCTCGCCGCACACGTGTCCACGGTCGAGGCGGTCCGCGACATGGACGTCCTCCGGGCTGTGCTCGGCGAGCCCAGGCTCGACTTCTTCGGGGCGTCGTACGGCACGAAGCTCGGCGCGACCTACGCCCAGATCTTCCCCAAACGGATCGGCCGGATGGTGCTCGACGGTGCGATGGATCTGTCGCTCGATCGTCGCGACACGGCCATCCAGCAGGCGGCAGGCTTCGAGACCGCCCTTCGCGCCTACGTCGGCAACTGCGTCGACTCCGGCGAATGCTTCCTCGGCGACAGCGTGGACGCGGGGCTCGTCCGGATCCAGCAGTTCCTCGCCGACCTGGATACCACCCCGTTGCCGGCACAGGATGATCGCAAGCTCACCGCCGGCACTGCGTACTACGGGATGGCCGCGCCGCTGTACGAACGCAAGCTCTGGAACGTGCTCAGTCTCTCGTTGCGCCAGGCTTTTGGAGGGGACGGCACGACGCTGCTCCTGCTCGCCGACGCCTACGCCAATCGCAATCCCGATGGCAGCTACGCCAGCAACCTCCTCGAGGCCAACTGGGACATCAACTGCCTGGACGACCCGACCTCGATCCCGATCTCGAAGGTCGCGAGCGAGATCCCGGCCTTCGAGAAGGCGTCACCGACCTTCGGCGCAGCCTTCGCCTACCCGTTGGTCAACTGCTCCGGCTTCTCTGCGCGCTCGACCGTGCCGGTCCCGCACAACAAGGCCCGCGGCGCGCCGCCCCTGTTGGTCATCGGCACCACCCGCGACCCGGCCACGCCCATGCGATGGGCCGTCGCGCTCGCCGATCAGCTCTCCTCGGCGGTGCTGGTGACGCGGGACGGCGACGGCCACACCGGCTACCACTCCGAGAATGCCTGTGTCGACGCGACCGTCGAGAACTACCTCGTCGACGGCACGGTCCCGAGCGCAGACGTCGACTGCCCGGCCTCCTGAGCGCCCGTGTTTCGGCGCCAATTGGTCGACAACGACAGTCCTTTCCAGGCGCCATTCCGTCGTTGTGCTCCAATTGGTGCGTCGGCGCGGCGCACATCTATACTCGGCCCTCGTGCCCGTCCAACGGGTGCGCGCCGCCTTAGCTCAGTCGGTAGAGCGTCTCACTCGTAATGAGAAGGTCGTCGGTTCGATTCCGACAGGCGGCTCCAACCAAACACCCCGGCTCACCTGCAACAACGTCGCAGGACGACCGCCTTCTCTCGTCAGGGCCAATCCGGCCGATCAGCCGAGGACCCCAGCTGCGGTTCTCGCCCACGCTGGCGGGGACGGTCTTGCCGCCAGCGACCCCGGCCCGGATGCGAACAAGGGCGACCACTTCGGGTCCAGGGGATCGCAGCTGGCGGGCCGTTCACCGCCGAGGAGGACGGTGGCTCCAGCCATCGTGGGACGCCTGGGCACGGCATGGCAAAAGGCGAATCTCCTGTGGGGACGAACCGGATCGATCACCATTCGCGTTATAGGAGTGTGACCACGAAGCGGGGTGAGCGATGACCACGGAGCAGGACTTCGTCGATTTCGTCGCCGCGCGCTGGGGGTCGCTCTACCGCCTGGCCTTCCTGCTGATGGCGTCGCCCACGGCGGCCGAGGACATGGTCCAGGTCACGCTCGAGAAGGCGTACGTCAGCTGGGCACGGATCAGCCGGATGGAGTACCCGGAGGCGTACGTGCGCCGGATGCTGGCCAACGCGGTGGTGTCGAGCAGCCGGAGGGCCTGGCTGCGAGAGGTGCTGTCGGATTCGATGCCGGAGACAGCGGGGGCGCCGGTGGAGGTCGGCGTCCTCGACCGGTCGTTGCTCTGGCCGTTGGTGTGTGCGCTGCCTGCGCGGCAGCGCGCAGTGATCGTCCTCCGCTACTACGAGGACCTCACGGAAGTGCAGATCGCGGAAACGCTCGGATGTGCACCCGGCACTGTGAAGTCACCGCGTCGGCGGCGATGACGGCTCTCCGGCGGGCTCTGGCCGCGTCGGGTGTCGGGGAGGTGTTGGGCGAGTCATGAATCTCGAAGAGGAACTCAGAGCGGTACTGAGCCAGGAGGCCGAAATGCGTACGACACCAACGCCGGACATCGAAGCCATGGTCAACGGCGGGGAGAGCCGCCTGCGCCGCCGCAACACGATGCGCATCAGCCTCGCGGCCGCAGCGGTGTTGCTCGTCGTCGGCGGCGGCATCTACGGCGCCACGCAACTCGGTGATAACGACGACCCGGACAGCGGCGTCACGAACCAGCCCAGCGAGCCGACCGGGGACCCGATCCCCCAGAGCTGGCAGAACAACGACACGGCACCGGTCGAGGCGGGCACGTACCGGGTCCTCGTGGGCTTCGCCGATGTCGGCGGCACGATCGAGGCCGACTTCACCATCGACGGTGAGGGCTGGAACGGCGCGAACTACCCGGTGGCGTTCGCCGCCGAGGGCTTCGCCGGCTTCAGCGTCTACCAGCCCGAGTCGGTGGCCGGGGGCTGCCGACGCGAAGCGGGCCTCAAGGACGCCGCCACCGCGCCCCAGCAGCTGGTCCAGCAGCTCATCCGCATGCCACGTAGCGAGGTCGTCCAACAGCCCGCGCGCACCGATGCCTTCGGGGGCAGCGCCATCCACCTCCAGCTGCGGATCGACGCCGCGTGCGACGGCGACGCCTGGTATCAGGTGGCCGAGGGACCGGTCGGGAGCCGTGGCATCACCTGGTATTCGGAGACGCAGGTGGACGCGGGCATGGTCATCGTCGACTTCTGGGTGGTGGAGGTCGACGGGGGGACCCCCGTGGTGGTCGACAGGTTCCACCTCGAGGGCGCTCCGGCCGACCTGGTCGCCCAGTCCACCCGGGCTGTCGAGTCGATCACGTTCGTCGGGGCCGAGTAGCGCCGATGAGGAGGTCCGCCGCTGTTGCGGTCATGGCGGGTCTGGCGCTGGTGACCGCCTCAGCGTGTGGGGGAGCGGAAGCCGGTTCCGCCCCCGATCTGGTGCTGCACGGCGGGCCGATCCTCACGATGGACGACGAGACACCCGCGGCCCAGGCAGTGGCGATCACCGACGGGAAGATCACCGCGGTCGGAAGCGCGGACGACGTCCTGGCGCTGGCCGATGACGACACCCGCGTGGTCGGCCTCGCCGGGCGCACGGTGATGCCGGGCGTCGTCGAGCCGCATACCCACCTGCTCCAGGGGCCTGCCCCCGACCAGAGGGCGATGCTGCAGGGTCAGACCGAGCTGCTCGCCGGGGGGATCACCACAGCAGGGATGCCGACCGTGCTGCCGCACCAGCTCGGTGCCTTCGAGTCGCTGGCGGCCGCAGACGAGCTGACGGTGCGCACCGTGCTCTACCTGTCGTGGAACGACAACTGCGGGGAACGGATCGGGGACGGCTGGCCGTTCGCCCATGAGTTCGGGGTCGACCTCACCCAGCCGCTCTCGATCGGCGGGGTGAAGGTCTTCGCCGACGGCGGCACGTGCGGCGCCCCCGCGGTGTCGTTCGAGTACCTGGACACCGCTCCCGAGGACCTGCAGGACGACGGCTGGGTGGGCCACGGCGACCTGTTCGTCTCCGCCGATCAGGTTGCCGACGTCGTACGCCGCACGGAGGCGGCCGGAGGCTCGGTGGTGGTGCACGCCATCGGCGACGTGGCCATAGACACGGCGCTCGACGGCTACGAACGGGCCGGTGCGCTCACCCAGCCGCACCGCATCGACCACAACAGCCTCGCATCGCTGCTGCCGCGCAGATCACTCTCCCGGTACGCAGAGCTCGGGCTGGTCGCGGCGGTGCAGCTGATGCCGTGGGCCAACGGCTGCGACCCTGCCGTCGCGACCAGCGGCTGGGTCGCGACCATGCCGCCCGAAGTACACCCACGGCTCGAGGACTGGCCGGCCCTGCTGGCGGCGAACCCCGGGCTGGTGTGGGCCTGGCACGGCGACATGCCCTGGGTACCGGGCAGCCCGCTGCAGCAGGCGTACGCGATCGTCACCGGCGGGTACGCAAACCCAGACGGCTCGGTGTGCCACCCCGCGAGCTGGGCCGGCCGGGCAACGCTCCCGGCCGACCAGGCGCTCCGGCTCCTCACGGCCGATGCCGCGGCCGCGATGGGTCTCTCCGAGCAGGTCGGCTCCCTCACACCGGGCCGGGCCGCCGACCTCCTCGTGCTCGCTGCCGACCCGCTCGACCCCGACCCGGAGATCGGTCTTGCTACCAACCGGCCGCTGGCCACGCTCGTCGGGGGAGAGGTCGCTCACTGCGTCGACGAGGGATGCGCCCTCTTCGAGGAGTAGAGCGTGGATGCCCGGATCAGCCCCGAGATGTCCTGATCGATCCCCATCCGACTTTGACGCTGTAGGAGCTAGCGTCCGACTCTGCCGCCGTCAGGACGGCGTGGCGTGACCGCTCCATGTCGTGGATGTCGGCGGTGATGGCGACGTTGTTGCTGCCATCCGCGGCCACTTAGTCCGTCACGTTCGTCGCGTACGGGGTAATCGATGACGGGGTAGCTCACGGTGGCCGCTCGTGATTGCGGGTCTCGGGAGCGTTCACGAGGGGATCGGACCGAGCATCTCGATGCCGTTCTGGGAGGCGACCTCGAGCGCGGCTTCCATGTCGGGCGGGCCGTCGCTGGCCATCGCAGCGATTGCGCGGCAGAACGTCTCCATCGGTTGACCCGGGGTGTGCACGACCGACGCGACCGCGAGCTCAGTGCCCTCGTTGCGCACCGTGTGCGGCGTCCCGCCCCGAAGCGGTACGACGTCGCCGGGGCCGGCTTGGATCCGTCGGACCTCGGCACTCTCACCGACGTACAGGGTGAAGACGCCTTCCTTCACGAAGTAGATCTCGCTCGGATCATGCCGGTGCATCACCGGCGGGCCGCCGCCCGGCTGCATCCGCACCTCGACGGCGAACAGATCGCCGTTGGTGTCGGCGCACGACGCAAGCACGACGGTTTCGTCAGGTCCGAGCATGATCCGCTCGGCCGTGGCAAGATCGACAGGTAGGTTGTCCATGTCACGAAGATAGACAGGAGGGCTGTCGAATGTCAAGGGACCTTCCCGACCGCCCCGTCAACGTTGCCGTGCTCATGCGGGACGCGTTCGCCACCCTGAACGACGTTGTGGTTCGCAGGCTGGCGAGCCGAGGCCACGAAGCTGTGCGAACCGCGCACGGGGCAGTGTTCCAATTCGTCGACGACAGCGGGACGACGGTAAGCACCCTCGCCGAGCGTGCTGGCATCACCAAGCAGGCGATGGCAGACCTCGTTGCCCACCTCGAGGAGCACGGGTACGTCACCCGGGTCCCCGACCCGACTGACCGACGCGCGAAGCTCGTTCTGGTCACCGACCTCGGCCGCGAGGTTCTCGACATCGCACAAGCGACTGTCCCCGAGATCGAGGCGCGGGTCGGGAAGCTCATCGGTGAGCGACGCCTGATACAACTCCGCAGCGACCTTAGGGCGATCGTCAACGAGACCTGGTAGGCGCGGGCTCCCTGTGAGGTCTCAAGACATCCCACGGCGGCTCGACCGTGGCCCTCGACGACCAGGCCGCCGATTCCCTCCTGGATGGTCGTGAAATTTCGATCCCGACAACCGTTTCGGAGGGAGCTGGGCTGCGCCGGCTGGACTGTAGCGCCGGTGCTGACGCAGACGATCAAGACGCTGGGTTTGTCGATCGCGTACCTCGTCTTTCGGGCTCAGCCGTGGTCAAGGACCGAAGGCGGCAGCTCGAGGTCGGGCACGAGTTCGACGATCAGTGCCCGGACTCGGCCGTCGAGGTCGGCGATGATCTGGCGGATGGTTCGCTCGTCCTGTCCGCCGGGGTCGGCCACCGGCCAGTCGACGTACTTCACGCCGGGGACGTAGGGACATTCCTCACCACAGCCGAGGGTTATTGCCATGGTGCTGGCCGCGATGGTGTCGCGGGTCAGGAGCTTGGGTTGTTCCCTTGAGGTGTCCAGTCCAAGCTTCTCCAGCACCTCGGCGACCTCGGCGTGGATGTGCTCTCCGGGCTGGGTCCCGGCCGAGAGCGCGGTGACCGCGCCCTGGGAGTAGTACTCAGTCAAGACGCGGCTGATGACGGAGCGGCCGCCGTTGCGGACGCAGGCGAAGACGACCTGGGGGGTGCGGTCCAGGGTATCGGGCATCAGGTTCCTGTTCGGGTGACGTCGTTGGTCTCGGGCGTGAGGTGGCGGGCCAGGGTGATGACCCGGCCTTCGAGGTCGGAGTAGGCGTCCTCGAACGCCTGCTTGCTGCCGATCGGCACCGGGTCCGGAACCGACCAGTGCAAGCGGTGGGGAAGCGCTCGGACGCCGCCGGCGTGCTGAAGGCCCTCGTGGGCGTTGTCGCAGACGGTGACGAGGTAGTCCTCCTCGGTGAGGTTGGGCAGCATCCGGGGGGCGGACTGGGTCAGTTGCAGGTCGTGTCGTTGCGCGACTGCGGCTGCGCCCGCAGCGATTGCGGTCGCGGGTTGGGTGCCAGCAGAGGTGGCGGGCACGGGACTGTTCTCCGACCAGAGGGCCGCGGCGAGCTGGGAGCGCGCAGAGTTGGCGGTGCACACGAACACCACCCTTGTCACGGCTGGCGGGCCCTCTGCGGAGCCTCCGCCGGCGCGGATCCCTGGCAGCAGGCCGTCGAGGGCCCCGGGGACCAGACGCAGGTAGGTGCGTCGGCCGTCTGCCTGGGAGCGGTGCCGGGCGATCAGGCCTTCTCGTTCGAGTACGCCGAGGTGGTGGGCCAGCAGATTCGAGGTCGTGCCCAGCTGGGAGCCGAGATCGCCGGGGGAGGTGTCGCCCAGTACGAGCGCGTCGAGAACCCGCAGCCGCACGGGGTCGGCGAGCGCGGCCAGGGCGCGCGCCCGACCGTTGACCCCCGTCGCGGCTTTAGAGAGTACCTCAGTGTTCATTGACTCAATCTTTGTTGAGTCATATCAGGAAAGTCAAGTGGGGCAGGCGCCGCGGCTCTCGGGTTCGGAGTGTTTCTGGGACCGGGGTGAGGCGCCTGCGGCGAGGAGGGCCGCGAGGGCGGCGACGGCGGCGAGGACGAGGAACGCTTCGGAGTAGCCGCCGAGCAGCTCAGCCAGCGCCGCGCCAGCGAAGGGCGCCGCGGCGGAGGCCACCAGGGCTGGTGCGGTCAGGATGCCGTTCAGGGTTCCGTAACCGGCGGGTCCCCATCGGTCGGTGATGGCGGTGGCGTGGATGAGGGTGTAGATCCCCCGAGCGAGCCCAAGGACCATGCCGAGAGCGATCAGCACGGCAGCGGACGAAGGTGCAAGCGCCAGCGCCGCGGTGGCGACCGCGATCGCGAGGATGACGCTGACTGTGCGGACGGTCACCGATGTCGCAGCCGCGAATCTGGCGTACCCGAGGCGGCCGATGACCTGCCCGACCCCGCCGAGGCCGAGGGCGATCGCGGCTGCGTTCCGGCTCATGCCCTGTTCGATCAGCATCGGCACCAGATTGATGAGGACGGCGAAGGCGGCCAGGGCGGTCAGGGCGTTTGCGGCGGTCAGGAGCAGGAACGGCCTGCTGCGCGCGACCGTCTTCGCGTGCCCGCGGTCCTCTGGCGCGGCGCCGGGTTCCGCCGCGGGATGAGATGGCTGCCACGGGTAGTCCAGTCCCCACCAGTGCAAGGGGACGGTGATGAGCACGAGTCCGGCCAGGAGGACCAGGTAGGCGTTGCGCCAACCGACCCAGTCGTCGAGCCCCGAGGCCAGGGGTGCGAACACGGTGCTGGCCAGGCCGCCGACCAGGGTGAGCGTGGTCAGGGCGCGCACGCGGCGGTCGCCACCCCAGTGCGTGAGTGCAGCGAAGGCGGGCGGGTACAGGGTGCCGGCCATCGCGACCCCGACCAGCAGCCAGCCGAGGTAGAACACGAACAGGTTCGGGGCCAACGCGACGGTCCCGACGCCCGGGATGGCGACGAGCGAGGCCGCGGTCATCACCTTGCGGGGGCCGAAGTCGTCGATGTGTCGCCCGACCCAGATCCCGACGCCGCCGGAGACGAACTGGGCGAGCGAGAACGCGCCGGTGATCGCGACGCTCGACCAGTCGGTGTCGGCTGTGATGGAGGACTGCAAGGCCGCGAACGCGTAGTACAGGCAGCCCCAGGAGACGATCTGCACAGTGCTGAGCACCGCGACCACGCGCCGCAGCCCGCCGCGGTCAAGGGCGCCGGCCCGCACGGTGGCCGACTGGGCGTTGGTCGCGGCGTCAGTCACCCGTCAGTGTCTCCCGTCAGTGTCTCCGAGACGCCGTCGTCACTGACCGGGGCGGCCGATGGTGACCAGCTGTGGCTCGAACGCGGCCGGAGCGCCGCAGCACCCTCCGCCGGTAGTGACGGCGTCCGGGTCGTCGAAGGCGCCGGCACCGTTGCAGACCCCGGTGTCGGGCAGCACCAGCTCCACACGTCCAGCCGCATCGAGATCCCCGTCAAGGGCGGCGACGACGGAGCGGACCTGCTCGAAACCGGTCATCGCAAGGAACGAGGGCGCGCGACCGTAGGACTTCATCCCGACCAGGAACAAGCCTTCCTCGGGCTGCGCGAGCTCCCTGTATCCGTGGGGTTCCACATCGCCGCACGAATGGTGGTCGGGGTGGATCTGCTCGGCCAGGGTGCGCGTTGCACCCAGGGCCGGGTCCAGGTCGAGGCGAACCTCTGACAGGAATGAGAAGTCGGGCCGGAACCCGGTGACCACGATGATCTCGTCGACGTCGCTCACCTGCTGGCCCGTGGTCGAGGCCACCGTGAGTCGTCCGCTCTCCTGGAGGCTGACGGACTCGGTACGGAACTGGGTCACGTTCGTGACCACCCTGCTGCTCGCCGCTACCTTGGCGTCCTGGCCCAGTTTGCCGCGCTGTTCGAGCTGGTCGTTGTCCCCGCCGCCGAACGCGTCTCCCACGCTCGGACGGCGCAACAGCCAGGAAACGCGGGTTTCCGCATCCTTGGCGGCAAGCCTGGCCAACCCGATCAGGACCGTCTGGGCCGATGCGCCCTTGCCCGCGACCGCGACGTGCTTGCCGGCGTAGCGGGCGGCGACGGCTGGGTCGTTGAAGTCGGGCATGCCGTACGTGATCCGGTCGGCGCTCTCACGCTCACCCAGCGCCGGGTAGCCGTCCGCGCCGAGCGGATTCGGCTGGGTCCAGGTGCCGGAGGCGTCCACCACCGCGCGGGCCAGCAGGCGCTCGTGACCCTCGGAGGTCTCGATGTGTACGGCGAAGGGGTCGCTCTCGCGGCCGGAGTCGACGAGCAGGTCACGTCCGGCCCGGCTCACGCCGCTCACGTGGGCGCCGTACCGCACGGTGCCACCGGGGGAGGCGGCCAGGAGGTCGGCGAGCGGGTGGAGGTACTGCTCGCGCCACTCGCCACCGGTCGGGTAGGCGTCCTCGTCGGGGGCAGTCCAGCTGCCGGCCGCCTGGAGCAGCCGTCGGGCAGCGGGGTCGATCAGCTCGCGCCACGCCGAGAACAGCCGGACGTGCGCCCACTCACCGACAGCTGCCCCGGCATCGCCGCCGGCCTCGAGGACGACGAAGTCCAGGCCCCGCTCGGCGGCGTAGGAGGCGGCGGCCAGGCCGATGGGCCCGGCACCGATGACGACAACGGGATGCGGCATGACAAGCTCCTCAACAAGTTCGGTCCATCGACGGGCGTCGATGAATCGCAACTGTATCGACCACGATCGATGAATGCAAGGTAGTCTTTTCGACATGACGACTTCACCGGTCACCCACGTCGCATCGGCTGCCGAGGCCGTGGCGCCACAGGGCCGCCGCGAGCTGCCGTTGTTCGAGGCGACCGCCCAGCGGTCTGGCCCCAGTCTGAGCAGGACGGACGCGGAGAACTACGCCGAGTGGTTCGCAGTACTCGCCGACCCCACCCGAGTCCGGCTGCTGCATGCGCTGTCGACCTCACCAGCCGGCGCGATGCGCATCGGTGACCTGGCCCAAGCGCTGAGGATCAGCCAGAGCACGTGTTCGCACCACGTCGACCTGTTGAAGAAGGTCGGTTTCGTGGTGGTCGACAAGGTCGGCACCTCGAGCATGGTCTCGGTCAACGCGGCCTGCTGCACTGGCCTCCCGCATGCTGCCGACGTCGTCATGGGCACCTTGTCCTCACCGCCGTGCTGCCCCGAGGACCTGCCTGCCGACGTCACCACGCGCCCGGTAACAGACGTTGACATGCCTGCTGTGCTGGCCGTGTACGACGAGGGCCTGGCCACCCGCAACGCCACGTTCGAGACCAGGCTGCCCACGGCCAAGCAACTGCGCGCCAAGTGGGTTCCGGGGCTGGCCTGGGTCGCCGAGCTCGGCGGCGAGGTGGTCGGCTGGACAGCGGTGACGCCGGTCTCGGACCGCGAGTGCTACGCCGGCGTCGGAGAAACCTCGGTCTACGTCACGGAGGCCGCGCGCGGTCGAGGGGTCGGCAAGGCGCTGCTGTTCACGCAGGTCATGGAGGCCGACAAGGCGGGGATGTGGACTCTGCAGACCTCGGTCTTCCCGGAGAACCGGGCCAGCCTGGCGCTGCACCACTCCGCCGGCTACCGCACCCTGGCCGTCCGGACCCGCATCGCCCAGCTCGACGGCATCTGGCGCGACACCGTCCTGCTCGAGCGCCGCAGCGAGATCAACTGAGCGCACTGACCCGGGAGCGCGCCTCCGGCAGCGCCTAAGGAAGCTACCGGTCGCTTGGCGTGGTGCCGACGAGCTGACACCGACCGGCCTCGCAGGCCGTCAGGGTTTCCCGGATCAGCCGTCGGGTCCGCCGGAGCTCCGCCATCTGTTCCTCGATACGGATCTCAACCTCCTCGATTCGCCACCTCTGCGAGGAGCAGTTTCCGGCCGCGAGGGCGTGGTCGAAACAGACGGTGACAAATCGTGTGGAGGACCACGGGCCTGGGCGCCTCAGACCTGGCTGTGTTCGACGAGTTGCTTCAGGCCTCAACAAGTGAGCCAGCGGGCCAGCAGGGTCGCGGCACCTGACAGATCGGCATCCTCGCGACGATAGGCGACGTGACCGTCCGGGCGGACGAGCAGGTGGGCGGTGTGGTCGACGCCCCAGTGGTCTGCGATGGCTCTGGTGACTGGGTTGATGCGATGGATGCGCAGAAGGTCGCCGTACCGCGACGTCATCGTGGTCAGTGCGAGTTCGTCCCACGCCGACGGCGGGCCACACAGCAGCAGGTGGAACGCCGGGTCGGTCAGTCCGTCGAGGAACCATCCTGTGTGGTGACCTGCATCGTCGACCTGGACGTCCGGGAGTCGCTCGCCCGGGCGCGGATGCGGCAAGCGAGCACTCCATCTGCGGAGTGAGCGAGGGCCTGGCGTGGCCGTCGTCGGACGCGGCGAGGGTGTCGGGGTAGCGCACGTCGAGCTGAGAGACGGTCCGGAACGCGACCGCGCGGGCTCGCGGCAGACGGCGGGCGAGCGCGAGGCCGCGTGGGGCGAGGTGGGTTCGGGCGAACCGTACGAGCGGTGCGTTCGACGTCGCGGCGGTGAAGGCCCGGTCGGTGAAACGGAGCACGAACGCACCGACAGGCCGCCGCTCGAGGTCATAGGTGTCCAGCAGACGCTCGGGCGCGACGCCGCGGCAGACCAAGGCGAGCTTCCAGCCGAGGTTGACGGCGTCCTGGATGCCGGTGTTCATGCCTTGGGCACCTGCAGGGCTGTGGATGTGGGCGGCGTCGCCGGCCAGGAACGATGACCCGGCCCGATACGTCTCGGCGTGGCGGTGGTGGATCTGGAACGCGGTCGACCAGATCGGGGTGGCGAGCTTGACCGTTCCGTCGGTCGCGATGTCGACGACCGACTGCAGCTCGTCAAGGGCCACCGCCCCCGCATCGGTCGGAACCTCGCTCACCGTCGGGCCCCGCCCGCCACTGGGTCGCGGGGTGAGCAGCCGCCACGCAGCAGGGCGAAGCAGTGGGAAGAAGAAGAGCGGTCCGTTCGCGCCGAACCAGACATGTGCCGTATCGGGCTCGAGTCCATCGGCGTCAGCGTCCGCGAGGAGGAAGGTCTGTGGGTAGCGGCCGCCCGTGAACGCGATGCCAGCCTGTTCCCGCACGGTGGAGTGCGCGCCGTCGCATCCGACCAGATATCGGGCCTTGCACCTGCCGACGTTGCCCGGTGGCCTCGGCGAGGTCGCACAGGAGGGTCCCGTCGGCAGCCGGTGTGGACTCGACGAATCTGGTGTTCCACTGCACGTCCACGCGCTGTTGTGCGAGGTGGTCGACCAGCACCTGTTCGGTCTCGGCCTGGGACAGGAAGAGGAGGAACGGGTAGGCGGTGTCGTCCATGCCCATGTCGAACAGCGGCAGCTTCGCGGTCCGGCCCCCGGCGTGCCACTGCAGCCGGACGGCAGGGTTGCCGCGCTCGAGCAGACGGTCAGTGACGATGCCGCGCAGGACCTCGAGGGTCCGGGGCTGCAGCGCCAACGCCCGGGACTCCGCGACGGGATGTGCCTTGCCGTCGACCACCTGCACCTTCGTCCCGAACGCTGTGAGCACTGCCGCCAGGGCCAAGCCCGTCGGTCCTGCGCCGACGACCAGGACGTCCACCGGGACGTCGGCGGCGTCATCGCGAGAGTCGGTCTCGGATGAGGTCATGACTCATGCTGGCCCGACGGGAACCGTCGCGCCAGAAGCATCGGCGACTGGGCCCGACTCACGACGGCGGGCAACGTGGACGCGAGTGATCAGTCGCAGCGACAGGCCTAGACAGCGAGACGGGTCACCCGTCGCCACCGGCGCAGGTCTGCGTTGTCCTCGATGTAGGCGCGGACCTCGTCCGGCAACTCTCGAGGCTTGTTCGCGACCACCTGTCGGTAGCGCAGGTGCGCGGCCGCGAACGCCGCTGCGATGCCGTCATCCCAGTCGAGGTCGAGGCGGCGCAGCGTGGCACGAAGCGTGGACGCTGCAGGGTCGGCGAAGACCGACTCGTACTCGACGATCGAAACCCGGTCGGGGTAGTTTCTGGCGGCGACGAGTGTCTTCCGCAGACTGCGGTTCCAGGCCCCGGCCGCGGCGATGGCGTCTTTGTCTGCTGCCCACCCGGAGTCGTCCGGGTTCTTCGCGCGGGCGTCCCAGGAGTGCGCGGTTGCCTTGACCTCGCGGACGATGATGATGAACCTGGCCGTCGGGAAGTTCGCGAGGATCTCGGGCACGAGCACCCTGTTCACTTTGTCCCCGACGTAGCGCGCCTGCGGGAACTTTTCGGCAAGTGCGGCGTAGTGCCGCCGCAGCCATTCGCTGGTCTCGGGGGTCAGGTTCGTGAGGCCGTCGGAAAAGTCGAAGAATCTCTGGTGGTCGAACCGGCTGGGCGTGAGCTCCTCGATCCGATCCCACCACAGTCCCTTGTAACGCTCCAGGCCAAGCGCGATGCCGTGATGCTCCGTCAGCATCCGAGACAAGGCCGTGGTCCCTGAGCGACCCAGACCCATGACGAACAGGAAGTCGCGCACGGTTCGCGAGTCTAGGTCACCGACGACGGTGCATGCGGCCAAGAAACGTTGCGAGCCACCGGCCCAGACCGCGGCGCTCTGAGGTTCTGCTGACCGCAGGGATGCGTCAGACTCTCAGGATGACGTCCGCCGTCGTCGTCGGTGCGAGCGTCGCGGGGCTCCTGACCGCGCGGGCACTGTCCGACGTCGTCGACGAGGTGGTCGTACTGGAGCGGGAGCGGCTCACCGACGCCCCCTCGCCGCGGGGTCACGTGCCCCAGGGAAGACACGTGCATGTGCTGCTGACCGCCGGTCTGGACCTGCTGGTCGCCTGGTTTCCAGGGATCGATGTCGAGCTCGAGCGGCTCGGCGCGGTCCGGGTCGACGGGACCCGCGCCTGGGTCTACCAGGCCGGCGGCTACCGCGCGCAAGGCGACTGGGGGCCGGCCGTCGTCAGCATGACCCGGCCCCTACTGGAGCAGGTGCTTCGTCGCCGAATCGCGCTGTTGGACAACGTCAAGCTTGAGGACGGCGTCGTCGTCGACCGGGTTGAGGTGTCCGACGGGCGGGTGTCCGGGGTTGTGGTCGACGGAGTCGTGCATCCGGGGGATCTCGTCGTCGACTGTTCCGGCCGATCCTCGCGCATCGCGCACCAGCTCGAGTCGTCGGGCGTCCTCGCGCCGCCGGTCAGCCGGGTGATGATCGACTGCGCGTATGCGAGCGGCTTCCTACCGCGATCGGCGGACGACTTCGAAGGCTCCTTCCTGCTCTGCGGGACTTCACCGCCCACGTCCTTCCGCGGCGCGGCGGTACTTCCCGTGGAGGGCCAGCGGTGGATGGTGACGCTGGCGGGCGTGCACGGTGACGTCCCAGGCACCACCGAGGACGAGGTCCTCGCTTTCGCGCGCAGCCTGCTGTCGCCGGCGGCGGCGCAGCTCGTTGACCGCGTGGGCCCGCTGTCGTCAGTGGCGTCGTACCGCTTCCCGTCCAGCCAGCGCCGGCACTACGAGAAGGTTGGTCGGCTGCTGCCGGGATTCGTCACACTCGGCGACGCGGCGTGCAGCTTCAACCCCATCTACGGACAGGGCATGGCATGCGCCGCCCTGCAGGCCAGCGCGCTCGGCGACACGGTGCGCAAGGTGGGGGTGCGTTCTGAGGCGCTGCCACGGCGGTTCCACCGCAGGGCCGCGAGGATCATCGACGCTCCCTGGGCGATCGCCGTCGGTTCGGATTTCCTGCATCCGGCGACGGTGGGCCCGAAGGCGCGGGGAACGGACCAGATCAATGGCTACGTCATGCGGATAGTCAAGGCCAGCCACACGTCGGTGAAGCTCGCGAAGACGTTCAACCTCGTGGTCAACCTGGTGGAGCCGACCAGCTCGCTGGGGCGCCCATCAGTGGTGGCGCGGGTGCTGGCGTCTTCGGTGCCCGGACGGCGCCGTCAAGCCCCGATCGGCCATCCGCGAGTCGGTCCGCCGGGCAGCGTCTAACCGGGCGCCGGCTGCACGCTGATGTTTGGCTGAACGCCGTCACGGGTAGCCTGCGCGGCGTGGACGAGCAGCAGCCAGAAGCCCAGCAGACCGGCACCGCACCCCGGAAGGTGCCGGTGCCCCCGGTGGTCTACCTCCCGGTCGAGACCGACGAGCACGGCCAGGTGTCGGACTTCAAGATGATCAAGCTGGCCGACGGCCGGGTCGCGCTGCTGGGCTACACCGCGCTCGACCGCTTCATCGACGCCTGGGGCGACCACCAGCCGTGGCTGCTCTTCGACAGCCACCGGCTCTCCGAGATCCACGACGTGAAGCCCTTCGACCTCAAGCTGCTCGACGTCGCCGTTCCCGAGGAGTTCCGGCCCGGCCCGCCGCAGGGGGTCAGCGCGTGACGCTCCGACTTGACGCAGGTGCCGCGGCGCGGATCGCCGGCGGCCACGACGACGCCGCCTCGACCATCGACGGGTCGGCCGGCAGCGCACCCGGCGCCGTCGACGCCGGCTACGGCTCGGCGCACGTCTCGGACATCCTGGCCGCCGTGACCGAGACCGCCGGCGAGGTCGCCGCCATCAACGTCGGCATCGCCACCCTGGTCCGCGACGTCGCCGACTCCCTCGGCCTCACCGAGGAGGAGATCGCCGACGAGTTCGACGCGCTGGGGAGGTTGGGCGGATGAGCACGATGGACACGAAGGTCGAGGGCGATCCCGGAGCCGTCACCAAGTCCGCGACCTGGCTGCGCGACACCCTGGCGAAGAACCTCGAGACCGCCGGCGACGACCAGCAGGACGCCCGCAACGACGCCCGCGGCAGCTGGGAGGGCGAGACCGCGTCGTCCTACCAGAACGTCAGCGGTGACACCCTCAAGGCCAGCGACAAGCATGAGGCACGGGTCAAGCGGGCGGCCACCGCGCTCGACCAGTACGCCACCCGGCTCCAGCGCTGCATCGACGACATGACCGACATCCGCGGCCGCGCCAGTGGCGGTGGGCTCACCGTCGCCGGCACCGTGATCCACTCGCCGCCCGACGCGCCCACCACGCCCTTCGAGCCCGGGTCGGCCGAGGAGACCGCCTACAACGACGCGGTCGACAAGGTCGAACTGTGGAACACCCTCGTCCAGGACACCGCCAAGGCCTACCAGGACTTCGTCGACTGGGTGGACAGCCAATTGCCGCCGGACGTGGCGGACGCTCGCGAGAAGGACGGGTCGGACAGCGTCTTCGACGTGTTCGTGGACCTGTTTCCCAACTTCGCCGCCGGCAGCGGTGCCGGTCTCACCGGCTTCGGGCTGCTGGGCAAGGCCGGCGACTACAAGGCGGAGGCGCGCGAGTTCCGCCGCAGGAGCCGGGTCTCCGGCGACCCCCGGATCAAGGGCTCCGCGGACACCCCCTCGGGCAAGGTCAAGCTGGACGACCTGCTGGGCAAGGCCGAGTGGCTCAGGAAGGGCGGCCGATTCTTCGGCGGCCCCGCCGGCATCCTCATCGACATCGGCTTCGGCATCAAGGAGGGCAGGGAAACCGGTGACTGGACCCGGGTCGCGCTCACGACCGGGACGTCGATCGCGGTCGGCGTCGGTGTCGCCGCCCTGGTGGCGGCCGGCGTGGTCACCGCTCCGGCCTGGGCCGTGGTGCTCGCCGGTGGTGCGCTCGCCGCGGGTGCGGCGTGGGGGGTGGGTCAGATCTACGACAACTGGGACGACATCACCGACTGGACCGGTGACCGGGTCGACGACGTCACGGACTTCGCCACCGACACCTGGGACGACGCGACCGACGCAGCCGGCGACGCGTGGGACTCGGTGACTCCCTGGTGAGCAGCGCGACCCGGCTGATCCCGGTCTGGTACGTCGTCACGGCGGTCTGCCTGCTCACCGTGCTCACCCTGGTCTTCGCCGGTCTCGCGGCGACGACGGACGGCATCGAGGGTCTCGCGGCGTGGGGCCTGGTGGTGGCGGCGGGGCTGCTGCTCGTGGCCGCCCTCTCGTCACTCGCCCGGCCGCGACGCCCGCGTGAGCCGGTCGTCGGCACCGACGGAAGCCGGGTCTTCCTGGCCCCGGCGGCGACCGTGTGGTCCCTGGTCGGGGCCTGGCTCGCCCTGCTGGTCGTGGCGGCGTTGTGGGTCGTGATCGGTGCGACGGACCTCGATGACATCGAGTCGCCGGGCTTCGCCATCGTCGCCGTCCTCGGCGCACTCGCCTCCCTGCCCGACCTGGTCCGGCTGCTGACCGGCCGGCTGCACCGGTGGCGGCTCGAGCTCGGCCCCGAGTCGATCAGCTACCGCGGGTACCGCACCTCCGAGACCTGGCCCTGGTCGTCGGTGCACGGCGCCCGGATCCACCCCCGCGGCCCCGCCGGCGTCGCGATCGACGTCAAGGGGGCGGGCGAGGACCCGGTCGTCCCGATCACGGCCTTCGCCGTACCCGCCGAGCAGCTGATCGAGGAGATCCAGCGCGCCAAGGCCGCCGCTGCTCGTCGCTGACGCCAGCCGCCAACCGCACCCCTCACGCCAGCGCGAGCGTCAGCCGGACCACCAGCCGTGCGCCCAGGTGACCGCGGCAAGGTCCGCCTGGCCGGCCAGGCTCGGGTGGAAGTAGTCGAGCTTGCTGACGTCCGCACGGGCGAACGGATGGTTGAAGACGGCGTTGTCGTCGAACCGGCAACGCGCGAAGACGGCGCACTCCTGGGCGAGCACCGTGTTGAAGTCGATGTTGCGCTGCCTGACGACCTGTCGCTGCTCCTCGGTTCGCGACGGCGACAGGAGCGACTGGCAGATGTTCGCCACGTCCCAGACCAACTGGGCGGTGGGGTCATCCCGGTATAGCGCCCACAAACGGTACACATCGGGAATGCTGGCGACGAAGATGCGAGCCCGTCTCGGAACTCCGGAGTCGAGGACCTGCAGCGTCTGGCGGAACTGGCTGCGGAAGTCGGCAACCGGCGTCATGGTTTCCGGCGACGATGTGCACACGTCGTTGCCCCCGAGCAGGATGGTGACGTACCGCACCTGCTGGGTCGACCGCCCTCTGCGCCTGTGCTGGCCCGTCATCAATCCGGGCGCCGGAAACCGAGTCGTTGTAGTTCCTGCCCGCAGATGTCCGGGTTCAAGCGCTCGGATCCGCTCGTAGTGGGAGCGGATGCCATCCCAGCCGGCCCCTCCCGTGCTCCAGGAGTTCGCGGGGTGATTGCCGTACCAGCAGCACACGTCGGCCGCCTGGGATATGGAGTCGCCGATCGCGGCCATGCTCACCGGCGGCGGCGGCGGCGGCGATGGCGATGACGGTGGCGACGGTGATGAGAGCTGCGCACCACTGGCAACCGGGGTCACGAACAGCGCGAGGACCAGGCTGAGAAGAACTGCGATACGTCTCATGACGCTACTGCTCCCTTTCCCTGCCGCCTGCGAGGCAGGCCAAGAGGCTCGGTACCCAGCCGTCCGCGGATCAAAAACGCCAGGAGCACGGCCCGAGGCTCAAGCCTGCCGGCCCGCGGAGTAGCGTGTGACGTCCACAAGGCAGGGGAGCGCCGGCCGCGGCGCTGAGAGTGCGGGAAGCCCGCAGACCCTATGAACCTGCTCCGGTTAGCACCGGCGAAGGGAGTCACATGAGGATCGCACGGGTAGTCGCCGCCCTCGTCCTGTTCGCGCCGACCGCCGCCTGCTCAGTGCTCGGCGAGGGCGACGACACCCCCGAGACCGACAGCAGCGGCAAGGTCACCGACGTCGTTCTGGTCACCCATGACTCGTTCACGCTGCCGAAACCGTTGATCGCCAAGTTCGAGTCCGACACCGGCTATCGCCTGGTCGTCCGGGCCAGCGGCGACGCCGGCGAGCTCACCAGCAAGCTCGTTCTCACCAAGGACTCGCCGACCGGAGACGCCGCCTTCGGCGTCGACAACGCCTTCGCCGGTCGGGCCCTTGACGCGGAGGTGTTCGCGCCGTACGACGGTGAGCTGCCAGCAGGCGCCGACGCCTTCGAGCTCGACGGCGACCCGGATCACACTGCTCGCGCCGGTCGACACCAGCGAGGTCTGCGTCAACGTCGACCTGGCGTGGTTCGAGGCCCACAAGATGCAGCCCCCGGCCACGCTGGACGACCTGGTCGACCCGGCGTACAAGGGCCTGTTCGTGACCCCAGGTGCCTCGACCAGCTCTCCCGGTTTCGCCTTCCTGCTCGCCACGATCTCTGCGTACGGCGACGGCTGGCAGGACTACTGGAGAGACCTGATGGCCAACGATGCTGCGATCACGAAGGGATGGGAGGACGCCTACTACGTCGATTTCACCGGATACGGCGGGAATGACGCAACCCGCCCGATCGTGCTCTCCTACGACTCTTCGCCAGCCTTCATCCTCGACAAGCGGACCGGGAAGCCCACCACCAAAGCCCTTCTCGACACCTGCACGCAACAGGTGGAGTACGCCGGCGTGCTGGCAGGGGCGAACAACGAGCCCGGAGCCCAGGCGCTCATCGAGTTCCTGCTGACCCCCGAGGTCCAAGCGGCCCTGCCCACGAGCATGTACGTCTTCCCCGTCCGCGACGGAGTCGAGCTGCCGGTGGAGTGGGCGAAGTTCGCCGTGAGGCCGACGACCACCCTCGACGTCGCGGCCGACGAGATCAACGCCAACCGTGACGAGTGGCTGACGGACTGGACGGACATCACCTCGCGGTGACAGCGTGACCCGCCGTCTGGGCACCATCGCCGGACTCGCCCTGGGGCCGGTGCTGGTGCTCGCGGTCTTCTTCGTGCTGCCGGTCGGGGGCATGATCGCCCGCGGTCTGTGGCCCGAGGGGCAGTTCGACCTGACGGGCGTCCTCGATGTCCTGGGACGGCCAAGGGTGCACCGTGTCGTCTGGTTCACCGTGTGGTCGTCGAGCGTCGCCACCGTGGCGACGCTTCTCCTCGGAGTGCCGTCGGCCTATGTCCTGCACCGGCTCGCCTTCCCTGGCGTTCGCCTCCTCAGGGCGGCGCTGCTGGTTCCGTTCGTGCTGCCCACCGTGGTCGTCGGGGTGGCCTTCCGCCAGCTGATCTCCGAAGGCGGGCCCCTCGGCGGGCTTGCACCTCGACGGCACGCCGGCAGCGATCATCGCCGCTCTGGTGTTCTTCAACGTTGCCGTCGTCATCCGGGCTGTGGGCACCTCCTGGGAGAGCCTCGACCGACGGCCGGCCGAGGCCGCTGCAGCGCTGGGCGCCGCTCCGTTCCGCGTGTTCACCAGCGTCACGCTGCCGATGTTGCGTCCCGCGATCGTCTCGGCGGCCACCGTCGTGTTCCTGTTCTGTGCCACTGCCTTCGGGGTGGTGCTGACCCTCGGCGGGCTGCGCTACTCCACGGTGGAGACCGAGATCTATCTGCTCACCACGCAGCTTCTGGACCTCCGGGCTGCGGCAGCCCTCTCGCTGCTCCAACTGGGGACCGTGACGGTGTTGTTGCTCGTTGCCCAACGGTCCCGCCGCCACCAGGTCGCCCTGGCCCGATCCACCCCACGTGTCGTCCGGCCGGTCCGCCGCGACCTGCCGGCTCTGCTTGCGCTGCTGCTGGTGGTCCTGCTGGCCGCGCTCCCGATCGGGACGCTGGTCGCGGGTTCGATGCAGGTGGACGGCCACTGGTCGGTCGACAACTACCGGGCGCTCTCCACCACCGGTCAGCGCGACGCCATCTTGGTGCCGGTGACGCAAGCGCTCGCCAACTCCTTGCGCACGGCGGTCGACGCAACCTGGATGTCGCTCCTCCTCGGCCTGCTCGTCTCCTTCGTGGTGACTCGTCGCTCGCACACGCCGGCAGAGCGGCGGGCCCGCTCCGTGCTCGACGGCTTCTTCATGCTGCCGCTCGGCGTCTCCGCGGTGACCCTCGGCTTCGGCTTCCTGATCACTCTCGACCGGCCGCCGCTGGAGCTCAGGGACACCCCGTTGCTGGTGCCGATCGCCCAGGCGCTCGTGGCGCTGCCACTCGTCGTACGCACGATTGCGCCGGTGCTGTCCGGGATCGACGACCGTCAGCGGCAGGCCGCCGCATCGCTCGGCGCCGGACCGTGGCGGGCGGTGCTCACGGTCGACCTGCCGGTCGTCTGGAAGCCGTTGCTGGCCGCGGCCGGGTTCGCGTTCGCGACTTCGCTCGGCGAGTTCGGCGCCACCAGCTTCCTTGCTCGCGACGCGTATCCAACGATGCCGATCGTGATCTATCGGCTGCTCGGTCATCCGGGTGAGCAGAACTACGGGATGGCTCTGGCCGCCTCGGTCGTGCTGGCGGCCACCACCGCCGCGGTCATGCTGGCCGTCGAACGCCTGCGCGTGCGGTCCGTGGGAGCCTTCTGACGATGCTGACCATCGATCACGCCTCAGTGCGGTACGGCGACCTCGTCGCCGTCGACGACGTGACCCTGGCGCTTCCGACCGGCGAGGTGCTGGCGGTGCTCGGCCCGTCCGGCTGCGGGAAGTCGACGCTGCTGCGCGCGGTCGCGGGTCTCGAGCCGCTGACCATGGGTGCGGTCGCCTACGACGGTGCCGACCTCGCGGGCGTCCCGACGCACAAGCGTGGGTTCGCGCTGATGTTCCAGGACGGCCAGCTCTTCGAGCACCAGACCGTCGGCGGCAACGTCGGCTACCCGCTCCGACTGCGGCATCGACGCCGTAGCGAGGTGGACGCCAGGGTCGGTGAGCTGCTCGAGCTCGTTGGCCTGGCCGGCTATGCCGACCGGTCGCCGTCGACGCTGTCCGGTGGCGAGCGGCAGCGGGTCGCCCTGGCTCGTGCCTTGGCCGTCGAGCCGCGACTGCTGCTCCTCGACGAGCCGTTGTCCGCACTGGACAAGACGCTACGGGAACGACTCGCGCGAGACCTGCGGACGATCCTCGGCAAGGCCGGGACGACGGCGCTGTTGGTCACCCACGACCATGAGGAGGCGTTCGCGGTCGCCGACCGGATGGCCGTCATGCGGGCCGGCCGGCTGATCCAGGCGGGCACGCTCAGCGACGTGTGGCAGCACCCGGCTGATGCCGACACCGCCCGGTTCCTCGGCTACGCGTCGGTCCTCTCGGGGGAGCCCGCGCAGACCCTGGTCAGGGCCGCGGGGCTGCCGCCCGGGGACGTGGTGGCCCTTCGGCGCTCGGCGCTCACGGTCTCGGCGACCGGTCAGCTCGCCGGCACGGTGCTCGGTGCGGCTCTCAGCCCGGAAATGGTCCGGCTCACCGTCGACGTCGACGAACTGGGAGTCCTCGACGCCGTTTCGCGCACCGACGTACCGACACCGGTGCCGGGACAGAGGGTCGCTCTGGAGGTGGACGTGACGAGGCTCGCACTGGTGGGGATCGAAGTTAATCCGGTCGACCGGCACTAGCGGACCTTCCCTAGACTGCCCTTCGTGCATCGTCGGGCTTACGTACTCCTCATCGGCATCGCCGTCCTGATGGGGTCGCTGGCGATCATCACGTCGGCGAGCCTCGACCGGCCGCTGATCGATCCCGACGGTTTTCTCGGCCCCTCCTGGTTCCGGCTCCCGATGATCGTGGGCGGCTGCACTCGCCCTCGACATGGTGCCGAGGGTGATCTGGCAGTCGAAGCTCAACCCCAAGAGCTGGCAGTCGATCGTCCGCGAGCGGTGGCGTGAGCACTGGACCCGGGACCGGCTGACGCTGGTGGTGCTGGGACTGGTCTGCTTCTACATCACCTACGTGAGCTACCGGAACCTCAAGTCGTTCCTGCCGTTCGTGACCGGGAAGACCTACGATCGTCCGCTGCACGAGTTCGACAACTTCCTGCTCTTCGGCCACGAGCCCGCAGTCGTCCTGCACAGCATTCTCGGGGAGGGCTTCGCCGCCCACTTCCTGTCGACGATCTACCTGTGGTTCCTGCCGCTGGTGCCGCTGGCGCTGGCCGCCTGGCTGGTCTGGTCCCGCAACATCTCCTACGGCTACTGGTTCGCCACCTCGCAGTGCCTGGCCTGGACGCTCGGAACCGCGTCCTACTACGCGTTGCCCACGACCGGTCCGGGCTTCGAGTACCCCTGGCTGTACGAGGACCTCCCCAGCACGGGGTCGAAGGCACTGCTGGACGCCTTGTTCTACGGGCGTGCGAACGTACTGACCCTGGTCGGCGACGGCGTCCAGTCCGTGGCCGGATTCGCCAGTCTGCACGTCGCGATCACGCTGCTGTTCGCGCTGATGGTGCAGTACACCTTGCGGATCCGGATCCTGCACTGGATCTTCTGGGTCAACTTCGGCGTCACCGTCGTCGCGACGTTGTACTTCGGTTGGCACTACATCGCCGACGACATCGCCGGCGTCGCCATCGCGTTGATCGCCTTCTACGTCGGGGGCATCGCGAGCGGACAGAAGTTCGACAGGCGCGGGCTCGCTTCGCACCCGACGACGACCACGGCATCGGTGCCGGTCGACGACGAGCACTGACCGACCCGAAACCCGTCTCGTGGCTGCCCGGCTCGGCGCCGTCTGGCCTGCCCGCGCGTCGTTCCGCTGGCCGAGTCGGCTGAATTACAAGCGTTGTAGTTTGTCAAGCCGACACGCCGTGGAGCCGGAGAATCTTTGTGAAAACTGTTTCCTTTGGGGCTGGTGAGCACTAGCGTGCTCAAAGTGCCTCGGGCGACGGGGAAGTCGCCCGAGGTCTACCACGAGGCGTCTGACCCGGACCGGGTCGGCGCGGAGACGAGGCAACGTGCGAGCGTCAACCCGGCTGACCAGGGGAACCGGCAGCGGACGACTGTCTCGACGATCGCTTCGCGCCGGCGTCGTCACCCTGACGGCCCTGCTCGCCATCGGCGGGCTGAGCGCGGTCGCCACCGCCGACGAGGACCCCATTCCCTCGCAGGCCGAGGTCGACGCGGCCGAGCGGGCAGCAGAGGACAAGGCCGGCGATGTCGCCTCGATCCAGGCCGACCTGGTCCTCGCCAACCAGCGACTTCAGGACTCGGCCATCGCCGCCGCGAAGGCCGCCGAGGCCTACAACGGCGCCCGATGGAAGCTGGAGCAGGCCCGCACGGAGGTCCGGGCCGCCGAGAAGCGCGAACGGCGGGCCACGGCGGCGCTCAAGCGTCAGCAGCAGGCGTACGGCGACGCCCTGGCCTCGTCGTACGCGATGGCACCCGAGCTCACGGCGATGTCCGCCATGCTCGACGCCGACGGGCCGAACGGCGTCATGGAGCGCTACACGACGCTCGACAGCGCCGAGTCGGCGATGGACAACCAGTACGACGACTTCCGGGCGCTGTCCACGCTCGCCGGGGTGGCGACCGACAACGCAGAGGATGCCCGCGCCGAGGCTGCAGAACTGGAGCGCGAGGCCGACGAGGCCAGGCTCGCCGCCCAGACGGCCGCGGACGCTGCCGCTGCCGAGGCCCAGTCCGTTGCCGCCGAGAAGGACCGGCTGATCGGCGAACTGGCGACCCTTCAGCACATCTCGGTCGCCCTCGCTGGTGAGCGCCAGCAAGCTCTGGAGGAGGCCGCGGCCCGGGCAGCCGCCGAGGCTGCGCGAAAGGCTGCCGAGGACGAGGCGCAGGACGAACCGTCCAGTGACGGGCCCAGTGACGGGCCCAGTGACGGGCCTAGTGACGGGCCTAGCGACGGGCCCAGCGAGGGTCCCGGTGACGGCCCGGGCGGCGACCCGACAGACGGTCCCACCGACGAACCGACTGACGAGCCAACTGACGAGCCCACCGACGAGCCGTCGGACCCGCCGACCGAGGACCCGCCGCCGGCTTCGGACGGCGCCGACCGCGCCGTCAACTTCGCGAAGGACCAGATCGGCGAGCCCTATGTGTACGCCGCGGACGGCCCCGCCTCGTGGGACTGCTCGGGTCTGACCATGCGCGCGTGGGAGGCCGGCGGGAAGTCGCTGCCGCACTACTCGGTCGCCCAGTACGACCAGTCCACGCCGATCTCGCCCGGTGACCTGAGGCCAGGTGACCTGGTCTTCTGGGGCGACAGCAGCAGTTCGTCGTCGATCTTCCACGTTGCCCTGTATGCCGGCGACGGGATGATCGTGCACGCGCCCCGGCCTGGACGGAACGTGGAGCTGGTGTCGATGTACTACTGGATCGCGCCGAACTTCTACGCGCGCCCCTGAAGCTCGCCGCCTCCGAAACCTGCCGGGCGCCGGCGGGCCCGCTCAGTGAGCCGCCTTCTTGGCCCGCGCAAAGCTGGCGCGGACCTCGGCCTCGGCCTCGGCGACGCCGACCCAGTTCGCGCCCTCGACGGACTTGCCGGGCTCGAGGTCCTTGTAGACCTCGAAGAAGTGCTGGATCTCGAGCCGGTCGAACTTCGAGACGTCGCCGATGTCCTTGAGGTAGGCCAGCCGCGGGTCATGTGTGGGGACGCAGAGCACCTTGTCGTCACCGCCGGCCTCGTCGGTCATCCGGAACATGCCGATCGCGCGGCAGGCGATCAGGCAGCCGGGAAACGTCGGCGCCTGGAGCAGCACGAGCGCGTCGAGCGGGTCGCCGTCCTGGCCCAGCGTGTCCTCGATGTAGCCGTAGTCCTCGGGATACGCGGTCGAGGTGAAGAGCATGCGGTCGAGGCGAATCCGGCCCGTGTCGTGGTCGACCTCGTACTTGTTGCGCGAGCCCTTCGGAATCTCCACCAGGACGTCGAACTCAAGGCCTTGGTACGGCTCCACTGTTCCTCCAGTTGTACGACGACGCGCACCTCGCGTCGCAAGCTCGTCTCGACGGCCCGCTGATCGAGCCGTCGCTAGTGTCGCGCACAATGACGCCAATCGACCACATGGAGAGGCGCAGACGTGTCCAGAGGTGATCGACAGCACGTGGGCGGCCGCCTGTACCGCTGGGGCCCGGTCCTGCTCGTGCTGGTCGTACTCGGGGCAGGGGCCGCGACGTACCGCTTCGACCTCGGCGAACGCTGGCTCGGGATCGAGCGGGCCGACCCGGTCGACAACCCTGCCGCCGTGGCCCCACCCGAGGGCCTCGACCTACCGGAGCCCGTGCCGGCGCGCGCGGTCGCCGAGCCGCTCCCGCTCGAGGCTGCGCTCGATGCGGGGCAGGTACGGCGCGCGCTCGGGCCGCGCCTGACGGATCGGGACCTCGGCAAGCACGTCGTGGCCATGGTCGCTCCGCTGGGTGGCGGCGAGCCGGCGTTCCAGTTCGGCGACGGGGTGGTGACACCGGCATCCATCCTGAAGTTGGTGACGGCCACCGCGGCCCTCGCCACGGTCGGCCCGGGAGCCACGTTCCAGACGACGGTGGTGGGCGGTACGACCGCCCGCGACATCATCCTGGTCGGTGGGGGTGACCCCTACCTGTCCAGCAAGCCGGTCAGGGGTCAGGACAGCACCGGGACCTATCCGCGGACCCGCGCCGACGTGGTGACCCTGGCTCGCCGGACCGCCACCGCGTTGGACAGGTCTGGGGTGACCCGCGTCCGCCTGGGGTACGACGACTCGCTGTTCTCCGGTCCGGCGGCGAGCCCGGAGTGGGAGCCCGACTACGTGCCCGACGGTGTGGTCTCGCCGATCACGTCGCTCTGGGTGGACCGCGGTGTGGACCCCGACGGGTTCGGACGAGCGGCCGACCCGGCGCTCACCGCCGCGACTGCGTTCTCCACGGCCCTCACCCGGGCCGGCGTCACGGTCGTCGGTGAGCCGACCCGGGCCCGCGCGGCGGCCGGTGCGGCTCGGATCGCCGAGGTCCAGAGCGCACCGCTGGAGCAGATCGTGCAGCAGGTCCTCACCGTCAGCGACAACGAGGGCGCAGAGGTCCTGTTGCGCCACGTCGGCCTGTCGGTGAGCGGCGCCGGCTCGTTCGCCGCGGGTGCCGCTGGTGTCGAGCAGACCCTGCGCCGACTCGGCGTACCGCTGGACGGCGCTGCCATCCACGACGGCTCGGGCCTTTCGCGCCACAACCGGCTGTCGCCCACCACCGTGATCGGGGTTCTTCGCGCGGTGACGAGCGAATCCCATCCTGAGCTGCGGGCGGTTGTCGACGGCCTTCCGGTGGCGGGGTTCACGGGTTCGCTGACCAATCGTTTCGACACCGGCGAGGCCGCCGGGAGGGGTCGGGTGCGTGCCAAGACCGGCACCTTGAGCCACGTCCACGGTCTCGCCGGGCTCGCCGAGGATCTGGACGGCAACCTGATGGCCTTCATCCTGGTCGCCGACCGCGTCGCCCTCCGGAACACCCTCGACGCCGAGGCGGAGCTGGACCGGGCCGCGGCCGAGCTGGGTGCCTGTCACTGCGGCCTTTCGCGATAGTCCGAGACGAAATGCCCCCTCTCACCGGCGTGTCGGGGGCCATTTCGTCTCGGACTACCTCGCGGACCACCGCGTAGGGTTCCCGGCATGAGCGCTGAACTCCCGAAGATGGTCGACTGGGGCTTCGCGGTCCAGCTGGGTACGAAGATCGCCGGCGACGGGCCGCGGGTCGAGGGCGAAGAGGCGGAGCAGGCGGTTGCCGAGCTCCGTGAGGGGGCCGTCCGTTCGACCGGGTACGTCCGGGACTTCACCGGGCTCGACGCGCCACCCGACACCGCGCCGGTCCTCGTCATCGACCGCCCGGGCTGGGTGCAGGCCAATGCCGACGGGTTCGCGAAGATCATCGACCCGGTTGCCGCGAAGCTGGCAGCGAAGAAGGGTCCCCCCAGCGCGATCACACAGGCCGTCGGTTCGCGGGTCACCGGCGCCGAGGTCGGCGCGCTGCTCGGCTTCCTGGCCTCGCGGGTCCTGGGACAGTTCGACCCGTTCTCCGAGCCGCACGGCCGCCTGTTGCTGGTGGCGCCGAACATCGTGCACGTCGAGCGCCAGCTCGAGGCCGACCCGACCGACTTCCGGCTCTGGGTGTGCCTGCACGAGGAGACTCACCGGGTCCAGTTCACCGCGGTGCCCTGGCTGCGTGACCACCTGTTCGGCGAGATGATGGCGCTGGTCGACACCGTCGAGCCACAGCGGCTGCTCGACGACGGCCTGAGGCGGGTCGGCGACCTCGTCAAGGGCAACAAGGGCAGCCTGCTCGAGGTGCTGGGCACACCGGAGCAGAAGGAGATCCTTGATCGGGTCACCGGCGTCATGTCGCTGCTGGAGGGCCATGCCGATGTCGTCATGGACGGGGTCGGCCCGTCGGTGATCCCCACGGTCGGCGAGATCCGCAAGAAGTTCACCAAGCGACGTCAGGGCATCGGCGCGCTCGACAAGCTGCTGCGCCGGTTGCTCGGCATGGACGCCAAGATGGCGCAGTACCGCGACGGTGCCGAGTTCGTCCGCAAGGTCGTCGACAAGGTCGGCATGGACGACTTCAACGCCGTCTGGGCCGAGTCGGCCCACCTGCCCTCGAAGGCAGAGATCGCGGATCCGACCGCCTGGGTGGCCCGTGTGCACGGTTGAGGTCGTCGGGTGAGCCTCGACCCGGCGGTGGCCGCCGTACGCCGCTGCGTACGCCGCGCGCTCGCTGAGCTTCCTCCCGGAGAGACCGTCCTGGTCGCCTGCTCGGGTGGCGCGGACTCACTGGCACTGCTCGCGGCCGCCGTCTTCGAGTCCCGCAAGGGCGGCTGGCGCGTCATCGGCGTGACCGTCGACCACGGCCTCCAGAACGGGTCTGCCGACCGCGCGGCGGCCGTCGTGACGCAGATGGCAGCCCTGGGCGCAGACGAGACCGCCGCGGCCCGGGTGGCCGTCGACGGGCCCGGGCTGGGCCCGGAGGCGGCGGCGCGGGCCGCCCGCTACGACGTCCTCGACCAGCTGGCTGAGCACTTCGGCGGATCTGTCGTGCTACTCGGCCACACCCGCGACGACCAGGCCGAGACGGTGCTGCTCGGGCTGGCGCGCGGCTCGGGAGGGCGTTCGATCGCCGGCATGCGCAGGGCCTTCGGCCGCTACCGCCGGCCCCTTCTGGACGTCTCGCGGGCAGACACGGTCGCGGCGTGCGGGGCCGAGGGCATCGAGTTCTGGAGCGACCCGCACAACGACGACCCGGCGTACACCCGGGTCCGGGTGCGGCACCAGGTCATGCCGCTGCTGGAGTCCGAGCTCGGGCCCGGGGTGGCGGTCTCCCTGGCCCGTACGGCGGACCTGATCCGCGACGACCTCGAGTACCTCGACACGATCGCCGACGGGCAGCTGGACCTGATCGGCGATGCCGCGGACGGCGCAGTTCGGCTGGATGTGCCTTCGGTTGCCGCGCTGCCCACCCCGATCCGCACCCGCGTGCTCCGGCTCGCGGCGCTCCGGGCAGGTGCCCTCCCGGCCGACCTCTTCCACGAGCACATCGTCGGCATGGACCGGCTGGTCACGGACTGGCACGGGCAGAAGGGCATCGACCTGCCCGGTGGGATCCGGTTCGTCCGACAGGGCGACGTCCTCGGCTTCGGCCCCAGTCTCTAGGCTTCCCCCATGGATTTGGCCCAGGTCGAGAACGACATCGTCGACGTGCTGTTCACCGAAGAACAGATCAAGGCAAAGCTCGCTGAGATGGCGGCTCGCATCCAGGCCGACTACGAGGGCAAGGACATCCTGATGGTGGGTGTCCTGCGGGGCGCCGTCATGGTGATGGCCGACCTCGCCCGCGCCCTGAACTGCCACGTCGAGATGGACTGGATGGCGGTCACCTCCTACGGCTCCGGCACCAAGTCCAGCGGCGTCGTCCGGATCCTCAAGGACCTCGACTCCGACATCTCCGGCCGCCACGTCCTGGTCGTCGACGAGATCATCGACACCGGGCTGACGCTGAGCTGGCTGATCTCCAACCTCTCCAGCCGCAGCCCCGCGAGCGTCGAGATCGCGACTCTGTTGCGCAAGCCCGAGGCCCAGACAATGCCCGTTCCGGTGAAGTACGTCGGCTGGGACATCCCCAACGAGTTCGTCGTCGGCTACGGCCTCGACTACCGCGAGCGCTACCGAAACCTTCGCTCGATCGGCACACTCGCGCCCGGCGTCTACTCCTGAGTGCGAGAATAGGGACAGACCGGGTGCCCTAGGCACCGGCCTGTACCGTCAGTAACTCCGAAGACGTAGTGCGAGAGAAGACTGTGAAGCGCATATTCAAGGGTCCATGGCTGTGGATCGTGGTCGCCGTGGTCGGCGTTCTGCTGGCCCTGCAGTTCCTCACGCCCAACGGGGGGTACGACGAGATCTCCACGTCCGACATGGAGGCGAACATCGCGTCCGGCGCGATCAAGGAGATCACGTTCGTCGACAAAGACCAGGAGATGCGGGCCACTCTCGACGACGACAAGAAGGTCGTCGCCTTCTGGGTGAACGACCAGCAGGTGGGCCTCGTCGACGCGGTCAACAAGCAGATCAAGGCCGGCGAGATCGAGAAGATGAACGTCGACGTGCCGAAGCCGAGCCTCATTGGCTCCCTGCTGATGACGATCCTGCCGTTCGCGCTGATCATCCTGCTGTTCGTGTTCCTGATGAACCAGGTCCAGGGCGGCGGCGGTCGCGGCGTCATGCAGTTCGCCAAGTCGAAGGCGAAGCTGGTCACCAAGGACATGCCGAAGACCACGTTCGGCGACGTCGCCGGATGTGACGAGGCCATCGAGGAACTCGGCGAGATCAAGGAGTTCCTCCAGGAACCGGCCAAGTTCCAGGCGGTCGGCGCGAAGATCCCCAAGGGCGTCCTGCTCTACGGCCCTCCCGGCACCGGCAAGACCCTGCTGGCCCGCGCGGTCGCCGGCGAGGCTGGGGTCCCGTTCTACTCGATCTCCGGATCCGACTTCGTCGAGATGTTCGTGGGTGTCGGCGCCAGCCGGGTCCGCGACCTGTTCGAGCAGGCCAAGGAGAACGCCCCTGCCATCGTCTTCATCGACGAGATCGACGCCGTCGGTCGGCACCGTGGCGCGGGCATGGGCGGTGGCCACGACGAGCGCGAGCAGACCCTCAACCAGTTGCTGGTCGAGATGGACGGCTTCGACGTCCGTGGCGGAGTCATCCTGATCGCCGCGACCAACCGGCCCGACGTACTCGACCCGGCGCTGTTGCGTCCGGGACGTTTCGACCGTCAGATCGGCGTGGACGCCCCCGACCTGGTCGGGCGGCACAAGATCCTGCAGGTCCACTCCCGCGGCAAGCCGATGGCCCCCGACATCGACCTCAAGGGCGTCGCCCGTCGTACGCCGGGCTTCACCGGTGCCGACCTGGCCAACGTGCTCAACGAGGCGGCCCTGTTGACTGCCCGCAAGAACCACAAGCAGATCACCGACGACTCGCTCGACGAGGCCATCGACCGGGTGATCGCCGGGCCGCAGCGCTCCAGCCGCCTGATGAGCGAGAAGGAGAAGCTCATCACCGCCTACCACGAGGGTGGGCATGCCTTGGTGGCCGCAGCCCTACCTGGCAGCGATCCCGTTCACAAGATCACGATCCTGCCGCGCGGCCGGGCGCTGGGCTACACGATGGTGCTGCCCGACGAGGACAAGTACTCCCAGACCCGCTCCGAGATGCTCGACAAGCTCGCCTACATGATGGGCGGACGGGCGGCCGAGGAGATGGTCTTCCACGACCCGACCACCGGTGCCGGCAACGACATCGAGAAGGCCACCAGCCTGGCCCGGGCGATGGTGACCCAATACGGCATGACCGAGCGGCTCGGTGCCATCAAGTTCGGCGACGCCAACTCCGAACCGTTCCTGGGCCGCGACATGGGCCACCAGCGCAACTATTCAGAGGACGTCGCCGCGATCATCGACGAGGAGACGAAGAAGTTCATCGCCGCTGCTCACCAGGAGGCCTTCGACATCCTCGAGGAGAACCGGGACGTCCTCGACTCCCTGGTGCTGGCGCTGCTCGACCGGGAGACGCTCGACAAGGCGGAGGTCGCGGAGGTCTTCGAGCCTCTCCGGCGCCGGTCCGGCCGTCCGGCGTGGACCGGCTCGCCCGACCGAAACCCGTCGGCCATCCCACCCATCGACGTGCCCCAGGAGATCCGGGACCGGGTCGCGGCCAACGGGAGCCCCAACCTGGTCAAGGGCGACGGCGACGGGGGTGGCGTCGTGATCACGCCCCCCGGGGCAGGTGGCGACGTGCACGGCGACCCAGGATTGGGCAAATCCCACAAATGACCGACCCGCTCGCGGAGGCTGAGCAGGAACCGGCCGACGCACCGGAGTTCGACCACGACCGCGCGGTGGCCGCCATCCGCGAGCTGCTCATCGCGATGGGCGAGGACCCCAAGCGCGAGGGCCTGCACGACACTCCGGAGCGGGTGGCCAGGGCGTACGCCGAGCTGACCTCGGGCCTGCGGCAGCGGCCTGAGGACGTGCTGACCACGACGTTCGACATCGGCCACGACGAGATGGTCCTGGTCCGCGACATCGAGCTCTGGTCGATGTGCGAGCACCACCTCGTCCCGTTCACGGGCGTCGCACACGTCGGCTACATCCCCGCCGAGTCCGGCAAGATCACCGGGCTGTCCAAGCTCGCCCGGCTGGTCGACGTCTACGCGAAGCGGCCGCAGGTGCAGGAGCGGCTGACCACGCAGGTCGCCGACGCGATGATGGAGCTTCTCGAGGCGCGTGGCGTCATCGTGGTGATCGAGGCGGAGCACCTGTGCATGACGATGCGCGGGGTCCGCAAGGCCGGAGCGCGGACGATCACGTCAGCGGTCCGCGGCATCATGCACAGGGCGGCGACCCGTTCGGAGGCGATGGCCCTGATCCACAGCGGCCGACGCTGATGGACGAGCTCTTCGGGCCCCAGGAACGCACGCTCCTGATGGGAATCGTCAACGTGACCCCCGACTCGTTCTCCGATGGCGGCCGCTTCGCACACACCGACGCCGCCATCGCCCACGGCCTGGATCTGCGCGACCAGGGCGCCGACATCCTCGACATCGGCGGGGAGTCCACCCGTCCGGGCGCCACCCGCCCGCTGCTCGAGGAGGAGCTGCACCGGGTCATCCCCGTGATCCGCGAGCTCGCCGCGGCCGGAACGGTCGTCTCGGTCGACACCATGCGCCACGAGGTGGCCGCGGCCGCGATCGAGGCAGGCGCGAGGATGGTGAACGACGTCTCCGGGGGGCTGGCGGACCCCCAGATCCTGCGCGTGGCCGGCGAGGCCGGGGTCGGCTACGTCGCCATGCACTGGCGGGCCCACAGCCATGAGATGCAGCAGCACGCCGTGTACGACGCGGGGGTGGTCGACGCCGTCGTCGACGAGCTCGGCGAACGAGTCGAGGCCGCCCTGGCCGCGGGGATCGACGCGCGGAGGCTGGTGCTCGATCCGGGTCTTGGCTTCGCCAAGACTCCCGACCACAACTGGGACCTGCTGCAGAACCTCGACCGGCTCCAGGCTCTCGGCTACCCCCTGCTGGTCGGGTCGAGCCGCAAGTCCTTCCTCGGCTCGCTCCTGGCGGGCCCGGACGGCAAGCCGCGCCCCGTCGAGGACCGCGAGGATGCCAACGTCGCGCTCACTGCCCTCGTGGCCCACGCCAGGGTATGGGGTGTGCGGGTCCACGACGTGCGTGCCAGCATGGACGCCGTCCGGGTGGTGGCCCGACTCCTGGCGGACCGGCCGCCGGAGGAAGGGCCCCAATGACCGACGAACCCTTCGAGACGGGCGCTGCGCGCCCTCCTCAGGACGAGCTCACCGTAGTCGGCATCGAGTGCTTCGCGCACCACGGGGTGCTGGACTTCGAGCGCCGCGACGGCCAGATCTTCATCGTCGACCTGGTGCTCGGCCTGGACACCGGCGCGGCGGCGGTCAGCGACGACTTGCATGACACGGTCGACTACGGAAGTCTCGTGGCGAAAGTGGTAGCCGCCGTGGAATCCGACCCGGTCGACCTGATCGAAACCCTTGCCCAGCGGATCGCGGACGTCTGCCTCTTTGACCACCGTGTTGAATGGACCAAGGTGACCGTCCACAAGCCGGACGCACCTATCGATGCGACGTACTCGGACGTCGCATTGACGATCACCCGGAAACGTGAGGGCCGAAGTGACTGAGACCCCCAACCCGTACATCATCGACGCCGACACCATCACCGGCGAGATGCACCCGATCCGCCGCGCCGTACTCTCGCTCGGGTCGAACCTCGGCGAGCGCATGGCAAGCCTCCAGGGCGCCATCGACTCGCTCGCCGACACCCCCGAAGTGTGGGTGACCGCGGTCTCGCCCATCTACGAGACCGAGCCCGTCGAGGCGCCCGAGGGATCGGGCAAGTTCCTCAACGCGGTCGTCCTGATCGACACCACGCTGTCGGCCACCACGCTGATGGACCGTGCGCTGGCCATCGAGGATGCCTTCGAGCGCGAGCGCGACACGGAGCGCAACGCGCCGCGCACCCTCGACATCGACCTGATCGTCGTGGGCGACCGGCGCAGCAGCGAAGACTTCCTGCACCTCCCGCATCCGCGGGCCGGTGAGCGGGCGTTCGTCCTGCAACCGTGGTACGACGTCGAGCCGGACGCCGAACTCCCCGACTCCGGGCCGATCTCCGACCTGCTCGACAAGGCCGACACCGGCGGCATCGCTCGCCGCGACGACCTGGCACTCGACGTCCAGTGACCGATGACCAGCCCGTCGGCCGACTGAGGCCGACGCCGGCTGGTGCCCTCGCGGTGTGCTTCGCCCTCGGCATGATCGGCGGCTGGTTGCTGCATCGCGTCGGGGACCGGATCTGGGACTCGGCGCCGCCGGTCACCTGGGTCCAGGTCCTGGTGCTGTTCTTCGGGGCCGCCATTCTCGGGGCAACCGCGTGGGCGACCTGGCGCCAGGTCCATGTGCGGAGGTTGTGGCTCGAGCCGCACCGCGCCGTCAACCGGCTGGTGCTCGCGAAGTCCTCTGCGCTGGTCGGATCGCTGGTGGCCGGTGGCTACGCCGGGTACGCCGTCAGCTGGATCGGAATCGACACCGAACGCCCGGGACACGGCGTCGGTCGGTCGCTGCTGGCTGCGCTCGCCGGGGTCATCCTGACGCTCGCAGCGGTGGCGCTCGAACGTGCGTGTCGGGTCCGTAAGGATGATCCCAGCGCCTAATCTGAGTCACATGAGTCCCACCAATGTCCGTCGCCGTCAACGCAGCGTCCGTCTTGTGGCCGCCGTTGCGTTGCTCGTTGTCTCGGCGCTCGTGGTTGCAGGGGCCGTGCTGTCCGGCTCCTTCACTCTCGTCGCGCTTTCTGCGGTGCTCGCAGTCGTCCTCGGTGCCGCGGCCGCTCGGATCACCCATTCGGAGCTCATGCAGGCGCGCCGCGATGCCGCCCGCGACCGGGCCGAGCAGGCACGGGCCTACAAGGAGCTCGACGCCCTTCGTACGAAGGAGCACCAGACCCAGGCCGAGCACATGGTCCTCCGGATCGCCGACCGGCAGCAGACCATCCACCAGCTCCAGGGCGAGCTCTCCGCAGCCGAAGACCGGCTGGCCGGCGAGGCTGCCAGAGCCGAGGAGGCCGAGCAGTATGCGGCCGAAGCGGTCTTCACCATCGCCGAGCTCGAGCAGGAGCTGACGGACCTCAAGGTGGAGCTGACGGACCTCAAGGCCGAGCTGACCGCCTGGGAGTCGACTGTCCCGGCTCGGCTGCGCAAGCACGCCTGACGGGGTCCGTGCGGCAGACTTCGGTCGTGACCCCCGAGGACTCCCGCTTCAGCACCGACCCCGACCGCCTCATCGCCTCCGACCCGGGGCTCCCGGGAGGCTGGGAACCCGGGGCTCCGTCCGCGGACGACGCCGGCCGGCTCACCGAGCTCCTTCGTGCCCACGAGCGAGCGGGACGGGGTTGGGCGGGTGCCGCTCCGGAGACCGTGCTGGCCGAGGTGACCGACCCCGGCTTGCGGACGCGCGCCCACGTGGTGGTGCGTGACCCACAGGGCGACATCCGCGCCTGGGGAAGCGTGCACGACCGGGCCATCGGCAGGATGGTCTACGGGCACGTCGTCGACCCTGACCTGGACGAGGTGCTCGCCGACAAGTGCTCCGAGGTGCTGCTGACCTGGGCCGTGGGACAGGCCCATGAGGTCGGCACGGCTCGTGGGGTGGCGATCCAGCAGGTCGACACCGGGGCCTTCGCCGACGATCGGAGGCAGCATCGTTGGCTCGCGGGCGGTGGGTTCGAGCGCGTCCGGACCTGGTGGCAGATGAGCCGGCCCGTGGTCGAGGCCGACGCCGCCCTGGTGGTCGACCCTGCTCACTGGACTCGCGACGGGGTCACCTTCCGGCTGGTCCGCCAGGACGCAGACGGGATGCCGGACGAGGCCGACCTCCGAGCCGTGCACGACGTGCTCGAGGGTGCGTTCGCCGACCACTTCAACTCGCGTGAGGAGACCTTCGACGACTTCGTGCAGCGGCTGCGGCTGGATCCTGGTCACCGCTGGGACCACTGGTGGCTCGCGGAGCTCGGGCCGGTCCCGGTCGGTGCGCTGGCCGGCTCGCAGCTGGAGACTCCGAACGGCAGGGACGGCTCCTACGTCGACTATGTCGGTGTCCTCGAGGCCGCGCGTGGCCGCGGCGTGGCCAAGGGGTTGTTGAACACGATCATCACGGACGCCGCCCTGCGCGGGAGAGACCGCGTCGGGCTCGAGGTGGATGCCGACTCACCGACCGGCGCCGGGGGCCTCTACGGTGCGATGGGCTGGCGTACGACGTACGTCACCGAGTCCTGGCATCGTGACATCGAGATCATTCCTTGACGCCGACCCGGCTCGTGTTGACCGCGCGAAGCGCCGACCCGGCTCGTGTTGACCACGCGAGGGCGCCGACCCGGCTCGTGTTGACCACGCGAACGCGCCGACCCGGCTCGTGTTGACCACGCGAGGGCGCCGACCCGGCTCGTGTTGACCACGCGGAGGGCGCCGACCCGGCTCGTGTTGACCAGGCCGTCGGCACGGCGCGTGAACAAGAGCCGGGTCGGCATCGGTTTCGCGTCAACAAGAGCCGGGTCGGCATCGGTTTCGTGTCAACAAGAGCCGGGTCGGCGTTCGTGAGGGCGGACGACAGTAGCCGCGGGATCGACGGTGGCCATTGAGATCACCGGGACGTCGATCCGTTCCTGGCCGGTCGGATCAGTGATCCGCGGCACCTTGTTCCGGGCGACGTACTCCATGACCGCGACCGCGTCGGATCTGCGGTCCTGCTCGACCAGCCAACCAGTCAGCCGGTGCACCGGCGGGAGCCCGCTGTGCACGAGCGAACGAGATCCCCAGAACTCCAGGACGCAGGCGCGCAGGAGAGTCCACCAGGCGTCGGTGGCGCCCGGGATCTCGGTGAAGTAGCGCGCCATGTCGCCGGCCAGCACGCGGTCCACGAACATCTCCTGGACCTGTGGCGAGCCCTCCGCAAGCACCGTCGCAAGCGTCATCCGCTTGGTCTCGATCCGGTCGACGAGATCCTGTACCGAGAACCGCTGTTGGGTGATCGAGGAGCCGTCGGTGCGGATCCGCCAGTGGTAGACGATGTCGGGAATGACGTCGAAACGCCCGCGCAGGAAAGCCTTGGTGGTCGTCGGCTGATCCTCGTAGAGGATGCCCTCCGGCCAGGACAGATCGGCGGAGTCCCAGAACGAGCGCCGGAACATCTTGTCCCACGCCATCACGTCGCCCAGGATCTCCGGATGGTCGTCAGCCCGGATGCCGACCCGGCGGCGCGAGTGCAACCGCCGCATCCACGGCGGCTCGTGCAGCCCGCCGTTCTCCCAGCGCACGAAGCTGCCGCTGACGAAGTCCGAGCCGGCGTCCTCGAGCTGCCTGACCATCACCGGATATGCCTTCGGCGGCAGCACGTCGTCGCTGTCCAGGAACACCAGATACCGGCCCGAGGCGTGCCTGACCCCCTCGTTGCGGGCCGCGCCGAGACCCCGGTTCTCCGTGTGTACGACGTGCAGCCTGGCGTCGCGGGCGGCGTACTCGTCCGCGATCGAACCCGACGCGTCGGTCGAGCCGTCGTCGACGATCACGACCTCGAGCTCGCGATGGGCCTGGCCGAGCAGGCTGCCGAGGCACTCGGGCAGGAAGCCCGCAACGTTGTACACCGGGATCACGACGCTGACGACCGAGCGGCGGCGGAGCAACCTCATGGGCGCAACTTACTCGCGGTCTACGCTGACCACCGTGGAGCGCACTCGGAAGATCCTGTTCATCGCCGGCGCCGGCCGCAGCGGCACCAGCACGCTCGCGGGCCTGATGTCGCGACTGGGGCTGCATGTCCCGGTGCCCGAGGTCATCGCCGACGAGACCAACCCCAAGGGGTTCGGCGAGCCGCAGTGGGCAGTGGACTTTCACAACAGGGTGCTCGAGCAAGCCCAGGTGGCGGTCTCCGACAGCCGCCCGGACGCGTGGGCCCGGACCGGTGAGCGCTGCGCCGACGAGGAGACGCTCGCAGAGGCGGCCACCTGGCTGGCGCCGCACTTCGCCGAGGCCGACGAGCTGGTCGTCAAGGACCCACGGCTGTCCTGGTTCCTGCCGCTGTGGCGCGAGGCCGCGCTGCGCTCCGAGGCCACTCCCGTGTTTGCGACGATGCTGCGTCCGCCGCCCGAGGTGGTGGGCAGCAAGCAGAAGTACTACGCCAACCGGCTCGGCTCGGCCCACCTGACCGCCTCCTGGCTCAACATGCTGCTGCACACCGAGCTCGACACCCGGGACGCGCCGCGTGCGTTCGTGCGGTACGCCGACCTGCTCGGCGACCACCGGACCGTGGTCGAGTCAGTCGGGAAGCAGCTCGACCTGGCCGGCGTGCGCGCGGCCACGGACGACGACTGGGAACGGCTCGAGGGGTTCATCGACCCCTCGCTGCGCAGGATCGGCCTCGACTGGGCCGATCTCGCCCTGCCGCCGCGGCTCGAGGAGCTGACCCGGACCGCTTGGGACCAGCTCAACTCGCTGACCTCGGAGGACACTGCCGAGATCCGCAAGACGCTGGACGAGGTGCGCGCCGGGTACGCCGTCCTCTACGCCGAGTCCGAGGCCATCTCCAAGTCGTCGGTCGTGGCCGCACAGATGGAGCTGAGGCAGACGCACCGACGGGCGCTGGCCCACGCCGAGCGGCGAGCCAACGCGGCCGAGCGAAGGGTCGAGCGCGGAGCCAAACAGGGGTCCGACGGACGGGCAACCTTGGCCGACCGGGTCCCACACCGGCTCCGGGCGCGGATCCCGGCGCCCGTGCGTCGCGCGATCCGCAGGGTCATCAGGCGCCGCTGACCTACGCAGGCGCGGCCGACTCGACGTAGGTCAGGCCATGCTCGGAGAGGACCCGACCCCCGGTTGCCTCGGCAACCGAGTCGACGGCCACCGACGCCACGAGGTCCCGCCGACCGTCTGGGATCACGGCTCCCGACGGCGAGGCCAGTGAGCCGGTACGCGGGCGGGTCGCGAGGAGGTGGGCCGGCTCCACGGCGACCGCCTTGCCACCGGCTCCCAGACGTCGTACGACGCCCAGCCAGGCCGTGTCCCTCGCCGTTCCCACCTCGGCGCGCGCATCCACGCCGAAGTCGACGACCGGCCACCACTTCTCGAGCCAGAGTCCGATCGACTGGGGCACCGAGGTCTCGTTGAGGCGGGCGCCCAAGGTCTCGCGCCCGGTCGACGGGGAGACGTGGACGAGTCTCGGGAACCCGTCGGCGTCCATCTGCACCACGTGCGCCGGAACGTGCGAGAGCCAGTCGACGGCGAGGACGAGGCCCGTGAAGCCGGGCGGCACGTCGAACCTGACGGAGCTGCCCATCCCGGAGAGCGTTGGCGCGAGCGGGCCGGCCCCGCCCAGCAGCGCGACCTCGGCCAGCCGCTCCCTGGCCGTCGAGGCGACGAGCGCCAGCACGAGGTCGGCCGGGATCGAGGAGGTCGCAGGCTGCGCGCGCAGGAAACCGCCCGGGCCGTAGAGCGCGGTGTCCCACGCCTGCTTCCACGTCGGGTCGGCGGGCGGCGGCAGCCCGGGCATTCCGAGCGAGGTCACGTCGGCATCACAGGCAGGCAGGCTACCGGGGTTGCGTATGTCACATCGCGCGGCCGGTTCCCAGCGGGATGGGAGACCCGTAACCTTGCTATTGCAATCAAACGTCCGGTACCCACACCGGCCCCCGTCCGGGGGTGGTCGGAGGGACTGGAACGAAAGGTTCACCATGACGCACCCCCTCCGGGTCGGCGTTGTCGGCGCGGGTCGCGTCGGCGCCGTCCTCGCCCACGCGCTGCTTGCCGCCGGCCACGAGATCGTGTCCGCAGCCGGCGAGTCCGACGCCTCTCGCAACCGGATTGCGGCCCTGCTGCCCGGCGTACCCGTCGACAAACCCAGCGCCGTGGCTCGTGATTGCGACCTCCTCCTGCTGACCGTTCCCGACGACATGCTGCCCAACGTGGTGGCCATGCTGAGCGCAAGCGGATCGATCCACGAGGGTCAGGTCGTCGTCCACACCTCCGGCCGACACGGGCTCGCTGTTCTCGACGAGGCCGTGGCTGTCGGGGCGCGCGCCATTGCGCTGCATCCGGCCCTGACGTTCACCGGGACCGACCTCGACCTGCCCCGGCTCCGAGACTGCGTCTTCGGCGTGACCGCGGGTGAGGCGGAGCGGCCACTCACCGAGCAGCTGGTCGCCGACCTGGGCGGCCGGGCCATGTGGGTACCCGAGGACCGCCGGACGCTCTACCACGCCGGGCTGGCGCACGGCGCGAACCACCTGGTCACGCTGGTCACCGAGGCGATGGAGATCCTGTCCGCCGCCGGCGCTGCAGATCCCGCCTCGACCCTGCGTCCGCTCCTCAGCGCGGCCCTCGACAACGCGCTGAACGACGGCGACGCCGCGCTCACCGGCCCGATCGTCCGTGGCGACGTCAACACCGTCCAGGCACACCTGGCCGACCTGGTCGCCAACGCGCCGCAGACGCTGCCGTCGTACGTCGCACTCGCCCGCGCCACCCTCGACCGGGTCGTCACCGACGGTCGGGTGCTACCGATCCGTGCCGCCAGGATCCGGCTGCTGCTCGACGAGGCCATGGCGCCCGCGAGTCGCGCCCAGATTCGATGACCGCACCCGTCCTCGCGAACACCCGTGCCGAGCTTGCCGAAGCGCTCAAGCAAGTGCGGTCGGATGACGGCCGAGTGGCGTTCGTGCCGACCATGGGCGCCCTGCACGAGGGCCACGCCAGCCTGATCCGCACTGCCCGGAAGCGAGTCGCCGGTCCGGTCGTCGTCTCGATCTTCGTCAACCCGATGCAGTTCGCACCCGGCGAGGACCTCGAACGCTATCCCCGCACTCTCGAGGCGGACCTCGAGGTCTGCGCAGCCAACGGCGCCGACGTCGCTTTCGCTCCCACGGTCGACGAGGTCTACCCCGGCGGACTCCCGCAGGTCACCGTCGACCCCGGGCCGCTGGCCACGATCCTCGATGGGCGCAGCCGGCCCACCCACTTCCACGGCGTGCTGACGGTGGTTGCCAAGCTCTTCGGACTGGTCCGCCCCGACGTCGCCGTCTTCGGTGAGAAGGACTACCAGCAGCTCGCGCTGATCCGGCTGATGGTCCGCGACCTCTGCATGGGCATCGACGTCGTCGGAGCCGAGACCGTCCGCGAAGCCGACGGCCTCGCCCTGTCCAGCCGCAACCGCTTCCTCGACCCCGAGCAGCGCCGGCAGGCGGTTGCCCTGTCGCGCGCCTTGCAGGCCGGCCAGCGGCAGGCGGCGTACGGCGCGGACGCGGTCCTCGCCGCGGCTCACGACGTACTCGACACCACGACCGGGGTGGACCTCGACTACCTGAGCGTGACGTCCACCGACCTGGGCGACCCCCCAGACCACGGGGAGGGCCGGATCCTCGTCGCGGCCAGGGTCGGGTCCACGCGGCTCATCGACAACATGCCCCTGACCCTCGGAGTCCCGACTGACCAAGGAGACAACTGATGCTGCGCACCATGATGAAGAGCAAGATCCACCGGGCCACGGTGACCCAGGCGGACCTGCATTACGTCGGCTCGGTCACCGTCGACGAGGACCTGCTCGACGCCGCAGACCTGCTTGCCGGTGAGCTCGTGCACATCGTCGACGTCACCAACGGCGCCCGACTGGAGACCTACACGATCGCCGGCGAGCGCGGCTCCGGGGTGATCGGCATCAACGGGGCCGCTGCCCGCCTGGTCCACCCCGGCGACGTGGTCATCCTGATCGGCTACGGACAGATGGAAACGGCCGAGGCCAGGGACTACCAGCCGCACGTCGTGTTCGTCGATGCCGAGAACAAGATCCTCGCCACGGGCATCGACGCAGCCGAGACGTTCGGTGAGGCCGGACTGGTCCGCGGCGACCTGATCTCCGGACGCTAGCCTGCCGGGATGCTCCCCTCTCGCCTTGCGGCGCCGGCCCCTGGCTGGACGACCGATGCCGATGTCGTCATCATCGGCTCCGGAATCGCCGGCCTCACCGCGGCGCTGCGCCTCTACGGCCAGGTCGACAAGATCCTGGTCGTCACCAAGGACGTGCTCAGCGCGGGCTCGACGCAGTGGGCACAGGGCGGGATCGCGGCGGCCCTCGGCCCCGGTGACACTCCCGAGCAGCACGAGAAGGACACCCTGGTCGCGGGTGCCGGAGCCTGCGACCTCGAGGCGGTCCGGGTCCTGGTGAACGAGGGCCCGGAGGCGGTTCGCGAGCTCATCTCCTGGGGGGCGGTCTTCGACGAGCACGAGGGCACGCTGTCGCTGACCCGCGAGGGCGGGCATCGCCGCGACCGGATCGCGCACGCAGGTGGCGACGCGACCGGGGCCGAGATCCAGCGGGCCCTGATCGCGGCCGTCGAGGCGGCACCCGAGATCGAGGTCGTGCCCCATGCGCTGGCCGTCGACCTGCTCCTTGCCGACGACGGCGGCGTCGCCGGAGTCACCCTGCACGTGCTCGGCGAGGGCCAGCGCGACGGGGTGGGCGCGGTGCGATGCCGGGCGGTCGTCCTCGCCAGCGGCGGACTCGGCCAGGTGTTCTCGCAGACCACGAATCCCTCGGTGTCGACCGGTGACGGGATGGCGCTCGCCCTGCGGGCCGGCGCCGTGCTCCGTGATCTCGAGTTCGTGCAGTTCCACCCGACCGTGATGTACCTCGGTCCGGACTCCCGGGGACAGCAGCCGCTGATCTCCGAGGCCGTCCGCGGCGAGGGCGCGTTCCTCGTGGACTGGGAGGGCAACCGGTTCATGCAGGGGGTGCACGAGCTGGCGGACCTCGCGCCCCGCGACGTCGTTGCCAAGGCCATCACCCGCAGGATGCACGAGACCGGGCGGCCGCACATGTGGCTCGACGCCCGCCACCTCGGCGCTGTCGGTAACTCGACAGGCTCGACCACCGACGTGTCGAGATTCTGGGAGCGGCGCTTCCCGACGATCCTGGCGACCTGCCGTTCGTACGGCGTCGACCCGGTCACTGAGCTGATCCCGGTGGCGCCGGCCCAGCACTACGCGTCCGGAGGCGTGGCGACCGACCTCTGGGGACGATCGAAGGTCCCGGGTCTCTACGCCACCGGCGAGGTCGCCTGCTCGGGTGTGCACGGCGCCAACCGGCTCGCCTCGAACTCGCTGCTCGAAGGGCTGGTCTTCTCCCGAAGGATCGCGGAGGTGCTGCCGGGCGAGCTCCGGGACTGGACGGACGCCGCCGGCGACCATCGCGTGCCCGGCCTCCTGTCCGACGACGTCCGGATCCAGATGCAGCGGCTGATGACCGAGCAGGTGGGGGTGCTGCGCTCGGCCGCCGGCACGGCCGAGGCGATCACCGGACTCATCAAGCTCGCCGGTCACACCACTGACGAGGTCGGTGAGGAGGCGTGGGAGACCACCAACCTCGTGACGATCAGTACGGCGCTCGCCGCCGCCGCCTCCTCGCGCCAGGAGACCCGCGGCTCCCACTGGCGCGACGACTTCCCCGAGCGCAACGACGCCGACTGGGCGGGGCACTTCGACATCACCCTGGTCGACGGCTCGCAGGTCGTGGCCTTCGTGCCCGGCTCGCCCACGGACACCTCGCGCACAGGTTCGGGGAGTCCGGCATGACGATCGCCCGCACGCCCTACGACGAGCTCCCGGTGCGCCTCGTGACGGAGCTGACCGATGCCGGTCTCGATGCCCGGGTCGTCTACGACGCCGTCGTGGCCGCGCTCGATGAGGATCTGCCCGGTGGCAGCGACGACATCACGTCCGCGGCCACGATCTCCGAGGCGGCGCGTGGGGTCGCGGATCTCGCGGCGCGTGAGCCGGGTGTGGTCGCCGGGCTGCCGATCGCCGAGCTGGTCTTCGCCTACGTCCTCGGTGGCGACGTCGAGATCCACGACCGCCTCGCCGACGGCTCCCGCGTCGCCGCGGGAGACGTGGTCATGCGAGTGAGCGGAACCACCCGCGGCCTGCTCACCGCCGAGCGCACCGCCTTGAACTTCGCCAGCCACCTCTCGGGCGTGGCCACGGCCACGGCCGCGTGGGTCGATGCGCTCGCCGGCACGCGGGCGCGGGTCCTCGACACGCGCAAGACGCTGCCGACCTGGCGTGCCCTCCAGAAGTACGCCGTCCGCTGCGGAGGCGGCGTCAACCACCGCTTCAGCCTGTCCGACCTGGCCATGGTCAAGGACAACCACGTGATCGCGGCGGGAGGTGTCGTCCCGGCCTACGAGGCGGTCCGCAAGACCTACCCGGACACTCCGGTCGAGGTCGAGGTCACCGATCTCGACCAGCTGCGCGAGCTCCTCGAAGCCGGTTGCGACCGGATCCTGCTCGACAACATGGACAACCCGACGATGAGCGAGGCGGTCCGCATCACCGACGGCCGGGCCAGCCTGGAGGCGTCTGGAGGCCTGACCTTCGACCGGGCGCGCGAGGTGGCCGAGACCGGGGTCGACTTCATCTCCGTCGGTGCCCTCACCCACTCGGTGCGGGTGTTCGACATCGGCATGGACCTACGGGAATCGTGATGGCGCTCCTCTGCTCTGACATCGGCAACGGCCACACCCACCTGGGGTTGGTCACCGACGGCGACGTCGAGGCGCAGTGGCGGGTCGCGACCGACGAGCACCGCACCGCCGACGAGTGGGCTGTCCTGCTCCGCGCCCTCCTCGATGACCGCGATGTGGACGGGGTGGCCGTCTGCGCCACCGTCCCGAGCGTGCTCCACGAGTGGCGCGACATGCTGACCCGCTACTACGGCACGGTCCGTCACGTGGTCGTGGAGCCGGGGATCCGGACCGGCGTGCCCGTGTTGATGGACAACCCGCGCGAAGTCGGGGCCGACCGGATCATGAATGCCCTCGCCGCGGCCACGTTGTACGACGGGCCGTCGATCGTGGTCGATTTCGGGACCGCGACGACATTCGACGTGGTCTCGGAGATCGGACAATACGTCGGCGGGGCAATCGCACCAGGTATCGAAATATCGCAGGAGGCGCTCAGCCGGCGCGGCGCGCAACTGCGCAATGTCGAATTGCTGCGACCCCGTTCGGTGATCGCCAAGAACACGGTGGAGGCGCTGCGGTCGGGAATGTTTTTCGGATTCGCCAGCCTGGCCGAGGGAATCATTACCCGGATGATCGCCGAGCTCGGCGCGGATGCCGGCCACGGTGAACGTGATCGCGACCGGTCATCTGGCCCCCGTCGTACTCGGCGAGTGCCAGAGCATCACGGCGCACGCGCCCTGGCTCACCCTGCGCGGACTGGAGCTGGTCTTTCAGCGCAACAGCTGAGCTCGGACCTGCTTAGTTCATGACGCCGAGCGGCGTGTAGTCCAGGGCCGGGAACACCGTCGCGATGGAGCGGTTGAAGCGGCGGGTCACGACCTCGCCAAGCACCTGGCGGTAGTCGGTGGTCACCTTCAGGTCACCGTCGACCAGCTTGTTGGCGCCCAGCCAGGGCCAGTTGCCGTAGTACTGGCCGCCCTTCACGCCCGCGCCCATGAGCAGCATCATGTTGCCCCACCCGTGGTCGAGGCCCTTGTTCCCGTTCTCCTCGACCCGGCGTCCGAACTCGGAGATGGTGACGAGGGTGACCTTCTGCCTCAAGGCACCAAGGTCGGTCATGAACGCGGCAAGCGACTTGGCGAGGCCGCCGACCATGTTGTGCATCATGCCGGCCCTCGTTCGAGCCGTAGTTGGCGTGCATGTCCCAGCCGCCGAAGTCGATCGAGACGACCTCGGTGCCGACGTTCGTCTTGATCAGGTGCGCGGTGTCGCGCAGTGCATCGGCCAGGTCGTGGGCCGGGTAGTCCGTCGGGTAGTGGGCGCCGTTCTCCGGCGTGTAGGACCCACCCAGGGTCTGGGCGTATCCCCTGGAGATCTGGAGGGCGGAGCGCGCCGCGTCCCCGAGCGTGCCCGGCGTCTGTCCCCAGCTCGTGGTCAGCTGGCGATATCTGGCCTCTGTGCGGCCGTTGTCGGTGCCAGCGATCCTGAGCGCGTTCAGCCCGCGGGTGGACAGGGTCGCCTGGGGTCCGAAGAGCATGCCCGGGGTCATCGTGGAGTTGATGTGCACGGCCTCCGTGGCCTCTTCGCCGGTGTTCATCCCGATCATCCGGTTCACCCAGCCGACTCGTTGCGCCGAGCCCGGGTCGGCGTCCTCGATCAGCTCCATCGCCGCGAAGTGCGACCGGTTCGGCTGGTTCATGCCGACTGCCTGGACTGCGGCGAACTTGCCGGAGTTCCACCAGGGCATCAGCGGTGCCAGCTGCGCGTTCAGGCCGAACATCGCGTCCTTCGCGAGCAGCGGGGCCTTGGGCAGCGCCAGCTTGGGCCGGGCCGCGTAGTAGGCAGGGTCGCCATGCGGCACGACGACACCGAGGCCGTCGATGCCGCCACGCAGGCTCAGCACGACCAGCACGTTGTTGTCGATCTCGGCTCCGAACGAGGCCTGGCGGACCGCCTGGCCGAACATCGTCGTGCTCAGCACGCCGCCAACGGTCGCCGCCCTCATGAACGTCCGGCGGTGCAGGCGCGCGGTCTTCTCGTAGGTCTCGCAGCAGTCCGGCATCTCAGTCATCTTCAGGTCACCTGGCCATGTGTTCGGGGGAGTCGAGCAACGCAGCAAGCAGCCGCATGAACAGGTACCTGCAGATCCTGTGGTCCTTGTTGATCACTTCCCACGCGTTGACCTCGGTGGCCTCGCAGGCCGCCTGGAGGAGCAGTGGGGTCGACGTGCGACCGATCATCAACCGGCACAGATGATCGACGAACGCATCGAAGCGAATGGTGGGCTGCGGCAGGAATGAGGCCGGTGTCCGGAACACCACCTCTTCGCTGGGGTAGTAGCTACCGGACATGCCCCAGTGGAACAGGTAGCTGGCCAGCATCCGAGAGGCGGAGCACCACGGCGCGTTGAGCTGGGGGGCTCCGTCGGGACGCGGCCAGCTGAAGATCGGGTCGGCCCCGTGGATGTGGGCGATCGCTCGGGCGAACGACTTCTTGCTGACTGGCCGTTGCGGGTCGATCTTGAGCACGCGAACCGTGGCGACGAGGTCGTCGTACGGCGTGCGCGCCTTGCTGCCCGCGGAAGCCAGGAACTCCTCCGATGCCACCAGCGCCCGCAAGGTGGCCTTGATGTCGGTGCCGGACGACCGGAAGACCTGGGCCAGGTGGACGATCAGGGCCTCTGACGGGTTGTCGCTCACGAACCGCACGGCGAGCTTTCGGGCTATGGTCCGGGCCGTCGACGGGTGGAACGCCAGGTAGCGCAGGTACGCCGCGGTTATCGCGCGGCCGTCCGGGGCGGCATTGGCATGGGTGAAGCCGAGCACGCGGACGGCACCCATCGTGTGGGCTTCGGGGTTGTAGTAGGGCTCGAAGGAGCCTGGATCACGCACCGTCCAGCCGGACAGGATCTTGGCCGAGTCCTTGACCATGTCTTCTGTGTAGGCCGAGTCCGGACCGACCGTGTGCAGCTCGAGCAGCTCGCGGCCCTGGTTCTCGTTGGGCGCACCGCGCACGGACTTGGAGTTGTCGAGGTAGAGAAGCATCGACGACGACAGGCTGACCGCGGCCAGCATCTGGTCGAACCTGCCCAGGGCGTGCCTGCGGATCAGGGTGTCGTACTCCTGGCGACCGAGCCAGGCCTTGTCGGCAAACGGCGGCACGTGGAAGTGGTTCGACCACAGGTCGACCATGTTCTCGAACACGGTCCGGGTCGAGAACATGCGGCGCAGCATCGTCCAGTTGCCGAACTCGGTCCCGTAGTCGAAACTGCCCTTCGTACCCGCCCTGAGGTTTGGCCATGCGCGTGGTCATCGAGTCGTGGCGGTCCGGGAACCAGGAGTTGATGTCGGCGACCTTGGGTGACTCGGGGATCGCTCCGGGATGAAGCTGGGCCTCGAACCACTCCTCCGGCCCGCCTGAGCTTGCGCAGCTGGGTCAGGGTCGCGGGTGTGCTCCCCGAACCCATCCGGGTCATCATGTGCCGCTCGAGAGCGTTGGGCACGGGGGTTGTCGCGTAGAGGCGGGGGGTGTACGCCTTCGCTCCGAGAGCGGCATTCGCTGGCATGTCGCGATTCTTGGCGCGGTTCGGGTCCGTCCACAGGCGAACCCCGGAACCACAAGGCTGTAATTGATAGTCCCTCCGGTTGACCGATCGGGCGGCCCGTGGGCGCATCCGTATTTCCGTGGCTTTACCGATTAGCAGTCCAGTGGCATCCTTGGCCTGACTCACCCACTATTTCCTAAGGAATGAAGAATGGCGCAAAAGGTCCACATCGTTCTCGTCGACGATCTCGATGGTTCCGATGCCGAGGAGACCGTGACATTCGGCCTCGACGGGGCTACATATGAAATCGACCTTAATTCCACAAATGCCGCGAAACTACGCGACGCCGTCACCCCATACGTCGGCCATGCTCGGAGGGTTGGTGGCCGGCGCGGCGCCCGCAAGGCCGCGAGCAATGGTCCGAGCGCGGCCGAGATCCGTGCCTGGGCGCGGTCGAACGGCTACGACGTCCCGGATCGTGGCCGGGTCAGCGCCGACGTGCGGTCGGCGTACGAGGCCGCCAACTAGAGCCATCCCGGATCGGCGCTCCCTGCCCACAGGCTCCGCCCAGTGTTCGCTGTCAGCGGAGCGCCGATCTGCTGAACCGGGAACGCGTAGGCTGTGGGTGGGGTTAGACCAAGTGTCCCGTCACGCCGGACTGGTGTGACGGCCCCGCTGTTTTCCGAGGAGCGATGCACACATGTTCGAGCGGTTCACTGACCGAGCCCGGCGGGTGGTCGTGCTGGCCCAGGAAGAGGCCCGCATGCTCTCCCACAACTACATCGGCACCGAGCACATCCTGCTCGGCCTGATCCACGAGGGCGAAGGCGTTGCAGCCAAGGCGCTGGAGTCCCTCGACATCTCGCTGGAGGCCGTCCGCGCCCAGGTCGAGGAGATCATCGGCCAGGGCCAGCAGGCGCCCTCGGGCCACATTCCGTTCACGCCGCGCGCCAAGAAGGTGCTCGAGCTGTCGCTGCGCGAGGCGTTGCAGCTGGGCCACTCCTACATCGGCACCGAGCACATCCTGCTCGGCCTGATCCGCGAGGGCGAGGGCGTCGCCGCCCAGGTGCTGCAGAAGCTCGGCGCCGACCTCAACCGGGTCCGCCAGCAGGTGATCCAGCTGCTGTCCGGCTTCCAGGGCAAGGAGAGCCCCGCATCGGGCGCTCCCACCGGCAGCGGGGCCGAGGCCCCGTCGTCGTCGCTGGTGCTGGACCAGTTCGGCCGCAACCTGACCCAGCAGGCCCGTGAGGGCAAGCTCGACCCGGTCGTGGGCCGGGAGCAGGAGATCGAGCGGGTCATGCAGATCCTGTCCCGCCGTACCAAGAACAACCCGGTCCTGATCGGTGAGCCCGGAGTGGGCAAGACCACGATCGTGGAGGGCCTCGCCCAGGACATCGTCAAGGGCAACGTGCCCGAGACGCTGAAGGACAAGCAGATCTACACCCTCGACCTGGGCGCCCTGGTCGCCGGGTCGCGCTACCGCGGTGACTTCGAGGAGCGCCTGAAGAAGGTCCTCAAGGAGATCCGCACCCGCGGCGACATCGTGCTCTTCATCGACGAGATCCACACCCTCGTCGGTGCGGGTGCCGCCGAGGGCGCCATCGACGCCGCCAGCATCCTCAAGCCGATGCTGGCTCGCGGGGAGCTCCAGACCATCGGCGCGACCACACTTGACGAATACCGCAAGTACCTCGAGAAGGACGCCGCGCTCGAACGCCGCTTCCAGCCCATCCAGGTGGCGGAACCGTCGATCGCGCACACGATCGAGATGCTCAAGGGACTCCGGGACCGCTACGAGGCCCACCACCGCGTGACGATCACCGACGAGGCCCTGGTCTCGGCGGCGACCCTGTCCGACCGCTACATCTCCGACCGGTTCCTGCCGGACAAGGCGATCGACCTGATCGACGAGGCGGGCTCGCGGCTGCGGATTCGCCGGATGACGGCCCCGCCGGACCTGCGCGAGTACGACGAGAAGATCAGCGACGTCCGGCAGCGCAAGGAAGCCGCCATCGACGGCCAGGACTTCGAAGCCGCCGCGCGCCTGCGCGACGAGGAGAAGCAGCTGATCGTCAAGCGCTCCGAACGTGAGAAGCAGTGGCGCGCCGGCGACATGGACGTCGTCGCCGAGGTCGACGAGGAGCTGATCGCCGAGGTGCTCGCCGTGGCGACCGGCATCCCGATCGTCAAGCTCTCCGAGGAGGAGTCCACGCGGCTGCTCAAGATGGAGGACGAGCTGCACAAGCGCGTCATCGGTCAGGAGGAGGCCGTCAAGGCGCTCAGCCGGGCGATCCGTCGTACTCGCGCAGGGCTCAAGGACCCGAAGCGGCCGGGAGGCTCGTTCATCTTCGCCGGCCCGTCTGGTGTCGGTAAGACCTGGCTGTCGAAGACCCTGGCGGAGTTCCTGTTCGGTGACGAGGACGCGCTGATCCAGCTCGACATGAGCGAGTTCTCCGAGAAGCACACGGTCTCGCGCCTGTTCGGTTCGCCTCCCGGCTACGTCGGCTACGAAGAGGGTGGGCAGCTCACGGAGAAGGTCCGTCGCAAGCCGTTCTCGGTCGTACTGTTCGACGAGGTCGAGAAGGCCCACCCGGACATCTTCAACAGCCTGTTGCAGATCCTGGAGGAAGGTCGGCTGACCGACAGCCAGGGCCGGGTCGTGGACTTCAAGAACACCGTGATCATCATGACCACCAACCTCGGCACCCGCGACATCTCCAAGGGCACCAGCCTCGGCTTCAACCAGGCCTCGGACGTCCAGGGCTCCTACGACCGGATGAAGGCGAAGGTGACCGACGAGCTCAAGCAGCACTTCCGTCCCGAGTTCCTCAACCGGGTCGACGAGATCGTCGTGTTCCCGCCGCTGACCAAGGACCAGATCATCTCCATGGTCGACAACATGATCGCGTCGGTCGAGCTGCGCATGAAGGACCGCGACATGTCCCTCGAGCTGACCCAGGCGGCCAAGGACCTGCTCGCCACCCGGGGCTTCGACCCCGTTCTCGGCGCGCGGCCTCTGCGTCGCACGGTGCAGCGCGAGATCGAGGACTCGCTCGCCGAGAAGATGCTGTTCGGCGAGGTCGGTCCGGGCCAGATCGTGCTCGTCGACGTCGAGGGCGAGGGCGTCGAGGCGACGTTCACCTTCAAGGGCCAGAAGTTCGGCGCGCTGCCGGACCTGCCGCCCCTGGAGACTGCCTCGGTCGACCTGGTCAAGCCCGACGCCGGTCCCGAGGGACGTGGCACGGGTGAGGCCGAGACCCCCGGTCCGATCGACGTCACCAAGTCGGAGGATCCGTCCTGACGCCGACCCGGCTCGTGTTCACCTGAAAACGTCTCCGACCCGGCTCTTGTTGACGGCGCCGCCGTCAACAAGAGCCGGGTCGGCGCGTCTGTGCGTCAACACGAGCCGGGTCGGCGCTGGCCTACTCGACCCGCACGATCGCCAGCCGGATGCTACTCGGAAGCGTTACGCCGCCGTTCCCGCGCAAGCGCAGCAGTTGGGCCTGCGTCTGTGTTCCCGACAGCTGGAACAGCCTCACGCCGCCGCCGTAGATCGTCGCCACGTCGACCGCAAAGGTGCTTCCAAAGGCGTAGTTCTCGGGCTGACTTGGGTACGGGAGCGTGTAAGTGCCCGGGAAGTCCCGATTGAAGCCGGCGTAGATGTCGCGGAAGTTCCAGGTCGGCATCTTGACGTCATCGCTCGCCGTCATGCCGGGGTAGTCGTCCACGGAGAGCGCCAGCGCCCACCTGCCCAGCAACTGCTCGGTCGAGACCCCGCTCTGCGCCGACAGGTTCGGCGCACCCGAACTGGTCGATTGGGTCAACGCCGTCAAGAACTCAGCGTCCGATGTGCCGTAGCGGTCGATCGCGTAGCGGACCAGCGACCAACTCGTCGCGTAGAAGTACGACTGGGTGTCCGATGGGGTGCGCCCGAACGGTGACAAGAGCCTGGAGTTGGTACCGAACAGGTTCGTGTACAGCGAGGTGAAATGGCGCTGCATGATCGACGCCGGCTGCCGCGGGTTGCTGGCACACTCCGAGAAGCCCGGCCGGACATCGCAGTAGATGCCGTCGGGCGCGTCCGCGCTCCCGTACCCCGTGTTGCCCTTCCAGGGCACGTTGTAGACGGACCCCCGTGCCCAGAGCTCCTCAGCGTGCCGAGCCGTCCCCTCCTCCAGCCAAGCGGCCTCGTAGGCGGGCGCGTTGTTGGCGACGCGAGCCGCCATGGACGCGACGTGCTTGCTCTCGTGGATGAACGTGGAACGAATCGTGCGGTACCAGTTGTCGGGCGTGTTGCCGCTGTACCCGGTGGCGTTCGTCACCGGCTGGTAGAGGTAGAAGTACTCGCCGAAGTTGCTGGCACCGTTGACACCTGAGCCGGTGTACGGGCCGCCTACCGCGGGCGTGCTCGCGTCGTCGTTGGGGAACTGGTCGCAGCTCACCACGAACCCGGCTACCCCTGAGAAAGAGGTGTTGATGCGCGGAGTCGAGACGGCCACCATCACGCCGTTGTTGTCCGTCACCGCGTCGCGGCGCAGGATGTCGCCGAAGTTGTTGCGGATGATCGGCTCCATGTCCGCGTTGAACTGGTCGCCGATCCTGTCGTAGTAGTCGGCCATGACGGGGCTGTTCGCCGCCTTGAAGGCGTCGGGCGTCGCGTCGTCCTCGTAGATGACGAGCTTGCCCTCTGCGTAGACACGCGTGGCGCTCCCCACGTAGTAGCTGTTGCAGATGTTGGCGGCGTTGATGTTCGACACGCGGAAGTTGCGGGTCAGCGGCAGATCCGCCGCCGTCATGTCGCGCTGCACGCCGCGTCGCGAAATGCCTTCGGTCCCGAACTCCTCCCGAAGCAGCTTGTACTGCGCGCGGTTGCTCTTCAACAGCTCCAGGTGCGCGTCACCGGTCTCCGACGGCTCCGGGAGCTCTGAGCCGTGCTCACCGAGCACGAGATCCGCCGATGCCTCCGACCCAGGACCAGCCAGCTCGGCGGGCCCACGACGGGTGTCCAGCATCACAGGCCCTTCCCCGGCGGTGTCGCTGGAAAACCGGATCCCCGCCGATGCGGTCGGGCTCGTGGAGGTGTTGTACGCGGCGACCACATACCGCGCGGCTCCGTCCGCTGAAGAAATCTCGTTGCAACCGACCTCCGAGGCGTCGGCCAGGATTGCCGCCTCCCCGACGTCGAGGTCGCGTTGCGTCACCTGCAACGGGTGCTCGAAGGTATTGGTGTCTGTACCGTTCACCGTCGCCTTGACGTCGACGCCGTCGTCGGACGCCACACACGGCACCGTGACCGTGAGCGTGGTGGCGGTCGCCCCGGTCACCGTCGCACTGGCACCGCCGATGGTGACGGTGTTGTCGGCCGCGGTCGGGCTGAAGCCCCCGCCCGTCAGCGTGGCAGAGCCGCTCGGTACGAGCGACGGGGGGTTGATCGAGGTGATGCCCAGCCAGGGCTCGCAATCGGCGAAGGTGTTGTTTCCGTTGCCTCCGACACACTGGTCGATGCCGCTGCCGCCGTAGATGGCGTCGTCGCCGCCCGATCCGACAAGGAGGTCGTCCCCGCCGTGGCCGAGGATCTCGTCTGGTCCGGCGTAGCCGGTCAGCAGGTTCCGCACCTCTGATCCCTCCAAGGTGTCAGACCACTGAGAACCGCGGGCCGATGCGATCGACACCAAGGTGTCGAACCCTGCGTCGCCGTCCCCAGTCTTGCTGTGCGAGGTGCCGTCGGTCAGGTTGACGTCTACGGGCCCTGAGGCGGTGTCGTAGTTGACGAGGTCCAAGCCCTGTCCGCCGAGGAGCTGGTCGTCACCGGCGAGGCCAGCTAGCTTGTCCGGCCCTGCGAAGCCGCAGAGGACGTCGGCGCCGCTGGTGCCGGTCAGGGTGTCTCCGGCTGCAGTACCAACGGCGGTGCAGGCATCCCCGCTCACCGAGGTGAGGAAGGTCTCGCTGTTGTTCGAGCTGATCACGTCGCTGCCGGTGGTCCAGACTGTCGCGGTGAAGGGGACGGTGCCTGGGGTGGTGTACGGGACCTGCGCCCGCACCAGAGCGGTGTCGCCGGAGGCCAAGGTCCCCAGGTCACACACCACCTCGGACGTCTGCGTGTCCATCGGCGCACACGTGCCGGTATCGGTGGTGACCGAGACGTACGGCGGCGCCTCCGCCGCCAACGTGAGGGTGGCCGGAGCCGCGTCCGGACCGTTGTTGGTGACAAACGTCTTGTAGGGCAGCGCCTCACCAGTCGACGTCGTCGCACGAGATGTCACGTCAAGGGCGAGGTCCGAGGCCGCCGCGTCAAGAGCCGCAGGGCTGGCAGGCCCGGTGGTTGCGACTGAGAGCCCCGCCACCGCCAGCAGCAGCACGGGAATCGCCGCCGTGCGCCTCGAAGCGAAGGGCCGGAACAGGGGTGAACGGGCAGCCATCGGACGGCCTTCCTGAAAAAGCCGCAGACGCGCGATTGTCCCGGCCGAGACGGGCAACACCACGACCGGGACGGCCGCGCGAGACGGACTCTACGCGTCGACCACCACCAAGGAGGCTGAATCAGAATTTCCGGCCGTGGCTGGCTAGTTGACCTCGGTCGCATCGGCGCGTCTGTGCGTCAACACGAGCCGGGTCGGCGGTCAGTGCGCGCCGTGCAGGTTGAGGATGACCACACCGGCGACGATCATCAACAGGGTGGTGGCCTTGACCAGATCGATTCGTTCGTCCATGAAGAGCACTCCGACGAGGACGATCCCGGCGGTGCCCAGCCCGGACCACACGGCGTACGCGACGGAAACGGGGATGTGCTTGATCACCAGAGCCAGCAGCCAGATCGACAGGGCGTAGCCGACGAGCACGCCGGCGGTCCACAGCGGATCACGGAAGTTCTGGGTGCGGGGCAGCGCCGCCGTAGCGGCGACCTCGACGCCGATCGCCGACATCAGAAGAACCCAAGCCGTGAACATGACAACTCCTTGTAGTATGTAGCAGGTGCTACATCACCAAATGTAGCACCTGCTACAAAATCCCGGGAGGAGATCCATGGCGCGAGACACAGCTCGTCGTGACGAACTGGCCCACGCGGCCACCGACTACGCGCTCGACCACGGGCTGATCGGGCTCAGCCTGCGACCGCTGGCCGCCGCCATCGGCACCAGCGACCGGATGCTGCTCTACCACTTCGCGGACAAGGACGATCTGGTCGCGACGGTGCTCCGTGTGGCGACCGACCGCTCGGTTGCCGAGGTGCGGGCGCTGCCCCGCTCACGCGACGTACGCCGGGCCGTCACCGAGCTCTGGACCGCCACCACGTCTCCGCGGCTGGACCGATGTCAGCGTCTCTACGTCGAGGCGGCGGCGCTGGGCCTGCTCGGAAAGGAGCCCTACTTCTCGGTGGTGCGCGAGGCGAACCAGCGCTGGGTCGAGGCGCTCGCCGATCAGCTGGTGGCCGCAGGCAGCAGCCGGCCACGGGCCAGGCGTGCCGTCGTCCTGCTGGACGCCGCGTTCATGGGTCTGCAGCTCGACCTCCCGCTTGATCCCGACGACCCCAACCAGCTGCGCGCGGTGCGGGATCTGGCCGACGCCGTGGCTGCGATCACCGCAGCGTGAGAGCCACGGTCTCGCCCCGGGTCAGGGCAACGCGTAGGTGTCGCCGGACGTGCGGGTGACCAGCCCGTCGTCGAGCAGGCTGGCCAGGCAGCGGTCGCGCTGGTCGGCGGGCGCCCACACGGCGTCCAGCCTCGAGCGGTGTACGGAGCCGTCGCTGTCGCGCAGCACGGCCAGCAACCGTCCTCGGCACTGTCGGTCCGTGCCGGCGTACGTCTGCACCTTGCGCGCCGGCCCGTCGTACGACGGGTAGCCGGCGGCGCGCCAGAGACAGCTGTCCGCGATCGGGCAGGCCCCACAGCGCGGCTCCTTCGCGATGCACGTGAGGGCCCCGAGCTCCATCACGGCGACCGACCACTGTGCCGCCTCGCGCCCCGACTCGGGAAGCAGCGAGGAGGCAAGCTCGCGCTCCGCCTTGGTCACCGAGGCGCCGGGGAACTCCACGCCGGTCACCGCGCGGGCGAACACGCGCCGGACGTTGGTGTCGAGCACCACGTGCCGCCGGTGGTGGGCGAAGGACGCGATCGCGGCCGCCGTGTAGTCGCCGACGCCCGGCAGGGCCAGCAACTCGTCGTACGAGGAGGGGACCTCGCCGTCATGTCGGTCCACGATCGCCACGGCCGCCGCATGCAGCCGGAGCGCTCGACGGGGATAGCCCAGGCGTCCCCAGGCCCGCACGGCTTCACCCGGAGCTTCCGCAGCCAGCGCGGCTGGGGTCGGCCACGTGAGCAGCCAGCGCTCGTAGACGGGCAGCACCCGCGCCACCGGAGTCTGCTGGAGCATGAACTCCGAGACCATCACCGACCAAGCAGTCGCCTCGGGTCGCCGCCAGGGCAGGTCGCGAGCGTGGGCGTCGTACCACTTGAGGATCGGCGCGTGCAGGTCGTTCATCGCCGCCGATCGTAGGCGAAGACCAGCAGAAGACAGGGTGCGGACCGCCCTGCCACGGTGTGGGATCGCAACGGCGCCGTCGTTGCTGGCTAGCGTGGCCGCATGAGTTCCGTGACCCGTCCTCGGGGCCCGCTGGGCCCGCGCGTCTACTGGACTCGACGGCTTGTCGTGCTCGCGCTGGCCCTCGGCCTCGTGTACGGCATCGCCTATCTGCTCGGAAGTGTGAGCGACGGAAAGTCTGGCGGCGGGGACACCGCCGCCCCTGTCGGTGCGGATGCCACCTCCTCGAGCCCGACCACCAGTTCGCCGACGGATCCGCCCACCCATTCGCCGACAGGCAAGAAGCCGCCCAAGACCAACCGGCCGCCTCCGCTGGCTCAGCCCGACGGGCCGTGCTCGGACGACGAGGTCGTCGTGACGCCGGTCCTGAGCTCGCCGGTGGCCGGCAGCCCCGTTGCCGTCGGCCTGGAGATCTCGTCGATCGACTCTGCGGCCTGCACCTTCCGGGTCTCGTCGTCGACCCTCGTGGTCAAGCTGATCTCTGGCGAAGACTTCATCTGGTCCAGCCAGGAGTGCCCGAAGTCGGTGCCCGCCGTCGACGTCGTGGCCCGTTCCAGTCTGCCGGCCAAGGTGAATGTCTACTGGTCGGGGCGCCGGTCCGACGAGGGCTGCAGCACGACGACCGATTGGGCGCGGGCGGGGTGGTACCACGCCGTCGCGGCCGCCCTGGGCGGCGAGCCGACCGACGTGCAGTTCGAGCTCGCCCTGCCGATCGGTGAGACGATCACGAAGACCGCGTCGCCGACCCAGGACCCGACTGAGAGTGCGTCGGCCAGCGGTTCGGACAGCGCGTCGGACCAGTCGTCCGACCGGACGTCCGGGCCGACCAGAAGCCCAACGGGCGCGACCGAGCCGACTGGTTAGACGTAGCGCTCGAGGATGCTCGACTCCGCCAACCGGGAGAGCCCCTCGCGGACGCTGCGGGCCCGGAGCTCGCCGACGCCCTCGACGGCCTGGAGGTCGTCGATGCCGGCGGACAGCAGCTTCTGGAGCGTCCCGAAGTGTTCGACGAGCCGGTCGACGACGGCCGGTGGCAGGCGCGGCACCTTGGCCAGCAGCCGGTAGCCGCGTGGTGCGACCGCACCGTCGAGGTGCTCGCTGGCGCCGAGGCCGAGCGCCTGTGCGACCGCGGCCGGGTCGACCAGCTCGGTGGGGGAGAGCGACTCGAGCCGGTTGAGCAGCGACTCCGGGCTGCGTGGCTTGCGCCCCGCCGGCAGGTAGTCGCGGATCACCAGCTCACGCTCGGTGTCGACGCCCGTCACCAGCTCCTCGAGCTGAAGCGAGAGCAGCCGGCCATCGGTGCCGAGCTCGAGGACGTAGTCATCGATCTCACGGGCGATCCGGGTCACCATCTCCAGCCGTTGGGCAACCACGGCCACGTCCCGAACCGTGACGAGATCCTCGATCTCGAGGGCCGACAGGGTGCTCGCCACCTCGTCGAGCCGGAGCTTGTAGCGCTCCAGGGTGGCCAGCGCCTGGTTGGCCCGCGACAGGATCTGGCCTGAATCCTCGAGAACGTGCCGGGTCTCGCCGACGTAGGCGGCGATGATCTGCATCGACTGGCTCACCGAGATGACCGGGAACCCGGTCTGTTTGGCGACCCGGTCGGCGGTGCGGTGGCGGGTGCCGGTCTCCTCGGACGGGATCGTGTGGTCGGGCATCAGGTGGACCGCCGCGAGATGGATCCGGGTGATGTCCTTGTCGAGGATGATCGCGCCGTCCATCTTCGCGAGCTCGCGCAGACCGGTCGCGCTGAAAGGTACGTCGAGGGTGAACCCGCCGGTTGCGATCGCCTCCACGGTCTTGTCGATCCCGAGCACGATCAGGGCGCCGGTGCGCCCGCGCAGGATCCGCTCGAGCCCGTCGCGGAGGTTGGTGCCAGGGGCGATCTCGGCAAGAGTCGCGCGTAGGCGCAGCGTGTCGTCGGTGCGCTCGATGTTGACCACGCCGTCCCCGTCTCAGATTGCCTACTCGTGTCGAAGTCTAAGGGATGACTCACAACCTCGACTCCCCGTTTGATCCCTGGTCACGCGGGGAGAGCCCGACGAGGCGCAGCGCGGATCCGACGTCGTGCACGTCGATCACCTTCATGCCGTCGACCGTCCACTCCTCCGGGCCAGACCGAGACGGGGACGCGCCCGACCGGTCACCCGACCGGTCACGGGGCACCAGCGCGACCCGGAAGCCGAGCCGGGCGGCCTCGTTGAGGCGCTGCGGCAGGTCGCGGACCTTGCGTAGCTCACCGGCGAGTCCGATCTCGCCGAACGCGACGATGCCCTGCGGTGCGGGGAGGTGCAACGACGCCGAGGCGATGCTCACGGCAAGGGCCAGGTCGGTTGCGGGCTCGACCAGCCTCGCCCCGCCCACCGTGGAAGCGAACACGTCGTGGCTGTGCAGCCGGATGCCGCCATGCTGCTGGAGTACGGCGACCAGCATCGCCACCCGGGACGAGTCGAGCCCGACCGTCGTACGGCGCGGTCGCTCGCCCGCAGCCGGAGTGACCAGAGCCTGCACCTCGGCCAGGAGTGGGCGTCGCCCTTCCATCGTCACGGCTACGCAGCTCCCGGGCACCATCTGGTGGTGGGTCTCGATGAACAGCCCGGTCGGGTCGGTGACCGCGACGATGCCCTCCGCCGACAGGTCGAAGCACCCGACCTCGTCGATCGGGCCGAACCGGTTCTTCATCGCGCGCACCATCCGGAACCGGGAGTTGCGGTCGCCCTCGAAGTGGAGCACCACGTCGACGAGGTGCTCGAGCACTCGGGGACCGGCGATGGAGCCGTCCTTCGTCACGTGGCCGACGAGGACCGTGGTGATGTTGCGGGTCTTGGCGACCCTGATCAGCGCGGCCGCGACCTCCTTGACCTGGGTCACGCCACCCGGGACACCGTCGACGTCGGAAGCGCCGATGGTCTGGACCGAGTCGACCACCAGCAACTCGGGTCGCACCGCCTCGATGTGGCTGAGCACGGCCCCGAGGTCGGTCTCGGCAGCGAGATAGAGCTCGTCGTGGACGCCGTTGGTCCGGTCTGCCCTCAGCCGCACCTGGGCAGCCGACTCCTCGCCGGTGACGTAGAGCGTGCGTCGGTGGTAGCGGGCAGTCTGCGCCGCGACCTCCAGCAGCAGCGTGCTCTTGCCGACGCCGGGTTCGCCCGCGAGCAGGATCGCGGCGCCGGGCACGAGGCCACCGCCGAGAACCCGATCGAGCTCCGGCACTCCGCTGGACCGGAATCCAGACTCCTCGGTCGACACCTCACCGATCCGCACGGCCGGGGTCGTGACCGGACCCGAGGCCGCCCGCGTGTGCACGACCGCGGTCTCAGCGACGGAGCCCCAAGCCTGGCACTCGCCGCATCGGCCGACCCATTTGGAGGTCTCCCAGCCGCACTCGGTACAGCGATACTCGGCGCGGATCCGGCCCTTGGCGATGCCTTTGCTCATGGCTCGAACCGTAGGGCACGGTCCCGACACCGGCGTGCGGGGAAGGTAGCCTTGGATCGTTCAAGTGATCTCGGAGGGAGGCCAGCGTGGCGAGCGGCGCACGACCTGCCAGCCTCCAGGCGACGCTGTCCGACGTGGCCGAGCTCGCCGGCGTGTCCCGGCAGACCGTCTCCAACGCCATGAACAACCCCGACCTGCTCAAGCCCGAGACTCTCGAGCGGGTGCAGGCTGCCGTCGCCGAGCTCGGCTACTCGCCCAACCGGGCGGCCCGCAACCTGCGGACCCGTTCCTCGCGCCTGATCGGGCTCCGGTTCGCGCCGGCGCAGGAGGGCACGGCCAACGCGATGATGGATCGCTTCGTGCACTCGCTGGTCGAGGAGTGCCGCGAGGCCGGCTACCACGTGCTGCTGTTCCCCGGCGACGGCGAGGACCCCCTCGCCGGGTACGACGACCTGCTCCGCTCGACCGCCGTCGACGCCTTCATCGCGACCGACACCTACCTCGGCAACCCGCAGGCCGCCTGGCTCGAGAAGCGCGGGGCGCCCTTCGTCGCCTTCGGCCGACCCTGGGACGCACCCGACGCCACCCATCCGTGGGTCGACGTCGACGGTGCGGCGGGCACGAGGCTGGCCACCGATCACCTGCTCGACCGAGGGCACACCAGGATCGCCTGGATCGGCTGGCGCAAGGAGTCACCGATCGGCGAGGACCGACGGGCGGGCTGGGTGGGTGCCATGCACGACCGCGGCCAGCCCACGACCGGGCTGGCCTCGCGGGTCGAGGACACGGTCGCGTCCGGCGCGGAGGCCGCCGCCGTACTCCTCGACGAAGCCTCGCCGTCGGGTTTCGTCTGCGCCTCCGACACCCTCGCCATCGGCGTGCTGCACACGTTGAACGATCGGGGCCTGAAGGCCGGCAGCGACGTGGCTGTCGTCGGCTTCGACGACTCCCAGGTGGCACAGGTGGTGCCACCCGGGCTGACCTCGGTGCGCCAGCCGCTCGAGGAGGTCGCCGTCGAGATCGTGGTCCGGTTGCAAGAACGGCTCGCAGTGCCGCCCGAGATGGGTGCGAGTGCGCTTCTGGTGCCGACACTCGTGGTCCGGGGCAGCTCCTAGAACCCCTTGCTCCACACGTTGACCGCGTAGTCGACCTCGGTTCCTTGATGGTTCGCGACGATCCACTCTGCGGTCTCCGGGTCGAACTCGATCCGCGCGACCGCGATCAGGTCCGCGCGTGACTCGAACCGCCAGCCCATGTCGACCGGGGTCCGGGTCCAGCCGTGGGTCGACCAGAAGCGCTCGACCGTCACCGGGTCGATCTCCGGATAGCCGCGCCGGAACCAGCTTCCGAACGTGGACCGGCTGCCGTCGTTGTCGACGACCAGCGCCGTGCCGCCCCGTCGTACGACGCGGTCGAGCTCGGCCAGTCCGGGTTCGCATCCCGGTCCGAAGAAGTAGGCCCACCGAGCGTGGACGACATCGACCGAGGCGTCCGGCACCGGCAGCTCCTGCGCCAGGCCCTGGTGGACGGTCACGTTGTCGAGCCGGCGGGTGCGACGACGGGCGAGGGCCACCAGGTCGGGATGCGGCTCGACGCCGATCACCGACGCGGCGGTCGCAGCGAAGCGAGGGAGATGGAAGCCGGTGCCGCAGCCGATGTCGAGGACGACCCGGCCCGACCAGTCAGTCAGGTCGCGCAGGGCAGAGTCGAGGGCGCCGTCGGGGTCGCCGGCACGGTTCTCGATCTCGTAGACGGCTGGGCTGTTCCAGATGTTCGGCGAGGGTCGGGCGCCGGACGGGAGTCGCACGGGCGACAAGACTCGTCCCCCGAGTCAGATCCGGACCAGTCCGCCCGGTGTCATGAACTGCGCGGCGATGATTCCGGGCACACCGTGGGGTGCGACCCACTCGACCTTGATGTCCTCGAGCGGCGCCTCGACCGAGTGGCCGAGCCACTCGCTCACGCGCTGGGGGTCACCAGCGATCTCCAGGCAGGCGAGGGAGTAGTCGTCGCTGCCGCCGTAACCGGGATGGTCCTCGGGCGCGCAGCTCCACTCGATGAAGAACGGCAGCTGCGGGTCGGACATCAGGCCGTTGACGCCGACCTGCTTCCAGGTCAGTTCCTTGCCGTCCGGTCGCCACCGGTTGCCGTCCACGGCCGCGCGTCCCAGCCGGGTCTCGAGTTCGGTGATGTCGTCGACAGAGACGACCCAGCCCAGCCAGCCGCCGCCGTTGAGGGAGCGGGCCCGAACGGCCTGGCCGAACGGCGCCTTGTCGGACGCGGGGTGGTCGAGAACGCCGACGACTTCCAGATAGGTGCCGTCAGCCAACGGCATCGTCATGTTGCGGGTGCCGAACCGGGGATGGATACCCCCGTCGGTGAAGTCCTGGCCGAGCAGCCCCCCGAGGCGCTGGGCTGTGCTGGCTAGGCCATCTGGTCCGGCTGCGAATGAGAGATGGTCCAGGCGCATGCAACGCATTCTGCGCTGCCCGCGATTCCACACTGACACTGGGGGTGCGCAACCTACTCGACAACCGGCCCGGTTCACGCTGTCCGACATCCCGATCATCGGGCCCGATTCCGGCACCGTGTCGGCACCTTGTCGGCACCGGCGGCACCGGGTCAGCGTGGGTCGGCCGGGTGGATCGCCAGCAGGGAACGCGATCGCAGGTGGCTCTCGCAGTGCCGCGCCAGCTCGTCGTACGCCGCCTGCCCCATCAGCTTGGTGAGCTCCGGCGCGTTGGTCACGAAGAGCGGTTCGACGCCGACGTGGGCCTCGGTGTTGCCCGAGCAGTACCAGTCCAGATCGTGCCCGCCTGCTCCCCAGCCGCGTCGGTCGTACTCGCTGATCGACACTTCGGAGTACGCCGTGCCGTCCGGGCGCTCGACGTCGCGGAAGGTCCGCCGGATCGGCAGCTGCCAGCACACGTCGGGCTTGGTCTCGAGCGGCTCCTTGCCGTCCCGCAGCGCCAGACCGTGCAGGGCGCAACCGGCGCCGGTGGCGAAGTCGGTGCGGTTGTGGAAGACACAGGCGCTCTGCCCGTCGACCTCGACGACCAGCGTCTTGCGGGCACCCTCGTCGTCGGTCTCGACCCAGTCCCGCTTCCTCGCCTTGCGGCCGGGGTGGAACTGCCAGAGCTCGGGCGTGAGCTGGGCGACGAAGGACGCGACCCGCTTCTCGTCGTCCTTGTCGGAGAAGTGCGCGCCGAGCGTGCAGCAACCGGTGTCCGGCGACTCCTTGTAGATGCCGTGGCAGCCCTGGCCGAAGATGCACAGGTAGTTCGACGTCAGCCAGGTGAGGTCACAACGGAACACCTGGTCGGCATCCTCCGGGTCGGCGAACTCGATCCAGGCACGGGGAAAGTCCAGATCTACTTCGGGCACCGGGCAAATCTACGCCGCGGCGGTAGCGTTGGCCCATGCGGCTGGGCGTACTCGACATCGGTTCGAACACCGGACACCTGCTGGTGGTCGACGCGCACGGCGGAGCCGCTCCCCTCCCGGCCTACTCCTACAAGCAGCCACTGCGGCTCGCCGAGCACATCGAGGAGTCCGGCGCCGTCAACGAGGCGGGCATTGCCGCGTTGACGAGCTTCACCGCCAACGCGGTCATCGCCGCCGAGGACAAGGGTTGCTCGGAGATGCTCGCGTTCGCGACCTCGGCCGTCCGGGACTCGGGCAACTCCGACGACGTGCTGGCCCGCGTACGCGACGAGACCGGCGTGGAGATCGGCGTGCTCTCCGGGGAGGACGAGGCCCGGCTGACCTTCCTCGCCGTACGCCGCTGGTTCGGCTGGTCGGCCGGTCGGCTGGCCGTGTTCGACATCGGTGGCGGCTCACTGGAGATCGCGGGTGGCACCAACGAGGCGCCCGACGTTGCCTGGTCCCTGCCGCTCGGCGCGGCCCGGCTGGCGCGCGAGGTGTTCGCCCAGGGCACTCCCGACGACGAGGACCTGCGCGCGCTGCGGAAGCGAATCCGGGCCGAGATCGCCCGTGACGCGGGCAACCTGCTGCGTTCGGGTGCGCCGGACCGGGCGGCGGCGACCTCGAAGACGTTCCGTTCGCTGGCCAGGATCTGCGGTGCGCCGGCCTCAGGGGAAGGCCGACTCGTTCCGAGGGTGCTGCCGGCCGACGAGCTGTCGAAGTGGATTCCCAAGCTGGTCAGCATGGACGACGACGAACTGGCGGTCCTGCCGGGCGTCTCGCCGTCGCGCACCCACCAGATCGTGCCCGGTGCGCTCGTTGCCGAGGCCTGCATGGACATCTTCGACCTGCCGGAGCTCGAGATCTGTCCGTGGGCGCTGCGCGAGGGTGTCATCCTCGAGCGCTTCGACCACCTCGGCATCCTCGATCGATGAGCCCGGCTCGATGACCCCGCTGATCGGCCTGTCGACCGCCTCGGTCTATCCCGAGTCGAGTGCGCACGCGTTCGGCTACGCCGCCACCCTCGGGTACGACGCCGTCGAGGTGATGGTCGGCATCGACGGCCTGAGCCAGCAGCCGTCGGCGATCAGGCAACTGTCCGAGCATCACGGGATCCCGGTGTGCGCCGTCCACGCGCCGTGTCTGCTGTTCACCCAGCGCGTCTGGGGCACCGAGCCGTGGGGCAAGCTCGAACGCTCCGCCGAGATGGCTCACGCGGTCGGCGCGGACGTGGTCGTCGTACACCCTCCGTTCCGGTGGCAGCGCGACTACGCCCGCGACTTCGTCAACGGGATCGCGGCGCTCGAGGAGTCGACCGAGATCGCGTTCGCCGTCGAGAACATGTACCCGTGGCGGGCGTCCTCGCGGCGGGGCATGGAGATGTACGTCCCGGGCTGGGACCCCTCGGAGGAGAACTACGCGAACACCACGATCGACCTCTCCCACGCGGCCATCGCCAAGTCAGACGTGATCGACATGGCGCTGCGGCTCGGCGACCGGCTGAGGCACATCCACCTGACGGACGGCACGGGCTCCGCCAAGGACGAGCACCTCGTCCCCGGACGCGGGAAGACCGGCGCTGCGGACTTCCTGGGCTATCTCGACTCGGTGTCGTTCGGCGGACATGTCGTGGTCGAGATCAACACCCGGAAGGCGACCGGACGGGAAGAGCGGGAGGCCGACCTGGTCGAGTCGCTGACGTTCGCGCGCGAGCACCTCGGACTGGGCGCGCCACGATGAGCACCACCGCGCGGCCGCCGCCCCGGCGGGCCGGACACCCGCGCCGCCATCCTCGACGCCGCGCGCTCGTCGTTCGCTGCCTCCGGCTTCGGGAGTACGACGATCCGCGCCGTCGCCTCGTCGGCCGGCGTGGACCCCGCCCTGGTCCACCACTACTTCGGCTCGAAGGACGACCTGTTCCTGGCCGCCCTGGAGATCCCGGTCGACCCGCGCAAGGCGATGGCGCCGGTCGCCACAGGTGGCATCGACGGCGCGGGTGAGCGGCTGATGGTGGTGTTCCTCTCGGTCTGGGACAACGAGACCACCCGGCTTCCGCTTCTCGCGATCGTCCGCCGGGCGTTCGAGCCGTCGGGGCAGCAACTGATCAAGGACGGCTTCATGCGGATGGTGCTGGGCCCGATCGGGGCCGGTCTCGGCATCGACGAGCCCGATCGTCGGATGACACTTGTCGCGTCGCAGATGGTCGGGCTGGTGATGCTGCGCTACGTGCTGGCGGTCGAGCCGCTGGCCTCGATGCCGCCCGACCAGGTGGTGGCGACGTACGCCCCGACGATTCAGCGGTACCTGGACGGCCCGCTGCCGTAGGCCTTTGGCGCGCGTGGTTGCGCGCCAATTGGTCGACAACTGCAGGTCGACTGGGTGTGGGGCTGGTGGTTGCGCGCCAATTGGTCGACTACGGCTGGGTCGGGCTGGCGATGGTCGACACGGGGCGACGGTGTCGTTGTGCGCCAATTGGTCGACAACTGCAGGTCGACACGGGTGCAACTCGTCGTTCCGCGCCAATTGGTCGACAACGGCAGTTGCGCGAGCATCGCCCACGAGGCACAATTCAACGTATGATGAATAACGCGGTGGAGGTACACGACCTCGTCGTACAGCGCGGCGGTCGGGAGGTCCTGTGCGGTCTCGACTTCTCGATCCCGGTGGGCCAGGTCACCGGCCTGCTCGGACCGTCGGGCTGCGGAAAGTCCACGCTGATGCGCGTCCTGGTCGGCGTCCAGGCCGGGATCACGGGCACCGTCCTGGTCTTCGGCGTCGCCGCCGGGTCGAGGGAGCTGCGCGACCGGATCGGCTACGTCACCCAGTCCGCCAGCGTCTACGACGACCTCAGCGTCATCGAGAACCTGGACTTCTTCGCCAGGGTCCTCGGTGTGGGCAAGGACGAGGTCACCCGAGTCATCGACGCCGTCGACCTCGGCAGTCAGGCCGACCAGGTGGTCCGCAGGCTCAGCGGCGGCCAACGGTCGAGGGTCAGCCTCGCGGTCGCGCTGCTGAACCGGCCCGACCTCCTCGTGCTCGACGAGCCGACGGTCGGTCTCGATCCGGTCCTGCGAAAGGACCTGTGGGAGCTGTTCCACCGGCTCGCCGATGACGGCGCGGCGGTCCTGGTCTCCAGCCACGTGATGGACGAGGCCGAGCGCTGCGACCGGCTGCTGCTCATGCGCGACGGCGTGTTCATCGCCGACGGCGCGCCCGAGGAGATCAAGCAGAAGGCCGGCGCCGCACGACATCGAGCAGGCGTTCCTGACGATCGTGAAGGAGGCCGCGGCATGACCCGCGCGCATCACGCTCGCAGTCGCCGGCCGGGTGCTGAAGCAGCTCAGGAGAGATCACCGGACGATCGCCATGCTGCTGGTGGTCCCCTGCGTGCTGATGACGCTGCTGTGGTGGATGTTCAGCGACTCGTCCCCGGGCACCTTCAACAGGCTCGGGCCGGGGCTGCTTGCGCTCTTCCCGTTCATCATCATGTTCCTGGTGACCAGCGTGACGACCCTGCGCGAGCGCTCCAGCGGCACGCTCGAACGCCTGCTCTCGATGCCGATGGGCAAGCTGGACTTCCTGTGCGGCTATGCGCTGGCCTTCGGCCTGGTCGCGGCCGTCCAGTCCGCGCTGGCGGTCACCCTGAGCGTCGGCGTGCTCGACCTCGACGTGTCCGGACCCGTCTGGTTGCTCGCGATCGTCGCCGTCGTCGACGCGATCCTCGGTACGGCGCTGGGGCTGTTCGTCAGCGCCTTCGCCCAGACCGAGTTCCAGGCCGTGCAGTTCATGCCGGCCGTCGTGCTCCCGCAGATCCTGCTGTGTGGCCTGTTCGTGCCGCGGGCACTGCTGCCCGGCGTACTCGAGACGATCAGCGACGTGCTGCCGCTCTCCTACGCCACCGACGCCATGAAGGGACTCGTGGTCAGCACGGACACTTCAGACGTCTGGCAGGACCTGTCCGTCGTGGCCTGTTTCGCGCTCGCCGGGCTCGCATTGGGTGCGGTCACGCTGCGCAGGCGTACGGCGTAGCCTGTCCGCATGTCTTTGCTCCGTCAGCCACTGCTGCTGATCTCACACAGCAACCTGGTCAAGAATCTCGTCAGCACCATGCCCGTGTCGGCCGGGATCGTGCGCAGCCACGTGCCCGGTGAGACCACCGAGACCGCCGTCGAGGCGACGGAAGCACTCGTCGAGGACGGGCTCGAGGTGAGTCTGGACTACCTGGGCGAGGACACCCTCGACCAGGCGCAGGCCGAGGCCACGGTGGCGGCGTACCTCGACGTGTTCAAGCAGCTCTCCGCCAAGGGCCTGTCCCGCCATGCGGAGGCGAGCGTGAAGCTGAGCGCCGTGGGGCAGGCGCTCCCCGAGAACGGCCACAAGATCGCCCTGGAGAACGCCCGCACCATCTGTCGCGCCGCGCGCAACGCCGGCACCACCGTGACCCTCGACATGGAGGACCACACCACCACCGACTCGACGTTGCAGATCCTCCGCGAGCTGCGCAAGGACTTCCCGGAGACCGGTGCCGTCCTGCAGTCCTACCTCCACCGCACCGAGTCCGACTGCCGGGCGCTTGCCTACGAAGGGTCACGGGTGCGGCTGTGCAAGGGCGCCTACAAGGAGCCCGAGTCCGTTGCCTTCCAGAGCCGCATCGACGTCGACAGGTCCTACGTGCGCTGCCTCAAGGTGCTGCTTGCCGGCGAGGGCTACCCGATGATCGCGACCCACGACCCGCGGATGGTGGCGATCGCGTCGTCGTTGGCGAGCCGCTACGGCCGTGCCCAGGGCAGCTACGAGTACCAGATGCTCTACGGCATCCGCCCCGACGAACAGAAGCGGCTCTCGTCGTCCGGCGAACGGGTGCGCGTCTACATCCCCTACGGCACCGAGTGGTACGGCTACCTCATGAGACGCCTCGCCGAGCGTCCGCAGAACCTGACATTCTTCCTGAAATCGCTCGTCTCGAAGAAGTAGGTTCCGCAATGGCCCAGACCGCGATCCTCGGTGCCGGCGTGATGGGCGAGACCCTGTTGTCCGGGCTCATCCGGGCCGGCCGGCAGGTCGACGACCTGCTCGTCGGCGAGAAGCGCCCCGAGCGAGCCAGCGAGCTCGAGGAGCGGTACGGCGTCCGCGTCGTCTCCAACCGCGAGGCCACCAAGCTGGCGGACACGGTCGCCGTGGTCGTCAAACCCCAGGACATGGGCGACCTGCTCGAGGAGATCTCGGACTCCCTCCGGCCCGGCCAGCTGCTCGTCTCGCTGGCCGCTGGGATCACGACCGCCTTCATCGAGTCCCGGGTGCCCGAGGGAGTCGCCGTCGTGCGCGTCATGCCGAACACCCCAGCCCTCGTCGACGAGGGCATGGCCGCGATCTCGGCCGGCTCGCACTGCGACGAGGACCATCTCGCCACCGCCGAGTCCCTGCTCGCCTCCACCGGCCGCGTCGTCCGGGTCCCGGAGAAGCAGCAGGACGCGGTCACCGCGATCAGCGGCTCGGGTCCGGCGTACATCTTCTTCGTGGTCGAGTCGATGATCGAGGCCGGCGTACATCTTGGTCTGCCGCGCGCGACCTCCACCGAGCTCGTCGTCCAGACCCTCGTCGGGTCGGCCAAGATGCTGCGGGAGACCGGCACCCATCCGACCGTCCTGCGCGAGCAGGTCACCTCGCCGGGCGGGACCACGGCGGCCGCACTCCGCGAGCTCGAGATCCACAAGGTCCGCGCCGCGTTCCTGGCGGCCATGGAGGCTGCCCGCGACCGGTCCCGGTCGCTGGCTGAGGGCAGCTGAGGGCGGCTGGTCATGGCCGGCCATCTGCCCACCTCGTGGGGCGCCACGGTCGAGGATCTCGAGCGGGTCTACCCGGCCGACGCGATGCTCGAGGATCCGGTCATCGTCCTCACCCGTGCTGTCTCGGACTACCGACTACGACCCAGTCCTATCCCGGGGCCCGAAGCCCGGCCAGCAGGTCCACCAGGTCTTCGACCAGGCCGCGCACCAGGGGCAGCCGGGTCATCCGGACCAGCCGGTCGACGAGCGGCACGGCCTTCGCGATCAGGTCGCGGGTACGCCGCTGGTCCGGGCTGCGGTCGTGGACCCAGAACAGCACCAGGCCCATCTGCATCAGCCACAGCAGCTCCGGCAGCTCGCGGCGCAGCGACGGCGCCACCTTCAGGTCGGCGCCGTCCAGCACCTGCTGGAGCAGGCCGACGGCGGCGTCGCGGGTCGGCTTGGACTCGTCGCTGAACGGGGACAGGGGGCTGCTCGGCTCGGCCGCGTTGCGGAAGAACTTGCCGGCGAACTCGTGGTACGGCGCGGCCACGGTCACCCAGGCCTGCAGCAGCCCCTCGAGCCGCGGCACGAACGACTTCTCGCGCTGGAGGACCGGGGCCACAGCGGCGGTGTGCTCGGACTGGACCTGGTCGTAGAACGCCTGGATCAGGTGTTCCTTGGAGGCGAAGTAGTAGTAGGCGTTGCCGAGCGACACGTCGGCCTCGCCGGCGATCGCCCGCATCGTGGTCTTGTCGTAGCCGCCGGACCGGAACAGTCGAAGCGCGGCCTCGACGATCGCCTGTCGGGTCTGCTCAGCCTTGGCTGATCGGGTCGCAGGTTCCGGCACAGTCGTCAATGTAGTCGCCTCCTGACACCGAGGTTCGGGTGCGGGAACGGATGCCGGCCGCGGTGTGCGCCGCTGCCCGGGCCAGCGGCAGCCAGCCGGGTCGGGCCAGTCGTTCGGCCAGCCCCCGATGTTGAAGGGTCGCCCACAGGCACATCACCCACGCGCGTTCGTTGGTCCAGATCGCCCCGTCGTCGCCGACGACGGTGATCTCCTCCAGGGTGCGCGCGTGGTCGAGCGCCGGGTAGCGTTCCCGGGCCTGGGCCGACCCGGCCGCGACGAAGTCGGTCGGCACCAGCAGCGGCTGGTTGGCCAGCCACTGTTGGAACCGTCGACACATGGGGCAGCCCTCGTCGTACAGGACGGTGAGTCGCATCAGCGACGGCCTGCTGGCGGCGGGTACGCGGGCTGGTACGGGCCCTGCGGGGGCATGAAGCCCTGCGGCTGGATCGGCGGGGTGCGCAGGCTCTCCGCGCGGCTCCGGCGGCGGATCGAGTTGAAGACCCACACGTTCATGAAGTGGATGATGCCGAGGACCAGCATCACGATGCCGATCTTCACGCTGATTGCTTCGAAGAGGCCGGTGAGATCGTGGACGCCTCCTCCGCCGCGCAGGTAGAGCATCACGAAGCCGAGGTTGAGCAGGTAGAAGCCGACCACCAGGAGCTTGTTCACCGCGTCCGCGAGCTCGACCTTGTCGTTGAAGACGTCGGCCAGGAAGACCCGGCCGTTGTGGGACAGGGTCGTCGCGACCCAGATCGTGAGGGGTACGGCGACGAGCAGGTAGACGACGTACGTGCCGACGGTCCAGGTCATCTCGATCTCCTTCTTGAACGTGTTCAATTCGTGTTCCATGAACGGTAGCACAGTGTTTTGAACATGTTCAAGTCTGGCTCAGGCGAGTCCCATGGCGCTCCTTGCCGCGGCCAGGACGGGTGCGGTGACCTGGCGGCAGCGTTCGGCTCCCGCGGTGAAGACCTGGCTGACGTGCACCGGGTCAGCCGCGAGTTCGGCGTACGTCTTCTGGAGTGGCTCGAGCAGACCCACGACGGCGTCGCTGGTGGCAGCCTTGAGCGCGCCGTACGTCGCAATGCCGGTCGCGGACCCGCCGCAGGCCTCCAGGATGTCGATCAGGTTGGTCACCCCAGGCTTGGCCGCGCGATCGCGCCGGACGGCATCCGGCCCGGTCTCGGAGTCGGTGACCGCGCGACCGACCTTGCGCCGTACGACGTCGGGCGGGTCGAGCAGGTAGATGATCCCGCTCCCGTCCTCGTGGGACTTGCCCATCTTCGACGTCGGGTCCTGGAGGTCCATCACCCGGGCGCCGACTGGTGGCGTGACGAGTTCGGGGACCGTGAAGACCGGCCCGTAGGTGGTGTTGAAGCGCAGCGCCAGATCCCGCGTGAGCTCCACGTGCTGGCGCTGGTCGTCGCCGACCGGCACCTGTTCGGGGCGGTAGAGCAGGATGTCCGCGGCCATCAGGGCCGGATAGGTGAACAGCGACGCCCGGGTCGACGGCTGGTTGCGACCCTTCTCCTTGAACTGGATCATCCGGTTGAGCTCGCCGACGTACACCGTCGACTCGAGCAGGTAGGCGAGCTCACTGTGCGCCGGGACGTGTCCCTGCGCGAACAGCGTGGACCGGTCCAACCCGACGGCGAGCATGGTCGTGGCCATCTCGCGCACGTGTTCGCGCAGCTGTCCCGGGTCGTGCGGGACGGTCAGCGCGTGCAGGTCGGCAATGCCGAAGAAGCAGTCGGAGTCGTCCTGGGCGCGGGCCATCGGCAACAGCGCGCCGAGCAGGTTGCCGAGGGTCAGGTGGCCGGTGGGCGTGAGCAGCGACAGGGTGTTCATGGATCTTCCTTTGGGTGAGTGCGCCCTCGGGACGACCCTGCACGGTGATGCCGAAATGCAGAACGGCCGCCCGAAGGCGGCCGGTGGTTGTCGTGTGCGTACGACGATGAGCGGGTCCGCCTCTCAGGCGGCCCACCACTGGGTGGAGCGGAACGTCGTCACGGGCCCATTGTCGCACAGCCAGTTGTGCGCCAATTGGTCGACAACGACACGAATCCGCACACAGCGAACGTCCCAGGCGTCCAATTGGCGCTCCGAGCCCCTCCAGACCGGGGCTGTGGATGACGCGAGCACGATCGCGGATTTCGCGACACGCTGGACCGCATGAACAGCGAATTACCTGAGTTCACGAAGCGACCGTTCACCAGGGCTGATGCCGTAGAGCACGGGCTTGACATGCGACTGCTCGGGGGAAAGCGTTTCCGGCGCATCTTCAAGGGTGTGTACATCGACCGGCGGGTCCACGAGACTCGGCGGCTCAGGATCGAGGCCGGCCAGAAGGCGGCGGCCAATGACGCCTGGATCAGTCACTTCTCGGCCGGTCACATCTACGGATTGCCGCTCCCGGCCAACCCGGACATCCACCTCTCGGTGGCACCGGGTCGGACACGTCGCCGTTCTCCCGGCCTGGCTGTCCACGAGTCGATCGGCTCCGAGACCCGGCTCCAGGACGGACTGAAGATCTCGACGCCACGGTGGATGTTCCTCGAGCTGGCCGAGGTTCTGGGTCTCGTCGACCTCGTGGTCGTCGGCGACCGGATGGTCAGGATCGGGTTGGTCACCGAGCTCGAGCTCGTCGAGGCGGCGGCGTCGTACTCAGGGAAGTCCGTACGACGCGCGCGCATGGCGGCCAGCCTCGTCCGTGATCGTGTGGACTCTCCGATGGAGACACGGACCCGCATGCTGATCGTCTTGAGCGGACTTCCCGAACCGAAGGTCAACTCCCTGGTGCGCGACGCCAACGGGGACGTGATCGCCAGATTCGACCTCAGCTACCCGGAGTTCGGAGTCGTGGTCGAGTACGACGGGCGACTTCATGTGGAGGACGGTCAACGCAAGAAGGACCTCAAACGACGCGAGTGGATGGACAATCAGGGACTTCGATTGATCGTCATCACGGCAAGTGACATCTATCAAGACCCCGAACAGACCGTCGCCCGCATCGTCGACGTGCTGCGAAGCCGGGGCATGCGGCTTCCCCGCCTGCACCAAGGATGGCGGGACCACTTCCCGGCCTGACCGCAGCCGCATAGGCACCAATTGGTCGACAAGTCCGCGCTCGAGCAGGGGCAGGGCCGCAGTTAGCGACCAATTGGCGCGCAGGCATGCGCCCGCGCGGCGGCCTGGACCTGCAGTTGTCGACCAATTGGCGCGCAAGCATGCGCCCGCGCCGGCCTGGACCTGCAGTTGTCGACCAATTGGTGCAAAACCGGGCACGCTAATGTCAGCCTCATGTCGGTGTGCGGGAGAACGACGGTCGTGTTCGACCAGACCCTGACCGAGTACGACTTCGGCCCGACCCACCCGATGTCGCCGTTGCGGGTCGACCTCACGATGCGCCTGGCCCGCGAGCTCGGCGTGGTGCCGGAGACGGTCGATGCGCCGATCGCCAGCGACGACCTGATCAACACCGTCCACAGCGAACGGATGATCGAGGCCGTCAAACGGATGCACCTCGGAAGCATCGACGAGGAGCACGGGCTCGGCAGCGAGGACAACCCGACCTTCGACGACATGCACCGGGCGGCCGCCCACGTGGTCGGCGCCAGCCACGAGGCCTTCCGCCAGGTCCAGACCGGTGAGTCGATCCACAGCGCCAACATCACGGGTGGGCTGCACCACGCCATGCCTGAGCGCGCGAGCGGATTCTGCATCTACAACGACGTCGCGGTCGGGATCCAGTGGCTCCTCGACCAGGGCGTCCAGAAGGTGGCGTACGTCGACGTCGACGTCCACCACGGAGACGGCGTCGAGCAGATCTTCTACGACGATCCGCGAGTGCTCACGATCTCGCTGCACGAGACCGGCCGGATGCTGTTCCCGGGGACGGGGTTCCCGAACGACCTGGGCGGGCCGGATGCGCAAGGCAGCGCAGTCAACGTCGCGCTCCCGCCCGGGACCGCGGACCAAGGCTGGCTGCGCGCCTTCCACGCCGTCGTGCCACCGGTCCTGCGCGAGTGGAAGCCCGAGATCCTCGTGACCCAGCACGGCTGCGACTCCCATCAGGAGGATCCGCTCGCGCACCTGATGCTCACCGTCGACGGACAGCGCGAGGCCTATCTCGCCCTCCACGACCTGGCCCACGAACTGTGCGGCGGGAGATGGGTGGCGACCGGCGGCGGTGGCTACGCGATCGTCGAGGTCGTACCCCGCGCCTGGACCCACCTGCTCGGCATCGTCGGTGGCACCCCGGTGGACCCGGCGACCGACACCCCCGAGGAGTGGCGCGAACACGTCCGCAACTTCCTCGGCCGGACGCCGCCCAGCCGGCTCACGGACGGCCGGACCCCGGCGTGGCGGGACTGGAGCGAAGGTTTCGACCCGGAAACCTGGCTGGACCGGGCCGTCCACGCGACCCGGCAGGCGGTGTTCCCGCTGCACGGACTGGACCCGTTTCCGTGACTCCGCGGGCCACGAGGCAACTCGCCACGCCGCAGCCCTTGGACAAGAATTTAACTTCACCCCTTCCCCATGAGTCACACAAGGACCTATTCTCACGAGAGCGGGACGTGGTCATCGGTGGGGAAGCCGATGGCGTGCCGCACAGAAAGCCGGTGCGCCATGTCTAGCGGTGATATCTCTGAAGCAAAGTTCCTGACTGTTGCCGAAGTCGCCTCGACGATGCGAGTTTCGAAGATGACCGTCTACCGTCTGCTGCACAGCGGCGAGTTGCCCGCGGTGCGGGTCGGCAGGTCCTTCCGAGTGGTGGAGAGCGACGTCAACGAGTACCTCCGGAAGAGCTTCTTCAACGCCGGCTGAGCAACGACCGACCCTTGCTCTCCTGAAGCCAGGTTCGTGCGGAACGCACGGACCCCATGTGCAGTGCGCCACTGAATTCTGCTGCCCGGCGGATGCCGGTTAGGCTGTCCGAGTCGTCCCGGTTCATACGCCGGCCGCGGCATGGTTGACGAGACGGTTTGCAGCCGAACCTCCTCAACCCAAGAGTTCTGAGAGAGGTCTATTCGTGGGTTCCGTCATCAAGAAGCGTCGCAAGCGCATGGCCAAGAAGAAGCACCGCAAGTTGCTCAAGAAGACGCGCGTGCAGCGCCGCAAGCTCGGCAAGTAAGCATCATGGGCAGGGTCGTCCTCGTCACCGGGGTCTCGCGCGATCTCGGCCGACGCTTTGCACGAACCGTGGCGAACGACCCTGCGGTCGACCGGGTCATCGGCGTCGACGTGGTCCCTCCGCGCGGTGACGTCGGGCACGTCTCGTTCGTGCGCGCCGACATCCGCAACCCGGTCATCGCCAAGGTCATCGTCAAGGAAGACGTCGACACGCTCGTGCACATGAGTGTGATCGCGACTCCTGGCAGCACCGGCGGCCGAGTGCCGATGAAGGAGCTCAACGTCATCGGCACGATGCAGCTCCTCGCGGCCTGCCAGAAGGCGCCCCAGCTGCAGCACGTCGTCGTCAAGTCCTCGACCACGATGTACGGCGCCAGCAACCGGGACCCCGCCATGTTCACCGAGGACATGGACGCCAGGCGGCTGCCGACGTCCGGCTACGCCAAGGACGTCCACGAGATCGAGGGCTACGTCCGCGGGTTCGCCCGTCGCCGGCCCGACGTCCGACTGACCACGCTCCGCGCCGCCAACGTGCTCGGTCCCCACGTGATCAGCCCGATGGCCTCCTACTTCCGGCTTCCGGTCATCCCGACCGTGCTCGGTTTCGACCCGCGCCTTCAGTTCCTGCACGAGAAGGACCTGCTTGCCGTGCTGCACCATGCGGTCCGCCACGACGTCGCAGGCACCTTCAACGTGGCCGGCGACGGCGTCCTGATGCTCTCCCAGGCGATCCGGCGCCTCGGTCGCCAAGGGATCCCGATGCCCAGGTTCGCGGTCGGTCGGGCCGGCGCGCTGGTCCGCCAGGCCAAGCTGGCCGACTTCTCGCCGGAGCAGCTCTCGCTGCTGACCTACGGCCGCGGGGTCGACACGACCCGGATGCGCGAGGTGCTCGGCTTCGCGCCGTCGTACACCACCGCGGAGACGTTCGCCGACTACGCCGCCAGCGTGCCGAACGGCCGCCACACGTCGCAGAAGGTGCTGGCCGGGATCGCCGGCTCGCTCCCCAGCGGCACGACCACAGACGACTCGAGGGGGTGAGGGACATGGGTGACGCGGAAGTGATCCCGATCGGCACGCGCGGAAAGCCCGGGCGCGGCACCAACAAGACGAAGCCGTCTGCGGCTGCGCGCAACCTGGCGGGCTCGGGACGGGCCAAGTCCACCGCCCCGCCGAAACCGGGAGCCGACGCGTCGGCACGGCCGACGGGGGCAGCCAAGGCGCCGAAGCGAATCAAGGCCGTCCCGGAGCAGCGTCAGCACCTCGACGAGCCGACAGCCACGGCCTCCGACACCAAGACCACCGACCGGTCGCCGAAGGCCGGGATCCCGGCCGGAGACTGGCTGGCCGCCTTCGGGTTCGCAGCCAAGGAGATCTTCGGCGACGACTGGGAGCCCCGGCTTGCGCACTTCCTGGCATTCCTCCGGCGTCGGCTGTCCGGTGAGTACGAAGTGGACGAATACGGATTCGACCAGGAGCTCACCGAGCGGTTCATGCTCGCGTCGTTGCGTCCGATCGCGGAGAAGTGGTTCCGGATCGAGGTTCGCGGCGCCGAGAACATCCCCGCCGAGGGTGGGGCACTCGTCGTGTCCAACCACTCGGGAACGGTCCCGGTCGACGGCCTGATGACGATGTTCTCGATCCATCGCGAAACCGGACGCTTCCTGCGCCCCCTGGGTGCGGACCTGGTGTTCAAGACGCCGATCGTCAGCGCGATGGCCCGCAAGGGCGGCGCCACCCTCGCGTGCGGCGAGGACGCCGAACGGATGCTGTCCGGCGGCGAGCTCGTCGGTGTCTGGCCCGAGGGGTTCAAGGGCATCGGCAAGCCGTACTCCGAGCGCTACAAGCTGCAGCGGTTCGGCCGCGGCGGCTTCGTGGCGGCCGCCATGCGCACGGGTGTGCCGATCGTTCCGCTCTCGGTCGTCGGTGCCGAGGAGATCTATCCACTGGTCGGCAACGTGCCGTCGCTGGCGCGGCTGCTGGGTGTGCCCTACCTGCCGATCACCCCGTTCTTCCCCTGGCTGGGGCCGCTCGGGATGGTGCCGCTGCCGTCGAAGTGGTTGATCGAGTTCGGCGAGCCGGTGCGCACCGACTCCTACGAACGGGGCGCTGCCGAGGACCCCATGCTGGTCTTCAACGTGACGGACCAGGTGCGCGAGACGATCCAGCAGACGCTCTACTCCCTGCTCGTGCGGCGTACGTCGGTGTTCTCCTGACCTGACCGGGCCCGGTGTGCTCCAGAGTGGGGGAGCGGTCCGACTCCGGAAACCGGGCAAAGCCAAAACGTGGCGCACGCCACACTCTCCGACGGTCTGCGTCTCAGCCGCTCCGGCGTCGGCCCCTGAGCGCCAGACCGGCGGCCAGGGCTCCGCTCACGGCCCCCGCGAGCGCGCCGGCGACCAGCCCTGCCCTCGCCACCTTGCGGCCGGTCCGGTAGTCCCGGATCCGCCAGCCCTGCTCCTTGGCGTGGTCGCGCAGCCGGGAGTCCGGATTGATCGCGCAAGGGTCGCCGACCAGGTTCAGCAGCGGCAGGTCGTTGAAGGAGTCCGAGTATGCCGAACAGCGCTCGAGGTCGAGGTGTTCGCGGATCGCCAGCGCCTTGACCGCCTCGGCCTTCGCGGGACCGTGCAGCAGGTCGCCGACCAGCTTGCCGGTGTAGACGCCGTCGACGTGCTCGGACACCGTCCCCATCGCTCCGGTCAGGCCGAGCCGCCGGGCGATGATCTGGGCGATCTCGATCGGGGCCGCGGTGACCAGCCACACCCGCTGGCCCTGGTCGAGGTGGAGCTGGGCGAGCGCCCGGGTGCCTGGCCAGATCCGGTGCGCCATCGCCTCGTCGAAGATCTCCTCGCCGAGCCCTTCGAGCTCCGTCGACGGTGTGGCCCGCGATGAAGCCCAGAGCCGAGTTGCGGGCGTCCGCGACGTGTTCGGGATCCTCGACTCCGACGAACCGGAAGTAGGCCTGTTTGTAGGCAGCCGCGAGGATGTCGCGAGTCGTGAAGAAGTTGCGACGATGCAGGCCACGGGCGAGATGGAAGATGCTCGCCCCCTGCATCACGGTGTTGTCGACGTCGAAGAACGCAGCCGCCGTGGGGTCGGCCTGGATGTCGAGGGCGCTCTCGACCTCCGCTGCTGCGGCGGCGGCCTCACCGGCGAGGGTCGAACGCCGACGGAGATCCTGGCGGACCGGCTTGGCGCGGGGCGGGGGGGTCACGCGACCCAGACTAGTGCGGGCCGCGGTACTGGGCCGTGGGCGTGTGGAAGTATCTGCCCATGGCCGACTTCAACGGTGTTGCCGAGTTGCTCGCCGTCGCAGCCGAACAACACCCAGACAAGGTCGCCCTCGTCGAGGCTGGTGGGCGGGCCCGCACCTGGGGTCAGCTGGACGAAGAGGTGAGTCGGTGCGCGACGGGCCTCGGCGCCGCCGGCCTGGTGGCCGGCTACCGGGTGATGGTCGCGATGGGCAACCGGATCGAGTTCGTCGCCGCCTACCTCGGTGCGCTTCGCGCCCAGACCGTCGCCGTCCCCGTCAACCCGCGTTCGTCGGTCGACGAGCTGAGCCGGATGATCGCCGACTGCGGCGCGCGGATGGTGCTCGCTGACCCCGACACCGCGGGTTCGATCCGAGCAGCCGTCGCGCAGCTGGACGAGGACGACGTTCGTCCGCGCATCGTCGTCGTCGAATCGCCAGTCGAGCCCGGTGAGTGGTCGTGGCAGGAACTGATCGCCGCCGACGGGTCCGCGCTGCCGGCCGTCCGCGACCCGGAGTCGCTGGCCGCACTCCTCTACACCAGCGGTACGTCGGGCCGCCCCCGCGGGGCGATGCTCAGCCATCGCGCGCTGCTCGCCAACATCGAGCAGGTCGCCGCTGTCGACCCGCCGATGTTCGGCGCCGACGACGTCGTGCTCGGCGTACTTCCCCTGTTCCACGTCTACGGGCTCAACGCGGTCCTCGGCAGCGTCCTTCGGCAACGCGCCAAGCTGGTGCTCCTCGAGCGCTTCGAGCCGCAGGCCGCGCTCGACCTGATCGAGGACGAGGCGTGCAGCGTGGTTCCCGTCGCTCCTCCTGTCTTCGCCCACTGGCTGCCGATCGAGCACCTCAGTGAGCGGCTCGGACCCGTGCGGCTGATGCTGTCGGGCAGTGCCCCCCTCTCGCCTGACGTGGCCGAGCGGTTCACCGCTGCCACCAGCATCCCGGTGCACGAGGGCTACGGCCTGACCGAGGCGTCCCCGGTGGTCACCAGCACCCTGTGCAGCGCCTGCGCTACAGCCAGGATCCGTTGGAGCCGCCTTGCCGGGTGTCTCGATCAGGCTCGTGGACGACGATGGCCGCGACCCCGAGCCCGGAGACCCCGGCGAGATCCTGATCTCGGGCGACAACCTGTTCAGCGGCTACTGGCCCGACGGCGCGGACGGGCCGGACGCCGAGGGCTGGTGGGCGACCGGCGACGTCGGTTTTCTCGATGCCGGGGGCGACCTGTTCCTGGTCGACCGGATCAAGGAGCTCGTGATCGTCAGCGGCTTCAACGTCTACCCCTCCGAGGTCGAGGACGTCATCGGCGAGGTCGACGGGGTCGAGGCCGCCGCCGTGATCGGCACCGCCGACGAGATGACCGGCGAAGCCGTGGTCGCGTACGTCAAGGGTGCCGGTGCCGACCTGACGGACCGGGTCCGCGAGCACTGCGCCTCGCGCCTCGCCCGGTTCAAGCAACCGTCCCGGATCGAGCTCGTCGACGAGCTACCGCTGACCGTGACCGGCAAGGTGCAGAAGGGTCGGCTGCGCGCGGCCGAGCGTCGGCGCAGGGTCGCCTTGCTCGAGGGCGAGTGACCACCATCAGGGTCACCCTGTACTCCAGGCCGGGCTGCCACCTGTGTACGGACGCCCGGCTGGTGATCGAACGGGTCTGCGCCGAGCTGGGCGAGCGGTTCGAGGAGATCAACATCGACGAGTCTCCCGTCCTTCAGCAGAAGTACGGCGAGGAGATCCCGGTGACCCTCGTCGACGGCCGGCAGCATGACTTCTGGCGCGTCGACGAGGCCCGTCTCCGGAAGGCTCTGACCGCCTGAAGCCGCGCGGCGACAGGGTGCGGATTCGCACCGGTTCCGGTCCCGTGGCCCGGGTCCCGTTTTGCTCAGTTTGTTCTCGCGTTCACAAACTCCTACAGTGATCTGGCCGCGTTGGCCCACCAACACCCATCGCGGGCACGGGAGACGAGAGCATTGACCGCACGGACGTCCGCCACGGGTGCCCCACGCGAGGGTGTGCCGACCGAAGGTGTCGAACTGGCTCCCGAGGTCTCACCGGGTCGCGACATCCCTGAGGCCACGGTCGCCAGGCTGCCGATCTACCTGCGCGCGCTGACCACCCTGGCCGAAGCCGGCACCGGCACCTGCTCCAGCGAGGATCTCGCCCAGGCGGCCGGCGTCAACTCCGCCAAGCTGCGCAAGGACCTGTCCCAGCTCGGCTCCTACGGCACCCGCGGGGTCGGCTACGACGTCGACTACCTGCGCTACCAGATCGCCCGCGAGATCGGGCTCACCCAGGACTGGCCGGTCATCATCGTCGGCATCGGGAACCTCGGCCACGCCCTCGCCAACTACTCCGGGTTCCGCAGCCGCGGCTTCCGCGTGGTCGCCCTCCTGGACGCCGACCCGGCCCGCACCGGCGAGATCGTCGCTGGGCTGCCGGTGCGCTCGTTCGACGACCTCGAACAGATCCTGGCCGAGCAGGACGTCTCCATCGGCGTGATCGCCACCCCTGCCGTCGCGGCCCAGCAAGTGGCCGACCTGATGGTCGAGGTCGGCGTGACCAGCATCCTCAACTTCGCCCCGACAGTGCTTTCGGTGCCCGACGGAGTCGACGTACGCAAGGTCGACCTGTCGATCGAGCTGCAGATCCTCGCCTTCCACGAGCAGCGCAAGGCCTCGCTCCAGCAGGGAGAATCGGCATGAGCGTCCTCGTCGTCGGCATCTCCCACCGGTCCGCACCCGTGGAGGTGCTCGAGCGTCTCGCGCTCGACCCGGACGGCGTACGCAAGCTGCTCGCCGACGTCGCCGCCTGCGACCACGTGACGGAGGCGACCGTACTGGCCACCTGCAACCGGTTGGAGATCTACACCGACGTCGACCGGTTCCACGGATCGGTCGAGGACATCTCGCGGCTGCTGTGCCAGCGCTCGGGCCGGCTGGGGGATGACCTGATCCCGCACCTCTACGTCCACTACGACGACGGCGCCGTGTCCCACCTCTTCCAGGTGGCCGCCGGGCTGGACTCGATGGTCGTCGGCGAGGGCCAGATCCTCGGCCAGACCCGCGAAGCGCTCCGCCTCGGCCAGGAGCACGCCACGATCGGCCCTGCCCTCAACGTGCTGTTCCAGCAGGCCCTGCGCGTCGGCAAGCGCGCCCATGCCGAGACCGACATCGACCGGGCCGCCCCGTCCCTGGTGACCGCCGCCCTCGACCGCAGCGTCGTGGAGATCGGCCCGATCATCGGACTCCGCGCCGTCGTGGTCGGCGCGGGCTCGATGGCCGCGCTGGCCACCGCGACCCTGGCCCGGCTCGGCGCCTCCGACATCGCCGTGGTCAACCGCACCGCGGGCAACGCCAAGCGCCTCGCGGGTGAGCACGCCGCCCGCTCGGTCACCTTGGACTCCCTGACCGCGGAGCTCGGCCGCGCCGACGTCGTCATCTGTTGCACCGGCGCCACCGGCGTCATCCTCGGTCTCGACCAGGTCGTCGCCGCGCGGGTCGGGACGGACAAGCCGCTCGCCGTCGTCGACCTGGCGCTCCCGCACGACGTCGAGCCCGAGGTCGGTGACCTCCCCGGTGTCACCCTGATCGGGCTGCGGCGGCTGGCCGACGAGCTCAGCAACCACCAGGCCAGCCGCGAGGTGGACGGCGTCCGCGAGATCGTCGACGAGGAGATCCAGGTCTTCAGCCTGGCCCGCCGTCAGGCCAGCGTGACGCCGACCCTCGTCGCGCTCCGCTCGATGGCCACCGGCGTCGTCGAAGCCGAGATCGAGCGGCTGCTGACCCGGCTGCCCGACCTGGACGACGGGGCCCGCGCCGAGGTCGAGATGGCCGTACGACGGGTAGCCGACAAGCTGCTCCACCAGCCCACGGTCCGGGTCAAGGAGCTGGCCAACGAGACGGGCGCGATCTCCTACGCGAAGGCCCTGGCCGAGCTGTTCGCACTGGACCCCGAGGCCGTCGACGCCGTGACCAGACCGGACGGTCGCTGATGACCATCCCTGCGCGCTCCCAGAGGCTGCGGCTCGGCACCCGGGCCTCCCTGCTGGCCCGAACCCAGTCCCAGACGGTGGCCGATCTGATCCACGCCCGGATGGGCGTCGACGTCGACCTTGTCGAGATCTCCACCAAGGGCGACGCCGCCACCACGCCACTGACGCAGCTGGGTGGCGCCGGCGTCTTCGTCGGCGCACTGCGCGACGCGCTCCTGAGGGGCGAGGTCGACGTCTGCGTCCACTCGCTCAAGGACCTGCCCACGGGTGCCGCGGAGGGGATCGCCCTGGCCGCCGTACCTGTTCGGGCGGATGCCCGCGACGCCGTCGTCGCCCGCGACGGGCTCACGCTCGGTGAGCTCCCTGCCGGCAGCAGGGTCGGCACCGGCTCGCCGCGCCGGGCCGCGCAGGTGCACGCCCTCGGGATGGGCCTGGAGATCGTGGAGATCCGCGGCAACGTCGACACCCGGCTACGCAAGGTGGCCGATGGCGAGGTGGATGCGGTCATCCTGGCCCGCGCCGGCCTGGAGCGGATCGGCCGGCTCGACGCGATCACCGAGACCATGGACCCACTTCAGATGCTGCCGGCTCCCGGCCAGGGCGCGCTCGCGGTCGAGTGCCGCAGCGCCGACGAGGTCCTCGTCAAGGAGCTCACCGCAGCCCTCGACGATCCGCACACCCGCGCGGCCGTGGATGCCGAACGGGCGCTGCTGGCCACCCTCGAAGCCGGCTGCGCCGCGCCCGTCGGCGCGCTCGCGGAGGTGGTCGAGGGCGAGGATGGCGACGAGCTCTGGATCCGCGCCGTGGCGCTCTCGCCCGACGGCAGCCTCGCCGTACGCAACTCGCTCACCGGACCACCCACCGACGCCGCGGGCGTCGGTCGTCGGCTCGCCGAGGACCTCCTCGAGGACGGCGCCGACCAACTGATCAGCAGCACACACATCGATTCACCAGCTAGAAGGCAGCAGGCATGACTGGACGAAACACCAGCCCGGTTCCTCCCACCCCGACCGCAGGTGCGGTGACCAACCCCTCAGCCTCACGAGGGTGGGTGTCATTCGTCGGCGCGGGTCCCGGCGACCCCGACCTGCTCACGCTGCGGGCGGCCCAGCTGCTCAGCAGCGCGGACGTGGTCATCACCGAGGCACCCGAGCACGCCGCTCTGGTCCGCACCGTGCTGGGGCTCCCCGCGCCGCGGATCGTGGTCGACGCGGATGGCAACGAGTCGGTCGAGAAGGACGGCGGTCCCGACTTCGTGGACGGCGGCTTCGGTGAGGACGGCCAGCCGCTCACCCACGCCGCCCGCGCCAAGGTCGTCGTCAAGCAGGCCAAGACCGGCCGCGCCGTGGTCCGCCTGATGAGCGGCGACCCGTTCCTCTACGCCTCCGGGCCCGAGGAGGCGCAGGCCTGCGTCAAGGCGGGGGTCGGCTTCGAGATCGTGCCGGGCGTGTCCTCGGTCAGCGCGGTCCCGACGTACGCCGGCATCCCGCTGACGACCAAGAGCAGCCGTGAGGTCGCCGTCGTGACCTGCGGCGACAAGATCGACTGGAGCAAGTACGGCGACGACCGCACCCTCGTCCTGCTCTCGGGCGTCGGCTCGATCCGTGAGAACGCCCAGGCCCTGATCGACGCCGGCCGGTCCCCACAGACCCCGGTGGCGATGACCCGCGTCGGCACCACGACCGCGCAGGCCACGGTCACCTCGACGCTGGAGCACATCGCTGCGGACGCCAGGGCCGCCAAGGTCACGCCGCCGGCGGTGACCGTGGTCGGCGACGTCGTGGACCTGCGCGAGACGCTGTCCTGGTTCGAGACCAAGCCGCTCTTCGGCTGGCGGGTGCTCGTGCCGCGCACGAAGGAGCAGGCCGCATCGCTCTCGCAGCGGCTGCGCGGCTACGGCTCGATCCCCCAGGAGGTACCCACGATCTCGGTCGAGCCGCCGCGCAACCCTCAGCAGATGGACAAGGCCGTGCGTGGCCTGGTCGAGGGACGCTACGAGTGGATCGCCTTCACCTCCGTCAACGCCGTGAAGGCGGTGCGCGAGAAGTTCGAGGAGTACGGGCTCGACGCCCGGGCGTTCTCCGGCCTGAAGATCGCCGCGGTCGGCGAGAAGACCGCCGCTGCCATCTCCGACTGGGGCCTGCGTGCCGACCTGGTGCCGTCGGGCGAGCAGTCGGCAGCCGGGCTCCTCGAGGACTGGCCGCCGTACGACGACCTGCTCGACCCCATCAACCGGGTGTTCCTGCCGCGGGCCGACATCGCGACCGAGAACCTTGTCGCCGGGCTGGTCGACCTCGGCTGGGAGTGCGACGACGTGACCGCCTACCGCACCGTTCGGGCCACGCCCCCGCCGGCGGCGACCCGCGACGCGATCAAGACCGGCAAGTTCGACGCGGTCGTGTTCACCTCGTCCTCGACCGTGCGCAACCTGGTCGGGATCGCCGGGAAGCCGCACGCCTCGACGATCATCGCGGTGATCGGCCCGGCGACGGCGAAGACCGCCGAGGAGCACGGCCTCCGGGTCGACGTGATGGCGTCCTCGCCATCCGTGGAGGTCCTGGTCGACGCGCTTGCCGACTTCGGTGCCAGCCGCCGCTCGGCGCTGCTCGAGTCCGGGCAGCCGGTCACCAAGCCGTCCGAGCGGAAGCCGTCGGCCCGTCGCAAGGTCCGAGCGGAATGAGGAGGTTGAGGAAGGCGCGCTAGCGCCTGTCTCGAAACCCATGGGTGACGCGTCTGCAACAAGTCCGGACACGGGCGGGCCCCGGATCCGACCGCGCCGGCTGCGCCGCACGGCCTCGTTGCGCAGCATGGTGCGCGAGACCTCGGTGGCGCCGGGACAGCTCGTGCTGCCGTTGTTCGTCCGGGAAGGAGCCTCCGAGCCGAGGCCGGTCACGTCGATGCCCGGCGTCGTCCAGCACACCCGGTCCTCGCTTCTGAAGGCCGTGACCGAGGCGGCCGAGCTCGGCCTCGGGGGCGTCATGCTCTTCGGCATCCCGGAGCGCAAGGACGCCGTCGGGTCGGGGGCGGTCGACCCGGGCGGCATCCTCAACCTCGCGATCAACGACGTCGTCGGCGAGGTCGGTGACGCGCTGACCGTGATGAGCGACCTGTGCATCGACGAGTTCACCGACCACGGCCACTGCGGTGTGCTGACTTCCGACGGCCGGGTCGACAACGACGCCACGCTCACGGTGTACGCCGAGATGGCCCGCGCCCACGCCGCGGCCGGTGTCGACATGGTCGGGCCGAGCGGGATGATGGACGGCCAGGTGGCCGCGATCCGAACGGCGCTCGACGAGGACGAGCACCAGGACGTCGCGATCCTCGCCTACTCCGCGAAGTACGCCTCGTCCTTCTTCGGACCCTTCCGGGAGGCGGTCGCCTCGTCGCTCGAAGGTGACCGGCGCACCTACCAGCAGGACTCGGCGAACGCCGTCGAGGGAGTTCGCGAGGCGCTGCTCGACGTCGAGGAGGGCGCCGACATCGTGATGGTGAAGCCCGCGTTGGCCTACCTCGACGTCATCCGGCGGGTCCGGGATGCGGTCGACGTGCCGGTGGCGGCGTACAACGTCTCGGGCGAGTACTCCATGGTCGAGGCGGCCGCCGCCAACGGCTGGATCGACCGCGAGGCCGCCATCCTGGAGACGCTCACCTCGATCCGCCGGGCCGGCGCCGACGTGATCCTCACCTACTGGGCGGCCGACGCCGCCCGGCTGCTCCGGGGTTCCTGATCACTGCGTCGTGCGGACCTGCCGAGGGACCGCTTGGACCACTCGGAGACAATGACCCGGTGACCTCCTCGACCGACGGCTCCCGCGCGCTCTTCGAACGGGCCTTGGCCGTGACCCCGGGAGGCGTGAACTCGCCGGTGCGGGCGTTCACCGCAGTTGGCGGAACCCCCCGGTTCATCGAGTCCGCCAGCGGCGCGTGGCTGCGCGACGTGGACGGCAACGAGTACGTCGACCTGGTCTGCTCGTGGGGGCCGATGTTGCTCGGCCACGCCCACCCCGAGGTGGAGGCGGCGGTCGCAGCAGCGGTCAGCCGCGGTACGTCGTACGGAACCCCGACGGTTCCCGAGGTCGAGCTGGCCGAGGAGATCGTCGCCAGGACGCCCGTCGACAAGGTCCGGTTCGTCTCCTCGGGCACCGAGGCGACCATGTCCGCGATCCGGCTGGCCCGGGGGTTCACCGGCCGCGACGTGATCGTGAAGTTCGCCGGCTGCTACCACGGCCACGTGGACTCCCTGCTGGCCAGTGCCGGCTCCGGACTCGCAACCTTCGCGGTTCCGGGCACGCCCGGAGTGCCCGCGTCCTCGACCGACCTGACCGTCGTACTGCCCTACAACGACACCGTCGCGGTCGAGAAGGCCTTTGCCGAGTACGGCGACCGCATCGCCTGCCTGATCACGGAGGCGGCGCCCGGCAACATGGGCGTGGTTCCGCCGCTCCCGGGCTTCAACCGGTTCCTGGCAGCGACCTGTTCGGCTCACGGCGCGCTGTTCATCTCCGACGAGGTGATGACCGGCTTCCGGGCGAGCAAGCTGGGGCAGTGGGGCCTCGACGGTGCGGTCGAGGGCTGGCGTCCCGACCTGATGACCTTCGGCAAGGTGATGGGCGGCGGCTTCCCCGCTGCAGCGTTCGGCGGACGCGGTGACGTGATGTCCCAGCTGTCACCCGAGGGGCCGGTCTACCAGGCCGGAACGCTGTCCGGGAACCCGGTCGCGACCACCGCCGGTCTGGCCACGCTGCGCCTGGCGACCGACGAGGTCTACGCCCACATCACCTCGGCGGCAGAGACGATCAAGACGGCCACTGCCGATGCGCTGACGGCCGCCGGCGTACCCCACGTGATCCAGGCCAGCGGCACGATGTTCTCGGTGTTCTTCACCGATTCGGCGGTCGTCGACTTCGACGGCGCCCGCCGTACCGACCTGGCGGCGTACAAGGCCTTCTTCCACGAGATGCTCGACCTGGGCGTCTACCTGCCGCCGTCGGCGTTCGAGACGTGGTTCCTGTCCTCAGCCCACGACGACCGGGCCGTCCAGGCCGTTCTCGACGCGCTGCCGCGAGCCGCTGAGCGGGCCGCAGCCACCTTCACAGACTCAGCCGACCAATCCGACCTGCAAGGGACCCGATGAGCGAGCAGACCACCGTCCACCTCCTCCGCCACGGGGAGGTGCACAACCCGACGGGCGTGCTCTACGGGCGGATGCCGGGCTACCTCCTGTCCGACCTCGGCGTGCAGATGGCCCAACGTGTCGCCGACGCGACCAAGGACCGCGACATCATCCACCTGCGGGCGTCACCGCTGGAGCGCGCGCAGCAGACCGCCCAGCCGCTCGCCACGGCCCGCGGTCTCGAGATCGTCACCGACGACCGGGTGATCGAGTCCGGCAACGTCTTCGAGGGCAAGCGGTTCGGGGTCGGCGACGGTGCGCTCCGCAAGCCGTCGGCGTGGGTGCACCTGTGGAACCCCTTCAAGCCGTCGTGGGGCGAGCCCTACAAGCAGGTCGCGGCGCGGGTGATGGCCGCCGTGCACGACGCCCGCGACGCCGCACGCGGCCACGAGGCCCTGATCGTGTCGCACCAGCTTCCGATCTGGATCGCCCGGCTGCACGCCGAAGGCCGGATGTTCCTGCACGACCCGCGCAGGCGACAGTGCACCCTGTGCTCGCTCACGTCGTTCAACTTCACCGACGACCGGCTGACCTCGGTGGCCTACTCCGAGCCCGCCGGCGACCTGATTCCGGTCCGGGACAAGAAGGCGCCGTTCTCCGCCGGTGGCGCACCAGAGGAGCACCGGCCCTGAAGCAGTGGTTCGTCCTGGTGACCTGCGTGCTGACGCTCGCGGGCTGCTCGTCGTTGCAGGGGACCGGCGACAAGGGTTACATCTCGGGCGACGGTCAGATCACCCAGTACGACGCTGACGACCGGGGCGACGCGATCGGCCTGGAGGGTGACTCGGTCTCCGGGGAGCCGATCGATCTTGCAGACCTACGCGACAAGGTCGTGGTCGTGAACGTCTGGTGGTCCGGCTGCGGTCCCTGCCGCGCCGAGATGCCGATGCTCGTGGACGCGGCGGCCGACGTGAAGGACGTCGCTTCCTTCCTGGGCATCAATACCCGCGACAACAGCGCAGCCCCGGCCCGGGCGTTCATGGAGAACTACGGCGCGACCTACCCATCCATCTACGACCCGAAGGGCAAGGCGCTGCTTGCCTTCTCGGGTGAGGTCAGCCCGCAAACGGTGCCGACCACGCTGGTGCTGGACCGGGAAGGGCGGGTTGCCGCCACCGTCAGGGGCCCGCTTCCCGTCCAAGCTGACCCTGGTCGAGCTCGTCAAGGAAGTCGCGGCCGAGGATGGGTGACTGGTTCGGTGACACGGCTGGCTCGGGGTCGCTGCTGCTGGCGATCCCCGTCGCCCTGGTCGCGGGACTGGTGTCGTTCTTCTCGCCGTGCGTGATCCCGTTGCTGCCCGGCTACCTGTCCTACGCCACCGGGCTGTCCGGAGCCGACCTGGCGGCCGGTGACGTACGTCGGGGCCGGATGTTCGCCGGCTCGCTGCTGTTCGTGCTCGGGTTCAGCGCCGTCTTCGTCATCCTGGGCGCGGTTGCCGGCTCGTTCGGGAACTGGCTGATCGTCAACGAACGGTTGCTCACCGTCATCCTGGGCATCGTCACGATCGTTCTCGGCATCGCGTTCCTCGGCTTCGTGCCGTGGTTGCAGCGTGATGTCCGGGTCCACAAGGTACCGGCGGTCGGGCTGGCCGCCGCGCCCGTGCTCGGGTTCCTGTTCGGCCTCGGCTGGACGCCGTGTGTCGGACCCACGCTCGGGGTGATCTCGACGCTCGCCTTCAACGAAGGTACGCCGGGGCGTGGCGCCCTGCTGCTCGGCTGCTACTCACTCGGCCTCGGCCTGCCGTTCATCGTCGCCGGCCTCGCCTGGCGACGTGCGCTGGGCGCCGTCAAGTTCATCCGTCGTCACCAGGAGTGGGTCACCCGCGCAGGCGGCGCAATGCTGATCCTGGTCGGGTTGCTGCTGGTCAGCGGCTGGTGGGACTACCTCGTCACCTGGCTCCAGATCCACCTGATCTCCGACTGGACGGTCGGGGTATGACCATCACGCCGACGAAGGCCCCACCTCAGGGCGGCGAACGCCGCGCGGGCGAGCTCACCGTGCGCGAGCTCGCTCGCTGGCTGTGGCGACAGCTCACGTCCATGCGCACCGCGCTGATCCTGCTGCTCCTGCTGGCGCTGGCGGCGATCCCCGGCTCGGTCATCCCGCAGTCGGACGTCGACTCGCTGAAGACGTCGAACTGGCAGGCCGACCACCCCAAGCTGACCCCGATCTACGAGAAGCTCCAGCTGTTCTCGGTGTACGACTCGGCGTGGTTCTCGGCCATCTACATCCTGCTGGTCATCTCCCTGGTCGGCTGCATCGTCCCGCGCACCTGGGTCTATGCGCGGGCGATCCGCGCGCAGCCCCCCGCCGCGCCCCGGAACCTGACCCGCCTGCCCGACCACCTGAGCTGGACCACGTCGGCTGAGCCGGACGAGGTGCTCGCAGGGGCGGCCGCCGTACTGAAGAAGCGGCGGTACCGGGTGGTGACCGGCTCGCCCGGCGCCGTGAGCGCGGAGAAGGGCTACCTCCGCGAGGTCGGCAACCTGGTCTTCCACCTGGCAGTGCTCGTGGTGCTGGTCGGGTTCGCGGTGGGAGGCCTGTTCGGCTACAAGGGCGGCGTCATCGTGCTCGAGCACGGCGGGTTCAGCAACAACCTCACCCAGTACGACGACTTCGACCCAGGCAGCCTGTTCGACCCCGCCAACATGGAGCCGTTCTCGTTCGACATCGTCGACTTCGACGCCAAGTGGCTCCCCAACGGTCCGCGGGCCGGAATGGCCTACGACTTCGTCTCGCAGCTGGACTACCAGGCATCACCCACCTCTCCGGAGAAGTCCTACGACCTGAAGGTCAACCACCCGTTGAAGATCGGCGGCACCGAGATCTTCCTGATCGGGCACGGCTACGCACCGAAGTTCACGATCACCGACGGCGACGGCAACTCGCTGTCCACCGGCCCGGTGGTCTTCCTGCCGGTGGACCAGTCCTTCCGCTCCTTCGGTGTGGTCAAGGCAGCCGACGCCTCGCCCACCCAGATCGGCCTGGAGGGCGAGTTCTACCCGACGTACGCCTTCACTCAGGAGACCGGCCCCTATTCCGCCTTCGGCAACGCGCTGGACCCGCGGGTCTCACTGCTGGCCTACGTCGGCGACCTCGGGCTCGACTCGGGTGAGCCGCAGTCCGTCTACACCTTGCGCAAGGACGGCATGAAGGTCCTGAAGAAGGCCGACGGGTCCATGTTCCGGCTCGACCTCAAACCCGGTCAGACCGCGACCCTCCCCAACGGCGCGGGCACCGTCAGGTTCGACGGTTTCGAGCGCTGGAACAAGCTCCAGATCAGCCGCACGCCCGGCACCCGGGTCGCCCTGACCGGCGTCTGCCTCGCCCTCGTCGGACTGCTGGGTTCGCTGTTCATCCGCCCCCGCCGCGTCTGGATCAGGGCCCGGCGCGAAGATGGGGTCACACTGGTCGAACTCGCCGGGCTCGACCGGTCCGGCGGCGGCGACGTACCAGCCGAGCTCGACGCCCTCAGAACCTTGATGGAGGAGAAGCGATGACAGATTCAGCGTGGGAGCAGCTGAGCGACCAGGCGGTGGCGATGTGCGGGACTCGTCTACTTCCTCGCCCTGCTCGCCCACCTCGTCGAGTGGTCCTTGCTGCGGACCGTGCCCGTGGACGCGCCCAAACGCGTGAGCGTCGGCACATCCGCGCCTGCGGGTCCGCCCGCGCCGGCAGCCCCGGGCCACCGGCCGGACCGGGTGGCGATGTTCGGCCGGCTCGGTGTGCTGCTCACGATCATCGCCGTCGCGGTGCATTTCGTGGCGATGTTCGGCCGAGGGATGGCCGCCGACCCCAACCGGGTGCCGTGGGGCAACATGTACGAGTTCACGATGACCGGCACCTTCGTGGTGGCGTTCCTCTACCTCGCCCTCTATCAGCGGTTCAAGCTGGGCTGGCTCTCGCCACTGGTCCTGGGCTTCGTGCTGGCCGTGCTGATGGTGGACGTGATCTGGCTGCACGAGCGGGTCGCCCCACTCCCCGAGGCGCTGTCGTCGTACTGGCTGGTCATCCACGTCGTGTCGGCCATCGTCGCCACCGGTGCCTTCACGTTGGGCGGGATGACCTCGGTGCTGTACCTCGTCAAGGAGAAGTTCGGGGGCCGTTCCACGGGCTATGTCGCGCGGCTGCCGGAGACTCGTGACCTGGATCGGATCGCCTACCGGTTCCACGCCTTCGGGTTCCCCGTGTGGACCTTCGCCGTCCTGATCACGGGCCCGATCTGGGCGCATGAGGCCTGGAGCAGCTACTGGAACTGGGACCCCAAGGAGGTGTGGGCGTTCATCACGTGGGTGGTCTACGCGGCGTACCTCCATGCCCGTTCCACCGCCGGCTGGAAGGGCCGCAACGCCGCGATCGTGGCCCTCATCGGGCTCGCGACGCTGTGGTTCAACTTCATCGGCATCAACTACTTCTCGTCGACCAGCCAGCACTCTTACGCAGACGTCGTGCACGTCTTCAGGCCGTAGCCGCACGTACGCCTGTGGAGGAGCGGATGCGGCCCTCGATCTCGGATGCTGCTCGGGTGTCCGTTGTCGAGTGTCTGAGCGAGATCGGAGGCGTGGCTGCTCGCGTCACCCTGATCGGGCTCACCTCTAGGGCGCAGGTCGACCGTGCGCTGGCCGCTGGCGACATCGTTGCGGATGCTCGCGGGCGCTACGCGCTCCCGGCCGCTGACGACGCGCTTCGCGCCGCGAGCCGCCTGTGCGGGTCGCCTCCCACCTGTCGGCGGCCATGGCGTGGGCGGTGGAGGTCAAGCAGCCACCGTTTCAACCGTACGTGACGCTGCCGAAGAACCGGAGGTTCACGCCCCAGCAGCGGCGCGGCGTCGTCCTGCATCGGGCCTCGCTGCCACGCGACGACGTGGACGGCCTGGTGACGACGACGCCTCGGACACTCCTCGACTGTCTGCGATGCCTGCCCTTCGACGAAGCGCTGGCGGTCGCCGACTCCGCGCTGCGCCACGACGCCGTGACTCCGGCAATGAACGTGATGACCCCGAGCAGGTAGAGGGTCGGTAGCACTCTGAGTGCGAAAACCTCCAACGCCTGGTCGCCCTGCGAGGATTGACTCGAGAAGTCGAGTGCGCCCAGGTGCTCGAGACCGAATGAATGTAGAGCGAGGCTCGAGAGGCGATCTCGCTCGCTGCTGTGCGCGCGCTCCCTCGAGGGTGCAAATGCTCGGTGGTGCGAGCGGTGTGAAGCTCCTGACGATCCGGCGTGTCGCCCATTTCGCGAATGTATCAACGCCGACGAATACCGGGATCGACCGCCGAACGTCGGTCTACGGCGGGTCGTCGTCGGGGTGTCGGCGCTTCTTGTTGAGACCCCAGATGAAGTCGGGGTCGTCATCGGGGCCGAGTGGCCTCTGGGTGGGCGCGGACGGTCCGGGGCGGGAAACGCCGCGGCGCTCGATGAGCCGGACCAGCAGGTAGGTCGCTGCCGCGAACAGCAGTACGACGATGACGAACTTGAACACCCCTCCAATGTAGTTCCAGATGCCAACGGAACTACCCTGTTCTCGTGAAGGAGTTTGTGATCTACACCGTCCTGCGGGTTCTGCTGCTCGTCGCATCCCTTGGAGTGGTCGTCGGGGTGTGGCTCCTGTTCGACGAGACGGTGGACGTCATGATCGCGTTCCTGATCGCGCTGGTGATCTCCGGGATCGGCTCCTACTTCCTCCTGAACCGCTACCGCGAGAACTTCGCCCGGGTCGTCGAGCGGAGGGCGGAGCGGGCCGCGGTGGCCTTCGAGCAGAAGAAGGCAAAGGAAGATGTCGACTGACGCGTGCCGAGCGGAAGACCACTCGGACGCCGACGCGCGGGCCTGGCTGAGCGAGGCCATCCGCCGCGTCCAGGCCGACGCCAACCGCTCGGCCGACACCCATCTGCACGTCTTCCCGCTGCCCGGCGACTGGGGGATCGACCTCTATCTCAAGGACGAGTCCGTCCACCCGACCGGCTCCCTGAAGCACCGGCTCGCCCGTTCGCTGTTCCTCTACGGACTGTGCAACGGCTGGATCTGCGAGGGCACCACGATCATCGAGGCGTCGTCGGGTTCCACGGCCGTGTCCGAGGCCTTCTTCGCCCGGATGCTCGGCCTGCCGTTCATTGCCGTGATGCCGCGTTCGACGTCGCAGGAGAAGGTCGACCTGATCACCTTCTATGGAGGCAAGTGCCACTTCGTCGACTCTGCCTCCCGGATGTACGACGAGGCGCGACGGCTGGCTGCCGAGACCAACGGTCACTACATGGACCAGTTCACCTATGCCGAACGGGCGACCGACTGGCGCGGCAACAACAACATCGCCGAGTCGATCTTCGAGCAGCTTGCGCACGAGCGGCATCCGGTCCCGGCCTGGATCGTGGTGGGCGCCGGCACGGGTGGCACGTCCGCGACGATCGGCCGCTACGTCCGCTTCCTGAGGCACGACACCCGGCTACTCGTCGTGGACCCGGAGAACTCCGCGTTCTTCGAGGGGTACTGCGCCGGCGACGACACGGCGACCACGGCCCTGCCGTCCCGGATCGAGGGAATCGGCCGCCAACGGGTGGAGGCATCGTTCCAGGCGTCCGTGGTCGACGCGATGCTGTCGGTCCCGGACGCCGCGTCGATCGCCGCGGCGCGCTGGTGTACGACGCTGACCGGGCTCAGCGTCGGCGGCTCGACCGGCACCGCACTGTGGGGGTCGCTTCGCCAGGTCGCGGCCATGCGTGCTTCGGGCGAGACCGGGTCGGTCGTCACCCTGCTCTGCGACGGGGGCGAGCGCTACGCGAACACCTACTACGACGACGGCTGGCTGGCCGCGCAGGACATCGACATCGCGCCGTACACCACGACGCTGGAGAAGTTCGCCGCCAGCGGCGAGTGGGTCGAACCGGCCGACTGAAGCCTGAGGATCAGTGCTTCGGTCGGTTGAGACGCCGCTCGATCCGGCTCTGTGGTTGGCCCAGGATCTTCGCCAGCAGCGGCACCCGGAACTTGTAGGCGGCGACCGCCAGGACGATGACGAGCACGATGAACCAGAACATGTGGTCAGCGTACGCCGGACCCCCTCACGCGATCAGAAGCGGCGCCGCGACGCCGACCGCCCACACCAGTTCGGCGATGCCGGTCTGCTGGAGGACCGGGATCAGGTCCGGCCCCTCGGCGCGCGAAAGGACAACCCGGAGCGCGCCGAGGCTGGGGCCAAGGAACAGCAGCCCGAGCAGCGCCCACCACGTGGTGGCCACCGCGACTGCGACGACCGCGGCCGCGGCTGCGAGCGTGAGCAGGCCGTAGAGGCCACGGGTCCGATCGGCGCCGATCATCACCGCGAGGGTCCGTTTGCCGACGGCCCGGTCGGTCGGGATGTCCCGCAGGCTGTCGTCGCCCACCCCGGTCCGCACCAGGAACCCACGGCGGCCACGGCGAACGATCCGGCGGCCACCAACAGGGCGCCCACCCGCCCCGCCAGGCCACAGCCACCGGGGCGGCCGCCATCACGACAACGGTCGGGGCGAGGCTCCACAGGGCCGCGCGAAGCGGGCTCATGCCGAGACGGACTGGAGGTACTGGGTTGTGAACACGCCTCACCCACGAGGCCGAACATCGCGATCAGGTTGGCCACCAAGAACCGCGGAACCGATGTCGGCGAACAGGCGTACGTCGAGCATCGGTGGCGTCGGTGCGCAGCCGGCAACGAAGGCAAGGCCGGCCGTTGCCCCCACAACGATCGCCACGTAGTCGAGGGTCGACGAGCTCTCGGCGGCGACCTGCTGTGGCGCACCCGTGGATGCTGCAGGTGCCGCTGTCCCAGGAGCTCTCTCCGCCGTCCATCGCATCATCGTACCGAAGAGTTCGACGAGACGACGATCCACCAGCAGTTCGATCGCCTCAGCATGCTCACGCATCAGCCTCGTCGAGAGCGCCGTCAGCCTGAGGATCAGTTCTTCGGTCGGTTGAGACGACGCTCGATCCGGCTCTGTGGCTGACCCAGGATCTTCGCCAGCAGCGGCACCCGGAACTTGTAGGCGGCGACCGCCAGGACGATGACGAGCACGATGAACCAGAACATGTGTTCAGCGTACGCCGGAGCCCCTCACGCGATCAGAAGCGGCGCCGCGACGCCGACCGCCCACACCAGTTCGGCGATGCCGGTCTGCTGGAGGACCGGGATCAGGTCCGGCCCCTCCGCGCGCGAAAGGACCACCCGGAGCGCGCCGACGCTGGGGCCGAGGAACAGCAGCCCGAGCAGCGCCCACCACGTGGTGGCGACCGCGACTGCGACGACCGCTGCCGCGGCTGCGAGCGGTGAGCAGGCCGTAGAGGCCGCGGGTCCGATCGGCGCCGATCATGACGGCGAGGGTGCGTTTGCCGACGGCCCGGTCGGTCGGGATGTCCCGCAGGTTGTTGACCACCAGCAGGGCCGTGATGAGGGCGCCGAGTCCGACACCGGCGTACAACGCGGGCAAGTCGAACGACTCGGACTGGACGTACGTCGTCCCGACCACCGCGACCAGCCCGAAGAACACGAACACCATCACCTCGCCGAGTCCGAGATAGCCGTAGGGCTTGGCGCCTCCCGTGTAGAACCAGGCGGCCAGGATGGCGAGGACGCCGACCGCGATCAGCCACCAGGCAGTCGTCACGGCCAGCACCAGCCCGGCCACCGCAGCGACCGCGAACGCGGCGAACGCGGCGACCTTCACCGACTTCGGCGAGGCTGTTCCCGGAGCCGACCAGGCGCATCGGGCCGACCCGGTCGTCGTCGGTGCCGCGGACTCCGTCCGAGTAGTCGTTGGCGTAGTTGACCCCCACCTGGAGGGCCAGGGAGACGACCAGGGCGAGCAGTGCCTTCCACCAGACCGCCGAGTCGAGGTAGGCCGCCACGCCCGTACCCGCGAGCACCGGCGCGACGGCTGCGGGCAGGGTGCGCGGGCGGGCGCCGGCGAGCCAGTCTGCGGGAGTTGCCATGGGGAGGAATTCAAGCAGGCGGGAGCAGCATGTCGACGTGCGGGATGCCGTCCTCGTCGTACGGCGCACTGACGGCAACGAAGCCGAGCCCGACGTAGAAGTCCACGAGATGTGCCTGGGCGGCCAGGGCGACCGGGGCGCCGGGCCAGTGGGACGCGCAGGCTCCGAGGGCCCGGGTCATCAGCTCGTGGCCCAGCCGCTGGCCACGCAGACTCGCGGAGATGATCACCCGCCCGATTCGGACCGCACCGGCGTCGTCCGGCGCCAGCAGTCGCGCATAAGCGACCAATTGGTCGTCTTTGTGCGGCGAACAGGTGCCGAGTGTCCTGGGTCAGGTCGAGGCCGTCGATGTCCTGGTACCAGCACTGCTGCTCGACCACGAAGACCCGGTTGCGGAGCTCGAGGATGTCGTGGAGGTACCGACGCGGTGAGCTCACTGTGATGGGCGTCAGTCCAGACCAGGCTGCTCATGAGGGCTGGGCCGTCCGGGAGGAGAGCCGGCGGACAGGTGTGGACAGGGAGGGCATCGTCGGTCATTCAAGCATCCGGGGATAGCGTGCGTCGCGTGAGCTACCTCCGGTTGGGCGACCAGGCGCCCGACGCCGTCGCGGCGCTGCGGGACTGGCTCGCCGCCGACGAGCCCGACCACGTGCTGATCGAGACCTCGGGTTCGACGGGCGCTGCGAAACGGGTGGTGCTGTCCCGGTCCGCGGTGCTGGCCTCGGCCGCCGCTGCGACCGACCGGCTCGGAGGCCCGGGGCTTGTGGGTGCTCGCGCTGCCCCCGTCGTACGTCGCGGGGCTGCAGGTGGTCGTGCGATCGCTGCTGGCCGGGTTCGACCCCGTGCCCGGCCTCGACGGGATGGACTCGCGATGGTCACCACCGGCCGGGACCCGGCTCTACACGTCGCTGGTCCCGACCCAGCTCCATCGCCTGCTCGGGTCGGACGCAGCGCGGCTGCGGCGCTTCGACACGATCCTGCTCGGCGGAGGCCCGATCGACCCGGACCTGCGCCGCCGGGCCGAGTCGGCTGACGTGCGGGTGGTGGCGACGTACGGCTCGAGCGAGACGGCGGGTGGCTGCGTGTACGACGGCGTGCCGCTCGAAGGGGTCGAGGTCCGCATCGGGACGGAGGGGCGGATCGCGCTTCGCGGCCCGATGCTCTTCGAGAGGTACGACGGCGATCCGAAGCTCACGGCCGAGACCCTGGTGGATGGCTGGTTCCTCACCTCCGACCTCGGGACCTTCGACGACGGGCGGCTGCGGGTCATCGGGCGGCTCGACGACGTGGTGGTCTCCGGCGGCGTCAAGGTGCCGACCCCGGCCGTCGCCGCCCGGCTCCGCGAGCATCCCGGGGTCGAGGACGTCGCCGTGGTCGGCGTCCCCGACGACGAGTGGGGCCAGCAGGTGGTGGCGTTCGTCGTCGGTGCGATCACGCTCGAGGAGGCGCGCGACTGGGTCGGCGCGGTACACCCGCGGGCCTGGGCGCCCCGGCAGCTCCGGCAGGTCGCCGCACTGCCACTGCTGGCCAACGGCAAGCTCGACCGGGTCGGGCTGTTGGGATGTCGAGGCCTCGGCGGCAGGCTCGATCGGCGGCGCAAGCTCGATCACCGGGGATCCAGACGTTCTCGATCCCGATGCGGACCAGGTTCCGGGGCATCACGGTCCGCGAGGGCATGCTGATCCGCGGCCAGCGGAGCAGCGGACCGGGCTGGGGCGAGTGGAGCCCCTTCCTGGAGTACGACGCCCGGGTGGCCGAGCCCTGGCTGCGTTGCGCCGAGGAGGCCGCAGCGGGGGACTGGCCGGCGCCGCTGCGCGACCGGATCCCGGTCAACGTGACCATCCCGGCGGTCGGTCCCGAACGGGCGCACCAGATCGCGGCGAACGGCGGCTGCACCACGGCCAAGATCAAGGTCGCCGAACCCGGCCAGACCCTCGGTGACGACCAGGCTCGGGTCGAGGCGGTCCGCGACGCGCTCGGGCCGGGCGCGAAGATCCGGGTCGACGCCAACGGCGGCTGGGACGTCGATGGGGCCGTCACCGCGATCCGGAGCCTGGACCGGGCCGCCGGCGGACTGGAGTACGTCGAGCAGCCGTGCGCCACGGTCGAGGAGCTGGCTGTCGTACGACGCGCCGTCGACGTCCCCATCGCCGCCGACGAGTCGATCCGCCGGGCCGAGGACCCGTACCGGGTCAGAGACCTCGAGGCCGCCGACATCGCCGTACTCAAGGTGCAGCCGTTGGGCGGGGTGCGTGCCTGCCTGCGGATCGCCGAGGACATCGGCCTGCCCGTCGTGGTGTCGAGTGCTCTGGAGACCTCGATCGGCATCTCCGCGGGAGTGGCGCTCGCGGCCGCGCTGCCCGAGCTGCCCTACGCGTGCGGGCTCGCAACCGTGCAGCTGTTGACCGGGGACGTCGTGACGAAGTCGCTGCTGCCCGTCGACGGGTCGCTGCCGGTCGGCGCACCAGAGGTCGACCCGGCCGCGCTCGCCGCCGTCGCCGCGCCCCACGACAGGGTCGCGCTGTGGGAGCGGCGACTGGCCGAGGTCCGCGCCCTGCGGCAGGATCGCCGGACATGACGAACCCCTCGACGCGGCTGGCTCGAGAGGTCGTCGGGACGCTCCTGGCCGCGGGCGTGACCGAGGTGGTGCTCGCGCCGGGCTCCCGCAACGCTCCGCTGTCGTTCGCGGTGTACGACGCCGGCGAAGCGGGTCTGCTGCGGCTGCACACCCGGATCGACGAACGTACCGCCGGCTTCCTCGCGCTCGGACTGGCCAAGACCGGTGGGCCCGCGGCGGTGATCTGCACGTCCGGGACGGCGGTCGCCAACCTGCACCCGGCCGTCCTCGAGGCGGCCCATGCCGGCGTCCCGCTGGTCGTCGTGACCGCCGACCGGCCGGCCAGGCTGCGCGGCACCAACGCCAACCAGACCACCGACCAGGTCGGGATCTTCGGAGCCGCCGTCCCGTTCGCTCGACCTGAGTGCCGACCCTGCCGACCCCTCCGAACGCCGATCTGGCCGACCTGCGCCACCGGTTCCGGCCCCTGGCACCTCAACGTCCAGTTCGACGATCCCCTCATGCCGACCGACCGCTGGACCCCCGACCCCACGAGCTGGCAGGTCCGGCCCCGCGAGCGGGCAGTTGTGGCCCCGCGAACCGTCACTTCGGGCCCCCGGACGGTGGTGGTAGCGGGTGACGACGCCGGCCCGCCCGCGCGAGTCCTGGCCGAGAGTGCCAACTGGCCCCTCTTCGCCGAGCCCACGAGCGGCTCCCGTACGGGCGACAACGCCCTGCGCTGCTACCGACTCCTGCTCGACGGCGACCTCGGTCAGGAGATCGAGCGGGTGATCGTGTTCGGACACCCGACCCTCTCGCGGCCGGTCACCAGGCTGCTCGGTCGCGACGACGTCGAGGTCTGGTCGGCCGCGACGAAAGGCTGGTGGACCGGACGCCCGTTCCACGTCGACGAGCAGTTCGAGCGAGCCGAGCCCGAACGGGCCGACGATCCCGGATGGCTGGACCGCTGGCGAGGCGCCGACCGCGACCTCGCCCGGCGCCTCGACGCGTTGCTGGACGGCGAGGGAGCCCTCACGCCGCATCGCGTGGCCGGGGCTGTCGCCGCGGCGCTGCCGGCCCACGGCCTGCTGTTCGTCGGCGCCTCCAGCCCGATCCGCGACCTCGACCTGATGGTGCCGCGCTACGAGGTGGGCGCACGTCGCAAGGTCATCGCCAACCGCGGCCTGTCCGGGATCGACGGCACGATCTCCTCGGCCGTCGGCGCCGCCCTCGGCAGGCCGAGCAGCACCCGCAGCTTCGCGCTGATGGGCGACGTGACCTTCCTGCACGACGCCAACGGCCTGATCCTCGGGCCCGACGAGGCCCGGCCCGACCTGACCATCGTGGTGGTGAACGACGACGGCGGCTCGATCTTCGCGATGCTGGAACAAGGCTCCGAGCAGTACGCCGACCGCTACGACCGGCTCTTCGGCACCCCCCACCACGTCGATCTCTCCAGCCTCTGCGCCGCCACCGGCACGCCGCACTGGCGAGTCGACTCCCTCGCCGAACTCCAGCACGCGCTGGCCAGCCCCAACGGCGGCATCGAGGTCGTGGAGGCCGTCGTACGCCGTGACAACCGCCGCGACCTCGACGCCCGGATCCGGGCCCTCGGGTCCGTTGGGGGATGATCGAGCGATGGACGACCCGATGGCGGACTACCTGGCCGATCTCGAGCGGCGACAGAAGCAGCCGGCACCCCAGCCCGACTCGGTTGGCCCACCTCCGGCTCCAGGGCCGGCGGCAGCACCCATGGCCATCCCGTACGTCGACCACCACACCGGATCCAGGCGGTTGCTCCAGTTCAACCTGACCAGCGGGAACTCGACGCTGAAGGCGAAGATCCCGCCGATCGTGAGCATCGACGGGCGCCACTACGTCGTCTACTGGGGCACCATGACGTTCGAGATCCCGGCCGACCGCCCCGTGCACGTCAGTGTTCACGTCGAGGGCGATCGCATCCGCCAGGCTGCATCGGCTCTGTTGCCACCAGGCGAGTCACTCACTCTCACCTATGCCACGAACTACATGTCCGGAGTCGCGACCCTCCGCTGAGCAATCAGGATCAAACCAGCTTGGCGCGGAGACCGGAGGATGGCTGACATGAGCGTTGCCGCAGACACCTTCGTCGAGTTCGTCGACCACCTCACCGAGGCGCTGGACGATCACGACAGCAACGGTGCCGATCTGGCCGCGCGCATGCACTTCTCGCGGTACCACTTCGACCGGATGATCCGTTCGGTCGCGGGCGAGCCGCCCAGCACCTTCCGGAGACGGATCCTGCTGGAGCGGCGGCGTACCGGATGATCACGACCAAGGCCCCGCTGATCGACATCGCGGTCGAGGCGGGCTACGGGTCCCACGAAGCGTTCACCCGCGCCTTCACCAAGGCGTACGGCGCGACGCCCAAGGCCTGGCGCGCGAAGCCCGGCCGCACCCAGATCGACGCCCCCAGCGGCGTCCACTTCTATCCGCCGGGAGGCCTCCGCCTCCCGTCGAGGGACAAGGTGACTGCAATGGAACTGTTGACCAAGATGGTCGAGCACCACATCTGGCTGACCGGCGAGATGGTGCGAGTAGCCGAACGACTGACCGACGAACAGCTCGACCAGGTGATCGTGCTCGACGTCGACGACGACCCGCAGACGATCCGGTCGCTCCTCTCCCGCCTGATCGGCCAGATGGGGATGTGGAACGCCGCGATGGCCAGCCGCGACTACGACTGGTCGGTGGAGGAGCATGAGTCTCTGTCCAGCATGCGCCAGCGGCTCGCCGCCGAGGCGCCGACGTACCTCAGCCATGTGCGCGAGGTGGTCGAGGCCAATCGGCTCGACGACACCTTCGTCGACGCGCTTTGTGAGCCGGCCGAGGTGTTCACGTACGGCGGCATGATCGCCCACGTCCTCACCTTCGCGGCCCACCGCCGGACCCTCGTCGTGCTCGCGTTCGGCAGGCACGGGATCGAGGAGCTGGGCTGGGGCGATCCCATGGTCTGGGTGGCCCAGCCGGCTTGACCCATCGGCGGGCCACAATGGCCGCGTGGAGATCGCCTTCTACCTCGTCGCCCTTGCGGTCGCCGTACTTGCGGCCACCGCGCTGGCCGAGCGCCTGGATGTCCCCGCGCCGCTGTTGCTGATCGTGGCCGGCGTGGCGGCCTCGTACGTGCCGGGCGTGCCGACGGTGCACCTCCACGAAGAGGTCGTGTTGCTGGGCCTGCTGCCGCCCTTGCTCTACGCCACCGCGATCCAGACGTCCCTGGTCGACTTCAACACCCACCGGCGAGCGATCCTGCTGCTCTCCGTCGGGCTGGTGGTGTTCACGACACTCGGAGTCGGCGTCCTGGTCCACGCACTTGCTTCCAGACATCCCCTGGCTGGCTGCGTTCGCGATCGGCGCGGTGGTCGCGCCTCCCGATGCGGTGGCCGCGACCGCGATCGCCCGAAGGATCGGGCTGCCCAGGCGGATCGTCACGATCCTCGAGGGCGAGTCGCTGCTCAACGACGCCACGGCGCTGGTCGCGCTGCGAACGGCCATCGGCGGCGCCGGGGCCGCCCAACTGTGGCGCGTCGGCGCCGACTTCGTCCTCGCGGCCGGCGGCGGCATCGTCATCGGGTTCCTGACGTTCCTGCTGGTCGCCAAGCTGCGCAAACGGATCACCGACCCGATCCTCGACACCGCGATCTCGTTCGTCGTCCCGTTCGCCAGCTACATCGCAGCGGAGAAGGTGCACGCCTCAGGCGTGATCGCCGTCGTTGTGGCCGGCCTGCTGCTCGGGCACAAGGCGCAGATCCTGCAGACCGCGCAGTCGCGGATCGCGGAACGGATGAACTGGCGCACGATCGCCTACGTCCTCGAGAACACCGTCTTCATGCTGATCGGGCTGCAGGCCCGCTGGATCCTGGAGGACGTCGGCGACAGTGAGCTGTCCCTGGGCCGGATCGTCGCGGTGTGCACGCTCACCCTTCTGGCCGTCGTACTCCTGCGCATGCTGTGGGTGTTCCCCGCCCGCTACCTGCTGATCCGGCCAGGACCCGATCCGGAGACCGGCATCCGTCCGCCGTGGCGCTACACCTTCGTCCTCGGCTGGGCTGGGATGCGCGGGGTGGTCACGCTTGCGGCGGCGTTCCTCATCCCGGAGGAGACGCCGCATCGCGAGATCCTGCTCCTGATCGCGTTCACCGTCGTGGCCGGCACCCTGTTCATCCAGGGCCTGTCGTTGCCGTGGGTGGCCCGGCGGCTGCGGGTGCCGGGACCAGACCCGAGGGACGACGCGCTGGCCCGCGCGACGCTGCTCCAGCAAGCATCGAAGGCCGGCCTGGAGGAGCTCGAGCGCCAGGAGCTGGACGACGAGCACGGCATCCGTGAGCTGATCCGCCAACGGATCGACGAGCGGAACTTCGCCGCCTGGGAGCGGCTCGGCACGGTCAGCGAGCGCGAGACGCCGAGCGAGCAGTACACCCGGGTCCGGACGGCGATGATCGAGGCCGAGCGCGCTCGGGTGCTGGAGATCCGGAGCGCAGGGAAGGCTGCGTCGTCCATCGTCGCGGAGGTGCTGTCGATGCTGGACGTCGAGGAGTCGATGCTCGACCACGCGTCCCGCGACCGCGCGTCGCTCAGGAACGAGTACACCTCCCGAAGCCGGCCCGGTGACGTGTGCGACGACCTGGTTGCCTTCCCCGCCGTCGAGACCGCCTCCGAGCCGGTCTGCGCCCGCTGCGTCGAGGAGGGCTACCGGTGGGTGGCCCTGCGGCAGTGCCTGGCCTGCGGCAATGTGGCCTGCTGTGACTCGTCGCCCATGCAGCACGCCAGCGCCCACTTCCGGGACTCGACGCACCCGGTCGTGGAGTCGGCCGAGCCCGACGAGGACTGGCGCTGGTGCTTCGTGCACCACCTGACCGCGTAGACCTCAGGCAGCGCCCGCCCGAGCCTCCTCCCGACCGTCGACGAACGCCATGACCTCGCGCAGGACGCGCTCGTCCCGCAGGATCTTGCGGTGGCCGAGTCCGTCGGTGGTCACCAGTCGGGCGTCCGGCAGGCCGTCAACGAGGCGGACGGCGTCGGCGTACGGCGTCTGCCGGTCACCGGAGTCGTGCACGATCAGGGTCGGCACCGGCTCGCTGTGCGCGGCCTGGACCAACGCGTCGAACTCGGCCATCGGGATGCCGACGAAGGCGTCGAGATGCCGGTCGAACGCCCGCCGGGTGCGACTGCCGAAGCCGAGGGCGCGCTGGAACTGGTCGAAGAGGGGCACGGCCCGGACCATGGGTGCCATCAGCACCAGACGTTCGGTGGAGAGCCAGCCGAAGCGCAGGGTGAGGTAGGTCGAGATCGCCCCGAGGGAGTGCGCGACGACGGCGTGTGCCGGGCCGAACCTGGCGGACACCGCGTCCAGGGCCTTGCCGAACTCGACGCCGTGGGTGCGCCGTGGCCCCGCTGGACCGTGGGCCGAAGTCGCCGTGAGCCGGAGCGTCGTACAGCACCACCCGGTACCCCGCCGCCACCAGCGGCTCGACGTACGAAGTGAACTGCGAGCCGCGCCCGCCCCAACCGTGCACGAAGTAGACGACCGGGCCATCGCCCCAGACGTGACCGCGAACCTGGGCCCCGAGCGACTCGACCACGAACGGCTCGGCGCCGGGCGGCAGGGGATGTGGCGGTCAGCTTCGGCGGCACGCTGAACCACAGGTCGCGCGCGATCCGACCGGCGAGGCCAGGGGTGAGCAGGTCCGCGCCGCGGAAGAACATCCGGCGGGCAAGACTAGAAACACGAACGATCGTGCTTTTCTGTGAACGAAACATAACGAACTCCTCGAGGTTGGTCGGGTCAGTGGGGGCGGGAGGCGACGAGCAGCTGCTCGAACGCGGCGCGGGTGTGTTCGATCGCCCGCGGGTCATGCAACAGCCGCGCGAGATGGTGGTAGGCGAGCATCAGCCCCTGCAGCGTGAACGAGAACTGATCGACGTCGACGTCGGGACTGAAGTCGCCCTCGTTCACCGCGGTGGCGGCAACCGTTGCGATCATCTCGCTCCAGTCCCGCTGGTCACGGACCAGGGCATCGCGCATCGGGCCGGGTCGGTCGTCGTACTCGATCGAGGCGGTGACGAAGATGCAGCCGCCCACCAGGGCGTCGGTCTCCCAGTCGAGCCATCGCTCGAACAGCTCGCGCACCCGTTTCTCGCCCCGCGGCGCGACGAGTGTCGGGCGGACCACGGTGTCGGTGAAACGCCGCCGAGCGTGCTCCAGGGTCTGCAGCTGGAGCTGCTCCTTGGACCGGAAGTGGGCGAACAGGCCGCTCTTGCTCATCTCGGTCCGCTCGGCCAGCTGGCCGATGGTGAGCCCGGTGAAGCCGATTTGGGAGGCGATCTGCAGCGCTTCGCCGAGGATCGCCGTCTTCGTCTCCAGGCCCTTGCTCACGCTTCCGAGAATAGAACGGACGTGCTTTTATGTCAAGGACTGGTCGTTGTTCCTTTTGGCACGGACCATCCGGACGTGGCGACCTTCGGGGGCGTCCTTGGCGCCGCCATCGGGCCGGAAGCCGTGTCGCTCGTAGAACGTGATGGAGCGGTCGTTGCCGTCGAGGACCCACAGGTAGCACTCCGCGTCACCGACGGCCCGGGCGAGGAGGGCGTGGCCGAGTCCGGTGCCCCAGTGGGCGGCGCGGACGTAGATCGCCTGGAGCTCGAGATGTACGTCGGGCGGCCCGTCGTCGCGGCCGGGTCCGGCGCTGGCGAACCCGATCAGATCACCGTCGTGCTCGGCGAGAATCGTGCTGCCTTGGCCGACGATGGCGCGCCACCGCTCGACCCGCGCGTCGACATCGTCCCGGCGCGCGTCGAGGATCTCCTGGGGGATCAGCCCTGTGTACGCGTCGTCCCAGCAGTCCAGGTGAAGCCTGGTGAGGGCCTCGGCGTCGGCCGGTAGGGCGGGGCGGATGTCGGAGATGGCCATGAGTCTGATTGTGGTCTCGCCCCAGCAGTTGCAGCGACCCCTTTAGGCTGGGCTCATGCGGATCACGAAGTTCGGCCATTCCTGTGTCCGGATCGAGCACGACGGTCACACCCTGGTCCTGGACCCGGGCATGTACACCGACCCCGAGGCGATGGACGGCGCGGACGCCGTACTCATCACCCACCAGCACTACGACCACTGGGACGCCGAGCTCCTACGCCAGATCGACGCGCCGATCCACACCATTGCCGCCGTCGAGGCGCAGATCCGCAAGGAGGCTCCAGACCTCGCTGAGCGGGTGTCCGTGGTCGCGCCAGGCGACACCTTCGACGCCGGCCTTCCGGTGCGCGTGGTGGGCAAGCTGCACGCCGTGATCCACCCCGAGTTCCCGAGGTTCGACAACTCCGGCTACGTGGTCACCACTGGCGGGCAGAAGATCTTCCACCCTGGGGATGCGCTCGAGCTCCCGGGCGAGGACGTCGACGTCCTGTGCGCCCCTGCCAGCGCGCCCTGGCTGAAGGCTTCCGAGGCGGTCGACTTCGTCCGGGCCGTCAAGGCACCGGTCAACATCTCGATCCACGACCGGATCTACACCAAGGACGCCCACGACATCCTCGAGAGGCACATGAACGTGTTCGTCGAGAAGACCGGACAGTCCTGGATCCGACTCGACGACGGCGCCGACCTGTAGCGCGGTGCCTGGTCTCAACACCGCGATCGCTGCCATCGTGGTGCTGCTGGCGGTCACCGCCTGGGCCGCCCTGCGCCCTGGTCTGCTGTCGTACGCCGTCCTCGCCGCCGCGGTCGTGGCCTGGCTGATCGCCAACAAACCGGTCGAGGGCCCCGTCCTGCTCACGATCTCTCGCGACCACGGCCTCACCCTCGCCGACTTCGCGCCACTGCCCTGCGTGCTGGCCGTGCTCCTCGTCCGCCGCCGCTGACGAGGGCGGCCATTCAGACGGCAATCTCGGCAAAATGCGAGCGAATCACGCACATTTCACGCGGATCGCCGTCTGAGTGGCCGGGCCGCCACCGCATTCACAAGGTCGGCACGCACCTGGTCCGGATGCAGCATGACTTGCTCCCACACGTAGCGCAGCAGCAACCAGCCGTCCAGCACCAGGAAGTTGTAGCGCTCGCAGTCTGACTTGTGGCCGGCCCGGCTGGCGTGGTGGATCCAGGAGTCGGCCTCGAGGACGATCCGGCGGTCGACGTCGACCAGATCGGGGTGGATCACGTAGTCACACATCGCGATCGGATGCTGCGGCACAACATGCAGCCCAGGTACGTCGAGGGCCACCGCGCGCAGCGCGGACTCGAACGGGTTCGCCGCCAGCGCGTTGGCCTCGGTCGCCACCCGCCGGACGGCGGGGCCACCCTTGCCGGTGACGGAAGCAGCAGCGGAGCGCAGGTCTCCCACCAAGACGTCGCCGTGCCTGAGAGCGGAGTCAGCCACGGCTAGAGCCTGATCGAAGGGCAGCCGGCGGCCGCACTGGATGACCGTGGCGAGCTTGCTCATGACCGGGCCCGGTTCATCGGCGAGGTCGCCGTAGACGATGTTCGCCGGTTCGGTGGAATCGAATTTCCTCGTTCGCGCGATGGTGATCCATGGCTCGGTCGGCGGCCACATGAGCTCCCACTCATGGTGCTGGGCAGCGCTGAGATGTGAGACCACGCCTCCCACGCGGGCAGCTGCCTGCAAGGAGAGATCGGCACCCGGAAGGGCGTAGCGACCTCTTGAGGCCCGCACCACAGCGCTGCTCGCGAGCGCGGTGCGCAGGCTTCGACGCGAGGTGTACTCGAGCAGGCTCGGCAGGTCAGCGATCCCACCGAGCTGGTGCAGGGCCTCTGCGGGATCCATGACCCAAGGTTGTCGCGGATGTCGGCAGCGCGCATCCGTTCATCCACAGGCCCTCAGGAACCCTCGAGGGCGTCGCGGACGGGCACGAACTTGGCCTGCGCCTCGGCGAGCTCAGCCTCGGGGTCGGAGTCGGCGACGATGCCGCAGCCCGCAAAGAGCCGGACGGTGTCGCCCTCGAGGACGGCCGAGCGCAGGGCGATGCCCCACTCCCCGTCGCCGCTGGCGTCCATCCAGCCGACGGGCCCGGCGTAACGCCCGCGGTCCATGCCCTCGATCTCCGCGATCAGCTGAACCGCGGCGGCGGTGGGAGTCCCGCCGACGGCGGCGGAGGGGTGCAGCGCTTCCGCGAGCTGCAGCGACGAGACGGTCTCGGCATCGTGCACCACCCCGGCGACGTCGGTCGCCAGGTGCATGACGTTGGGCAGGTGCAGCACGAACGGCGCGTCGGGCACGTTCATGCCCGAGCAGTGCGGCTCCAGGGCCTCGGCGACCGAGCGCACGGCGTACTCGTGTTCCTCGAGGTCCTTCGAGGACCGGGCCAGAGCGCCCGCGAGGGCGAGGTCGTGCTCGTCGTCGCCGGTACGCCGGATGGTGCCGGCCAGCACCCGTGAGGTGACCAGGCCGCGTTCGCGGCGTACGAGCATCTCGGGGGTCGAGCCGAACATGCCGTCGACGTGGAACGTCCAGCACATGGGGTAGGTCGCGACCAGACGGCGGAGCGGCCACCGGACGTCGATCTCGGAATCGGCCTTGGCGACCAGGTCCCGCGCCAGCACCACCTTCTCCAGATGACCCTGGTTGATCCGGGTGACCGCGTCGCCGACGACGGTCATCCATTCCTCACTGTTGCGGGCACCGTCGGCGAAGCTGACGATCGGTGCCTCGGGAGGATCACTCCGCGTTGGCTGGTCGAGATCCTCAGTCCCCACGGTCGTGACCCACGCCCGCCCACCGCGACGTCCCACGACGACCCTGGGGACAACCAGGACAGAGTGCCCGGGCTCGTCGGCGAAGGCGAAGCTGCCGAAGCACACCGCCCCGCTGCCGGGCTCGTTGACCTCGTCGGTGATATCAGCGCGGCCGACGAGCTCGGTCCACCACTTCGCCGCGTCCGAGAACCGGGTCGGACCCGACGTACGGATGACCGCGGCGACGCCCCAGCCGACCAGTCCGTCCTCCCGGCGCAGCCACGCGACGGGGGCATCGGACGGCAGCAGATCGAGCAGTCCGGCGACGGGAAGATCGAGGAAGCGGGTGTGGACGACGAGTGGCTCGTCCGGCATCGCGCTCAGGGTCACGAGCCGCAGCCTACGCTGGGCGCCCGAAAGCCGGCGAAAGGACGGTCAGCCCGGGAGGCTGGGGTGGCCAGCCGGCTCGAGCCTATCGCCGGGTCACGACCAGTAGACGATCACCTTGTCGCCCACCTGCACCTGGCCGTAGAGCCAGGCGATGCCGTCGTAGTCGCGCACATTCACGCAGCCGTGCGAGGCGCCGGCGTACCCGACGGCGGCGAAGTCGGAGGAGTAGTGCACGGCCTGGCCGCCGGAGAAGAACATGGAGTACGGCATCGACGAGTCGTAGAGCCTCGACCAGTGGTCGATGTCCTTCAGGTAGACCGAGAACTGCCCCTCGCGGGTCGGGGTCGCGGAGCCGCCGAAGCGCACGTCGACCGTCTTCAGCACCTGACCGTCCACCACCCAGCGCAAGGTCTGGCTGGTCTTGTCGATGCAGAGCACCCGGCCGACCTGGCAACGGGGATCCAGCGCGCCGGGTTGCGGCTCGATGTTGTACATCTGGTCGTGAGTGGGCGCGTAGGTCATGGCCGTCAGCCGGTCCATCGTGCGTTGGTCGACCTCGCCGGTCACCGGGATCACCCGTTTCTCCTGGAACCCCTTGATCGCCTCGACCGTCGCCGCGTCGTAGGTGCCGGTGACGTCGCCGAAGTACCACGCGATCTGCTTCAGCCGGGCCTGCAGGTCGCGGACGTCCTCACCGTCGCTGCCGCTGGCCAGGATCGCCGGGCCGGGGTGCAGGATGTTGTACATCTGGTCGTGAGTTGGCGTCTTGGTCATCTTGACGAGTCGGCGCCAGGTCCGCTGGTCGACCTTGCCAGTCGCCTTGAAGCCGCGCTTGTCCTGGAAGCCCGCGACCGCGGCCGTGGTGTCGGCGTCGTAGCGGCCGGTGGTCAGCTCCGGCAGCCATGCCACCTGGTAGAGCCGCGACTGCAGTTCGCGTACCAGCTCGCCACGATCCCCGGGTGACAAGACGTCCTCGGGGGTCGGGGGCGCGGTGGGAGTGGGCGCGGGCTTCACTGGAGGCGTCTCGGAAGTCGTCGGCGAAGTCGTGGGGGAGTTCGTGGGCGATGTGGGCGCTGGGTGTCGAGCCGTCGGCCGAGTAGTGACGTACGGCGTACCCCGCGCCGACCGCGGTGGCGCTCAGCAAGGCGACCACCACCACCGTGAGCAGCATCGTTCTCCAGAGCTTCATCGCGTCCCCCGTGTCGTTCAGTTCGTTCCAGTCTCACTACATAGACGCCTAGCCGGGGAGTTTGGTTGCTCTCAGCACCTCGGTGGTCGAGCCTGTCGAGACCACTCCTACGCTGGGCACGTGGCCCGTGCCGAACTCGACAAGCTGCCGACCGACGTACGTCGCATGTTCGACGCCGTCGCCAAGCGCTACGACGTGACCAACGACGTGTTGTCGATGGGCCAGGACCGGCGCTGGCGCAAGGAGGTCATCGACGCGGTCGACCCCGAGCGTGGCGACCTGGTGCTCGACCTGGCTGCAGGCACCGGTACGTCGAGCCAGCCGTTCGCCGACCGCGGCGCCACTGTCGTCCCGTGCGACTTCTCGCTGGGCATGCTGAAGGTGGGCAAGCAGGCTCGGCCTGGGCTGCCCTTCACTGCTGGAGACGGCACGAAGCTGCCGTTCGCCGACGACTGCTTCGATGCCGTCACGATCTCCTTCGGACTGCGCAACATCGTCGACCCCGGCAAGGGACTCGAGGAGCTGCGACGGGTGACCCGTCCCGGGGGTCGCCTGGTCGTCTGCGAGTTCAGCCACCCCACGAACGGCGCATTCCGCACCGTTTACATGGAGTACCTCATGAAGGCGCTCCCCGCCATCAGCAGGGCAGTTTCGAGCAGCCCCGACGCCTACGTCTACCTTGCCGAGTCGATCCGGGCCTGGCCCGACCAGCAGGGTTTGGCCAGGCTGATCGCCGAGGCCGGGTGGACCGGCGTACAGATCCGCAACCTGACCGGCGGCATCGTTGCCCTGCACCGCGCGACCGCGTGACCCGGCTTCAACGCCAGCATCAATATCGCAAGCCCGATGTGTCCTAATTGCGCAGGTCAGGGGCAAGGTCGCGCCAGCCCTTGCAGAGTCCTAGACTGTGGCGCGCGCCTCATGTGAACGCTTTCACAAGATCACATGAAGGGCGGCAAGTGCGGGACAAGGAGGTGTGATGAGTCGGACGCCCGCGGATGAGCGGCAGGCCGACGTCATCGTCGTCGGTGCCGGACCCGGTGGTTCAGCGGCCGCCTACCACCTTGCGAACGCTGGGGTCGACGTCCTGCTGCTGGAGAAGTCCGCCTTCCCCCGCGACAAGGTCTGCGGTGACGGACTGACTCCACGAGCGGTCAAGCAGCTGATCGGCATGGGCCTCGACCTCGACCAGCCTGGGTGGCAGAAGAACAAGGGTCTGCGGATCGTCGGCGCGGGTCACCGGCTCGAGCTGCCCTGGCCCGAGCTCGCCAGCTTCCCCGACTTCGGCATGGTCCGCACCCGCATGGAGTTCGACGAGATCCTCGCTCGACATGCACAGAAGGCCGGCGCCCGACTGATCGAACGCACCAACGTAGGTGGCCCGGTCTTCGACGATCGCACCGGCCAGGTCATCGGGGTCAGCGCCAGGGCCGTCGACGAACGTGGACGCAAGGCAGGCGATGAGATCGTCTACCGGGCTCCCATCGTGATCGCCGGCGACGGGGTCAGCGCCCGGATGGCCACGGCGCTCGGCATCGACCGGCGCGAGAACCGGCCGATGGCGGTCGCCGTACGCGCCTACTACGAGACTCCACGCCACGACGACGAGTGGATGGAGTCCTGGCTCGAGCTGTGGGCCGGCGAGCCCGGCAGGTCCGACCTGCTGCCTGGCTACGGCTGGATCTTCGCCGTCGGCGACGGCACCGCCAACGTCGGGCTCGGCCTGCTCAACTCCAGCAAGGGCTTCCAGTCCGTCGACTACCGCGACTCGCTGACTCGATGGCTCGCCAACACGCCGGAGGCCTGGGGTTTTCGCGACGAGGACAACCGGGTGGGCAGGGTGGGGTCGGCCGCTCTGCCGATGGGCTTCAACCGCAAGCCCCACTACAGCCGCGGACTCATGCTCGTCGGCGACTCGGGCGGCATGACCAACCCGTTCAACGGCGAGGGCATCGACTACGCGCTGGAGGCTGCGCACACCGCGGCCGAGACGATCGTGCAGGCGCTCGCCCGGCCGGAGGGCCCCGGCCGCGAGCAGGTGCTGCACGGGTACGCTGCCCAACTTGACCAGGCGTACGGCGGGTACTTCACGCTCGGCCGGGTCTTCGCCAAGATGATCGGCAACCCGTCGTTCATGAAGCAGGCGACCAAGTACGGGCTGCCGCGACCGACGCTGATGCGGTTCATGCTGAAACTGATGGCCAACCTCACCGACGCGCGTGACGGTGACGCGATGGATCGCGTGATCAACGCACTGAGCAAGGCGGCACCCAGAGCCTGAGGCTCGGGGATCTCGACAAGCTCGATCAACGAGACAGAGGAGGAGAGGGAGATGGAGCTCTACACACCCGTGCTGGCGTTGGCGATCCTCGCTGGCGGCTTTGCGGTGTTCTCCGTCGTGGTCAGCAGCCTGACCGGCCCGAAGCGCTACAACCGAGCCAAGCTCGACTCCTACGAATGCGGCATCCAGCCGACCCCGCAGCCGGCCGGCGGCGGCCGGTTCCCGGTGAAGTACTACATCACCGCGATGATGTTCATCGTCTTCGACATCGAGATCATCTTCCTCTACCCGTGGGCCGTGAACTTCGACGTGATGGCGTTCTTCGGCCTCGCCGAGATGGTCATCTTCATCGCCACCGTCTTCGTCGCCTACGCCTATGTCTGGCGTCGCGGCGGGCTGGACTGGGACTGAGAGGCGATCGGCGTGGGTATTGAAGAGAAGTTGCCGAGCGGCGTCCTGCTGACCACGGTCGAGGGCGTTGCCGGCTACATGCGAAAGGCGTCGTTCTGGCCGGCAACCTTCGGCCTTGCCTGCTGCGCGATCGAGATGATGACGTCGGGAGGCCCGAAGTACGACCTCGCCCGGTTCGGCATGGAGGTGTTCCGGGCCAGCCCGCGCCAGGCTGACCTGATGATCGTGGCCGGCCGGGTCAGCCAGAAGATGGCACCCGTCCTTCGCCAGATCTACGACCAGATGGCAGAGCCCAAGTGGGTGCTCGCGATGGGCGTGTGCGCCAGCTCCGGCGGGATGTTCAACAACTACGCGATCGTCCAGGGTGTCGACCACGTCGTCCCCGTCGACATGTACCTGCCCGGCTGCCCGCCCAGACCCGAGATGCTCATCGACGCGATCCTCAAGCTCCACGACCAGGTCAAGACCGGCAAGCTCGGGGCCAACCGGCTCGCCCAGATCAAGGACCTCGAGACCGAGGCACTCAACGCACTGCCGACCTCCGACGTGAAGGGTCTGCTGCGATGAGCCCGACCGAAGACCCCGACAAGCAGGACAAGCAGGACAAGCAGGTCGAGCCGACCCAGGCGCCCGACCAGCGCGCGGTCGACCAGTCGCCGGAGAACATCCCGCCGACCGAGCCTCCGTCCGAGACAGGGGCCGACTCCCAGGTGGAGCAGATCGGCGTCCGCACGGGCATGTTCGGCGTCACCGGGACCGGCGACACCTCCGGATACGGCGGACTCGTCAAGCCGGTCGAGTTCCCGCCGCCCGCCCAGCGTCCGTACGGCGGCTGGTGGGACGAAGTGGCCGACTCGCTCGAGGCGAGCATGGGCTTCGAGAAGGTCGTCGTACATCGTGGCGAGATCACCTTCCACGTCCGGCGCGAGGACCTGCCGACGATCGCGAAGCTGCTGCGTGACGACCCGATGCTGCGTTTCGAGTTCTGCGCCGGGGTCAGCGGCGTGCACTACCCCGAGGACACCGGCCGCGAGCTGCACGCGGTCTACCACCTGCTCTCGATGACCCACAACCGCCGGATCCGGCTCGAGGTGACCTGCCCCGACGCGGACCCGCACATCCCGAGCACCGTCGGCATCTACCCGACCAACGACTGGCACGAACGCGAGACCTGGGACTTCTTCGGGATCGTGTTCGACGGCCACCCCGCGCTCACGCGCGTCCTGATGCCCGACGACTGGCCCGGGCACCCGCAACGCAAGGACTATCCCCTGGGAGGCATCCCAGTGGAGTACAAGGGCGGTTCGATCCCGCCACCGGACCAACGGAGGTCCTACAGCTGATGAGCACAACCAAAGGCACAGACGATCTCTACGCGGGCGCGTCGGACACCAACCAGGGCCGGGTCTTCACCGTGACCGGCCAGGACTGGGACAGCGTCGTGGAAGGCATCGCAGAGGAGGCCGACGAGCGGGTCGTGGTCAACATGGGCCCCCAGCACCCCTCGACCCATGGCGTCCTGCGGCTGATCCTCGAGCTCGAGGGCGAGACGGTCACCGAGGCCCGGTGCGGCATCGGCTACCTCCACACCGGCATCGAGAAGAACATGGAGTACCGCACCTGGGTCCAGGGCGTCACCTTCTGCACGCGGATGGACTACCTGTCGCCGTTCTACAACGAGGCGACGTACAGCATGGGCGTCGAGCGGCTGCTCGACATCGAGGACGACATCCCCGAGAAGGCCAGGGTCATGCGGGTGCTCCTGATGGAGCTCAACCGGATCTCCTCACACCTGGTCTGCATCGCCACCGGCGGCATGGAGATCGGCGCGCTTACCGTGATGACGATCGGTTTCCGCGAGCGTGAGCTGGTCCTCGACCTGTTCGAGCTGATCACCGGCCTGCGGATGAACCACGGCTTCATCCGCCCCGGCGGCGTCGCCCAGGACCTGCCCAACGGGGCGCTGGACGAGATCGGTGGCTTCGTCAAGCTGATGAACAAACGCCTGAAGGAGTACGCCGAGCTCTGCAACGCCAACCCGATCTTCCGGGCCCGGCTGGAGGGCGTCGGCCACCTCGACCTCGCCGGATGCCTGGCGCTGGGCCTCTCCGGTCCACCGCTCCGGGCGAGTGGCTACCCGTGGGACCTCCGGAAGACGCAGCCATACGGCGGCTACGAGGAATACGAGTTCGACGTACAGACGTGGGACACCTGCGACGCCTATGGACGCTTCCGGGTCCGCCTCAACGAGATGCACGAGTCGCTGCGCATCGTCGAACAGTGCGCGGCCCGGCTCTCGAAGCTCGAGGGTGCGCCCGTGATGGTCGCCGACAAGAAGATCGCGTGGCCCAGCCAGCTCGCGATCGGCAGTGACGGCATGGGCAACAGCCTCGATCACATCAAGCACATCATGGGCGAGTCGATGGAGGCCCTGATCCACCACTTCAAGCTGGTGACCGAGGGTTTCCGGGTTCCCGCTGGTCAGGCCTACGTGCCGATCGAGTCGCCACGCGGCGAACTCGGCGCGCATGTCGTCTCCGACGGCGGCACCCGACCGTTCCGGGCGCACTTCCGCGACCCGTCGTTCACGAACCTCCAGGCGACCAGCGTGATGAGCGAAGGCGGCCAGGTCGCCGACGTGATTGTCGCGATCGCCTCGATTGACCCCGTGATGGGTGGGGTGGACCGCTGATGTCACTGTCAGGACAGACACTGGGCGAGCTCAAAGAGATCGCCGCAAGGTACCCGCACGCGCGTTCGGGCCTCCTTCCGATGCTCCATCTCGTCCAGTCCGCCGAGGGAAAGATCACTCCTTGGGGAATCGAGGCGTGCGCCGAGATCCTCGGAATCAGCACTGCCGAGGTCAGCGGCGTTGCGACCTTCTACACCATGTACAAGCGTCGTCCGGTCGGCGACTACCACGTGGGGGTCTGCACCAACACGCTGTGCGCGGTCATGGGTGGCGACCAGATCTTCGCAACGCTGAAGGACCACCTCGACGTCGGAAACGACGAGACCACCGAGGACGGGAAGATCACCCTCGAGCACGTCGAGTGCAACGCCGCGTGCGACTACGCGCCGGTGGTGATGGTCAACTGGGAGTTCATGGACAACCAGACCCCGGCGTCTGCCACCAAGCTGGTCGACGACCTGAGGGCAGGCAGGGAGGTCCAGGCTTCCCGCGGAGCCCGGCTGTGCACGTGGCGGGAGGCCGAGCGAGTCCTCGCCGGGTTCCCCGACGGCCGCGCTGACGAGGGGCCGTCCGCTGGTCCGGCATCACTGGTCGGGCTCAAGATCGCCCGCGAGCAGGGCTGGACCGCGCCGTCGTCCAGAGCCGCGGGACCAGGCCCCAAGCCTGGGTCCCGGCCTGCAGCCAAGGCCGACGACAAGACCGACGCCGTGGAGCAGGCCGACACTTCGCGCGCCGAGTCGGAGACCAAGGCCGAGGAGGGCAAGGCATGACGGACATGTTGACTCCCGTGCTCACCGACAACTGGGACCAGGAGCGGTCCTGGACCCTGGCCGCCTACGAGTCCCGCGGCGGGTACGACGCGCTCAAGAAGTCGTTGTCGATGGAGCCCGGCGCCGTGATCGCTGCCGTCAAGGACAGCGGTCTGCGCGGCCGTGGCGGAGCCGGGTTCCCCACAGGACTCAAGTGGGGCTTCATCCCGCAGGACAACCCCAAGCCGAAATACCTCGTCGTCAACGCCGACGAGTCGGAGCCGGGCACCTGCAAGGACGTCCCGCTGATGATGGCCAGCCCGCACACGCTGGTCGAGGGCGTCATCATCAGCTCCTACGCCATCAGGGCCAACACGGCGTTCATCTACGTGCGAGGCGAGGTGCTGCACGTCGTACGCCGCCTCCAGCGTGCGGTCCAGGAGGCCTACCTCGCCGGTCACCTCGGCAAGGACATCCACGGCTCGGGCTTTGACCTCGACCTGGTGGTCCACGTCGGAGCAGGCGCGTACATCTGCGGCGAGGAGACCGCACTGCTCGACTCGCTCGAGGGCCGTCGTGGCCAACCGCAGACTTCGGCCGCCGTTCCCGGCGGTCGCCGGCCTCTACGCAAGCCCGACCGTCATCAACAACGTCGAGTCGATCGCGTCGGTGCCGAGCATCGTCGCCAACGGCCCCGACTGGTTCGCGTCGATGGGCACCAAGTACGAGAAGAGCTCGTCAACCGGATACGGGATCTTCTCGCTCTCCGGCCACGTCAAGTCCCCGGGCCAGTACGAAGCCCCGCTCGGCATCACCCTGCGCCAGCTGATCGACCTGGCCGGCGGGATGCGCGCGGGACACGAGCTCAAGTTCTGGACCCCTGGCGGATCGAGCACCCCGCTGCTCACCGCAGAGCATCTCGACGTCACCCTGGACTTCGAAGGCGTAGGGGCAGCCGGCTCGATGCTCGGTACCCGCGCCCTGCAGATCTTCGACGAGACCACCTGCGTCGTGCGCGCCGTCCTCAGATGGACCGAGTTCTACAAGCACGAGTCCTGCGGCAAGTGCACCCCGTGCCGGGAGGGCACGTGGTGGCTGGTGCAGATCCTCGACCGGCTCGAGAAGGGTGAGGGCACCGAGGCCGACCTCGAGATCCTCCTCGACCAGTGCGACAACATCCTGGGCCGCTCGTTCTGCGCGCTCGCGGACGGCGCGGTCAGCCCCATCTCGAGCTCGATCGCGTACTTCCGCGACGAGTACCTCGCTCACCTCACGCACGGCGGCTGCCCATTCGACCCCGCAGCGTCGACGGCCTTCGCAGAGCAGGGAGCCAGCGCATGACCGTCACCACAGGCTCGGCCACCGGCGTCGAGAAGAGCGACCTGGTGACCGTCACCATCGACGGCATCGAGGTCAATGTTCCCAAGAACACCCTGGTCATCCGCGCTGCCGAACAGGTCGGCGTTCAGATCCCGCGGTTCTGCGACCACCCGCTGCTGGCACCCGTGGGTGCCTGCAGACAATGTCTCGTCGAGGTGTTCCTGCCGGGACCGGACGGCTCGCTGCGGCAGATGCAGGGCCCGCCCGGGCACATGAAGCCCCAGGCGTCGTGCACCCTCTCGGTGACGGAGGGGATGGTCGTCAACACCCAGGTCTCGTCCCCCGGTGCCGACAAGGCACAGCAGGGCATCATGGAGTTCCTGCTGATCAACCACCCGCTGGACTGCCCCGTCTGCGACAAGGGCGGCGAGTGCCCGCTCCAGAACCAGGCGATGTCCAACGGTCGCGGTGAGACCCGGTTCACGGGAGTCAAGCGCACCTTCCCCAAGCCGATCAACATCTCGGCCCAGGTCCTGCTCGACCGTGAGCGCTGCGTGTTGTGCGCTCGGTGCACCCGCTTCTCCGAGCAGATCGCCGGTGACCCGTTCATCGCTCTGCTGGAGCGGGGTGCCCTTCAGCAGGTCGGCATCTACGAGAAGGAGCCCTTCGAGAGCTACTTCTCCGGCAACACCATCCAGATCTGCCCCGTGGGTGCGCTCACCAGCGCCGAGTACCGCTTCCGGTCCCGCCCGTTCGACCTCGTCTCCGCGCCCGCCGTCGCCGAGCACGACGCGTGCGGCGCGGCGATCCGGGTCGACCACCGTCGCGGCAAGGTGATGCGCCGCCTCGCAGGCAACGACCCCGAGGTCAACGAGGAGTGGATCAGCGACAAGGACCGGTTCGCGTTCCAGTACGCGACCGCGACCGACCGGCTCACCCACCCGCTGGTGCGCGGCGAGGCCGGCGAACTGCGCCCGGCGTCGTGGCCGGAGGCGTTCGCGGTCGCCGCCCGCGGGCTGGCCGCCGCCGGAGGCACGGGTGTGCTCACCGGTGGCCGTCTCACGGCCGAGGACGCCTACGCCTACAGCAAGTTCGCGCGCGTCGTCCTCGGCACCAACGACATCGACTTCCGGGCCCGCCCGCACTCGACCGAGGAGGCATCCTTCCTCGCCGCCCAGGTGGTCCTCAGGAACGAGGTGTCGTACGCCGACCTCGAGACCGCCCCGCTCGTGGTGCTGGTGGGTCTGGAGCCCGAGGACGAAGCAGCCACGATCTTCCTGCGCCTGCGCAAGGCCTCCCTGCACGGCACTCGGGTCGTCGCGATCGCGCCGTACACGACCCGCGGCCTGGCCAAGATGAGCGGCCAGCTCATTGCGACGGCGCCGGGCGACGAACCCGCCGCCATCGACGCCCTGACCGGGCATGCCGACTTCGGTCTCGACGCCAACTCGGTGATCCTGGTCGGCGAGCGCCTCGCCACTGTGCCCGGTGCCCTCACCGCCGCCGCCGAGCTCGCGAAGAAGTCCGGGGCGCGGCTCGCCTGGGTGCCGCGCCGCGCGGGCGACCGAGGCGCGTTGGAGACCGGCTGCCTGCCGAACCTGATGCCGGGCGGACGTCCGGTCGCGGACTCCGCCGCCCGGGTCGACACCGCCACCGCCTGGGGTGTCGAGTCCGTTCCCGACACCGTCGGCCGGGACACCGACGGGATCCTCGCCGCGCTCGCCTCCGGTGAGCTGGGCGGCCTGGTGATCGGCGGCGTCGACCCCGACGACCTGGCCGACCCGGCCGCTGCCCGAGCCGCGATCGAGGCCGCCCGCTTCGTGGTCAGCCTCGAGCACCGCGAGACCGACGTGACCCGGGCCGCCGACGTGGTGTTCCCGGTCGCGCCGGTCTCGGACAAGGCCGGCATGTTCGTCACCTGGGAAGGCCGACCGCGCCCGTTCGAGGCAGTGTTCAGCAATCCCGCATCCCTGCCCGACCTGCGGATCCTGTCCGGCATCGCGGAGGAAGCGGGCAAGCCGCTGGGCTTCCGGACCGTTGCCGAGGCGCGGCGACAGATGGAGGAGCTCGGCCCGTGGGACGGCGACCGTGCCGAGCTTCCGGCGCCGCCCGCACGAGTCGAACGCAAGGTGCTCAAGACCAAGCTGACCCTTGCCAGCTGGAAGCAGCTGCTGGACAACGGCGTGCTCCAGGACGGCGACGACAACCTGCGCGCGACCGCCCGTCGGCCGGTCGCCCGGGTCTCGCAGGAGACGGCCGAGATGCTCAAGGGCAACTCGGTGACGCTGACCGGTGACCGCGGGTCGGTGACCCTGCCGATCGAGGTCGCCGACGTGGCCGCAGGCACGGTCTGGGTGCCGGCCAACTCGTTCGGCAACGGCGTGCTGGCCGACCTCGCCTCGCCCGGCAGCTCCGTCAGCGTGAAGGGAGACCTGTGATGATCTCGACAGGCTCGATCACCGCTCGGCTCGATCAACGTCATGGCTGCCGCCGACTCACTGTCGACCTTCGGCCACGACCCGGTCTGGCTGATCATCGTCAAGGCCGTGCTGATCTTCGTGATCCTGGTGTTGCTGACGCTTGTTCAACATCTGGCTCGAGCGCCGCGTCGTCGCGCGCATGCAGCACCGCATCGGGCCCAACGTGCACGGACCGTTCGGACTGCTCCAGTCACTGGCCGACGGCGTGAAGCTGGCGCTGAAGGAAGACGTGGTCCCCAAGGCGGCGGACAAGGTCGTCTTCATCCTGGCCCCGGTCATCGCGACCATCCCGGCCTTCGTGACCTTCGCGGTGATCCCGTTCGGGCCGCGAGGTCGGCGTGCCGTGGAGCGACCGGACGACGCCGCTCCAGCTGACCGACATGCCCGTGGCGGTCTTGTTCGTGATGGCGGTCGCCTCGATCGGCATCTACGGGATCGTGCTCGGCGGCTGGTCCTCGGGCTCGACGTACTCCCTGCTGGGTGGGCTGCGCTCCAGCGCCCAGATGATCTCCTACGAGGTCGCCATGGGCCTCGCGCTCGTCGCCGTCTTCCTGTACGCCGGCTCGATGTCGACGTCCGAGATCGTGGAGGCGCAGGACAAGCTCTGGTTCGGGCTGATCCTGATGCCGTCGTTCGTCATCTACACGATCGCGATGGTGGGGGAGACCAACCGGGCGCCGTTCGACCTGCCCGAGGCCGAGGGCGAGCTCGTCGGCGGCTTCCACACCGAGTACTCCTCGCTGAAGTTCGCGCTGTTCTTCCTGGCCGAATACGTCAACATGGCCACGGTGTCGGCGCTCGCGACCACCCTGTTCCTCGGTGGCTGGCACGCGCCGTTCTGGATCGACGAGGCATGGCCGGGGGCCAACGAGGGCTACTGGCCGGTGCTGTGGTTCTTCGGCAAGGTCTTCGTCTTCATCTTCGTCTTCATCTGGCTGCGCGGAAGCCTGCCCCGGCTGCGGTACGACCAGTTCATGGCGTTCGGCTGGAAGCGGCTGATCCCGCTGTCGCTGATGTGGATCGTCGCCGTGGCGAGCATCCGCACGATCAGCCTCAACGGCGGCGTCGACCGGCGCGGCCTGCTGATCGGGATCGGGGTCCTTGCGGTGGTGTTCCTGGCGTTGTTCTTCATTCCCGAGCAGGAGGCGTCCGAGGACGCCGCAGAGTTCGAGGAGGCCGACGCGTTCTCGCGCGGCTTCCCGGTGCCGCCGATGCCCGCTGGGGGGCCGACCCGGGGCGCAGCCGCGGCGCTCACCTTCGACAAGACGCTGACCGGCCGGGTCCACCCGACCGACGAGGAGATCTGATGCCCACGCTCAAGGAGCAGTTCTGGGATCCGGTGGCCGGGTTCGGCGTCACCTTCCGGACGATGTTCAAGAAGGTCGTCACCGAGCAGTACCCGTTCGAGAAGCTGCCGACGGCGCCCCGGTTCCACGGCCGGCACCAGCTCAACCGCTGGCCCGACGGGCTCGAGAAGTGCATCGGGTGCGAGCTGTGCGCGTGGGCCTGCCCGGCCGACGCGATCTACGTCGAGGGTGCCTCCAACACCGAGGACGAACGGTTCAGTCCCGGCGAGCGCTACGGCCGCGTCTACCAGATCAACTACCTTCGCTGCATCCTGTGCGGCCTGTGCATCGAGGCCTGCCCGACCCGGGCGCTCACGATGACCAACGAGTACGAGCTCGCCGACACCAACCGGGCCGACCTGATCTACGAGAAGTCGGACCTGCTCGCCCCCATGCTTCCCGGCATGGAGGCGCCACCGCACCCGATGCGGCTGGGCTCCGACGAGGGCGACTACTACCGGGGCAACTTCTCCCAGAAGGGAGCCGGAGAGTGATCGCCTTCTGGATCCTTGCGCCGCTCATGGTGATCGCAGCGCTCGGCATGCTGTTCGTGCGCAAACCCGTGCACGCCGCGCTGCTGCTTGCCGTGGTCATGGTCAGCCTGGCGGTCCTCTACCTCGCGCTCGACGCGCCGTTCCTGTTCGCGGTGCAGATCATCGTCTACACAGGCGCGATCCTGATGCTCTTCCTGTTCGTCATGATGCTGGTCGGCGTCGACTCCTCCGACTCGGTGGTCGAGACGATCAGAGGCCAGCGACTCCTCGCGACCGGCCTCGGCCTGCTCCTCGGCGTCGTACTCGTCGTCGCCCTCGGTCAGATCACCCTCGGCGACGCGATCGGCCTGGACAAGGCCAACGAGGGCGGCAACGTCGAGCAGCTCGCGAACCTGTTGTTCTCCCGGTACGTCTTCGCCTTCGAGGCCACGAGCGCCCTGCTGATCACCGCCGCCGTCGGGGCGATGGTGCTCGCCCATCGCGAACGGATCACGCCGCGAGAAGGCCAGGCCGCCCTGGCTGCCAAGCGGATCAAGGACTTCGGTGAGACCGGACTGCACCCAGGCCCGCTTCCCTCACCCGGTGTCTACGCCCGCCACAACGCCGTCGACACCCCGGCCCTGCTGCCGGACGGTACCGCCGAGGAGTCCTCGGTGTCCCGGGTGCTCTCCTCCCGAGGCACGGTCCGGTCGGCTCCCGCCATGGCCGACGAGGTCGAACGGGTCGAGAAGCAGATCGGGGGTCCGCCCCCGCTGGCAGCAGTCCCAGCGCTCCGGCCTCCAGTGAGGAGGACCCCGATGAGATACACCCCAAAAACCGCTCGCTGCGCTCGCGCTTCCCCGGGGACCCCAAATGAACGTCACCCCCTACATCGTGCTCTCGGCCATCCTGTTCACCATCGGCAGCGTGGGCGTGCTGACCCGACGCAACGCGATCGTGGTCTTCATGTGCGTCGAACTGATGCTCAACGCGTCGAGCCTCGCCCTGGTGGCCTACGCCAAGCAGAACGGCAATCTCGACGGCCAGGTCGCGGCGTTCTTCGTCATGGTCGTGGCCGCCGCCGAGGTCGTCGTCGGACTGGCGATCATCATGACCATCTTCCGTACTCGACGCTCGGCCTCGGTCGACGACGCAAGCCTGCTGAAGTACTGAGGTGCTCTGGACCATGACCCTGCAAATCACCGACGTAGCCATGGCTGCGGAGCACCTCACGCCTGTGGTCGATGCAGCGCCGGCCGATGGCGTCTTCTCGCTGCTGTGGCTGGTGATCGCCCTGCCGCTGGCCGGCGCCGCCGTCCTGCTGATCGGCGGCAAGCTGGCCGACAAGTGGGGACACCTCCTCGGGTGTGCCACCGTCGCCGCCTCGTTCGTGCTGAGCCTGTTCATGTTCTTCTCGGTGCTCGGCCGGGACCCGGACGACCGGCAGATCGCCCAGCACGTCTTCGACTGGGTCGACGCCGGCAAGTTCCACGCGGGCATGGATCTGCTCTACGACCCGCTGTCGTCGCTGTTCCTGCTGCTGATCACAGGTGTGGGCGGGCTGATCCACATCTACTCGATCGGCTACATGGCCCACGACGACCGCCGCCGCAGGTTCTTCGGCTACCTCAACCTGTTCGTCGCCGCGATGCTGATGCTGGTGCTCGCCGAGAACTACCTCGGCCTGTTCCTGGGCTGGGAGGGCGTCGGCCTGGCGTCGTACCTGCTGATCGGCTTCTGGCAGCACAAGCCGACCGCCGCCGCGGCCGCCAAGAAGGCCTTCATCATCAACCGCGTCGGCGACCTCGGCATGTCGCTGGCCATCATGCTGATGTTCGTCACGTTCGGCACCGTCTCGTTCACCGGGGTGAGCGCGGCCGCTGAGGGTGCGAGCGAGAAGACCTTGACGATCCTCGGCCTGCTGCTCCTGCTCGCGGCCTGCGGCAAGTCCGCCCAGGTGCCGCTCCAGGCCTGGTTGCTGGATGCGATGGAGGGCCCGACGCCGGTGTCGGCCCTGATCCACGCGGCGACCATGGTGACGGCCGGGGTCTACCTCATCGTCCGCTCCAACTTCATCTTCGAGAAGGCGCCCGACGCGCAGACCGCCGTGATCGCCGTTGCCGTCGTCACGCTGCTGTGGGGTGCGGTCATCGGTTGCGCCAAGGACGACATCAAGAAGGCCCTGGCCGGTTCGACGATGAGCCAGATCGGCTACATGATGCTCGGCGCCGGCCTCGGCGTCGCCGGCTACGCGTTCGCGATCTTCCACCTGCTCACCCACGGCTTCTTCAAGGCCAACATGTTCCTCGGCGCCGGCTCGGTCATGCATGCCATGGACGACGACGTCGACATGCGTCACTACGGGGCCCTGAACAAGTTGCTGCCGGTCACCTTCCTGACCTTCGCGATGGGCTATCTCGCCATCATCGGGTTCCCGGGCTTCTCCGGTTTCTGGTCCAAGGACAAGATCATCGAGACCGCCTACGGCCACAACGTGTTCGTCGGGCTGCTGGCCACGCTCGGCGCCGGCATCACCGCGTTCTACATGACCCGGCTGATGCTGATGACGTTCTTCACCAAGGACCGGTGGGCCGACGACGTGCACCCGCACGAGTCGCCCAAGGTGATGACCTTCCCGCTGATCGCGCTCGCGGCGCTGTCGGTCCTCGGCGGGCTGCTGCTCCTGAACAGCTGGATCATCGACTACCTCAGCCCGGTCGTCGGCACACCGGAGCACGAGGAGCTGCCCATGCCGGCGCTGCTGCTCACCCTGATCGTGGTCTGCACCGTCGCCCTCGGCGTCGCAGCGGCCTGGTTCCTCGTCGGCAAGCGGGAGGTTCCCCGCGAGGCACCGCAGGACGTCTCCTTCGTCACGAAGGCGGCCCGGGCCGACGTCTACGGCGACGCGATCAACGACGTCGTCGCAGTTGCCCCCACCACGGCGCTCATCGACGGGCTCACGGTGTTTGACCGAGGCTTCGTCGACGGCGCCGTCGAGGGGACTGCGGCCTTCACCACCGGGTTCGCCGCCAGGTTCCGGCGCATCCAGAACGGCTTCGTCCGCTCCTACGCCCTGTCCCTGCTCGGCGGCGTGCTGCTCGTCGTACTGGCCCTCCTGGCGGTGAACCTGTCATGAACGACTTCCCCATCCTGACCTGCCTGGTGCTGGCTCCCCTGGTCGGCGCCGTGGTCACGGCCGCCTTCCCGCGGAAGCCGGGCGCGCGGCTGCCCAAGCAGGTCGCCCTCGGCTTCTCGCTGCTGGCGCTCGTCCTGGTGGTCGTCCTCGCCACCCAGTACGACGCGGGCGGTGGCATGCAGTTCACCGAGCAGCACCAATGGATCGAGGCGTTCGGGGCCAGCTACGCCGTCGGCGTCGACGGGCTGGCGCTGACCCTGGTCGGGCTGACGGCGTTCCTCACGCCCATCGTGATCGTGGCGTCGTGGCACGACGCCGACGATCGCAGCTCGAATGTCTTCTTCGCGCTGATGCTCGCGCTCGAGGGCCTGGCCCTCGGCGTGTTCGTCGCGACCGACGTGCTGCTGTTCTACGTCCTGTTCGAGGCCACCCTGATCCCGGCCTACTTCCTGATCGGCGCGTACGGCCGCACGGGCGTCGGCGCCGACCGGGGCAAGGCGGCGATCAAGTTCCTCCTCTTCATGCTCGTTGGCGGGCTGGTCATGCTTGCCTCGGTCATCGGCTTGTACGTCGTCTCGGCAGACGCCGGCACGCCGACGTACCTCATCGAGGACCTGGCCAAGCTCCGCATCGGCGGCGAGACCGGACGCTGGCTGTTCGTCGGCTTCTTCATCGCGCTGGCGATCAAGTGCCCCCTGTTCCCGGTGCACACCTGGCTGCCCGACACCACTGCCTCAGCGACGCCCGGCACGAGCGTCCTGCTCGTCTGCGTGCTCGACAAGATCGGCACCTACGGCATGCTGCGCTTCTGCCTGGGCCTGTTCCCGGAGGCCTCGAAGTGGGCGACCCCGCTCGTCATCACGCTGGCTCTGATCAGCATCGTGTACGGCGCCCTGGTGGCCGTGGGACAGGACGACCTGCTGCGGCTGATCGGTCTGACCTCGCTGAGCCACTTCGGCTTCATCGTGCTCGGCATCTTCGTGATGAACAGCCAGGGCATCTCCGGCGCCACCCTGTTCATGGTCAACCACGGCGTCGCCACGGCTGCGCTGTTCCTCGTGGTCGGCTACCTCATGCGGCGCCGCGACGGCTCCTCGCTGATCAGCGAGCAGGGCGGGATCGAGAAACAGGCGCCGATGCTCACCGGCCTGTTCCTCGTCGGTGGTCTGGCCACGCTCGGCCTTCCGGGGCTGTCGCCGTTCGTCTCCGAGTTCCTCGTGATGGTCGGGCGCGTTCTCCTACAGCTGGTGGGTCGGGGCGATCTCCGTCACCGGGATCGTGCTCGCCGCGCTCTACATCCTGATCGCCTACGCGCGTGCGTTCACCGGGCCGACGAGGCCCGGCCTCGAAGGTCTCCCCGACCTCGGCGGCCGCGAGGTCCTTGCCGTCGCCCCCCTCATTGCCGGCTTGCTGTTCCTGGGCTTCTATCCCAAGCCGGTGCTCGACGTGATCCACCCTCTCACCGAGACGACCATGACGTACGTCGACGTGACGGACGCGCCGCCCGACGTCGTTCAGGGTGAGGAGGCCCACCAGTGATCGAGTTCTCCAAGCCCAGTGTCGAGTACAGCCTGATCTGGCCGATGCTGCTGATCTTCGGCGTCGCCTGCGCCGGCGTACTCGTCGAGGCGTTCGTGCCTCGCGCCTGGCGTTACCTCTCCCAGACCGTGCTCGCCGGCGGCGGCGTGATCGCGGCCTTCGTCGGCGTGATCATGGTCGCGCAGGACCTCGACTCCCACGGCGACGGCGCGGCGCGCGGCAAGTTCGTCGTCGAGGGTTCGATGGCGATCGACGGCCCCACCGTGTTCCTGTGGGGACTGATCCTGCTGCTCTCCTTCGCCGGTGTGCTGTTGTTCGCCGAGCGCCATCTCGAGGGCGGCCTCTCCGCGTTCGCCGGCCAGGCGGCGGCCATCCCCGGCACGGAGGCCGAACGGCAGGCGTCGGCACGCGGCATGGACCACACCGAGGTCTTCCCGCTGCTGATGTTCGCGGTCGGCGGCATGATGATGTTCCCGGCGGCCAGCGACCTGCTCACCCTGTTCGTGGCGCTCGAGGTGCTCTCGCTGCCGCTCTACCTGCTGTCCGGCCTGGCGCGTCGCCGTCGGCTGCTCAGCCAGGAGGCGGCGCTGAAGTACTTCCTGCTGGGCGCGTTCTCCTCCGGCTTCCTCATCTACGGCATCGCGCTGGTGTACGGGTACGCCGGTTCCATGCAGTTCTCGGCCATCGACGTCGCGATCCGCAACAGCGACTCCAACCGCAGCCTGCTGCTGATCGGCATGGGCATGGTGACCGTCGGCCTGCTGTTCAAGGTCAGTGCGGTGCCGTTCCAGGCGTGGACCCCTGACGTCTACCAGGGTGCCCCCACCGCGGTCACGGCGTTCATGTCGGCCGCAACCAAGGTGGCGGCGTTCGGCGCGATCCTGCGCCTGTTCTACGTCGCGTTCGGGACCGAGCGCTGGAGCTGGCAGCCGCTGTTCTGGGTGATCGCGATCCTGACCATGGTGGTCGGCTCCGTCCTCGCGATCGCCCAGACGGACGTGAAGCGGATGCTGGCCTACTCCTCGGTCGCCCACACCGGCTTCCTGCTGACCGGTGTCCTGGGCGTGACCGCCGCAGCCGACAACCTTCCCGGCGAGATCACCTCCCTTCAGGCGGTGCTGTTCTATCTGACCACCTACGGCTTCCTGACGCTGAGCGCCTTCGCGGTGGTCTCGGTCGTGCGCGACTCCAGCGGCGAGATCACCCATCTCCGGCGGTGGGCAGGTCTGGGCCGGACGGCGCCGCTCGTGGCCGGCGCCTTCGCGCTGTTCCTGCTCGGCATGGCCGGCATCCCGTTGACCTCGGGCTTCACCGGCAAGTGGGCAGTCTTCGCCGCCGCTGGGTCGGCCGGCGCCTGGCCGGTCGTGGTCATCGCGGTGCTGGCCAGTGCGCTCGCGGCGTCCTTCTACCTGCGGGTGATCGTGCTGATGTACTTCACCGCCCCGGTCGGTGACGGTCCCTCGGTCACGATGCCCTCGGTGCTGACCTCCGCGACCATCGCCCTCGGTGTCGGCGCGACCGTCTACCTCGGCCTGATCCCTGGGCCGGTGCTCGATCTGGCGGGTCGTGCGGGAGAATTCATCAAGTGACCCACGAATCCGCCGCCGGGCTCGCCCTCCCGGTACCCGACGGAGACCTTGCCGCCCGGCTCCTGGCCCGGATGGACGATGTCGAAGCGGCCCTGCGTGGCCACATCCAGGGCCAGACCCCGTTCGTGACCGAAGCCGCGCGTCATCTCATGGAGGCTGGGGGCAAGCGGTTCCGGCCGCTGCTGGTGCTGCTGGCCGCCGAGACCGGTCCCGACGCCCGGTCGGACGAGGTCGTGACGGCAGCCTGCGTCGTGGAGCTCACCCACCTCGCCTCGCTCTACCACGACGACGTGATGGACGAGGCGGAGCTTCGGCGCGGGGCGACGTCCGCGAACGCGCGCTGGGACAACCACGTCGCAATCCTGGTGGGTGACTTCCTGTTCTCGAAGTCGTCCGAGCTGACCGCCGACCTCGGCCCGGACGCCGTACGGATCCAGGCGAAGACGTTCACCCGACTCGTCGAGGGCCAGATTCTCGAGACCGTCAAGCCGGAAGCAGGGACCGACCCGCTCGACCACTATCTGCGCGTGGTCGCGGGCAAGACCGGGTCCCTGATCGCCACGTCCGCCAGGTACGGCGCCCGCTTCGGCGGTGCCGGACCCGAGATCGAGGCCGCGCTGACGTCGTACGGCGAGATCGTGGGCTCGGCCTTCCAGCTCTCCGACGACATCCTCGACATCGCAAGCGAGTCCGAGGAGTCCGGAAAGACCCCGGGCACCGACCTGCGTGAAGGCGTGCCCACGCTGCCGGTTCTGCTGGCGCGGCGGTCCACCGACCACGCCGACGCGCGACTGCTCGAGCTGCTCGACTCCGACCTCACCGACGACCAGCTGCACGCCGAGGCCCTCGACCTGCTGCGCAAGCATCCAGCGATGGTCGACGCCAGGGCCTACGTCGTGGCTCGGGCCGCCGAAGCCAAGGCGCTGCTGGCCGCGCTGCCGCAGGGCCCGGTTCGCGAAGCCCTCGAGGCCTTCGCCGACATCGTGGCCACCCGCTCGGCCTGACCGTCAGCCCTGCAGGCGAAGGGCGCAGGTGCCTCGTAGCCTCAGGCCGCCCTCGCGGTAGTACTCGCGAAGCCCGCGGCGGTCGGCCACGGGCACGCTGTCCCAGTCGGCCCACGTCGCCGCGTAGCCGAGAGACCCGGCCATCATCTCCAGGGCGGACCGGCTGACGATGCCGATCGGCGCCTGCGCCTGGCCGGTTTCGGGCGAGATCACGCTGAACTCGCTGTCGGTGTCCTCCATCGACAGTCTGATCAGCGGAGCGTCCCGCGTCAGGAACTCGCCGTCGATCACCACGAGCCTGTGCGCCCAGCTGCTTGACCAGCTTGAGCAACGCGTAGTGATCCATGACGTGGTAGAAGAGGCCGTAGATCGCGACGACGTCGAACCTCTCACCAGCCGCGACCAGCTTCGGCAGCTCCTCGAAGACGTCACCCTGGATGAGTGAGACCCGGTCGCGGATCTCACCTTCGGGGTAGCCGGCGAACTGGTCGATGAGCTCCTGACGGAACTCGATCCCCACCACCTCGCGGGCCCCCGCACCGGCCAGTGCGTAGGCCCATCGCCCGTCGTGGGAGGCGAGATCGAGCACCCGCCCGTCCTTGATGTCGTCCACGAACGGCTCGACGATGAACTCCCGGCGTCGCTCGAGCCGAGAGATGCTGGTGGGCCTCCCGCCGTACCGCGTCGTGTCGTTCAGGAAGTCGAAGAAACCCATGGCGCCGACCCTAGGTCACATGCGGGTCAGACGACCGTCCAGGTGTCGCCGCCGCCGATGAGCGCGGCGAGTCTGGCGGGCGCCTCGCCGGGTGCGGCTTCGCGGGCGGTCGTGACCTGGGCGCGTGCCTGGTCGTCGTAGGTGGGGCGCTCGACCGAGCGGAAGATGCCGATCGGGGCCTGGTTGAGGTAGCCCGAGTCGGTCAGCCGGGAGATCGCGAACGCCATCGTCGGGTCCGGGTTGTGCGCGTCGTGGACGAGGAGGTCCGTGGTCTCGGTAGTGGAGACCACCTCGACGCCGCCGTTGGCCGACCGCACCAGGCCCTTCGTGCCGAGACCGTCCTGACCGGGCACGCCGAAGCGGATGGGCTCACCGTGGACCAGCGGGATGATCGCGTCGGCCTTGGTGGCGCTGTCCTTGATCGCGTCGAAGGCTCCGTCGTTGAAGATCGGGCAGTTCTGGTAGATCTCGACGAACGAGGTGCCGCGGTGGGCGGCGGCCGCGGACAGGACCGACGTGAGGTGCTTGCGGTCGGAGTCGATGGTGCGGGCCACGAAGGCCCCCTCGGCGCCCAGTGCCAGCGAGACCGGGTTGAACGGGTGGTCCAGCGAGCCCATCGGCGTGGACTTGGTGACCTTGCCGGTCTCTGAGGTGGGGGAGTACTGGCCCTTGGTGAGGCCGTAGATCCGGTTGTTGAACAACAGGATCGTCATGTTGACGTTGCGGCGAAGCGCGTGGATCAGGTGGTTGCCACCGATGGACAGCGCGTCCCCGTCGCCGGTGACCACCCACACCGACAGGTCCTCGCGGGCGGTCGCGATGCCGGTCGCGATCGCGGGCGCCCGGCCGTGGATCGAGTGCATCCCGAAGGTGTCGAGGTAGTAGGGGAACCGCGACGAGCAGCCGATGCCGGAGACGAACACGATGTTCTCCCGGCGCAGGTTGAGGTCGGGCAGGAACGACTGGACGGCCTTGAGGACGGCGTAGTCGCCGCAGCCGGGGCACCAACGCACCTCCTGGTCGGAGGTGAACTCCTTCCCGGTCTGCGGGCCGTCGGCAATGGGAACCCCCTGCAGTCCCGACGGAACGGCAGGGAACGGGAGTTCGGTGGTGCTCACGGTGCAACCTCCTGTTTGACGCTCAGGTCGACATCGACACCCTCGGCCTGCGCGACCAGCTCCCCGATCGCGTCGGCGAGCTCGGCCGCCTTCAATGGAAGACCGCGGACATGGTTGTAGCCCACGGCATCGACGAGGTACCTCGCCCGGAGCAGCATCGACAGCTGGCCGAGGTTCATCTCCGGCACCAGCACCTTCTCGTAGCGCTCCAGGACGTCGCCGAGATCGTTCGGGAACGGGTTGAGGTGGCGCAGATGGGCCTGCGCGACGTGGAAGCCGGCCTTACGCACGCGGCGTACGCCGGCACCGATCGGGCCGTACGTCGAGCCCCACCCCAGCACCAGCACCTTCGCGGTGCCCGTGGGGTCGTCGACCTCGAGCGGGGCAAGCGAGTCCGCTATCCGGTCGATCTTCGCCTGGCGGGTCCGGACCATGAAGTCGTGGTTGGCCGGGTCGTAGGAGATGTTCCCGTGACCGTCGCCCTTCTCGAGGCCGCCGATGCGGTGCTCGAGCCCGGCGGTGCCCGGCACCGCCCACGGACGGGCCAGCGTCTCCGGGTCCCGGAGATACGGCCAGAACTCCTTGGTCTCCTCGCCGGTCTCGCTTGTCGAGACCACGTGGTTGGCCTCGGTCGCAAAGTCAGGGTCGATCGGCGGCAGCTCGTCGACGTCGGGGATCCGCCAGGGCTCGGACCCGTTGGCGAGGTAGCCGTCGGAGAGCAGCATCACCGGCGTGCGGTAGGTGACCGCGATCCTGATCGCCTCGAGAGCGGCGTCGAAGCAGTCACCGGGGGACTTCGGCGCCACGATCGGCACCGGAGCCTCGCCGTTGCGTCCGAACATGGCCTGCAGCAGGTCGGCCTGCTCGGTCTTCGTCGGCAGGCCGGTGGACGGCCCGCCGCGTTGTACGTCGATCACCAGCAGCGGCAACTCGGTCATCACGGCCAGTCCGATCGCCTCGGACTTCAGCGCGATTCCCGGACCGGAGGTGGTGGTGATGCCCAGGTGCCCCGCGAAGGCGGCGCCGATGGCCGCGCCGACACCGGCGATCTCGTCCTCGGCCTGGAGCGTGGTGACGCCGAAGCTCTTGTGCTTGCTCAGCTCGTGGAGGATGTCGGAGGCCGGGGTGATCGGGTAGGAGCCCAGGAACACCGGAAGGCCCGACTGGACGCCGCCGGCGATGAGGCCGTAGGAGAGCGCCAGGTTGCCGGTGATGTTGCGGTAGGTGCCCGGGGGCATCGGCGCCGGCTTGACCTCGTAGGAGACCACGAAGGTCTCCGTCGTCTCGCCGAAGTTCCAGCCGCTCTTGAACGCCGTGATGTTGGCGTCGCGGATGTCGGGGACCTTGCCGAAGCGCCTGGTGAGGAAGCTGATCGTCGACTCAATCGGCCGGCCGTACATCCAGGAGAGCAGCCCAAGCGCAAACATGTTCTTCGCGCGTGAGGCGTCCTTGCGGGAGAGCCCGAACTCCTTGACCGCTTCGACGGTCATGCCGGTGAGATCGACCTTGTGGACGGCGAACTCGCTGAGGGAGTCGTCCTCGAGGGGGTTCTCGGCGTAGCCGGCCTTGCTCAGGTTGCGGGCGGTGAAGTCGTGCGTGTCGACGATGATCGTGGCGCCCTTGGGCAGGTCGCCGAGGTTGGCCTTGAGCGCAGCCGGGTTCATCGAGACCAGCACGTCGGGCGCGTCACCGGCGGTCAGGATGTCGTGGTCGGCGAAGTGCACCTGGAACGACGACACGCCCGGGAGGGTGCCCTGGGGTGCCCGGATCTCGGCGGGGAAGTTCGGCAGGGTCACCAGGTCGTTGCCGAAGACTGCCGACTCCTGTGTGAACCGGTCGCCTGTGAGCTGCATGCCGTCGCCGGAGTCACCGGCAAATCTGATGATCACGCGATCGAGCTGCTTGACCTGCTTGGTCACCACGCGCCTACTTCCGCTGAGATGTCTCTTTGCAGCCTCCCACGATAGTCCGACCCAGTTGTACGCGGCACACGTCTCCCGGACTGGTCAAGTGACGCAACACACGCGCTAGACAATGCATACTATCCTAGGTAAGTCGCCTAAAGTTCTCGGGATAAGCCAGTTAAGCCCCGTGTGGGGGCGGGAAAGAGAACAAGATGAGCATCAAGATCAAGGCTGCAGTTGTGTCATTGGCTGGGGTGCTGGCCTTGACCGCATGTTCGGCAAGTGGCAGCTCGAGCGCCGACCAGCTGAGCGTTGTCGGATTCTCCGTCCTCGAGTCGGCCAACGCGCCGCAGTTCGAGGCCTTCGAGAAGACCGACGCGGGCAAGGAAGTCAGCTTCAAGACGTCGTACGGCGCCTCGGGTGACCAGAGCCGGGCGGTGGAGGGCGGTCTCGACGCCGACTTCATCCACTTCTCGCTCGAGCCGGACGTGAAGCGCCTCGTCGACGCCAAGATCGTCGCCGACAGCTGGAAGGACGGCCCGACCAAGGGCATCGTGACCTCCTCCGTCGTGTCGTTCGTGGTCCGCGAGGGCAACCCGAAGAACATCCAGACCTGGGACGACCTGGTGAAGCCGGGCGTCGAGGTCATCACGCCCAACCCGGCGTCCTCGGGTTCGGCCAAGTGGAACATCCTCGCTGCGTGGGGCCATGTGCTGGCCGACGGCGGCACCGAGGACGACGCCAAGGCGTTCGTGACGAAGTTCCTCAAGAACACGATCTCGCTGCCGGGATCGGCCCGTGAGGCCACCACGGCCTTCTCCGAGGGCAACGGCGACGTACTGATCTCCTACGAGAACGAGGCGATCCTGGCACGTGAGAACGGCGAGCCGTTCGACTACGTCGTGCCGGACGACACTCTGCTGATCGAGAACCCGGGAGCAGTCACCGTGGACGCCGACGCCAAGGCGCAGGACTTCTTCGACTACCTGATCACCCCCGAGGCCCAGGCGGAGTACGCACTCTTCGGCTTCCGCCCGGTCGTCGAAGGGGTGGACCTGCCCGAGATCGCGGGTGCCAACGACCCGAGCGACCCGTTCCCGACACCGTCGACGCTGCTCACCATCGACGCCGACTTCGGCGGCTGGGACGAGGCCAACACCAAGTTCTTCGACGAGGAGAACGGCATCATCACCCAGCTCCAGGCAGAAACGGGCAAGTCGGAATGACCTCCGCCCCAGTTGCGACCTTGCCCCGGCCGGCGCCGCCCACGCGCCGGCCGGGCCGGGGCTCGCGAAACAACACGAACCTGACCAGGAGTTCGTCCCTTGGTCTCGGCATCGCCGTGACCTGGTTCAGCCTCCTGGTGCTGATCCCCCTCGCAGCGCTGGTGGCCACCGCCGCCGGCGGCGGGTGGGACGCCTACATCAGGACCCTCACCAACGACCAGACCTGGGCGGCCATCAAGCTCACGGTCGGTCAGGCGATGTTGGTCACTGTCATCAACATCGTGGTCGGCACGATCATCGCCTGGGTCCTGGTCCGCGACCGGTTCGTCGGCAAGCGGATCCTGGACGTCATCATCGACATCCCGTTCGCGCTGCCGACGATCGTGGCCGGCTTGGTGCTGCTGTCGCTCTACGGCAAGCAGAGCCCGCTGGGAGTCGACTGGGCGAACACGGAGATGGCGGTCATGCTCGCGTTGGCGTTCGTGACGCTGCCGTTCGTCGTGCGGACCGTGCAGCCGGTCCTCGAAGAGCTCGACCACGACGTCGAAGAGGCCGCTGCGTCCTTGGGCGCCGGTCGGTTGACGATCTTCCGGCGGATCATCTTGCCGAGCCTCGCTCCGGCGATCGCAGCCGGTGCTGCGCTCTCGTTCGCTCGGGCAATCTCCGAGTACGGCTCGCTGGTGCTCCTCTCCGGAAACCTTCCCTTCCGCACCGAGGTCGTGTCGGTACGGGTGCTCACCTTCATCGAAGGCGGCAACACCGCGGCGGCTGCGTCACTGGCCTCCGTGATGCTGGCCGTCGCGTTGTTTGTGATCGTTGCCCTCGACCTCGTCCAGCGAAGGGTGGCCCGCCGTGGTTAAGGTCTCGACTCCCATCCAGTGGCTGCTGCGCATCATCGCTGTCGGCTACGTGTTCTTTCTGGTGGCGTGGCCGGTCTCGCTGATCGTGCAGCACACGTTCGCCGACGGTCTGACCACCATGACCGACACGCTGGCGGACGTGAACGTGCAGAACTCGCTGCGGCTGACCGCGATGGTGGCGTTCTGGGCCGTCGTGATCAACCTCGTCTTCGGGGTGACGATCTCGCTCCTGCTGGTCCGCTACGAGTTCCCCGGCAAGCGGGTCCTGTCAGCCCTCATCGACCTACCGCTGTCGGTGTCCCCGGTCGTGGTCGGGCTCGCCCTGCTGCTGGTGTACAACGGCCGAACGGGCTGGTTCGGACCGGCGCTCGAGGAGAACGGCCTCCAGGTCATCTTCAACAGCCCGGGCATGATCATGGCCACGTGCTTCGTCGCGTTGCCGCTGGTCATTCGCGAAGTGGTGCCGGTCCTGACCGAAATCGGCGACGACCAGGAGCAGGCCGCCCGCAGCCTCGGCGCCAACGGCCGACAGACCTTCTGGCGGATCACGATTCCCGCGATCAAGTGGGCCGTCATCTACGGCGTCGTCCTGTCGCTGGCCCGCTCGCTGGGTGAGTTCGGGGCGGTCAAGATCGTGTCCGGCAACTTCACCGGCGAGACCCAGACGGCGACGCTGGTCGTCGAGCAGAAGTACCAGAACTTCGAGCAGGAAGCGGCGTACGCCACCTCCTTCATCCTGGCGGCTGCGAGCGTGCTCTGCATCATCGTCGTCTCCCTGCTTCGTCCCAAGGAGAGCAAGTAATGAGTATCGAGATCTCCGGCCTCAACAAGTCGTTCGGCGACTTCGTTGCGCTGGACAACGTCAACCTCACCATCCCCACCGGTCAGCTGACCGCACTGCTGGGTCCGTCGGGTGGTGGCAAGTCAACGCTGCTGCGGATCATCGCCGGACTCGACAAGGCCGACTCGGGCACCATCACGATCGAGGGTAAGAACGCGACGAGGCTGCCGCCGCAGAAGCGCAACGTCGGCTTCGTCTTCCAGCACTACGCAGCGTTCAAGCACATGTCCGTGGCGAAGAACGTCGCCTTCGGCCTGGAGATCCGCAAGCGGCCCAAGGCCGAGGTGGTCGAGCGGGTGGACGAGCTGCTCAAGCTCGTGCACCTGTCCCAGTTCGCGCACCGGCTGCCTTCGCAGCTGTCGGGCGGACAGCGTCAGCGGATGGCGCTGGCTCGGGCGCTCGCGGTAGAGCCGACGGTGCTGCTCCTCGACGAGCCGTTCGGCGCCCTGGATGCGAAGGTCCGCAAGGAGCTCCGCGACTGGTTGCGCCGCCTGCACGACGAGGTGCACGTGACCACGGTCTTCGTCACCCACGACCAGGAGGAGGCCATGGAGGTCGCCGACGAGATCGTGGTGATCAACGAGGGCCGGGTCGAGCAGATCGGCGCCCCCGACGAGCTCTACGACGCCCCGGCCAACGACTTCGTGATGGGCTTCCTCGGTGAGGTGACCAGGATCAACGGCCAGCAGGTGCGCCCGCACGACATCGACATCTCGACGGCGCCGGTGTTCGCGGGCGCCGTCCAGGGCACGATCAGCCGCCTGTTGCGGGTCGGCTTCGAGGTGCGGGTCACGGTCCTGACCGAGATGGGTGAGGAAGTGACGGTCCTGCTGACCAAGAACCACGCCCATGCGCTTGACCTCGAGACCAACAAGACCGTGTGGGTCACTCCCGTCTCCGGCGCGGTCGGCGTACCGACCATGTCCTCAACGGGCCTGAGAACGGTCAGGCAGAGCCACTCCAGCCGGCCGGCACGAGGACCCAGATCACCTCGGCCGGCCGGCTCTGGCTGGCGTTGACCCAGGTGTGCGGCTCGTTGCCGGCGAAGGTCAGGGCGTCACCGGCAGTCAGGATCTGGGTGCGGTCGCTGAGGATCAGCTCGACGGCGCCCTTGAGCACGTAGAGCACCTCCACCTCGCAGTTGATCGTGTAGAGGTCCGCTCCGCCGGTGCCCCCGGGCTCGATGGAGGAATGCACCAGTTGCAGCTTGCCCTGCCCGCGCGGCGTCATCAGCTGCTCGGTCACGCCGGTGCCACCCAGGTTGATGGCCGGCGCCTCGTTGCGGCGTACGAGGGCGATCTCGGGCGCGGTGAACAGGCTGCCGACCTCGATGCTCATCACTTCGCACAGCGTGATCAGCGACGCCACGCTCGGTGAGGTCTCGTCGCGCTCGATGCGACTGAGGAAACCCTTGGTCAGCCCGGACGCGCTCGCCAACTGGTCGAGGGTGTAGCCGTGCGCCTTCCTGGCGGCGCGGAGCTTCGAGCCGATCCGGCGAACCTCATGGGTGGGTGACACCGGCAGCGGTCGCATCTGAGTTCCTCCTGAGACAACTTTTGTTGCATTTTCTTCGCCCGAACCTCTTGACATCTCATCATGCCTCCACGCAGGCTTGCTTGACAACCTTAGTTGTCCTGCAAGCAACTCTTTCCCTGGAGAAGATCATGAGGCTTCGTCACCTATCCATCGCCCTGGCCGCTCTGGCCGTCATCGTCACCGCCGGTTGCGCAGCACCGGAGGACGACACAGCTGCCAACGAGGAGCCCACGGGCGACGGTCAGCGCGGCCGAGAAGGACGAGAAGGCCGCCGACCTGCTGCCCGCCGACATCAAGCAGGCCGGCGTAGTCCGCGTCGCCTCCGGCGTCAGCTTCCCGCCGATGGAGTACTTCGACAAGGACAACAAGATCGTCGGGTTCGACGCCGACCTCGGGAAGGCCCTCGGCGAGGTGCTGGGCGTCGAGTTCAAGTTCCAGAACACCAACTTCGACGGCATCATCGGCGGGCTCAAGGCCGGCCGCTACGACCTGAGCCTCACCTCGATGATCGACAAGAAGGAGCGGCAGGCCGAGGTCGACTTCGTCGACTACCTCAGCTCCGGCGTCTCCTTCCTGGTCCTCAAGGGCAACCCGGAGGGCCTGACCGAGCAGACTGACCTGTGCGGCGTGGCCGTCGGCGTCGAGAAGGGTGCCACCGGTGACCTGGTGGCCGACGACATCAGCGCCCAGTGCGAGAAGGACGGCGAGGACGCCGTGGACAAGAAGCCCTTCGCCGACCAGGCCAGCGCCATCCAGGCACTGCAGGCCCAGCGTGTGGATGCCGTGCTCGCGCTCGACCTCACGCTTGCCTACAACGTGAAGCAGAACCCGGAGGCCTTCGAGGTGGCGGCCGAGCCGTTCGACGTCCTGCCCGTCGGCATCCCGGTGCCGAAGGACAACCCAGAGCTGCGCGACGCCGTCCAGGCCGCGCTGATCGAGATCCAGGAGTCCGGTGTGTACGACGAGATCCTCGACGAAGTGGAACCTGACCGACCAGGCGCTCGAGGGCGCCCCGATCAACCAAGGGAAGTGACGTCTTGACCACGGAAACGTCTGTCTCCGACTCGGTGGCGCACGCAGACGAGCCCATCGTCCCCCTGCGGCACCCCTGGCGGTGGGTCGCAGTCGCCCTGATCGCGGTCTACGCCGCAGTGTTCGTCAATTCGCGGTGACCAACGAAGCATTGAATTGGGACCTGGTCGGCGGCTACCTCTTCGAGGTGTCGATCATGCAAGGGCGTGCTGACCACGCTGAAGCTCACGGCGATCTCGATGATCGTGGGCGTCGTGCTCGGCACGGTGATCGCGGTGATGCGGCTCTCGGAGAACCCGGTGCTGCGCTACGTCGCCGGCGGCTACGTCTGGTTCTTCCGCGGCACGCCGATCGTCGTCCAGCTTCTCTTCTGGTTCTTCCTCGCCTCCGTGCTGCCCGAGATCAGCCTCGGCATCCCGTTCGGCCCAGAGTTCGCGAGCTGGGACACCAACACAGGTGATCACCCCGTTCATGGCCGCGATCCTCGGGCTCGGTCTCAACGAGGCCGCGTACATGGCCGAGATCGTCCGTGCGGGCATCGGCGGTGTCGACGAAGGCCAGTCCGAGGCCGCGGAGGCGCTCGGCATGAGCCCCCTCACGATGTACCGGCGGGTGATCCTGCCGCAGGCCGCGCCGTCTGATCGTTCCGCCGACCGCCAACCAGACCATCTCGATGCTCAAGCTCACCTCGTTGGTGATCGTGTTGAGCATCCAGGACCTGCTGGGGGCCGCGACGCAGATCTACAACCGCAACTTCCAGCAGATCCCCCTGCTGGTGGTGGCGAGCATCTGGTACATCGCGATGACCACCGTCCTCACGATCGTGCAGTCCAGGCTGGAGAAGCGGATGAGCAAGGGAGTCCACCGATGAACGCGCCAATGGTCGAAGCAAAAGGCGTCCGGAAGGTCTACGGCGACAACGAGGTGCTCAAGAGCATCGACTTGACCATCGACCGAGGCGAGGTCGTCTCTCTGCTGGGCCCGTCGGGCTCCGGCAAGAGCACGTTCCTGCGCTGCATCAACCACCTCGAGTCCCTCGACGGCGGTGAGATCAGCGTCAACGGCCACCTCGTGGGCTACCGCCGCGCACACGGCAAGAAGTACGAGCTGCACCGCAAGGAGATCGCCGCCGCTCGTCGTGACGTCGGGATGTGCTTCCAGCGGTTCAACCTGTTCCCGCATCGCACCGCGCTCGAGAACGTCATGGAGGCGCCGGTCTACGTCAAACGTCGCGACAAGGCTGAGGTGCGCAAACAGGCCGAGGCGCTGCTCGACCGCGTGGGGCTCGCCGACCGCTCCCACCAGTACCCGAACACCCTCTCGGGTGGTCAGCAGCAACGAGTCGCAATCGCCCGTGCGCTGGCCATGGAGCCGACGCTGATGCTGTTCGACGAGCCGACCTCCGCACTCGACCCGGAGCTGGTCGGCGAGGTGCTCGACGTGATGAAGGGCCTGGCTGAAGAGGGCATGACCATGGTCGTCGTCACCCACGAGATCGGCTTCGCCCGCGAGGTCTGCGACCGCGTCGTCTTCATGGACGGCGGCGTGATCGTCGAACAGGGCGCCCCTGCCGACGTCTTCGGCAACCCCCAGCACAAGCGGACCCAGACGTTCCTCTCGAAGGTGTTGTGATGACGACAGATACGACCACCAGGTTCCGCGGACCGGTCGACGCGACCGTCGTACCCCGCTATGGCGGGCCGCCGACGTTCGCCCGCCTCCCTCGGCTCGACGAGGTCGACCGCGCCGACGTCGCCGTCGTGGGGGTGCCGTTCGACTCGGGCGTCAGCTACCGGCCCGGAGCGCGTTTCGGACCCGGCCACATCCGGGCCTCGAGCAAGCTGCTGCGCACCTTCAACCCGGTCCAGGACGTCGAGCCGTTCGCCGTCCAGCAGGTGGCCGACGCCGGCGACATCGCGTGCAACCCGTTCGACATCCAGGACGCGGTCCGCCAGATCGACGAGGGCGTCCGCGAGATCCTCGACGTGAGCGGCAAGCTCGTCACGATCGGTGGCGACCACACGATCGCGCTGCCGCTGCTCCGGGTGATGCACGAGGTGCACGGGCCGATCGCGGTCGTGCACTTCGACGCCCACCTCGACACCTGGGACACCTATTTCGGTGCGCCGCTCACCCACGGCACGCCGTTCCGCCGGGCCAGTGAAGAGGGCCTGATCGACAAGACCGGCAGCATGCACGTCGGGATCAGGGGCCCGCTCTACTCCCGCGAGGACCTGACCGACGACCAGGTGCTCGGCTTCCAGGTCATCGGCTCGCACGACATGGACGACCTGGGCTGGCGCGGCGCCGTCGACCAGATCAAGGCGCGGGTCGGCAACCGGCCGACGTACGTCTCGCTCGACATCGACGTGCTCGACCCGGCCTTCGCGCCCGGCACCGGTACGCCGGAAGCCGGAGGCCTCACGAGCCGCGAGCTGCTCAACATCCTGCGCGCGTTCGGCGAGCTCAACCTCGTCGGCGCCGATATCGTCGAGGTCGCGCCGGCCTACGACCACGCCGAGATCACCGGCGTCGCCGCCGCCCACGCGGCGTACGAACTCATCAGCGCGATGGCACCGCGCACCGCCGAGAAGGAGGCGCTCCATGTCTGAGCACGACGACGCGCAGGTGACGGGCGGTGCCGCGGTCATCGATTCCCTGGTCGCCCTCGGTGTCCGCGATGTGTTCGGGATCCCCGGCACTCACAACCTGGAGCTCTATCGCTACCTGCCCGAGTCCGGCATCCGTCACGTCGTGACCCGCCACGAACAGGGCGCCGGCTACGCCGCCGACGGCTATGCGCGGGTCAGTGGCCGCCCGGGCGTGATCATCACGACGTCCGGTCCCGGCATCACCAACGCGATCACGGCCCTGGCCACGGCGTACGCCGACTCGGTGCCGGTCCTGGCGGTCTCGCCCGGACCCCCTCGCGGGCAGGGTCGGGGCGGACGTCGGCTGGCTCCACGAGCTCAAGAACCAGCAGGCAGCGCTCGATGCGGTCTGCGGTCGCAGCATCCGCGTCGAGTCCGCGGACGACATCCCCGAGATCCTGGCAGAGGTGTTCGAGCGGTTCGCTTCGGCGCGCCCGCGACCGGTGCACCTCGAGGTTCCGGTCGACGTACTCGAGGGCCCCTGGACCCGGCGCCCGGTGGCGTCACGCGCGCTGCCTCAGCCGACCGGGCCCGGCCGGGCCCGCGTGGAGGAGATCGCTGCCGCGCTCGACGGCGCACGCCAGCCGCTGCTCGTGGTCGGCGGTGGGGCCCGTGGTGCTGCTGACCAGGTCCTCGCCTTCGCGGAGTACGGCGTCCCCGTGCTGACCACCGTCAACGGCAAGGGGATCCTCGACGAGTCCCATCCTTCTGCCCTCGGCGCCGGCATCAGACTCGCCGCCGCTCACACCGCCCTCAACGACGCGGACCTGCTCGTCGTGGTCGGCAGCGAGCTCGGTGACTCGGACCTGTGGGGCGGCGTCGTCTCATCCGGGACGCCTGGCGGTCGCACCGTCGTCCGGATCGACATCGATCCGGCTCAGATGCACAAGAACGTGACCGCCGATCTGGCTGTCGTCGGTGATGCCGCGATGGTCCTGGGCGAGGTGCTCGACGTACTGGAGGAGAAGGGCTTTGCCGCCCGTCCGGTCACGAACGCCGCCCGCGACGCGATCGCGGCGGATGCCGACGCGGACGCCGGCCCGTGGGCCGAGATCCAGGCCGTGCTCGCCGCCGCCCTGCCCGCCGACACGGTCGTGGCGGGCGACAGCTCTCAGGTCACCTACTACGGCACCGTGCACCACTGGCCGTTCACGCCCGCGAACCGACTGCTCTACCCCACCGGCTACGCGACGCTGGGCTATGGCCTGCCGGCCGCGATCGGCGCGAAGGTGGCCCAGCCGGAGCGACCGGTCATCGCGCTGTTCGGTGACGGCGCCGCGATGTTCAGCATCCAGGAGCTGATCACGGCCACCGAGCAGAAGCTGCCACTCCCGGTGGTGATCGTCGACAACGAGGGGTACGCGGAGATCCGCGACCAGATGGTCGACCGTGGCATCGAGCCGCAGGCGGTCGACCTCTACCGCCCGGACATCCCCGCCATGGCCCGCGCGATCGGTGCCCACGGGGTCGTAGCCGACAAGATTGACGACATCGGCCCGCTCGCCGCGGACGCGTTGTCCGGCGATCGACCGACGGTCATCTACCACTACGTTCAGTAAGTAGTTGGTGGCTCCCGGCCTGGGAGCCACCAACTGGCCTGTGCCCAGATCAGCGGTAGTTGGTGAACTGGACCGCGAAGTCGTAGTCCTGGGCCTTGACGAGCGCCTGGACGGCCTGGAGGTCGTCACGCTTCTTCGACGACACCCTGAGCTCGTCGCCCTGGATCTGGGCCTTGACGCCCTTGGGGCCTTCGTCGCGGATCAGCTTGCTGATCTTCTTCGCGTCCTCGGAGGTGATGCCCTCCTTGAGCGTGATCGAGATCTTGCTGACCTGCCCGGACTGGCGGGGCTCGGAGGCGTCGACGATCTTCAGCGACTGCTGGCGTTTGACCAACTTCCCGTTGAAGACATCGAGTACGGCGCTCGCCCGGTCGTCCGCCGACGCACTGATCTCGATGGCGTGGTCGCCTTGCCACTCGATGGACGCACCAGTGCCCTTGAAGTCGAACCGGGTGGCGATCTCGCGCGCGGTCTGGCCCAGGGCGTTGTCGACTTCTTGGCGGTCGATCTTGCTGACGATGTCGAACGACGAGTCGGCCATCGGGGTTTGCTCCTATCGATTTTCGTCTCTGTTGGTGTGACGCTATCCTTTCGTCTTGCTGCCGCCGGGCCAAGGCCGGGGGGCGAGCACGGCAGGTTGCCCGAGCGGCCAATGGGAGCGGACTGTGAAATCCGTCGCGAAAGCTTCGAAGGTTCGAATCCTTCACCTGCCACCATGTGATCTCTCAAGAGATCGGAAACTCCCGGACCTACGACTGTGGGTCCGGGAGTTGCTCATTCCGCTCCCGCGCCCGGTGTTCGACGACCGGGGCGCCAGCTCCCTCCGAGTTGGTTGCGAAACTTCGATCCTGACAACCGTTTCGGAGGGAGCTGGGGAGTTCATCGCCCGTAGGGCACCCGGAACGTTCAATGCGGCTCGACACCCCGCTATCGACGATGCAGGCAATCCTTCCTAAGGACGGCTTGGCGCTGATCTGAGGCTGGTTCCCGATGCCCGGGCGCCGCCGCGCCACGCATCCTTTCCGGGCGGGCCACCCACGAGGGGTGGCCCTGGACACGAAACAGGAGATTCACGATGAACAAACTCACGACTCGTGGCCGGCTCGGGTTGGCTCTCGCCGTGACCACGATCAGCGCAGCCGCCGCGCTGGCCGCCGCGACCGGCCCCGCCGCCGGTGTCACGGTGTTCAGCAAGTTCGAGGCTCTGCACAGCGGCATGGTCATGGACGTCGCCAACGCCTCGCAGGCCAACCAGGGACCGGTCGGCCAGTTCACCTTCCACGGCGGCGAGAACCAACAGTGGACCAGGAACTTTGTCAGTTCGACCCCGGCGAAAGGGAACAATGCGAACACACCACCTTTCGAGCTGATCGCCCGTCACAGCGACAAATGCCTGGACATTCAGGGCGGCGTCTCCACAGCGCCGGGCGTCCGGTTGGTGCAGCACGAGTGCGACAACACCGCCAGCCAGCGGTGGTACACCCACAAGGTCGCCGACTTCGGACTGCTGACAGGCAAGGGCTACCGCTACATCTACAACCTGCACAGCGGCCTGGTGATCGACGTCGCCAACGCCTCGCTGTCACCGGAGGTCCTCGTCCAGTTCCCGCAGAAACCGCTGAACCAGGCGCAGAACCAACTGTGGAACCAGGGCGTGGGCGGCGTCGGCTGACCTGTCCGTTCTCCGTCGTGTGCCCTGACGTGGCCCGGGCGCCACGTCAGGCACACGGTGGGTATCTCGTCTCGGGGAAGGCCATGGGGAGGTTTCCACTAGCGACAGGTCGCCCCGGCACAGTCCTGCAGTCTGTTGAGTCTGGCGATCAGGGCGTTTCGTACCTTGACGGTCTCGGTGCCGCTGACCCGTCCGTTGAGCTGGAACGGGTCATCGTGGAGGTCGTAGTACTCCACTGATCCGTTGTGCCATCTCAGCAGGGACCGGTTGTCGGGGGTGCGGATTCCGGTGTACAGCCGCCGCCCGCCTGTCGCGGGGGTCGGCCCGGCCTGGAGCAGGATCGAACGGTGACGGGCGACCCGGCGGTCGCGGCTGAGGTCTTGGAGGGGTCGACCGTCCTGTCGCAGGGTGGGGGTGGCGCCGGCAGCCCGCGTGATGGTGCTGGCGAGGTCGGCCAGGGTCACCGGCTGGCTGCGCCGGACCCCCGACCTGAAGCCAGGACCACGGATGATCAGCGGAACCCGGACGGACTCCTCGTAGCCCACGACCTTGTCGAAGCCGCGGTGCTCGCCGACGAGGTGTCCGTTGTCCGAGGTGAAGATGACCAGCGTGTGCTGGGCTTCGCCGGTGGCCTCGAGGGCGTCCATCATGCGATTGACTGCCTTGTTCACCGAGAGCAGCGACTCCAGGCGTTGCTGGTAGGCCTCTCGGAACTCCCAGCGTGGACGGTCGCGGCGTCGGCGCATCGACGGCTTGTCCGACATGTCCGGCTCGAACATCGACGGTTTGGATGGCAGCGGGAGCCGGCGGAAGACGTCTCGGTACTCCGGTGCCACCCCGGCCGTCCTGAGTGCACGTGAGCCGTTGACCGCGACCGGGTCGCCCGGTTCGACCGGGCCCCCGGTGTGCGGAGCGTTGAACCCCACCTGCAGGAAGAACGGCTTCGCCCGCGCGGCGTACGTCTTGATCAGCTGGATCCCACGGAAACGCACATGGTCGACCGGGTTGCGAATGTAGCGGACGAGCCGGCCGTTCTCGTTCATCGCGAACGAGCGGTAGTTGTAGATGTCCTCCACCGGGACCTGCCACTCCGCCCACCCCGGGGGCTGGTAGGTCCTCTTCCATGGGCCATCCTCGTAGCCGTTGAGGTACTTGCCCAGCAGGATCGTGTTGTAGCCCCTTCGCGTGAGCCACACGGGCAGCGTCTCGTCATCGTCGAAGGCCTGGAAGCCTCCGTGCGGTGGTGCGTTGCCCATGACCCCGTGGTTATGCGCGTACTGACCGGTCAGCAGGGTTGCCCGGGCGGGGCAGCACAGCGGGTACGACGAGAAGGCGCGGGAGAAGGTGGTGCCCGGCTCGCCGATCCTGCTCTTGACGGCACCCAGAACGCGCATGTCGGCCAAGGTCTGGTCGTCGGTGAGGAAAAGGATCACGTTCGGCTTGCCGTCCACGTTGTTGAACCCGGCCGCGGTGACGGCCTGTGCAGCCTCAGCGGGGCCCAACGACCTGCCTGCCATGGGCGTCGATATCAGCCCCGGCAACAGGACGAGGACTGTTGCCAGCACCAACACCAGCCGGCCTGTACCCCGGCGGCCCTGCCACGGCACGGACCTGAACAGTCGCCGGTAGATGGTGGCCACCGTCGAAGGCTACGCGCAGACGCCCATCTCTCGCGCTGGTGAAGCCTCCTGGGCTCCCGTCTCAGCGCGCTTGTCGCGGGACGCCGGGTCCGATTGACTGAGCGTGGGAGACACCCGATCCACATGGTCAGGAGGGCCGCGTGAGCGTATACAGAGTGACCGACCTCATCGGAACAAGTACGCAGTCCTGGGAGGATGCCGCGTCGGTGGCGATCAAGACGGCGAGCGGGACGCTTCGAGACCTCCGGGTCGCCGAGGTCGTGGCGCAGGACATCCATCTGGGCGAGGACGGCGAGATCACGTACCGAACGAAGCTTCGCGTCTCGTTCAAGTACGACGCCGGCGAGTAGGGCCAGCCGCCTACGATCCTTGAGGGCCCTGATCTCCGAGAAATCGTGGGATGTCATGGGCCAGGTCGTAGCCGTAGTCCTGGTCGAGATCCGAGGTTTCGGTCGCCACCGGGGCGGCGGCGCGACGTACGTCGTCAGAGACGGGTACGGGAACTCCGGCGCTGTCAAGCTCGTGAGCCATGTCGTAGCCGTAGTCACCTGACGGATCGCTCGTCGGTAGCTTTGGCTCGCGCTCTTGCATCATCGCTCCCTTTGTTCGTGGACCACCGCCGATTGGAGGGTACCCCGCGCCCAGTCGGCGGTCCCGACGCGGAACTCCGCCTCGCCATCGACGACTATCTGGACCTCGTCCCATGGGTGGCTGTGGGCTGGTGGACCCTCGCGATCCTCACTGCGGTAGTCCGCGACCTGCACCTCCCCGTGCCCCACGGCTCGAAGCCAGATCTCGTCAGCCGGGTAGCTGACCAGCTCGGCGTCAGCACCCAGCAGCACCGCGGGTTCGAGTCTCAGTCCGGTCACGAATGCTCCCTCCACCGGGTCCAGTTTGGCATCCAGTGCTGCGACTCGATTCGCCTGTCAGGCCGGCCCCGAGGCGAACCGCTCCCAGACTCGGTGCCGGCCGAGGAGCTCGTGGAGCTGCGTCAGGACCGCGGTTGCCTCGTCCGCAACGACGACTCCGGGACTGTCCAGCCCGAGCCCCGCGTCGTCGAGCGCCTGCACGCCGGTACCGCAGGCGCCGACTGCCTTGGCGTGCCGGAAGCATTCCTGGAGAAGCAGGACGACGCGGGGGTCGAGCGATGCCGGCGACGGCTCGCCAGCCTTGCTGTCGCGGCCGGCGCGGGTGTCGGCACCGGGCGAGGGCCTGCCCGTCACGATGACGGCATCGAACTCCACGGATCGGGTGGCACCCAGTGTTCTTTGAACGGCCATCCCGTTGGCAAGGGTGCCTCCGACAGGCGACACCACCAGCGGGACCATGCTGGCAGCCTTCACCGCCGCGGCGACGTCCTCGACACCGTTCAGGTCGCCGTCCGGGTCGACGACGATCCCGATGACGCGTCCGTCGGTCGGCCAGGTGTCGCCTACCTGTGACAGGGCCGGGCTGGGCAACAGATCGACCAGCTCCTCAGTCGGCTCGGGCGCCGGGAGTCCGAGTCCTGTGGCGACCTGGCTGCACAGGTAGGGATCGATGTTGGCCAGCGCCATGAGCTGGCGCTCCTTGATGGCCTGCTCGTAGCACTTGGCGAGCTCGAAGGTGTACGCGAGCACGATGTGCTCCTGCTCCGGCGCGGGTCATGCTGAGCCAGAACTGACGCGTCTGGCTGTAGTGGTCGGCGAAAGACGCGGGCTTTTCCCGGGTCTTCGTCGCGGCTGCGACCATTGCTGCGACCTCGACGAAGGCGCCGTCCTTTTCGCCGGCATGGAATGGGCACCCTCCGTCGAGCGAGTTCGGCCGGTACGGCGCCACCCCGCCGTGGACCGCGTCCTGGTGGAACCCGTCGCGGAACATGTCGTTCACCGGCGCATGAGGCCGGTTGATCGGGATCTGGTGGAAGTTCGGGCCGCCGAGACGGGTGAGCTGAGTGTCGATGTAGGAGAACAGCCGCGCCTGCAGGAGCGGGTCGTCGGTCACGTCGATCCCCGGCACCAGGTTGCCGACGTGGAACGCGACCTGCTCGGTCTCGGCAAAGAAGTTCGTCGGATTTCCAGTCAGTGTCAGCAGCCCGATTGCCTGCACCGGCGCAAGTTCTTCGGGGACGATCTTGGTCGGATCGAGCAGGTCAATTCCGTCGAAGGTCTGCTCGGGCGTGTCCGGCAGGACCTGAACGCCCAACTCCCACTGTGGGTAGGCGCCCGACTCGATCGCGTCGTAGAGGTCGCGGCGGTGGAAGTCTGGATCCATGCCCGCCAGCATCTGCGCCTCTTCCCAGGTCAGCGAGTGGACGCCCAGAACCGGTTTCCAATGGAACTTCACCAACGAGGTCTCGCCGTTTGCGTTGACGCATCGGAAGGTGTGGACTCCGAAGCCCTCCATCGTGCGGTAGGACCGCGGGATCCCGCGGTCAGACATGTTCCACAGCGTGTGGTGCTGGGCCTCGGAGTGCAGTGACACGAAGTCCCAGAAGGTGTCGTGGGCGCTCTGCGCCTGGGGGATCTCCCGGTCGGGATGTGGCTTGGCGGCGTGGATTATGTCGGGGAACTTGATCCCGTCCTGGATGAAGAAGACAGGGATGTTGTTTCCCACCAGGTCGAAGGTCCCTTCCGCGGTGTAGAACTTCGTCGCGAATCCGCGCGTGTCGCGCACGGTGTCGGCGGAACCGCGCGAACCCAGAACGGTCGAGAAGCGAACGAAGACCGGGGTCTCGACGTTCCTGCGTAGGAAGCCGGCCTTGGTGACCCCGGTTGCGTTGCCATACCCAACGAAGACTCCATGCGCTCCGGCACCGCGCGCGTGGACAACGCGCTCGGGGATGCGCTCATGATCGAAGTGGGTGATCTTCTCGCGCAGGTGGTGGTCTTGCAGCAACGTCGGGCCGCGGGCCCCGGCCTTCAGCGAGTGGTCGGTGTCTCGCAGGCGGGCGCCCTGGGAGGTGGTGAGGAAACTGCCTTGCTGTCCCACCTCGGTCGCGGCCACAGCGGTCGAAGCGCCCGTCGCCGTACGCCGGTCGGGGGACGCCTGGTCGCGCTTCGCAGGAAGGGGACCGCGAGGCTTGGTGGGTTCCTCCAGCGTCGGTGGTGCCGATCCGGGTGCGCCGGGAATGTCGGGCGGGACGAGCTCGGCAACGGCTTCGAGTGCCTTCTGAGCGGCCTTCTCGACGGTGCTGCGCATGACACGCTTGACGGCCTTGGCCGACTGCTTCGGGTCCATGGTCCCTCCTCGGTAGGACCCGGGCAGTACCCCGGCCACTACGCCGGAAACTCGCCCGAAAGGGGGCGCGTGGGTCGTCGGTTCGTGGGTACGCGCGAAGGAGAGCACTGAGCGAAGGAGGCGCCATGACAACGACCCCCGACTACCCCACCCCCGACGAGAACGACGACAAGGTGCCCGACCCAGCCTCACAGGACCAAGGAGCTCCCGGCGCCGAAGTGGGCATGTCGGAGGGCGAGGGCAGCACGTTTGAGCCGGAGGAGGACCCTGAGGGCCACAGCTGAGGGTTGGTATGGCGTCCATCGTTGCCGATAACCGCACCCTCGCTTGTTGGTAGATTCGACGAATGACCCAGTCGCCTGAAGAGGATCACAAGCCGGACCGAGCCGAGACCCGCGCGGATCTTCTCCCGGAGGAGCGTGAGGCGGGGAGCGATGACCCGCTCGAGCAGGCGAAGGCGATCCTCGAGGACTCCGACGAGCGCACCGAGCATCCCGACGAGACCAGGCACGAGTCCACCCAGACCCCCGACTGAGGCTTCCGGGCCCTCAGGAAGGTGCGCCGAGACCGTCCAAGGCAGCCATGTCGGCGTCCGAGAGCTGGAAGCCGGCAACATCGGCGTTGGATCGGATGCGCTCGGCATCGCGCGACTTCGGGATCACGATCACGCCGTGCTGAAGATGCCAGCGAATGATGACCTGGGCCGGCGTACGTCCTGCGCTTTGTGCGATCCGCACAATCGTCGGGTGCTCGAGAGTTCCGCCGCGAAGGGCGCTGTAGCCCTCGAGGGCGACGCCTCGCGCACGATGGCCGTCGAGCGCCTGCGTGTCGAAGAGCAGCGGACTCCACTCGACCTGGTTCACGACGGGCGCGCGGCCCGTCGCGGACCTCAGCTCGTCGATCATGTCGACGCTGAAGTTGCTCACGCCAATGTCCCTGGCGAGCCCTGACTCACGCGCCTCGATGAAGGCACCCCACATCTGGAGGCTAGTCGCGGTGTCGGTCGGCCAATGGATCAACCACAGGTCGACATAGTCGCTGCCGAGCAGGTCGAGGCTCCGCTTCAGCGTGTCGAGCTCTTGGCCCACCAGCCTGGGCGGGCACTTCGTGGTCACGAAGACCTCGCCACGGCCGAGACCACTTTCGTGCAACGCGCGGCCCACCTCGCCCTCGTTGCCGTAGACCGTTGCCGTGTCGACGTGGCGGTACCCGACTTCCAGGGCGGCCGACGTGGCCAGCACGGCCTCGTCGCGCTTGAGCTGCCAGGTGCCGAAGCCCAACAGGGGCATCCCGCCGCCATCTTGGAGCGCCACGACTTCGTCGGGAATGGCCGGTACTGATGCTGGTTCGGTCACGCCGCGATGCTAGTCCGCCCTCCTGTGCGAGCATCCGACGCGCTCGAATAGTGAGTTGCGAAGTCGGCAATCCGGGCAACAGACTCGTTGTCGGTGGCGAGGGGGAGGATGCCTGCATTGACGAAGTTGTTCCCTTGCTGGCCCTGAACCGGCGGTCCGCAGACCCATAGGAGACACCATGTCCGACCCCACCCAGCCGACCGGAGACATCGGCGACAAGACAACCGCCACCACCCAGGAGCTCGATCCCCGACGGTGGCTGGCGCTCGGTGTCATCGCTGTCGCCCAACTGATGATCATCCTGGACGCGTCGATCGTGAACATCGCACTGCCTTCGGCGCAGGCTGACCTCGGCATCAGCGACGCCGACCGGCAGTGGGTCGTCACGGCCTACACACTGGCCTTCGGCGGCCTGTTGCTGCTCGGTGGCCGGATCGCCGACTTCATGGGTCGCAAGCGGACCTTCATCCTCGGCCTTCTCGGGTTCGCCGGCGCTTCCGCGCTCGGGGGCGTTGCCTCGACCGCCGGTCTTTTGTTCGCTGCCCGGGGCCTACAGGGAGCCTTCGCCGCCCTGCTCGCCCCTGCCGCCCTGTCACTCATCACGGTCATGTTCACGCTTCCGAAAGAACGTGCCCGGGCCTTCGGCGTCTTCGGGGCGATCAGCGGCGGCGGCGCAGCCATCGGCCTGATCGTCGGGGGCGCGCTGACCGAATACGCGTCCTGGCGCTGGTGCCTGGGCGTGAACGTGCCCATTGCCCTCGGCGCAGCCCTGGCAGCGGTGCCGATCGTCCACGAGAGCAAGGCACCCGGCAACACCCGATACGACGTCCCTGGGGCCCTGCTGGCCACGCTCGGCCTCGTCTCGCTGGTCTACGGCTTCACCGAGGCGGCGAAGCTGAAGGATCCTGGCAGGAGCACGGACGTGGTCGGCTGGACCGCCGGATCGACCCTGTTCTTCCTCGTCGTCGCGGTCGTCCTGCTGGTCGCGTTCGTTCTCTGGGAGTTGCGTGCGGACAACCCCCTGCTTCCGCTGCCCATCATCCTGGACCGCAACCGTGGAGGCTCCAACCTGGTCTTCCTCCTCGTCGGAGCCGGGCTGTTCGCCATGTTCCTGTTCCTCACCTACTACTTCCAGATCACCCTCGAATACAGCCCGTTGAAGTCCGGATTCGCGTTCCTTCCGTTCAGCGGCGGCATCATCGTCGCGGCCGGAGTCGTGGCCCAACTACTGCCGCGGATCGGTCCGAAACCGTTGATGGTGGTCGGCATGGTGCTGTCCGTTGTCGGGATGCTCCTGCTCATTCGGATCACCCCGGACACCGCCTACTGGTCGCACGTGCTGCCGCCGCTGCTGCTCATGAGCGTCGGCCTCGCTGGCGTGTTCATTCCGGCCTCGAGCACCGCGCTGGTCGGTGTTGGTCACCACGATGCGGGGGTGGCCAGTGCCGTGCTCAACACCGCCCAGCAGATCGGCGGCTCACTCGGCCTTGCCCTGCTCAACACCCTCTACGCCGGCGCGGTGACCGACTACGTCAGCGACAATCTCAAGGACCCGGCCGACGCCGAAAGGATCACCGGGCTGGCGTTCGTGCACGGCTACCACGTGACCTTCTTCTGGGGCGGCATGCTGCTGATCCTGGCCCTGCTGGTCTCCGCCTTCTTCATCAATGCGAGAAAGGAGGACGTGCCGACCGACCCGATGAGCGTCTGAGGGTCAGGCGAGTGGGCTGCTTTCCAGGTTGTCCAGAAGGTCGCGCGGAGAGGCAAAGACCCAGGCGGCGCCTGCGGCTCTGAGGTCGCTCTCGCAGACGCCACCGGTGAGCAGCCCGATGCAGCCCAGGCCTCGCTCCCGGGCCGCGACGGCGTCCCACACCGCGTCGCCGATGACGACGGCGCGGTCGGCATCGACGCTGTTCATCGCCTCGTCGATCAGGTCGGGAGCAGGTTTGCTGTTCTCGGTGTCGGATCCCGACACGATCGCGTGCAACGCCCCACTCGCGTCGACCAGGGACAGCAGCCGTTCGGTCAAGTCGGCGTCGCCCGAGCTGGCGAGCACGATCCGGAAGTCCTTCGCGCGCAGCTTCAGCATGAGGTCGGATGCTCCGTCGAGCGCCCGTAGCTCATTGACGCGCTCCAGGAAGTGCTTGTCATGCAGGGCGCGCACGTGGTCTCCGACGGCGTTCTCGGCGGCGTTTCCGGCGAGATGGGCGACCAGGCGGTCGCCGCCCATGCCGATTGCGCTGTGGATCCGGGCGGCGGCCACATCCAGGCCAACCTCATGGAAGGCGAGCTGCCAGGCCACGGTGTGGTGGTAGACCGAGTCGACCAGGGTCCCGTCGAGGTCGAGGACGACGGTGTCGACGCCGGATCGACGGTCAGTTGGCTGGGTCATGACTTGTGGGTACCCCGTCCTGCCAAACGCATGTCCACGCTCAGCCCCCCGCGAGTCCGCGCTCGATGACCGCGATCACCTCGGGCCGGAGACGGGACGCCTCGATGACCGCATCGACGGACCCGACCTCGACCGCCCGGTGGATGTTGTGGATCCCGTCGAACTCGGCGGCGACCTCACTGATCTTCTCCGCCCGGAGCGACGCCCTGAGGTCGGCCAGCTCGACCAGCAGCGTGGCCCGCTCCCGGTCTGTGGCCCCGGCGATCCGGCTCTCCAGCTCGCGGACCTGGGGACTCGCTGCCGCCCGTTTGTCCACCTCACCGGAGAACACGACGGCCGCAGCAGGCGCGCCACCGAGGACCGAGGCAAAGGATCCCTCGATCGCCAGCACCGTCATGCCCGGGTTGAGCTGCTTGGAGAAGACCACGAAGGCGCCTCCGTGGTAGCGCGAGATCACGCAGAACACGATCGGTCCACGGAAGTTGACCACGGCGCGACCGATCTCGGCGCCGTACTCCAGCTGCAGGTTGCGCATCGAGTCGGGAGACCCGTCGAACCCGGACAGGTTGGCCAGCACCACGAGCGGCCGGTTGCCGCTGGCCGCGTTGATGGCGCGCGCCGCCTTCTTCGACGACTTCGGGAACAGCGTCCCGGCCGTGTACACGTCCGGCCCGTCGGTGGGCGGGAACCCGCGCCTCGGAACGGTTCGCGACTCGATGCCGAGCAGGAGCACCGGGTAGCCGCCCAGATGGGCCTCCTGGACGACCGCCGTGTCGGCATCGGCCATGCCGGCCCAGCGTTCGAGCGTCGGGTGGTCCTGGTCGGCGAGCGCCCTCATCACCGTGCGGATGTCGAAGGCCTTCTTGCGGTCGCGGTTGGTCTCAGCCGCGAAGATGTCGCCGACCGTCTTGAAGTCGCTGCCCGCGAACTCATGGGGGTACGTCGTGACGTCGCGGTCGGCCGGGTCGCTGGTCTCAACGCGACGAGGACCCGGTTCGCCAGGGGCGACGTACGTGTGCTCGTAGTGCGCCATCAGGATCTCGAGTGCACCGGCGAGGTCCGGCGCCCAGTACTGGGCCTGGCCGTTGGGCCCCATCACCCGGTCGTAGCCGCCGATCCCGTAGTTGTCCTCGGCCGAGACGCCGCCGGAGAAGTCCAGGGACTGCTTCCCGGTCAGGACCATCGCACTGTCGGGGGTCATCACCAGGATGCCCTTCGTGTGCATCAGCATCGTCGCCTCGGCGTTCCAGTAGGGCTGGGCGCCCACGTTGATGCCGGCCACGACGATGTTGATCTCGCCGCCTCCCTGCGTGAACTCCACGATGCGGCGCAGCGCGGCTGCCACCCAGTCCATGTTCTCGGTGCCGGAGCCCATCGAGATGCGGGCGCCCGCGGACAGGGCGAACCACTCCAGCGGGACGCCCATCTGCTCGGCGAGGTCGATCGCCGCGATGATCCGTGAGCACTCCGGCTCCGAGACGGCGCCAAGCGCCATCGTCGGGTCGCCACACAGGACGACGCGGGTGATGCCCTCGGGGTGGAGCGGGGTCGGCGTCGTCACCACGGCGGCCAGGATGCCGGCCTTGTTGAGCCCGCGCGGGCGGTCCACCGGGACCAGCGCCCCGGTGTCGTCGAGGTCGTGCTCGACGAGCTTGCCGGTCGGTCCGGTGAGCACGTCCACGAGCTCGTAGGGGTAGACGAGGCCGCGCCGCCGGGAGCGAAGGACCTTGGAGGCGTAGTCGTCCAACGGCTTGAGCGGCTCCGTGGGGGGCTCCTCGATCGAGGTCACCACGCCTGCACCCGGGCGGGCAAAGAAGCGCACCACGATCGGGGTGGGCTTCCCGTCCGGGCCGGACACCCGACCCTGGGCGAGGACCTCTTCGATCCCGGCGCTGTCGGTCAGCGGGGTGATCTTGGTCTGCAGCGCGGTCAGCTGGTCGACGTCGGCGTCGACGATCGGCCAGACCTGGACCCACACGTGGTTGGTGTCGAGCTTGGTGCCCGCCGCCCCTCGCGCCGTGCGGGTCCGGCGGATGGCCTCCAGGCAGTTCTCGACGGCGCGCTCGGCGTGGGGCAGGGCGATGACGTTGCCGGCGTCGTCGCGTACGACGGCCAGCTGACGCACCTGGGCGAGTGCCACCAGCCGCCGGTCGGCCGGGTTCTCCCGCCCGACGCACTCGTAGAGGAGTACGTCCTCGGGGGCGTCGATGCGGGTGATGTCGAACTCGCGCAGCCGCCACAGGTTGAGTCGCCGGGCGACCATCGGGTGCACCCCGCGGATCAGCTTGTCCTCGGCGACGCCGTCCTCCGTGGGCCGGAACGTGAAGTACTCCACCGGTCGGTTGCCACCCCGGCAGACCGCGACCGCCACCCGGCGTACGTCCATGGCGAAGGCGAGCGCGCCGACGATTCCGCCGAGCTCCGCACTTGTGTCCTCGGTCGACTCCGGTGCCGTCGGCCAGTGCAGGTAGAGGTCGACAACCGCCTCGTGCCCGCTACGACGGGCCGCGACCTCCGCGGTGAGCGCCGCGGCCAGCTCGCCGGAGCTGTCGCGCAGCTCGGCCACCGTGCCGATCGTCGAGATCAGATGGGTGGGCCGCTCGTCAAGCCGGTAGTCCGCGATGATGAAGGGCCGTCCAGCATCGTGGGTGCTGCGCAGCTCGTGCAGGTGGAACTCTCGGTAATGGCGCTTGACGAGCACCTCGAGCATCGGCTCCTGCTTCGGGATGCCGCTCTCCAGCCGCTCCGCGAGGTAGGCGACGATCTGCTCCGGGATCGCTGCCAGCGCCCCGATGCGCTCGGCATGGTCCGGCACGTGGGGATCGGCCGCGAGAGCCGCCACTTCGTCGCGGACACCGGCCACGACGCTCGACCGCTCCTGGTCCACGAGCGGCTGGTCGAACCAACGGAACCGAACGCTCCGGGCCAGATCGCCGATGACCGGGAACCGCAGCTGGGTCGCCCGGACCAGCCTCTCCAAGAGCTCGCGAACCGGTCCGGCGAGGGTGTCGGGCGGCGGCGGCTCCTCGCTCCAGCGCTGGAGCAGCGTGATCGCCACCTGCGCGTCGGACGCCGACCGCTGGGCCAGGAAGATCCGGAAGACGGCTTCCTGGAGGTTGGGCCCCGGCTCGAGATCGGTCACGCCGTAGTGCCCGAGCACGGTGCGCAGCCGGTCGCTGAACTGGTCAGGCAACCCGCCGCGCTCGACGTCGAGGCTCTGAAGATAGGTGTGGAAGTGCTCCTTGGAGCTGTGCACCCGAAGCTCGGTGTGCAGTTCCTCATCCGCGGGCCGGTTCCGGCTCAGCTCCGCGAGGTCCGCGAAGATCCCGAGCAGCTCGATCTCATCGGGGACCACCTCCACGCCGTCGGCACGCAGCGCATCGCGGGCTGCGAGGTAGTTCTCCAGCGTCGCGCCGGCGTTGTCCTCGTCGATGTCGAATCCGAGCATGGTCGCGGTGAGGTGGGCGCGCCCCTTGTCTGCCCGCTCGGCGGCCGAGAGCTCGGCAGGGGGGCTCGGAAGGTCCAGCCCCGGACCGGACGCGGCCTCGGCGACCGCGCTGACCGGTCCGTCGTCCTCGGTGGGTTCCAGCCGCACCAGGGGTGCTCCGGTCTCGACCTGGCTGCCGGTCATCACCAGGAGCTCCTTCACGCGTGCCGGGAACGGCGCATGCAGCACCGTCTCCATCTTCATGCTCTCCAGCACGAGCACGGGAGCGCCGGCGGCGACCGTGTCACCCACCGCGGCCGGCGTCGCCACCACCAGCGCAGGCGAAGGCGAGCGCATCACGCCACCCTCGTCCCGGCTGACGTGGTGGGTGACCCCGTCGACCTCGACGAGGTGCGTCGGACCGTAGGTCGCGGTGACGATCTTGTACCTGACCCCGTTGACGACCAGTCGACCGTGGAACTCGTCGATGCGCTCGACCTCGACGTCGACGACCTCCTCGTTCGTACCCTCGGCCACCGTGACGTGGAACCGGTACTGAGCGGTCTGGAGGGCCGTCACGCGGTACGTCGTGCCGCGCAGCTTGAGGTCCACCGGGCGGCCGATCTCGTGCTGCACCTGCGGGCGACCACCGTGGGCCGTCTCGAGCAGCCGGGCGACCTCCACCTGGAGCTGGTCGTTGTAGGCCTCGATCGCGGCAGCGACCAGGGCCACGCCGGAGTTGGCGTGGGAGACCAGTCGTCCCTCGCCGCGGACCCGGTCGATCCACCCGGTGTCGGCCCAACCGCCCTCGCCGGTCGTGACCTCTGGCTGGTCGAGCAGGTCGAGGATGAAGCTCTTGTTGGTCGCGCCACCCTCGATCACCACGGTCGTGTCGCCCATCGCGCGCCGCAGCCGGGCCAGCGCCTCGTCACGGTTGCGCCCGTAGGCGATGATCTTCGCGATCATCGAGTCGAAGTCGGCGGGATGGTGTCGCCCTCGCCCACACCGGTGTCCACGCGGATGCCGGGTCCGGCCGGCAGCTCGAGCAGGGCGATGCGCCCGGGAGCCGGGGCGAAGTCGCGGTCGGGATCCTCGGCGTTGAGCCTCGCCTCGACCGAATGACCCTTCTCGGCCGGCTTCTCGCCCTCGAGGCGGCCGCCGGCAGCGACGTGGAGCTGTGCCTTGACCAGGTCGAGGTCGGTGGTGACCTCGGTGATCGTGTGCTCGACCTGCAGGCGGGTGTTGACCTCGAGGAACGCGAACACCTTGGTCTCCGGGTGGTAGAGGAACTCCACCGTGCCTGCGCCCTGGTAGTCGACGGCGAGCGCGAGCCGCTCGGCCGATGCCTTGAGGTCCGCGGTCTGCTCCGGGGTGAGCAGTGGTGACGCGGACTCCTCGATCACCTTCTGGTTGCGGCGCTGGACGGAGCAGTCGCGGACGCCGACCGCCCACGCCGTACCTTGTCCGTCGGCGATGACCTGGACCTCGACGTGCCGGGCGCCCGTGACCAGGCTCTCGAGGAAGACCACCCCGTTGCCGAACGCGCGCTGGGCCTCGTCGCGGGTGCGCTGGTAGACGTCCTCGAGCTCTTCGGCCGAGGCAGCCTTCCGGATGCCGCGCCCGCCGCCGCCGGCCGTGGCCTTGAGCATCACCGGGTAGCCGATTCGCTCCGCCGTGTCGAGTGCGTCCTGGAGGGTGTCGAGTCCTCCCCGGCTCCACGGTGCGACGGGGACACCGACCTCCTCGGCGATGAGCTTCGACCCGATCTTGTCGCCGAGCTTTCGCATCGCGGCAGCGCTGGGACCGATGAAGGTCACGCCCAGGCGGTCACACAGGTCGACGAAGAGTGGATCCTCGGCCACGAAGCCCCAGCCCACCCACACCGCGTCGGCCTCGGTCTCGCGAAGGGCGCGCTCCAGCACCGAGAGGTCGAGGTAGGGACGGTCCGCTGCCGGCCCGAGCGGGTAGGCGATGTCGGCCTCCCGGACGAACATCGCGCTGCGTTCGGCGTCGGTGTACAGCGCGATCGTCTGGATCTGCGCCCCACCTTCGGCGTTGACGTCACGAACAGAGTGGATGAGCCGCATCGCGGCCTCGCCACGGTTGACGATCGCAATTCGCGAGAACATGCCTTGGAACCTCCGATGTCGGGTCGGACCCTGAGACTTTCGACCTAGGCCGACATTCCCATGCGCGCGACGTTACGGGCTAGTCACAAGCCACCGGAAGTGAGGGTCGAATATTCAGGCGTTCTGCGGGAAGCCCAGGTTGATCCCGCCATGGCTGGGGTCGAGCCAGCGCGTGGTGACCACCTTGCCGCGGGTGAAGAAGTGCACGCCCTCGACGCCGTGGGCGTGAGTGTCGCCGAACAGCGAGCTCTTCCAGCCGCCGAAGGAGTAGTAGGCCATCGGCACCGGGACCGGCACGTTGATGCCGATCATGCCGACGTTCACCTCGTTCTGGAACCGACGGGCCGCGCCACCGTCGTTGGTGAAGATCGCGGTGCCGTTGCCGTACGGCGAGCCGTTGACCAGCTCCAGCGCCTCGTCGTACGTCTCGACCCTGAGCACCGACAGCACCGGGCCGAAGATCTCGTCGGTGTAGATCGACATCTCGGCGTCGACCTGGTCGAACAGCGTGGGCCCGACGAAGTAGCCGTCACCGTCCGCATCCGGCTGGACGCCGCGCCCGTCGACCACCAGCTTGGCGCCGGCGCTCTCGCCGGCGTCGATGTAGCCGACGACGCGGTCCCGCGCCGCGGCGGTGACCAGCGGGCCCATGTCGCAGCCCCGCCGCCCGTCGCCGGTGTGCAGCGTCTCGGCGCGCTCGGCGATCTTGGCGACCAGGTCGTCGGCGATCTCGCCGACGGCGACGACTGCGGAGATCGCCATGCACCGCTCCCCGGCGGAACCGAAGCCGGCGTTGATCGCCTGGTCGGCTGCCAGGTCCAGGTCGGCGTCGGGCAGCACCACCATGTGGTTCTTCGCGCCGCCCAGGGCCTGGACGCGCTTGCCGTGCGACGTGCCGGTCTCGTAGACGTACCGTGCGATCGGGGTCGAACCCACGAACGAGACGGAGGCGACGTCGGGATGCGTGAGCAGGGCGTCGACCGCCTCCTTGTCGCCGTTGACGACGTTGAACACGCCATCGGGCAGGCCCGCCTCCTTCCAGAGCTCGGCCATCCACAGCGCCGCCGACGGCACCTTCTCGCTGGGCTTGAGTACGACGGTGTTGCCGGCCGCGATCGCGATCGGGAAGAACCACATCGGCACCATGGCCGGGAAGTTGAACGGGCTGATGATCGCGGCCACCCCGATCGGCTGACGCACCGAGTGCACGTCGACGCCGGTCGAGGCGTTCTCGGTCATCGACCCCTTCAGCAGGTGCGGCATGCCGCAGGCGAACTCGACGACCTCCTGGCCGCGGGACACCTCGCCCAGAGCGTCGCTGAGGACCTTTCCGTGCTCGGAGGTGATGATCGCGGCCAGTTCTTCCTTGCGGTTGTTGAGCAGCTCGCGGAAGGCGAAGAGCACCTGGGTCCGCCTGGTCAGGGAGGTGTCGCGCCAGGCAGGGAAGGCGGCCTTCGCCGCGGCGACAACCGCGTCGACCTCAGCCTTCGAGGCCAGCGGCAGGGAGACGGTGACCTTGCCGGTCGCCGGGATCGGTCACATCGGAGTGCCGTCCGCTGGCGCCGTCGACGCGAGATCCGGCGACCCAGTGCTGGAGTGTCGTAGTCATTGCTCTGCTCTCCTCGTTGCCTTTGTCCGATCATGCCTCACGGCGTCTGGCGCCCGATCGAGATCGGGGTTCCGCTGCAGCCGGCGAGGTAGGTGTGGGTACGACGCGCGATGGGCAGCGGCCGCTCGGGGGAGCAGGGGTACATGTCCTGCTCGACGATCGCGTAGACGTCGCGGTCGAGGGCGCCGACCGCGTCGAGGACCGGGCCCATGTCGGGGATCCCGTGCGGCGGCTCGCACATGACGCCGCGCCGTACCGCCGCGGGGAAGTCGAGGTCCTCGGCCTCCACCTGCCGCACGATCTCGGGGTCGACCTGCTTGAGGTGGAGGTAGCCGATCCGGTCGGGGTACTTCGCGATGATCGCGAGGTTGTCGCCTCCGTAGTAGGCCACGTGGCCGGTGTCGAGGCACAGGTTGACGTAGTCCGGGTTGGTCGACTCCACGAACCTCTCGATCTCTGCCTGGCGCCCGACGTGGCTGTCGGCGTGGGAGTGGAACTGCACGCGCAGGCCGTACTCGTCGAGGATGCGCCGGCCGAGCTCGTCGGTGCCGGTGGTGAGGCGGGTCCACTGCTCGTCGGTGAGGGTCCGGCTCTCGATGTCCGCGCCGGTCTTGTGGTCGCGGTAGAGGTCGGGGATCACCACGATGTGCTGGCCGCCGGCGGCGCGGGTCAGGGCGGCCACGTCGGTGACCTGCCGCCACACGGCGTCCCAGGAGTCTGGCCGGTGCAGGCGCGGAGAAGACCGTCCCGGCCGACACCTTCAGCTGGCGCTTCTCGAGCTGGTCGATCAGCTCGGCGGGGTCGGTCGGGAGATAGCCGAACGGACCGAGCTCGATCCATTCGTAGCCCGCGGCGCTGACCTCGTCGAGGAACCGGTCGGCCGGGGTCTGCTCGGGATCGTCGGCGAACCAGACCCCCCAGGAGTCGGGTGCGGAGCCGATGGTGATGCGGGTGTCGGGCACGGGGTTTCTCCTTGTGACGTTCAGCTGCCCGGCGGGGCCAGGTAGGGGCGTTGGGTGCGCTTGTGGGCGTCGTACACCGCGCGGGCGTCCTGGGTGGAGGCGAGCGTGGAGGTCTCGCTGACCGGCACGTCCCACCACGCCTCCGAGTCCGGGGCGCCGGCCAACGGGTCGGTCTCGACGTGGATGACCGTGGTGGTCGACGACGCCTTCGCCTCCCGGATCGCCTCGGCGAGCCCGTCCCGGCTGTCGACCCGGACCACGTGCACGCCGAGACTGGCCGCGTTGGCGGCGAGGTCGACGGGCAGCTTGTCGCCGTCGAGGCGGCCGGACTCCGACCGGTAGCGGTAGCTGGTGCCGAACCGCTGCGAGCCCAGCGACTCCGAGAGCGCCCCGATCGAGGCGAAACCGTGGTTCTGGACCAGCACCACGATGACCTTGAGGCCCTCCTGGACGGCCGTGACCAGCTCGGTCGCCATCATCAGGTAGGACCCGTCCCCGACCATGACGAAGACGTCGCGGTCGGGGCAGGCCAGCCGGACGCCGAGCCCGCCGGCCACCTCGTAGCCCATGCACGAGTAGCCGTACTCGACGTGGTAGCCCTTCGGCGTCCCGCACCTGCCACAGCTTGTGCAGGTCTCCCGGCATCGATCCCGCCGCGCACACGACGACGTCCCGTGGGTCGGAGAGGTCGTTGACCAGGCCCAGCACCGCGCTCTGCGTGAGCAGCCCCGTCGCTCTTCCCCTCGGGGTGGTACGCCGCGTCGACGGTCGCCTGCCACGTCGGCGTCCAGGTCGGTGTACTCCGCGACGTACGACGCGTCGACGCGGTGGCCGGCCGAGCAGCTTGGTCAGCGACTCCAGCGTCTCCCGCGCGTCGGCGACGACGGAGAGGCCCGCATGCTTGACGGCGTCGATCGGGGCGACGTTGACGTTGACGAAACGCACGTCGGGGTTCGCGAAGACCGTCCGGCTGGCCGTGGTGAAGTCGCTGTAGCGGGTGCCGATGCCGATCACGAGGTCGGCCTCGCGGGCGATCGCGTTGGCGGCGGTGGTGCCGGTCGAGCCGATCGCCCCGAGGCACTGCGGGTGGTCGAAGACCAGCGCGCCCTTGCCGGCCTGGGTCTGCCCGACGGGTATCCCGGTGGCCTCGCAGAACGCGGCCAGCGCCGTCGCTCGGCCTGCGAGTAGCCGACGCCGCCACCCGCGACGACGAGCGGACGCCGGGCGGAACGGATCAGCTCGGCGGCCCGCTCGAGCGACCGCTGTCTCGGGCAGCGGCCGCGCCACGCGCCACACCCGCTTGGCGAAGAGCTCGACCGGCCAGTCGTGGGCCTGGGCCTGCACGTCCTGCGGGAAGCAGATCGTGACGGCGCCGGTCTCGGCAGGGTCGGTGAGCACCCGCATGGCCGAGAGCAGCGCAGCGGGCAGCTGCTCGGGCGCCACACCCGGTCGAAGTACTTCGAGACCGGCCGGAACGCGTCGTTGACGGAGACGTCGCCCGCCCAGGGCAGCTCGAGCTCCTGGAGCAGTGGCGACGCGCTCCGGTCCGCGAAGGTGTCGCGCGGGCAGCAACAGCACCGGGAGCCGGTTGATGGTGGCCAGGGCGGCGCCGGTGACCATGTTGGTCGCTCCCGGACCCACGCTGGTGCTGACCGCGTAGGTCTGCAGGCGGTCCCTCATCCGGGCGTAGGCGACCGCCGTGTGCACCATCGCCTGCTCGTTGCGGCCGAGGATGTAGGGGAGCGCCGCCGGGTCGGTCAGCTCGGCCTGGAGCAGCGCCTGGCCCAGCCCGGCCACGTTGCCGTGTCCGAAGATGCCGAAGCAGCCGGCGAACAGCCTCTGCTCGGCGCCGTCGCGCTCGGTGTACTGCGCCGCCAGGAACCGGACCGTCGCCTGGGCGACCGTCAGTCGCACCGTCTCGTCCCTTTGGGTTGCTCATCGCCTGCCCTCCAGCCGCGGGTCGATCTGCTCGTGCTCCCAGGAGTCCCGGACCCAGGCCTGGTCGGGGTGGTCGGTGATCAGCCAGGCCCGCTCCAGGCCGGGCCCGGCCATCACGTTCAGGTAGTACATGTCGTGTCCGGGCGCTGCGACGCACGGACCGTGCCAGCCGAACGGCACCAGCGCGACGTCGCCGTCGTGCACCTCGGCGAGCACGTCGATCTCGCCGGCCGGAGACGAGGTGGTCCGGTGGTAGCCGAACCCCGGCTGTCCCGCCGGGCCCGCGGCGATCTCGAAGTAGTAGATCTCCTCGAGCTCCGACTCGGTCGCCGTCGCCTCGTCGTGCTTGTGCGCGGGGTAGCTCGACCAGTTCCCGCCCGGGGTGATGACCTCGCAGGCGATGATCGCCCCCGCCTCGAAGCGCATCGGCGGTCGCGAAGTTGCGGACCAGCCGGCTGGCCCGTCCGGCCCCCCGCATCTCCACCGAGATGTCTCCAGCCGTCGACTCGCCGGAACGGCAGCGCCCGGTCGGTGCGGGCGCTGCACATTGCGAACCTCCCGCCGGCCGCGGAGTCGAGTCGAGCGGCGGTGCCCGTGGGCACGTAGGCGAAGTCGGTGGGACCGGAGAACACGTCGGGCCGCCCGGCCAGCTCAAGCGACTCTCCATCGCAACGTGACGACCACGGCACCGGAGAGCGGGACCACGAGCCGCTCGTCGCCGTTGGCGGCCAGGTCGGCGCTCCCACCGGCCGGCAGCGTCAGCACGTGCAGCCCGGCGTGGTCCCACCCGGCCGACTCGGGCGTGACGGCGACGTCGTAACCCGAGTCGTATCCCGCGGCGGAGGCGTCGCCGGACCTGATGAACAGCTGCCGGTTCGCCATCACGCACCAGGCCTGACCAGCTGGACGGCCGTGTCCACGGCCGTCGCCACGTCGTCGTCGAGGGGGTAGAGGAGCGCACGCCCGACCACGAGCCCGCGAACCGAGGGCAGGGCCAGGGCCTTCGCCCACTCGGCGTACGTCTCGTCCGGATGGCCGCTCGGGTCGCCGCCCAGGAGCAGGGTGGGCAGGGTGGTGGCGTCCATGACCCGGTCCATCTCCTCCACCACCGGCAGCTTCAGCCAGGTGTACGCGCTGGAGGCGCCCGAGCCCCTGGGCGATGTGCACGGAGCTGATCACCGCGTCGGGACTCAGGTCGTTGACCACGCGGCCCCCTGACCGCGCGGCACAGGAAGGGTTCGAGCATCGCGATCAGGCCGGCCCGGCTCAGTTCGGTGACGGCCGCGCCGCAGGCCTCCAGGGTGGCCACGGTGCCGGGGTCGGTCGAGATCGATGCGGGTCAGCATCTTCGCGCCGTTGAAGCCGGCCTCGACGGCGCCGCGGGCGTCGTAGCCGGTCATCCGGTCGTCGAGCTCGAAGGCGCTGCCGGACAGGCCGCCCCGGTTCATCGAGGCGATGACCACCTTGTCCTCGAGGGCGCCGAGCAGCAGCAGGTCCTCGATCATGTCGGCGGTGGCCAGCAGGCCGTCGACCCCGGGTCGGTCGAGCGCGGTCCGCAGCCGGTCAAGGAGGTCGATCCGGTCGGCCATCGCGTCGCCGGGACCCCTCGTACGCCGAGCGCGCCGCGGGCCGGGTGGTCGCAGGCCACGATCATCAGCCGGCCGTCGGCAGGCAGGAGGTCGCGGCGCCTGCGGCTCGGCCAGCAGCTCTCCGACCCGCTCGGGATGGCGGGCCCGGATCTCGGTGATCTCGGCGACTGTCGCGGGCGAAGCTCACCCATCGAGGCTCCTTCCCGCGCGCGCCACGAGCGCGGCGATCTCCGCGGGCGTGGGCATCGCGGTTGAGCACTCCAGCCGCGAGGCCACGATCGCGCCGGCCGCGTTGGCGTTCAGCAGCAGCTTCTGGAGCGGGAGCCCGGCCAGCAGGCCGTGCGCCAGCGAGCCGCCGAAGGCGTCGCCGGCGCCGAGACCGTTGACGACGTCGACCGGGATCGGCGGCGACTCGACCCGTTCGGTCCGGGTCTTCGCGAGGACGCCCTTCGGTCCCTGCTTGACCACGGCCAGCTCGACGCCGGCGTCCAGCAGGGCGTCGGCCGCCCGGTCCGGGTCGGTCTCGCCGACCGCGATCTCGCACTCCTCGCGGTTGCCGACGGCCACGGTGACCTGGCCGAGCACCTTCTGGACCTGCTCGGTCGCCTGAGCCGGTGACGCCCAGAACATCGGGCGGTAGTCGAGGTCGAGCACGGTGTGCGCACGCCGGTCGCGGGCGGCAAGCGCCGCATGGTGTGCGGCCCGGCTGGGCTCGACGCTCAGGCCGGTGACCGAGACCCAGAACACGCCCGGCCTCGCGGATCGTCCTCGAGCGGCAGGTCGTCGGCAGTCACCTCGAGGTCGGGAGCGGACGGACGGCGATAGAAGTAGAGGGGGAAGTCGTCAGGCGGGAAGATCTCGCAGAAGGTCACCGGCGTCGGGTACTCCGTCGTTGGTCACGACGTGGTCGGTGATCGACGCCGAGCCGGGCGAGCTCGCTGCGGACGAACCGTCCGAACGGGTCGTCGCCGACCCCGGTGATGATGGCCGACGTACGGCCGAGGCGGGCCGCCGCCACCGACACGTTGGCGGTCGTGCCGCCGAGGAACTTGCCGAAGGTCTCGACGTCCTCGAGACCGCGTCCGACCTGCAACGGATAGATGTCCACCCCGCTCCGGCCGAAGGTCAGCACCTCGACCGCAGATCCGGGTGAGCTCATCGGTGTTCCTCCGTCGGCGCGCGGGCACCCCCTGATGCCCGTCGACAGGAGGTTAGGCGCGATGACCGCGTCCGGTCAAGACTTTGTCAGGACAATAGGTCAATAAGGCAAAGTCTCACGACGCTCAGCGATCAACGAGGGTCGACTCGAACGCGTAGCGGTCGGGACAGTAGGCGTGCCTCCCGAACTCCACGGCCCGGCCGGCGTCGTCGTACGCCGTCCGCTCCATGGTCAGCAGCGGAGCACCCCGGCGCTCGCCGAGCATCCGTGCCTCCGCGGGCTCGGCCCGTCGAGCGCTGATCCGCTGGCGGGCCACGCGCATCACGATGCCCGCCTGACGCAGGGTCTGGTAGAGCCCCTGCGTCGCGAAGTCGGCTTCGGCGAGGTCCACCATGGACGGTGGGCAGGTAGTTCTGCATGTGCGCCAGCGGCTCGTCACCCACGAAGCGGAGCCGCTCGACGTACCAGACGTCCTCGCCGGAGCCCAGTTGGAGCTCGGCGGCGACCTCGTCACCGGCCGGCCGGCGATCGAACGCGAGGACTTCGGTGCGCTGCTTCTGGCCGGCCTTGGCCAGGTCGTCGTACAGGCTGGTCAGCTCGAGCGGCCGGTGCACCTTGCCGCGCACGACCTGGGTCCCGACGCCGCGTTTGCGGACCAGCAGGCCCTTGTCGACCAGGACCTGGATCGCCTGGCGCATGGTGGGCCGCGAGAGGCCCAGGTCCTGGGCGAAGGCGACCTCGTTGGAGATGCGGTCACCGGGAGCGAGCGTGCCGTCGCTGATGGCACTCTCGAGCTGCTCGGCGACCTGGAAGTAGAGCGGCACGGGACTGGAGCGGTTGACGCTGATCCGGGTGGACAGGTCCATGACATCCTCCGGCGCTGAGTCCTGAGGGCCGCATGATACCGAATGTAGCGATGTCAATATGTCCGGACAAACTCTTGACAGGTCAATATGACCGCGACCAAACTGTGGCGAATCGGCAGACAGGCTCCTCACCGCTCGGTGGGGCCGGATCAGGAGAACCACTGATGAAGAGACTCACAATCGGCCGGCGTCATCGCAGCCTCTGCGCTGGCGCTCAGTGCGTGCAGCGGGACCGGGACAGGACGAGGGGCCCGAGGACACCGGCGACCTCGACCTCAGCTACGCGATCATCACCCACAGCGGGCCGGGCGATGCGTTCTGGGACCGCGTCAAGTCCGGCGCGGAGCGCGCCGGCGAGGACTACGGCGTCGACGTGGCGTACTCCTCCGACGCCGACCCTGCCAAGCAGTCCCAGCTCATCGACTCCGCCGTCGCCGACGAGGTCGACGGCATCGTCGTCTCGATGGCCAACCCCGACGGGCTCGAGTCGCAGCGTCAAGGCGGCCGTCGCGGCAGGCGTCCCGGTCATCACCATCAACTCCGGCATCGACCAGTCCAAGGAGTTCGGCGCGATCACCCACATCGGGCAGAGCGAGACGGTCGCCGGCGAGGCCGCCGGCGAGAAGCTGAAGGAGGCGGGCGCCGACGAACGTCATCTGCGTGATCCAGGAGGCCGGCAACGTCGGGCTCGAGGAGCGGTGCAGCTGCGGCCGCCGAGGGCTTCGGCGGCAAGATGGCGAACCTCCAGGTCGACGGCACCGACGACGCAGCCGTCAAGGCCACGATCACCTCCAAGCTGCAGGCCGACAAGTCGATCGACGGCGTGCTCACGCTGGGTGGCCAGTACGCGCATCGACGCGGTCGGCGCGGTCGAGCGACTCGGGCAGCGAGGCCAAGGTCGCGACGTTCGACCTGTCCGAGGACGTCATCACCGGCATCAAGGACGGCACGATCCTCTTCGCCGTCGACCAGCAGCCGTACGTCCAGGGCTACCTCGGCATCACCGGGCTCTACCTGAAGGACATCAACGGCAACGACATCGGTGGCGGCCTGCCGATCAACTCGGGCCCGGCGTTCGTCACCGAGGACAACGCCGACGCGGTCGCCGAGTTCGCGAGCCAACGGCACCCGCTGACAGCACGCGCGCCATGTCCACGACCAGCCGGACGCACGCCCGGACGGACGACCACACGGGTCGACGACGACCGGCGTCGCTCGCCGGCGATCGTCAAGCGGCCGGAGATCGGCGCCCTGTCAGCCGCCATCGTCATCTTCGCCTTCTTCGCGATCACGACCGACGCCTTCGCCACCGCCAGCGGTGCCAGCACCTGGCTCCAGTCGTCGTCGACGATCGGCATCATGGCCGTCGCGGTCGCCCTGCTGATGATCGGCGGGGAGTTCGACCTCTCCGCCGGCGCGATGACCGGCTTCACCGGCCTCGCGGTCGGCATCCTGACGACCGAGTACGGCCTCAACATCTGGGCCGCCATCCTCGTCTCCCTCGGCGCTCGCGCTGGTCGTCGGCGCCCTCAACGGGGTGATGGTGATCCGGACCGGCCTGCCGAGCTTCATCGTCACGCTCGGCACCTTCTTCGTGCTCCAGGGCATCGACCTGGCCCTCACCAAGGTGCTGATCGGCCAGGTGGCGATCCAGGGCATGGCCAACGTGCCGTACTACGACCAGCCGAAGGCGGTCTTCGGCTCGGTTCTTCACCTTCGGCGGCGCGCACATCTACGTGTCGGTGTTCTGGTGGATCGTCGTCGCGGCGATCGCGACCTGGGTGCTCCTGCGCACCCGGGTCGGCAACTGGATCTTCGCCGTCGGCGGCGCGCAGCAGGCCTCGCGGCAGGTGGGTGTTCCGGTCGCGAAGCACCAAGATCGGGCTGTTCATGACCACGGCCGGCGCCGGCTGGCTGGTCGGGATGCTGGTGCTGTTCACCACCTCGACCGTGCAGGCCAACACCGGCGTCGGCCAGGAGTTCATCTACATCATCTGCGCGGTCGTCGGTGGCTGCCTGCTGACCGGTGGCTACGGCTCCGCGGTGGGTGCGGCCTTCGGCGCGCTGATCTACGGCATGACCTACCAGGGCATCATCTACGCCGGCTGGGACAACAACTGGCTCAAGGCCTTCCTCGGCGTGATGCTCCTCGGAGCGGTGCTCCTCAACGAATGGGTTCGCAAGAGAGCGGAGACGTCGCGATGAGCAAGCAGCACAAGGTGACAGCCGAGACGGCCGACGACCCGGCGGCGCCGGCCGAGGTCGACCTGACCGCTCCGCCGCCGCCCGGCACCCCGATCATCGAGGTCGAGGAGATCGGCAAGCGCTACGGGAACGTGATCGCGCTGTCCGACGTCACGACCTCGGTCAAGGCGGGCGAGGTGACCTGCGTCCTCGGCGACAACGGTGCCGGGAAGTCGACGTTCATCAAGATCCTCGCCGGCGCGCACGAGCACACCGACGGCGAGCTCCTGCATCGACGGCGATCGCCCGCCACCTCGCGAGCCCCGCGATGGGCTCAGAGCCTCGGGCATCGCGACGGTCTACCAGGACCTCGCGGTGGTGCCGCTCATGCCGGTCTGGCGCAACTTCTTCCTCGGCTCCGAGCCGACCAAGGGCTGGGGCCCCTTCCGGCGGCTGGACATCGACTTCATGAAGAAGACGACCAAGCAGGAGCTCGCAGCCATGGGCATCGACCTGCGCGACGTCGACCAGGCCATCGGCACGCTCTCGGGCGGCGAGCGGCAGTGTGTCGCCATCGCCCGGGCTGTCTACTTCGGTGCCCGGGTGCTGATCCTGGACGAGCCGACCGCTGCCCTCGGCGTCAAGCAGTCCGGTGTGGTGCTGAAGTACATCGCCAAGGCGCGCGAGCGTGGCCTCGGCGTCGTGTTCATCACCCACAACCCGCATCACGCCTATCCGGTCGGCGACCGCTTCATGCTCCTGCGACGCGGGAAGAGCATGGGCGACTTCGCCAAGGCAGACATCACCATCGACGAGCTGACGGCGATGATGGCCGGTGGCAGCCGAGCTCGAGGCGCTCAGCCACGAGCTGTCGCGTGAGCTCGGGGCCGACTCGGCGATCGCGAAGTCGCTGGACGAAGAGGTCAGGGAGCTGCACGCGTGACTCCTCCACTCCGCGTGGGCGTGGTCGGGCTCGGCTGGATGGGGCAGGTGCACGCCCGAGCCTGGACGCGCCTGCGCCAGCACTACCCCGAGGCGCCCTTGCGTCCCGAGCTCGTCGCGATCGCCGACCCGTCCGCAGAGGCAAGGCACCGTGCCGAGTCCGCTTTCGGCGACCTCGCGACGTACGACGACTGGAACGAGCTGGTTTCCCGCGACGACCTCGACGTCGTGTCGATGGCCGGGCCCAACTTCCTCCACCGCGACGTGGGCGTCGCCGTGGCCGAGTCGGGCAAGCACCTGTGGATCGAGAAGCCCGCCGGCCGCACCGCCTCGGAGACAGCCGAGATCGCAGCCGCGGTCGAGGCAGCCGGCGTACAGTCAGCGGCCGGTTTCAACTACCGCAACGCGCCAGCGGTCGCGTGGGCGAAGGAGCTCATCGACGGCGGCCGGCTGGGTCGGATCCAGCAGGTGGAGGTGCGCTTCCTCGCCGACTATGCAGCCCACCCGGAGGGCGGCCTGTCGTGGCGGTTCCTCAACGAGTTCGCCGGAAGCGGCGTGCTCGGCGACCTGGTCAGCCACGCGGTCGACCTGGCTTGCCACCTGGGCGGGGACATCGCCGAGCTGGTCGCCGACGAGGGCCGCTTCATCAGGCAGCGACCGAAGGTCGAAGGGGCCGGTTCGCACTACGACCGGGGAGCGGGCGAGCTGGGCGAGGTCGAGAACGAGGACTACGCCGGCGCGTTGCTCCGCTTCACGAACGGGGCCCGCGGCACGCTCGCCGCCAGCCGAGCCTCGGTCGGAGAGCAGTGCGCGTACGGCCTGACGGTGCACGGCGATCGCGGCGCCCTCACCTGGGACTTCCGCCGGATGGGGGAGCTGAACGTCTGCCTCGACCAGGACTACCAGGACGCGACGTACAGCACCGTCTTCGTCGACCGCCGCCACGGCGACCTGGCCAGGTTCCAGCCAGCGGGAGGCATCGCCATGGGCTTCGACGACCTCAAGGTGATCGAGGCCGAGCGTCTGGTCCGCTCGATCGCGGAGGGCAAGCCACACGGCGCCACCATCCAGGACGCACTGCGCGCTGCCAGGGTCGTGGACGCCCTGCAGCGATCGTTCGACGACCGGATGTGGGTGGCGCCGTGACGCTTCGGGTCGGCATCGTCGGTGCCGGGATGATGGGCGCCGCCCATGCCAGGATGCTGGCCGGCGACGTGCCCGGCTGCCGGGTGACCGAGGTGTACGACGCCGACACGGCCCGCGCCCAGTCCGTCGCGGCGGCAGTCCAGGCGGATCCCGCCGGTTCGGCCGAGGGCCTCGTCGACGGCAACGAGGTCGACGCGGTCGTGGTCGCGTCCCCGGACAGCACCCACGCCTCGCTGGTCGCGCGCTGCCTGGCGAACGGGAAGCCCGTGCTGTGTGAGAAGCCGCTGTCCTTGACCAGCGCCGAGTCACTGGCGCTCGTCGAGCAGGAGACGGAGGTTGGTCGTCGGCTCGTGCAGGTCGGCTTCATGCGACGCTACGACCCCGGCTTCGTCGAGCTTCGCGACGCTCTGCGCCGCGGTGACCTCGGCACGGTCCGGCTGCTGCACTGCGTGCATCGCAACGTGATGTCGGTGACGAGCACGTCGAGCGTCAACCTGATCACCGGCTCGATGATCCACGAGCTCGACCAGGTGCGGTGGCTGCTCGGCGAGGACCTCGCCTCGATCGAGGTGCGTTCGCCGGTCCAGAACGGGTTCCAGGACCCTCAGCTGGCCACCATCGAGATGCGCTCGGGCACCCTCGTGACCGTCGACGTGTTCGTCAATGCAGCCTACGGCTACGACGTCCGCTGTGAGGCGGTCGGCACCAAGGGCACCGCCACCGTCGAGGCCGCCCCCGCCCTGCGCGTACGTCGCGACGGGCTCGACGCCGGTGCCGTCCCTGCCGACTTCGTCGTCCGGTTCGCTGACGCCTACCGCCACGAGCTGGCCGACTGGGTCGAGGCCGCGTCGGCCGGCACCGCCCGCGGAGCCAGCGCCTGGGACGGGCACCTCGCCAACCTCGCCGCCGCGGCCGGCGTCGAGGCGCTCACCACCGGGGAACGCGTCGAGGTCCCCCGCCCCGCAACACCCGACCTCTATCAGCCGAGAGTTCCCACAGGAGTCCCCATGACCGAGAGCCCAGTCCGCCTCGGGCTGATCGGATGCGGCCGGATCGGTTCCTCACACGCCGAGATCATCGCCCGCCGGGTTCCCGGCGCCAGCCTGGTGGCCGTCGCCGATCCTCGCCCCGGCGTCGCCGACGCGCTGGGCGCCCGGCTCGGGGCTCGTGGGTATGACGACCCGCAGCGACTGATCGACGCGGACGACGTCGAGGCCCTCGTCATCGCCGCATCGTCCGACGCGCACTGCGAGCTGATCGTGGCATCGGCGGCAGCCGGAAAGCCGGTCTTCTGCGAGAAGCCCATGTCGATGACGCTCGCCGACGCGGACCGGGCGATCACGGCCGCCAAGGACGCCGGGATCCAGCTCCAGGTCGGCTTCAACCGACGCTTCGCCGCTGACTTCTCGGCGGCCCGCGACGTGATCGCGACCGGGGGTATCGGGACCCCGCAGCTGATGCGCTCGCTGACCCGCGATCCCGGACTCGCGAACCCGGGCGGCGTGCCCCCGTGGACGATCTTCCTGCAGACCCTGATCCATGACTTCGACACGCTCAACTGGCTGAACCCCGGTGCTGAACCGGTGGAGGTCTACGCCACCGCTGACGCCCTGGTGGCGCCCGAGTTCAAGGATGCCGGCCTGCTCGACACGGCGGTCGTCGTGATCACCTTCGACAACGGCGCGCGTGCCGTGGCCGAGGCCAGCTTCTCCGCCGCCTACGGGTACGACGTGCGAGCCGAGGTGTTCGGGTCGGCCGGGATGGTGACGGCCGGCGACCAGGCCAGGACGTCGATGGTTCACCACGCGTCTTCGGGGCGATCGGCGCAAACGGTGCGCGGCGACGTCGAGCTCTTTCTCGACGCCTACACAGCCGAGTTCGTCGAGTTCGCCGCCGCGGTCCGCGAGGACCGGGAGCCCGTCGTCACCGGCACCGACGCCCGCCGGGCCCTGGCCGTCGCACTCGCGTGCGTCGAGTCTGTTCGGTCCGGGGGACCGGTTTCCCCGGGAACGGCGCACCGGTGACCAACGGGTTCACGTTGGCCGTCTCCTCGGAGATGGTTTTCCTCGATCTCCCGCACCTGGACCGCGTCAGGAGGTTGCGCGATGCCGGGTTCGCGGTCGAGATCTGGGACTGGACGCAGAAGGACCTGGTTGCACTCGCCGGGACCCACGCCACGTTCACATCCATGACGGGCTACGTATCCGGGGACCTCATCGACCCCGATGGTGCCGACCGGTTGCTGGCCACGGCTCGCGAGTCCGTCGTCGCCTCGCGAACCCTCGGTAGTCCCTTCCTCAACCTGCACGGCACCGGACTCGACGACCGTGGTCTCCCGGTCAAGCCGATCGAGCTCGTCACCGGGGAGATGTGGCTCGCGGCGCTGGCGACGCTGCGCCGGATCGCCGACCTGGGCGAGGCGGAGGATGTGGTGTTCACGCTGGAGAACCTCAACCTCGACGTGGATCATCCAGGAACGCCGTTTGCCCGCGCCGCCGACACGCACGCCCTGGTCCGCGCCGTCGACAGCCCCCATCTGCGGATGAACCTGGACCTCTACCACGCGCAGATCGGCGAGGGGAACCTGATCGAGACCGTCCGACGGTGCCTGCCCTGGGTGGGCGAGATCCAGGTGGCCGACGTACCCGGTCGTTGCGAACCCGGCACCGGGGAGATCCACTACCCGGCGATCAGCGAGGCACTACGCGACGACGGCTACGGCGGAGTGGTCGCGCTGGAGGCGTGGGCGTCCGGCGACAGTGAGAACGCGCTGGCCGCGTTCCGGCAGGCGTTCTCGCGCTGACGCGGCGCAATATATGGCGGGCAACGAGGCGTTGGCCGAGGCAGACTGTCCCGCGTGCTGCTCACCCTCTCCACGACCCACACGTCCGGCCACGGATCTGGGCTACCTGCTGCACAAGCATCCCGACCGGGTCCAGGAGTTCAAGCAGTCGTTCGGAACCGCGATCGTGTTCTATCCCGAAGCGACCGAGGACCGGTGCACGGCGGCGCTGCTTCTCGACGTCGACCCGATCCGGCTGGCCCGGTCGCGCGCCAAGAACGCGCCAGACTTCAGCCTCGCGCAGTACGTCAACGACCGACCGTACGCAGCCTCCTCCCTGCTGGGAGTGGCCCTCGCCGACGTGTTCAGTACGGCGCGCGGCGGTCGATGCCCGTCGCACCAGGACCTGGCCGACTCCACGATCCCGCTGGAGATCGAGATCCCGGTCCTGCCCTGCCGTGGTGGCCCCGAGCTGGCTCATCGACTCTTCGAACCTCTGGGCTGGGAGGTCGAGGCGATCCCGATCCCGCTGGACGAGCGGTTCCCAGAGTGGGGCGACTCCCGCTATGTCCGGCTCCGGCTGACCGGCCAGGTCAGACTCGCCGATGCCCTCAACCAGCTGCACGTGCTGCTGCCGGTGCTCGACGAGTCGAAGCACTACTGGCAGGGGGCCGACGAGGTGGACAAGCTGCTGCGTTCGGGCAGCACCTGGCTGTCGACGCACCCGGAACAGACCCTGATCACCCAGCGCTACCTGGGTCGGCACCGAGCGCTGACGCGGGTTGCGCTCGCCAGGCTCGCCGAGCTCGGTGACGACGTCGAGGAGGCGGTCGAGCCGCCCGAGGACGAAGAGGCGGCGCAGCCCGAGGAACAGCGAGTGCCGCTCAACCTGCAGCGCCGCGACGCCGTCCTGACGGCTCTGGCCGATCTCGGGGCACGATCGGTGATCGACCTCGGCTGCGGCCGGGGTGAGCTGATCGGGGCCCTGCTCAAGGACCCGACCTACACCCGAGTGGCCGGCGCCGACGTCTCCACGCGGTCGCTCCAGGTCGCGGCGCGGCGACTCAAGCTCGATCGCATGGGGGACCGCCAGCGAGACCGGCTCACGCTGTTCCAGGGCGCACTCACCTACGTCGACCCGCGCTTCGAGGGGTACGACGCCGCCGTACTCATGGAAGTGATCGAACACGTCGACCCGGCCCGGCTCGAGGCCCTCGAGCGCGTCGTGTTCGGGCGGGCGCGCCCGGGCGCGCTCATCGTCACGACGCCCAACTGCGAGTACAACGTCAACTACCCGGGTCTGACCGGCATGCGGCATCCCGACCACCGGTTCGAGTGGTCCCGCGCCGAGTTCGCGACGTGGTGCGACCGGGTCGCCACGACGTACGGCTACGAGATCGAGATCCGCGGCGTGGGTGACGTCCATCCCGACCTTGGGGCGCCGACCCAGATGGGGGTGTTCCGTCTTGCGTGAGGTCAGGCTGCCCGAGCTCGGGCTGGTGCTGCTCGTCGGGGTGTCCGGCAGCGGCAAGTCGACGTTCGCAGCCAAGCACTTCGCCCCGTTTCAGGTCGTGTCGAGTGACTTCTGCCGCGGGCTGGTCGCCGACAACATGAACGACCAGGCGGCGACGAAGGACGCGTTCGACGTCCTGGAGTACATCGTCGGGACCCGCCTGCGGCGCGGGCTGCTGACAGTCGTCGACGCCACCAACACCCAGAAGGAGTCCCGGTCCGCCCTGGTCCGGCTGGCCAAGAGCCACGACGTGATGGTCGACGCGATCGTGCTCGACGTACCCGAAGCAGTGGCGGTCGAGCGCAACGCAACGCGACCCGACCGCGACTTCGGCAGCCACGTCGTGGGCCGGCAGCGGCGCGACCTGAAGCGCTCGATCGGCCGGATGCGCAAGGAGGGCTTTCGGCGCGTGCACGAGCTGCACGGGGTCGAGGAGATCGAGGCGGCGACGATCACCTACGAGAAGTCGTGGAACGACAAGCGCGAGCTCACCGGACCGTTCGACATCGTCGGCGACGTCCACGGCTGCCGTTCCGAGCTCGAGTCCCTGTTGACCGAGCTCGGCTATGTGCTGACGTACGACGACTCTGGCCGGCCGGTCGGTGGTTCGCACCCCGACGGGCGGACGGCTGTCTTCGTCGGCGACCTCGTCGACCGCGGCCCGGACACGCCGGGCGTGCTGCGGCTGGTGATGGGCATGGTTGCCGCCGGCACCGCGCTGTCCGTGTCCGGGAACCACGAGGCCAAGCTGGTGCGTGCCCTGCGCGGAGCCGAGGTCAAGGTCGCCCATGGCTTGGCAGAGTCTCTCGAGCAGCTGGCGGCCGAGCCCGAGGAGTTCCGCGACGCTGCGCTTGCGTTCATGGACGGACTGCTCAGCCACTACCTACTCGACGGCGGGCGGCTGGTCGTCGCCCACGCGGGCCTGAAGGAGTCCTACCACGGGCGAGCGTCGGGCCGGGTCCGCTCGTTCGCGCTGTACGGCGACACCACCGGCGAGACCGACGAATACGGGCTGCCGGTGCGGTATCCCTGGGCCCGCGAGTACCGCGGCCGGGCCATGGTGGTCTACGGCCATACGCCCGTGCCCGACGCCGAGTGGGTCAACAACACGATCTGCCTCGACACAGGCGTTGTCTTCGGGGGATCGCTGACGGCGCTGCGCTATCCCTCGAAGGAGCTGGTGTCGGTCCCGGCCGAACAGGAGTGGTACGCGCCGGTCCGGCCGCTGGTTGCGCCAGGCGGTGCCGGTCCAGGTGCCGAGCGCGAGTCGTCGGTGCTCGACATCGCCGACGTCGCCGGGTCCCGGTGGCTGGAGACAACGCACGCCGGCAAGGTGAAGATCCCCGAAGAGAACGCAGCCGCGGCCCTTGAGATCATGAGCCGGTTCGCGGTCGACCCGCGCTGGCTGGTCTACCTGCCGCCGACGATGGCGCCGTCGGAGACCTCGAAGCTCGACGGTTTCCTCGAGCACCCCGAACAGGCCTTCGACGAGTACGCCGGAGCCGGAGTCACCCAGGTCGTCTGCGAGGAGAAGCACATGGGATCGCGCGCGATCGCGGTCCTGGCTCGCGATGGATCGGTCGCCGAGCAGCGGTTCGGTGTCTCGGACGGGTCTACTGGCGCCGTCTACACCCGCACCGGCCGATCCTTCTTCGCCGACACGGGGGACGGGCGTGAGCTGGTGTCCCGGCTGCGGTCGGCGAGCGAGCCCCTGTTCACGGACCTCGACACCGACTGGCTGGCGCTCGACTGCGAGGTGCTGCCGTGGTCGGCGAAGGCGATCGGCCTGATCCGCCAGCAGTACGCGTCGGTCGGCGCCGCAGCGCACAACGCGCTGCCCTCCGTCTCTGCGGCCCTGGCCATGGCTGCTGATCGTGGTCTGGACGTAGCCGCACTCAGCGCGCGCACGGCCAGCCGTGCAGCCAACGCAGAAGCCTTCCGGGACGCCTACGCCGCATACTGCCGGCCAACCTCCGGACTGGACGGCGTGAGCGTGGCGCCGTTCCAGATCCTCGCGGTGGAAGGACGTGCCCTCGCGCTGACCGAGCCGCACGCATGGCACCTGTCCCAGCTGTCCAAGCTCTCCGGCGACCTGATCACCCCGACCCGGCATGTCGTCGTCGACCTGGCGTCCGCCGCTGACCGTACGGCTGCCTGTGACTGGTGGCTGGCGATGACAGCCGCCGGCGGCGAGGGAATGGTGGTCAAGCCCGGCCATCCGGTGTCGACGCGCGTCCAGCCAGGGCTGAAGGTGCGCGGCACCGAGTATCTCCGGATCGTCTACGGCCCCGACTACACCGACTCGCTCGACGTCCTGCGCCAGCGGCACCTCGGCAAGAAGCGGTCGCTGGCGCTGCGCGAGCACGGCCTCGGGCACGAGGCACTGACCCGGTTCGTCGACCGGGTGCCGCTCTGGCGCGTCCACCAGGCCGTCTTCGCCGTCCTCGCGCTCGAGTCCGAGCCCGTGGATCCCCGCCTCTAGCCGGGGCGAATCGTCACTCCAGCAGGTGGTCGAGGACCCTGCCCATCACCGCCGTTCGCTCAGCCTCGGTGGAGATGCCTTCGAGTCCGAAGCCCATCAGGATCGAATGTGGCGTGGTGATCGACGAGCCGACCGGGAAGCTGGAGGCGTCGGTGCGCGTCCAGTTGTTGGCGTTCGCGCCACTGCCCTCCGGCGGTCCGGTGATCTCCCAGCCGTCCAGGCCGGTCTCGAACGAGGTGCTCGTGCCGTCGGGGAGGACCACGTCGTCAACGAACACGCCCAGTCCTTGAGTCGCCCAATCACTGGCGTAGGCGATCGAAACCTCGACCGTCTCTCCGGACCACTCCGACAGGTCGACGCTCCACTGCTGCCAGCCACCCGAGTTCCCGCTGGCGGCGTTCCACTCGCCGGTCGTGCCGGTCGACGTACAGGACTCCTCGCCGTCCCAGGTCTGGTAGTGGGCGAGCTGGGGATGCAGCTCGACCCACCCCTCCGGGCAGCTGTCCCCAGTGTCCTGGGTCGTGTGGCCGTTGGCGTCCGGCAGCGTTGTCCAGTCGTCGCCACCCGCGGTCCGGGCCTCGACGAACAGGTGGTCCCACGCCGGCTCGGTGTTGTACGACGTCCAGAACGTCATCGACCCACCACCGGCAGGCACCGCGATCTCACGAGTGAGCCGTTTGTAGGACACATCTGCGATCAGGGAGTAGACGTACTGCTCGCCGGTGTGCGGTTCGAACGGTCCGCCAGGCTTGTCCCACTGCGACGACGGCCAGCTCTCGAACTGAGGGAACTGGTCGGGTGGCAGGAGTCCGCTCGTGGCGACGAAGGACGAGGTGAAGTTCTGGTTGTCGGCGCTGTCACCGCCGTTGAGCGCCCAGTCGAGTCCCGCGAACGGGTCGGCGATGCCGTTGATGTCGAAAGCGCTTCCGCCGTCCGTGAGCCCGTCGCCGGCTACGCCGATGTAGCCGCCCAAGTAGTACTGCAGGACGTCGTTGGTCCCGTCACCCGAGCCTCGCAGGAGCAGGCACCGCCGCGGATCGGCGTGCGCAGGCAGGGGCTCGCACTTGATGCGACCCTTTGGGTCGTAGAGCTGGTCACCGACGTTCGCGGTGTACTGCTCTCCGGCGGCGTTGCCGGTGTAGAGGACCCGGCCGCCCTCGTTCAGGTAGGCGCGGAACTCCAGCATCTGGTCGAGCGCCAGTCGGTCCGCGTTGCCGGGATCACGGCCCGCCGTGCGGGTCACCACGTCGTCGCCGGTGTACCAGATGACGGCGTCGTAGTGGCTGAGCACGCCGAGCTGGTCGGGAGCGACCCGGCCCTCGGCGTCGACGTCGTACACATCGGCCTCGACACCATTCGCCTCGAGTGCGTCGAGGTAGTAGTCGAGGTAGTGCGGACCCGGTGTCTGGTCCGGCGAGGCTCCCGTGTAGTCCTCGGCCGCGACGACCAGGACCCGGTTGTCCGTGTTCGAGACGACTTCGTAGGTGAACGACTTGCTGCGCTTGCGACCAGCCCTGAACCAGACCTTCACGGAGTCGCCGACGTGGGCACCGCGCACCTGGCCCCGGAGCTGGTGGTAGTAGACGTCGGCGGGGGAGTACCTCTGCCCGCCGTCCCACTCGTGGGTGCGGGCAGTGCGTACTCGCCCACCGTCGATGCGGTACTTCACCTTCACCTTGCCGAGGCTGCGCTTGGCCAGGACCGCGACCTTCTGCGGGCCGCCGTAGGACTTGTCGAAGCTCAGCTGCACACCGGGAATGCCGCGCTTGTACGGGTCGGCGCTGTCGATGTAGAACGGTCTCGTCTTGATCCCGAGCACGGACTTCGGGTCATCCGGGTCCTTTGCCGAACGGGCGACGGAGCGCGCGAACGGGAGGTTCCGCCTGAACTCTTCTCGCACCAGTCTCGGCCGGTCGGGGAAGACGAAACCGCACCCGGGACAGCCCTCGGAGAGCTCGGGCGTCCACGCCAGTGCACCGGTCCGGGCGTGGGCGTAGTCGGTGGTCTCCCCGTTGGTCACGTAGAGGACATCAGAGCTGAGGCCGGGGTGGAAGTCCTCGATCGCCGGGCGGTCGAGGTTGCCCGACAGCGCGTAGTAGATCGGGTCGTCTGCCGTGGGGGTGCCGGTCTGCCAGCCCTCGGCGTAGAGCAGCCACTGCCCGTTCGAGTGATAGTTGACCTGGAACGCGAACCCGATCCGGTCCAGCAACCCCTTCATCGCCCGGGTCTCGGGCTCCGATGTGGGCCTCGGCCCGCGGTAGGTCTCGCTCGACGGGATCGAGGACGAGCCCTCTTCGTCGTACCCCCAGTGGTTCGGGAAGTTGCGGTTGGGGTCGACGCCGTCTCCGACGGTGATCTGTCCGTTGCCGTCGTTGTCCCGCAGGTTCTTCCGCCACAGCCGCTCGTGGTCGAAGGTGTACTCGTAGCCGTCCGGGTTGGCCACCGGCACGAACCACAGCTCGGTGTGCCTCAACAGCCGGCGGATGCGCTTGTCGTGGTCCCGCCACCGGTTGACGTACCACTTCATCAGCCGACGGTCGACCTCGGTGGAGATCCACTCGCGAGCGTGCTGGGTAGCGCTGTAGAGCACGGCGGGACGCCGGCCGTCGCGAACATGGCGGGCACCCTTGGTCAGCTTGACGGCAAGGATCGGACGTCCCTGCACGCTTGTGCCCAACCGCACCAGCTTGGCCACCCGTGGGTTGTTCCTCGCAACAGCACGGAGCTGGTCTTCGATGCCGCCTCGTTCGTCGTAGGAACGCCAGACCCGGAACCCGTTGGCGGCCTCAGCGGCTGCGAACTCGCGCACGGTCAGACCGCCCTGCACCCGGGTGAGGCTGAGCTGGACGCCCTGGTCCCGGAGGCGCTTGGCCTGCGTCCGGTCGAGGACCAGGCTGAGCTTGACGCCGCCGCCTGACGCTGCACGCTGGTCACTCACGTCGAGGCCTTGCCGGGCGAGGCCCGGCAGGTCGGCCGCCGACACCGTGGCCGTGTAGACGTCGAGCTGGTCGGAACTTCTGCCCGGCGCCGCCGTCTCCGCCTGGGTCGTCAGGCCCACGCACAGGGCGGCCACTACTGCCGCGATCAGTGAACAGATGAGTGAGCGGCGCATTGCTCCCACCTCCGATTGACCGGAACCGTCTCGCCATGCTTCCACCGCCGCCGTCGCTCGGCAACAGCCCGAAAGGGTGTCGATTTACCGGCGGCTGCTCTCCCGGTCGAGGGCCCGGGTGCCGGTCAACTGGTCCGGGTCTGCGGCACTCGACGCCCGTGCCGCCGGAGTTCAGGCTCAGTGTCGATGATCGACGTGGGAGAGTGCCGCAGAGAGTGACCGCCCTGGATCGCCGGACCTGAGCCGGACCGCGGCCTGCAGCACGCTCCGGACGTAGTCGGGGTCATGCATCACTTCGTCCCAGAGGAAGCGCAGGACCAGCCAGCCCTCGCGCGTCATCGCGGTGTAGCGCCGTACGTCCTTGTCGAACGCCGTGCGGTTGCCGTGGAACGCCCACGACTCCGCCTCGATGACGATGCCGAGGCGCACGTCGGCGAGGTCGACCTGCCCGCGCAGCGTCGAGGGTCGGCAGCGCGTAGCAACCCGGCCGGTGGCGTACGACTGACCCGGCGGGCCACAGCCTTCCTGAGCTTCCTGCGGGACACCAGCTCCCGCAACGACCTCGCGTCGGCGCTGCCACCGAGCTGAGCCAGCGCTTCTGTCACCTCCATGGCCCGTAGCCTGCCAACCGTGAAGGGTGTGCGTCGGAGGTTTTCCACAGGCCGCTGGTTTGCGGTTGTTCGGGCGGCGGGCGTACGCTTACCCGACCGAACGGTCGGTTTGGAGGAGCAATGGGAGAGCAAGAACAGTTCGACGCGCTGATCGCGGACGAGCAGCGGATCGAGCCGCGGGACTGGATGCCCGAGGCTTATCGCAAGACGCTGATCCGGCAGATCGCCCAGCACGCGCACTCCGAGATCATCGGCATGCAGCCCGAGGGCAACTGGATCACTCGCGCGCCCAGCCTGCGCCGCAAGGCGATCCTGATGGCGAAGGTGCAGGACGAGGCCGGGCACGGGCTCTACCTCTACTCAGCCGCCGAAACCCTCGGGATGTCCCGCGACGAGATGCTCGACCTGCTGCACGCAGGCCGCCAGCGGTACTCCTCGATCTTCAACTACCCGACCCCCACCTGGGCAGACATGGGCGCCATCGGCTGGCTCGTCGACGGTGCCGCGATCGCCAACCAGGTGCCGCTGTGCCGCTGCTCCTACGGTCCCTACGCGCGGGCGATGATCCGGATCTGCAAGGAGGAGTCCTTCCATCAGCGGCAGGGCTTCGAGATCCTGCACACGCTCAGCCAGGGCACCGACAAGCAGAAGGCGATGGCCCAGGACGCCGTCGACCGCTGGTGGTGGCCGAGCCTGATGATGTTCGGCCCGCCCGACGACGAGTCGCCCAACAGTGCCCAGTCGATGGCGTGGAACATCAAGCGGTTCAGCAACGACGAGCTGCGCCAGCGGTTCGTCGACATGAGCGTGCCGCAGGCCGAGGTGCTCGGGCTGACCCTGCCCGACCCGGACCTGGCCTGGAACGACCAGCGTGGCCACTACGACTTCGGCGAGATCGACTGGACCGAGTTCCACGAGGTGCTCAAGGGCAACGGCCCGTGCAACAAGGCCCGGGTGGAAAATCGGGTCAAGGCGCACGAGGACGGCGCTTGGGTGCGGGAGGCCGCTTCGGCGTACGCCGAGAAGCAGGCGGCTCGCAAGGTGGCGGTGGCATGACCCAGCGCAACTGGCCGTTGTGGGAGGTCTTCGTACGCGCCAAGCGCGGCCTGTCCCACAACCACGTGGGCAGCCTGCACGCGCCCGACGCGGAGATGGCGCTTCGCAACGCCCGCGACATCTACACCCGCCGCCAGGAAGGCGTGTCGATCTGGGTCGTCGCTGCAACCGACATCACCGCGAGCAGCCCTGACGAGAAGGACTCGTTCTTCGACCCGGCGGCCGACAAGGTCTACCGGCACCCGACCTTCTACGAGATCCCCGACGAGGTGGAGCACCTATGAGTGACGTGCGCACCTACGCCCTCGGTCTGGGCGACGACGCGCTGATCCTCGCCCAGCGGCTCGGCCACTGGATCGCCCGCGCACCCCAGATCGAGGAGGACGTCGCGCTCGGCAACATCGGGCTCGACCTGCTTGGCCAGGCCCGGCTGCTCCTGACGTACGCCGGCGAGGCGACCGGGCAGTCCGAGGACGACCTCGCCTACCTGCGCGAGGAGCGCGAGTTCACCAACCTCCAGATCGTCGAGCACCCCAACGACGACTTCGCGGTCACGATCGCGCGCCAGCTGGTGTTCTCGACGTACCAGCTCGGGCTCTACGAACGCCTCCAGGCCTCCACCGACGAGACCCTGGCCGCCATCGCGGCGAAGGCGGTCAAGGAGGTCGACTACCACCGCGACCATGCGACCAGGTGGACCCTCCGCCTCGGGGACGGCACCGACGAGTCGCACGCGAAGATGCAGGCCGGGCTGGAGCGGATCTGGCCGTACGTCGCCGAGATGTTCGTGCCCTGGACCGACGGGCTGGACGGTGTCGCGGTCGACCCCGCCGAGATCAAGCCCGAGTGGACGGCGTACGTCGAGGGCGTGCTGGCCGAAGCCACGCTGACTGTCCCCGAGACCTGGACCGCCCCCGGCGGCGGCCGGAAGGGCATGCACACCGAGCCGTTCGGCTACCTGGTCGCGGAGATGCAGCACCTGCACCGCTCGCACCCTGGAGCGACCTGGTGACCGGCGTCATCGAGGCCGTGCGGGCCGTGCCGGACCCCGAGCTGCCGGTGATCTCGATCGCCGACCTCGGCATCCTGCGCGACATCAGCGTCACCGGCGACCGGGTCGTCGTCACGATCACGCCGACGTACTCCGGGTGTCCCGCGATGGACGCCATCCGCACCGACGTCACGCAGGCCTGCCACGACGAGGGGTACGACGACGTCGAGGTCAGGACCGTGCTGAGCCCGGCGTGGACCACCGACTGGATGACCGACGAGGGCAAGGCTGCGCTGGAGTCCTACGGTGTGGCGCCCCCTGGCAAGGTTGCGCACGCGGGCTCCACCACCATGCTGACGCTGTCCGTGAAGTGTCCCCAATGCGGCTCGCTGGACACGCGCGAGCTCAGCCGGTTCGGGTCGACCGCGTGCAAGGCGCTGTGGTCCTGCAACAGCTGCCAGGAGCCGTTCGACCACTTCAAGGCGCTCTGAACATGTCCAAGGCACCCACCCACGCCGTCTTCCACGAGCTCGTCGTCTCCGGCATCGAGCGCCTCACCGACGACAGTGTCGCGGTCACGTTCGCGGTACCCGACGAGCTCACGGACGACTACGCGTTCGGCCAGGGGCAGCACCTCACGCTGAAGTGGGGTCCTGCCGACGACCAGGTGCGACGCAACTACTCGATCTGCTCGCCGGTCGGCGGACCACTGCGGATCGGGGTCAAGAAGATTCCCGACGGTGCGTTCTCGTCGTACGCGCTGGAGACGATGAAGCCCGGCGACGTGCTCGACGTGATGACCCCGACCGGTCGGTTCACGACCGAGCTCGACCCGGCGCACGCCAAGCACTACGCGATGATCGCGGCCGGCTCCGGCATCACCCCGGTGCTCTCGATCGTGTCGACGATCCTGGCCACTGAACCGGAGAGCCGGGTCACCCTGCTCTACGGCAACCGGACGTCGCGCACGGTGATGTTCCTCGAGGAGCTCGAGGACCTCAAGAACCGCTACCCGGCCCGCTTCCAGCTGCTGCACTTCCTGTCCCGCGAATCGCTCGACGTCGAGCTGTTCAGCGGTCGGCTCGACCACGACCGGATCAAGCGCGTCATCGACGTTCTGCTCCCGGCCGACACCGTGGACGAGTGGTTCCTGTGTGGCCCGTTCGAGATGGTCAGCGGGGGACGCGAGGTGCTGTTGGAGGCCGGGGTCGACGCCGCCCACGTCCACCTGGAGCTGTTCCACGCCGAGGCTCTCGCGCGCAAGCGCGAGGAGGTGCCGGATGCTGTGGGTGCCAAGGTCACGGCCACGCTGGACGGCCGCGCCTCGATCCTCGACGTGCCCAGCAACGAGAACATCCTCGACGCGATGCTGAAGGTCCGCGCTGACGCGCCGTACGCCTGCAAGGGCGGGGTCTGCGGCACCTGCCGGGCCCGGTTGACCGCCGGCGAGGTCGAGATGGACAGCAACTTCGCGCTCGAGCCCGACGAGCTGGCCAGGGGCTATGTGCTGACCTGCCAGTCCTACCCGAAGACCGACGAGGTCGCGGTCGACTATGACGGCTGATCCGATCACCGGGCTCGCCCGCAAGAGGTACGACGCCGACTCGCTGCTCGACGTGGCGGTCCGGGTGTTCACCGAGCGTGGCTTCGACGGCACCAGCATGGAACAGCTGGCCCAGGCCGCCGGCATCACGAAGTCGTCGATCTACCACCACGTCGGCAGCAAGGACGAGCTGCTCGGCCGTTCCCTCGACCGAGCCCTCGGCGGGTTGTTCTCGGTACTCGCCGCGGCACCCGACAGTCGCGCCATCGACCGGCTCGAGTTCGTGATCCGAGGTTCGGTGCGCGTGCTGGTGGCCGAGCAGCCCCACGTGACGCTGCTGCTGCGGGTTCGCGGCAACACCGCCGTGGAGAAGGCCGCGCTGGCCCGGCGTCGCGAGTTCGACCGGGCGGTGACCCGGCTCGTCGAGCAGGCCGAGGCCGACGGCGACCTGCGCTCCGACGCAGACAGTGCCCTGAGCTCGCGGCTGGTCTTCGGCATGGTCAACTCGATCACCGAATGGCACCGGCCGGGCCGATCGCTGACCGCGGACCGGCTCGCGGATGCCGTCGTACAAGTGGCGCTGGACGGTCTGCGCACCCGCTGACGGCCGCTCCGGAACAGCCGGGACAATGACCTGGTGAGCAAGCAGGTCCACGAGATCGGACGTCGGCGGGCCTGGGTGATCTGGTTCGTCGCGCTGGCCGTCTACGTGCTCGCGGTGTTCCACCGCAGCTCGCTCGGCGTGGCCGGGCTGATCGCCGCCGACCGGTTCGGCGTCACTGCCACCCAGCTGGCGTTCTTCACCGTGCTGCAGCTGTTGGTGTACGCCGGCCTGCAGATCCCGGTCGGCGTACTGCTGGACCGCTACGGGTCCAGGTCGCTGCTGCTCGTCGGGATGGCGCTGATGACGGTGGGCCAGCTCACCTTCGCCTTCGCCACGTCGTTTCCGGTGGCGGTGGTGGCCCGCACCGTCCTGGGGGCAGGCGACGCGATGGTGTTCGTGTCGGTGATCCGACTTGTCGCGGTCTGGTTCCTGGTTCGGCAGGCGCCGTTGGTGACCCAGATGACCGGCCAGGTCGGCCAGCTCGGCGCGATCATCGCTGCCGCACCGTTGTCGCTGGCGCTGGACAACCTGGGCTGGACCCGGTCGTTCGCCTGGGCCTCCTCGGTCGGCGTGGTGCTGATGGTCGCGGTGGTGCTGTTCGTCAAGGACTCGCCGTACCGCCGAACCGAGGTCGTCAAGATCAAGATGCGGGTGCTCGCCCGCTCGCTGCGCACCGTGTGGGGAAACCCCGGCACCCGGCTCGGCATGTGGTCGCACTTCACGTCCCAGTTCTCCGTGACGGTCTTCTCGATGCTGTGGGGTTTCCCGTTCCTGGTCCGCGGCGAGGGTCTGTCGGCGACCACCGCCAGCACGCTGATGATGGTGATGACCGGCTGGGTCGTGGTGAGTGGGCTGGCGTTGGGGGCGCTGGTGGCGCGATTCCCGTTCTACCGGTCCTACCTCGTGCTCGGGGTCGTGTTCGCGATGGCCGCCTGCTGGGGCGTGGTGCTCCTGCGGTCGACACCCGCACCGATGTGGCTGCTGGTCGTGCTCGTCTGCCTGGTCGCGACCGGCGGCCCGGCCTCGATGGTGGGATTCGACCTGGCCCGGTCGTTCACGCCGGTCGAGGCATCAGGACGTGCCAACGGCTTCGTCAACATCGGCGGGTTCGCCGCCTCGCTGCTCACGATGGGCCTCGTGGGAGTCTTGCTGGACCTGCGGGCCGGGTCGTCGGCGTACGACCTCGATGACTTCCGGGTCGCGATGTCGGTGCAGTACCTGTTCTGGGGGTTTGGCGCCTTCCAGATCCTGCGCTACCGCCGCAAGGCCGTCGCGCATCTGCGTCGGGTGCATCCCGGGGCCGAAGAGTCGATGAAGCGCGGTGAGCCGTTCGTGCATCCCGGTTTCGCAGACCGCGAGGGCGTCTGAAGAGGGTGGGTACTAGGGTGCATTTGGCCCGTTTGTGACCTTGTGAGCGGGAAGGGCGAAGAGCACCATATTGGGATGGGTGACACAGACATCACTGCAGCCGCAACCAGCCTCTCCGCCTTCCTCGGCGGCGCCGGCATGCTCACGCTGGACGACCGAAAGCTGATCGTCGAGCAGGCGCAGGTCATGCTCGAGCAGACCTATGTTCACCGTCCGCTCAAGGAGTCGATGCACGCGGTGAACCCGGTGCAGCGGCTCCGGCTGATCCGCGCCCGGCTGGAGCGGCAGACGCCGACCTCGATGGAGCCCGAGTGGCGCTTCCATCGCGAGCTGTCGAGCGTCTTCCACTCGGTTCGCGACCTGCACACGAACTACCTGCTACCTGCACCGTTCGCGGGTCATGTCGCCTTCCTGCCGTTCCAGATCGAGAAGGCCCATGATGGCGGGGCGGACCACTACCTGGTGACCCGGACGGTCGTCGGCTTCACGGCCGACGGGTTCGGGGCCGGCGCAGAGGTCACCCACTGGAACGGCACCCCGATCGCCCGGGCCGTCGAGATCAACGGTGCGCTGTTCGCCGGGAGCAACCGGGCCGCCAACCTGGCTCGCGGGCTCGAGTCGTTGACCCTGCGACCGCTCGTGATGCAGCTCCCTCCGGACGAGGACTGGGTGACCGTGTCCTATGTGGGCACCGACGGCAACGACCACGAGCTGCGGGTGGAGTGGCAGGTCGCGACAAACCTGCCGCCGATGACCGACCTCGACGCGTTGACCAGCACGGCCGCGAACCTGGGCCTCGACCTCGAGGGCGACGAGCGGTCACGGGCGAAGAAGCTGCTCTTCGTCCCGGATGTTGTCGGGCTCGAGGACGGACACAGTTCGGCCCAGCTCGCGACACCGGCGGCCGTCAGCGGCGCGGATCTGCCCACCACCATGCCGGGGGTGTTCCGGGCCCGGTCGGTGACCACAGCGCACGGCACGTTCGGGCACCTGCGGATCTTCACGTTCAGCGTGGAGGACCCGGTGGCGTTTCGCGACGAGTTCGTCCGGCTCGCGGCGGCCCTGCCTCAGAACGGCCTGATCGTCGACGTCCGCGACAACGGCGGCGGCCACATCTACGCCAGTGAGTTCACCCTGCAGACCCTCACCCCGCGGGCGATCAGTCCCGAGCCGGTGCAGTTCATCGCCACGCCGCTCAGCCTGAGAATGGTCGGTCGCCACAAGGACAACCCGACCGGCCAGATCGATCTCGGCCCCTGGTTCGACTCGCTCGAGCAGGCCACCGAGACAGGGTCGGTGTACTCCGCAGCGCGGCCGATCACGCCCGAGGACGGCGCGAACGAGGTCGGCCAGACCTACCACGGTCCGGTCGTGCTGATCACCGATGCGCGTTGTTACTCGGCGACTGACATCTTCGCGGCGGGCTTCGCCGACCACGAGATCGGCACGATCCTCGGTGTCGACGACAACACCGGGGCGGGGGGTGCGAACGTGTGGACGCACGGGCTGCTCAGCACCCTGATGCAGGTCCCGAACCCGGACCCGAAGTCGCCGTTCCAGAAGCTGCCCAAGGGCGCGAACATGCGCGTCGCGATCCGGCGTACGGTCCGGGTCGGAAAGCTGTCGGGCACGCCGGTGGAGGATCTCGGCGTGATGCCGAACGTCGTACACCCGCTCACTCGCGACGACCTGCTCGAGGGCAACAAGGACCTTCTCGACGCGGCCGGGGGGATCCTCGCCGCGCTGCCCGTACGGCGTCTCGAGGTCGACACCTCGATCTCGAACGGCAACGTGAACGTCGAGCTCACCACCGACGGGCTGGACCGGGTGGACGTCTACCTCGACGGTCGACCGACCGGCTCGGTCGACGTCACCGCCGGTTCGGCGACCTATACGGCGGCCGGCTCCGCGGGCCGCCCACTGCGGGCCGAAGGGTTCGCCTCGGGCAAGCTCGTGGCGTCGCGGCGGGTCACCGTCTGACTGCCGTTCTGACTTGGGGAACCGCCGAACGGTTGGCCGCGTCACAGTGCCATGACGCCGTCGCCTGGCACTCCTCGTCGTACTGGCAGGCATGGTAGCGACCTCCGGTTGTGGTGAAGCCGTCGACGACGTCCGCGTGGAAGCGGTCGGGCATTCGTATGACGGTCCGCTCTACCTCACTCGCGCAGATGCGAAGCACCCGAACGCCGGAGCCGCCGGAGATGCCGTCGACTGCGCCACGTGGGGCGACGGCGGCTTCAACGACCAGGACGTCTATGGCGAGGGCGCCACAGCCGCCAGCGCCGAAGGTGCGCTTGAAGTCGCCCGCAGCGAGCGAGGCTTCGGCGGAGTACAAGAGGGTCTGCTGGTGGCCAAGGAGGAGGAGGATCGGGTCCTCTATGTCCTCGACGTAGCGGGCCAGCTGAAGCAGGCGGTCATCGTGCGCAACGGTCCTGCCACGGAGGGCGCAGGTGGTGCGGGCTGGTACGTCGAGTCGTGGGCGCACTGCGACTACTCAGAACTGCCTCGTTCCTTCGCAGACTCGATTGGACTGCAGATCTGGACCGACTCGGATGGGCACCCGGTGGCCACGACGACGATCGAGTCCTGGGTCGGCCCCGAACACTGCGACTGGCAGTCGATGACCTTCCTATACCTGGGCAAGGCTGTGTACGTGCGTGACCCGCAGCCGGAACTCGGCGACTACTTCGCCGAGCCGTACGACGAGAGCGCCCCGCTCCCGGCGGATGCCTTGCCCACGGGCTTTGAGCGCGACGGCCAACGCCTGTGGCTGTCCCAGGACAAGCAACGGGCCTTCGTCGGCTCGGCGGAGGACGTGGAGGTCTGGCCGCGAGCGGCCCAGGGGCTCAGCTGTGAGTGAGTCCGGGTGCCTCATGGCACGGAGTCGTTGAGCAGCGGGTTCAAGGTGGGACCCACACCCTCCAGTTCAGCGAGCCCGGTGCTCGGCCCCGCGCAGCAGGGTCTGGGCGCTGCGCAACTTCGACAAGGACTCGATCCGCTCCGTTCCAGCGTCCGCCGACGTGGTGAAGCCGGGCGGGAAGCCGTTCGCCCGCGTCGGCTTCGGCCGCACCGACGAGTAGAGCCAGGCGTCGAAGAAGGAGTCGAGGTTCTCTCCCGAAACGCGCTCGGACAGGTTGATGAACTGCCAGATCGACGCGTTGCCGTGCCTGTGTTGCGTTGCCCAGGTGCGCATCACAGTGAAGAACGCCGGGTTGCCGATCCGGGTGCGCAACGCCTGCAGGGTCATCGCGCCACGGTCGTAGACCGCACCGTTGAACTCGTTGCCGGCCCCCGGGTTGCCGATCTTCACCCTCCAGAACTCACGGTCGAGACGGTAGGCGCGGTAGTACCACTTGAACAGCTGCCGTGCGCTGCCCTGGTCGTGCCTCTCCGACCACAGCCACTCGGTGAACGTCGCGAAGCCCTCGTTGAGCCAGATGTCGCGCCAGTTGCGGACCGCCACCGAGTTGCCGTACCACTGGTGGGCGAGCTCGTGGACGACGACATAGATGTTCGAGCCGCCGCTCCAGAAGCCGCGGGTGTAGACGGGGCGGGTCTGGGTCTCCAGCGCGAACCCGAAGTCCGCGGCCGGGGCGACACCGCCCAGGGCGTCGAACGGGTAGCGCCCCCATTGGCGGACGTGCCAGTTGGCGACCTCAGCGGTTCGGGCCAGATCGCGTGCGGCACGCCTGCCTTCGCGCCCCCCCGTTCGACGCGATGGCGTTGATGACCGGCAGCCCGGACCGGGTGGTGCTACGGGTGATGTCGAACTGGCCGGCGACGAAGAAGGCCAGGTAGGTCGTCATGGGCCTGTGCTCACGCCAGTGCCAGGTCCGCTGGTTGCCGGTGGCCTTCTTGGAGACGAGTACGCCGTTGCCCAGCGCCTCGACGTCCTTCGGAACTGTGATCCTGACGTCGTATCCAGCCTTGTCCCTGGGGTGGTCGTTGCTGGCGAACCACCACGCGGCGATCTCGGGTTCGCCGACAGCGGCAGCGCCGTCGTTCGTCCGGATCCAGGGCGATATGCCGTGGGCGGTGTAGTCCGCGGGCCTGCCGGCGTACCACACCCGGATGTCCACCGTTTGACCGCTGGCGATCTTGTTCCTGGGGGTGACGACGAGCTCGTGCTGGGTTTGCGTGAAGGTCGCCGGCACCTTGTCGACGAGCACCCTCGACGCGGGCAGGACCAGATCCAGGTTGAACCGGCGCAGTTCCTCGGTCGCAGTGGCGCGGAGCGAGGTGTGCCCTACCACCTTGTCGGGACCGGGCCAGTAATCGACGTCGATTCGGTAGTGCTTGACGTTGTAGCCGCCGTTGCCGTAGTCGGGGTAGTACGGGTCGCCGATTCCACGCGATCCGATGCCGCCGTCGGCCAGCGAGGCGCCGGCCGGGATCAACAGGGCGATGGCGGTGCCGATGGCCAGCCGCGCCACCCATCTGCGTCGGTTCATGTTCCCTCCCGAGATCATGCGCACCCGGGTGGCGCGCCGCGAACCCCACCCAAGCACAGGGCCGCGCCGAGAGTGAAGCAGGTTTTATTGTCGGACCCATGAGCGACCCGCGATTCAGCTTCGCCAACGAGCGAACCTTTCTGGCCTGGGTGCGTACGGCGCTGGGACTGATCGCCGGCGCGGCCGCCCTGCACGCGCTCGACACGGGCTGGCCGGACGGGGTGGTCAGACTGGTGTCGGCCGTGCTGGCCCTGACGGCCGGCGCGTGCAGCCTCCTCGCCTGGCGCCACTGGAGCCGAGCAGAGGCTGCAATCCGCGAAGGGCGAGAGGTGCCACCCAGCTACGGACACGTCGTGATCACGATCGTGCTCGTCAGTGTCGCGCTCGTCGTACTCGTCCTGGCCTTGGCCTGACGGCAGTCGTCAGACGAGGGCGGCCCGGCCCCGCTTGGCGAGCTGGTCGGCGATGATGATCCGCTGCACCTCGCTGGCGCCCTCCCAGATCCGTTCCACCCGGAGTTCGCGGAAGAACCGCTCTGCGACGTTCTCGCGCATGTACCCGCGACCCCCGAAGATCTGCACGGCGCGGTCGGCCACTCGGCCCGCCATCTCGGAGGCGTACAGCTTCGCCATCGAGCACTGGGCATGGACGACCTTCACGTCGACTCCGGCGTCGACGGACCGCGCCGTCTCGTAGGTCATGGCACGTGCTGCGAAAAGCTCCGTCAGGCTGTCGGCCAGCATCGCCTGCACCAGCTGGCGTTCCATCAGCGGAACTCCGCCGACCAGACGCTCCTTGGCGAACGCGGTGGCCTCGTCGACCAGCCGCTCGGCGGCACCCAGGCAGCGGGCCGCCACCATCAGCCGTTCGAACCGGAACCACTCGTAGACGAACGCCATCCCGTCATCCTCGTTGCCGACGAGATGGGTCGCCGGCACCCGGACATTTTCGAACGCGACGATCGGGTGGTGGTGGTCCAGCGTGTGCGTGTACGTGGGGGTGCGTACGACGCGCACGCCCGGAGCGTCTATGTCGACGACGAAGAGCGCCTGGTCGCCGGCGTGCGGGCCGGTGGTCAGGACGGCCTGGAAGAACGCGTAGGCCGCATGGTTGAACGACGTCACGTGCCACTTCACGCCATCGAGAACGTAGCCGTCGCCGTCGCGGCGCGCGGTGGCCTTCAGGTCCGCCACGTCGGACCCGGCGTCCTCCTCGGTGATCGCGTAGCACTCCTGCATCTCGCCCCGCACGGTCGGTAGCAGCCAGGTCGCACGCTGGTGTTCGTTGGCCACGTCGGGCCACCAGGCCGGCGGAGTCGCCAGGCACCAGGCCAGGCCGTTGGTGACCCGGCCGGCTTGCTCCTGCACCAGTACCTGTTGGAGTGTTGTGCAGCCCTGCCCGCCGACCGAGGTCGGCATGTTGGTGGCGTAGAGCCCGCGCTCGATGGCCAGTGCGTGGTGGGCTCGGCTCACGTCCCGGGGCAGTTGTCCGTCGTACTCCTCGGCGGTCTGCTCGAACGGAATGAGCTCGTCGGTGAACTCGCGCGCTCGGCGCTGGAGGTCGAGATCCGCCGGGGCCAGGCCGTACATGGCACCCTCCGTCCGGACACGTTGACTGGCGGTTCAGCCTATGTGAAGGTCGAAACCATGACCAGTGCATCGACCCCGCCACGGTCCGCTGAGGTTGTCGTCGTCGGAGGAGGCACGATCGGCGCGTGGTGCGCCTGGTTCCTCAGCCGAGCCGGTCTGCGGAACGTCGTCCTCGTCGAGAAGGACACCCTCGGGTCGGGCGCGAGCTCACGAGCCGCCGGGATGGTGCGGGCGCAGGGCGGCACCGAGACCGCCGTACGGCTCGGTCTGTTCAGCCGAGACTTCTACGCCAGCCAGCACGACCTCCTCGGCGTCGACTCCGGCTTCGTCGCCCAGGGCTACTTCATGCCGTGCTTCTCGGCTCCGGAGGTCGCGCCCGCGCACGAGCGGATAGCCATGCAGCAGGGCCTCGGACTGGACGTGCGTTGGGTCGATCCGGAGGAGCTCGACGACCTCAACCCGGTGATGGCGCGGGGCCAGACACTGGGCGGCTCCTACGCTCCCGGCGACGGTTACATCGACCCCCCGCGCAACGTGCTGGCGTACGCCGCCGCACTCTTCGCGGCCGGGGTCACTGTGCTCGAGCGGACGTCGTTCGAGGGGTTGCTGACCTCCGGCGGAGCCGTCACGGGGGTTGCCACCTCAGCCGGGACGATCATGACCGAGCGGGTCGTGCTGACCGGTGGGCCGACGCTGGCCGCCGTCGGCCGGGCCGCCGGCGTTCGGATCCCTGCCGGAGGCGCCCGGCACCAGGTCGTGGTGACCCAGCCGCACCCCGACGTGCGGCCGGAGTCGTTTCCGATGGGGTTCGACCTGGCGTCCGGGATCTACTGGCGCCCGCATGAGGGTGGCGTGCTCTGGGGGATGAGCAACCCCGACGAGCCTCCTGGGGAGGCGATCGAGTTCGACTGGGCCTACTACGAAAAGGTGCGCGCCCGGATAGCCGCGCTGCTGCCGGTCACCGCCGACCTTGCCCTGCGCAAGGCCTGGGCCGCCACGATCGACTACACCCCCGACCACCTGCCGATCCTCGGTCCGCTCCTCGCCGATGACGGACCTGTGACCGGAACCGTCGTCGCAGCCGCCGGCGGCCACGGCATGATGTACGGTCCCGGCGTCTCGAAGGCAGCCGCGGACCTGGCGCTGACCGGCGCAACCGACGTCGTCGACGTCTCCGACCTCGGTCTGGACCGGTTCGACGAGCACGGCCGCAGTCGCCTGACTCCCGATCCCATCGCGCTGCCGTTCCCCGAATCGGTTTCGTGAGGCGGGCTCCGAGAGGATCTGAGGACCATTTCCTCGACTCCCGCCGAGCGCGAAACGACGAGGGCATCGACAGCGATCGCGCCATGCCTCGTCACGATCAACGGGTTGACGTCGAGAGCTTCGAGGTGGTCACCGAGCTCGTGGGCGAGTTGGGACACGGCCACGATGGCGGCGATCACGGCCTCGACGTCGAGGGGTGGACTTCCACGGTGGCCGGTGAGGAGCGTGTTCACCTTGAGCCCCTCGAGGAGGCGGCGTGCTGTTTCCGGGCTGACCGGCGGGAGGGCGACGGCACGCTCGTCGAGCAGCTCCACCAGCGTGCCGCCGGCAGCCACGAGGACAAGGGGACCTAGCAGCGGATCGCGCCAAACTCCAAGCGCGATCTCAACCCCGTCCGGCAGCTGCTTCTGGACCAGCACGCCAGGTCCCAGGTTCGTTGCGAGGTCGGCGTACGCCGCGCGGACACCGCTGCTCGTCGGCCAGTCCCAGCCGGATGCCGCCGACGTCGACCTTGTGGTGGATGTCGGGCCGCCCTGTCTTGAGTACGACGGGATAGCCGAGTCGTTCCGCTGCGGCCTGAGCGGCGTCTGCGGAGCCGGCGTGTTCTGAGGAGGCCACCGGAACGCCGTAGTCGGCCAGCAGGGCAAGGGCATCAACGGATCCCGACGTCAGCCGGGCCGACCATTCCTGTTGCCGTCGAACGTCGACCGGCGCAGTGGTCGGGACAAGCAGGGTCTGCCTGGGCGAGCAGATGACCGAGCGCGCGCAGTCCCGACCGTGTGCCTTCGAGGACCGGGATCCCTGACGCACGGAGCCGCGTCGCGAGCGGCTGGTCGATCGCGGACGACAGGTTGGAAAGGACGACGACCGGCTTCGAAGTGTGCGCGCTCAACGTGGTCAGGGCTCGGGGATAGGCGTCGTCTTCGTCGTACTCCGGCACCAGGTCGACGGCCAGGGCGACCACGTCGACCGATTCGTCGTCCGCGAGCGCGTTCAGACAGCCGGCGAGGAGGTCCTCGGCCCCGCGCCCCGAGCCCCAGACGTCGAGCGGATTGGCGGGAACGAGCCCCGGGTCGAGCAGCCCCGCCAGCCGCGAGGTCGTCGTCTCCGACAAGGAGGCGAACGGCACGCCCATCCTTTCAGCGACGTCGGCAATCAGGACCCTTTCGGCGCCGGAGTCGTGCACGGTTGCGATCCCGCCCGCGCGGCGTCGGACCCGCCGACCGATCGCGAACATCTCCAGGCTGTCGACGAGCTCACCCAAGTCCCAGCAACGGTGCACGCCGTACGCCGCGAACAGGCCTCCCAACCGGCATCCGACCCAGCCAGGGCTCCCGAGTGCGCATCGACGAGAGTCCCGGCCGGCCACCGACGTGCCGACGGTCAGGGCGACCACCGGGATGTCGCGCTCCGCCGCCAGGGCGAGCCCCTCGCGCAGCCGGGGTGCGTCTCGCATCGTCTCCAGCACCAGGCCGACGACCCGGGTCTCGTCCATCGACAACGCGTAGGCGAGGTAGTCGGCCGTGGTGGTGACCAGTTCTTGTCCCGATGACACGACAAGCGAGTACTCGAGTCGGCGATGCGTGCGCAACATCGCTGAGAAGACCGAACCAGAGTGCGTCACCAGTGCGATGGGGCCCGCCGGGATCGGGTCGCGCTCGAGGAAGCCGATCGCCCGGACACCCCTTGCCACGTTGACGAAACCCATGCAGCCGCCACCGCAGACCTCCAGGCCGTCCGCGGCGTCGATCAGCTCGTCGCGGATCCCGTGGGCGCTGCCGAAGACGACAGCCCCGGCGTCGCCACGGGAGGCAGCAAGCTCGACCTGCTGGATGAGCGAAGAGTTCGAGACTCCGAGCAGGACAAGGTCGACGGGGTCGGGCAGGTCCGACAGAGATGGCAGGCACGGTTGGCCGAGCACGGTCGAACGGCCAGGATTCACGAGGAAGACCTCGTCGAAAGCCGGGACTACGCAGGGCCTCGGTGGCCATCCGCCAGCCGAAGGAGTCGACCCGGTCACTGGCGCCGACGACCGCGACCGTCCGAGCCTCGAGCATCGAGCGCAGGGCCGGACGGACCCTGATGCGCGTGCTGGACACTGCGGTCACCCGTCGTTTGCATCCCATTGTCCTGACTGACCGTTCAGTCTATTGTCGAAGCACGGTGCCCGACAAGGAGCGCGTTCGCGAACGATTCGGGGTGTTGCGATGACGGTCAAGACAACCGGCGAGGCCGTGGCGGATGTCCGTCGCGAACAGATGCTGGCCGCTGCCGCGACGCTCATCGCGGAGCGTGGCTTCACCGAGACGCGGATCGCAGACGTGGCGGCCCGGGTCGGGGCCAGCCCGGCCCTGGTCATCTACTACTTCCGCACCAAGGACAACCTGCTCACCGAGGCTCTGCGCTGGTCGGAAAGCGCGTGGTACGCCGCCGTCTACGAGATGCTGGAGACCACCACCGCTTTCAAGGACCGCCTCGAGACGCTGGTCGCCTGGACCTTGCTCCCGGATGCCCAGGGTGAGCTCCCGGGCGACTGGGGCCTCTGGTTCGACCTGTGGGCGCAGGCCTTCCGCAACGCCGAGGTCAAGAAGGACCGGGTCGAGCTCGACCAGCAGTGGCGTGAACTGATCACCCGCATGGTCCAGGGCGGCATCGACGACGGCGAGGTTGCTCCGATGGACGTGGAGTCCTTCGCCGTGATGTGGACGTCGCTGCTCGACGGGCTCGTCGTCCAGGTTGCCCTCGACGACCCCCTGGTGACCGGAGCGCGCGCCCAGCAGATCGCCCTCGACGTCGCCCGCAAGGAGCTCGGGCTCGCCTGAGTGGGCCCGGCCATCAGGAACCCGAACTCTGCGGTTCCTCGTTTCCAGCCGTTCTGTCAGTGTGGGTGAGTTCCGTGACCAGATCCTGGTCGGGATTTCTGTGGTCAGCTTGAACTCGTCCGCGAACCCGGGATACCGCTCGTCCCGGCATCAGGCGGCGCCCATGAGCCGCGAGGCGAGGTAGTCGCAGTTGACGACGAACCGGTCGACGTCCTCGTCGGTGTGCTGCACCGACAGCAGCCACTGCTCGACCTTGCCCCACGGAGGCAGGAACGCTCCCCGGTTGTGCTGGACCAGCCAGTGCGCGTGCCCGTAGCGACCGTCCAGCCCCTGGAAGTCTCTGAAGTCGAGGATCGGGTGGGGCAGGAACGACACGCACCCCTTGGCGCCGGCGGTCACCACCCGCCAGGGCAGCGCGTGCCGCGCGATGACCTCGTCGAGCCCGGCCACCATCCGGTCCCGGAGGTGGTCGAGGTGGGTGTACGCCGCCGGGGTCAGCACCTCGGTCAGCATCGCCCGAGCCGACGCCATCGCCAGTGGGTTGCCGTTGAACGTGCCGACCTGCTCGTAGCCGCCGTCGGCGATCAGCGACATCACCGCCTCCGAGCCGCCGATCGCTGACACCGAGATCCCGCCGCCCATGGCCTTGGCCAGGCAGATCAGGTCGGGCGTGACCCCGATCGCGCGCGACACACCGCCGGGTCCGACGGTCAGCCCGGTCTTCACCTCGTCGAAGGCGAGCAGGGCGCCGTGCCGGTGCAACAGGTCCTTGAGCGCGGCGTGATAGCCGTCGACCGGGTGGATGATCCCTGCGTTCATCATGATCGGCTCGACGATCATCCCGGCGATCTGGTCCGGGTACTCGCTCAGAGCCCGTTCGACGGCCGCCAGGTCGTTGAAGGGTACGACGGTGACCAGGTCCATGATCGATGCAGGGATGCCGGTGTTGTCCGGCACCCCGATCGGACGGTCGGGGGGCCCGATCTCGTCGCCGACCTCGGGCAGCACCGAGACCAGCACCGAGTCGTGGTGACCGTGGTAGCCACCTTCCACCTTGAGGATCCGGTCCCGACCGGTGGCCGCGCGCATCAGGTGAACGGCGTCCATCGTGGCCTCGGTGCCGGAGTTCCCGAAGCGCCACAGCGGCTGTCCGAAGCGTTCAGCAAGGTTGTCGGACACCGCGATCGCATCGTCAGTCGGCTGGGCGAAGTGGGTGCCCCGGCCGACCCGCTGCTGGACCGCGCGGACGATGGCCGGATGCGCGTGACCGGCCAGCGAGACGCCGTACCCACCATGGAAGTCGGAGTACTCACAGCCGTCGACGTCGTAGATCTTCGACCCGAGCCCGTGACTGATCCACACCGCCTGCGGCTCGGTGATCTGCCAGTTCGAGGTACAGCCGCCGGCCAGATGTCGCGCTCGCTCCTTGAAGGCCCGACTCTCGGGTTGGCGTCGGACGAAGGCGTCCGTCTCCTCCTCGATCACGGCGTCGAGCTGGTCGGACAGCACGTTCGCAGTGGCGGTCATCCGAGCTCCTCGGGTCATTGACTGATCGTTCAGTCTATGGGACCGCCGTAACTGGGAACAAGGATGCGTGCGGGTCCGGCGACGGATTGACTGAATGTTTAGTCATTCGGTGTCTGCCAATCATCAGCTTCCCTGCTTAGACTTCGGCGCATGCCCCGAGGCGAGACTGGATCCCATCAGACCGGTGGGGCGATCTCGATCATCGGCCTCCGCAAGGAGTTCGAAGGCGTCACGGCCGTCGACGGAATCGATGTCGAGATCAAGCCGGCCGAGTTCTTCACGCTGCTCGGCCCTTCTGGGTGCGGCAAGACCACCACCCTTCGCATGCTGGCTGGCTTCGAGCAACCAACCGATGGTCAGATCCTCATCGATGGCGTCGACGTTGCGCAGACTCCTGCCCACAAGCGTCCCGTCAACACGGTCTTCCAGAGCTACGCGCTCTTCCCGCACCTTGACGTCCGTTCAAACGTCGGCCTACGGCCTGCGGTGGCGCAAGGACCTGGACAAGAAGAGCCGCAATGCTCGCGTCGCCAAGGCGCTGGAGCTGGTTCGGCTCACCGAGCTCGCTCGACGTCGCCCTCATCAGATGTCCGGTGGTCAGCAACAACGGGTGGCGCTCGCCCGGGCCTTGGTCCTCGAGCCGTCGGTGCTGCTGCTCGACGAGCCGCTCGGCGCGCTGGACGCCAAGCTTCGCCACTCGCTGCGGGCCGAGCTGACCGGACTGCAGCGTGAAGTGGGCATCACGTTCGTGTTCGTCACCCACGACCAGGAGGAAGCACTCGAGATGTCGAACCGGCTCGCCGTGATGGACGGCGGCCGCATCATGCAGCTCGGTACGCCCGAGGAGGTCTACCGTGAGCCGCTCACCGAGTTCGTCGCTGACTTCCTGGGCGTCGCCAACCTGCTCGACGTCGAGTGCCTCTCCGGCAGCGGGTCCATCCGCACTCTTCGCTTCGGCGAGTTCACGCTCGAGTCGCGGGCTCCCGCAGGGCACCAGCCGGGGGCAGGCCGGGCCGTGATCCGACCAGAATGCGTCGAGCTGGCAGAGCCCGGGCTCACCGGAGGAAATCGGCTGCCCGGGATGATCGACCGCACGGTCTTCCTCGGCTCGACGACGCAGGTGATGGTTCGGCTGCCGCACGGGGCGGTCGTGCAGTCGCTCGTCACGAACCATGCTGTTCGCGACGACCTGGCCAGCGGCAAACCGGTGACCGTGTGCCTGCCGGCGGAGTCCCTGCGTCTGCTTGCCTCGTCGAGCCGACCGGCGCCCGTCGCCGCCGCCGTGCCGGCGCCCAGGATGCCTGAGCGTCAATCCGTCGATCAGCCGTAGTCGGCCAGGTCGTCCAGCGCCGACCCCGAGCCACGCTTGCGCGCCCGCAGGGCGAGGTAGGCAAGGATCAAGGCGAGGAACGAGCCCACGAGAAGCAATGACGCCAAGGCGTTCAGCGCCGGCGTGGGAGACGACCGCACCGCGTTGTACAACTTGATCGGCACGGTGATGTTCGAGGCGTTGCCGAACAGGAACTGGCTCACCACGAAGTCGTCGAGCGAGGTTGCGAACACGATCATGGCCGAGGCAAAGATTGCTGGCATGAGAAGCGGTATCAGGATGGTCCGGATCGCTTGCAAAGAGCTTGCGCCCAGGTCCCTGGCGGCCTCCTCGTACTCGCCGCCGATGCTCAGCAGTCGCGAACGGACGATCACGAGCACGTACGAGACCGAGAACGTGACGTGGCCCAACAGCATGGCTGGTCGACCCAGCGGGACGAACTGGTACAGGTTGATCACCACCAGGTAGAGCGCTGATCCGAGCACGATCTCCGGCGTGACGAGCGGAACCAATGCGATGCCGTTGGCGACCTTGCTGCTCCGTGAACGCCATCGGGTCAGCCCCATGGCGAGCATGACGCCTAGTGGCGTCGCCACCAGAACCGTCGCCGCAGCGAGGATGAGGCTGTTCTTCAGGGCCAGAAGCAAACTGGGGTCCTCGCCGACCGACCCCTCGGCGCAGCAGTACCACTGCATGGAGAAGCCCTGCCACGTGCTTCGCGATCGACCGTCGTTGAAGGAGAACTGGACCGCGATGACAATCGGCAGGAGCGACCAAAGGATGTACAGCCACGTGAACGTAGCGAGCACGTAGGGACGGCGCCAAGGGTTGCGCCAGGGGGGCACCCATTTCCTGGGTGGAGCAGGTCTGGCAGCGGCGCTTCGAGGGACCTCGGGGAGACTCATCGGGCATCCCTGCTCGCGCGCTGGGTCAAGATGAGGTAGTAGATCATGAAGAACATCAGCAACAGCGAGAGCAGGAGCACCAGGGACGCGCCGTAGTTCTTCAGCGGACCCTCCAGCAGGAACAGCTCGATCTGGTTCCCGACCATGTTGGTGTTCGGCGAGCCTGACACGATCGTGTTCGTGTAGTAGTCGCCTGCCATCGGGAGCGCGGTGATGACGAGCGCGGTGACCAATCCCATCCTCGACAACGGCAACGTCACGTGGAGGAAGGTGCGGAGCCTGCCCACGCCCAGGTCACGCGATGCCTCGAGGAGCCGCGGGTCGATCCGGTCCACCGAGGCAAACAGCGGGATGATGAAGTACGGCAGGTATCCGTAGGCGAGAGCCATCACGACGGTGAACGAGTTCCCGGACAGCCAAGAAGTCGGTGCCACACCGAAGAGCCCGAAGAACTTGTTCACGTACCCGTCGTCCTGCAGGAGGTTGACCCAGGCGAGCATCCGGGTGATGTAGTTGATCCACCAGGGCGCCAGGATCAGCGCGAGGATCAGGCCACGCCTCTTCCCGGCCAACCGAGCCGTGTAGTAGGCGACGGGATAGCCGACCGCTACACAGATCATCAGAGCCCAGAACGAGTAGATCCCAGTGCGGATCCACACGGCCTGGTATGGGCCGGACAGGGAGTCCGAGACGATCCCCCCGAACGTGGCGAACTCCCAGTCGAGCGGATTCCACGCCGGGATCGGCTCACCGAAGATGTTGATGTTCCCGCTGAAGGCCACGGCGATGACGGCGTAGAACGGCACCACGAACAGCGCGATGAGCCAGACCGTCCCGGGTAGTGCGAGCGCCGGCCACAACCGTCGGGTCACGCGGTCGTGGCTGGCTGCCGGTTCAGGCACCGGCCTTGAACTCCGACCAGTTCGTCCGCCAGAGCGCCTCGGTGCTGGGGCTGACCTCGTAGAACGTGAGTCCGCTGTCGAAGTCCTTGGGCACCACGACCGCGTTCATCAGGTTCTCGGGGATGTACCCCTGGTCGATCAGGTAAGGAGCGGACAGCTTGGTGAGCGGCGGCTGGTAGCCGTTCCAGCCGAAGTTGCGAAGGGCGATCTTGTTGTCGAGGAGGTCGTTGATCAACAGGTGCGCCAGCACCGGCTTCGTCGCACTCTTGGGGATCGCGATGTTGTCGCTGCCGATGACGCGCTGCGCTGGGTCCTCGGGTGCCCAGTACGCCAGGACTTCGGTGCTCACACCCTTGGGCAGGTAGTACTGGCCGGCAATCGGGTCGCCTGACCAGCATTGGTGGATCGTGGCAGTTCCCTCGGGGACCTCCGAGTAGGCGTTGACGTTCGCCTTGATCTTCACCAGGTCGATCAGCTCGACGAGCGAGTCGGTGGCCTCTTGGACGAGGGCGGGGTCACTGGTGTTGATGTCCGTGGTGATGTTGTTGCGCAGCAGCGACATGCCGATTGCTTCCTGCATGTCGTCGAGCAGATAGACCTTGCCTGAGTACTGTTCGTCCCAGATCAGGTCGTAGCCGTTCTCTGGAACGCTCGACACCCGGTCTGCGCGATAGAAGACGCCCGTGCCATAGATCGTGTAGGGCACGGTGTACTGCGCCCCTTGGTCGTACCAGGGATCCTGATACTCCGGCCAGACGTTCGTGAGGTTGGGGACGTACGAGTGGTTGAGCGGCTGGAGCAGCTCGGTGAACACCATCTTGCTCAACACGCTGGGACCAGGAAAGACGAGGTCGAACGACTCACCCGGCGCGCGGATCTTCGCCATCATCTCGTCGTAGTTGCTGTATGGCGTCACCTGCACCTGGACGTCATGCTCTTCACCGAACGCCTTCATGACTCCCGGCGCCATGTACTGGTCGTAGTTCAGGATCCTGAAGGCGCCACCCGTCTCGGGAGCGAGTCCGTCACCGATGGGTGGGTTGCTGTCCGTGATCGGCAAGGTCACCGGACTGTCTGGCCGAGCCAACGGATATGGGGCTTCGCCGTTCTGGGGCCCCTGCGTGGAGTCGTCGCCTCCACAGGCATTGAGAAGCGGTGCCGCCCCCAACCCAACGCTGAGCCAGAGACCTCCCCGCAGTACATCCCGGCGGGCGAGTTGCGGTCTCGGTGGCCTGCGACGCAGGGCCGGATCTGCCGGGTCGAAGTTCATGCCAAGCCCCTTCACGGTCGAGCCACGACGTCACGCGGTCGTCCCCGAGGATCCAGTTAACTGACTGTTCAACCAGTCGCCTTCATTCTCGCCCCCGGAGCAGCACGTGTCGAGGCCTGCACGTCAAGAGCCGCGTCGAGTCGGCCACTCGAGCGATCCCACGTTGCGGCGCAGGTAGCCTCGACGTGTTCGCGGGCGAGGCGTAACCTTGAACGACCGTTCAGCCGAAAGGATCTCCGCAATGACTTCGTCCGCCCACCGTCTCCCGCCCCGCTCGACCCGGCCGCAGGTGGAGCTCGCGCTCCAGCCGTTCGGGTCGAGCCGGATGCTGCCGCGCGAGGCGTATCTCGACGAGGCGGTTCTGGAGTGGGAGCGCGAGAACTTCTTCGGTGGGTGGGTGTGCGTCGGGAGGTCCGACGACGTGGCATCCGGTGGCCTGGTGGCCCAGTCGCTGGGGGAGTACGGCGTACTCCTGGCCCGCGACCGTGACGGGGTGCTGCGAGCGTTCGAGAACGCGTGCCGGCACCGCGGCCATGAGCTGCTCCCGTGCGGTGGGTCGGCGCAGGGCGCGAAGGCGATCGTCTGCCCCTACCACGCCTGGACCTATCGCTTCGACGGCAGCCTGCTCGGGGCGCCCGGGTTCAAGGACGTCGTCGACTTCGACAAGTCCACGCTCGGCCTGAAGACGGTGGACGTCCACGAGTGGCACGGGTGGGTCTTCGTCGACCGGACCGGTCGCGGGCCGGCGTTCGAGGAGCACATCGGGGAGCTCGAGGCCATCGTCGCGCCGTACGACGCGGCCACGCTGGTCACCCCGGTCGCCCACGAGTACGACGTGGCGGCGAACTGGAAGGTGGTCATCGAGAACTACCAGGAGTGCTACCACTGCTCGAACATCCACCCAGAGCTGTGCCAGGTGAGCCCGCCCGACAGTGGCGAGAACATCGAGCGGGCCGGCGACTGGGTCGGGGGCTGGATGGACCTGCGCAACGGGGTCGAGACCATGTCGCTCGACGGCCGAAGCGGCGGCGTCGCGATGGCCCGCCTCGACGAGCACGAGAAGCGCACGGTGATGTACGTCGCCGTACTCCCGAACCTGTTGATCAGCCTGCACCCGGACTACGTGATGACCCACCTGCTCACGCCGTTGTCACCGGACCGGACCCGGATCCGCTGCTCGTGGGCCTTCCCTGCAGACGTTGCCGGAGCGGAAGGCTTCGACCCCTCCTACGCGACCGACTTCTGGGATCTCACGAACCGCCAGGACTGGGCGGCCTGCGAGTCGGTGCAGCGCGGCATGAAGGCACCTGGCTACGAGGCCGGGCTGCTCGCCCCCGACGAGGACGGCGTCTACCAGTTCGTGAGCCGGATCGCGAAGGCCTACCAGGGCACCCCCTGAGTTGGCCGACTACGAGTTCGAGGCGGAGATCTGGCTGTCCGAGTCGGTCGGAGCCTGGGCCTTCGTGACCGTGCCACCCGACCTCAGCGAGGACATCCGCTACAGCAGCGGGCCCCCGGCAGGGTTCGGGTCGGTGCGGGTCGAGGTGACCGTCGGCGGCACGACCTGGCGGACGTCGGTGTTCCCGGACGCGAAGTCCGGCTGCTTCGTGCTCCCGTTCAAGCAGGCCGTACGTCGAGCGGAGGGCCTGGACATCGGGGATGTCGCCCAGTTGTCGCTGTCGCTCGTCAACACCTGAGGGTCAGCCGACCGTGATCGTGACCTGATGCCCGCCGGGTTCGAACACCACGACCAGCTCGGTCACCCCTCTTGGCGTGGATCTGTTGAGCGTGACCGTCACCGACGTCGACTCGCCGTCCGCGAGTGAACCCGAAGCCGGGCCGAGCTGCAGATACCGGTCGGCCAACGCGTCCCCCTCGGCGGTCCAGTCGACGTCTCCGCCGATCGCGGTCACCAGCAACGTCCCGGTGGCGGCCCGGGGAAGCGTCATGCGCCGTGGGGACCACCTCGAGGTCTCCGGCTGGCGTGGGAGTCGCGGTCGTCGGTGTCGAGTCGGGTGCCGTGGGTGTGGAGACCGGCGGCGACACCGGCGTGGACGTGGGGTCCGCGGGCTGGACGGCGTCGCAGTCAGCCGTCGTTGGCGTGGGCGCCGTCCCCGAAGGAGGAGGCGACCGTTCCGCCCGGGCTCCGCGGCAGGATCTTCGGAGTCAGCGTCCGCCCCTCCACCACTTCTTGGCGCGGGTACGACGACGTGCTCTGGGTCGCCACGGGGTAGACCACCGCTCGATCATCGGGATCCGCACGCAACAGCCAGCCGACGGCGCCGAGCCCCCCGAGAACGAGGAGGACGCCGAGCAGCACCAGCATCGCCGCTCGACCTCGTCGACCGGCAGAGCCGTGCCCGGGAACCCGTCCTCGTCGAAGGGTCCGGCCCGCTCCGCCAGCGCGGTCGCAGCGGACACCAGGTCCAGTTGGTCGGAGCCGAACAGCCGGTCGCGGGTCAGCGCCGGAGCCGCGAGGAGCGGGACGACGCTGAGCAGCGCCGACGCGCTGACCTCGCGCGACCGGACCTGCGTACACGTCGCGCACGACTCCACGTGCCGGGCGATCCGCTTGCGCCACAGCGGCCCGAACGAGCCATCCCAGCCGGACAGGAGCGAGTCGAGGTCCGGGCAGGAGTCGCGGCCGTGCCGGGCGACGGTCAGGGCGCCCAGGGCCCGCTCGAACTGGGTCCGCACCCGCGAGAGCATCGCGTGCGCCGCGTTGTCCCCGACACCGAGGGCCTTGGCGATCTCGGCGGCCTGCAGGTCGTGCCGCATGCCGAGCTCGAAGACCTCACGATCCTTGGGACTGAGCCCGGCGGCAGCAGTGCGGACGAGCTCGCGGAGGTCGCCACGGCTCAGTTCCGCCGACATCTCGTGACCCTCTCCTTCCTCGACCGCCACCAATGCGGGATGTGGTGTGCCGTCGCCGTACTCCAGAGGGTCGCTGCGGCCGGCCACCCGCATGACCCGCAGGCACTCGTTGCGAGCGATGGCGTAGAGCCACGAGCGGAACCGCTCGGGGTTGCGCAGACCGCCGACCTTGGCCACCGCGATGAGGAAGGTGTCGTGGGTGACGTCCGCGGCGGCTGCGGGATCCGTCCCGCGCAACATCCAGCGCGCGTAGTCGTAGATGCGGTCGCCGTACGCCGTGTACGCGGCCGCCAGGCCCTGTCTGACCTCCTGGCGGCCGCCCGTGGCGAGCAAGGCGACGATCTCGCTGTCCCGCATGGCTCGAACCTAGTCCTTCCTGGCGCCGCGGCGGGCGGCCCGGAGAATCCGGTCCGCCCGCCGCTGGTCATGCCCTGACATGTCAGCTCACGCTGTCCAGGACCAGGGCTCCGATGTCCCGGCCGAGCTGGGTGGCGGACTGGTCGCCGGACCGGTCGTTCATCATCACGGCGACGGAGATTCCCTCCTCCGGGTACAGCCGCAGGTAGGCGAGGTTGCCCGTCCACGAACCGTTCTTGGCGACGACCTGGGTGCCGTCCTCGGTCCCGGTGCTCCAGCCGTAGGCGTAGCTGCTCTCGCCGTTCCACGGGGTCCACATGGTCTCCAGCGAGTCGTCGGAGAGGATCTGCCCGCCGATCAGCTTGGCACCGAACAGGCCGAGGTCGGCTGCCGACGAGTCCACGCCGCCGCCTTCCACCTTCCAGTCGTTGTTCGGCGTGCTGACCTCGACGTCGTTCGTCGTGTAGATCGACATCCGGTGCACCGACGGGGAGAAGTCCTGCGGGCCGAGGGTGCCGAGGCCGAACGGGTTGGTCAGCTTCGTGCGCAACAGGTCCTTGTGGTCGTCGTTGCCGGCCGCTTCGAGCGCCGCGCCCAGGAGCGTGTAGCCGTGGGTGCTGTAGTTGTAGTCCTCGTCCTCCGGGTCGCACACGAGCGGGTCGTCCCAGAACTCCTCGGCAGCGTCGAGCGCGGTGGCGTACGCCTGGTTGGCGAAGCCGTCCAGGCCGCTGACGTAGTGCCGGATGCAGCCCCGGTTCGCGAGCAGCGCACCGACGGTGTGCGTGTGCTCGTCCGGCATGGTCGGGACCCATTCACGGGTCTCGTCGTCGAGGTCGAGCAGGCCCTGTTCGACCATCCGCATCGTGAGGACGCCACTCACGGCCTTGCTGACCGATGCGGTGGACCCGACGTGGGTCGAGTCCATCCAGACGCCGTCGGCGATGTCAGCGTTGCCGAAGCCGCGCAGGTACGTCGGCGAGCCGTTCTGGTACACCGCCACGCTGATGCCCGGAACGCCCGTGGAGTCGAGCTCCTGCTGGACGCGGTCGTCGACCTCGGTCTTCAGCGACCAGTTCGGGCGCGAGGAGTTCTGCCGCCAGATTCCGGCGTACCTGGTGCCGGCAGCCGTCTCGTAGCGGTCGAAGGAGACCAGGCGGTAGCCGAGATCGGCGTACCGGTGCCAGTAGTTGGCCCACGACGTCGCGTTCATGTCGCGGCGCATCAGGTGACCGCGGCCGTTGGTGTTCTCGATCCAGATCTCGGCGTAGCGCTGGGCGCCCGAGACGTTCAGGGAGTCGAACGCGAGCATCCGGTAGGCCGCCGAGTTCTCCGCGAACCGCTGGCTGAAGCCCGCCGAGGACAGCCCGCGGTACAGCTTCCAGCTGGTGCCGCTGGGAGCCTGTACCCAGGCCGAGTTGAAGCGCAGACCGGCGGACGTCTGGTACTCGTCGTAGTCGATCGGCATCAGGCCGGCGTCCCGGTGGGCGGCGAACGACGCCAGGAACTGCGCGTCGGTCTGGCCCCGGTGCGACGCCCAGCTGAGCCCCTCGGTGTTCTCGACCCAGATGCCGGCGTACTGGCGTTCCCCGTCGACCAGGTAGGTCTCCTGCTCGGTCAGGCGCATGCCCGCGTCCTTCGCGGCGTTCCACTCGGCGGAGAACTGGGCCGAGGTCAGGTTGCGCTTCTCCCGCCAGGCCCGGCCGTCGAGGTTCTTCTGCCAGACCGACCCGACGGTGTAGCCGCCGTCGGTGTCGATGTCGATGTCGTGGAGGAGATAGCCCTCCCGCGACTTCGCGGCGAACGTGGAGCTGAAGGCCGCTGGACGACTGGTCTCGGTACGAGTACCAGCCGACGCTGTTCGGATCGAACTGGCTGCCCGGTACGCCGGGCACGGCTGTCGCCGAGGGCGTGACGCCCCCGGCAACAGTGGTCAGGAGGGCGGCTGCTCCCGCGACGAGAGTCGTGATGCGGCGGGCCCTGAGATTGCGGTACATGGGTGGCTCCTTCACAGGTGTGTCGATGTCGGACACATGTGAGAGGAGCCGGGGTCGCGAATCCCAAGACCTTTTTCGCGAGATTTATCCGGCGAACCACGAGGCGTCCGAGGGAATGGCTCCGTCGGCCGGCCGGGTCGCTGGTCAGCTCGGCCCTGGCCGGACCCGCAGGTGCGTCACCCCGCCGTCGACCTCGAGCGCGGTGCCCGTCGTGGACCCGGACGTCGGGCTGGCGAGGTACGCGACCGCGTCGGCGACCTCCTCGGGCGTGACCATCCGGCCGGTCGCCTGCCGGGCGTCGAGCGCGGCGCGCTCGGCGGCCGGGTCCTCGAGCCGCTTCAGCAGCCGGTCGACGAACGCCGTGTCGCACGGTGCCCGGGCTCACGCAGTTGACCCGGATGCCCTCGCGCGACGTGGTCGGTCGCCATCGCGAAGGTCAGCGCGAGCACGGCGCCCTTGGACGCGCTGTACAGCGCCCGCTGCGGCAGCCCGTTGAGCGCGGCGATCGAGCAGATGTTCACGATCGCGGCGGCCGGCGAGCGCGCGCAGCGCGCGGCAGCGCCGCGGCCGAGACCCGGGCCATGCCGACGACGTTGACGTCGAGGACCCGGTGCCACTCGGCGTCGTCGTTGTCCTCGACCGTGCCCACCGCGCCGATCCCGGCGTTGTTGACCAGGATGTCGATGCCGCCGAACTCGGCCGACGACCGCCGCGACCGCCGCGTCGACCGAGGCCCGGTCGGTGACGTCGGCACGGAAGCCGGTCAGCGCACCGGCAGGCCGTCGAGTTGACGGTCGAGCACGGCGACCGTCGCGCCCCGCGGCCGCGCAGCTCCCTCGGCGATCGCGAGCACCGATCCCGGCGCCACCGCCGGTGACCACCGCGACCAGGCCGGCGAACTCACCGGTGGCCGCGCTCATGGCGCTGCCTCGAACCGTCTGCCGCGCCGTGCCCGAGCCCGTCGATCTCGAGCTCGACCACGTCGCCGGCGCGCAGGTAGGGCTGCTCCGGGCATGCCGAGCGCGACGCCTGCCGGGGTCCCCGTGTTGATGACGTCGCCGGGGTGCAGCACCATGAACTGGCTGAGGTACCAGATCACGTGGTGCGACCCCGAAGAGCATGTCGGCCGTGCTGCGCCGTCCTGGCGCAGCGACGCCGTTGACCGCCGAGCCGCAGCCCGAGCCGCTGCGGGTCGGCGACCTCGTCCGGCGGTCACCAGGTCGGGCCCGAGCGGGTTGAACGTCTCGCAGCTCTTGCCCTTGTCCCACTGGCCGCCGCGCTCGAGCTGGAACTCCCGCTCGGAGACGTCGTGCGAGACGACGTAGCCGGCGACGCAGCGCGAGCGGCGTCCTCCGGCGACCTCGAGGTAGCGGGCCGTCGCGCCCGATCACGACGCCGAGCTCGACCTCCCAGTCGGTCTTCGTCGAGCCGCGCGGGATGAGCACGTCGTCGTACGGGCCGACGACGGTCGACGGGTCCTTCATGAAGACGACCGGCTCGGCGGGATGCTGCGCTCCGGTCTCCTCGGCGTGGTCGCGGTAGTTGAGCCCGATGCACACGATCTTGCCCGGGCCGAGCGATCGGCGCGCCCACCCGGAGCGTCTCACCTCCCTCGACGACGAGGAGTCGGCCCCGCTCGATCTCGTGACGCACTTCCTCGGGGCGTACCCGGCTGAGAAAAGAGCCGTCGAGGTCCTCGGTCAGCGGACGGAGGTCCAACAGACCCTGGTCCGTGCATGCGACGGGTGTCTCGTGCCCGGCTTCACCCAGTCTGCGGTAGCGCACCACGGTTCCCTCGGTAGGCGGCGGCGTTCTCATCTCTGGACGCGGGCCCCGGCGCCGCGCACCAGTGCCTCGACCTCGGCCAGGGTCGCCATCGAGGTGTCTCCCGGCGTGGTCATGGCCAGAGCCCCGTGTGCCGCGCCGTACTCGACCGCCGTCGCGAGGTCCCGGCCGGTCAGCAATCCGTAGACGAGGCCGGACGCAAAGCTGTCGCCTCCACCGACCCGGTCGAGGATCTCCAGGTCGTCGCGCTGGGTAGCGTGCACGAAGCCGTCGTCCGCCGACCAGGCCAGCGCCCCCCAGTCGTTCCGGCTCGCAGTGCGCACGCTCCGCAGCGTGCCGCCGCCACCCGCAGCTGAGGCAGGTCGGCGGGCGACGGCGGCGAGCATCGAGGCGTACGCCTCCGGGGCGAGCGCGGTCAGATCCGGTGACGCGCCCTGGACGGCGTACCCCAGCGCGGCGGTGAAGTCCTCCTCGTTGCCGATCAGCACGTCCACCAGTCGGGCGATCCTGCGTGTTCACCTCGCTGGGCCCGCGCTCGGCCCGCCGACCGAGCTCCCACAGGCTCGGTCGGTAGTTGAGGTCGTAGGACACCACTGTGCCGTGCCGCTCGGCGCAGCCTCCATCGCCGCGACCACGACGTCGGCGGTCCCGGCCGAGAGGCCGGCGAAGATGCCGCCGGTGTCGAACCAGCGCACGCCCAGCGGCCGAACACGTGCTCCCAGTCGATGTCCTCGGGACGCAGCTGGCTGGCGCGCTGTGGCCCCGGTCCGAGCGCCGAGGCACCGCGGAGCCCGAAGCCTCGCTCGGTGAAGTTCAGCCCGTTGCGCACGGAGCGGCCGATACCGTCGACTGCACCCAGGTGATCCGGCTCGTGTCGACGCCGCCGGCGAGCACCAGACCCTCCAGCAGGTGGCCCACCTCGTTGTCGACCAGGGAGGTGACGATCGCCGTCCTGCAGACCGAAGCAACGGCGCCAGACCACGGGCCACGTTGTACTCACCGCCGCCCTCCCAGACCCGGAACTCCCGCGCCGTGCGGATCCTGCCCTCGCCCGGATCCAGGCGCAGCATCACCTCGCCCAGGGAGACCGCATCGACGCACACTCCTCGGAAGCGCGGATCTCGAGGGTCATTGAGGTTGCTCCACCCGTTGTCTCCTCAGCTGCTCCGCAAGCTGCTCCACCACCGCGTCGCAGCGCGGGTGTCGCGTGCCACCTGGGCGAGTCGCCCGGTCGAGCACGTCAGGTGGCGCCAGCCACTCCCCCCGACAGCGAGGACGGCCGGGAGGCGTAGGTAGTCGACGAGGTCAGCAGCGCCGATGCCGCCCGTGGGCACGAACCGGACCAGGGAACGGTGCAGGAGCGCGGCCACCACCGCGGGCCGCCGGCGACGCGCCGGGAACACCTTCAGACGTCGCGGCCAGCATCCAAGGCCGTCTGCAGCTCTGTGGGCGTTGCCACGCCCGGGACATACAAGACGTCGAGCAGCCGGCTTTCGCGGTCGACGGCTGCGCTGTATCCAGGGGACACCAGATAGCGAGCCCCGGCGGCGACGGCTTGCGCCGCCTGCTCTGGGCGGACGACGGTGCCCGCTCCGACGAGCAGCCCGGAAGTGCGGCCATGGCAGAGATGACCGACAGGGCGGCGGAGGTCCGCAACGTGACCTCGGCCGACGGGCAGCCCACAGTCGCTCAGGTCAAGGCCAGCGGCATCGCGCGGCGCCACGGTCGACCACGACCACCGGTAGCAACCGGTGCGCGGCGTGGAGGGACAACACGTCGCTCATCGTGCCGAGCCACCCGCCGTCGACGGGCATGACTGTGCCGTGCACGTAGTCCGACGCCCGGCTCGCCAGGAACACCGCGGCACCGCTGGAGGTCCTCCGGCAGCCCCCAGCGACCCGCCGGGATGCGCTCGAGGATCGCCTCGGTGGCGGTGCGGATCACGACGCAGCGCGTCGGTGTTGTCGGTGACGATGTAGCCGGGAGCGATCGCGTTCACGTTGACACCGTGGCGCGCCCACTCGTTCGCCAGCGCCCGGGTCAGCCCGGCGACGGCGCTCTTAGCCGCCGTATAGCTCACGACGTTGATCCCGCCCTTGATAGCTCAGCATCGACGCGGTGAAGATGACCTTCCCGCTGCCGCGATCGACCATCTGTCGTCCCACCTCCCGGGTCAGTACGAACTGGCTCGACAGGTCGACCTCGATCACACGGTCCCAGGACGGCGGCCGTCTGCTCGAGGGCGAGGGCCCGCCGATGGTGCCCGCGTTGTTGACGAGGATGTCGACCGGACGGCCGGCAGCCAGCTGCTCGGCGAGCTCGGTGACCGCGTCGCGGTCGGCGAAGTCGACGCGATGGCCCTCGAACTGTCTGCCGAGAGCCTCGACGTCCGCCTGCACCACGCTGCCCGACGGCTCCAACGACGCACTGACTCCGATGATGTCGGCGCCTGCGGCCGCGAGCGCCGTCGCCATCGCGCGGCCCATGCCGCGGCGAGCGCCGGTGACGACGGCCAGGCGACCGTGCAGGTCGAAACTCGACAGGCCGGCCCGTTCAAGCAGTAGTCATGCGGCTCCCTCCGCGCGACAGTCGAGCAGGACCTTCATTACCCGGCCGCCCTGCGCGAGGCTCTCGAACGCCTCAGGCGCGTCCGCCAGCGCAGATGTCGTCGAGATCAGCGCGTCCACTGGGATCGCCCCCTCCGCCACCAGCTCGACGGCGGCCGTGAAGTCCGCGCGTTCGTAGACCCGCGCTCCGAGGAGCGTCAGCTCCCGCCAGAAGACCCGCTCATGTCGACCTGTCGAGGGTCCGCTGGATGCCGACCGCGACGAGCCGACCTCGAGTGCCGAGTGCGTCCAGCGCGAGGTCGAGCCCGCCTTGGGTCCCGGACACCTCGAAGGTCACCGTCGGCGCCGGCGCCCTGGACCACGCGTCGAGCCCGGGGTAGAGCGTCCACCGCACGCGGGTCGACCACGTCCAGTCCCAGCCCAGCCACGACCGAGCGCCGGTACGCGTCGGGCTCGGCCACCAGCACCTCCGCGCCACGCGCTCGCGCCACGACGGCGATGAGCACGCCGATCGGGCCGCCGCCGACGACCAGCGCCGCCTCCGCGCCGAGAGCGAGGAACGCACGACGTCGTGGTGAGCCACCGCGACCGGCTCGACGAGCGCTGCTCGCGCAGCGGCAGGTCGGGCGGCAGTTGCACCAGGAGCGCCTGGGGTACATTCCAGAGCTGCTGCATCGCGCCGGGCGAGTCGATCCCGACGAAGTCCAGCTCGTGGCAGATGTGCTCGTGCCCGCGCGGCAGGTCGGACACTGACCACACCAGCGCGTGGCATCACCGTTACCGGGTCCCCGACCGACCAGCCCGTGACACCCTCTCCCATCGCAGCCACGCGCCCGGACACCTCATGGCCGATCACAGCGTGGACGGCGACCCGCTCGTCCATGTGCCCAGCCAGGACGTGAAGGTCGGTACCGCAGATCCCGATGTAGGCGACCTCCAGCTGGACCTCCCCGGGCCCGAGCGCCCGGGGGTCGACCTGCACGACCTCGATGCCCCGGCCAATGACGTACTGAGCAGCCAGCATCAGCTGTCCCTCCACGCCGGGCCGTCCGGGAAGTGGTGCTCCAGGACGGACTCCTGGCGCATCTCCGCGCTGGCACCCGGGACGGTCGGCGCGCGGTAGCGACCGTTCGCGATCACGCACGCGGGTCGACGAAGTGCTCGTGCAGGTGGTCGACGTACTCGATGACCCGGTCCTCCATCGTGCCCGACTACCGCGACGTAGTCGAACATCGACAGATGCTGGACCAGCTCGCACAGCCCGACGCCGCCGGCGTGCGGGCAGACCGGGAGCCGAACTTGGCCGCCAGCAGCAGGATCGCGATGTTCTCGTTGACGCCGCCGACCCGGCAGGCGTCGAGCTGCACGAAGTCGATCGCGTCGGCCTGCAGCAGCTGCTTGAAGATGACCCGGTTCTGCACGTGCTCGCCGGTGGCCACCGCGCACCGGTCGCGCACGGCCGCGCGCGGATCGCGGCGTGGCCGAGGACGTCGTCCGGGCTGGTCGGCTCCTCGATCCACCACGGGTCGATACGGCGCGAGCGCGGTCATCCAGTCGACCGCCTCGGCGACGTCCCAGCGCTGGTTGGCGTCGACCGCGATCCGGACGTCGGGCCCGACGGCCTCGCGGGCCAGGCGCGAGGCGCCGCAGGTCGTCGTCGAGGTCGGCGCCGACCTTCAGCTTGATCGTGGTCGTAGCCGTCGGCGACGGCCTCGCTTGGCAGCCGCACCAGCTTCGTCGTCGTCGTAGCCGAGCCAGCCCGGCGAGGTGGTGTAGGCCGGGTAGCCGTGCGCTCGAGCACGGTCCGGTCGCGCTCGGCCCGGCCCGGCTCGGCGCCGCGCGCAGGATGTCCAGCGCCTCGTCGGGGGTGAGCGCGTCGGTGAGGTAGCGGAAGTCGACCAGGTCGACGAGCTCCTCGGGCGTCATCTCGGACAGCAGCTGCCACACCGGCTTGCCGGCCGCCTTGGCCGTCGAGGTCCCAGGCGGCGTTGATGACGGCCGCGATGGCCAGGTGGATGACGCCCTTCTCCGGGCCGAGCCAGCGCAGCTGCGAGTCGTGGGTCAGCCGCCTGGCGAACGCGCCGAGGTCGGCCGACGTCGTCGACCGGCCGACGACCAGCGGGCGCCAGCGCCGTCGATCGCCGCCCGGCACGACCTCGTTGCCGCGGCCGATGGTGAAGGTGAAGCCGTGGCCCGTCCGAGCGCCGGACGTCGGTCCGCAGCACGACGTAGGCGGCCGAGTAGTCGGGGTCCGGGTTCATCGCGTCCGAGCCGTCGAGTTCGCGCGACGTCGGGAAGCGGATGTCGATGGCGTCATCGCACTACGCGCCGTGTCACCCGCACGTGTTGGTCATTCCAGTTCCCTACTCTCAGCGCTGTGCGCTCGCGAAGGCGCCGTTCGACCGGCCGGAGGTCGCGGGCGCTCCGGCTGGCGCTCGGATGGTCAGTTCAGTTCACAGGACCTGGCGCAGCCACTCCTCCACCCCGGCCACGTGCGACGGTGGCCCAGGAGTAGGCGACCTCGGGCTCGGCGGGCCGCGATCGCGTCGAGGATCGCGACATGCTGCTCCCGGAGTACGCCGTGCGCGCCCCTCCTGGGTGAGCCCCCGCCAGATCCGGGCGCGGGTGGTCGGCCCCGGACATGCCGTCGATGAGCGAGCAGAGCACCTCGTTGCCGGTGCCGGCGGCGATGAGGCGGTGGAACTCCAGGTCGTTCTGACCAGCGCCTCGACCGTCGGCGTCGTCGCGGAGGCTGTCGATGACCGAACCGCAGCTTGACGACGTGTCCTCCTCGTTCATCCGCTGCGCGGCCAGCGACGCCGCCGCCGGTTCGAGGATGCGGCGCACCTCGAGGAACTGCAGCACCTTGTCGTCGCGGTGGAAGTCCACGACGAAGGTGAGCGCCTCCAGCAGCAGACCTGGGCTCCAGGCTCGTGACGTAGGTGCCGTCGCCCTGGCGCACGTCCGAGCACCCGGATGAGCGACAGTGCGCGTACCGCCTCCCGCAACGAGCTGCGCGACAGACCCAGCCGCTCGGCGAGCTCGGCCTCCTTCGGCAGCCGGTCGCCCGGCGAGCTCGCCGCCCGAGGATCATCGCCTTGATCTTCTCGATGGCCTCATCGGTCAGTAGCCACGGTCACGAATCCTTTGCTCGAGCAGCGCGGTTGACCGGATCGTACGTCGCCGTGGCAGGTCGCTGAGCACCCGCGCGCGCTCCTCGTCGGACAGCTCGACGAGCGAGTCGAGGACGGTCTCGCACCACTGGTGTAGCCGCCACACCGGCCATCACGGGCCAGTCGCAGCCGAACATGCACCGGTTCGGGCCGAAGCCTCGAGCGCATGCTCGAGCCACGGTCCAGGGCGCTCGTAGACGCCGATGAGGCGAGGCCTCGGACATCAGCCCGGACAGCTTGCAGCGCCCGTTCGGGCGGGCCGCGAGCCGGGTCAGCGAGGCGGCCCAGGGTGTGAGGTACTCGGTGGTGACTCGGGGCTTGCCCAGGTGGTCGAGGACGAACAGCACATCGGGACAGCGGTCGACCAGGTCGACGACCTCATCGAGCTGGTGCTGCCGTACGCACAGGTCCATCGTCAGCCCGTGCCGCGGCGAGGAGTTGGACCCCTGAGCCAGGGACGGATCGGCCAGAACCCCGGCGGCTCGTCCTGCAACAGGCGTCTGACACCCGACACGAGAGGTGCTGTCTCGACCAGCTGCGCCAGCTCCGGCTCGCACCCGCTGCCCTTGTAGAGGGGCGCGTGTGCCACGACCGCGAGCACTTCCGCGCCGGACGCCGCGAGCCGATGGACCCACGCGACCTCGTCCGTGCTCTGGTCCGAGCGACAGTCCGCCTGCACGAACACCAGGCCCGCCGGCCTCACTCTGGCGAGCGACGCATGCTCGGGACCAGGTCGTCGGGGAGGAAGTCACGCTGCAGGGCTGGGCTCTCGCCCTCCAGCCACTCGTACTGGAACAGTCGCCGGTCCCAGAAGTGGACGTGGCTGTCCACCAGGGCAGGTGGCGTCGTGCCGTCGTCACCTCGAGGCGACCGGCACGATGTTCACCGTGACTCGTCAACGGCTCACTGGAAGTCGGCGACGTTGTCCTCGGTCACCATCTCCGTACCTGTGTCGATCGAGGGCGGCACGTCCTCGCCGTTGAGCGCGTCGAACGCGGCCTGGACACCCATGGTGCCCATCTTGTCGGGGAACTGAGCCACCGAGGCCGTCTCCGTTCCGTCGGCGATCGCGTCAGCTCGTCCGGGAGCGTCGAAGCCCACGGTGATCAGCTGTGCCAGTCCGGCTCACGGAATCGATGGCCTCCAGCGCGCCCAGCAGCGGCGGCCCGCAGGCCGCGTAGATCGCGTCGAGGTCCGGTTCGCGGTGAGGATGTCCTGGGCGGCGTCGAGCCCCTTGGTCTGGTCGCAGTCGGTCGGCGTTTCGGCGACGACCTCCGCGGCGTCGCCCAGGGCCTCCTTCATGCCGTCACGCGGTCGTCCAGCGAGGGGTTGCCGAGCACGCCCTGCAGGACGGCGATCTGGGCGTCCGCCGGCAGGTTCTCGGCGAGCCACTCGCCCGCGAGCACACCGCCGGCCTTGTTGTCGGTGGCCACGACCGAGGTCTTGCCGTCCCAGTCGGGAATGTCGTTGTCGACCAGGATCACCACGATCCCAGCGTCGACCGCCTTCTGCAGGTCCTCCTGGACGTTCGGGCTGGTGGGCGTGATCACGATCGCGTCGACCTGCTGGGTCACGAAGGACTGGATCGCTGCGATCACGCCCTCGTCATCCGTGCCGCTCTTGCCCTGTGCGTAGAGGACCTCGGCACCGTCCTCGCCGGTGTCCCACTCCTTCGCCGCGTCGACCATGATGTCGTAGAAGTCGACCGGGAACTTCGTGATCATCCCGATGGTGAAGGTGTCGTTGCCTCCGTCGCCGGAGTCGTCGGCGGCGGCCTTCGGGTCGTCGTCGGAGCATCCGGCGGCAAGCAGTGCGAGGGCCGCTACCGCAGCGGCCAGCTGTGTCCTTTTCTTCATCGTTCTCGTTGTCCCTTCCGTGGAACGGGCGTGTTTCGCCAAGCCGTCCGCGGCGCGGGCCGGCCAGATGATGGGGGTTGGATCGTTGACGGTCAGTCCTCACCCCCCACGATGAGCGAGACCAGTCGGGACCTGTTCTCAGGACGTGGGACCTCCTCGCCCACGACGCGGCCGCGCCGCATGACCACGGCCCGGTCCGCGATCTCCATGACGTGGTCCATGGCGTGGGAGATGACGATCACGGCGCAGCCCTCCGAGCGCAGCCGCAGGATCAGGTCCAGGACCTGACGCGACTCCCGCAGCCCCAGGGCGGCGGTCGGTTCGTCGAGGATCACGATGCGAGAGGCGAACGCCGCCGAGCGCGCGACCGCCACCGCCTGTCGCTGGCCCCCGGACATCATGCCGACGCTCCGCGTCCCGTCCGGAAGCGAGATCTGTAGCCGGCGCAGCCGCTCGGACGAAGCCCGGTTCATCTCGCGCTGACGCATCCAGCGCAGGCCACGGGGGAGCCACGAAGGCACCGCCTGCTCGCGGCCCGCGAACAGGTTCGCGGTCGGCGTCGAGGTTGTCGAAGAGCGCCAGGTCCTGGTAGACGGTCTCGATCCCGCGTCTCTCGCCACCGCCGGCCTCGACATGGACACCTCTGAGCCGTCCACCTCGATCACACCGGAATCGAGCCGGTGGACGCCGCTGATGGACTTGATCAGCGTCGACTTGCCCGCCCCGTTGTCGCCGAGGATCGCCAGCACCTCACCGTGGTGGGCCACGAGGTCCACCTCGTCGAGGGCCAGGACGGCGCCGAACCGCTTCGTGGCGGCGCGGACGGTCAGCGCCGCGGGGGTGCTCATGACGCGGCTCGCCTTCAGCACCCGGAACCTACTCTCGAGCCGTTGCCGGAGCACGTCGCTCTCGACTGCGATGACGATGACGACCCCGATGACGATGAGCTGCAGGTAGGCCTCGATGTTGAGCAGGTTCATGCCGTTGCGGATCACGCCGATCATGAAGGCGCCCACCAAGGCGTGCCCGACGTGTCCGCGCCCCCCGAGGAAGCTCGCGCCGCCGATCACGACGGCGGCGATCGCGTCGAGCTCGGCCAAGTCGCCGAAGGTCGGTGAGCCGGCGTTGAGGCGGCCCGAGGTCACGATCGCTGCGACCCCTGCCAGGAGACCGCTGCACACGTAGACCGAGACGAGCACGTGGGACCGGGGGATACCGAGGCCGTCGGGCGCCGTCGGGGTTGCCTCCCACGGCGTAGATCCAGCGACCCCAGACGATCCGGGTCAGGAAGACCGTGACGACGACGGCGACCCCGATGACGAGGAACGTCGAGTTCGGCAACCAGGCGGCCAGCCAGCCCGCCGTGCCACCACCGATGTCGCTCACGATGTCCGGCATGCCGCGGATGGGTTGTCCCTCTGAGATGCCGAGGGCCAGGCCGCGGGCGATACTCAGCGTCGCGAGGGTGATGATGAACGGGTGCGGCAGCTTGCCGTACACCAGCACCAGTCCGTTGACGGCTCCGACAGCCGCGCCCGTGCCGAGCATGGCGAGCACTGTGAGCGCTCCGCCGCCGGAAGAGCTGAAGACCGTGGCCCCGACCACCGATGACAGAGCGAGGGTCGAGCCGACCGAGAGGTCGATGCCTCGAGTCAGGATGACCATGAGCTGTCCGATGGCCAAGATGGCGATGACCGCCGATTGGGCGAGCACGTTGCCGACGTTCTGGGTGGTGGCGAAGACCGGCGACAGGTTCGACATGATCAGCACCAGGGCTCCGAGGATGAGCAGTGGCCCGAGCCGGAGCAGCACCAGCAGGGCACCGACAAGGCGGAGCCTGAGTAGCCCGGCGCTCTCCTGCTCAGGCTCCCGCACGGTGGCCTCGTCGGCTCCATGCGCCAGCTCCGGCTTGCTCAATGTGGGGTTCTCCGCATCCTCGATCAGGCCGTTGACGTGATGATGATCCATCGGCTCGATGTCCTGCACCCGGCGCCTCCTCATCCCAATGGCCGCGACTCTAAGGGTCAATACATCGGATGTCTACACCCAATTCCCCCATTCTGACCCGGGGATCTGCCCTGCGAGCCCGAATAGGTCCGATCTAGCACCGTAGTCGGAGAATCTGTCCTGTCGGCGCCGTGACGTTCCCGCCACGGTGCACCCGTTGGGTTGGCGCCGCCTTGGGTACAGGGACAAGATGAGAGGCATGAAGAGGCGGCCACCCAGCGGGGACATCGACGAATCCCAGCTCGAGGTCGAAGGGACCGCCCACGCAGCTGCAGGAGCGACCGCGGTGGCGGTGGCGATGAAGCGCGCAGTCGAGCAGATGGGTGCCGTCCGCACCGCGCAGACTCTGCTCAAGCTGAACCAGGTCGACGGGTTCGACTGCCAGGGCTGCGCCTGGCCGGACCCGGACGCGGGACACCGGCACACCGCCGAGTTCTGCGAGAACGGCGCCAAGGCGGTCACCGAGGAGGCGACCCGGCGGCTGCTCAACCGGAAGTTCTTCGCGAAGCATCCTGTCGAGGAGCTCCGCGAGCGCACCGACTACTGGCTCGGCCAGCAGGGCCGGATCACCGAGCCGATGGTGCTGCGTGACGGCGGCACCCACTACGAGCCGATCGAATGGGCCGAGGCCTACTCCATGATCGGCCGCCACCTCAACGAGCTGGACACACCCGACCAGGCGATCTTCTACACGTCGGGGAAGACCTCGAACGAGGCTGCGTTCGCCTACCAGCTGTTCGTCCGCGCCTTCGGCACGAACAACCTGCCCGACTGCTCCAACATGTGCCACGAGTCGACCTCGGTGGCGCTGGCCGAGACGATCGGGATCGGCAAGGGCTCGGTCAGCCTCGACGACGTACACACCGCCCAGCTGATCGTCATCGCGGGCCAGAACCCGGGCACCAACCATCCGCGGATGCTGAGCGCACTCGAGGAGGCGAAGAAGAACGGCGCGAAGATCATCTCCATCAACCCGCTGAGGGAAGCCGGACTGGTTCGCTTCAAGAACCCGCAGAAGGTTCGCGGCTGGGTCGGCAACGGCACCGGGCTCGCCGACCTCCACCTGCCGATCCGGGTCAACGGCGACCTCGCCCTCTTCCAGGCGATCGGCTCGCTGTTGCTGGAGTGGGACGCCGTCGACCACGACTTCATCGCCGCCCACACCCGGGGCTTCGAGGACTGGGCGGCCCAGGTGGGCAAGCTCGACTGGGTCGACGTCGAGCGGGCCACCGGCCTGGACAGCGGGCAGATCGAGGCAGCCGCGCGGATGTTCCAGGAGTCGTCGGCGACCGTGATCTGCTGGGCGATGGGCATCACCCAGCACCACAACGCCGTCGCGACGGTCAAGGAGTTCGTCAACCTCGCGCTGCTCCAGGGCAACATCGGCAAGCCGGGAGCGGGTCTCTGCCCGGTGCGTGGTCATTCCAACGTGCAGGGCGACCGGACGATGGGAATCTGGGAACGGCCGCCAGAGCACTTCCTCGACGCACTTCGCGACGAGTTCGGCTTCGAGCCGCCGCGGGAACACGGCCTCGACACCGTCGCGGCCATCCAGGCCCTGCGCGACGGCGAGGCAAGGGTCTTCATCGGCATGGGCGGCAACTTCGTCTCCGCGGCCCCGGACACCGAGGTCACCGAGAAGGCATTCCGCTCCGCCGAGCTGACCGTGCACGTCTCCACCAAGCTCAACCGCTCTCACGTCGTCACCGGTCGCGAGGCGCTGATCCTCCCGGCCCTGGGACGGTCGGAGAAGGACCGGACCGGTGGCCGGGAGCAGCGAGTCACCGTCGAGGACTCGATGTCGTCCGTCCACGCATCGAAGGGTCCGCTCAAGCCTGCGTCGCGTCACCTGCGGTCCGAGGTCGACATCGTCTGCTCGATCGCCGAGGCGACGCTGGGCGACCGGCACGGCCTTCCGTGGAGCGACTTCCGGTCCGACTACACCGAGATCCGCAAACGGATCGCCCGGGTGGTCCCGGGCTGCGCGGCGTACGACGAGAAGGTCGACCGGCCCGGCGGGTTCGTCCTTCCGCACCCGCCGCGCGACTCTCGGACGTTCGGGACCTTGGCGGGCAGGGCGATGTTCAGCGCCTCCCCGCTCGCGGTGCTCGAGGTGCCGGAGGGTCGGCTGCTGCTGCAGACGCTCCGGTCGCACGACCAGTTCAACACCACCATCTACGGCCTCGACGACCGCTATCGCGGGATCAAGGGCGGGCGGCGGGTTGTCTTCGTCCACCCCGACGACATCGTGGCCCTGGGCTTCGCCGACGGGGACATGGTCGACCTGGTCAGCGAGTGGCGCGACGGCTCCGAGCGCACCGCGCCGGACTTCCGGGTGGTTGCCTACGAGCAGCCACGCGGATGTGCGGCGGCCTACTACCCCGAGACCAACCCGTTGGTCCCGCTCGACTCGACGGCAGAGGGCAGCAACACGCCCACGTCGAAGTCGGTGATCGTCCGGCTGCAGCCGACGTCCGGTCTTGGGACGGGAGTGACCGACGCCGCTGACTCGAGTCGGGTCACCGGGGGCGCGCAGGGCAGCGGCGACAAGCGGGCGACCGACCCGACCCACCTGAGTTGACCATGGCGACTGTCGAGATCCTGACGCCGCGTGAGGTGCCGCTGGGCGGGCTGCGCGCGATGAACGTACGGCGCACCCTTCCGCAGCGTCATCGGTCGTTGATCGGCGGTTGGTGCTTCCTGGACCACTACGGCCCCGACGACGTGGCCGACTCGGGCGGGATGCTCGTGACGCCGCACCCGCACACCGGGCTGCAGACGGTGAGCTGGCTGTTCACCGGGGAGATCGACCACGTCGACAGCGCGGGCAACGCGGCCACGGTCCGGCCGGGCGAGCTCAACCTGATGACGGCCGGTCGCGGGATCAGCCATTCCGAGGTGTCGACACCGTCGACCACGACTCTGCATGGTGCCCAGCTGTGGGTCGCGCTGCCGGACGCGTCGCGGTTCGTCGAGCCCGGGTTCGAGCACTATGCGCCTCCCGGCGGTGACCGGGCATCGCTGGGAGGCCCGGGTGTTCCTGGGTTCGTTGTTCGGATCGGTCTCGCCGGTGTCGACGTACTCCCGGCTGCTCGGGGCGGAGATCGTGCTCGCCGCGAACGCCCGGCTGGTCGTCCCGCTCGACTCGGCTTGCGAACACGGGCTGCTGCTCGACACCGGCGACCTGTTGATCGACGAGCTTCCGGTCAAGGAGTCGGAGCTTGCGTACGTCGAACCCGGCGCCTCGTCGGTGACCCTGTCCTCGGCCGACGGCGCCCGGCTGCTCCTGCTCGGCGGCGAGCCGCTCGGCGAGCAGATCGTGATGTGGTGGAACTTCATCGGGCGGACCGATGAGGAGATCCGGGGCTTCCGTGAGCAGTGGCAGGCCCAGATCAGTGACGACGGGATCGTCGACGGCGACTTCGGTGTGGTGGCCGGCGGCCTCCCGCCGATCCCGGCGCCGGCACTGCCCAACGCTCGGTTGAAGAGTCGCGGCTGAGGACCTGCCGTCACTCTTTCGTCACGGTTCGCCCATTGCCCGGTCGATCCGGGTGGAGGACAGTCGGCCCATGAGTGATTGGGACTTCACCGGCCTGAAGGCGACGTACGTCAACTGCACCCTGAAGCGGAGCCCCGAGCCCAGCCACACCCAGGGGCTGGTCGACGCGAGCGCGGGGATCATGCGCAAGCACGGGATCGAGGTCGACCAGGTCCGGTTCGTCGACCATGACGTCGCGACCGGTGTCTACCCGGACATGCGGGAGCACGGCTGGGCGACCGATGCCTGGCCGGACCTCTACCCGGGCATCCTCGACAGCGACATCCTGGTCGTCGCCGGGCCGATCTGGCTCGGTGACAACTCCAGCATCACCAAGCAGTTCATCGAGCGGATCTACTCGATGAGCTCGCTGCTCAACGACAAGGGCCAGTACCTCTTCTACGGCCGGGTCGCCGGCTGCCTGATCACCGGCAACGAGGACGGCATCAAGCACTGTGCGCAGAACGTCCTGTACTCGTTGCAGCACGTCGGCTACACGATCCCGCCGAACGCCGACGCGGGCTGGATCGGCGAGGCCGGTCCCGGCCCGTCGTACCTCGATCCCGGCAGCGGTGGTCCCGAGAACGACTTCACCAACCGCAACACCACGTTCATGACCTGGAACCTGATGCACCTCGCCAAGATGCTCAAGGACGCCGGCGGGGTCCCGGGCTACGGCAACCAGCGCTCGGAGTGGAACGACGGGACCCGCTTCGACTGGGAGAACCCCGAATACCGCTGACCCGGCTCTTGTTGACACGGGAGCGACGCCGACCCGGCTCGTGTTGACGGCGACGCGACGCCGACCCGGCTCGTGTTGACATCGGCGTGCCTGAGTCTCTGCGAGTCTGCTGCCGGAGCGGCCGTCGAACTACCAACAGCGAATCAGCGGGTGCCCCGAGTTTGTGCGGTGGTCCGGACTGTCAGGATTGCCGCATGACGGTGATCGGCGAGGACGGCATCGCGCGCTGCGCGTGGGCGGGCGCCCCGGGAGTGATGCGCGACTACCACGACACCGAGTGGGGAATGCCGGTCACGGGCGACACAGCGGTCTTCGAACGACTGACCCTGGAGGCGTTCCAGTCCGGGCTGTCCTGGTCGACGATCCTCAACAAAAGCGCGACAACTTCCGGGCGGCGTTCGACCACTTCGACGCCCAGGCGATCGCGTCGTACGACGACGCCAAGGTCGCCGAGCTGATGGCCGACACCGGCATCGTCCGCAACCGGCTCAAGATCAACGCCACGATCATCAACGCGAGGGCGCTGCTCGCGCTCGACGACACCACCCTCGAGGACCTCGTCTGGTCGTTTCGCCCTGACGTGTTGCCGGCCCCCGCCACGCCCGGCGACGTCCCCTCGGCCTCACCGGAGTCGAAGGCGCTCTCCAAGGAGCTCAAGAGGCGAGGCTTCACCTTCGTCGGCCCGACCACCATGCACGCCCTGATGGAGGCCATCGGCATCGTCGACACCCACCTCGTCGGCTGTCACCGACGAGGTGCCGGTGCTCGCTAAGTCGGGGTAGTCCGAGATGAAATGGCCCCTCCGTCGGCGTGTCGGGGGCCATTTCCTCTCGGACTACCCCGCCGGGCCAGCAGCGGACTACCCCTTCAGGCCCGCCGCGGAGCGAGCCAGCGACTCGACCCGGGCCCAGTCGCCGGCAGCCAGGGCGTCAGCGGGTGTGAGCCACGAGCCGCCGACGCAGCCGACGTTCGGGAGGGCGAGGTACGTCGGGGCGGTGTCGGCCGTTATCCCGCCGGTCGGACAGAACCGGGCAGCCGGCACCACCGAGGCGATGGACTTGAGGAACGCGGCCCCACCCGATGCCTCGGCAGGGAAGAACTTCATCTCTGTGAAGCCCGCCTCGAGCACGGTCAGCACCTCCGACACGGTCGCGGTGCCGGGCAGGAACGGCAGCCCGGTGCCGGCCATCGCGTCGAGCAGGTCGGGCGTCGTACCCGGTGAGACCAGGAACTCCGCGCCCGCGTCGAGTGCCTCCGACGCCTGGCCCGGCGTCACGATCGTCCCGGCGCCGACCAGGATCTCGGGGACCTCGTCGGCGATGGCGCGGATGGCGTCCAGGGCGACCGGCGTACGCAGGGTCAGCTCGATCACTGGCAGCCCGCCGGCCACGAGGGCACGGGCGATCGGGACGGCCTGAGAGACGGAGTCGACCACGACCACCGGGACGACCGGGACGAGCGACAGGAGATCAGGCGTGCTGGACAACGGGCACCTCCTGCTGCGGACCGGAGACGGCCGGGAACACGCTGGCCCCGGTGTCGGCGGTGCCGACGGTGGCCCGGAAGGCGGCGAACAGCTCGCGTCCGGTGCCCGCCCAGTCGGCGCCCTGCGCGGCTCCTCCGGTCGCTGGCCGCTGCGCGAGCAGCGACTCGTCGACGTCGAGGCCAAGGTGTCCGGTGTCGGCGTCGACGGTGATGACGTCGCCGTCCCGCACGCGAGCCAGCGGGCCACCCAGCTCCGCCTCAGGTGTGACGTGAATGGCGGCGGGCACCTTTCCGGATGCCCCCGACATCCGGCCGTCGGTGACGAGCGCGACCCGCTGGCCGCGGTCCTGCAGTACGCCGAGTGCCGGGGTCAGCTTGTGCAGCTCGGGCATGCCGTTGGCGGCCGGACCCTGGTAGCGGATCACCGCCACGAAGTCGCGGCCGTCCAGCTCGCCGTCCTGGAACGCGACCAAGAAGGCGTCCTGGTGGTCGAAGACGACAGCCGGTGCGGTCACGACCCGATGTTCGGGCTTCACGGCGGAGGTCTTGATGACCGCCTTGCCCAGGGGACCGGACAGCATGCGCAGTCCGCCGTCGGGCGCGAACGGGTCGTCGGCCGGCCGCAGCACGTCGAGGTCGTGGCTGGCCTTCGGGCCCTCCTCCCACACGACGGTGTCGCCGTCGAGACGAGCCTCCGTCGTGTAGCGCCACAGTCCGCGTCCGACCACGGTGTTCACGTCGTCGTGCAGGAGCCCGGCCCGGAGCAGCGTGTGCACCAGGAAGGCGATGCCACCGGCGGCGTGGAAGTGGTTCACGTCGGCTGCGCCGTTGGGGTAGATCCGGGTCAGCGACGGAACGACCGCCGACAGGTCGGACAGGTCGTCCCAGGTCAGCGTGATGCCTGCGGCCCGGGCAATCGCGACCAGGTGCATCGTGTGGTTGGTCGAGCCGCCGCTGGCCAGCAGCGCCACGCAGGCGTTGACGATCGCCTTCTCGTCGACGACCTCGCCGATCGGCATCGGCTCCCCGCCCTGCGGCGTCAGCTCGGTGACCCGCGCGCCAGCCGCGCGGGTCAGGGCGTCACGCAGGGGGGTACCGGGGTTGACGAAGGAGGAGCCGGGCAGGTGCAGGCCGAGCACCTCCATCAGCAGCTGGTTGGAGTTGGCGGTGCCGTAGAACGTGCACGTGCCGGCCGAGTGGTACGACGCCGACTCGGCCTCGAGCAGCTCGTCACGACCGACCTTTCCCTCGGCGTACAGCTGGCGGACCCGGGCCTTCTCGCCGTTCGGCAGACCCGACGTCATCGGACCGGCCGGCACGAAGATCGTCGGCAGGTGGCCGAAGGACAGGGCGCCGATCAGCAGCCCCGGCACGATCTTGTCGCAGACGCCGAGCATCAGCGCGCCGTCGAACATGTCGTGCGACAGCGCGATCGCGGTCGACATGGCGATCACGTCGCGGCTGTAGAGCGACAGCTGCATCCCGTCGCGGCCCTGGGTGATCCCGTCGCACATCGCCGGCACGCCGCCGGCGAACTGGGCGATGCCGCCGGCGCGGATGATCGCCTTCTTGAGCACGGCGGGGAACGTCTCGAACGGCTGGTGGGCCGAGAGCATGTCGTTGTACGCCGACACGATCGCGATGTTGGGCTTGGTGCGACCGCGCAGCGCCTGCTTCGCCGGCGCGTCGGAGGCGGCGAAGCCGTGCGCGAGGTTGGCGCAGGCCAGCTTGCCGCGGGCCGGCCCGCGGTCGGCCGCGCCGCGGATCCGGTCGAGGTAGGCAGCACGAGAGGCAGCGCTGCGGTCGGTGATTCGTCGGGTCACGTCGGCGACAACCGGGTGGATGTGCTGGGTCATGATTCTGACTCCTGCCAGGATCGGCCGTCGCGGTCGAGCAGGGTTGCGGCGGCGGTGGGCCCGCTGGTGCCGGCCGGATAACGCTTCGGCAGGTCGGGGGATGTTGCCCAGCGGGTGAGGATCGGTTCGGCCCAGGTCCACGCGGCTTCGACCTCGTCGCGGCGCATGAACAGGCTGGGGTTGCCCTTGATGACGTCCATGAGCAGCCGCTCGTAGGCGTCGGGGAGGCGTTGGTCGAAGGTGGTCGCGTAGCTCAGGTCCAGCGACACCGGCCGCAGCCGGATCCCGCCGGGACCGGGTTCCTTGGCGGTCAGGTGCAGGCGCATGCCCTCGTCGGGCTGGACCGCGATGTGCAACCGGTTCGGCTCGGTGCTGCCCTCGCTGTGCGGGAACATCGCCTTCGCCGGCGGCTTGAACACGACCACGATCTCCGACGCGCGGCGGTCCATCCGCTTGCCGGTGCGCAGGTAGAACGGAACTCCGGACCAGCGCCAGTTGGCGACCTCGGTCCGCATCGCGACGAAGGTCTCGGTGCGGCTGCCGTCGTACCCCAGATCGCTGGAGTACGACGGCACTGCGACGCCGCCCACCAGCCCCTCGGTGTAGCGGCCGCGCACGGTGTCCCGGTCGACCATGGCCGGCGTCATCGGCTTGAGCGCCTGGAGCACCTTGAGCTTCTCGTCGCGCACGGTCTCGCGGCCGATGTAGGTCGGCGGTTCCATCGCCACCAGGCAGAGCAGCTGCAGCAGGTGGTTCTGCACCATGTCGCGCAGCGCGCCGGACCTGTCGTAGTAGTCGCCGCGGTCGCCCACGCCCACCGACTCGGCAGCGGTGATCTGGACGTGGTCGACCCAGTGCGAGTTCCACAGCGGCTCGAGGAAGGTGTTGGCAAAGCGGGTGACGAGGAGGTTCTGCACGCTCTCCTTGCCGAGGTAGTGGTCGATGCGGAAGATCTGGGACTCGTCGAAGACCGCGCCGACGGCGTCGTTGACCGCTCGCGCCGAGGCGAGGTCGTGGCCGAGCGGCTTCTCCAGCACCACCCTCGAGAGCTCGTTGGCGAGGCCGAGGTCCCTGAGGTGGACAGAGACGGATCCGAACAGCGATGGCGCGACGGCGAGGTAGAAGACGCGGACCGTCTCATCCGTGCTGCGGCCGGTCCTTGAGCAGCCCCGCCAGCAGATGCCAGTTTTCGGCGTGCTCGACGTCGAGGGTGACGTGGTGCAGCCGGGCGAGCAGCCGGTCGACGCTGGCGTCGTCGAGATCGTCGCCCGCGACGTACGACGTCGAGCGCGGCGCGGACGTCGGCCCGGTAGCCGGCGTCGTCGATCTCGGAGCGGGAGACTCCGATGATCCGGGTGTCCGCGGGCAGCTGGGCCTCGCGGTCGCGCAGGTAGAGCGCCGGCAACAGCTTGCGCAGGGCCAGGTCTCCGGTGCCGCCGAAGACGACGAAGTCGCACGACGGCGGCACGGCATGGGGGCCGGCGAACTGTTCCATGGCTCTACGCTAGGGCGATCTTTGGATCGATACAAGCCCTACTTACGCTTTTTTAGGACACAAGTAGGTTAACTTCTGACTTCACAACCAGCACAACTGCTTGAATGGAGGGCGATGTCCGACCTCGTCAGCCCCCGCGAGACCGCGGCCCCCGCCACCGCGGGAGAGCTGCTCGAACTGGTGCGCACCGGACGGGCCAGCACCCGGTCGGAGCTCCGCCGGCTCACCGGCCTCTCGCGCACGGCGGTCACCACCCGCGTCTCGGCGCTGACCGGCGCGGGGCTGCTGCTGGCCGGTGAGGAGCTGGCCTCGACGGGTGGCCGGCCGCCCGGCGGACTGGTGTTCAACCAGGCTGCCGGGGTCGTGCTCGCGGCAGCGGTCGGGCGCTCCCGTAGCCAGCTCGCCGTCTTCGACCTCAACGGGACCGAGCTCTGCGCCACGGAGGACGACCACCCCGTCGGTTCCGGACCTGACGAGGTCATGCCGCAGGTGGCCGCGCGTCTCGCGGCCCTGCTCGACCGGGTCGACCGTCGGGTCGTCGGGATCGGCCTGAGCCTGCCGGGCACGATCGACCAGGCTCGCGGTGCCAGCCTGGACTCCCCGGTCATGGGGGGCTGGGACGGCGTCGAGCTCGCGCCGTACCTCCGTCAGGTTGTGGACGCTCCGCTCTTCCTCGCCAACGACGCGGACGTGCTGGCGAGGTCCGAACGGATGGGAAGCACGGGCCAGCTCACGGACGTCCTGGTGGTGAAGGCCTCGACCGGACTCGGACTGGGCATCATCGCCGACGGCCGGGTGGTGTCGGGCCATCTCGGCGCTGCGGGCGAGATCGGGCACACCAAGGTCACGTCCGCCGACGGCCTGGCCTGCCGCTGTGGCGCGACCGGCTGTCTGGAGACCTTGGCAGGCGGCTGGGCGCTCGTGGCCCGGCTGGCGGACTCCGGGCGCGAGGTCGGGCACGTACGCGAGCTGGTCGCGCTGGCCCTGCAGGGCGACGCGGAGGCACGCGGGCTGCTCCGGGAGAGCGGGAGGCACCTGGGGGAGGTGCTCGCGGTGGCGATCAACCTGCTCAACCCCCAGGCCGTCGTGATCGGCGGCGACATGGCCGCGGCGTTCGACACCTACGCCGCCGGCGTACGCGAGAGCGTCTACGCTCGGGCCGCCGCGCTGGCGACTCGCGACCTCCAGTTCCTTCCCGCGACGTACGGCGACCGGGCTGGCGTCGTCGGCTGTGCCGCCCTGGCCCTGGACCACGTGCTGAGCCCGTCGGCCGTGGACGCTTACCTGGCAGCGAAAGCGCCGCCGGTAGCCTCGGTGCAATGACGCGTGTGCACGCCTTCTCCGACGACGCTCTCGCCGACCACGACGCGGTCGGTCTGGTCGAGGAGCTCAAGGCGGGCCGCGTGGGCATCCCGGAGCTGGTCGAGGCTGCGATCGCCCGTGCGGAGCTGGTCAACCCGCAGCTGAACGGCCTGGCGTATGCCGCGTTCGACCGGGCGCGAGTGAGCGCGAGAGCTCCTCGCGGTGGCTACTTCGCCGGCATTCCGAGCTTCCTCAAGGACAACGTCGACGTCGAGGGCATGCCGACCCAGCGGGGCTGTGATGCCTATGTGGGCAGCCCGAGGCCGAAGGACGGCGACTTCGCCCGGATGTTCCTGGACACGGGCCTGATCCCGCTGGGCAAGACCCAGCTCTCGGAGTTCGGTTTCAGCGGGGCGGCCGAGCACCCGCGGCTCGGGCCGGTCCGGGGTCCGTGGAACACCGACCACACCGCCGGCGCGTCGTCGGCCGGCTCCGGGGCGTTCGTCGCTGCGGGCGTCGTACCCATTGCCCACGCCAACGACGGCGGCGGCTCGATCCGGATCCCGGCGGCTGTCAACGGGCTGGTCGGGTTGAAGCCGACCCGGGACCGGTTGGCGCAGGACAAGGTGATGCGCGACATGCCGGTGCGGATCATCAGCGACGGCGTGCTCACCCGATCCGTGCGCGACACCGCTGCGTTCTTCCGCGAGGCGGAGAAGGTGTTCCGCAACGTCAAGCTGGCGCCGGTCGGCGACATCAGCCGCCCAGGACGCAAGCGGCTCAAGGTCGCCGTCATCACTGCTGCGGCCGGGCGAGAGGCCAGCCCCGAGGTCCGGGAGCTGACCCTGAAGACCGCGGCCCTCCTCGAGGGCCTCGGCCACCACGTCGAGGAGACCGCGAAGGTGCCGATTGCCGACACCTTTCCCGAGGACTTCCTGCTCTACTGGTCGATGTTGGCGCTGTTCGTGGTCCGCACCGGCCGTCGAGCGTTCGGGCCGACCTGGGACCCCGGCCGGCTCGACAACCTCACGCTCGGCCTGGCCGGCCATTGCCGTCGCAACCTGTCCCGGCTGCCGCTGGCGACTGCCCGGCTCAGCCGCTCGAGGCGGCATTCCGCGAGGTTCTACGCGGACTACGACGTCACCCTGACACCGACCGTCGCGACCGAGACTCCCCGGATCGGCCACCTCGACCCGACACACGACTTCGAGGAGGTCATGGCCCGCCTCGTCGAGTGGGTTGCCTTCACGCCCGTGCAGAACGCCACCGGCGAACCAGCGGTGTCGCTGCCACTGGCGAAGACCGCCGCGGGGCTTCCGCAGGGGATGATGTTCGGCGGCCCGGCCGGCGCGGAGGCCACGCTTCTCGAGCTCGCCTACGAGCTCGAGGAGGCCCAGGCGTTCGAGCCGATCCACGCCAACTCGTGAGGGCGGGAAGCCGATTTCATGTTCCCCCTCGCGCGTGTGTATCCTTTCTCGTCGCTTGCCCCTTTAGCTCAGACGGCAGAGCGTCTCCATGGTAAGGAGAAGGTCTACGGTTCGATTCCGTAAAGGGGCTCTGGGTTGGGGTCCCGTCGGGCAGGCGTCCGGCGGGACACCCCCGTCCAGTGGCGGGGTAGCTCAGGTGGTTAGAGCACACGACTCATAATCGTGGTGTCGCGGGTTCGAGTCCCGCTCCCGCTACAAGCGTTTCAACGGCTTCACCCATCAACGAAGGACTTCCCGTGGCCAGCAAGAGCTCAGACGTTCGCCCCAAGATCACGCTCGCCTGCGTGGACTGCAAGGAACGCAACTACATCACCAAGAAGAACCGCCGGAACGACCCCGACCGGCTCGAGCTCAAGAAGTTCTGCCCGCGCTGCCGCAGTCACACCGCGCACCGCGAAACCCGCTGACCGCAGCCTGATCCACCCGCCGAGGGCGGCACCCGAGCGACTCGGGTGCCGCCCTCGCGCCATTTCCTGGCTGGTCCTGTGAAGTGTGCCGACTCGGAGAAGATGCGACGACTCGGCGGGCTGACCGGGGTGGTGAGTCGTCGTAAGTTACGACGACTCGCGGAAGATGCGACGACTCGGCGGGGAGTTGGAGGTGGTGAGTCGTCGTAAGTTACGACGACTCGCGGAAGATGCGACGACTCGGCACTGGCTGGGCGAAGAGAACCTCATTTCGGGGTCGCAGCGGTGACATGATTACATGATTACAATGCCTTCATGTGGAGAATGCCATGACCGAGGAAACGCCGTCACTGTTCACGTGGGCCGGTGGTTCCCCGGCCTTCCGGCGCCTGATCGACGCCTTCTACAACCGGGTCGAGAGTGACGACCTGCTGTCGCCCCTTTTCCCGGGCGGCGTGCACGAGGAGCACCGGTCCCACGTCACCACGTGGTGGATCGAGGTCTTCGGCGGCCCTGCCGACTACACGGAGTCACTCGGCGGCTATCCGAACATGGTCGCGCATCACCGCAACCTCGGCCTCACGCCCGAGCAGCGCTTCCGGTTCGCCTCGCTGATGAGCCTGGCCGCGGACGATGCCGGGCTGCCCGACGATCCCGAGTTCCGGGCCGCGTTCGTCGGGTACGTCGAGTGGGGGACCAGGTTGGCGCTGTCCAACTCGCAGCCCGACGCCGAGGTGTTCGAGGCGGCCCCGGTCCCACGCTGGGGATGGGGCGTGGCGCCGCCGTACCAGCCGTGACGTCCGCCCCGCGCGATACCGTCCGGCGCTGCTAGCGTTTCGGGCATGCCAGTCGACGAGTCCCTTGTCGGACGGGTCTTCCCGCCGACCACGCCCTACACCGTCTCCGAGGGGAAGGTGCGCGAGTTCCTCGCGGCCACCGGTGAGGAGTACGCCGGTGGCCCCGCTCCGGCCACCTTCCCGATCGTGCTCGCCTTCGACGCGATGAACGCCTTCCTCGAGTCCGAGAAGATCGACCTCTACCGCATCGTGCACGGGGAGCAGCGGTTCGCCTACGAGCGTCCCGTCGTCCCAGGGGACGTGCTCACGACCACCCTGACCGTCTCCAGCCTGCGCCAGATCGGGGGCGCCGACATCATCGGCACCACCAGCGAGATCCGCGACGCGGACGACCAGCTGGTGTGCTCGACGAAGGCGACGCTGGTGCACAGCGCGGGAGGTGCCGCATGACCGCGTTGCAGGCCGGCGACGTGCTCGAGCCCCAGACGTTCACGATCCGGCGCGCCGACCTGGTCCGCTACGCCGGCGCGAGCGGCGACTTCAACCCCATCCACTGGTCCGACCGGGTCGCCAAGAGTGTCGGCCTGCCCGGCGTGATCGCGCACGGGATGTTCACGATGGCGCTGGCCGCCCGCGCGCTGCGGCTCTGGGCCGGTGACGCCGAGGTGGTCGAGTTCGGCTGCAAGTTCACCAACCCGGTCGTGGTTCCCGACGACGACGACGGCGTCGAGCTGGTGGTCGGCGGCACCGTCAAGGGCGTCGCCGATGGGCTGGTCAACATCGCGCTCGAGGTGACCTGCGGAGGGCAGAAGGTGCTCGGCATGCCGAAGGCCGTCGTGCGTGGCTGAGCTCCTGCGGGGGCACACCACCCTCCGTCTCGGGGGTGCGGCCGGGCGATGGGTCGAGACGACCACCGAGGCCGAGCTCATCGACGCCGTGACGACGGCGGACCAGGCCGGCGAGCCGGTTCTGGTCCTTGCTGGTGGCAGCAATCTGGTTGTCGCCGACGCCGGCTTCGCGGGGACGGTGGTCAAGGTTGCCACCCGTGGTCTCGTTGCCGATCAGGAGCCTGGCGCCGATGCGACGTGTGGAGGCGTGACGGTGCGGGTGGCGGCTGGCGAGCGGTGGGAGGACGTCGTCGGCGATGCCGTCAAACACGGCTGGGTCGGGATCGAGGCCCTTGCGGGGATTCCCGGTTCGGTCGGCGCCACTCCCATCCAGAACGTCGGGGCCTACGGCCAGGAGGTCTCCCAGACCATCGCGAGCGTTCGGGTCTGGGACCGGAAGCTCCGCGGCATCCGCACGTTCGCCAACGCCGACTGCGGCTTCGGCTATCGGACCAGCCGGTTCAAGGCCGACCCCGGCCGACACATCGTCCTCGAGGTCACCTTCCAGTTCCGCCAGGGCACCCTCGGCGCTCCGGTGCGGTACGCCGAGCTGGCGTCGCGGCTGGGCGTCGTACAGGGAGATCGGGCGCCCATCGCGGACGTTCGTGAGGCGGTCCTGGCCCTGCGAGCCGGGAAGGGCATGGTGCTCGACCCCGACGACCACGACACCTGGAGCGCGGGTTCGTTCTTCACCAACCCGATGCTCACCGAGGCTCAGTCCGGGGGTCTGCCCGAGGATGCACCGCGCTGGCCGCAACCGGACGGCACCCTCAAGACCAGCGCCGCCTGGCTGATCGAGCGGGCCGGGTTCACCAAGGGGTACGGCAACGATCGCGTGAGCCTGTCCACGAAGCACACTCTGGCCGTCACCAACCGAGGACAGGCCAGCACCGCCGACCTCATCGCGCTGGCCCGGGAGGTGCGCGACGGCGTCGAGCAGAAGTTCGGCGTACGCCTCGTGAACGAGCCCGTGCTCGTCGGCTGCAGCCTCGACTGATCAGACGTTGCTGTAGTTGGTGTCCGTCCAGTCGCCGTTGAACACCCAGACGAAGAAGGCCACGACTCCCACGATCGCCAGCACGGTCAGGACCGTTCCGATGATGCCCATGACGAACCCTGCCTGGGCCATGCCGCGATTCGTGTAGCGGCCGGGTTCGCCGTCGATGTCTCGCTTCGCCTTCGCTCCCAGCCACCAGGCGAAGGGTGCGGCGAACGCGCCGGGGAGGGTCACACAGCAGAAGGGGGTCAACACGAGCGAGGCCAGGCTGCCGATGCCGAGCCACATCGAGGTGGTCGCGGTGCCGTGGCTCTGCGGCGCCTGTCCGTAGGCCGGCTGGCCGTAGCCGTAGCCTGGCTGGCCGTAGCCCGGCTGGCCATAACCCGGCTGTCCGTAGCCGGGCTGGCCATAACCCGGCTGTCCGTAGCCGGGCTGGCCATACCCAGGTTCGCCATAACCAGGTTGCGGGTCGTCCGGGGGCGGCCCGCTGTCCCCGGACGGCGCATCGGCTTTGTCAGCCAGTCGTCCCCTGGCGCCCGGGTAGGAACCTCGTCAGGGTCCTGGTGGGGATCCGGGTCGGGATTCTGGTCGGGATCCCAGGGCGGCGGCTGCGTCATGGGGGTCATTGTGCCGTTTCGGACTCGGGTTTCAGCCACCTCTCCACGTCCGCAGCCAGGCGAGTCTTCACGTCGTCCGGGGCGCGCGAGGCCCGGATCGACATCCCGGCGAGGTCGGCCAGCTGCTCGTCGGTGAGATCGTGGGCCGCGCGCATCGTGGCGTACTGGCTGGCCAGCCGCGACCCGAACAGCAAGGGGTCGTCGGCTCCGAGTGCGATCGTCGCGCCGGCCGCCATCAGCTCGGGCAACGGCACCGAGGTGAGGTCGCTGTAGACCCCCAACGCCACATTGGACACCGGGCAGACCTCGAGAGCGATCCCTGCTCCAACGATGCGATCGAGGAGCGCAGGGTCTTCGACCGACCGGACCCCGTGTCCCAGCCTGTCGGCGTGCAACCCCTCCAGGCAGGCCCATATGTTGTCCGGGCCCCGGAGCTCGCCGGCGTGGGGGGCCAGCATCAACCCGGCCCGCTCGGCGATGGCGAATGCCGGAGCGAAGTCGTCGGTGCGGCCCCGGCGCTCGTCGTTGGAGAGTCCGAAGCCGACCACCCCCCGGTCGGCGTACTGAGCGGCCAGACGAGCCAGCGTGCGGGCGTCGAGCGGGTGCCGGGTCCGGTTCGCCGCGATCACGACGGCGATGCCCAGCCCGGTCCGGTCAGCCGCGTCCCGTACGGCGTCGAGCACGAGGTCGGTGAACGCGGTGATCCCACCGAACCGATGCGCGTAGCCGCTCGGGTCGACCTGGATCTCCAGCCACCGGCCACCGTCGCTGACGTCGTCCTCGGCCGCCTCCAGCACCAGGCGGCGTACGTCGCCCTCGGTGCGGAGCACGGAGCGCGCGACGTCGTACAGGCGCTGGAACCGGAACCAGCCCTTCTCGTCAGCTGCCGACAGCTGCGGCGGCCAGCCCTCCACGAGTGCCTCGGGAAGGTGGATGCCGTCCCGCTCGGCCAGCTCGATCAGCGTCTGGTGCCGCATCGAGCCGGTGAAATGAAGGTGGAGATGCGCCTTCGGCAAGCTCGCGAGGTCCCGATGCACAACGTCAACCACGGGTCGGCGACCCCGTCCACGGCCCGCACGAGCAAACCCGTCCAGCCCGCGCGGGTTTGTCTGAAGCCGGGACCACGGACTACGCGAGCAGCTTCTGAAGCCGGGTGATCCCCTCGACCAGGTCGTCGTCGCCGAGTGCGTAGGAGAAGCGGAGGTAGCCGGGGGAGCCGAACGCCTCACCCGGCACGGCAGCTACCTCGACCGTGTCGAGCACGATCTCGGCCAGCTCGGCAGACGTCGTCGCAACCGGGCCGTCGGCACCGCCGATCGGTTTGCCCAGCAGCCCCTTCACAGACGGGTAGGCGTAGAACGCGCCGTGTGGCGTCGGGCAGACGACGCCGTCGATCTCGTTGAGCATCGAGACGATGGTCTTGCGGCGCCGGTCGAACGCGACCTTCATCTCGTCGACGGCGGTGAGATCACCCGAGACGGCTGCCAGCGCCGCACGCTGGGCCACGTTGGACACGTTGGAGGTGGCATGCGACTGGAGGTTGGTCGCCGCCTTGACCAGGTCGGCCGGGCCGATCATCCAACCGACCCGCCAGCCGGTCATCGCATAGGTCTTGGCGACCCCGTTGACGACCACGCAGTTGTCGGCCAGGAACGGGCACAACACCGGAAGCGACCCGGTGTCCACACCGTCGTACACGAGGTGCTCGTAGATCTCGTCGGTGAGCACCCACAGGTTGTGGTCCTCGACCCACTGGCCGATCGCCCTGATCTCGTCGGAGGTGTAGACGGCGCCGGTCGGGTTCGAGGGGGAGACGAACAGCAGCACCTTGGTCTTGTCGGTCCGCGCGGCCTCGAGCTGCTCGACGGTGACCTTGTAGTCCTGGGTCTCGTCCGCGAGCACCGGGACCATGACGCCACCGGCGAGCTGGATGGACTCGGGGTACGTCGTCCAGTACGGCGCGGGCACGATCACCTCGTCGCCCGGATCGAGCATCGTCGCGAACGCGGAGTAGATCGCCTGCTTGCCGCCGTTCGTGACCAGCACCTGGTTGGCCTGCACTGCGTAGCCACTGTCGCGAAGCGTCTTCTCCGCGATCGCCTTCTTCAGCTCCGGCAGTCCGCCGGCCGGGGTGTAGCGATGGTTCTTGGGGTCGCGGCAGGCGTCGACCGCGGCCTCCACGACGTACGACGGGGTCGGGAAGTCGGGTTCGCCCGCGCCGAAACCGATGACCGGGCGCCCGTCCGCCTTCAATGACTTCGCCTTCGCATCCACCTTCAGCGTGGCAGACTCGGCGATGCCTCCGATCCGGTCGGAGACGCGATGGTCACGGGGCGAGGGAAGTGGGGCGCTCATGCGGACCATCGTAGAGGTCCCCTGTGACTCTGCGCTCGGTCGGTCCGGGACCATTTGGACTCACCGTTGCCTCTCCCCGTACACTCCTATTTTGGTGGTTCTCCACATGCTCAACGCTGCCCGCGACCTTTGGGGGCCGGGCTCCTGGAGAGGCGTCGGAGGGCACTAGCTCAACTGGCAGAGCATCGGTCTCCAAAACCGAAGGTTGGGGGTTCAAGTCCCTCGTGCCCTGCAAGGACTACTGGTCAACGTCAACGATGAGGTGAATGAGAGTGTCGGAGGTTTCCAGCTCGAAGCGCGGCAAGCGCACGAGTCCGGCCGTCTTCTATCGCCAGGTCGTTGCCGAACTGCGCAAGGTCGTGTGGCCGACGCAGGAACAGCTGATCACCTACTTCATGGTGGTGATGGTGTTCGTGATCTTCATGATGGCGCTGATCTCGGCCTTGGACCTGGGCTTCGGAAAGCTGATCTTCGCAATCTTCGCGGGCGACACCAAGCAGTAACGCCGCGGTCCCGGCCCCGGCGACGCTCGCGTCCCGGAGCCACTGCCTCGAGAGTGGCAGACAACTTTGCAATCAATTGACGGAGCAACACGTGTCGGAGCAGTACGACGAAGCAACCTCGACGGTCGAGTCTGAGCCGGTCGAGCCTGAGCCGACCTCTGAAGGGGTCGAAGCGGAGGTCGAGCCTGTCGAGACCCCGGTCGACGCCGTCGACGAACCCGACGGAGACCAAGACGCCGACCAGGAGGCCGCCGAGGAGGACCCGCTCGAGGAGTTCCGCCGAGCCCTGTGGGCCAAGCCCGGCGACTGGTTCGTCGTGCACACCTACTCGGGCATGGAGAACCGGGTGAAGGCAAACCTCGAGAACCGGATCATCTCCTTGAACATGGAGGACTACATCCACGAGATCGTGGTCCCCACCGAGGAAGTCGCCGAGATCAAGAACGGCCAGCGCAAGCTCGTGAAGCGCACCGTCCTCCCCGGCTACGTCCTGGTCCGCATGGACCTCACCGACGAGTCGTGGGCGGCCGTCCGGCACACGCCGTCGGTCACCGGCTTCGTCGGCCACAGCCACCAGCCGGTGCCGCTGTCGATGGCCGAGGTCGAGAACATGCTCGGCCCCGCGGTCATCGCCGCCGCCGAGGCCGAGGCGGCCGCAGCCGCTGGTCAGTCGGGTCGCGCCACCGCATCCAGCCGGAAGCCGGTCGAGGTCGCGGACTTCGACGTACAGGACTCCGTGATGGTGGTCGACGGCCCGTTCGCCACGCTGCACGCGACGATCACCGAGATCAACGCGGAAGCCCAGAGGGTGAAGGCCCTCGTCGAGATCTTCGGCCGGGAGACCCCGGTCGAGTTGAGCTTCAACCAGATCCAGAAGGTCTGAAGCCCGCTCGGTGGTCGAGCCTGTCGAGACCACCAACCAAGTAACAAAGGACCCTAGGAAAAGAACATGCCTCCCAAGAAGAAGAAGATCGCTGCCCTCGTGAAGGTGCAGCTGCAGGCTGGCGCAGCAACCCCGGCTCCGCCGGTGGGTACCGCTCTCGGTCCCCACGGTGTGAACATCATGGAGTTCTGCAAGGCCTACAACGCGCAGACCGAGCCGATGCGCGGGAACGTCATCCCCGTGGAAATCACCATCTTCGAGGACCGCTCGTTCACGTTCATCACGAAGACCCCGCCGGCCGCGGAGCTGATCAAGAAGGCTGCCGGTCTGGCCAAGGGCTCGTCGGTCCCGCACAAGGACAAGGTCGGCAAGCTGACCAAGGACCAGGTGCGCGAGATCGCCACGACCAAGCTGCCCGACCTCAACGCCAACTCCATCGAGGCCGCCATGAAGATCGTCGAGGGCACAGCGCGCTCGATGGGTGTCACCACCACCTGATCACCCTCCGGAGGTTGAGGAGGGCGCTCTGCGCCCGTCTCGAAACCGGAGCAAGAAACAGCAACCTGTGGCAGGGCCGCGTTGGCCCACGACTGACCACACCTGGAAGAAAGAGAACCAGAAATGCAACGCAGCAAGACCTACCGCGCGGTGTCGGACTCGTTCGACAAGGACGAGATCTACGCCCCGCTGACCGCGATCAAGATCGCCAAGTCCGGAAGCAAGAGGAAGTTCGACGAGACCGTCGACGTCGCGATGCGTCTCGGTGTCGATCCTCGCAAGGCCGACCAGATGGTCCGCGGCACCGTCAACCTTCCGCACGGCACCGGCAAGACCGCCAGGGTCCTGGTCTTCGCCAATGCCGAGAAGGCTGAGGCAGCCCGCGAGGCCGGCGCCGACGTCGTCGGCGGCGACGAGCTCATCGAGAAGGTCAACGGTGGCTGGCTCGACTTCGACGCCGTCGTCGCGACCCCCGACATGATGGGCAAGGTCGGCCGCCTCGGCCGCGTCCTCGGTCCCCGTGGTCTGATGCCGAACCCGAAGACCGGCACCGTGACGCCCGACGTGGCCAAGGCCGTGTCCGACATCAAGGGCGGCAAGATCGAGTTCCGGGTCGACCGCCACGCCAACCTGCACTTCATCATCGGCAAGGCGTCGTTCTCCGAGGTCGCGCTGGCGGAGAACTACGCGGCGGCGCTCGAGGAGGTGCTCCGGCTCAAGCCGGCCAGCTCCAAGGGTCGCTACCTTCGCAAGGTGACGGTGTCCACGACCATGGGCCCCGGTGTCCAGGTCGACCCGAACCGGATCAAGAACGTCACGGTCGAGGACGAGCCGCAGGCCTGACCGAGCTCATTCCAGGACGAGGCGTTCGTCGATCAGGGATTCGTTGACCGGTCGCCCGACGGGATCGAACCGGTTCTGGTCGAACTTCTTGCGGTACTCCAGGTCGACGCCGGCGCGCCCGTTGCGGTTCTTCTCGATGGTCAAGATCGCCCACTGGCGGAACCGGTCTGGGTTGCCGACCCCGAACACGAGGTGCTGGCGCGCCACCAGGTCGAACTTGCTGTTGAGGATCAGCAGGATGTCGGCCTCGTAGGCGAGCGCTGTGGAACCCCGCATGTGCTGGGCGCGCATGCGTGTCCCTGGGTTCAGCCCTGCCTTGTCGGCGGCCGTGATGGCCAGCACCGGTACGCCGTACTCGATCGCCAGATCCTTGAGCTGCTCGACGACGATGGTCACCCGTTCGTCCTCGACGCTGGACCCGTCGGTCACCTTGACCTTCTGCAGGTAGTCCACGATCACCATCGGTGCCTGTCCGGTTGCCCGATGCACCTCGTCGATCGCGGACGCGATCACCCCGACGGTGGTGGCGGTGCCGGTGGACCGATAGATGTGCAACAGGTCTTCGTACTTCCGGACCAGTTCGAGCGCGTCCACGGCATAGTGCAGCTCGGACAGCCGGTCGAGCAGCCCGCCCGGTGTGGGTTCCGCGGCCTCGAACGCGCGCCGGATCCTCGTCTGGGACGGTGCGGCAACGTCCATCAGCTCACCTGCCTCGAGCACGATGAGCCGTTCGAGGAGCACCTCCGGATCGTGCTCGAAACAGAAGTAGAGGACCGGGTGTCCGTCCCTGGCCGCGTTGCGGGCGACCTGGAGGGCCAGGGTGGTCTTGCCCTGCCCCTGCGGCCCTGCGAGCAGGATCAGGTTTCCAGAGCGGAAGCCCCCGTCGAGCAGCTCGTCGAGCAGGCCGAAACCAGTCGGCCACACCCGAGTCGTCGAGTCGCCAGCCTTGACCCGCGCGTCGGCCCGGGCGATCACGGCTGAGATGGAATGCAGTTCGGGATCCACGCCTTGATTCTGGACGGACCGGGTGGCCGGTGAGGTGCTTTCACGGAATTTGGCCCGGATTGACTACTCGCGTACAGTTCCCCCAGAACCAGAGACCGCCGGTTGTCGTGCTGTGCATGCAGCGCGACCGAAGGTACCGCAGACGCGGACGGCCAGCGCAGGTGACAGAGCAGGATCACGGTGCTTCCTGGCCGAGATCCATCCACGCCCTGGCCCTGCGCCGGGGCGTTTTCGTTTTCCGGGCCAGCCGGACGTCTCGAAACCAGATGTTGGAAAGGAGACCCATGGCGCGGCCAGAAAAGACAGCCGCCGTGGCGGAGATCGTTGAGTCCTTCAACGATGCCGCTGGTGCTGTGCTGACCGACTACCGCGGTCTCACCGTGAAGCAGCTGCAGGACCTGCGGCGCTCCCTCGGCGAGAACGCCAACTACGCCGTGGTCAAGAACACGCTTGCCAAGATCGCCGCCGGCGAGGTGGGCATCGACGGATTCGATGACCTGCTCACCGGCCCGACCGCCATCGCCTTCATCAGCGGTGACGTGGTCATGGCGGCCAAGGGCCTGCGTGACTTTGCCAAGGCGAACCCCGCTCTTGTGATCAAGGGTGGCGTCCTGGACGGCAACCTCCTCGATGCGAGCGAGGTCGCCAAGCTGGCCGACCTCGAGTCGCGCGAGGTGCTCCTGGGCAAGCTGGCGGGCGCGATGCTTGCTTCGCTCTCCCAGGCCGTCTACCTGCTCAACGCTCCGATCGCGCAGGTCGCCCGGCTCGCCGGCGCCCTGCAGGAGAAGGCAGAGCAGGACCCCTCGATCCTCGCAGGAGGCGCCGGAGTGCCGGCTGCTGCCGAGGAAGCCGTTGACCCAGCCGTTGACCCAGCCGTTGACGAGGCCCCTGTCGCCGAGACCGAGGTTGCTGCCGAGGCAGTCGCCGAAGCCCCTGTCGACGAGGTTGCCACCGAAGTGACCGAGGACCCAGCCCAGGAACCAGCCGAGTCCACCGAAGCCTGAACCCAGGTCGACGTACCCACCTGAAACCCCGGTCGCAGCCCCGACGGGCCGGCCACAAACGGAAGGAAACGCCATCATGGCGAAGCTCACCACCGACGAGCTCCTGAGCGCGTTCAAGGAAATGACCCTCATCGAGCTCTCGGAGTTCGTGAAGCAGTTCGAGGACACCTTCGGCGTCACCGCTGCTGCCCCGGTCGCCGTTGCCGCTGCCCCGGCCGCGGGTGCTGCCCCAGCCGAAGCCGCTGTCGAGCAGGACGAGTTCGACGTCGTCCTCGAGGCTGCCGGCGAGAAGAAGATCAACGTCATCAAGGAGGTGCGCGCGCTCACCTCCCTCGGTCTCAAGGAGGCCAAGGACCTGGTCGAGGCCGCGCCCAAGGCCATCCTGGAGGGCGTCGACAAGGCTGCCGCCGACAAGGCCAAGGACGCCCTCGAGGGCGCCGGCGCCACCGTCACCGTCAAGTGACCCAGCTGGTCTAGCAACTGCCTGCAAAGGGGCGGTCACCCGAGAGGGTGGCCGCCCTTTTGCGCGCCCGGTCGCGGTAGTCCGAGAGGAAATGGCCCCTCGACACGCCGTACGGAGGGGCCATTTCATCTCGGACTATCCCCGCCGACCCGTCCACACCGAAACTCGCCCGTAACCATCGCCGGTCAATCGCGTTGTTCTCGATGACGGGCGTGGGGGCGCCTTGCTTGATTCGCCGTCGTGGACGCCGGGGGTGACGACCTGATCGGGAGAGGGAGAGACAGACGCCATGGGCGTAGAGATCCAGATCAACGACCTGTCGAAGTCGTTCGGCAAGCAGCTCATTTGGGGAGACGTCACCCTCACCGTTCCCGCCGGAGAGATCTGCGTGATGCTCGGCCCCTCCGGGCACAGGGAAGTCCGTCCTCCTCAAGACCCTGATCGGCCTCCTGAAGCCGGACCAGGGCTCGGTCGTGATCGAGGGCACCGACATCGCCAGCTGCTCGGAACGAGAGCTGTACGAGATCCGAAAGCTGTTCGGCGTCCTGTTCCAGGACGGCGCGATGTTCGGCTCGATGAATCTCTACGACAACGTGGCGTTCCCGTTGCGCGAGCACACGAAGAAGAGCGAGTCGGAGATCCGCAGCATCGTCATGGAGAAGATGGAGCTGGTCGGGCTCGTCGGGGCCGAGACCAAGCTCCCCGGCGAGATCTCCGGCGGCATGCGCAAACGCGCCGGGCTGGCCCGGGCTCTGGTGCTCGACCCCGAGATCGTGCTGTTCGACGAGCCCGACTCCGGCCTCGACCCCGTTCGTACGTCGTTCCTCAACCAGCTCATCGTCGATCTCAACGCCCAGATCGATGCGACGTTCCTGATCGTCACCCACGACATCAACACCGCCCGGACGGTCCCCGACAACATCGGCCTGCTCTACCACCGTCATCTGGCCATGTTCGGGCCCCGGGAGATGCTGCTCTCCTCCGAGGAGCCCGTGGTCCGTCAGTTCCTCAACGCCCAGGTGGTCGGGCCGATCGGGATGTCCGAGGAGAAGGACGCCGACGAGCTCGAGGCCGAGCGGGGCCAGGAGCTTCCGCCGCTGCCGCCGATCCCGCTGCAGCTCGAGCCTTCCAACGGCATCCCCCGCCGGAGTCAGCGCGCACCGGGCGAATGGTGTGCCGCCAACGGCGTCGACGCCGCCGCCCGGCTCGTTCCAGGGCGAGTACGCCGCGCTGGCCGCCGGGGCCTGAGGGACGGATAACTCCATGGCCTCCATCACCTCTGCCCGGGTGCTCGCGCCGATCGGGACTGCCGGCAAGCTGTTCGCCTTCGGTCTCGACGTCGGTCGCGGGCTCTTCCGGCGCCCCTTCCAGGTCCGCGAGTTCATCCAGCAGGCCTGGTTCATCGCGTCGGTGACGATCATCCCGACCGCCCTGGTCGCGATCCCGTTCGGCGCCGTCATCGCCCTGCAGGTCGGCGGGCTGATCAAGCAGTTCGGCGCCCAGTCCTTCACGGGCTCCGCCGCAGTGCTCGCCGTCGTCCGCGAAGCGGGACCGATCGCGACCTCCCTGCTGATCGCCGGGGCCGCCGGGTCGGCGATCGCGGCCGACCTCGGCGCCCGGAGGATCCGTGAGGAGCTCGACGCGATGATGGTGCTGGGCATCGACCCGATCCAGCGGCTCGTCGTACCCAGGGTGCTCGCCTGCATGCTCGTAGCGGTCTTCCTGAACGGTCTCGTCTCGGTTGTCGGGGTCGCGGGCGGCTACGTGTTCAACGTCGTCCTCCAGGACGGCACACCAGGTGCGTATTTGGCCAGCTTCACCGCGCTCGCACAGCTACCGGACGTCTGGCAGGGCATGGCCAAGGCGCTCGTGTTCGGGATGATCGCGGCCATCGTCGCGTCGTACAAGGGCATGACCGCCGCCGGCGGCCCGAAGGGCGTGGGCGACGCCGTCAACGAGTCGGTCGTCATCAGCTTCATGCTGCTGTTCGTCGTCAACTTCGTGATGAGCGCCCTCTACTTCCAACTTGTCCCTCCAAAGACGGGTTAGCGGCCATGACGAAGCAATCGACCACTGTCAAAGCCGTCTACGAGCGGCCGCTGCAGATGCTCGACCGGCTCGGTGAGGAGCTCCGGTTCTACCTCACCGCCCTCGCGTGGACCCCGCGCACGATCCAGCGCTACAAGAAGGAGATCCTCCGGATCCTGGCGCAGGTCACCCTCGGCAGCGGCGCTCTCGCGGTGATCGGAGGCACCGTCGGAGTCATCGCGGCGATGTGCTTCTTCACCGGCACGGAGGTCGGCCTCCAGGGGTACGCCGCGCTCAACCAGCTCGGCACCGCCAACTTCGCCGGGTTCGTGTCGGCCTACTTCAACACCCGGGAGATCGCGCCGCTGGTCGCCGGAATCGCCCTCGCGGCGACCGTCGGCTGCGGGTTCACGGCTCAGCTCGGCGCGATGCGCATCTCCGAGGAGGTCGACGCCCTCGAGGTCATGGCGATCCCGTCCCTGCCGTTCCTGGTCACCACCCGGATCATCGGTGGGCTGATCGCGGTCGTGCCGCTGTACGTCATCGGTCTGCTGTCCTCCTACTTCGCGACCCGGCTCACCGTGGTCGGCTTCTTCGGACAGAGCTCGGGCACCTTCGACCACACGTTCAACCAGTTCCTCCCGCCGGGCGACGTGCTCTGGTCCTTCGGCAAGGTGCTCGTGTTCGCGGTCGTCGTGATCCTCATCCACTGCTACCACGGCTACAACGCCAGCGGCGGACCCGCCGGTGTCGGCGTTGCCGTCGGCCGCGCCGTGCGGACCAGCATCGTCGCGATCAACGTGATCGACCTGTTCCTGTCGATGGCCATCTGGGGCACCACCACGACCGTCCGGCTGGCGGGGTGACCCGGTGAGGATTCCGCACAAGGTGCTCGGCGTCGCGTTCATCTGCCTTCTCGTGGCGGGCGTGTGGTTCACGCACGCGATCTTCAGCAAGAAGTTCGTCGACTACGACCGGGTCACGCTGCAGACCTCGAGGATCGGCCTGCAGCTTCCCGCCCGAGCCGATGTGAAGGTGCGCGGCGTGATCGTCGGCGAGGTGCTGGACTTCGAGCCCACCGACGCCGGGGCCGAGATCACCCTCGGTACTCCACCCGGACGAGGTCGGGACGATACCCGCCAACGTCACCGGCTCGATCCTGCCCAAGACCCTGTTCGGTGAGAAGTACGTCTCCCTGGAGATTCCCGACGACCCCGCCACGGGCCACCTCGCCGCCGGCGACGTCATCAAGCGCACCGAGGTGTCCATCGAGGTCGAGAAGGTTCTCTCGGACATCTTCCCGCTGCTGACCACGGTGCAGCCCGCGGACATCAATATGACGCTCAACGCGATCGCGACCGCACTCGAAGGCCGTGGCGACCAGATCGGCGAGCACGTCGAGATCCTCGACGCCTACCTGAAGCGGATCAACCCGCAGATCCCTCGACCTGGTCGCGGACCTGCGGCTCACCTCCGAGGTGTCCGACGTGTACGCCGATGCCATGCCCGAGATCGCCGAGATCCTGCGCAACACGGTCACGACCGGCAACACCCTCAAGGGCCGCGAGGACAAGCTGAAGGAGCTGTTCGTCAACGTGTCTGCCTTCTCCGACACGACCACCGACTTCCTCGCCGACAACGGCGACAACATCATCCGCCTGGGTCACCTCTCGGCCACCCAGACCGCCGTCTTCGCCAAGTACGCACCCGAGTACCCCTGCCTGCTCGAACGGCGTCCACAACGCCGGCAAGCGGCAGGCGGAGGCGTTCCGCGGCTTCACCCTGCACATCAACCTCGAGACCCTCCCGAACCAGCCGCGGTCCTACAGCCCGGCAGACCGGCCACGAAACGGAGACAAGCGGGGGCCGAACTGCGAAACGCTGCCCAACCCCACGTGGACCCAGAGCAACCCTTGCGGGCCCGCCGGACATCGATGACGGAGTCGACAGCCCGACCGGCAAGGGCACCCAGCGTGTCGCGCCAGGTTTCGCCGACGGGCACGGGTACGCCGGCAGCGCGCAGGAGTCCTCGATCCTCAGGAGCATGCTCGGTCCGGCTCTCGGCCAGCCCGCGGACCACGTCGAGGACCTCGCCGTGCTGCTGGTCGCCCCGCTTGCCCGCGGTGCGGAGGTGAGTTCTGCGATGAAGATCCTCGACCGCAGGACGATGTCCGACCTGGTGAAGCTTCTCGTGTTCATGGTGATCACCATCGTGTTCACGTCGATGCTGGTCATCACCATCGGCAATCTCACCTTCGGCTCGACCAAGGAGTACCGCGCCGAGTTCACGCGATGCGACCGGCATCGTGAAGGGCGACGACATCCGCTCGCGGCGTCAAGGTCGGGACCGTGAAGGACGTCGAGATCGTCGATCGAACCCATGCGCTCGTGACCTTCAAGGTCGACTCCGAGCACCGAGCTCACCGAGGCCACCCACGCGTCGATTCGCTACCGCAACCTGGTCGGTCAGCGGTACGTCGCCCTGTCCCAGGAGGTCGGCAGCCAGAAGGTGCTCGCAGAAGACGCCACGATCCCGATCGAGAAGACCAGCCCGGCCCTCGACCTCACCGTGCTCTTCAACGGCTTCAAGCCGCTGTTCGAGGCCTGTCGCCGGCAGACCTCAACCAGCTCAGCTTCGAGATCGTCCAGGTCTTCCAGGGCGAGGGCGGTTCCCTCGAGAGCCTGCTCAGCCACACCGCCTCGGTGACCTCGACCCTGGCCTCGCGCGACCAGGTCATCGGCGACTTGATCGACAACCTCAACGAGGTGCTCGAACACGTCGGCGACCGCGACGACCAGCTCTCGGACCTGATCATCAGCTTCCGCGACCTCGTCGGCGGGCTGACCAAGGACCGGCACGCGATCCTGAACTCGCTCGACTCGATCTCCGAGCTCTCCGTCCAGACTGCCGATCTCGTGTCCGGCATCCGGCCTTCCCTTCGTCGACGACATCAAGCACCTGCGCGGCGTGGCCGAGACGCTCGACACCCAACAAGGAGGGCTCGACCGGACCCTCCAGTGCTGCCGATCAAGCTGACCAAGGTCGGCCGGACCGCCGCCTACGGCTCGTGGTTCAACTTCTACCTGTGCGACTTCACCGGACGCGTCGGTGCTCGGCGACCAGACGATCCCCGTCACGTACAACACGAACTCGTCGAGGTGTCACCTCGGATGAAACCCTTCCGTGAACGCAACCCGGTCGTCGTCGGCGCGGTCAGCCTGACCGCGATCCTGCTGATGATCCTGGCCGCCTTCAAGGCCGACGAGCTGCCGCTGATCGGCGGCGGTGATGTCTACTACGCCGCCTTCTCCGAGGCCGGTGGCCTGCGGGCCAACGACGAGGTCCGGATCGCCGGCGTGCGCGTCGGCAAGGTCGAGAAGGTCGAGCTCGACGGAGACCACGTCCAGGTGACGTTCCGCCTCAACAAGGATAGCCGACTTCGGCGCCGACACGGCCGCTGCGATCAAGGTCAAGACCCTGCTGGGCGCGATGTTCCTTGCCCTCGAGCCGGCCGGCGGCGGCCAGCTCTCGGAGGGCAGCGAGATCCCGATCGAGCGCACCAGCTCGCCGTACGACGTGGTCGAGGCGTTCGCCGGCCTGGCCGAGCGCGCCGGTGACATCGACACCGACCGGCTTGCCGACTCCATGACGTGCTGGCCGACCTGACCAAGAACACGCCCGAGGAGTTCCAGGACGCGTTGACGGGCGTGTCCTCGCTCTCGACAACACCTGGCCTCGCGCAACGAGCAGATCAACACCCTGCTCAAGAACCTCAGCAAGGTCGCCGGAGTCCTCGACGAGCGTGACCAGGACATCGTCGGAGCTGATGAAGGACGGCGACGTGCTGTTCCGGGCCCTGGTCGGCCCGACGCCAAGCCGATCCACAACCTGCTGGTGTCTACCTCGACCCTGTCCAAGGAGCTGCACCTTGCTGGTCCAGGAGAGCCGGAGGACCTCAAGCCCGCGCTGACCCATCTCGACAACGTCCTGGGCGTGCTGATGAAGAACCAGGACAACCTGGACCACAGCCTGCGCTTGATGGCGCCCTTCTACCGGTGTTCGCGAACACGCTTGGCAACGGCCCGTGGTTCGACACCTACATCCAGAACATGCCTCCCGTTCCGCAGGTCGGGTGATCTGACATGGACAACCTGAGGAAGCTCCTGATCCCCGCCGTGATCGTCGCCTTGCTGGCCGCGTTCGCCATCGCGACCTTCACCGGTGGCGACGGGTTCGAAGACCCTGACCGCGACGTTCCCGCGCACGGTCTCGCTCTACGAGGGCTCCGACGTGCGGGTCCTCGGCGTGCCGATCGGCAAGGTCGAGTCGGTGACCCCGCATGCGACCGAGGTCGAGGTGACGATGTCCTACGACGCGGACGCAGCAGATTCCCGAGGACGCCGAGGCGGTCGTGATCTCGCCGTCGATCGTCGGTGACCGCTTCGTGCAGCTCACCCCGGTCTTCAAGGAGGGCGACCAGGCCATGGCCGACGGGGCCACGCTGGACACGTCCCAGACCTCGACGCCCGCTGGAGCTCGACGAGATCTACGGGAGCCTCGACCAGCTGACCGTTGCGCTCGGGTCCCGACGGAGCCAACAAGGACGGTGCCCTCAGCGACCTGCTGGACAGTGCCGCGAAGAACTGGGGCGGCCAGGGCGAGCGGTTCCACCAGACGATCGGCGACATCAGCGAGCTGACCGGGACGCTCGACGACAACAAGGACGAGCTCTTCGGGACGGCCGCGAAGCTCGAGTCGTTCATCTCGACGCTGGCGAAGAACGACACCACCGTCCGCAAGTTCAACCGGTCGATCAGTCGGGTCTCGAACCTGCTTGCGGGCGAACGCGACGACCTGTCGACGTCGCTGCACAACCTCGCCGTCGCGATGCGGCCAGGTCTCCGGGTTCGTGAAGGAGAACCGCGAGGTCCTCGGCAGCAACATCAAGGGGCTGAACCGGGTCGCCAAGGTGCTCGTGAAGCAGCGGGCCGCGCTCGACGAGATCCTCGACGCCGCGCCCGTCGCGCTGAACAACCTCAACCTCGCCTACAACCCGCAGGCGGGCACCCTCGACACCAGGGCCAACATCGGCGAGCTGCTCAACCAGGTGACCAGCGATCCCGCGACCATGCTGTGCGGACTGGTGAACCAGGCAGACCAGAGCGGCGACGTCTGCGACGTGATCCATGAGTCCCTGCCACGCCCGGGCGCCTTCGCCGACGGTCGGCAACGCGGTCCGGTGGGCCGACGTTCGACCCCAGCCTCGGCGGGCTCGTGGAGGTGTCGCGATGACCCGCGTCCATACCCTCGGCAGGGCCCTCTCCCTTGCCCTGGCGGGCCTGATCGCCCTCGCCGGGTGCGACGCTCAGCGTCGACAAGCTGCCGCTGCCCGGCGGTGCCGACGTCGGCGACGACCCGATGGTGGTCACGGCCCGGTTCAACGATGTCCTCGATCTTGTCCCGCAGTCCTCGGTGAAGGTTGCCGACGTGACCGTCGGCAAGGTCACCGACGTGTCGCTCGACGGCTACACAGCCGTCGTGACCATGGAGCTCAGACGAGACGTCCAGCTGCCCGACAACGCGCGCGCCGACCTGCGCCAGACCAGCCTGCTCGGCGAGAAGTTCGTGTCTCTCTCGGCGCCCGAGCACGGTGGCACCGGCGAGCTGGGCGACCACGACGAGATCAAGGACACCGGCCGGAACCCCGAGGTCGAGGAGGTCCTCGGCGCGCTGAGCCTGTTGCTCAACGGCGGCGGTGTCGCCCAGCTCAAGACGATCGCCAGCGAGCTGAACACCGCCCTGAAGGGCCGGGAGGGCTCGGCGAGGTCGCTGCTGACCCAGTTCCGCGTGCTGATGCGGCAGCTCGACGACAACAAGGCGGACATCGTGACCGCCATCGAGTCCCTGAACCGGCTTTCGAAGTCGGTCAACGAACAGCAGGACGCGATCGACGCGGCGTTGGACGACCTGCCGGCGGCGCTCAAGTCGATCGACTCCCAGCGCGACGACCTGGTCAAGATGCTCCGGGCGCTCGACCGGCTGAGCGCGGTCGGGGTGCACGTGATCAGCGCGTCCAAGACGGCCACCGTCGACAGCCTCCAGAACCTCACGCCCGATCCTCGGCAAGCTGGTCGAGGCCGGCGACGCGTTCCCCAAGTCGCTGAGCTCCTTCTTGACCTATCCGTTCGTCGACGAGGTGGTCGGTCGCAACCCGACCGTCGCGCGAAACCTGCACATGGGCGACTACACCAACTTGTCGATCAAGCTCGACGTCCAGGTTCCGGTTGCGCCGACGAGCGGTCTGCCCACCACTATCCCGACCTCGATTCCCACCAGCCTGCCCACGATCATCGATCCGACGGTGGTCCTCGACGACATCGCCCGATGCCTACGGAGCGGAGACCTCGCGAGCGCGGCCTGCCAGCGGGTCCTGTCCAGCCCGGAAGGACTCCTGGAGCTGAGGCAGGAGTGCGAGAAGCCCGAGAACCGGGACAGGGCGGTGTGCCAGCAGCTCGCCGTCCTCCCCGCCGGGGATCCCACCATCCTGCCCACGGAGATTCCCGAACTGCCGCGTCCCGGAGCAGGCCCGACCCGAGGCGTGCACGGACCGACCATGCGGGAGCTGATGAGCGTCTACGACCCTGATCTGGTGAGCCTGCTGATCCCGGGGCTGGTGGCCCGGTGATCACGCGTCGTACCAAGGTCCAGCTGCTGATCTTCGTCCTCATCACGCTTGTCGGCGTCAGTTTCGTCGGCGCCCGATACGCCCGCCTCGACCGCCTGATCTGGGACGACAGCTTCACGGTCGTCGCCCACTTCCACGAATCCGGTGGCATCTTCCAGGGTGCCGAGGTCGACTGGCGTGGCGTCAGCATCGGCAGGGTGTCCGAGATGAACGTCACCGAGCAAGGCGTCGACGTACACCTGTCCATCGAGAAGGAGTACGACCGGATTCCCTCCGACACCCTCGCGGTGGTCGCGAACCGGTCCGCGGTCGGGGAACAGTTCGTGGACCTCCAGCCCAGGGTGGAGGACGGTCCGTACCTCGGCAACGACTCGCAGATCGCGGCCGAGGACACCCGTACGCCGCTCGCGACCTCGAAACTGCTGACTCACATCAGCAACACGGTCAACTCGGTCGACCACCGAGTCGCTCAGCGGTGTCGTCACGAGTTCGGCCAGGCATTCGGGGGCACCGGCGCCGACCTCTCCCGGATCATCGACACCTCGAACTCCTTCATCGAGGCCGCCAACGAGAACTTCCACGTGACCACGGCGCTGATCAAGGACAGCAACACCGTCCTTCAGACCCAGGCAGACTCGGCCTCGTCGATCCGGAACTTCGCGAAGAACCTCGCGCTGTTCAGTGGCAGCCTGGCCGGCAGCGACAACGACCTGCGCGCCGTGATCGACTCCGGCAGCGCGACGGCCATCGAGCTGCGCACCTTCCTCGAGGACAACGAGGTCGACCTGGCCGAGCTGATCAACAGCCTGTCACCACCGGGGAGATCGTGGTCAAGCACCTCGACGGCCTCGAGCAGGTCCTGGTCGTCTACCCCTATGTGGTCGAAGCCGGCTTCACGGTCGTCGCGAAGGACCCGGCCACCGGCCGGTACGACGCCCACTTCGGCATGGTGCTGACCGACTCGCCGGTCTGCCACCGTGGCTACGAGAGCACCAGCACGCGCCCGCCCCAGGATGGCTCGAACCGGCCGATGAACGGCAGTGCGCACTGTGCGGAGCCCGCGGCGGAGTCGAACGCCCGTGGTGCCGCGCAGGCCTCCCGAGTGGGCGCTGCGTACCGTTCGCCAGTCGTGGCGACGTACGACCCCGAGACCCGCAAGGTGCGGTGGGGCGACAAGGCAGCCCGTGACCTTCCTGCGACCTGGTCGTTGGTCCCACGAGCCCTGGGAGGGGATTCGTGGAAGTGGCTGCTCCTGCAGCCGCTGGTGCAAGCAGGGGAGTGAGCAATGGCTGTCAGCGAGCTGGTCCGGGCCGACGACGGGGTCGAGGACCCTCCGCAGCAGCCTGAGCGCCCGCGATCTGCGAACTTCCGTAGGGCGTTGCTGGCGTTCCTGCTGGCGGCGCTACTGGTCGCGAGCGGAACGCCTGATCTGGTTGGCGGCGCACCGCAGCGGCAGCGAGTCGGACATTTCGTCGGACCGCGAGAAGGTGATGCAGGTCAGCGAGCAGTTCGTGCTGCGGATGGGCACCTATGGGACCGAACTGCTCGACGACACGGGCCGGATGCCGGACTACCGCTCGGGCGTCAAGGAGCTGATCACCTCGAAGTTCGAGACGTCCTTCGACTCCCAGGTCGTCGCGGCCGAGCAGCTGGTCAAGCAGTCCGGCGTGTCCCGCAAGGCCGACGTCTACGCCACCGGCGTCTCCTCGGTCGACGGCGACTCCGCCGACGTGCTGGTTGCAGGCTCGTTCCTCGACACCTTCAAGAAGCACCCGGGTGAACCGCTCGCCATCCGCATGGAGGTCTCGCTGGTCAAGGTCGACGGCGACTGGCTGGTGGACGACTTCACTCCCGTTTCGGCACCGGACGAGGGGACCACCAAGTGAACGCCAGCTGGTACGACATCCTCGACCTCGAACGCTCCGCGACCGTCGACGAGATCCGGGCCGCGTGGAAGGCCGCGACCAGCGGCATGGACCCGAGCGACCGGAAGTTCCGGGTGTTCAACCAGGCAGCCGAGGTGCTGCTCGACCCGGATCAGCGGGCGGCGTACGACGCCCAGCTCTCCGCCGAGGACGCATCTGATGAGGGGGTGGTCTCGACAAGCTCGACCACCGAGCAGGGCTCGACCACCGAGGAGAGCTCGACCACCGAGCAAGGGAGGCGGCTGGTGCCCGCGTGGGCGTTGATCGGGCTCGCCGTTCTCACCACGCTGGTGAGTGCGGGCGCGGTGGCGGTCTGGTACCTGCAGCCGTCCGACGCCGCGATCGCCGACGCCGCGGCCGAGGCCGAGGCCGCTGCCCAACGGGCCACCCCGGCGATCTTCTCCTACGACTACCAGCGCCTCGATGCCGACCACGATGCCGCCGCCGGCTTCATGACCGCCGACTATCGCAAGCGCTATGACCCGCTGTTCGAGGTCGTGAAGCAGAACGCGCCCGAGCTGAAGGCGGTCACGAACGCCGGCTTCATCGCCTCAGGTGTCGTCCGTGCCGGCGACGGCCGTGACGCCGACGACCGGGTGCAGGTGTTCGTGGTCTTCGACCAGCTCACGACGAACAAGGCACGCCGGACGCCGTCCAGGACACCGGCGTTCGCGACGCTCACGATGGAGCGCGAGGGTGACAACTGGCTGGTCGACGACGTCCAGGGACCGCCGGTCCTGAAGTGATCGGCGGAGTGATCGATGCGCCCGATCGGGCTGGGTGCTTGACCTGAGCCGTCAGCGGGTTCATGATCATCCGACAGCGACAGGCGCTTCGCCCAGGCGCAGTTTGTTTCGCGCCCCCGTTTGCGTTACGATCATCGTTCGCGTCCTCCCTCAAATACTTCCTGCCTGCCCGGTGGCTGGTTTGTGGTGGGCGGACGGTCGACACCGACGCGAACCCATAAGAAGGACGCTCTCTTGGCCGCGCGCAGCACCGTTGGTAATTCCCACCGCATTTCTTTCGCAAAGATCGCTGAACCCCTCGAAGTTCCTCAGCTTCTGGCTCTCCAGACCGACAGCTTCGACTGGCTCGTAGGCAACGACAACTGGGAGAAGCAGGTCCAGTCCCGCAGGGAAGCGGGCGAGGACGTCAGCCCCAAGTCCGGTCTCCAGGAGATCTTCGAAGAGATCTCCCCCATCGAAGACTTCTCCGAGACGATGTCTCTCTCGTTCGAGAACCCGGTGTTCTACGACCCGAAGTACACCGTCGACGAGTGCAAGGAGAAGGACTTCACCTACTCCGCTCCGCTGTACGTGTCGGCGGAGTTCACCAACAACGACACCGGTGAGATCAAGGGCCAGACGGTCTTCATGGGCGACTTCCCGCTCATGACCGACAAGGGCACCTTCATCATCAACGGCACCGAGCGGGTCGTGGTGTCCCAGCTGGTTCGCTCGCCCGGTGTCTACTTCGAGCGTACGGCGGACAAGACGTCCGACAAGGACATCTACACCGCCAAGGTGATCCCGTCGCGGGGTGCCTGGCTGGAGTTCGAGATCGACAAGCGCGACATGGTCGGCGTCCGTCTCGACCGCAAGCGCAAGCAGAACGTCACCGTGCTGCTCAAGGCCCTCGGCTGGACCAACGAGCAGATCCGCGAGGAGTTCGGCGACTTCGAGTCGATGATGCTCACCCTGGAGAAGGACCACACCCAGGGTCAGGACGACGCGCTGCTCGACATCTACCGCAAGCTGCGCCCGGGCGAACCGCCCACCCGCGAGGCTGCGCAGACGCTGCTGAACAACTACTACTTCAACCCGAAGCGCTACGACCTGGCCAAGGTCGGTCGCTACAAGATCAACAAGAAGCTCGGCCTGCTCGAGGCGTTCGACCAGCAGACCCAGACCGTCGACGACATCGTCGCGGCGATCCGCTACATCGTGGCTCTGCACGACGGCCGCAGCGAGCTGGAGACGCCGCAGGGCACCCTGCAGATCTCCGCCGACGACATCGACCACTTCGGCAACCGCCGCATGCGCACGGTCGGCGAGCTGATCCAGAACCAGCTCCGCACCGGCCTGGCCCGCATGGAGCGCGTCGTACGTGAGCGGATGACGACCCAGGACGTCGAGGCCATCACGCCGCAGTCCCTGATCAACATCCGCCCCGTGGTCGCTGCGCTGAAGGAGTTCTTCGGGACCTCCCAGCTGTCGCAGTTCATGGACCAGACCAACCCGATCGCCGGTCTGACGCACAAGCGTCGCCTCTCGGCGCTCGGCCCTGGTGGCCTGTCCCGCGACCGCGCCGGCATGGAGGTCCGTGACGTCCACCCGTCGCACTACGGCCGGATGTGCCCCATCGAGACGCCGGAAGGCCCGAACATCGGCCTGATCGGTTCGCTCGCGTCCTACGGGCGGATCAACCCCTTCGGCTTCGTCGAGACCCCCTACCGCCGGGTCAAGAACGGTGTCGTCTCCAACGACATCGACTACCTCACGGCCGACGACGAGGACCGCGCGGTCATCGCGCAGGCCAACGCCGGGCTGGACGCCAAGGGCCGGTTCGTCGACGAGCGGGTGCTGGTTCGCCAGAAGCACGGTGAGGTCTCCGAGATCCTCGCCGGCGAGGTCGACTACATGGACGTCTCACCGCGCCAGATGGTGTCGGTGGCCACGGCCCTGATCCCGTTCCTCGAGCACGACGACGCAAACCGGGCGCTCATGGGCGCCAACATGCAGCGCCAGGCTGTGCCGCTGATCAGGAGCGACTCGCCTCTGGTCGGGACCGGCATGGAGTACCGCGCCGCGGTCGACGCCGGTGACGTCCTCGTCGCCAAGAACGCCGGTGTGGTCAAGGAGGTGTCGGCCGACGTCATCGAGATGATGAACGACGACGGCACCTACGAGACCTACAAGCTCGCCAAGTTCCGGCGCTCCAACCAGGGCACCTGCATCAACCAGCGTCCGCTGGTGACTGAGGGTGACCGGGTGGAGAAGGGCTCGCCGATCGCCGACGGCCCCTGCACGGACCAGGCCGAGATGGCGCTGGGCACCAACCTGCTGGTCGCCTTCATGCCGTGGCACGGCCACAACTACGAAGACGCCATCATCCTGAGCCAGCGCCTGGTCCAGGAGGACATGCTCACCTCGATCCACATCGAGGAGCACGAGGTCGACGCCCGGGACACCAAGCTCGGCCCCGAGGAGATCACCCGGGACATCCCGAACGTCTCCGAGGAGATGCTGGCCGACCTCGACGAGCGCGGCATCATCCGCATCGGCGCCGAGGTCACGACCGGTGACATCCTGGTCGGCAAGGTGACGCCGAAGGGCGAGACCGAGCTGACCCCCGAGGAGCGCCTGCTGCGCGCGATCTTCGGTGAGAAGGCGCGCGAGGTGCGCGACACCTCGATGAAGGTTCCGCACGGCGAGTCCGGCACGGTCATCGGCGTCCGCGTGTTCGAGCGCGAAGACGGCGACGAGCTGCCCCCGGGCGTCAACCAGCTGGTGCGGGTCTACGTCGCCCAGAAGCGGAAGATCTCGGTGGGTGACAAGCTCGCCGGTCGCCACGGCAACAAGGGCGTCATCGCGAAGATCCTGCCGATCGAGGACATGCCGTTCATGGAGGACGGCACCCCGGTCGACGTGATCCTCAACCCGCTCGGTGTGCCACGACGGATGAACATCGGCCAGATCCTCGAGCTCCACCTGGGCTGGCTCGCCAAGCAGGGCTGGGACCTCAACCTTCACGAGGACAAGGCCGACTCCGACTGGAAGCAGCGGCTGATCTCGATCCACGCCGAGAAGGCGGACGCGAACACCAAGGTCGCGACCCCGGTCTTCGACGGTGCCCGTGAGGACGAGATCACCGGCCTGCTCGGCTCGACCCTGCCCACCCGTGACGGCCAGCGACTGATCGGCGACAACGGAAAGGCCAGCCTGTTCGACGGCCGCTCCGGCGAGCCGTTCCCGGAGCCGGTCTCGGTCGGCTACATGTACATCCTCAAGCTGCACCACCTCGTCGACGACAAGATCCACGCTCGCTCGACCGGCCCCTACTCGATGATCACGCAGCAGCCACTGGGCGGTAAGGCCCAGTTCGGCGGCCAGCGGTTCGGCGAGATGGAGGTCTGGGCGATGGAGGCGTACGGCGCCGCCTACGCCCTGCAGGAGCTGCTCACGATCAAGTCCGACGACGTGCCTGGTCGCGTGAAGGTCTACGAGGCGATCGTCAAGGGCGAGAACATCCCCGACTCCGGGATCCCCGAGTCGTTCAAGGTGCTCGTCAAGGAGATGCAGTCGCTGTGCCTCAACGTCGAGGTGCTCTCGCAGGACGGTTCGAGGATCGAGATGAAGGACGCCGAGGAAGATGTCTTCCGCGCGGCCGAGGAACTCGGTATCGACCTGTCCCGCCGCGAGCCCAGCTCGGTCGAAGAAGTCTGAGTGCTTGCCCGCCCGGTGGTTTCGAGACAGGCGCCTAGCGCGCCTTCCTCGACCAGCGGGCAGGCCCTCAGTCACCAGCTTGAAACCACAGAACTAACGAAGGAAAGCAGCCAACGTGCTCGACGTTAACTTCTTCGACCAGCTTCAGATCGGCCTGGCCACCGCGGACGACATCCGTACGTGGAGCCACGGCGAGGTCAAGAAGCCGGAAACCATCAACTACCGCACGCTCAAGCCCGAGCGCGACGGCCTCTTCTGCGAGAAGATCTTCGGCCCCACCCGCGACTGGGAGTGCTACTGCGGCAAGTACAAGCGCGTCCGCTTCAAGGGCATCATCTGCGAGCGTTGCGGCGTCGAGGTCACCCGCTCCAAGGTGCGTCGTGAGCGGATGGGCCACATCGAGCTCGCCGCGCCGGTCACCCACATCTGGTACTTCAAGGGTGTTCCGAGCCGGCTGGGCTACCTGCTCGACCTGGCGCCGAAGGACCTCGAGAAGGTCATCTACTTCGCGGCGTACATGATCACCTCGGTCGACGAGGACGCCCGCCACCAGGACCTGTCCTCGCTCGAGAACAAGGTCGGCCTGGAGCGCGAGCGCCTCGAGAAGCGTCGCGACGGTTCTCTGGAGGAGCGCACCAAGAAGCTCGAGGAGGACCTCGCCACCCTCGAGGCCGAGGGCGCCAAGGCCGACGCTCGCCGCAAGGTGCGCGACGGTGCGGAGCGCGAGATGAAGCAGCTGCGGGAGCGTGCGCAGCGCGAGCTCGACCGCCTCGAGGAGGTCTGGACCCAGTTCAAGAGCCTCAAGGTCCAGGACCTGATGGGCGACGAGCTGCTCTACCGGGAGATGAAGAACTGGTTCGGCAAGTACTTCGAGGGCCACATGGGCGCCACGGCGATCCAGAAGCGCCTCGAGGACTTCGACACCGAGGCCGAGGTCGAGAACCTGCGGGAGACGATCGCCACCGGCAAGGGCCAGCGCAAGGTCCGGGCCCTCAAGCGGCTCAAGGTCGTCGACGCGTTCCGCAAGACCGGCAACAAGCCCGAGGGCATGGTCCTCGACGCCGTCCCGGTGATCCCGCCGGACCTGCGCCCGATGGTGCAGCTCGACGGTGGCCGGTTCGCCACCTCCGACCTCAACGACCTCTACCGTCGCGTGATCAACCGGAACAACCGCCTCAAGAGGCTGCTTGACCTCGGCGCGCCGGAGATCATCGTCAACAACGAGAAGCGGATGCTGCAGGAGGCCGTCGACTCGCTGTTCGACAACGGCCGTCGCGGCCGTCCCGTCACCGGCCCCGGCAACCGGCCGCTGAAGTCGCTGTCCGACATGCTCAAGGGCAAGCAGGGTCGGTTCCGTCAGAACCTGCTCGGCAAGCGCGTCGACTACTCGGGCCGTTCGGTGATCGTCTCGGGTCCGCAGCTGAAGCTGCACCAGTGCGGTCTGCCCAAGCAGATGGCGCTCGAGCTGTTCAAGCCGTTCGTGATGAAGCGACTCGTCGACCTCTCGCACGCGCAGAACATCAAGTCCGCGAAGCGGATGGTGGAGCGCGCCCGCCCGGTCGTGTGGGACGTCCTCGAAGAGGTCATCACCGAGCACCCGGTGCTGCTGAACCGGGCACCCACGCTGCACCGCCTCGGCATCCAGGCCTTCGAGCCGCAGCTCATCGAGGGCAAGGCCATCCAGATCCACCCGCTCGTCTGCTCGGCCTTCAACGCCGACTTCGACGGTGACCAGATGGCCGTGCACCTGCCGCTGTCGGCCGAGGCCCAGGCCGAGGCCCGGATCCTGATGCTGTCGACGAACAACATCCTGAAGCCGTCGGACGGTCGCCCCGTGACCATGCCGACCCAGGACATGATCATCGGCCTGTTCTTCCTCACGACCGACCGTGAGGGACAGCCTGGCGAGGGCCGCGCATTCTCCTCGCAGGCCGAGGCGCTGATGGCGCTCGACCGCGGCGAGCTCACGCTCCAGAGCAAGGTCAGGATCCGCCTCGGCGACGCCGTGCCTCCGCTCGAACTGCAGGGCTCGGACGGTGCAGAGGTGGTTGCAGACGACGGTGTCGTCCGCGAGCTGACCCTCGACACCACCCTGGGACGCGCGATCTTCAACGACGCGCTGCCGGCCGACTACCCCTTCGTGAACTACGAGGTCGGCAAGAAGGCCCTCGGCGCGATCGTCAACGATCTCGCCGAGCGCTACACCAAGGTCGAGGTCGCCGCCTCGCTGGACGCCCTGAAGGACACCGGCTTCCTGTGGGCTACGCACTCGGGCGTCACGGTGTCCATCGAGGACGTCGTCACGCCGAGCAACAAGGCTGAGCTGCTCGGGAAGTTCGAGAAGCAGGCCGCCAAGGTCCAGCAGCAGTTCGAGCGTGGCCTGGTCACCGACGACGAGCGCCGCCAGGAGCTCATCGAGATCTGGACCCAGGCCTCCAACGAGGTGGCCAAGGCCATGGAGAAGAACTTCGACCGGTCGAACCCGATCTTCATGATGGTCGACTCCGGCGCCTCCGGAAACATGATGCAGATCCGGCAGGTCGCCGCCATGCGTGGCCTGGTGGCGAACCCCAAGGGCGACATCATCCCGCGGCCGATCAAGTCGAACTTCCGCGAGGGCCTGTCGGTCCTGGAGTACTTCATCTCCACGCACGGCGCCCGCAAGGGCCTGGCCGACACCGCGCTGCGCACCGCCGACTCGGGCTACCTGACCCGTCGTCTGGTGGACGTCTCGCAGGACGTCATCATCCGTGAGGAGGACTGCGGCACCGAGCGTGGTCTGCCCAAGCGGATCGGTGAACGTCGCGAGAGTGGTTCGGTGGTCAAGCACGAGCACGCCGAGACCGCGGCGTACGCCCGTTCGGCGGCGACCGAGATCACCCATCCCGAGTCCGGCGAGGTGCTGGTCGAGGCGGGTGCCGACCTCGGTGACGTCAAGATCGGCGAGCTGATCTCAGCCGGGATCGAGGAGGTCAAGGTCCGCTCCGTGCTGACCTGTGACGCCAAGACCGGAACCTGCGCGAAGTGCTACGGCCGATCGCTGGCCACCGGCAAGATGGTCGACATCGGCGAGGCCGTCGGCATCATCGCGGCCCAGTCGATCGGTGAGCCCGGCACGCAGCTGACCATGCGTACCTTCCACACCGGTGGTGTGGCTTCGGCCGACGACATCACCCAGGGTCTGCCTCGTGTGGTCGAGCTGTTCGAAGCGCGCCAGCCCAAGGGTCTGTCCCCGATCTCCGAGGCCGCCGGCCGGGTGGAGATCGAGGAGACCGACAAGGCGCGCAAGGTCCTGATCACCCCGGACGACGGCTCCGAGGTCATCGAGTACCCCGTCAGCCGGCGCTCGCGCCTGCTGGTCCAGGACGGCGACCACATCGACGTCGGCGAGATGCTCACCGTCGGTACGCCGGACCCCAAGGAGGTGCTCCGCATCCTCGGTGTTCGCCAGGCTCAGCAGCACCTCGTCGACGAGGTCCAGGCGGTCTACCGCAGCCAGGGCGTGTCGATCCACGACAAGCACATCGAGATCATCGTGCGGCAGATGCTTCGCCGGGTGACGGTCATCGAGTCGGGCGAGACGAACCTGCTGCCGTCCGACCTGGTCGACCGGGCCCGCTTCGAGGAGGAGAACCGCCGGGTTCTCTCCGAGGGCGGCAAGCCGGCGTCGGGTCGGCCGGAGCTGATGGGCATCACCAAGGCCTCGCTCGCAACCGAGTCGTGGCTGTCGGCGGCCTCCTTCCAGGAGACCACCCGGGTGCTCACCGACGCGGCGATCCACGGGCGCAGCGACTCGTTGCGTGGCCTGAAGGAGAACGTGATCATCGGAAAGCTGATCCCGGCGGGCACCGGTCTCGAGCGGTACCGCAACATCCGGGTGGAGCCGACCGAGGAGGCCCGCGCTGCGGCGTACTCCGTCGCGGACTACGGCTCCTACGACTACGAGTTCGGCAACGGCACCGGTCAGGCCGTCGCCCTGGACGACTTCGACTTCGGGTCGTACCAGAATTAGCGGCCTTGATCCGAGCTTGCTCGGGTCAAGATCCAGACGCAAAGGTTGAGGAGCGTCGACGCAGACCGCGCGGAAGCGCGGGATGCGTGACGCGTCTCGAAACCAAGGTCAGCGGACGCTGCTGCCGGACGGCAGCCCCGTTGCAGGACCCCGGTCGACACCGACCGGGGTCCTGTGCGTTCCCCTTCCCGGGTTGCTCGCTGTGGGAGGCTCCCCACATGGAGTGGCATGACTGACGGGATGACCGGGGTCGATCGGACCTATCGGGCCGTCAACCTGCTCGGCCGCACGCTGATGGGGGCACTCGGGCTCACGGTTCGGGCCTCCGGCACCGAGCACCTCCCGGAAAGCGGACCCGTGATCCTGGCGATGACCCATGTCTCCTACCCGGACTTCGTGTTCGTGGAGAAGGCGGCCGTCGAGCGAGGGCGCTATGTGCGGTTCATGTGTCGTCACGACATCTGGGTAGGGCCATTCGCGTGGGGGATGGACCGGATGCGGCACATCCCGGTCAACCGGGAGACACCGGCGTACTCCTATCTGGTCGCCCGCCAGCGGCTCCGCGAGGGTGAGGCGATCGGGATCTTCCCCGAGGCCGGGATCTCCTACTCCTACACGGTCCGCGGCTTGATGCGCGGCGTGGCGGCGCTGGCGCGGGAGACCGGCGCTCCGGTCGTGCCGGTCGCGGTCTGGGGCTCGCAGCGGATCTACAGCGTCGGCCGGCTCGTGAATGGGAAGGAGCCCAGGCCGAGCTTCAAGCGCCGCCGGCTGGTGGACGTCCGGTTCGGACCCCCGATGGCCTGTGCCGCTGGCGAGGACCTGACCGAGTGGACGATCGGGCTGGGACACCGGATGACCGAGCTGCTCGAGGAACTCCAGATGCTGCCCGAGCACCGGCCGGCGCCCGGGGAGGACGCTCCGTGGTATCCAGCGCACCTCGGGGGCTCGGCTCCCGATCGCGCTGAGGCGGTCGAGTACGACGTGCTGCCTCGCGCCGCGATCAGCCCGACTTGGGGCCCACCGGTTCCCTGAGCTCGGTCCCGTCCGGCTGCGGTCGTTCCCGGTGGCGCCTGACGGAGTTGACGGGGTCCACCGCCCAGATCAGGATGCTGCGTACCGGCGGGCTGGCCAGGAGCAGGGAGAGCCCGATGGCCGCGACGGTGATGGCCGGCAGCGAAAGATCGGGGTGTCGCCCGCTCCACTCCTGCCAGCCGGCGTACTCGCCGTAGCGGACCGCGAAGCCGTGGAAGAGATAGACGACGAGGGTGGCGGCTCCCATCCGTGAGTACCAGCCGCCGCGCCGGGGGATGAGCACCAGCGCGCTGAGCGTGCCGAGCAGCCCGATCCCGATCACGATCAACCGGATCCGCATGGCGTCCTGCGTCGGCCAGTCGAGGTCGGCGTACCCGGCGTCGTAGAGCAGGAACGCCGACCGGGCCCAGTCGTCGATGTGGCCGGCGAAGCTGAAGATCCAGACGAACGCCGCGACGGCGAGCGGGCGCAGCCACCAGAACCGCAGCAGGTCGAGCTTCGCCTTGTCGAGATGCAGTCCGAGGACGAAGAACGGCAGCAGACCCGAGGATGCGCGGCAGGCAGAGGTACGGCACGGTGGTCAGCCCGCCCACCAGACTGATCACGACCGAGGCAGGAATCCACAGCCAGTGCCGTTTGAGCACCGGGGCGGCCAGCCTCCACACGAAGATCACCGGGAGGTACCACAGCGCCCAGTGCGGCACGAGCAGGAGCGGGCCACTCTCGTGCTGGCCCAACCCTGCGCGGTAGTAGAAGAGCAGCTGGCTCGAAGATGAGGTACGGCACGGCGATGGTCGTGAACAGGGAGCGCAGGTGCCGCCGGTCCCAGACGAAGCTCCGGGAGAGGTAGCCGGTGATCAGCACGAACGCCGGGATGTGCCAGAAGTAGAGGAAGTCGTAGGCCTGGACTGGTCGTCGCGGTCCCGCTGAGCAGTCCCCAGCTGTGCCCGATCACGACGAGGGTCACCAACGTCATCTTGACGTTGTCGAGCCACGGGTCGCGCTGGGAGGGGGGCATCGGACCACCGTAGCGAGGGGTGGGTGAGCCAGACGCCTTAGGGTTGACGCATGGCGAGGTACCCACGACGGCAACGAGTGGCCGCCTACGCCGTCATCCTGAGGGAGGACGAGATCCTGCTCAGCCGGCTTGCGCCACGGGTCTCCCGCGACGAGCTGTGGACGCTTCCGGGCGGGGGGCTCGACCACGGTGAGGACCCGCGCGACGCCGTCCTGCGCGAGATCCACGAGGAGACCGGCCTCGACGCGACGGTGGGGGAGACCGCCCGGGTCTACTCGGCGCACATCCCCGGCGCCTGGCGCGACGGGGTGCAGGTCGACGCCCACGCCCTCCGGATCGTGTACGACGGCTGGGTGCCGATGGATGCGCCGGAGCCCCGGGTCCTCGAGGTGGACGGGTCGACCGTCGAGGCGGCCTGGATCCCGATCGCCGACGTGCTCTCGGGCGCCCGGCCGGTCGTGCCGATGGTGTCCGAGGCGCTGGTCGATCACCGGCCCTACCAACTCCAGCGAGTGGCTGTCTATGCGTTGATCCGGCGGCCCGACGCGGTGCTGTTGACCCGGAACTCGCGCAAGGGTCCCTACCCGGGGATGTGGACGCTTCCGGGCGGCGGGATCGACCACGGGGAGCCTCCCGCGGTCGCACTCGCCCGCGAGGTGCGCGAGGAGTGCGGGGTCGACTGCGAGGTCGGCGCCCTGATCGACGTCCACGACCTGCATTTCAGCGGGACGGCGCCGAGCGGCCGGTTCGAGGACTTCCACGGCGTACACCTCATCTTCGAGTCGGCCGTCGATGCCGACGCGGAGCCGCGCGTGCTGGAGGTGGACGGCACGACCGACGCGGCGGCCTGGGTGAGTCTCGAGGACGTCGAGTCGGGCGCCGTGGCGGTGCTGGACGTGGTCAGGCACGCGCTCGACGCCAAGTAGGTTTGTCCCGTGGCCTCCGAGACCGTCTTCACCTACGGTGCACCCGGTTTGAAGTTCGGGTCCGGGTCCTCGTCGGAGATCGGCTTCGACCTCGCGTCGTACGACGCCCGCCGGGTGCTGGTGATCACCGACTCGGGAGTGGCCGCAACCGGTCATCCGTCCCGGATCGCCTCCGAGATCGCGACCTGTGGGATCTCGGTCGTGGTCTTCGATGACGTGCACGTCGAGCCGACCGACGAGTCGCTGGTCAGGGCCGTCGAGTTCGCCCGGTCCGAGGGGCCGTTCGACGCGTTCGTGGCGGTCGGCGGTGGATCCTCGATCGACACCGCGAAGGCGGTCAACCTGCTGACGACCAACCCGGGGGAGCTGACGGACTACCTCAACGCGCCAGTCGGCAGGGGGCTCGCGCCGATCCACCCGCTGAGGCCGCTGGTCGCCGTACCCACCACGACCGGGACGGGCAGTGAGAGCACCACGATCTGCGTGCTCGACGTGCTGTCGCTGAAGGTCAAGACCGGGATCTCGCACCCGCGGCTGCGGCCCACGCTCGCCGTCGTCGACCCTGACCTGACCATGACCCAGCCGGCGATGGTGACGGCCGCGGCGGGGATGGACATCCTGTGTCACGCGCTGGAGAGCTACACGGCCCGCTGGTACGCCTCGTTCCCGGCCAAGACCGCTGAGCAGCGGGTGCCCTACTGCGGGGCGAACCCCATCGCGGACATGTGGTCGGAGAAGGCGCTGCGGCTGCTGGCCTCGTCGTTCCGGACGGCGGTGCGCGACGGCTCCGATGCGCCGGCCCGCGAGGAGATGGCGCTGGCCGCCACCTTCGCCGGCATGGGGTTCGGGAACGCCGGCGTACACATCCCGCACGCCAACGCCTACCCGATCGCGGGCCGGGTCCGCGACTACACGCCGCCCGGCTATCCGGCCGACGAGCCGATCGTGCCGCACGGGATGGCGGTGTCGTTGACCGCGCCGGCGGCGTTCGGGTTCACGTTCTCCTCGGCTCCCGACCGGCACCTCCGCGCGGCCGAGCTCCTGGGGTACGCCGGGACGCCGACTGCGTCCGCACTGCCCGCGCTGCTGGTCGGGTTGATGCGCGACATCGGGCTGCCCAACGGACTGTCGGCAGTCGGCTACGGCGCGGCCGACGTCGACGACCTCGTCGAGGGCTCGCTCAAGCAGCAGCGCCTGCTCGCGACCGCACCGCGCGAGGTGACCGGGGAGGACCTGGCCGGCATCTTTGCCGCGGCGATGGACCTGTGGTGAACGAGGTCGCCGCGGCGCTGCGCCGCGCAGGTGTCACCGACGTCGACGACTCCACTCTGGCGCGGGCGCTCTACTCCTCCGATGCGTCGATCTACCGGGTCGTTCCCCAGGTGGTGGTCCGGCCGCGCTCGACCGACGAGATCCACGCGGTGCTGGCGGTGGCCCGCTCGTCGGGGACGCCGGTGACGATGCGCGGGGCCGGGACGTCGATCGCCGGCAACGCGGTCGGACCGGGCATCGTCGTGGACACCTCCAGGTATCTCAACCGGGTGCTCTCGGTCGACCCGGACGCCCGGACCGCGACCGTCCAGCCCGGCGTCGTACACGCGGCTCTCCAGCGGGCTGCCGCGCCACACGGACTCAGGTTCGGCCCGGACCCCTCCACCCACACCCGCTGCACCATCGGCGGGATGATCGGCAACAACGCCTGCGGGTCCCGCGCCCTGGGTTATGGCCGCACCTCCGACAACGTCGAAGACCTGTCCGTGGTCCTCGGGACCGGCGAAACGATGCCGAGTCGTCGTAACTTACGACGACTCGCGGAAGATGCGACGACTCGGCAGAGTAATTTGCGACGACTCGCGGAAGATGCGACGACTCGGCGGGTTGACGAGCTGGTGGAAGGGCACCTGGCACACATCAGGACGTCGTTCGGGAAGTTCAGCCGGCAGGTGAGTGGATATGCGATGGAGCAACTGCTCCCGGAGAACGGGCGTCGGTTCGACCGGTTCCTGGTGGGGTCGGAGGGCACGCTGGGGATCGTTCTCGAGGCGACCATGCGGCTGGTCGAGGACGCACCGGCCCGGGCCCTCGCCGTGCTCGGCTATCCGTCGATGGTCGAGGCCGCCGATGCCGTACCGAGCCTGCTGGTCTCGACAGGCTCGACCGCCGGGAGGCTGGTCGCCTGTGAGGGGCTGGACTCCCGCATCGTCGACGTGGTGCGGGCGCAACGAGGGAGCGTGCCGGACCTGCCCCGCGGAGCGGGCTGGCTTTTCGCCGAGGTCACCGCCGCCACCCGCACGGAGGCCGAGTCGCTGGCGGCCGCGGTCCTCAGCGACGCCGGCGCGGTCGACGGCCGCGTGGTGGCCGATCCAGCCGAGATGGCCGCGCTGTGGCGGATCCGCGAGGACGGCGCTGGGCTGGCCGCGCGTTCGCTGACCCGGCCGGCCTACTCCGGCTGGGAGGACGCCGCGGTCCCGCCGGCGAAGCTTGGGGCCTACCTCCGCGAGTTCGACGACCTGCTCAAGCATTACGACCTGGACGGCGTGCCCTACGGGCACTTCGGCGACGGTTGCGTGCACGTTCGGATCGACTTCGAGTTCGAGGACGAGGGGCGTCGGTTCCGCGAGTTCCTGCTCGACTCGGCGCGGATGGTCGCGGCGTACGGCGGTTCGCTGTCCGGCGAGCACGGCGACGGCAGGGCCAGGTCCGAGCTCCTGCCGCTGATGTACGACGAGCAGTCGATCAAGCTCTTCGGGGCGGTGAAGGCGATCTGCGACCCTGACAACCTGCTCAACCCTGGCGTGCTCGTCGACCCGGCTCCTGTCGACGCCGATCTGCGGCCCGGGCGGCCGGTCCAGTCCTCGCGGACGTTCCTGCGGCTGACCCACGACGCCGGTTCTCTCGGCGATGCCGTGCACCGCTGCACCGGAGTCGGCAAATGTCGGGCCGACAATACGGTCGGCCAGCGGCGTGATGTGCCCGTCGTACCTCGCGACGAAGGACGAGAAGGACTCCACGCGGGGCCGGGCCCGGGTGCTCCAGGAAGCCCTCGACGGAACCCTGGTCAACGGTCTGGGCGACCCGGCCGTGAGTGAGGCGCTCGATCTGTGCCTGTCCTGCAAGGGCTGCGCACGGGACTGCCCGACGGGCATCGACATGGCGACCTACAAGTCCGAGGCCCTGCATCAGAAGTACGCGCGCAGGGTGCGACCCCGGTCCCACTACACGCTGGGCCGGTTGCCCACCTGGGCCCGGCTGGCCGGGCCGGCGGCGAGGCCGCTGAACCGGCTCCTGAAGCTCAGGCCCGTCGCCGCCCTCGCCAAGGCCACTGCCGGAATCGACCAGCGGCGGTCGCTGCCCGAGTTCGCAACGGTGTCGTTGCGTCGTTCGTGTGGTTTCGAGGAGGGCGCCCTGGCGCCCGTCTCGAAACCTCGACGACCAACGAGCGAGCCCGACGTCTGGATCTGGGCCGACTCGTTCACCGACCGCTTCCTGCCCGAGAGCGGGCGGGCGGCGATCGCGGTGCTCGCGGCTGCAGGGCGCACCGCCCGGGTCATCGACGAGGACGCCTGCTGCGGCCTGACCTGGATCACCACCGGCCAGCTGACCAGAGCCCGGAAGATCGTGGCGAGAACGGTCGCGACGCTGCATCCCTACGTCACCAGCGGAGTGCCCGTGATCGGGCTCGAGCCGTCCTGCCTCGCCACGTTGCGGTCCGACGCCGTCGAGCTGACCGACGACCCCCGGGCCGTCGAGGTCGCGGCCGGCGTGAAGACACTCGCCGAATACCTCACCTCGACTGACTGGACTCCGCCCGACCTCGCCGGTGTCGAGATTGTGGCGCAGCCGCACTGCCATCACGCCAGCGTCCTCGGCTGGGAAGCCGACGAGGCGCTGCTTCGCAAGGCCGGCGCACGGCTGACGCGGGTGGGTGGCTGCTGCGGGCTGGCGGGCAACTTCGGGGTCGAGAAGGGGCACTACGAGGTGTCGGTGGCGGTCGCGGAGACGGCACTGCTGCCCGCCGTACGGGCACACCCCGATGCGCTCGTCCTCGCCGACGGCATGTCCTGCCGGATCCAGCTCGACGACCTGGCAGGAGTCCGCGCGTTGCATCTCGCGGAGCTGCTCGCCGATAAACTCCGGCCATGAGCCCCCGCAGCCGTCGACTGGTCATCCCCGTGGCGCTCGGAGGGCTGATCGTGCTCGTGGTGATTGCGGCGTTGATCAAATGAGGGTCGATCAAATGAGGCTGGTCGAGTGAGCGAGCCGCTGCTCCGCGCGCTGTCTCGCATGCGCGCACTGATGCTCGATGACGCCGCGCTCGTCCGCGCGGTTGCGTCCGGACGCCGGCGTGGCCAGGAGACGACGTGGAAGCGCGCCGAGCTCCGCTATGTCGACCTGAAAGCCGGACGCCACCTGCAGATCACGACGTACGACGCCACGCAGGCCCACACCGCCAACCACCCAGCCGGCTCGGCCGCGCGCGACGCCGTCGACGACCTGCTCGACCAGCCGTTCTCGAACTGGCACGTCGAGACCAGCACCCAGCAGCACCAGGTCCGGGTGACCAAGAAGCTCGAGGCAGTCGTGCACACCACCGACCGGGTGGACGAGGTCGAGGCCCACCGCGGCCACGACCTGCCGAAGGAACGGCTGCTCCCCGAGGACGACCCCGTGTTCGTGGCGCTGGGCCTCTCCGACTCACGCGGCCAGATGAAGCCGAGCCGGCAGGCGAAGTACCGCCAGGTCGAGGAGTTCCTACGACTCCTCGACGCCGCGATCACCGACGCACTGACGAAGGGGCATCTGCGAACCCCGACCATCGAGGATCCGCTGCGGATCGTGGACCTCGGGTGCGGCAACGCCTACCTCACGTTCACCGCCGAGCGGTTCCTGACCCACAGTGCGCGGCCTGCCGGTGCGGCTGACCGGCATCGACGTCCGGGAGCAGTCCCGCGACCACAACAGCGCGCTCGCAGCAAGTCTCGGGGTCGACGCCGAGTTCGTCGTCGGCAGCATCGACGGGGCGGAGCCGCCGATGCCACCCGAGGTGGTGCTGGCCCTGCACGCGTGCGACACCGCCACCGACGAGGCCATCGCCAGGGCGGTCGGATGGCAGGTGCCGCTGGTCCTGGCCGCGCCCTGCTGCCACCACGACATCGCGGCACAGCTGCGTCGCAGCCCGACGCCCGCGCCGTACTCGATGCTCACGAGGCACGGCATCCTTCGCGAGCGGTTCGCCGACACCCTCACCGATGCGCTGCGCGCGTCGCTGCTACGGCTGCAGGGTTACAGCGTCGACGTGGTTGAGTTCGTCGAGAGCCAGCACACTCCCCGCAACACGCTGCTGCGCGCCGTACGCACCGGCAAACCGGTCAAGGGCGGCAACGTCCGCAAGGAGTACGACGACCTCGTCGCCACCTGGGCCGTCCGGCCAAGACTCGCTGAACTGCTGGAGGATACCCATGCGTAAGTCGTCCGCCCTGATTCTGGTCGGGTGCCTCCTCGGCGTCACCGCTCCCGCGGCCGCGGACACCGAGACGGAGCCCGAGGGGGACGTCGTGGTGACCGTCCAGGACCCACTGATCGTCGAGTCCAGCGGCCTGATTGCCCGGAAGGGCGACTTCCTGACCGTCAACGACTCCGGCGACAAGGGTCAGGTCTTCGTGGTCGACGGCGAGACCGGGGAGACCATCGGGGTGACCTTCTGGTCCGACTCGGCCAAGGACGTGGAGGCGATCGCTCCCGCCGACGGCGACGAGATCTGGGTCGGGGACATCGGCGACAACAAGCTGCACCCGGCCCGTGGATCGAGGTGACCCGGCTTCCGATCCAGGAGGGCGACCGGGCCCAGGCCGGCCAGACGTTTCGGCTCGCCTACCCGGACGGCGCTTCCCTCAACGCCGAGACCCTGCTCGTGCACCCGGTGACCGGACGGCTGTACGTCGCCACCAAGATCCCGCTGCTCGACGGCCAGCTGTACGAGGCGCCCGAGACGCTCGACCCGGTCAAGGTCAACAACCTGAAGCCGATCGGCGAGGTGGGCACTCTCCTCACCGACGGCGCGTTCTTTCCCGACGGCAGGCACCTGATCCTTCGTGGCTACGGACGGGCGACGATCTACTCGTTCCCCAAGCTGGAGGCTCGTCGGTTACATCGACCTGCCCGAACAGGAGCAGGGTGAGGGCATCGCGGTCTCCGCAGACGGCGAGATCTTCATCAGCTCCGAGGGAACGAACCAGCCCGTGCTCCGAGTCGAGATCCCGGCCTCCGTGCGCAAGGACATGGGGCCGACGACCACGCCGTCCGAGTCCGACCGGCTCCACGCTCCGCGTCCCCGTCGGAGTCCCTCGGGCCCGGGCGACGCGGGTGACCTGGTGACGACGACGGCAGCTGGAGAGCTTGCAGTTGCTCGCCGGGGATTCTGGCCGGTGTGGGCGTGTTGATCTGCGCCGGCTGGTACCTGCGCCGCGGAGCCGATAGAAGGGTGGGGAACGATGCGGATCACCGTGGTCGAGGGCGACATCACGACCCAGGACGTCGACGCGGTCGTCAACGCCGCCAACAGCCGGATGCGTGGTGGCGGGGGAGTCGACGGAGCGATCCACTCGGCCGGCGGCCCCGCCGTACTGGCTGACTGCGTCGCCCGCTTCCCGGGTGGACTGCCGACCGGCCAGGCCGGCTGGACCACCGCGGGCGAGATGCCGGCCCGCTGGGTCATCCATGTGGTCGGGCCCAACTTCCGCGCCGGCCAGACCGACCGGACCCTGCTGACGTCCTGCTACGCCAACGCCCTCCGGGTGGCTGACGAGCTCGGCGCCCGGACTGTCGCGTTCCCGCTGGTGTCCGCAGGGATCTACGGCTGGCCGCTGGCCGATGCCGTCGCTGCGGCCGTCGAGACTCTCCGCGACACCACCACCACCGTCGAAGAGTCCCGCCTGGTCGCCTTCGGCAGGTCGACGTACGACCTGATTGCCGCTGCGCTGAACGGGTAGTCCGAGAGGAAATGGCCCCCGACACGCCGCTGCGAGGGGCCATTTCCTCTCGGACTATCCCGAGCGCGCGGTCAAAGGTGGTCGACGACGTGGTCGATGCAGGCGGTGAGGGCCTCGATGTCGGCCGGGTCGATCGCGGGGTACATCGCGACCCGGAGCTGGTTGCGGCCGAGCTTGCGATAGGGCTCGGTGTCGACGATGCCGTTGGCGCGCAGGGTCGCGGCAATCCGGTCGGCATCGATGGCATCGTCGAAGTCGATCGTGCCGATGACCAGCGAGCGCGCGTCCGGATCGGGGACGTACGGCGTGGTGTACGACGTCTTCTCGGCCCAGCCGTAGAGCGTGTCGGACGACGCGGTCGTGCGGGCGACCATGCCGGCCAGCCCACCATTGCCGTTCATCCAGTCCAGCTGCTCGCGCATCAGGAACAGGGTGGCCAGCGACGGGGTGTTGTAGGTCTGGTTCTTGCGCGAGTTGTCGATCGCAGTCGGCAGATCGAAGAACGCCGGGATCCAGCGGCCCGATGCAGCGATCTCGTCCGCGCGTGCGAGCGCGGCCGGGGACATCAGCGCGAGCCACAGGCCGCCGTCGGAGGCGAACGACTTCTGCGGGGCGAAGTAGTAGCAGTCCGCCTCCGCGAGCTCGACGGGCAGCCCCCCGGCGCCGGAGGTGGCGTCGATGAGCACGAGAGAGCCGTCGTCCGCGACCCGCTTGACCGGCGCCATCACGCCGGTCGAGGTCTCGTTGTGGGCCCAGGCGTAGACGTCGACCCCGTCCTCGGCCGCCGCCATCGGCCGAGAGCCCGGGTCGGCCTTGATCACCGAGGGAGCAGACGAGGAACGGAGTGGCCGTCGACGGCCTTGGCGAACTTCGCGGAGAACTCGCCGAACGACAGGTGCTGACTCCTCTCCCGGATCAGGCCGAAGCAGGCGACGTCCCAGAAAGCCGTCGCGCCGCCGTTGCCGAGCACGACCTCGTAGCCGTCGGGGAGGCTGAACAGGTCGGCGAGGCCGGATCGCACCCGACCGACCAGGTCGCGGATCGGTGCCTGCCGGTGCGACGTACCCATCAGCGAGGTGCCGGTCGCGGCCAGCGCGTCGAGGTGCGACGTCTGGATCTTGGACGGTCCCGCTCCGAACCGGCCGTCGGCCGGCTTGATCGAGTCTGGGATCGCGATGGCGTCGTTCACTGGGCAACCTTCTTCGAGTTCTGGGGTTTCTCTGACGACGCTGTCAGCCGCCGCCCATTCTGTCACCCGGCAGCGACGCGATGAACGAGCCGTCCATCGTGAAGATGCGACGACTCGCCATCACGGCCACCGTTGGATCTAGTCTCGACACATGATCACCGCACTGCACACCCTGGTGTACGCCGAGGACCCCGACGCTGCTCGCGCGTTCTTCCGTGACGTCCTCCAGCTGCCCGGCGCCGACACCGGCGGCGGCTGGCTGATCTTCAAGTCCGGGCCGAGCGAGCTCGGGGTGCACCCCAGCTCGTGGGAGTACGGCGGCGAGTCCGGCGGGACCGACCAGCGGTACGACCTGTCCCTGATGTGTGACGACCTCGCCGCCACCATGGCCGAGCTCACCGACCGCGGCGCCGAGTTCGACGGCGAGATCGTCGAGGAGCAGTGGGGCTCCACGGTGCAGCTCTCGGTGCCTGGCGCCGGGACCATGACGCTCTACCAGCCGAACTACGACGCCCCGGCGACTTCCGAGAGTGACGTCCTGGTCTGGTGACGCGTCGCCCGCAAGCTGGTCACGGTCACCGTGGCGAGGATGGCGACGATCACCGCAAGTGAGGCCAGCGTGGGGATCTCGGGCACTGCCGCCCAGTGGAAGTGCGCCCAGTGCAGCGCCAGCTTGATGCCGATGAAGCCGAGGATGGCGGCCAGTCCGTAGCCGAGGTGCACCAGCTTGCTCAGCGCCGCTGCGAGCACGAAGTACAGCGCCCGCAGCCCCAGCAGGGCGAAGGCGTTCGTCGCGAAGACCAGATAGGGGTCCCCGGTGATGCCGTAGACCGCCGGCACCGAGTCGATCGCGAACACGATGTCGGTGGCGAAGACCGCCACCACGACCAGCGCGAACGGGGTCAGCGCACGTCGCCCCGCCCGCGTCACCGTGAGCCGTGGGCCGTCGTACGTACTCGGTGACGGGCAGGAAGCGCCGGACGAACGCGATGCTGCGCATCTTCGACACGTCCACGTCATGCTGGTCCGTCAGGGTGTCCCGGAGCACCTTGACCCCCGTGGCCAGCAGGACCAGCCCGAACACCAGGAACACCCAGTCGAAGGCCGACAGCGCCGCCGCGCCCAGCGCGATGAACAGGCCGCGCAGGACCAGGGCCCCGACGATGCCGTAGAGCAGGACCCGCTGTTGCAGAGCCTTCGGAACGGCGAAGGCACCGAGCAGCAGCATGAACACGAACAGGTTGTCGACGCTGAGCGTCTTCTCGACCAGGTAGCCCGTGTAGTACTCGACGCCCCGTTCGCTGCCGTGCTGCGCCCACACATAGCCGCCGAACAGCAGCGGGAGGGCGACGTAGAACGCCGACCAGGCCATGGCCTCCCTCATGGAGACCTCGTGGGGTTTGCGGGTGGCGACGAAGTCGACGACGAGCAGCGCGAGTACGGCGCCGATGGTCAGGGCCCACAGGGTGGGGGTGGCGATGGAGTCGATCATGAGAGCTCCTCAGACGGATGGTCTGAGGTCTCCCTCGCCCACACGGGGCGGGCGTCCACCCGAAGCACCTGTGGAGGTGCCGTGATGACCGGGTGGAGCTTGACGAGGTACTCCCCTCGCCGGCCATTCTACGGGCCGGCGAGGGGAGCACGAAATCAGACGACGTCGCGGCGCCGGACCAGCAGCAGGGCGACGGCGGGGAGCAGGACGACGTACGCCGCCAGCACCCAGGTGGCCTGCCCCGCCGACAGGGTGTCGACCACGCCTGGAGTGCCGTCCCCGCCGGGCTCCACTCCCACGATGGCCCCGACCAGCGAACCAGCGGCCGTGCCGGGGAGCACGTAGGTGAACGCTTCGACCGGCGAGAGCAGGGTGCCGACGCCCCGCAGCAGGTTCTCGATCACCAGCGCCCAGACCAGTCCGAGACCGACCGACAGGGCCGGCCCACGGGCGACGGTGCCCAGGAAGAAGCCGGCGAGCGCCCACATCTCGAGGACCGCGAGGCCGGTGCCGGCACCCTGGAGGAGGTCGACCGCGGAGGGCCACACGACCGCCTGGGACTCCAGCGCGGCGATGCCCAGCGAGAGGCCGAAGCACATCACCACGGTCGCGGCGATCAGGGCAACCACCGCCAGGCTGAGGGCGACCAGGGAGCCGAGCGTGACCGAAGTGCGCGACGGGCCCTGCGTGTAGACCGTCTTCCAGGTCCCCCAGCCGTAGCCGCTGCCCGCGACCAGTGCGCCGAGGACCATCATCAGCGCGCCACCGAACATCGGGGTGCCCTCGATCAGGACACTCGGCACGTTCGCGGGCATCAACTCGGCCAGCAGCGACGCTGCCGTCGCCCCCTCGTTGGAGAAGCTGTTGTCGCCGGTCGCGTAGGAAATGTAGTTGAAGAGATAGCCGAACATCGCGGCCAGGAACAGCCAGGCCCCCGCCGTCACCCAGACCGCGGGCCACTTGCGGAGCCGGAGCAGTTCGGCGCGGGTGCTCGCGTAGACGGCGGCCGCGCCTGAGCTGGTTCGTACTGCCTTGGTTCCCGGTGCATCAATCACACTGGTGGTCATCACACTGCCTCCAATTCACGCTTGGTCATCTCGAAGAAGACTTCTTCCAGGGTTCGTTCGCCAGTGGCCACCTCGTGGACGTCGACGCCGTCGGCGACCAGCGCCCGGGTGAGCTCGGGGGCGTCGGAGCCGGAGGTCACCACGACGTACTCGCCGTCGAGGTGCACGGCGTCGTCGCCGGCGACCCGCATCGCGGTGGCGAGCGCCCGGTCGAGGGGTACGCCGCGGACCCGCAGCGTCGTCGCGCCACGGAGCTCGGCGACGGTCGCCTCGTTGAGCAGCTTGCCGTTGTTGATCACGCCGACGCGGTCACAGATGTCCTGGACCTCGGCCAGCAGGTGGCTGGACAGCACGACCGTCTGCCCGCCCCTGGCCAGCTCGACGATCAGCGACCGCATGTCGGCCATCCCGGCCGGGTCGAGGCCGTTGGTCGGCTCGTCGAGGATGATCAGCTCCGGGTCGCCCATCAGGGCCGAGGCGACGCCCAGGCGCTGCTTCATGCCGAGCGAGTAGGACTTGAACTTGTCCCCTCCCCGGTCGCCGAGGTCGACCCGCTCCAGGGCCTCGCCGACGACCCGGTCCGACAGCCCGGCGTAGCGCGCCATCACCCGCAGGTTGTCGCGGCCGGACAGGTTCGGGTAGAAGCCGGGTCCCTCGATCAGGGCGCCGACCCGAGCGGTCACCGCCGGGTCGCCGGGCTCGCTGCCCAGCACCTCGGCGGTGCCGCCGGTCGGCCGGATCAGGCCCAGCAGCATCCGCAGCGTGGTCGTCTTGCCCGCCCCGTTGGGACCGAGGAAGCCGTAGACCTCACCGCGCTTCACGGTCATGGCGACGTGGTCGACGGCCAGCCGGCCGTCGTACGTCTTGGTCAGCTCGTTGGTCTTGACTACTAGTTCGTTCATGGCTCCAGCGTCCGCGGTTCGCGGCGCCGGGTCGTCCGCCAGTGGGCGGCTCGCGCCTACGCAGGTTTGCGTACGGCGATCCCGCCGCTCGGCGTACACGGCCGGGATCGCATCGCCCTAGGCTCGGGCCCATGGGCGGCGAGGCATGAAGGACGCACGCATGAAGGATGCACTGTGGGTCGGCCCGCTGACCGCGTTCGTCATGCTCGGGACGTTCTTCGCCAACGGCGGACATGACGGGCTGACGGCGTGGCAGTGGGTCTCGGTGCCGCTCGCGGGGCTGGCCGGCCTCTCCCTCCTGCTCGCCAGGTCGTCACCGAAGCTGGCCGTGCTGCTGACCGGCCTGCTCGTCGGGGTCTACTTCTCGTGCGGCTTCGACGACGGTCCGATCTACCTCCCGGTCTTCTTCGGGTCGTACGCCGTGGCGCGTTCGGCGGCAGTTCGTCGCTGGCTCCCATGGTTCGCGGGCTCGATGGCGCTCGTCCTGCTCGGCATGGCGATCCGGGCGGTGACCACCGAGCTGGGCTGGTGGCAGCCGCTCGGCCAGTCGATCGGCGTCACGGCGGTGGCCGCGACCGCGGCGAGCGTCGGGTCCCTGATCAGCAGCCGGCAGCAGACCGAGCACGAGCGGCTGGCCCGCGTTGCCACCGAGGAACAGCTGCGGATGGCCCAGGACCTGCACGACGGCGTCGGTCACGGGCTGGCGGTGATCGCCATGCAGGCCGGTGTCGCACTCCACGTGCTGGAGAAGGACCCCGCCTCCGCGCGCCAGTCGCTGGAGGCGATCCGGGAGACCAGCAAGGAGTCGCTGGACTCGCTGCGCGCCGAGCTGTCCCGGCTGTCGGGTGCGGCGCCGCGGACCCCGCGTCGGGGGCTGGCGGACCTCGACGTACTCGTGGAGCGCGTTGGTGCGGCCGCAGGGCTCGCCGTCGACGTACGCCGGTCAGGCTCGTCCGGGCCGCTCGAGCCGGCCGTCGACGCCGCGGCGTACGCGATCGTCCAGGAGTCGCTGACCAACGTCCTGCGGCACGCCTCGGCGCGGAACGTCGTGGTCGAGATCGATGCGGCCGACGAGCTGCGGGTGCGCGTCACCGACGACGGCCGTGGAGGCACGGTGCACGATGAGGGCATGGGACTGCCCGGCATGCGCGAGCGCGTCGAGGCTCTCGGCGGCTCGTTCACCGCCGGCCCGCGCGCCGAGGGCGGCTTCGAGGTACGTGCGGTCATCCCCCTGAAACAGGGTGCGCAGTGATCAAGGTCGCGGTGATCGACGACCAGGCGCTGGTCCGGGTTGGCCTGCGCACCCTGCTCGGGTCCGAGGAGGACCTGTCGCTGGTGGGAGAGGCGGCCGACGGGCGCCAGGGTCTGAGCATGATCCGGCGGACGTCGCCCGACGTTGTCCTGTGCGACATCCGGATGCCGGTTCTCGACGGCCTGGGCCTGCTGCGCGAGGTGACGTCGGACCCCGCGCTGACCGAGGTCCGGGTGGTGATGCTGACGACCTTCGAGCTCGACGAGTACGTCTTCGAGGCGCTCCGCCACGGTGCCTCCGGCTTCCTGCTCAAGGACGCCGACCCGGTGTCGCTCCTCGATGCGGTCCGGGTCGTCGCCGACGGCGGGTCGTTGCTGGCACCGTCGGTGACGCGTCGGGTGATCGACTCGTTCGCCGGAGCCCGTCGTACGCCGCATCCGCAGCTGGACCAGCTCACCGACCGCGAACGCGAGATGGTCGCCTGGGTCGCCACCGGCAGGTCCAACCAGGAGATCGCCGAGGAGCTGGTGGTCAGCCCGGACACCGTGCGTACCCATGTCTCCCGGGCGATGGTCAAGCTCGCCGCCCGAGACCGCGCGCAGCTGGTGGTGTTCGCGATCCAGAGCGGCCTCGAGCCCCCGGCCGGTTAGGGTCGACGCCGTATACGACGTGGTGCTCAGTCGTCATGTGCTGTGGGCTCTTCCCGACCCCGTGGCCGCATTCGCCAAGTGGGTCGACCTGCTCAAGCCGGAAGGCTCGGTCGTGCTCGTCGAGGGGTCTTGGTCGACTGGAGCCGGCCTCACCGCGGTGGAGACCGAGGAGATCGTGCGGACCGTTCGCACCGACGTGGTGGTGACGCCGCTGCCCGAGTCGGTCTACTGGGGCAAGGACATCGCCGACGAGCGGTACCTCGTCGTCAGCCGCGCGTGAGCAGTGTCGCCGCTCGGCCGTTCTCCGAAAGCCCTGACACACCGCGTCCGGTCGCCTAGCCTCGAACGCAGCCCCGAGCGGGTCCACCCGCCGTGGCTCGAGGGAAGGAACCGCCGTGCTCGGACGCCGGCTCACTGTCTCCGCGGTCCGCTTGGCCGCGGCCGCGCTCTCCCTGGTCGTGCTGGCGCCGACCGCTGCCTACGCCGTGCCGGTGGAGGACTACGCCTCCTACGATCCGCAGCGGTGGTGCGCCCCCAGAGCCAAGCCCGGCACCACCGTGCTGGGTCGCTGGCTGGTGAACACGTACGGCGGCGGCTTCGGGCCGATCTGGCGCAGCTGCGCGGGCAGCTCGGTCTCCGAGCACAAGGAAGGCCGCGCCTTCGACTGGACCCTGGACGCCGCACGGGCGGTCGACCGCGAGCGTGCCCAAACCTTCCTCACCCGGGCCTTCGCCACCGACGGCGCGGGCAACACGCACGCGCTGGCCCGCCGGATGGGCATCATGTACATCATCTGGAACGACCACATCTACGCCTCGTACCGACAGTTCGAGCGGAGGGACTACCTCAGCTCGAGCTGCCCCACCCGCAAGCGCTGCTCCAAGACGCTTCGCCACCGCGACCACATGCACATCTCGCTGAGTCGCGCCGGTGGCAACGGCCTCACCAGCTGGTACGAGGGTCGACTCCCGGACGGCTCCTAGCCGGCCCACTCCTCCCGCCAGCCATCCACCTCGCTCGCCTTGCGCGACGGCGGACCGGTGTAGATCGCGGACGGCCGAATCAGCCGTCCGGTGCGCTTCTGCTCCAGGATGTGCGCGGACCAGCCCGCTGTGCGCGCGCAGGTGAACATCGCGGTGAACATGTTGGCCGGCACCTCGGCGAAGTCCAGGACGATCGCGGCCCAGAACTCCACATTCGTCTCCAGGACCCGGTCGGGCCGGCGCTCACGCAGCTCCTGCAGGGCGGCCTGTTCGAGCGCCTCGGCCACCTCATAGCGCGGGGCGGACAGCTCGCGCGCCGTACGCCGCAGCACCCGCGCCCGGGGATCCTCGGCGCGGTAGACCCGGTGGCCGAAGCCCATCAGGCGTTCCCCGGAGTCGAGCAGCTGCTTGACGTACGCCGTGGCGTCGCCGGTCTTCTCGACCTCCTCGATCATGCCGAGGACGCGCGACGGGGCGCCGCCGTGCAGGGGACCGCTCATGGCCCCGATTGCTCCGGAGAACGCGGCAGCCACGTCGGCGCCCGTGGACGTGATGACCCGGGCAGTGAAGGTCGAGGCGTTCATGCCGTGCTCGGCTGCCGAACCCCAGTAGGCGTCGATCGCCTTGACGTGCTCGGGATTCGCCTCGCCCTTCCAGCGGATCATGAACCGCTCGGCGAGGGTCATGCCCTTGTCGACCTCGCGCTGCGAGACGATCGGCTGGTAGAGGCCGCGCGCGGCCTGGGCGGCGTACGACAGCACCATCACCGCGACCCGGCTGAGGTCCTCGCGGGCCTCGTCGTCGGTGATGTCGTAGGTCTGGCGCATGCCGAACGCGGGGGCGAGCATCGCGACCGCCGCCTGTACGTCGACCCGGATGTCACCGGTGTGGACGGCGATGTTGTACGGCTCGGCCGGCGGCAGCCCGGGCTCGTAGGAACCGTCGATGAGCAGGCCCCAGATCTTCTCGAAGGGGACCCGGCCGACGATCTCCTCGATGTCGACTCCGCGGTAGCGCAGGGCCGATCCCTCCTTGTCCGGTTCGGCGATCTCGGTCTTGAAGGCGACGACGCCTTCGAGGCCTTCGTGGACTACCGCGTCGGACGAGCTCATGGGGACTCCCTTGCTCCTGGTGGTTCGCGGGCGCACGCACCCGACCCAACGACGCATTCTGCCGCACCCGGCCGATCGGCGGGAGGGCCACACTAGATTGGCGGCATGACCCCCACCGCCCTCGCCGCCGCCCGCGCAGAGTACAGCCGCGGCGGCCTCACCGAGGCCGACCTCCTGCCGGACCCGATCGCCATGTTCTCGCGTTGGTACGACGAGGCGGCCGCGGCCGGCATCCACGAACCCAACGCCATGGTCGTCGCCACGGCCTCCGCCGCCGGCGAGCCCTCCGCTCGCCTTGTGCTGCTCAAGGGACTGTCGGCTGCGGGTTTCGCGTTCTTCACGAACCGGAACTCCCGCAAGGGCACCGACCTGGCCGCCAACCCGCGCTGCTCGCTGCTGTTCCCCTGGCACCCGCTCGAGCGGCAGGTCCGGGTGTCGGGAACTGCTTCGCCGCTGCCGCGGGACCAGGTCGAAACCTACTTCGCGACCCGGCCGCGCGGCTCCCAGCTGGGTGCCTGGGCGTCCCGCCAGTCGTCTGTCGTCTCGGGTCGCGAGGAGCTGGACGCGTGCTACGAGGCCGTCGAGGAGAGGTTCCCGGGTGAGGTTCCGGTGCCCGACTTCTGGGGCGGCTACCTGGTCACGCCCTCCACGATGGAGTTCTGGCAGGGCCGTCCCGGCCGGATGCACGACCGGCTGGTCTACGAACGGACAGCTCCAGGCTCAGCGTCCGAAACCGCGTCCGAAACCGAGTCCGAGACCGAGTCCGGCTGGTCGACGTACCGGCTGGCGCCCTGAGTCGTAGTTGAAAAAGCACTTGTGAGTGAGTGCTCACTCATCTACTCTCGGGAGCATGCGAACCCGTGCCACCCCGATGCCGCCCGACGAGCGCAAGCGCGCCATCATCGAGGCGGTGCTGCCGTTGCTGCTCGAGCACGGCAAGGACACCACCACCAGGCAGATCGCCGAGGCCGCCGGGATCGCCGAGGGCACGATCTTCCGGGTCTTCGCCAGCAAGGACGAGATCTTCGCGGAGGCGCTGGCGCTGGCCTTCGACCCCCAGGGCTTCATCACGGACCTCGGGTCCGTCGACGTCGGGCTGCCGCTGCGTGAGCGACTGCTGACGCTGACCGACCTGCTCCAGAAGCGGTTCCTGAAGATCTTCACGCTGATGACCGCGATGGCGATGGCCAAGCCCCCGGAGCGGCACCGCGACCGGGCCCTGCACGAGTGGCGGGACCACATGCTCGACCTCATGGTCGGACTGCTCGAGCCCGACGCCGACCAGTTCCGGCTGCCGCTCGACGAGGTCGTCCACACCCTTCGGCTGCTCACGTTCTCGGGCAGTCATCCGCACATCTCCGACCAACGCCTGCTGACACCAGACGAGATCGTCGACGTCATCCTTTACGGCACGCTCAGGAAGGACTCCTGATGTTGCTCAGGCTTCTCCGCACCTCGCTCGCGCCGTACAAGTCCTTCCTGGCGGTCGTCGTCGTCCTCCAGTTCGTCGGCACCGGCGCCATGCTCTACCTGCCCAGCCTCAACGCCGACATCATCGACAAGGGCGTCGCGCAGGGTGACACCGACGAGATCCTCCGGCTCGGCGGGATCATGCTCGTGATCTCACTCGTGCAGATCGTCTGTGCGGTCGTGGCGGTCTGGTTCGGCGCGCGCACGGCGATGGCCTTCGGCCGCGACGTACGACGAGACCTGTTCCAGCGCGTCGGTTCGTTCTCGCAGCGGGAGGTGCAGCAGTTCGGCGCGCCCAGCCTGATCACCCGCAACACCAACGACGTCCAGCAGGTCCAGATGCTGGTGCTGATGACCTGCACGATGCTGATCGCCGCGCCGATCATGATGGTCGGCGGCGTCGTGATGGCGATGCGTGAGGACCTCGGCTTGTCCTGGCTGCTCGTGGTCGTCGTACCCGTGCTCTTCCTGGTCGTCGGCTTCATCGTCAGCCGGATGGTGCCCGGGTTCCGGCAGATGCAGAAGCGGATCGACGAGGTGAACCGGATCCTGCGCGAGCAGATCACCGGCATCCGCGTCGTTCGCGCGTTCGTCCGCGAACCCCACGAGACCGCCCGGTTCGCCACGGCCAACCGAGACCTCACCGACGTCGCGCTCCTGACCGGTCGCTGGCTGGCGACGATGTTCCCCGCCGTGTTGCTGGTCGTGAACGTCGCCGGCGTGGCCGTGCTGTGGTTCGGCGGGCACCGGGTCGACAACGGGCAGATGGAGGTCGGCTCGCTGACCGCGTTCCTGGCCTACCTGATGCAGATCCTGATGTCGGTCATGATGGCCACGTTCATGCTGATGATGATCCCGCGCTCGGCCGTGAGTGCCGAGCGGATCATGGAGGTCCTCGAGACCAAGTCGTCCGTGGCGCCGCCTTCCGAACCGGTGATGGCGCTGGAGACGCCGGGCACTCTCGAGCTCGACGCAGTCGACTATGCCTACCCGGGTGCGGACGACCCGGTGCTGCACGATGTCAGCTTCTCGGCCAGGCCCGGGCAGACGATCGCCGTGATCGGTTCCACCGGATCGGGCAAGTCGACCCTGGTCAACCTCGTACCCCGGCTCTTCGATGCCACCGCAGGCGAGGTGCGGCTCGGTGGGGTCGACGTACGACGCCTCGACCCGGACCTGCTCTGGGGCAGCATCGGGCTGGTCCCACAGCGGGCATTCCTGTTCTCCGGCACGATCCGCAGCAACCTGCAGCACGGTTCGCCGGATGCCACCGAGGACGACATGTGGGAGGCGCTCGAGATCGCCCAGGCCCGCGACTTCGTGGCCACCCTTGCCGAAGGGCTCGACGCGCCCGTCTCGCAGGGCGGCACCAACTTCTCCGGAGGGCAGCGGCAGCGGCTCGCGATCGCGCGAGCACTGATCCGCAAACCGGGGATCTACCTGTTCGACGACTCGTTCTCGGCCCTCGATCTCTCCACCGACGCTCGCCTGCGGGCGGCGCTGCGACCGGTGACTCGCGAGTCGACGGTGGTCATCGTGGCCCAGCGCGTGTCGACGATCCGCGACGCCGACCTGATCCTCGTGCTCGAGGACGGCGTGGTCGTCGACCGCGGCACCCATGAGGAACTGCTTGCCGACAGCCCGACCTACCAGGAGATCGTCGAGTCCCAGCTCAGCGCTGAGGAGGCGGCATGACCACCAGCTCCGGAGCTGAAGAAGACCGAACGGATCCAGGCCGGGCCAGGACCGGGTCGTGGGCCGTTCGGCGGCGGCATGGTCGGGCAGAAGGCGATGACGTTCGGGCCGTCGGCGAAACGGCTGATCAGGCGGATGGCGCCGGAGAAGGTCAAAGCCGTCGCAGTGATCTCACTCGCAGTCGTGAGCGTCGTACTCACCGCGTTCGGGCCGAAGATCCTCGGTCACGCGACCGACCTGATCTTCGCGGGGTTCGCCGGCGAGGGCTTCCCCGACGGGCTGTCCAAGGAGCAGGCGGTCGACGCCGTGCGCGCCCGCGGGGACGGCCAGCTGGCCGACATGCTGGCGTCGATGGACTTCGTTCCCGGCCGGGGGGTCGACTTCTCCGCGGTCGCCAACGTGCTCCTGCTCGTCCTCGGGGTGTACGCCGCGGCCTCGCTGCTGGCGTGGCTCCAGGGGTATCTCCTCAACGACGTCGTCCAGGGCACGGTGTTCCGGATGCGCTCGGAGGTGGAGGACAAGGTCAACGCGCTCCCGCTCGGCTACTTCGACCGGCAGCCGCGAGGCGAGCTGCTCTCCCGCGTCACCAACGACATCGACAACGTGAGCCAGTCGCTCCAGCAGACGATGAGCCAGCTGATGACCTCATTGCTCACCGTGGTGGCGGTGTTGTCGATGATGTTCTGGATCAGCCCCACGCTGGCCCTGGTCGCACTGCTTTCGGTGCCGCTCACGATGCTGGTCGCCGGTCAGGTGATGAAACGGTCGCAAGGCCTGTTCGTGGCACAGTGGCGCCGTACCGGCACACTCAACGCGCACATCGAGGAGTCGTTCTCGGGGCACCACCTGGTCAAGGTCTTCGGCCGGCAGAAGGAGGTCGAGGAGGTCTTCGCACGGGAGAACGACGAGCTGTTCAAGGCGTCGTTCGGAGCCCAGTTCGTCTCCGGGCTGATCATGCCGATCATGATGCTCATCGGGAACCTGAACTACGTGGTGATCGCCGTCCTCGGTGGCCTCCGGGTCGCCAGCGGCACGATGAGCCTGGGCGACGTACAGGCATTCATCCAGTACACCCGCCAGTTCACCCAGCCGCTGACGCAGGTCGCGTCGATGATGAACCTGCTGCAGTCGGGCGTCGCCTCCGCCGAGCGGGTCTTCGAGCTGCTCGACGCCGAGGAGGAGATCCCCTCGGTGGTCTCGCCTGGTTCGGTGGTCGAGTCTGTCGAGACCATCTCCCTCGACAAGCCCGCTCGCCGAGAGGGCGAGGTCCGGTTCGAGCACGTGTCCTTCTCCTACGACCCGGAGGTCCCGCTGATCAACGACCTGTCCCTGGTGGCCAGCCCCGGCCAGACGGTTGCGATCGTCGGGCCGACCGGCGCCGGCAAGACCACGTTGGTCAACCTGATCATGCGGTTCTACGAGCTCGACGGTGGCCGGATCACCCTGGACGGCGTCGACATCACCGCGCTGCCGCGAGCCGAGCTGCGCGACCAGATCGGGATGGTCCTCCAGGACACCTGGATGTTCGAGGGCACCATCCGCGACAACATCGCGTACGGCGCGCCGGACGCCTCGGAGGAGCGGATCCTCGAGGCGGCAAGGGCCACCTTCGTGGACCGGTTCGTGCACTCGCTGCCCGACGGCTACGACACTGTCATCGACGAGGAGGGCGGCAACATCAGTGCCGGCGAGCGACAGCTGATCACGATCGCCCGGGCGTTCCTGTCCGATCCGGCGCTGCTGATCCTCGACGAGGCCACATCGTCGGTGGACACGCGCACCGAGCTGCTGCTCCAGCACGCGATGGCTGCGTTGCGTACCGATCGGACGTCGTTCGTGATCGCGCACCGGCTTTCCACGATTCGCGACGCCGACCTGATCCTGGTCATGGAGGACGGCGCCATCGTCGAACAGGGCACCCACGAGTCGTTGCTCGCGGACGGGGGTGCCTACGCCCGGCTCTACAACGCCCAGTTCACCGCGGCCATCGATGCCGAGCCGTCGCTTGAGTCCGTGCCTGGTTGACCTCTAGGTCGAGTCCTACACGCATCCAGTGCGTGCGGAGCGCGACCTAGGGACCCGATCTACCGGGAGTTGATGAACGACAGTGAGTCCAGGTAGTCCAGCCGCCATTCGCTCAACCGGACGTGAACATCGAGCGACCCCGATCCCACCTCGAGCCGGGTGACGTGGAGGCCGTCTTCTATCGGCAAGGCGAAATGCGCGTGCGGGAGGGTCGGCAGGATCCGCAAGGCCCGTCGCGAGGTACCGACCCGGAGGGGTCGGAACATGACGCGGCGGCCCTCGACCGAGGGTTCGACCTCCAGCCATCCCCAGGTTGGATGCCTCCGGAGGCGTGCCACCACCCGTGCGTCGTCGGTGATCTGGATTTCGACGCGGGAGGACCTTTCCGCGACCAGCCGGCTGAGTTGGGCGTCGGAGACGGTGACCACGAGGTCGACCGGCGCCGCGATCAGGAGTGGACGGGCTCCCGGTCTGGTGTGGGTGTTGCGCGCGTTCGCGCGCGCACCGACGAACTCGAAGTCACGCCAGTGGACCTCCTTCGCGGTCAGGGTGACTTCGCCGAGCTGGCCGACGGCCAGGAGGAGGGGGTCCGGGTCAGCGGCCACGTCGTCGAGGGTGAGAGTCAGGGCGTCTGCGCCGGAGCCGAACGTGAGCCTGCGCCCGACGAGCTGGGCGCGCACTTCCTCCAGTAGTCCCTGTAGAGCGGTCCGGCCGCCCAGCATCGACAGCATCTCGGCCTGCCTGGCAAGTGGCCGCGCCACCTGCTCTGCCGACGGCAGCAAGAGGCGCCAGAGGTCGAACGGGTCCCACCGAGGTGTGCCACCAGGCTTCTGCTCTCCGGGCATGGCTGCCCACCTCCTCGCTGCGACCATCGTGCCACTGCGTCCGCTCCCGATCGCCGACACCGTCGCTCTGATCGCAGGCACGTCGCGGAGGTGGGGTCCGCGCGTCCGGCCTGGGTCGCGCGTGCGTACCGCCCGCTCCCAGGTGCGGGTTTGCTTCCCGATCGCCGACACGTCGCTTGTTCGCATTGTCGCTGCGCTCCTCGCAAACAACCGACGGGTCGGCTCGCGTCGATTCTCGGAGGTGGGTCCCGACCCCACTCGTCGCTGCGCTCCTCGGGGTCGGGACCCACCGTCCGCGAAATGCGGACGACCCGCAGGCGTGCACCTGGTTTCCCACCGAGAAGGAGGGACCTGTGGTGCGCATCCGGGGGACTATTTCCCGGATCGCCTGCGGGTCGGGTGACTGCCTGGAATTCGCTGGCGGCTAACAAGACGCTGCGCAGGAAGACCTGTCGGCAGTGGAGCTGCTAGCGGGCAGCCACCTCACGAGTCCTCAAAAAATTCATTGATCGGACCACCTCCTTTCACGTGTCCCACCACCGTACGACCCCCGGACCAAACGGACAACGGAATATCTCAGCGAATCCGAAAGTTGCATCTGACAACTAACTTTTCGTACTCTGAGACCACACCGATCCGATTGGAGTTCCGTGTCAGCCCCCGTGTCCACTGCCGCCCCGGCGCAGACACCCATGACCCACCGCGAGATCCTCGAGGCCCTCTCCGGGCTGCTTCTCGCGATGTTCGTCGCCATGCTCTCGAGCACCGTCGTCTCCAACGCGCTGCCCCGCATCGTCACCGACCTGCACGGAAGCCAGACCGGCTACACGTGGGTTGTCGTCGCCACCCTGCTCACCATGACGGCGACCACGCCGATCTGGGGCAAGCTGGCCGACCTGTTCAGCAAGAAGCTGCTCGTCCAGTCGGCGCTTGTCATCTACGTCATCGGCTCGCTGATCGCAGGGTTCGCCCCGAGCATGGGCGTCCTGATCGGCGCCCGTGCCATCCAGGGCCTCGGCATCGGTGGCCTCACCGCGCTGGTCCAGGTCGTCATCGCGAGCATGGTCACCCCGCGGGAACGTGGCCGCTACTCCGGCTACCTCGGCGCGGTCTTCGCGATCGCCACGGTCAGCGGCCCGCTCATCGGCGGGGTCATCGTCGATACGCCCGGTCTCGGCTGGCGCTGGTGCTTCTTCGTCGGCATTCCGGTCGCAGTCCTGGCGTTCGGCGTACTCCAGAAGACCCTGCACCTCCCCGTGGTCAAGCGCGAGGTGCACATCGACTACCTCGGCGCGACCCTCCTGATGGGCGGCGTTTCCGTGCTGCTGGTCTGGGTCTCGCTCGCCGGCAACAACTTCGCCTGGGGCTCCGCCATCTCCGTGCTGCTCGTCCTACTCGGCCTGGCCCTGCTGGCCGCCACGGTGTACGTCGAGGCGCGGGTCGCGGTGGAGCCGGTCATCCCGCTCCGCCTGTTCAAGGACCGGACGACGAGCCTGGCCACCGCCGCATCGGTGATGATCGGCATCGCGATGTTCGGATCGACGGTCTATCTGAGCCAGTACTTCCAGCTCGCCCGTGGGATGACTCCGACCCACGCCGGCCTGATGTCGATTGCAATGGTTGGCGGACTCCTGGTCTCGAGCATCGTGACCGGCAAGATCATCTCCGACACCGGCAGCTGGAAGAAGTACCTCGTCGGCGGGATGGTCGCGGTCATTGTCGGCCTCAGCCTGCTGTCGATGATCGACGCGCACACCAACCTGGCGGTCGTCGGACTGTTCATGGCCGTCCTCGGTGTCGGCCTCGGGGCGACCATGCAGAACCTGGTGCTGGCGGTCCAGAACAACGCCGCGCAGGCCGACATGGGCTCGGCCAGCGCCGTGGTCGCGTTCTTCCGGTCCATGGGCGGATCGATCGGTGTCTCGGCGCTGGGCGCCGTACTCAGCCACCAGGTCGCCAGCCAGGTGTCCTCTGGTCTGGCGGCGCTCGGCATCTCCAGCGACGGCCAGGACAGCCACTCGATTCCCGACCTCGGCACCCTGCCGGCTCCAGTCCGGGAGATCTTCGAGAACGCGTTCGGCGACGCGACCGGTCACCTGTTCCTGGTCGCCGTCCCGTTCGCCGTCATCGCCTTCGTGTGCGTGCTGTTCATCAAGGAGGTCCCACTGCGGACGACCCTGCTGAGCGAGAAGGAGCTCTCCGCGGAGGCCGCTTCGGAACAGCCGGTCCGGTGAGCCCGACGATGACGCACAGGGTCGAGGCCCTGCGCACGCTCGAGCAGGAGATGGGCGTCGTCGTACGGCGCGTCCGCCGGGTGATCGTCGAGCGGGCGCGGGCCGTCGACCCTGAGCTGCAGATCGCCGGTTTCCTCGTCCTCAGCTTCCTGGCCGGCAAGGGTCCCGCGCGTTCGGCCGACGTCGTCGAGGAGCTTGGCATCGACAAGGGAGCGATCAGCCGGCACGTGCAGCACCTCATCGACCTCGGGCTCGTGTCGCGAGAGCCGGACCCCGGCGACGGAAGGGCGTCGATCCTCAGCGTCACCGAGGAAGGCCTCCTCCGGATGGACGTCGTCGCCGAGCACCGCCGCCACAACCTTGAGCGGAAGCTCGCCGACTGGACCAACGACGACCTGGGCGAGTTCGTCGACGCGCTGTCGCGCTACAACCGCAGTCTCAGCTGAGCCGCAACCAGGTGGCCGTGTTCGGCGCGCCCGGCACCTCCCCGCTGCACAGCAGCACCTCGCCCGCGGGTACTTCGACCGGGACGGTGCCGCAGTTGAGATGGCAGGTCAGGTCGCCCCGGCGGAACACCAGCACGTCGTCCTCGGTCGACAGGATCTGAACGTCGTCGCCGGCGGGCGTGGCCACCTTGCGACGAAGTTGCAGCGCCCGGCGGTAGAACGCAAGGGTCGACTCCGGGTCCGCCGACTCCGCCTCCACGGTGAGCGCTGACCAGTCCTCAGGCTGGGGGAGCCACGGCTGCGCCGTACCTGGTCCAAAGCCGTAGGGCGGCGCGTCGCCGGACCAGGGGATCGGCACCCGGCAGCCGTCCCGCCCGACCAGTCCGGTGGTCAGGGAGTGCGGGTCCTGCCAGAACTTCTTGGGCACGTCGACCTCCTCGAGGCCGAGCTCCTCGCCTTGATAGAGGTACGCCGATCCCGGCAGCGCCAGCATCGCCATCGTGGCCGCCCGGGCGCGGGCCAGCCCGACCGGACCGCCTCCATAGCGGGTCGGGTGGCGGATCACGTCGTGGTTGCTGAGCACCCACGTCGGTGACGCGCCCACGAGCCCGACGGCCGAGAGGGTTCCGCTGATGACCTCGGCGAAGGACACGGCCGACCAGGGCGCCAGAAGCCAGTGGAAGTTGAACGACTGCTGGAGCTCGTCGGGCCGGACGAAGTTGGCCATCGACTCGGCGGTCTGGGTCCAGGCCTCGGCCACGGCCATCCGGTCGCCGTCGTACTCGTCGAGGATCTTGCGCCACCGCCGGTAGACGTCGTGCACCTCGGGCTGGTCCCACATCGGCTCGTCGGCCACTTCGCGCTGGACCATCGAGCCGGTGACGATCGTGGCCGGGTCGGCGATGGATGCGGCTCCTTCCTTGACGATCTGGTCGCGGAGCGAGGCCTCCTTGAGCAGCCCGTGGGCCACGTCGATCCGGAAGCCGTCCACGCCGCGGTCGAGCCAGAAGCGGAGGACGTCGTCAAACATGTCCGCGACCTCGGGGTTGCGCCAGTCGAGGTCGGGCTGGGTGGCGTCGAAGAGATGGAGGTACCACTCGCCGTCGTCCACCCGGGTCCAGGCCGGGCCGCCGAAGACCGACTGCCAGTTGTTCGGCGGCAGCTCTCCGGACTCACCGCGCCCCTCCCGGAACAGGTAGCGGGCCCGCTCCGCGCTCCCTGGTCTGGAGGCCACGGCTGCCTTGAACCACTCGTGCTCGCTGGAGGTGTGGTTGGGCACCAGGTCGACGATCACCTTGATGCCCAGCCCGTTCGCCGTCGCCATCATGGCGTCGAAGTCGGCCAGCGTGCCGAACCTGGGGTCGACGTCGCGGTAGTCGGCGACGTCATAGCCGTGGTCGTACTGGGGCGAGGTGTAGAAGGGCGTGATCCAGACGGCGTCGACGCCCAGCTCGGAGAGGTAGGGCAGCCGCGACGCGATGCCGGCCAGGTCGCCGATCCCATCGCCGTCGGAGTCGGCGAACGAGCGGATGTAGACCTGGTAGCAGACCGCGTGCTGCCACCATTTTGGATCGTTCAAATTCGGCACGTCCGAAATCCTCTCATGCCCCTCAACCGAACGTCTTGGGGTCGACCGCAATCCAGACATGCTCGGCGCGCGCGACGATGCGGTCGTCGGAGTCGTAGAGCGTGGCCGCGGTCATCGTCTTGCGGCCGTCGGCGCCGAGCCGCTGACCGACGAGCACGTGCGGCTCGCCGATCGCGGGCAGGGCATCGACCTGTGCGGTCATCCGTCCCAGCACCATCAGGCGCTCGGCGAGGTCACCTGCCCAGCCGCCGACACAGTCCAGCGCGGCCCAGGTCACGGGGAGCGAGGCCCGTGGGACCGAGTCGCCGTACTCGTGGAAGTTCTCGGCCACGCTCGGGTGCGGCGTCCAGGTTGCTGCCACCCGCTGGCTGCCGTCGGGACCAGCCGCGACCTGCCCGGGGAAGATCCGCAGGCCGTCGCCCTCCTCGCGTCCGGTGCCGCACGAGAAGCAGGAGGGAAACGGGTGTCCCACCAGTCCGGGGTACGACGCCTCCGCACCGCGGGCCACGCTGGCGCTGACCGGCTCGACGAAGGCAAGGTCACGCTCGACGCAGCGCGCCTCGGCAACCTCGCTGGTCGCCGTCGTTCGGGTCGTAGTGACGGGCACCTCGACGTCGAGCGGCGGCGGCATGCGCAGCGTCACCTCCACGACCGGCCAGCGCCGGGAGTGGTCCTGCGGGCAGGCCTCGATCAGTGCGGCGAGCGCGCCCGACACCCAGCCACCGTTGCCCGAGGATGGCGGCCCTCGGAAGCGGGACGGGACGATCAGTTGGGTCACCCGCTCACGCTGTCACGCCCCGGCGGACGAGTCGAGTCCAGGGCCCTGACCCGGTGGGGAGGGAGGTGGTGAGTCGTCGTAACTTACGACGACTCGGCGTGCGGTGGGAGGTGGTGAGTCGTCGTAAGTTACGACGACTCGCGGAAGATGCGACGACTCAGCGTGGGGTGAGGGCTGGTGAGTCGTCGCGAATTCTCTGCCAACGGTCCAATGCCTCACGGCGTTCCGTCTTGTGGTCAACGATGGGGGCCGGGTATCCAGCGAGCTCACCGTCCTGGCCTGGTTCGTGGGGGTCGGCGACGCGGGCGGGGTCGGACAGCTCGGGTACCCACCGCCGGACGTAGTCACCTCGCGGGTCGAACTTGCGGCCCTGCGACGTGGGGTTGAAGACGCGGAAGTACGGCGCGGCGTCGGCACCGCAGCCTGCGACCCACTGCCAGTTGAGCTGGTTCTGGGCGACGTCGTAGTCGACCAAATGGTCGGCGAAATGGCGGGCCCCGTGCCGCCAGTCGACGTGCAGGTCCTTGACGAGGAACGACGCGGTGACCATCCGTACCCGGTTGTGCATCCAGCCGGTGGCCAGCAGCTGGCGCATGCCGGCGTCGACGATCGGGAACCCGGTCCGGCCCGCACGCCACGCGTCGAACGCCGGGCCGGGGTCGTCGTACTCCATGGCGCGGAAGCTCGGCCGCAGCGGGTTTGTGGTCGCGTCCGGTCGGTGCCAGAGGACGTCGGCGTGGAAGTCCCGCCATCCGAGCTCGGCCCGGAACTTCGCGGCGGCCGGGCTGCCGACGCGGGCGAGGTCGGCCAGCAGCGTGCGCGGATGGATCTCGCCGAAGCGCAGCGACACCGACAGATGCGAGGTCGCGTGCCGGTCCGGGCGGTCACGGTCCTCGGGGTAGTCGTCGAGCGAGTTCTCGAGAAAATCCCCCCAGCGCGCTCGCGCGGCAGACTCCCCGGCCCGCGGCAGGTCGGCGTCGGACGTGAACTCGGGAAGACGGTCCGACCTGGCCGAAACCCACTCGGGAGCCGGGTGGTCCGCCGGTTGTCGCCAGCCGTGCTCCAGCCACGCCCTCAGGTACGGAGTGAACACCTGGTACGGGCTGCCGGCCCCGGTGAGCAACCGTCCCGGAGTGACGGCGTACGGCGACCCGACTGCCTCGAGCTGGACTCCGGCGGCGACGACCCGCGCATCGCGCTTCCGTCCGTACGGCGTGCACTCGGCACTCACGTGCACGGTGGTGGCACCGATTTCGCGGGCCACCTCCGGCACCACCGTCGCGGGGTCGCCGCTACGGATCACGAGGGAGCCGTCGAGCGAGGCGTCGAGGGCTGCGAGCGACTTGGAGAGGTAGGCCTTGCGCGGCGCGCCTGCCGAGCCGAGAAGGACGGGATCGAGCACGAACAGCGGCAGCACCGGACCGGTCGCGGCAGCAGCCGAGAGAGCGGGATGGTCGCTGAGGCGGAGGTCGCGACGAAACCACATGACGGTGGGCATCACCCTCACTCTGCCATCTGCCCATCGATCGGCAAGAATGGCTGAGTGAGCGACCTCATCGACACCACCGAGATGTACCTCCGGACCATCTTCGAGCTCGTCGAGGAAGGCATCACGCCCTTGCGTGCCCGGATCGCCGAGCGACTGCACCAGAGCGGCCCCACCGTAAGCCAGACCGTTGCCCGGATGGAGCGCGACGGACTGCTGACCGTGGAGGGGGACCGCCACCTCCAGCTCACCGACGAGGGCACCCGCCTGGCCACCCGGGTGATGCGCAAGCACCGGTTGGCGGAGCGGCTGCTCATCGACGTCATCGGCCTCGACTGGGAGCTGGTCCATGAGGAGGCGTGCCGGTGGGAGCACGTCATGTCCGAAACCGTTGAGCGGCGGTTGCTCGAGCTACTCAACCACCCCACCGAGTCGCCCTACGGCAACCCCATCCCGGGCCTTGACGAGCTCGGCGAACTCGAGGTGGGCGAGGAGTTCATGGACGGAGTCGAGTCCCTCGCGTCGGTGGCCGGCGACGACGAGCGGCGGGTGCTGATCCGGCGGATCTCCGAGGAGATGCAGAAGGACGAGTCCCTCATGAGTGCGCTGCGACGGGTGGGTGCGATCCCGGACAAGACGATCACCATCGTCGCGACCGATGAGGGTGTCCTGATCGGCTCCGGAGGCGAGACCGCGGAGATCGCGCCCGACGCGGCCGAGCACATCTTCGTGCGCAAGCTCTGAGGGCGACATGTCCGGGCTCATTGTCGAGGTCGCCGGGCTGACCAAGCAGTTCGGCACGGTCACGGCCGTTGACGACCTCAGTTTCGCCGTCGCGCCCGGGCAGGTCACCGGATTCCTCGGGCCCAACGGCGCAGGCAAGACGACGACGCTGCGCTGCCTGCTCGGTCTGGTAGCGCCGACCAGCGGCACGGCCACGATCGGAGGCTCGCCGTACGCCGCGCTGGACCGGCCGCTGCAGACCGTCGGGTCGGTGCTCGAGGCCTCGAGCTTCCATCCCGGCCGCTCCGCTGTGCGCCACCTGGAGGTGCTGGCCCTGGCCTCCGGCGTGGCCCGCGGACGGGCCGCCGAGGTGCTCGGCATGGTGGGGCTGCAGGACTTCGCCGATCGCCGGGTCGGCGGCTACTCGCTCGGGATGCGCCAGCGGCTTGGTCTGGCCGGCGCACTGCTCGGCGACCCCGGCGTACTCATCCTCGACGAGCCCGCCAACGGCCTCGACCCGGCCGGGATCGCCTGGCTGCGTGGCTTCCTGCGGACCCTGGCCGGCGAGGGCCGGACCGTACTGGTCTCCAGCCATGTGCTGACCGAGGTTCAGCAGACCGTGGACCGGGTCATCGTGCTCGCTCGAGGCCGGCTCGTCCGGGAAGGTTCGCTGGCCGACCTGGACTCCGGCCCGAGCGTCGTCCGGGTGGAGACCCCGACTCCCGAAGCCCTGCTGGACGCCCTCGCCGCCTTCGGGGGCGTCGGCCCAGAGCAACGATGGAGTCCTCCGCGTGACCGGCGCGAGTGCTGCCGAGGTGGGGCACGTCGCGTTCACCGCCGGCGTGGAGCTGCACGGGCTCGCCACCGAGGCCAGCGACCTGGAGAAGGTCTTCCTTGAGCTCACTGGCGACCCAGCGCCGGCCACCGACCCCGCGAGCGTTGCCTGATGGCCGGACTGATCCGGGCCGAGTTCCTGAAACTGACCTCCACCCGTCTCTGGCTGGGCCTGCTGGCCGGAGCGCTCATCTACACGGCGCTGTCCGCGGCCGCGTCGGCAGCCTTCGCTGGCGTGGACGGTGGCTTCGGCGGCGAGTCGCCCGGTTTGGACACCATCGATGCGCTGCGCAACGTCTACGGGTTCAGCACGTTCGGTGGGGCGTACCTGTTCGCGGCGATCCTGGGAGTCACCGCGATGACCGGCGAATACCGCTACCAGACCATCACCCCGACCTTCCTCGCCACGCCCCGGCGCTGGCCGGTGGTGATCGCGAAGTTCCTGGCCAATGCGGTGATGGGCATCGTCTTCGGCGTGTTCGCCGGGCTCACCGCGCTGGCGACGGGCGCGATCGCGATCTCGATCCGGGGCTACGACCTGGGACTCGACGACAGCCGGGTGTGGTCGGGCCTGGGCCTGGCCCTGCTGGCCATCGCCCTGTGGTCGATGATCGGCGTCGGGGTCGGCACCCTGATCCGCAACCAGATCGCGGCCATCATCGGCCTGATCCTGATCGTCTTCCTGGTCGAGCAGCTGTTGTCGTTCGGCCTGATCGCGATCGACCTCGACCCGGTCGCGCGGGTGCTGCCCTCGATGGCGTCATCGGCGATGGTGTCAGCCAGCACGCCGATCACCAGCCTCCTGGCCTGGTGGCAGGGCGCTCTGGTGATGCTCGGTTACGCGGGGCTGTTCACCGGGCTCGGCATGCTGCTCTCCGTACGCCGCGACGTGAGCTGAGTCAGGAACTCGCTGCACCCGCCGTCGACCTTGACCGTGGCCAGGTCGTCGCCGCGCGTCGTACCCCTGTTGACGATGGCGACGGGCGTGCCGGCCCGTGCGGCTCGCTTGGCGAAGCGCAGCCCGCTCATCACGGTCAGCGACGAGCCGGCCACCAGGAGCACCCCGGCGCGATCGGGGAGCGCGTCGACGGCGGCGTAGCAACGCGCGACGCGGTCCGCAGGGACGTTCTCGCCGAAGAAGACGAGATCCGGCTTCAGCACACCCCCGCAGTTGTCGCAGCCCGGCACCACAAAGTCCGTGGTCTGCTCGAGCTCGACGTCGCCGTCCGGGCGGATCGCAGCCTCGGGGTGGCGTTCGGCGTACCCGGGGTTGAGCTCGGCGAGGCGATGTTGCAGCGCGGCGCGCGTCGACGTACGCCGACAGCCCATGCAGATCACGTCGGCGATCCGGCCGTGCAGGGCGACCAGGTCGCGCTGGCCCGCCAGCTCGTGCAGGCCGTCGACGTTCTGGGTGATCAGCAGGTCCAGCCCCGGGAGAGCCGCGAGCGCCCGGTGGCCGGCGTTGGGCTGCGCGCGGCGCATCCGGCCCCAGCCCAGGTGGCTGCGAGCCCAGTACCGCTGCCTCGACGTCGGTCCCGACATGAACTCCTGGAACGTCATCGGCATCCGGGCGGGCGCGTTCGGACCGCGGTAGTCGGGCACGCCGGAGTCCGTCGAGAGCCCGGCGCCCGTGAGTACGACGAGGGGGCGGTCGCCGATCAGCCGGAGCGCGGACTCCCCAGTCACGTGGGGAGCCACTCAGGCCCGCGCGTATCTGGCCTCGGACCGGGCCCTGGCCTTGGCAGCCTCCTCGGCCCGGTTCTTCGGCGGCGCGTTGGTGACCAGGTCGTCGAGCAGGTGACCCGTGATGTGGGCGATGTCGGCGACAGCCCTGTCGAAGACCGCCTGGTTGGCCTGGGAGGGCTTGTTCATCCCGCTCACCTTGCGGACGAACTGCAGCGCGGCGGCCGCGATCTCGTCGCTCGACGCGGGCGGCTCGAAGTTGTTCAACGGTCGGATGTTGCGGCACATGGCGCCAACGGTACGCCGTAGCACCACACGCCTGGCGCGGGATGTTGCCGCGAATCGACCGGCGTTCGCGACGGCCCCTTGTTCGAACGTGCGAGGCGCTCAACCCAGGACGTCGCGCACGGTGGGAAGCACGTGGGCGTCGTTGTAGGTGCCGTCCACGAAGAAGCTGCGAAGTGCATCCGCGTAGTCGATCGGCATCGACGCCACCATCTCCGCGTACGCCTTCTCGTCTGGCTGCCCCCTGAAGGTGAGTGGCCGGCCGAGGACGTGCGCGAGTACGGCGACCTGCTCGCCTGGCACCATCGGCGCCGGGCCGGTGAGCCGATATGTGGCGCCTGCGTGGGCAGCATCGAGCAAGGCGGCTGCAGCGACAGAGCCGATGTCGGCCGGATCGATGGAGGCAACGGGCACTCCCCCGAACGGCGCGACGATGACATCGCCGAGGTCGAGCTGCGGCAACCAGCGCAGCGCATTCGACATGAAGCCGCTGGGTCGCAGAATCGACCACGCCAGGCTGGACGCTGCACCGTCTTCTCGGACTCGAGGTTGAAGCGCACCATCGCGTTGTCGCGCAGCTCGGGTCGGACCGAGCCTGCTGACAGGAGGACCAGGCACCTCACGCCGGCAGCTTCTGCCAACCCGACCAGATCAGCGGTCGCATATCCGGCCAGGACGAAGACGCCTGAGCACCGTCGAGGCGCGCTGAACGAGGACGGGTCGTTCAGATCTCCGCCAACGACCTCAACATCGTTGGTGAACGACACCGCGTCTGGTTGCGCACCACTGCCCGCACGTCCTGTCGCGCATCGGTGAGCGCTCGAACGACTTCGGACCCCACGTTGCCGGCGGCGCCGGTGACGAGCAAACATGCCGCTCCTCGGTTTCGCCTGGCCATAGCCCTACATTGACATGTCGACGGACATAAGCGCCGAGTCAGAGATTCAGGAACGAAACCCCGGCGCCGGTGACCAGGACGACCTTTCCGGTGGGCAGCGGGACCAGCCGGATGTCGGCGACGTCGTCGTATCCGTAGTCAGCCTCGATCATCCGGTTGCTGAGGCGCCCGTGGTCGAGAGTCAGCACGGAGACGTAGCCGGTCTGGCCGCTCCACCCCCGGGTGATCACGGTCAGGGCGATCCGGCGGTCGGGGAGCCAGGTGAACTGGCGCGGGTCGTTGCCCGCGGCCGCGACCGTGCCGGCGCCGTAGCGGACCATGGTCTGGCGGACCGGGTGGGTCAGGTCCCTGAGGTCGAACACGGCGGCCTGGGCGGCCCCGTTGCCGGCCTGACCCATGCCGATGAGCCGGCGGGTGCCGAGCGGGTGGAGGTAGGCCGAGAAGCCGGGGATCTTCAGGTGACCGAGCTCGCGCGGGTGCTCGGGGTCGGTCAGGTCGATGGCGTACAGCGGGTCGACCTGGCGGAAGGTCACCATCACGGCGAGGCCGTCGTACCAGCGCATCGACTGGATCTCCTCGTTGACGCCAAGCTTGTCGACGTGGCCGATCTCGACGAGGTCATCCCCTTCCTCGCGGAGGGTCAGGATCGAGTTGAAGTTGCCGGTCGCGGACGACGGTCCGACGGCGACCCGGAGCACCCCGTCGTACTCGTCCATCGACCAGCGGTCCGCGACGATGCCGTCCACGGTGCCCGAGGCGACATAGGTCGTGGCGGTGCCGTCGAGGGCGAACGAGTGCACGTCCGTACGGCCTTCGTCCTCCTCCGGGCCGGCCCGATCCATCAGCTCGCAGCACCAGAAGCTGACCGAACCGCCGGTGGCCACGTAGAGGCGGTCCGCGGACTCGTAGGCGAGGTCGGTGTCCGTCGCGAGCCCGGTTACCGACGTCTCGTGCCGGTGAGTCCGCGTCGAAGCCGACCACGTAGACACCGCCGGTCGCCGGAGCATCGGTCGGGACGATGATGTCCTCGCAGTCGGCCAGCTGGGTCGATCCGCCGTCGGTCGTGACGCTGGGCACCCAGTCCTCGATCGTCGACCTGCTCACGATCTTCCGGTTGAGCTCCTCGGCGCCCTTCTCGGTCCGGAACCCCCACGGCTCCACGAAGTCGAGATCGGGAAGCCCGGATCCGAGCACCAGCCGGACGACGTCGCCGTGCTGGCGGGCGCTGGTCAGCTCCGCATCGTAGCTGCGCTGGTCGGTGAACGTCGGCGACGACGGGTCGCTGATGTCGATGTCGAGCTGATGGGTGACCGTCGACGTCCGGCCCATCGGGTAGAGCTCGTGGGCGAACTCGTCGTCGTAGTCGTTGTCGTACTCCTGGCCGAGCACGACGACCCGGTCTCCCGCGAGCAGCAGTTCCGGATCGGCGATCTCGCGGGGCACGTCCACGCTGCCCAGTCGGCGCGGCTCGGTGCCGCTCACGTCGTACGTCGTCAGCTCGTGGTCGTCGATGCGGACCAGGATCGACCCGTCCGACTTCACGACGTCCGGCTCGTCGACACCCGCCTCCTGGACGTTCGTGCCGGTGCCGCTCGACGTGGCGCTGTGGAGCGAGGGCGAGGATGCCCTGGGGGAGGACGCACTGGGTGACGAGGCCGCCGAGTCCTCCATGCCCATCGCGGAGTCGTAGTAGATCGGCCCGTTGCCGAACCAGCCGTAGGGTCCGACCAGATCGATGGTGTTGTCGATGTAGTGGGCGAGCAGGTCATCGCAGCTCGAGGCCGGCCGCACGGCCGCGTTGACCGGCACCAGCCGCACGTCGCGGTCGGCCGCGTCCATCCGCGGATCGTGGTCACGAGACGTCCATGCCGCCCCGCCGGCGAAGGCTGCGCCCATCCCGACACCCATGGCCGCGATGGTCGCGACCGTCATCCCTGTTCGCTTTGCGAGTCGCATGACCGAATCCCCTTGTTCGTGCTCGTGTTTGAGAATGGGACGGTCGACTGCGGTGTCAGGTTCCGCCGTTGGGCTCCGATGGTGAAGACTCGGAGGCATGAGCGACTCTCGCGACTTCGACATCGTGGTGTTCGGGGCCACCGGCTTCACCGGAGCCCTCACTGCCGAATACCTCGCCCGCCACGCTCCCGCCAACCTCCGGTGGGCACTGGCAGGCCGCAGCCCCGGCAAGCTGGAGACGGTCCGGGCCGATCTGACGGGCATCGACCCGGGGCTCGAGGCCATCGAACTGCTGCATGCAGACGTTGCCGACACCGCGTCCCTGGACGCGGTGGCGTCTCGGTCCCGGGTCGTGATCACGACGGTCGGGCCCTACCTTCAGTACGGCGAACCGCTGGTCGCCGCGTGCGCCGCGAACGGCACCGACTATGTGGATCTGACCGGTGAGCCGGAGTTCGTCGACCAGATGTACCTGCTCCACCACGCCACGGCGGAGGCGACGGGTGCCCGGCTGGTGCACGCGTGCGGCTTCGACTCGATCCCGCATGACCTCGGGGCCATGTTCGCGATCGAGCAGCTCAAGCCGACCGGTCCGGTGACCATGCGTGGCGTGGTCCGGGCCAGCGCGACCCCCTCCGGGGGAACCTTCCACTCCGCCCTCGGCCAGTTCTCCAGGGTCCGGCAGAGCCAGCAGGCGTTCCGCGACCGGATCAAGGCGCAGCCCAAGATGGTGGAGCGCTCATCGCGAGCAGTCCTCGGCAGGCCCCACCATGACCCGGACCTGGGCGTGTGGCTGCTGCCGCTGCCGCTGATCGACGCACAGATCGTGGCGCGCTCGGGAGCGGCGCTGGCGTCGTACGGCCCGAAGTTCCGCTACTCGCACTACGCCGGGATCAAGCGGCTGCCGGTGGCCGCGGTCGGTGCCGTCTCGGTGGCCGGCCTGTTCACCGCCGCGCAGGTCCCACCGCTGCGCAAGGGCCTGCTCAAGCTGGTGCCGCAGGGGGCGGGCCCGGACGAGGCCAGGCGTGACAAGTCGTGGTTCAAGGTCGACTTCATCGCCGAGTCCGAGGGCCGCAAGGTGCACACGCGGGTGTCCGGGGGCGACCCTGGCTACACCGAGACCGCCAAGATGCTCGCCGAGTCGGCGCTGTGCCTGGCCTACGACGAGAACCCCAAGGTGGCCGGGCAGGTCACCACCGCGGAGGCGATGGGCGAGAACCTCACCGCCCGCTTGATCAGCGCCGGGTTGACCTTCGACAGGGTCAGCTGAAGAGCGACTCGCCGATCCAGGATCCTTCAGCCACTCCCGGGGGTACGGCGAACAGCCCCGACCCGGTGTGCTGGAGGTATTCCATCAGCCCGTCCTTCGAGGACAGCTGGGTCTGCATCGGGATGTATTGCGTGGCCGGGTCGCGCACGAACGCGATGAAGAACAGCCCCGCGTCGAGCCGACCCAGCGCGTCGCTGCCGTCGGTGAAGTTGTAGCCGCGCCGCAGCATCTTCGCGCCGTTGTTGGCCGACGGGTGTGCGAACCGGATGTGCGCGTCCAACGGGATCAGGGGTCCGTCGGTGCCCTCGACGTCGAAGTCGGGGTCGGTGAACTCTGTGCCACCGGAGAGCGGCGCACCCTCCTGTCGGTCGCGTCCGATGAGGTTCTCCTGCTCGCGCATGCTGGTGCGGTCCCACGGTTCGATGTGCATGTTGATCCGCCGCGCGACGAGGTAGGAGCCGCCGGCCAGCCAGTCGGCGTTCGCGTCGTCCTCTGGACGAACCCAGACGAACTTGTCGAGGTCGGCGGTGTCCTCGGACTTCACGTTGCGGGTGCCGTCCTTGAAGCCGAGCAGGTTGCGTGCGGTCGCCTGCTTCGTCGACGTGGACGACGTCCGCCCGAAGCCGAGCTGGGCCCAGCGGATCGCGACGGTCCCGAAGCCGATCCGGGCCAGGTTGCGGATTGCGTGTACGGCGACCTGGGGGTCGTGGGCGCAGGCCTGGATGCAGATGTCCCCGTTGCTGCGCGCCGGGTCGAGGTTGTCGGCCGGGAAGTGTGGCAGCTCCCGAAGCAGCTTCGGCTGGCGGTCCTTGAGCCCGAACCGGTCCTTGCCGCCCTTCTGGAACAGGGTCGGGCCGAAGCCGAAGGTCAGGGTCAGTCCGGCGGCGGAGAGATCGAGCGCCTCGCCGGTGTCGGCAGGCGGGCTGTCATAGGGCAGCGGTGCGCCGCCCCCGACCGTCGTGCCGGCCGTCATCTCGGCAGCTGCCTCGGTCCAGGCCTTCAGCAGGGCAACCAGGTCGGCGCGGGAGTCGGTGGTGACGTCGAAGGCAGCGAAGTGCAAACGGTCCTGGGTCGGGGTGAGGATGCCGGCCTGGTGCTCACCGTTGAAGGGGTACGTCGCGTCGCCGGGAGCGCCCGGCGATTCGGCCTCGGCCCTCCCGACCGCGAATCCGCCGACACCTGCCCCGACCGCGAGTGCTCCCGCGCCGGCGACTCCGAGGAGTCGACGTCGGGACACGCCCGAGGTCTGTGGCTCGGTCACAGGGTGATGGCTCCCGTCATCTTGGACAGCGGCTCCGACAGCGCATTGACCGCGTCGGACAGCTCCTTGCGCTCCGGCTCGCCGACCGTGTCGTAGAACACGAAGTCCTCCTCGCCGACGCGGTACTTGTCGAGCAGCGCCTGGAGCGCCTCGAAGCGCTCGGCGATCTCCTTCGACAGGGCCGGGTCCTTGACGTCGAGCAGCGGCTTCAGGCCCTCATAGGCGACGCGGGCGCCGTCGACGTTGGCCTGGAAGTCGTAGAGGTCGGTGTGCGACCAGATGTCCTCCTCACCGGTGATCTTGCCGGTGGCGACCTCGTCGAGCAGGCCCTTCGAGCCGTTGCCGATCTGGTCGACGGTGTAGTCCAGGGTCTGGACCCGCTTGTCGAGGGTCTCGATGTTGGCCTGCAGGTCGTCGGAGAACGTGACCCGCTGGGCAGGGGTGAGCGCCTGGTAGCCCTTGGCCGGTGGCCACAGGTCCTTCTCGATCCGGTGCCATCCGGTCCACTTCTGGCCGGGCTCGAGGTCGGCCTCGCGCATGTCCGTGGCGGGGTCGAGGTCACCGAAGGACTCGGCAACCGTCTCGATGCGCTCCCAGTGGACCCGGGCCAGGGGATAGAGCCGGCGGGCCTCGTCGTCGTCGCCCTTCTTGTACGCCGTGACGAACTGGTCGGTCATCTCCAGCAGCTGTGCGGACTGGTCCTGCACGTACGCGGCGTACTGGGTCGTGGCCTGGTCGATGGCCGCCTGGTCCACGCCCTCGATGGTGTCCTCCTCGCCGGAGTCCGTGACCGTGAAGGCGTCGCGGATGCCCTTGCCGACCATCCCCGGCTTGCACGCGGTGACGTAGCTGCCGGGAGCGGCGTTGACGACCAGGTCGCGGGTCAGGCCGGGGCCGACGTTCTCGATCTCGCCGACGATGCGCAGACCGTCCTCGCCGTACAGGTAGAACTCGGTGACCTTGGAACCGTCGTTCTTCACCTTGAACGACAGGTTGCCGGAGCCGACCTCGGTGCGCGAGACGTCGCAGCCGTCGTCGGTCGACGTCACGCTGATCGGGCCGTCGGCACCGGACGAGGTGTCGTTGGACTCGGTGAGGCCGCAGGAGCTGAGGGTGAGGGCTGCGGCTGCACAGACCGGAACGACGAGGAGGAGACGCACGGGTGTTGCCTTTCGGTTCATTGGGCGGTCGGTACGGCCTGCGCAGGCGCAGGGGCGGCGGGTCGGTTGCTCCTGATCCGCGCGAGGAAGAGGGCGAGGGTCGGCACGACGTACGCCACCCAGGTGATCGCCTCGAGCCAGGTGGTGGCCGGCGAGAAGTTGACGGTGCCCTTGAGGATGGTCCCGCGCCACGATGTCGGCGGGATCTGCTTGCTGACGTCGAAGGCCAGGCTGTTGAGGCCCGGCAGGATCCCGGCCTCCTGGAGGTCGTGTACGCCGTAGGCGAGGACGCCGGCGGCGACGACGATCAGGATCACACCGGTCCAGGCGAAGAACCTGGCGAGGTTGATCCTGAGCACGCCCTTGTAGAACGCGTAGCCCATGGCGACCGCAGTGAGGATGCCGAGCAGCGCACCCACCAACGGCGTGGTCGTGGAGCCGTCGGCACTCGTCGCCGCCTGGGTCGCGGCCCACAGGAACAGCGCGGTCTCGAGGCCCTCGCGGCCGACGGCCAGCATCGCCACGACCGCCAGGCTGGCGCGGCCGGCGTCGGCGGCCTTGTCGACCTTGCCCCGTAGCTCGCCGGACAGCCCGCGCGCATGGCTGGCCATCCAGAAGACCATCCAGGTCACGAAGCAGACCGCGACGATGGACAGGATGCCGCCGATCGCCTCCTGCGCCTCGAACGTCAAGCGCCGCGGGCCGAACGTCAGGAGTGCGCCAAAAGCGAGCGACACGGCAATCGCCACCGCGACCCCCGCCCAGAGCCGGGGGAGGAGCTGCCGTCGGTCGGACTTGACCAGGTACGCGATCAGGATGACCACGACCAGGCTGGCCTCCAGTCCCTCGCGCAGACCGATCAGGTAGTTCGCCAGCACCGCTACTCCCTTTAGGTAAGGCTTGCCTAAAGAGGCTAGCAGCGATGCTGCGGGCCAGCGCAGTTGCACCGGCTGAAGGGCCGCGCCATGCGACGATGTGGCCCTCTCGTTCGGTGGGCTTCGAGAGATGGGCGCTCCTCCAGATCGAGGACCAACTCGAGGTCAGCGCACTCAGGGAGGCCCGCGGGCAAATTCGGCTGGCCGCCCTTGACACCTGCACCTAACTCACACAAATGTGAGCAGGTCCGTTCTCCAGCCAGTAGGGGTGGGTCATGCGCTCGCTGTTCACCAAGTTCGCCGTACTCGCCCTCGTTGGCGGAACCGTCCTGGCGGCTCCACCCGCCAGCACCACCATGGCTGCCCCGGACCGGGGCGACCGGCTCGAGGTCTACGTCGTCGAACTTCCCGCCAGTCAGGCTGGAGAAGCTCGAGGAGGTCGGCATCGACGCCCACCACGCGATCGCTGAAGAGAGCCGGCAAGGGCCTGGTCGACCTCGAAGCCGTGATCACCGAGCCCCAGGCCCAGAAGCTCCGCTCCGAGGGCATGTCGGTCACGCTCAAGCGGATCAACGGCGAGAGGCCTCCGTGGTGGCGGCCGAGCAGAACGCCGCCGGCTACGACGTCTACCGGTCCTACAGTGAGCCGGGCGGGATCGCCGACGAGCTCCGCGCCACCGCGGCCGCGCACCCCGCGATCACCAAGCTCGTGACGATCGGGAGAGCCGTCCAGGGGCAGCCCATCCTGGCACTCAAGGTCACCAAGGAGCCAAGGCACTCACGGACGGCAAACGTCCGTCGGTCCTGTACGCCGGAGCGCAGCACGCGCGCGAGTGGATCACCCCCGAGATGAACCGGCGCCTCATGCACCACTACCTCGACGGCTACGGCACGGATGCCGAGCTGACCCGCATCGTGAACACCACCGAGCTCTGGTTCCTGCCGGTCGCCAACCCCGACGGATACGACTTCACGTTCTCCGACGAGCGGCTGTGGCGCAAGAACCTCCGCGACAACAACGGCGACGGAACCATCACGCCGGGCGACGGCGTGGACCCGAACCGCAACTTCGCGGTCAAGTGGGGATGGGACAACGAGGGCTCCTCCCCATCTCCGGACAGCGAGACCTACCGCGGCACCGGCCCGAACTCCGAGCCGGAGACAAAGGCCCTCGCCCGGCTCTTCGACAGGATCGGGTTCGAGTTCTTCATCAACTACCACTCGGCAGCGGAACTGCTGCTGTACGGCATCGGCTGGCAGGTGAGCACCCCGTCGCCCGACGACGTGATCTACGAGGCGATGGTGGGCGACGACGAGAACCCCGCGGTCCCTGGCTACGACCCGGACATCTCCGCCGAGCTCTACACCACCAACGGCGACACCGACACCCACGCCACCGTCCGGAACGGCACCCTCGGCTTCACCCCCGAGATGACGACCTGCCAGACGGTTTCGGCGTCCGACCCTGACGACGAGTGGCTGCCCGAGGACTGCGTCAGCGGCTTCAACTTCCCGGACGACGAGGAGCTGATCCAGGCCGAGTTCGAGAAGAACATCGCGTTCGCGCTCTCGGTCGCCAAGTCCACACATGACCCGGACGACCCGGTCTCCGCCGTCGGCCGTACCGCCGCCGACCTCGTCGCCGACCCGTTCGCCGTCTCCCACGCCAGGTCACAGCTGGTCGGGGTCACTGCGAAGCGGGCGATCAAGAACCTGCGCCTGAAGTACTCCGTGAACGACGGCCGGACCCAGTCGTCCAAGACGTGGCAGTGGCGCGGCGGTGAGCGCTACGGGAAGACCCACAACGACTACTACGCCGAGTTCCGCGGCAAGGTCAGGCGCACGCAACCGGGCGACTCGGTCGAGGTCTGGTTCACCGGGGTCAAGCCCGGGACCGGCCGGGTCAGCAGCGCTCCGTTCACGTACGAGGTGGCAGCCGACGTCGGTGGCGACGTACTCATCCTCGCCGCGGAGGACGTCACCGGCGCCAGCCCGGTCCAGGGCGTGGCCAGCGCCAAGTACGCCGACGACTACGCCGCCGCGCTGACCGCGGCTGGTTACACCTCCGACGTGTACGACGTCGACGCCAACGGCCGCACCGCTCCCCATCACCTCGGCGTGCTGTCCCACTACGACGCGGTCGTGTGGGAGACGGGTGACGACATCATCACGCGTGACGCCGCACAGCCCGCAGGCACGGCGGCGAAGCTCTCGCTCGACATCGAGCTTGCCGTGCGTGACTACCTCAACGAGGGTGGCAAGGCACTCGTGACCGGTCAGTTCAACCAGTTCGCCCAGGCGGCCAACGGCGTCTACGACTACAACCCGTTTGCGCCACCGGAGTGCACGACCCCCGACACCTACCCGTGCCTACCGCTGTTCAACGACTTCCAGCAGTACTGGCTGGGCGCCTACAACTATGTGAGCGACGGCGGCACCGGAGACGAGGGTCCGTTCGGCGTGAGCGGCGCAGCGGGTGGTGCCTTCGACGGGTTCGCCGGCACCTTCAACGGTGGCGACTCCGCCGACAACCAGATCCACACGGCGTCTCTGCTGGCGACCTCGAGCTTCCTGCCGCCGGCCGACTTCCCGCAGTTCGCGAGCTCGGCCCCGGTGAAATGGGACCGGCCCGGCGCCGCGCCGTACGACCCGCACACGGGCGAGTGGTACGTGTACAGCCAGTTGGCCGACCAGGGCTGGAAGCGGATGACCCGCACGGTCGACCTCACCTCGGCGACGTCTGGAGAGCTGAACTTCCAGATCTCGCACGACACCGAGGCCGACTGGGACTACGTGATCGTCGAGGCGCACGAGGTCGGCACCGACGCCTGGACCACGCTCCCGGACACCAACGGCCACACGACCCAGGAAACCGGTGAGTCGTGTGCTGCGGGCTGGGACGACATCCATCCGCACGTCGCGCACTACCAGGGTGCGGACTGCTCCCCCACCGGCTCGACCGGTAGCTGGAACGCGGCCACCGGCAACAGCTCGGGCTGGCAGGAGTGGAACGTCGACCTGTCGGCGTACGCCGGCAAGCAGGTCGAGCTGTCCATCAGCTACCTGACCGACTGGGGCACGCAGGGGCTGGGCGTCTTCGTGGACGACACCTCCGTCATGCTCGACGGGGTGGCGACCGAGGAGACGTCCTTCGAGGCCGATCTCGGCGGCTGGACACTGGCCCCGGCCCCGGAGGGCTCGCGGGAGACGAACAACTGGACCCGCACCCAGAAGGCCTTCGAGGAGGGTGCCGCCACCACGACCGACGACACCGTCTTCACGGGCTTCGGTGCCGAGGGGCTCACCACCGCCGACCAGAGAGAGGAGTTCGTGGCCCGGGCCCTCGACCACCTGCTCGGCTGAGTGACCGCGCACTAAAGCACTCGGGCAACCACCGCGGAGGTAGCCGCATTGGCCTCGGCCAGCGTGGCCAGGGCCGCACGGTTGTCCTCGATGAGGAGGTCCTGGTGGGCGGACTCGACGGCGTACCAGATGCCGACCAGGTTGGTCCGCCGCTTGCACTCCACGTCGTCGACAGCGGTATCGATTGCCTTGCGGGTGGCGCCGTGCTGCAGGCTGCGGTCAGAGAACGGCGCCAGTGGCTCGTCGTAGTCATGGCCCTCGCCGCGCATGCATTCAGACCAGCGCTGGAACGCGGCGAGCACGCGGGGGTCGCGTTGGCTGCGTCCGAAGCTCTCCTGCGACAACTGCTGCGCGAGGTACCGATCCGCCACCTGGTCGCCGTCCGGTCCCTGGAGAGCGCGTTCGGCGTCTCCGGAGCACCCGCCGGCCGGCACCTGCAGTCCGATCGGAAGAGCGGCGCCCTCGCCGGTCAGGACGGCGAGTGCGAGGGGGCTCAATTCGGTCCGCGGGTCGGGTCGCGATGGGCGCTGGGATCGCGTTTCCCGAGGCCGTAGCCCAGGACCGCGGCCTCGGCCGCATCGGTGATGCCGTACCTGCGCTCCGTCCAGGTTCGTGGCCCGACGCCGGTCACCGGCTTCGGAATCGCGATGTCGACCCCGAGACGCTGCATGCACTGACCGATGAGCTCGCGGCGCGCCAGGCCAATAGCGCTGAACCTCGTTGATGGAGGGAATGTAGTCGTCGAGCGGCAGCCGCAGGTCGATGCTCGCGACGAGCTGGGGCACCTCCGTGACAACCGGGAGGCCAGTGCTCGTTGCGTCGCCCTCTGCGGCGTCGGGAGACGCAGTTGGACCGGTTGGACGTTGAGCAGGCAGCTAGTCCGATCACCAGGGCCACCGCGCAGAGGAGCCGCGCTGCCTTCTTTCGGGGCCATCCAGTAGTCATGGTGCGCTCAAGCTCCGTCCGCGATAGGTCCGTGATTGACTGCGTGATTGAGTTCGTGATGGATGCGGGCCGAAGCCCTGCCCGGATCCTTGACTTCCGGGCAGGGCTTCGGCACCGTGCTGTCGACCTCAGGAAGCCCAGAAGATGGACTCAGTGTTGTTCTTGTAGGTCGCGTTGAAGTTGCCACCGGAGTTCGGGCTGATGAACCCGTTGGACCCGCCGTAGTTGGGCGACGTGGCAACCCACGCGGTGACGAAGCGGTCATAGTTCCAGACCGACTCGGCGTTGTTGGTCACGACCGCGCCCTGACCGGATCCCGCGCTGACGAAGCGGTCGTCGACCAGGTTGGCGTCGTTGCGCAGGAACCCGGTCCGGCTGCCGCTGAAGTTGGAGAAGTACCACAGGCACAGGTCTCCGTGCCCATCGCCGTAGGCGGAGCAGACGTCGCCCGTCCTCAGCTGGGCGCCGCCAGGTGGCGGCGCCGCGTGTTTGCCCGCGACGGCGGCTCCAGTGACCGTCTTGGCGGTACTCGACTCGACGAGGCGTCGCCCTTGTCGGCGGCGTTGGCCGGAAGTGTGGCCGCGGCGATGGCGCCGGCCGCGGCGATGCTTGCGATGAGCGTCATGGTCGTCTTGTTACGTGCACGCATGGTTTTCCTCCTCATAGTGGGCGGCGGCGACAGGGCTGTCGGGCCGCTGTGATCCGAAGACGGCCACCCGATTTC
>CAWJOJ010000021.1:0-643030 GCA_963844385.1 uncultured Actinomycetota bacterium | reverse complement strand
GGCATCTCCAGCATCCAGCTCCTCGCCGCGCGGCACCGGATCGTGCTGCACGACGTTGGCCGACCGATCCACGTCACCACCGGGCGCGCGCTCGCCGAAGCAATCGCGGAGGGGCAGGACAACGTCGTGGTCATGCTCAACCGCGGCCTCGACCCGCTGCATGATCCCGAGCTCGCCGACTGGCTGATCTGGTGGGGAGCCAACCTCGGCACCGCGGACGAAGCGCTGGTGGCGGGTCGGGTCGCGGACGTGATCGGCGAGATCGATTCCGCGCGTCGTACGACGAGAGAGAGCGCGGGGTGGCTGATGGACATTTACCTGCTCCGGCGTGTGATCTGAGGCACACGAAGGGCATGGTCCCGCGGTGCCGCAGAAGCGGGCGTGCCAATAATCCGCGTTACCAGTACGGACTGCTGCTGCTTGTGCCTACGCTGAAGGCTTCAAGGCGTCGTCTGATGGCGCACTAACTCGGGACAGCCATGCGCGCCTTTCTTCTGACCATCAGCGTCGTCGCTCTCATGGCTGGTTGCGGCGATGGGCGATCAGCCCTCGCCCGGGCCAGGAGCGGCGGCGTCTCCGTCCGCCTTGACGAGGAACCAAGCCGTCACGCCGAGCCCCAGTGCGGGGATCGGCCTGGTCAGGCAAGCGTGCGCGCACTACGAGATGTCTGTGGGGTTCGGCGGCGCGACGATGGACGCCGTGGTGGCGAACTCTTCGGCTCATCGTCAGCGCGCAGTTGCCCTCGCGGCAGACGCGGAAGACGTCAACCTCGGTGGACTCGGATTGCGAACGACATTCACACGTACGCGTCCAAGAAGGTGGCGTTCGGCAACGAACTCGACACGAACGGTGTCGGTACCTCCGAAGGAGAGATCCTGATCACGGAGGTCGGGGCGGCCGGAAGCGCGTTCGAGAAGGCGTGTGCCAAAGTCGCGCTTTGATCGCTGGCCGGTCAGTCGGAGATGACGACCGGGATCCGAACCCGCGTCCCGTTGGCGCCGCGCCAGGTGACCCAGCCGCTGTCGACCTGGCGGCGGGTAGGACCGGTGATGGTGACGGTGTAGGTGCGGCTCTCGCCGGGACGGATCCGGATCGCGGCCGGGGTGATCGAGACGCGGTGGAGGGTGAATCCATGGGCCTTGACCGAGTAGTACATCGCGCGTCGCCCGACGTTGGTGACCGTGCGCCTGATGACGGCCGGCCCTTCGACCTTGATCGACGGCAGGTTGAGGTCGCGGCCATCCAGGCGTCCTGAGAGGTAGCGCCGGTAGTCGCCGGTGTCGACGTCGTAGACGAGCCCGGGATGCAGGGCCGGGTCGAGGCGAGTCCGACCTGCGCCCTGGCTCAGCGACGAGGGGTCGCCGGTCACCCGTCGGGCCGAGGTCATCAACGCCGACTGCACGCGCGCCGGCGACCAGTCGCGATGCCGCGCCAGGATCACCGCTGCCTGGCCACTGACGCGAGCAGTGGCCGCTGAAGTGCCGGAGAAGAAGTTCCAGCGGGCCGAGGACTCCGCAGACGGGGGTACGGCGCCCAGCACGTCGACGCCTGGTGCGGTGACGTCCGGCTTGACCAGGTCGCCCCGGGGGTCGCCGGGTGCCGACCAGCGCACCACGCTGCGCGCGCCTCCCACGCCCGCGCCGGGGCGGATCGTGACCTCGGCGCCAGGTCGCGAACGCTGCCAGCCGCGCAAGGTGCGCGCGGCCTTCGCGGCGAGGTGCAGGGTGGGGACCTGCTGGAAGTCGGCGTGCACGTCCCTACCGCGGCGGTTGGCAAGCACCATGCCCACGCCATCGGCAAGGGCCACGGCCTGGGACTTGTCGACGCGTCCGATGCCGCCCCGCTCACAGATCACGATCTTGCCGGCGGCGCGACTGGCGTCGAGGGACCCGGCACGGCAGATCCTCGCGTCGGCCCGGCTGGAGCCGGAGGCGGCGATGGAGGTGCTGGACACCAAGCGCGCCGTGACGGTTCGGCGAGAGCTCATCGCCCCGGGCAAGGAGCCGAGGCCGCTCATCGAGATCCTGCCTCCCCGGATCGGCCCGGTGACCGCGCCGACCGTGGTGACCCACGGCGCCGGGTGTGCGGCGTAGCTCGAGCGTGCGTTGTTGCCCGCCGCGGCCGCCACGAAGACGCCGCTCTGGGCGGCCCCGAGCAGGGCCGTGTCGACCGTGTCGAAGAGGGAGCCGCCGGCGACCGACAGGTTGAGGACGTCGACCCCGTCGGCTGTGGCGCGGTCGATGGCGGTGACGAGGTCGGCCGTCGAGCAGCCGTCATGTTCGGGGTCGGGGGCGGTCCAGCACGCCTTGTAGACGGCGAGCCGCGACTGAGGCGCCGTACCGGCATAGGCCCCCAGCGACTGGGCGCCGACCTTGACCGAGACGCCCGAGTTGCCAGCGGCGACCGAGGCGACCAGCGTGCCGTGGCCGCTGTCGTCGCGGGGGGAGAGCGAGGAGGTGCTGCGCAGGTTGTCTGACCCGAAACCGGCGACGAACCAGCGCGCGCCGACGAGTTTGCTGGAGCATGCGCCGTCGGGCCAGTCCTCGGTCGCCTCGCAGACACCGGAGAATCCGGGTACGCCTCTGCCCAGGTCCGGAACCGTGGCAAAGACGGGGCTGTCCGGGTCGAGACCGGAGTCGACCAGTCCGATGACGACGCCAGCGCCGCCGCGTTGCTGTTCCACGGCTGCCGCGCTCGCGCCGGCGGACGAGGGCGCCGCGGCCAGTCGGCGAACGGCGTTGGGCTCGACCGAGTCGACGCCCGGCACTGCCACGATGTCGTGGGCCTGGGTCTGCGTGAGTCGCACGGCGAAGCCGTCGAGGGCGGTGGTCCATCTGTAGACCGGCTCAGGAGCTCCCACTGCGGCCAGGACGCGGTCCTGCCGGAGCCGGAGGGTCTCGAGGTACGCGGCGTCGGCTGGGCCTGCGTGGTTGGAGGCCGCGCCACCCTCGAGCGTGACGAGGTAGAGGGTCGGTTCGACCGGGGCCGCCTCCTTGGACACAGCCGCGCCAGTCCACGCGCTGCTGAGGACGGTGGCGAGGGCAGCGACCGCTGTCACGGCGGCGCAGACACGCCGCTGCGATCCTGCCGCCGCAATCCCTTGCATTCCTGTAACTCCCAACTCACGCGCCCCGATTGTCCCGCCAAGTGGTCCATGATGACAGCCCGAAGTGAATTACCGTCAGTCGCACCCTGCCTTCTACATTGGGAGCGTGCCCCCAGCAGGACCCGTCATCGGTTTCGACCTCGATATGACGCTCATCGACACCGTGCCCGGATTCGCCGCGACCTTGCGCGCGCTGGGCGCCGAGCTGGGGGTCGACTTCCCCCTGGAAGAGATGACAGCAAAGCTCGGCCCGCCGCTCGATCACCTGCTGGTCGAGCACCTTCCGCACGCCGAGGTCGCCGCGGCCGGAGACCGGTTCCGGGCGCTCTATCCCGACTACGCGATCACGCCCGTCGAGGTGTTCCCGGGCGCGCACGATGCGCTGGCGGCCGTCCGTCGGCACGGAGGCCGGGTCATCCTGGTCACCGGCAAGTTCGCGGCGAACGCCCAGCTGCACGTCGACCACCTGGGCCTGGACGTCGACCACCTCGAAGGCTGGGTGTGGGGCACCGGGAAGGCCGACGTCCTGCGCAAGGAAGGCGCAACCGTCTACGTCGGTGACCACGTGCACGACGTCGAAGGCGCGTTGGCAGCCGGCGCGATCAGCGTCTCCGTGCTGACCGGTGGGTGCACCCGCGAGGAGCTGGTCGAGGCCGGCACCCACGTCGTACTCGAAGACCTGACGGAGTTCCCCGCCTGGCTCGACGAGCACCTGCTCGACGTCCGGCTTGGCGCCCTGGCGCGCGACCTGGAGGCGCGGGGCAGCGTGCTGGTCGCCTTCAGCGGCGGCGCGGACAGTGCCTTTCTGCTGGCTGCCGCCGTCCGTGCCCTGGGAGCCGATCGGGTGGCGGCGGCGACGGCCTACAGCGACTCTCTCCCCATGGACGAACGCGACCCCGCCCGGTCGTTCGCGGAGTCGCTGGGGGTGCGGGTGCTGACGCCTTCGACGCACGAGATGGAAAGGGCGGGCTACCGGACCAACGCGGGTGACCGCTGCTACCACTGCAAGGCCGAGCTGCTCGACGTACTCACGCCACTCGCCGACCAGCACGGCCTGGCCCACGTGGCCACCGGCACCAACGCCGACGACGCCGTTGCCGGCTTCCGGCCGGGCATCCGGGCCGCCGACGAACGTGGGGCGATCACGCCACTTCTCGATGCGGGTCTCACGAAGGAGCAGATCCGGGCTGCGTCGCGGGCCTGGAGCCTGCCGACCTCGGACAAGCCGGCCGCTGCGTGCCTCTCGTCACGGGTGGCGTACGGCGTCGAGGTGACGCCGTTCCGGCTGCGACGGGTGGAGCGGGCCGAGGCCGCCTTACGCCACCTGCTGCCAACCGCACGCCAGCTCCGGGTCCGCGACCTCGGCGATCGAGCCTCGATCGAGATCGAGTCGAGCCTGTTGCCGGGGCTCGACATCGGGGCGGTCGAAAAGGCTGTGATCGACGCCGGATTCGACGCCGCAACCGTCGATCCGCGCGGATTCCGGTCGGGTTCGATGAACGAACTTCTGCCCGATCCCGAGGAATACCGCTAACTGGTTCGTCGTTCCGGCCTCCGCGCGCATATCCTTGGGCGCTGCATGCGGCGGGAGGCCGGGTGCGCCTGAGCAAGAAGAGGTCGATCCGGTGCCGGTTGGCAAGGTGAAGTGGTACGACGCCGATAAAGGCTTCGGGTTCCTGTCCCAGGAGGACGGACCCGACGTCCATGTGCGCTCCGAGGCGCTGCCCGCCGGCGTGACCACGCTGAAGAACGGCACGCGGGTGGAGTTCGGAATCGCCCAGGGCCGCAAGGGCGAGCAGGCGCTGCAGGTTCGGATTCTCGACCCCCAGCCCTCGGTGGCCAAGGCTCAGCGTGCCGCCGCGCGCCCGCCGAAGAAGAAGCCCGAGCAGATGGTCCTGATCGTGGAGGACCTGATCCGGCTGCTCGACGGGATGGGCGAGGGATTCCGCCGCGGTCACGCCCCGGACCACAAGACCGCCGCCCCCGTCGCCAAGCTTCTCCGCGCACTCGCCGACGAGCTCGACTGATCCAGCCGAGTCGGCGCGAGTTTCCCGCGCGTGCGCGCCGAGTCGGCGTGAGTTTCCGGCGTTTGCTGGTCGAGTCGGCGTGAGTTTCCCGCTGTGGTTGCGGTTAAGACAAACCCGCTTTGGTTGCCGCCTGCTTTTCCCTCGCCCGTCGTGGGTGGCTCGCCGAGTCGGCGCCAGTTTCCGCGGCGCTCGCTGGGGCTCGCTTGGGAAACTGGCGCCGACTCGGCTCTGGCTGTGGTTCAGCGTGTGCCAGGGCTCTGTCTGTGGTTCCGCTTGCTTTCGTCGCTTTGTCTTGGGTCAGCGTTTGCGGAAGGGCTCTGTCGGGGGGTCGGTTGGTGGTTCTGCGGGTGGTTCTGTTTGGGGGCGGGGGCGGCGGGCGCTGGCTAGGACCAGGACCAGCCAGGCACCTAGTACGGCGGCTCCGACGCCTAGACCGAGGCTCGGGATGAGCGGCATGGCGATCCCGACGAAGCCGCCGATCACCCAGGCCATCTGGAGCACGGTGTCGGAGCGGGCGAAGGCGCTGGTCTGGACGCGCTCGGGCACGTGCGCCTGGATCGTCGAGTCGAGGCTGAGCTTGGCCAGGGCTTGGGACAGCCCGGCGACCAGGCCGAGGCAGGCGACCGTGAGGACTCCGTAGAACAACGCGGCGAGCAACGACATCACCGCCCCGCCTGCGAGCGCGATCACGACGGTGATGGCCGGGTTGATCTTCTTGACCAGTGAACCGAGTCCGATGCCAAGGGCGTTGCCCAGCCCGGCTGCCCCGATCACGATGCCGAGCAGCAGCCCGGTGCTCAGGCCGTTGATCGGGTTCTCCCGCAGCAGGAAGGCCATGAACATGGTCAGGAACCCGGACAACCAGCGCGGGCCACAGTTGGCCCGGAGGGCGTGCGCGACCTGCCGTGGCATCCCGAAGCGACGCCGGGTGGAAGTCTTGCCCGTATTGCCCGGCAGCAGCGCCATCGAGTCCTCGCCCTGGCTCGCGTCCACCTTCGCAGGGAGCAGGATCGCGAGAATCGTCCCTCCCACGAACACCAGGAACGCGTAGCGCAGCGACCACTCCGGCCCGATCGTCGCCGCCAACCCCGCGATGGGAGCGGAGATGCTGGCACCGACGATGCCTGCGAGCGAGATCCGCGCATTGGCCTTGACCAGGGTCAGGTTGGCCGGCACCACCCGAGGTACGGCGGCCGACCGCGTGATGCCGTACGCCTTGGACGAGACCAGCACGCCCAACGCTGCCGGGAACATCCACTTGGACTCCGTGACGACGGCGCTCGCGAGCGCCCAGACCAGAAAGGCCCGGATCGCCATCGTGCCGCCGATCGCCCAGCGCCGGCCGTGGCTGAACCGGTCGAGGAACGGCCCGATCAGCGGGGCCACGATCGCGAACGGAAGCATCGTGAGCCCCAGGAACAGCGCTACCTGCCCACGGGCCTCACCGCTGGGGACCTGGAAGAACAACGTGCCGGCGAGCGAGATCGCCACCGCAGCGTCCCCGGCAGCGTTGAACGCATGCAGTTCGATCAGCCGACTGAGCCCCGAGTCGCCCGCGCCCTCCGCATGGGACGCCCGGCGGGCCTGCCGGAACGAGAACGTGCTGAAACGGGCCGTGCCCCGGGCCACTGCCCGGGCCCCCTTCGCGGTGACCCGAGCGCTCGTTCGGGCCGCGTCGGCCGCCCTGGCCCCCTTGGTCGGCGGCGGGTCCGTGGGGTGTGGATCGCGCCACCGCTGCTCCTCGCCGGGTGGCCGAGGAGGCGTTGGCGCGGACATGTCTCCATCCTGCCTTAGCCACCGACAACCGGACCCGAAGACCTGCTGAGTGCCGGACCCGAAGACCTGCTGAGTACCGGACACCGGCCCGCCGAACGTGACCTAGACTCTGGCTCGTGATGGTTGCTGCCCCCAAGCCCGACGCGACGTTGACGAAGGCTGTCGACGTCGCTCGCTCCGCCCTCCTCGAACAGGCCGGGGCATCCGACTTCGGTGACCACCTGGGTTTCGAAGGCGAAGGCGAGCGGGTCGTCACCCATCTGTTCGAGTGCCGGCTCCCCGGCTACCACGGTTGGCGCTGGTCGGTCACCCTCACCAGGGCAACCCGCCAGAAGCACGCCACGGTCGACGAGGTCGTGCTGATCCCTGGCGCCGAGGCGATCGTGGCGCCCGAATGGGTGCCGTACAGCCAGCGGCTCCAGCCTGGTGACCTCTCACCGGGCGACCTGCTTCCCGTCGAGGACGGCGACCCTCGCCTGGTCCCGACCTACTCCTTCGGCGACGACGACCTCACGCCGGACGACAAGGCCCAGATCAAGAAGGTCAGTGCCGATCTTTATCTCGGCCGGGTGCGCACCCTGTCGATGGAGGGCCGCGACCTGGCCGCGCAGCGCTGGTACGACGGCGACGCCGGCCCCGAGGCGCCGCTGGCCCAGTCGGCTCCCGCCACGTGCACGACGTGTGGCTTCCTGGTCCGGCTGGCCGGCCCGATGGCGGAGATGTTCGGCGTGTGCGCCAACGGCAACGCCAACGACGACGGCAGAGTCGTCTCGTTCGACCATGGTTGTGGCGCCCACTCCGAGGTCCAGCTCGGCAAGAAGCAACTGCCCGAGCCGCTCGCGGAGCACGTCTTCGACACACTTACCAGCGACGAGATCGAGAGCTTCTGACTCAGCCCCTGGACGCGCGGGCCTTCTTGCGGCGCCGGCAGTACTCCAGACCGAACAGGCCCAACCCGAAGCCCGCCAGACAGGTCCACAGCCACCAGGTGTGCCCGTCGTCGGAGAGCCGACCATAGAACGGCAGCAGCGCCAGGAACCCGATCAGCCACAGCGCCGTACCGACCTCGACCGTGCGGATGCCGTTGACGTCGAGAGGCTCTACGTCGGCCACGATGTAGGTACGGTTGCCGATCTCGTGGACGCTCGGCTGGTCTTCACGGAATTCCATCGCCTTGAACGCTAACCCACGCCGGGCAATGCCGAAACACCTGCGGCTTCCGGGTCACCTCGATCTCTGCCAAGATGCGGGCCGTGCCCAACGCCGACAGCGGCAGGTCGTTACCGTCCGGCCCGCTTGACCGCTTCTTCAAGATCTCCGAGCGCGGTTCCACGATCGAGCGCGAGGTTCGGGGCGGGATCGTCACCTTCTTCACGATGGCCTACATCATCGTCCTCAACCCGCTGATCCTCGGCTTCGCGACGGACGCCGACGGCAAGTTCCTCGGCGGCGGCGACGCACCGAACCTCGCGGCGATCGCCGCCGGGACGGCACTGGTGGCCGCCGTGATGACGATCCTGATGGGGGTCGTCGCCAACTATCCCCTCGCTCTGGCCGCCGGCCTCGGCCTCAACGCCTTCGTCGCATTCGCGATCGCGAGCCAGATGACCTGGGCCGACGCGATGGGCCTGGTCGTGCTCGAGGGCCTGGTCATCCTCGTCCTGGTCCTGACCGGGTTCAGAACCGCTGTCTTCCATGCGATACCCGCGCAGCTGAAGGTGGCGATCTCGGTCGGGATCGGTCTGTTCATCGCGCTGATCGGGTTCGTCGACGCCGGGTTCGTACGCCGGATCCCCGACGCGGCCGGCACCACCGTGCCGGTTCAGCTCGGCCCAGGCGGCTCTCTCCAAGGCTGGCCGGTCGTCGTGTTCTCGATCGGGCTCGTGCTAGTCGTCGCACTCTGGGTCCGGAAGGTCAGAGGCGCCATCCTCCTCTCAATCCTCGCGACCACCGTCATCGCGATCGTCGTCGAGGCGATCGGAGACCTCGGGTCGAGCCAGGACGGGCCCACAGGATGGAGCCTGAACGTCCCGGAGTGGCCCGACAAGATCGTGGACACGCCGGACTTCGGCACGCTCGGCGAGTTCAACCTCTTCGGCTCGTTCGGGGAGGTCGGCGCCGTCTCCGCGCTATTGCTGGTCTTCACCCTCATGCTGGCCGACTTCTTCGACACGATGGGGACGATGACGGCGATCGGGGCCGAGGCGGGGTTGCTCGACGAGGACGGTACGCCGCCCAACACCCAACGGATCCTGATCGTCGACTCGGTGGCGGCTGCGGCGGGCGGAGCTGCCGGGGTGTCGTCGAACACGTCCTACATCGAGTCCGCGGCGGGCGTCGGCGAGGGCGCCCGCACCGGACTTGCTTCGGTGGTGACCGGGGTGCTCTTCCTGCTGGCCATGCTGTTCGCACCGCTGGTCGACATCATCCCGAGCGAGGCTGCCGTACCCGCGCTCGTCCTGGTCGGCTTCCTGATGATGCAGCAGGTCAAGGGAATCGACTGGGACGACGTGGAGATCGCGATCCCGGCATTCCTCACGATCGTCTTGATGCCGTTCACCTACTCGATCACGGTCGGCATCGGCGCCGGCTTCCTCGCCTACGTCTTCGTCAAGCTCGTCCGGGGCAAGGCCTCCGAGGTCCACCCACTGCTTTGGGTGGTTGCCGCCCTTTTCGTCGTCTACTTCGGTATCGACCCCATCACCGACTGGCTCAGCTGATACGGCCGGGTCACCCGCTGGTGGGACACGTACTCTTCCGGGGTTGCCACCGCGACCCGGTTCCGGCCTGACCGCTTCGCGCGATACAGCGCCCGGTCCGCTGCGCTTCGCGCGACGGTCGCACCGAGATCGTCGATGGGCGCCAACCCGACCGAAACGGTGCTCTGGTGGATGTCTTCGGCTGCCCAGGCAATTGCCAGGGCCAGCATTCGCCTCCGCGCGACGTCAGGCGGCACTGCCGCCATGATCACCATGAACTCGTCGCCGCCGTACCGCCCGACGAAGTCGGCGTCCCGCATCGTCGACCGCAGCAAGGATCCGAAGAGGTGCAGTGCGTCGTCTCCGGCGATGTGCCCCAGCGTGTCGTTGACGTGCTTGAACTCATCCAGGTCGAGCAGGCACACGATGTCGCCGACCGCCGCTGATTCGAGGCGACGCTCGATCTCGCCGCGAGCCGCCACGCCGGTGACCGGGTCCACCGTCGCGAACAGGACTTGCTGCGCGACGCGATCGCATCGGGCTGCTACCGACCTGGCGTCACTGAGGAGGGTCGGGACGTGACGAGCCAAGCGAAGGACTGTGGCGGCGCCACCACCCCGGACGAACTGCGGCTCGCCGATGCCGAGAGAGACGTCGACCGGGATCGAGTCGGCGTCCGCCTGATGTGCTGGCACGACCCAGCCGCCCAGCTCAGCCACAGCCGCGTGCAGCACCGCGACGGCCTCGTCCCGGCTGTCCACGCGTAGGAGCGCGCGGGTGGCAGCGAGCACGATGGAATCCGCGGCCAAGTCAGTTCGATCGGCGACTCGACGCTGACCCTGGTCCTGAGCCCGCCCGAGAGCGGGCTCGGCCCATCCGGCTGCATCGTGCGGCTGGATTGCCGCTGTCAGCGTCGCCTGTCGCGCGCGGCGACTTCGTCGGTCATTGGGTCCGTCCGTCGATTGGCTCCAGTGGCGGGCGGAGCCGGTGGAGCCGACTCCGACCGCCCACTGAACACGTCTCCGCCGTCCCAGCGGCCCGAGCGCTGCGGATCAGTGTTCACGAGAGACGCATCTGGATCATCGGAAGCGGAGTGCCGGGACTTGAGGGTGCAAGCAGACCTTTACCGAGGAGACGGCTGTTCCGCCGCCGAACTGCGCCTTCCCGGATAGAATCGACGTCCGGGGGCAGGCAGACACTCCCTCACGATCTTTGGAGGGACGCAGTCAATGCCGAGCCGCACAGTCGAGCAGTTGTGGCGCGCCTTCAAGGACCACGGCGAAAAGGAGGCGCGTGACCGCCTGGTCGTTCAATACGCGCCGCTGGTCAAGTTCGTCGCCGGTCGGGTCCGCTCCGGGCTCCCCAACTTCGTGGAGCAGGCGGACCTGGTCTCGGACGGCGTCATCGGCCTGATGGACGCGATCGACAAGTTCGACCCGAATCGGGGCCTGCAGTTCCAGACCTACGCGGTTCCTCGGATCCGGGGAGCAATCGTCGACGGCTTGCGGGCTTCGGACTGGGTCCCCCGCTCGATCCGCGAGAAGCTCCGCGACATCAATGCCGCGATGGCAACCCTGGAACACCGGCTGGAACGCAGCCCTGAGGACCACGAGGTGGCCGCAGAACTGGGTGTCTCCGTCAAGGAGCTCCAGCGCATGCACAGCCAGACCGCGTACACGAGCACGGTCAGCATCGAGGGGAGCGAGATCGGAGACGCCGACATGACTCCGCAGGCGACGGCCGACCTGCCAGGCGCCGACGACGGCATCCCCGCGGGGTTCCTGTCAGCCGTGCGTGAGCTGCCGGAGCGCGATCAGGTCGTCATCGCCCTCTACTACTGGGATCGCCTCACGCTTGCCGAGATCGGTCAGGTGCTCGTGGTCAGCGAGTCGCGGGTCAGCCAGCTGCACAGCCGAGCCACGATGACCCTGCGTCACAAGCTCGCCGCCTCCGACTTCTGACGCCTCGGGGTTTGCCGGACCGTCCTTGGCTGCCGGCGACACCATCATCACGATTCGGGCACCGCGAGCGCCGCACTCGCGTACCGTCGAACGGGTGCCCCGAGCCGACATCACCGAGACGCCGAGACCGACGCTTGGCGCGCGCCTGCCAGCCGTCGCCGAGGCCGCCAGGTGACGACCCGAAGCGAGCCTGGACGACTCCGGCGCTCACCACCGTCGCCGCAGCGTCACCTCGACGCTTCCCTCCGAGGACCTTGCCGGGCTGGACCTCAAGCAGCTGCGTGACTACAGGGCGGAGCTGGGAGCCGAGGAAGACAAGGTGTCCTACTGGCGTCGCCTCGCGCAGGCACGGATGGACGTTCTCCAGGCCCAGGCGAACACGCATAGCGTGCTCAGCTTCGACGACCTCGTCAAAGTGCTGGGCGACACGGGCACTGGTCTGTCCCGGCGGGCCCTGGTCCAGTTCAAGGTGGCGGACCCGCTTCCTGACCTCCCGGCGCTCTCGGAGATGTGGGCCACCGACGTCGACCCCCTCAACGACGGGCAGGTCGCGAACGCCCTCGAGCGGCTGGACGCGGCTGAACACAAGCTGTCCGCCTACCGGTTGGCGTTGCATGAGCGCATCGACGAGGCAACCCGCGAACTGATCCTTCGCTACCGCGCCGACCCGCGCGCCGCGCTGGCTGCGATCCCCCGGGACTGAGCTGCCGCCATCCCGGCTCTGGGCGTCAGGATGAGAAATGTTCGCGGTGGGCTAAAGGTGTCGGTCCGGACGACCGATGAGACTACTGAGAACAAGTGCATTGGCGCCCTCCCCCCGAGGACCAACAGCCACAAAGAGGGCGGTGTCCCCCCGCACCCACCGCCCTCTTTTTCTCATTCTGCTGGCGTCGCGACTGCGCCGTGGATAACACGTGTTAATGCCGGATCCGGGGTCGTGGCGCGAATATTCGGGCTACGCACGGTATGGCGCCGCCTATTTCACCATCGGTCCCCATTACTGCTCTTTCGAGGTATTCGACCATGCTGCTCTCCCAAAGAAGGCCTCGGGCCGCCGGCCGCGTTCACGAACGTCCTGCGCTCTGCGCCACCGGTCACGGCGGGTTGAGATGAACACGCTGTGGAAGACCTACCTGGCGATCGTTCTCGGCGCGGTCGTTGTCTTCTTCTTCATCCCGGGCGACACCTGGACGCAGACCGTCATCAAGGTCGGGATCGGCTGGGTCGCGGCCGCCAGCATCGTCGTCGGCGTCCGTCGGAACAACGTAGCCTCCCCCCTTCCCTGGTACCTGTTCGCCGTAGGGGTGTTCCTCAACGCCTCCGGCATCCTGGTAGAGGCGTACCTGTCCTGGAACGTGGCCGAGCCGCCGTACCCGTCCATGGCGGACGTGTTCTGGCTCGCGCTCTATCCAGGAGTCTTCATCGGTCTGGCTTTGATCATCCGTCGCCGCAGCGCGGGTCGGGACTGGGCCACCCTGGTGGACGCCACCACGATCTCCACCGGACTGGGTCTGCTGTGCTGGGTGTATCTCGTCCATCCAGCGGCGATCGCTGAAACAGACAGCCGGCTCTCGCACGCTGCTGTGATGGCGTACCCGGTGGCCGACGTGGTGGTCCTCGCGATGCTGGTGCGGCTGCTGGTCGGGGCAGGAGATCGCAGCCCGTCGTACTTCCTGATGGTGAGCTCCGTGATGGCCTTCCTTGTCGGAGACATCGGGTGGGCGATGACCTATCAGCTCGCGTGGGAGCCCGGCAACGTCAGCTCGCACCTTCTGGACATGACGTTCCTGGTCGCCTACACGTTGTTCGGCGCGGCCGCGCTGCATCCGTCCGTCCGCGAGGTGGGCGAACAGGCCCAGAAGACCGCTCCCCGGCTCAGCCCTGTGCAGCTCGGCCTGCTCACCCTCGCGTCATTGATCGCCCCATCGGTGCTGCTCGTGGAGGCATTCAGGGGTCACGTCACCGACGGCATCGCCATCGGCATCTGCGCGACCGCCCTGTTCCTGCTCGTCGTGACTCGGATGGCCCAGCTGTTGCGGCAGGTGGAGGCCCAGGCGAGCTCCCTCCGCGACCTCGCCCGTGTGGACGACCTGACGGGACTGCCCAACCGGCGCGCCTGGTCCTCGGACCTCACCAGCGCGATCGAACGAGCCCGCCGGGACCTCGTGCCGCTGAGCGTCGCGATGATCGACCTCGACCACTTCAAGCGTTTCAACGACGCGTTCGGCCACCCAGCAGGAGATCGGCTGCTCAAGGGCGCCGCAGCGGCCTGGCTGGAGCAGATGCGCACCGTGGACGGGCTCGCTCGCTACGGCGGCGAGGAGTTCATCCTGCTCTTCCACGAGTCCGGCGCCGATCAGGCGTCCGAGGTGCTGGCGCGACTGCGAGCCGTCACGCCCGGGAGTCAGACGTTCTCAGCCGGCATCGCAGCCTGGGACGGCGACGAGACCTCGGACGAGCTTGTGGCGCGGGCCGACAATGCCTTGTACGCCGCCAAGGCCGCCGGTCGTGACCGGGTGGTAACCGCCGAAGCGCCCAGCAAACGGAATCTGGCCGTTCGTCCGTGACCTGCACGCCAGAGGGCTTGGCTCGATAGTTCGGGTCGCGGAGCACAGCGTGGCCTGCTTTGCTAGGGCGGTCTCAAGCGGGAGACTGTGCCCATGCTTCTCCATGCCGTGATCGTTCCGCCACGCGAGGCGTTGGAGGCGGTCGCTCGCGTCGTGCGGTCGGTCGATATGACTTCCGTCGCCGAGCCGCCGCCTGAGCGGCGTCGGGGCTTCCGTGCGCGCCTTGGCGCCCGAGCTGTTCCGGCAGTCGAGCCGTCGAAAGCGGTCGCGGACGAACTCGAGCTCATCTCGGCGGACCAGTTGAACCTCCCCGTCACCGGGTTCGGCAACGTGACTTCCGCTGACGCGCGGAGGTTGGCGGAGGTGGTCAGGGCCGAAGCCGCAACCTGGTCCCGTCCCACCGTGTACTTCATCGGCGGGACGGCGCTCGAGACCCCGGGCGACCGATCCGTATGGGTGGGGCTCGATGGTGACGTGGCTGCACTGATGGCCGTCGGCAGGGGGGTGACCCAGAGTGTGGAGCCCCTTGGCTTCTTCGTCGACCGACGCAAGTTTCGACCCGCGATGGCGGTGGCGACCGTCACAGAGCACACGACCACGGAGTATCTACAAAGCGTCCTGGACGCTCTCGACGCGTTCCACGGCGAGCCATGGACGGTGGAGTACGTCTCGCTGACGAGACGGTCCTTCGACGACGCGGGAGCGTCGAAGCCTGAGGAAGTCGCCCGGATCCCGATCTCGCCGCGGTGACGCCGCATCTGTCCGTTGATCGGTTCTGCCTGCCATTTTGTTTAGCAAGGGTAATGACCTAGACTAAGGACATGCCCACGGTGCAGAAGGCTGCGAAGACGGACGCGGGGCTCGCGTCGGAGCTCAGGCTCTCGGTCATGAGGCTGCGCCGGCGTCTCGCCAACGAGCGACACCCCGACAACGAGCTCAGCATCGCCCAGATGGCCGTCCTTGGCTGCCTCTACCGCAACGGGGAGCTCTCCATCGGTGAGCTCGCCCAGCAGGAGCGCGTCCAGCCACCGTCGATGACCCGCACCGTCAACTGCCTCGAAGAGGGCGGTTACGTCGCCAGACGCCCGCACGACACCGACGGACGCCAGGTCCTCGTCGCGCTGTCGGACAGCGGCAAGGAGACACTCCTTGCCGACCGGGCCCGGCGAGACGCGTGGCTCACCATGAAGCTCCGAGACCTGACCCCGGCCGAACGAGCCGTGCTCCGTGCGGCCGCACCCATCCTCGAGCGGCTGGCCCAGGCATGACACGGCTCTGCAAGGACCACGCTTGAGCCCCACGTTCCGCTCCCTGTCCAACGCCAACTACCGGCGTTACGCCGCCGGCGGCTTCGTGTCCAACACCGGCACCTGGATGCAGCGGGTGGCTCAGGACTGGCTGGTTCTCCAGCTGACCGGCAACAGCGGTGCTGCCATCGGCATCACGACCGGTCTCCAGTTCCTGCCCTTCCTGCTGCTCTCGCCGGTCGCCGGCCTCGTCGCCGACCGGATCCCGAAACGGCGCCTGCTGCAGATCACCAACATCGGGATGGCGGCACCCGCCCTGGTCCTCGGCCTGCTGGCCGTGACCGGGCTGGCCCAGATCTGGCATGTCTACGTGCTGGCGCTGGTGCTCGGCACGGCCTCGGCCTTCGACGCGCCGGCCCGCCAGTCGTTCGTGTCCGAGATCGTCGACAAGGACGACCTGACCAACGCGGTCGGCCTCAACTCGGCCAGTTTCAACGCCGCGCGCATCGTCGGGCCCGCTGTCGCCGGGCTGCTCATCGCCGCCCTGGGCGGCGGGGCGGTCGCCACGGGCTGGGTGATCCTGATCAATGCGGTCAGCTACGCCGCCCCGATCTTCACGCTGCACACCCTCGATGGGGGGCTGCTGCACAGCCCCAAGCCTTCGGGTCGCGAGCCCGGCCAGATTCGCGCCGCGGTGTCCTACGTACGGCACCGGCCGGACCTGATGTTGGTCCTGGCGATCGTGTTCTTCACCGGCACGTTCGGACTCAACTTCCAGATCACCTCGGCCCTGATGGCCACCCAGGTGTTCCACAAGGGTCCAGCCGAATACGGGCTGCTCGGCACGTTCATGGCCGTCGGTTCCCTCACCGGCGCGCTGATCGCCGCCCGGCGCGTACGGGTCCGGCCCCGGCTGATCGTGGGCGCCGCCCTGCTCTTCGGCGCGGTGGAGATGGTCGCGGGCCTGATGCCGACCTACATGTGGTTCGCCCTGATGACGCCGCTGCTCGGTATCACGGCCCTGACCATGATCACCTCGGCCAACGCGTTCATGCAGCTCAACACCGACGCGGGCATGCGTGGCCGGGTGGTGGCGCTCTACATGATGATCTTCATCGGTGGGACCCCGCTCGGAGCCCCACTCGTGGGCTGGATCGGTGAGCAGTACGGCGCTCGCTGGACCCTGTTGTTCGGAGGTCTGATGACCATCCTCGGCGTGAGTCTGGCCAGCCTGCTGTTCGCTCGACGACACCTCGGGGCCCGCGCACCACGCCCCCACCCCGAGATGTCGGACGCCTGACGGCGGTCCGCACTGCTCGGGCGTTTTGACCCCCGATCAGGGACCGAGTAATCTCAATCGTCGTGTCTGGTACAACCAGACCGTTGTGTGTGCCCGGAAGTTGAGCAGCGGCCCTGACCGCCGGTTTTCGGCACAACCAGCCTCCGCCACAGGGTTCTTGACCTGCGGTTGTGCGTGTCAGGGTGAAACGCCCGACCACGTGGGGCGCGCAGCGGTCGTGGTTGCCTCAGCACCACCCAGATGCAACAGGCAGTTCATCGTGCTCGGCAAGGTGCCAGGTACTGAGAGACAAAACGAAGGGGAACCACCCGGTGCCCACGATTAACCAACTGGTCCGCAAGGGCCGCCAGGACAAGGTGTCGAAGAGCAAGACGCCTGCCCTCAAGGGTTCGCCCCAGCGACGCGGTGTCTGCACCCGCGTCTACACCACCACCCCGAAGAAGCCGAACTCCGCTCTGCGCAAGGTCGCCCGCGTGCGCCTCTCCAGCGGCGTCGAGGTCACGGCCTACATCCCGGGTGTCGGTCACAACCTTCAGGAGCACTCGATCGTGCTCGTCCGCGGCGGTCGGGTGAAGGACCTGCCCGGCGTTCGCTACAAGATCATTCGCGGCTCGCTCGACACCCAGGGTGTCAAGAACCGCAAGCAGGCACGCAGCCGTTACGGCGCCAAGAAGGAGAAGAGCTAATGCCACGGAAGGGTCCGGCCACCAAGCGTCCGATCGACGTCGACCCGGTCTACGGCTCGACGCTCGTCTCCCAGCTGGTCAGCAAAGTCCTGCAGGACGGCAAGAAGCAGGTCGCTCAGCGCATCGTCTACACCGCGCTCGAGGGCTGCCGCGAGAAGACCGGCACCGACCCCGTCGTCACCCTGAAGCGAGGCCTCGACAACGTCAAGCCGGCCATCGAGGTCAAGTCCCGCCGCGTCGGCGGCGCGACCTACCAGGTCCCGATCGAGGTCAAGCCCGGACGCAGCACCACGCTGGCCCTGCGCTGGCTCGTGGGCTACGCCCAGGACCGCCGCGAGAAGACCATGGCCGAGCGTCTGATGAACGAGATCCTGGACGCCAGCAACGGCCTCGGGGCTGCGGTGAAGAAGCGCGAGGACACGCACAAGATGGCCGAGTCCAACAAGGCCTTCGCGCACTACCGCTGGTAGTCCCCCCACCGACATATTCAGAACTTCCGAGGAGACATCACTTCAGTGGCTGTCGACATCACCACCGACCTCAACCAGGTCCGCAACATCGGCATCATGGCGCACATCGACGCCGGCAAGACCACGACCACCGAGCGCATCCTCTTCTACACCGGCATCACCTACAAGATCGGTGAGGTCCACGAGGGCGCAGCCACGATGGACTGGATGGAGCAGGAGCAGGAGCGCGGGATCACGATCACGTCGGCCGCGACGACCTGCTGGTGGAAGGACCACCAGATCAACATCATCGACACGCCTGGTCACGTCGACTTCACCGCCGAGGTGGAGCGTTCGCTCCGCGTCCTCGACGGCGCGGTCGCCGTTTTCGACGGGGTTGCGGGCGTCGAGCCCCAGACGATGACGGTCTGGCGCCAGGCGAACAAGTACTCCGTGCCCCGGATGTGCTTCGTCAACAAGCTCGACCGCACCGGCGCGGACTTCTTCCGCTGCGTCGACATGATGGTCGAGCGCCTCAACTCCACCCCGCTGGTCCTTCAGCTCCCGATCGGCGCCGAGGGCGACTTCATCGGCGTCGTCGACCTCGTCGGCATGCGCGCGCTCGTATGGCGCGGCGAGACCCAGATCGGCGAGGACTACGAGGTCGAGGAGATCCCGGCCGGGATGGTCGAGCAGGCCAACGAGTGGCGCGAGAAGCTGCTCGAGACCCTCTCCGAGGCCGACGACGAGGTCATGGAGAAGTACCTCGACGAGGGCGAGTTCGCCGTTCCGGAGCTCGAGGCGGCCATCCGTCGGGCCACGCTGGCCGACAAGATCAACCCGGTCCTCTGCGGAACCGCGTTCAAGAACAAGGGCGTCCAGCCCCTGCTCGACGCGGTGGTTCGTTACCTGCCGTCCCCGCTCGACATCGACGCCATCAAGGGTCACGCGGTCAACGACGAGGACGCCCACATCGAGCGTCAGCCGTCCGACGACGAGCCGTTCTCCGGCCTGGCCTACAAGATCGCGTCCGACCCGCACCTCGGCAAGCTGATCTATGTCCGCGTCTACTCCGGCAAGCTCACGGCAGGCGCGAACGTGCTCAACTCGGTCACCGGCCGCAAGGAGCGGATCGGCAAGGTCTACCAGATGCACGCCAACAAGCGTGAGGAGATCGCGTCGGTCGGCGCCGGGCAGATCGTGGCCGTGATGGGGCTGAAGGAGACCAAGACCGGACACACCCTGTCCGACATCCAGAACCCCGTCGTACTCGAGTCGATGAGCTTCCCGGCCCCGGTGATCGAGGTCGCGATCGAGCCCAAGACCAAGAGCGACCAGGAGAAGCTGGGCATCGCGATCCAGCGGCTCTCCGACGAGGACCCGACCTTCACGGTCAAGTCCGACGAGGAGACCGGCCAGACGATCATCGCCGGCATGGGCGAGCTCCACCTCGAGATCCTGGTGGACCGGATGAAGCGCGAGTTCCGGGTCGAGGCGACCGTGGGCAAGCCCCAGGTCGCCTACCGCGAGACCCTGCGCCGCGAGATCAAGAACCACAGCTACACCCACAAGAAGCAGACCGGTGGTTCGGGCCAGTTCGCGAAGGTCGTCATCTCGCTCGGCCCCAACATCGACCCCGAGACCGGGGTCGGCGCGGGCTACGAGTTCGTCAACAACGTGTCGGGTGGCCGCGTGCCGCGCGAGTACATCCCCTCGGTGGATCAGGGCGGCCAGGCCGCGATGGAGTTCGGCGTGCTCGCCGGCTACCCGATGGTCGACGTACGGTTCACGCTCGAGGACGGCGGCTACCACGACGTCGACTCGTCCGAGCTTGCCTTCAAGATCGCCGGAAACGCCGCCTTCAAGGAGGCTGCCCGGATGGCCAAGCCGGTCCTGCTCGAGCCGATGTTCGCGGTCGAGGTGACGACACCCGAGACCTACATGGGTGACGTGATCGGCGACATCAACAGCCGGCGCGGTCAGGTCCAGGCGATGGACGAGCGTCACGGCGACCGGGTGGTCACGGCCCTCGTGCCGCTTTCAGAGATGTTCGGGTACGTTGGCGACCTGAGGTCGAAGACCTCCGGTCAGGCGTCGTACTCGATGGAGTTCGACTCGTACGCCGAGGTTCCCCAGAGCGTCGCCGACGAGATCATCAAGAAGGTTCGCGGCGAGTAACATCGCGGAACCTCGGCACAGTGCAAGTCCCATACGAGTCAGTCAGAGCAGAAACACACACAGGAGGAGCCCACAGTGGCTAAGGCGAAGTTCGAGCGGACCAAGCCGCACGTCAACATCGGCACCATCGGTCACATCGACCACGGTAAGACGACGCTGACGGCAGCAATCACCAAGGTGCTGCACGACAAGTTCCCGAACCTCAATGAGGCTTCGGCATTCGACCAGATCGACAAGGCGCCCGAAGAGCGCCAGCGCGGTATCACGATCTCGATCGCGCACGTCGAGTACCAGACCGAGTCGCGTCACTACGCCCACGTGGACTGCCCTGGTCACGCCGACTACATCAAGAACATGATCACCGGCGCGGCCCAGATGGACGGCGCGATCCTCGTGGTCGCCGCCACCGACGGCCCGATGCCGCAGACCCGCGAGCACGTGCTGCTCGCGCGCCAGGTCGGCGTGCCGGCTCTGGTCGTGGCACTCAACAAGTGCGACATGGTCGACGACGAGGAGCTCATCGAGCTCGTCGAGATGGAGGTGCGCGAGCTCCTCTCCGAGTACGAGTACGCCGGCGACGACATCCCCGTCGTGCGCGTTGCCGCCTTCCCTGCCCTCCAGGGCGACGAGAAGTGGGGCGACTCGATCCTCGAGCTCATGACCGCTGTGGACGAGCACATCCCGCAGCCCGTGCGCGAGACCGAGAAGCCCTTCCTGATGCCCGTCGAGGACGTCTTCACGATCACCGGTCGTGGCACCGTCATCACCGGCCGGATCGAGCGCGGCATCGTCAAGGTCAACGAGGAGGTCGAGATCATCGGCATCCGCGAGAAGTCGCAGAAGTCGACGGTCACCGGCGTCGAGATGTTCCGCAAGCTCCTCGACGAGGGCCAGGCCGGCGAGAACGTCGGACTGCTGCTTCGTGGCACCAAGCGCGAGGACGTCGAGCGCGGCATGGTCGTCATCAAGCCGGGCACCACGACCCCGCACACGAACTTCGACGCGAACGTCTACATCCTGTCGAAGGAAGAAGGCGGCCGTCACACGCCGTTCTTCAACAACTACCGTCCGCAGTTCTACTTCCGCACCACCGACGTGACCGGCGTGGTGACCCTCCCCGAGGGCACCGAGATGGTCATGCCCGGTGACAACACCGAGATGTCGGTCGAGCTGATCCAGCCGATCGCCATGGACGAGGGCCTGCGCTTCGCCATCCGCGAAGGTGGCCGCACCGTCGGCGCCGGCCGGGTCACGAAGATCACGAAGTGACGCACTGACAAAACAAGGACCCCGAGCCCAACGGGCTCGGGGTCCTTGTTTTTGTCAGTGCTCGCTCCCGCGAGCGCGGAGCCGACCCGGCGGAACCGTACCGGAGGAGCGAAGCGGGGGAGGACGGATTGCGCCGGGTCGGCGACCCCGTCCACGCACGCGCAAGCGAAGGCAAGGGCGTAACCACAGAGGGTTTGTCTGGACCGTAACCACAGAGGGTTTGTCTGGACCGTGAACCACAGAGGGTCTGTCTGAACCTGAACCACAGAACACTTCCCGAACACCAGCAAAGATGGAGCCGTGAGCAAACCCGACGGAGTCCGGCCGGCCCGGCCGCACCACAAGCTGACCGAGGACGGCCGGCGGATGCGCGAGGTGCTGACGTACTCGCGGCGGGGGAGCAGGTTCACGCCGAGGCAGCAGCGGGCGTGGGAGCAGTACGCCGACCAGCTGTGGATCCCCGATGAGGCGGCCGACCAGCCCGGGTTCTCGCTCGCGGCGTGCTTCGACCGAGAGGCGCCGCTGGTCCTGGAGATCGGATCGGGAATCGGAGAGGCCACCGAAGCGCTGGCGGCCGCCCATCCGGCGTACAACATCGTGGCGTTCGAGGTGTGGCGTCCCGGCGTCGGGGACGCTCTGGCCCGGATCGGCCCGGCCGGCCTGACCAACGTCCGCCTGATGAGCATCGACGCAGTTTGGTCGATGGAGCACCTGGTCGACGCCGAGGAGCTGGCCGGAGTGTGGACGTTCTTCCCCGACCCGTGGCACAAGGCAAGGCACCAGAAGCGTCGGCTCGTCACCCCGGACTTCGCGCATCTGGTTGCGACCCGGCTGAGGATCGGCGCGCCCTGGCGGCTGGCCACGGACTGGGCCGACTACGCCGACCAGATGGTGCGGGTGCTCGACGACGAGCCCCTGCTCGTCGGCGGCGTCGACGAGCGCTGGGACCAACGCCCGGTCACGAAGTTCGAGCGCAAGGGCCTTGCCAAGGGACGCCAGATCACGGACCTGACCTACCGGCGACGCGCCTGAAGGCTCTCAGCTGGCGTTGTCCAACCTGAAGCCGGCGTCCTCCAGCAGGAATTCGACCCGCAGCCGCTCGGCTTCCCGCTCGGTGCCGGGCGGCAGGTCGCTCAACCGGTCCTCGAAGCCCAGGGCCCGACACCCCTCGATCAGCACGTCCTCGTACGCCTGCCGCCAGCCCGCGAGGCGGGCGGCGGGAAGCCCGGGCTGGACCTGGCCGAGCTGGACCCGGAGCCGCCGCGCGTCGGCAGCGATCCGTTCGATCGGCCGGCCCAGGGGCGTCGGCGGCACTGATGGTACGACGTGGAGCCGCCGCCCGGTGCCGACCGCAACTGCGAGCACCTTGCGGCGATACACCAGCGCACCGATGAAACACGCCATGGCGACGGTGACGCCCAAGACCCAGAGCACACCCGCGGCCACGGACCAGTCCATAACCACGACGGTAGGTCCGACTGCGCACGCCCGCAAGCGTCAGGAGTGCTCCAGGAGGGCGAGCTCCTCGTCGACGTAGGGATCGGACTCACCAGCCGCCTCCAGTTCCGACTTGAGGGCCCGCTGCATCTCCAAGGCCTCGTCGATGCGGCCCAGGCGGCGCAGGGTCCAGGCGACCATCCATCTCGCCACCCTGATCCGGAAGGCGTCGCCGATCCGCTCACAGGCGGCGAGCGCCTCCTCGAACGACTCCAGGGCCGCCGTGAGATCGCCCGCGTCTGCCTGCACCATGCCGATGTTGTTGAGCAGCGAAGCGTCCCAGTCCCGTGCCCGCCGATCGCTGGATGCACGGGCGATCGCGAGTGCTTCCTCGTTGATCGCCAGCTGGTCGGTGGGATCGGCGACCAGGGCGACCATGTGCAGCGCGTCGACCCGCAAGGCATCGAGGCCGGCGCCGGCGGCGATCCCGGCAGCCTCCTCGAACGCCGCCCGGGCCCCGTCCGACCCCGACGACCGCACGAGTCGACCGCGTTCCAGGGCGATGCGGGTCCGCACCTCGGGTGCCGTGGAAGTCAGTTTGTCCAGCAGAAGGTGACCCTCGGCGTACCGCTCCTGAAGGCCGAGCGCGCGAGCCACCTGGGTGAGCAGCACCTGTTCGTCGTCACCCGCTGCAGCACTCGCCGCGTCACGGAACCGTTGTTCGCTGGTGGCGGGATCTTCGAAGTCCCAGAGGGGAGCCGGGTCGATCATGCGGTGAGGACCTCCACGGCCTCAGCGAAGACCTGCGTGTGCAGGTCCACGTCGGCCGGCACATGGTGCGGTGAGAACAGCGCCATGTTGTGGAACGGAGTCAACAAGATGCCGCGGTTGAGCGTCCACAGATGCAGGAAGCCGTCGAGCTCCTCGTCGACCGCGGCGGCCGCGTCGGCCCCGTTGCGAGGTGGCGGGCAGAACCAGTACTCGGCCCGGCAGCCGAGTCGCTGCACGTGCCAGGGCAAGCCGTGGTCGGCAATGACCCCGGCCACTCCGTCGGCGAAGGCCTCGGCCAGCGGCAGCGACACGGCGAAGTCCTCCGCGCGCAGACACGTCGAGAGAGTCGCCCGCACGGCACTCATCGCGAGGGCGTTGCCGGTGAGGGTGCCGCCGACCCCAGACACGTCGATCTCGGCGTCCAGCATCGGCCCGGACAGCCGCTCGGCGATCTCGCCCGTCATCCCGTACGCCGCGATCGGGATCCCGCCACCGATCGGCTTGCCGACCACGACGAAGTCGGGTTCCAGTCCCCACTCCGCCGTACATCCGCCCGGGCCGGCGCACAACGTGTGGGTCTCGTCGATGACCAGGACGACCCCGTGTCGACGGGTGACCTCGCGGACGGAGTCGAGGTAGCCGTCGTCGGGCAGCACGATCCCGATGTTGGTCAGCGCGGGCTCCATCAGCAGGCAGGCGACGTCGCCCTCGGCCAGTCTCCGGTCGAGGCCGTCGATGTCGTTGAACTGCACCACGGCGGTGGTGACGGCGACGTCGACCTGGGGACCGAGCGCGCCAGGCCGCGGCACCACGCGTCCTCCATCGAGTACGGCGAGGGTCTCGTCGACGGTGCCGTGGTAGCACCAGTCCATGACCGCGATCCTCGGGCGGCCGGTCAGGTGCCTGGCGAACCGGAGCACGAACCGGTTCGCGTCGGTGGCCGACATCGCCATCTGCCAGCTGGGCAGCCCGAACCGGCGGGTCAGTTCCTGACCGACCCACAGCGCGTCCTCGGACGGCAGCATGGTCGTGATGCCGCTGCGAGCCCGATCGGAGACGGCGTCGGCAACCTGCGGCAGCCCGTGGCCGGTCATCGCCCCGGTGTCACCGAGGCACAGGTCGACGTACTCGATGCCGTCGACGTCGGTGAGCCTGGCGCCCTCGGCGTGGTCGAAGAACAACGGGAACGCGCCCGGCCACCGGGTCATCCAGGACATCGGAACACCCCCCAGCAGGGACTGCTTGGCCTTGTTCGCCAGCGTCGCCGAGCGCGGGTGCTTCTTGATGAACCGGCTCTCCTCCTTCGCCCGGAGGGCCGCCAACCGCGCGCGGTCGATCATGAAGCCAATCTAGTGCGTCCGGACGCTCCCGGCTGGCCGGAAGTCGACTGTCCACGTCTGCTTCACCGATGTCGGGCGGGCGCGCCGCGTCCCTAGAATTCACGGATGGCGACGACCACCGGGCCGGCCCAGGAGCGGGCGGGTGGCGTGCATCGAGCCTGGTGGGTCGCGGGGATCACGATGGCCGCCCTGGTCGCGGCCGCCGGGTTCCGGTCGTCCACCGGTGCGCTGCTCGAACCTCTCGAGGAGGAGTTCGGCTGGTCGCGAGCCACCACCAGCGGAGCGGTCAGCCTCAACCTGATCATCTACGGGCTCACCGCCCCGTTCGCGGCGGCACTCATGGAGCGCTTCGGCGTCCGCCGGGTGGTGGCCGCCGCCCTGGCCCTGGTCGTGGTCGGCTCCGGCCTGACCCTGGTGATGAACAGCGCCTGGCAGCTGTGGCTGCTGTGGGGGTTCGCGGTCGGCATCGGCACCGGCTCGCTGGCCCTGGTGTTCGGCGCGGTGGTGGCGAACCGGTGGTTCTTCCGGCACCGCGGCCTGGTGATCGGCGTGTTCTCGGCGGCCAGCTCAACCGGTCAGCTCGTGTTCCTGCCGGCCATCGCGCACCTGGCGGAGGGACCGGGCTGGCGGTGGGCATCCGGACTCGTGGCGGCGTTCGCGGTCGCGCTGGTACCGCTTGCGTGGTGGCTGCTGCGCGACCGCCCCAGCGACGTCGGAGCCACGCCGTACGGCGCGCCGCGTGACTACGTCGAACGGATCACGAAGCCGGAAGTCAATGCCGCACGCGTCGCCCTCGGGACCTTGCGCGAGGTGTCGCGGTCCTGGACCTTCTGGGCGCTGTTCGCGACGTTCTGGATCTGCGGATGGTCGACCAACGGGCTGATCGGGACGCACTTCATCCCGGCCGCCCACGACCACGGCATGCCGGCGACGACGAGCGCGAACCTGCTCGCCCTGATCGGGATCTTCGACATCATCGGCACGATCGCCAGCGGCTGGCTCACCGACCGGGTCGACTCGCGCTACCTGCTGTTCGGCTACTACTTCTTCCGCGGGCTGTCGCTCCTCGCCGTCAACTGGCTGCTGGGTCCGCACGTGCACCCGAGCCTGTTCGTGTTCATCTTGTTCTACGGCCTCGACTGGGTGGCGACCGTGCCGCCGACGGTGGCGCTCTGTCGCCAGCACTTCGGCATCGAGAAGTCGGGGGTCGTGTTCGGTTGGGTGTTCGCGGCGCACATGGTCGGTGCGGGTGTCGCGGCGTCGTACGCGGGCTGGGTCCGGCAGAGCCAGGGCGACTACCTGATCGCGTGGCTCACCGCCGGCGGCCTCTGTGTCCTCGCGGCGTTCGCCTGCCTGACGATTCCGAAGCTGAGGCCAGAGTGACGGGTCAGGCGAAATCCTCGGGGGTCCACTCCGACGGCTCGACCAGGACCAGCCAGTTGCCGGAGTTGTCCCTGCACACCGCTTCGGTCCCGTAGGGGCGCTTCTCCGGGGGCTGCAGGAAGTCGACGCCGTGGGCCACCAGGTCGTCGAACGTCTTCTGGCAGTCGTCCACGTTGAAGCCCAGCCCGTGCATGCTCCCGTCGTCCAGCGCCCGGTTGATGGCCGCGACCATCTCCGGCGTGTGGGGTGGCCCCGGAACTGCGAGGTGGACCTGGAGCTCGGGCTGGCTCGGGTGGATGACCGTGCACCACCGGTACCCGTCACCCAGGGTGATGTCGTCCTTCTCCTCGAACCCGAGCACATCGACGTAGAAGCGCTTGGAGGCGTCGACATCCTTCACGAAAACACTGGCAATCGAGATGTGAGTGATCATGCCGCCACGCTAGAGCCGGCTCGGCGGCGGTGGCTTCTCCTCGATTGCGGGATCGGGTGACCGTTCGGCCAGCCCCCACATGAACACGAAGCAGCCAGGGATGTGCGGAGCCCCCTCGGCGTACCGGCGCTGGAAGTCGCTCGGGCTGGCTCCCACCACGGCGCGGAACCGGCTGCTGAACGAACCCAGGCTGGTGAAGCCGACGGCGTGGCACACCTCGGTGACGGTCAGGTTCGTGGCGCGCAGCAGGTCCTGGGCGCGTTCGATCCGTCGCCGGGAGACGTAGTCGGCGGGCGTGACGGCATAGGTCGCCTTGAACAGGCGCAGGAAGTGGTACTTGCTCAGTCCGGCGACGGCCGCCAGTTCCTCCAGGTCGAGCGGCTCCGGATAGTGCCGGTCTGCATGGTCGCGGGCGCGACGAAGGTGGACGAGGACATCGTCGGGCGCCCTCGAGCCGGCTGCACTCATCGCCGAGCCGTCAGCTTGCGCCTGAACTGGTCCTCGCGCTGGAGCCGGGCCAGGTCGCGGTCGCGCCGCGCCGCGATGACGGCGGCCAGGAAGTCCTCGGGCGATGTCGCGGCGGGTGGCGGCGGGGCGACGTACGCCCGGACCTGCTCGGCAAGCTGGTTGCCGAGCACCGCCCGCGACTCCGGCGTGATCTCGTGGACCCGCCCGAGATACTGGCGTACGCCGAGGGCCAGCCCGACCGGCAGCGAGGAGATGTCGGCTGTTGCTGCCCAGCGGGCCAGGTGGGGCGGCATCCGCGCGGGAAAGGGCAGCACGAGGCGCACCCGGTCGCGGACGACGTACGTGCCGGCGGCGTAGTCGCCCAGCCGCTTGCCCTTGTGGCTCAGCATCGCCGAGAGCAGGGCCGGGATCCCGGTGAACGCGTAGATCTCGACGAAGCCGATGAGGGCACGGACCAGGGCATGGGTCGCGGTGATCGGCCCGCCGTCGTCGCGCACGGTCCGCAGGCCGGTCGCCAGCTTCCCGAGCGATCGCCCGCGGGTGAGGGTCTCCAGGGTCGCCGGGTAGACGAGGAAGACCAGGATCGTCGACCCGACGGACGCAATCGCGAGGAAGGCCTGACCGCCAGGGATCGCGGCGACCACCAGCACGAGCAGCACGATGAAGAGCAGGACGACGGTCACGATGATGTCGAGCAGGCCGGAGGCGATCCGGATGGCCAGCCCGGCCGGCGGCAGATCGAGCGCGACGGCCTCGCCGGTGACGAGATCATCGGAGGTGAGGGTCGCGAACTCGGGCACCTGGGGGGTCATCGCGGCCAGCATAGAGTGACCGCGTGGATCTCGACGCCTACGTGCACACGCACCTCGGGGAGTGGCAGCGGCTGGAGTACCTCGCCAAGCGCGGCCGCCTGTCGGGGCTCGAGAGCGACGAGCTGGTGGACCGCTACCAGCAGGTTGCGACCCACCTCTCGGTCGTGCGTACGTCGGCACCGGATGCGGCCCTGGTGGGCTATCTGTCCTCGCTGCTGCACAAGGCCAGGCTGCGGTCGCTCGGTACTCGGGTGGCCACCTGGCAGGCGGTCGGGGAGTTCTTCACCCAACGCTTCCCAGCCGCACTGTTCCGGCTGCGCTACTGGTGGCTGGCCACGATGCTGGCGAACGTCGTGGTGACAGCGGTGATGATCTGGTGGCTCCTGGAGCATCCTCGGGTCGAACAATCACTGCTCAGTCCGGCAGAGGTCGACCAGCTCGTCAACCATGACTTCGAGGACTACTACCACCAGGCGGCAGCGTCGTCGTTCGCACTCAAGGTATGGGTCAACAACGCCTGGGTTGCCGCGCTGTGCCTGGCGCTGGGTGTGCTCGGACTGCCGATCCTGTATCTGCTGTTCCAGAACATGGCCAACCTGGCGATCATCGGTGCGGTGATGACCCGGCACGACCACGCCGGGCACTTCTGGGGGCTGATCCTGCCGCACGGCCTGCTCGAGCTGACCGCGGTCTTCGTAGCCGCCGGCGTCGGTCTGCGGCTGTTCTGGTCGTGGATCGAACCGGGACAGCTGACGCGCGCGAACTCGCTGGCCCACGAGGGGCGTACGGCGATCACGGTCGCGCTAGGACTGGTCATGGTGCTTCTGGTCAGCGGCGTCATCGAGGGCTTCGTGACGCCTTCCGGGTTGCCCACCTGGGCCCGGGTCGCGATCGGGATCCTGGCCGAGCTGGTCTTCTTCACCTACGTGTTCACGCTCGGGCGGTCGGCGTACCACCGCGGACAGACCGGTGACCTCGACGCGGCCCTGCTCGAGGACAAGATCGCGACCGCCGCATGACCAGCTGACCTGGACTCACCTGTGCCTCACCTCCTCCCGCCCCGTGACGCGCACTCCCGGTTCGTGAACTGGTCCGGCCGGCTCACGTCGGTCCCGACGGCCTGGCTCGAGCCCGGCAGCGAGGCCGAGGTTGTTGACCTATCGAGCAGGTGCCGGTGGCCGCCGTCGCCGGGACCCTCGAGACGGTGGCGAGAAGTGCGATCCGGGTGATCACACCCAGCGCACCGAGGGTGCCCGCACGGTCGCGAACTTCCCGGTCGAGGTGAGGTTCGTTCCCGCCGACGAAGCGTGGCTGAGCCCGGCCGAGGGCGCCGACACCTGCCAGCTCGGGGTCTACGCCACCGACGGAGTCGGCGCCACCAGACTCTTCGACGAGCTGTGGGACAAGCTCGGGCGTGACCGCACGCGCGCCCACTGGGGCAAGGAGCTCGACCACACGGCGGAGCAGATTGCCGGCCTCTACCCGCGGCTTGGTGATTTTCGTGGTCTCCGCGACGAGCTCGACCCGGACCGAGTCTTCGGCGGGCCGTTCCTGACCCAGGTCCTCGGCGACTGAGCCCATTTGTTCAATACGACGCCGGGACTGTCGTGCCACGGTGGGGACATGACGACCAACAAGGTTCGACCCAAGCTCGTGCTGACCGACACCGACGCCGCGCTGCAGTTCTACGCGCGAGTGCTCGATGCCACGGAGATCGCTCGATACGACGTCGACGGATCGGTGGTCTTCGCCGAGATCGAGCTCTTCGGCACGCGCATCACCCTCAAGGACGGCGACGACGCCGACCCGGCACCGACGGGGCCGGGCCCGATCCTCGATGTCGTGAACGACGACCCCGACGCGCTGGCCCAGGCCATCCTGGATGCCGGCGGTTCGGTTGTGTTCGAGATGTCCGAGCAGCCGTTCGGCGGCCGTTGGGGTCGGGTGCGGGACCCGTTCGGAGTCCAGTGGCTGCTGCACACCGACGAGACCATGAGCCCCAGCGAGATCCAGGACGTCCTCGAGCGTGGCAGCTAGCCGATCCTTGCGTAGCGCTCGTACAGCGACGTACCTAACGACCCGGTCCGCCAGGTCGGCAGGCTGGCGACACGGCGTTCGCGGTCGCTTTGGTACGTCCGTGTCCGACCATCACCGCTGCCCAGGGACGACCGGGCCTAGTTAGGGTGAACGTGTAGGTGTGACCGACCTTGGGAGCTGGGCGCATGCTCGCGGTGAGGATCGACGTGCATGGCGGCACGGAGGTGCTCCGCTCGGTCCAGGTAGCCGCGCCCACCCCAGGACCGGGCCAGGTCTTGGTGCGCCACGAGGCCATCGGGGTCAACTTCGTCGACACTCAGCACCGTGCCGGCGCGCCCTACCCAGTGGAGCTGCCGCTCATTCCAGGCATTGAAGCCGCTGGGCAGGTGGTTGGCGTGGGCGCCGGCGTCGACGGGATAGGGGAAGGCGACCGGGTTGCCTATGCCGGACCGATGGTCGGCGTCTATGCCGAGCTTGCTGCAGTGCCTCAGGAAGTGGTGGTGCCGGTCCCCGACGAGGTTTCGTCGCGGGCGGCGGCTGCCGTGCTGCTGCAGGGGATGACGGCTCACGTGATGACCCACGACGTTCACCACGGGTCGAGTGGGGAATGGGCGCTGGTCCACGCGGCGGCCGGTGGGACTGGTTCGCTGCTGGTCCAGTTCCTCCTGCACCAGGATGTCAGGGTGCTGGCGAGCACCTCATCACCGAAGAAGGCAGAGTACCTGCGCGATCTGGGGGTCGAGCATGTCATCAACCATCGCGACGGCGACCTGGTTGAGCGGGTGCACGGCATCGTCGCTGGCGGGGTCGATGTGGTGTTTGACTCGGTCGGTCGCGCGACCTTTGAGGCCAGCCTGCGCTCGGTGCGCCCCCAGGGTTTGATCGTGGCGTTCGGGCAGTCGAGTGGGCCGGTGCCACCCATGGACATCGCCCGGCTGTCGGGTCTGACCGGTGAGGGCCTGCCTGGGTCGGTGTGGCTGACCTGGCCAACCCTGACCGACTACAACGCGACCAGGCAAGCACTGCTCGATCGAGCCGCCGCGGTGTTCGGCGCAGTACGCAAGGGAACGCTTCGACCAGCAATCGCTTCGTCGCTGCCCCTTTCCGACGCGGCCCGTGCGCACGAACTGCTCGAAGCGCGCCACGTGATCGGCAAGATCCTTTTGGAGCCCTGAATCTGACGCGGTTGTCGGCGAGAAGACTCACGGGTGCAAGCGGCGAAGCTGCACGTGCCTGACGTCGGCGTCGGATATCCCACGCCAGACGAGCACCGCGCGGCCTCCGCGGTAGGCGAATCCTCGGGCGGCCGACGACCGGAGTGTCGAGGGGGAGATCCGGGTCGGGGGGAGCCAGGTTTGCTCGGCGGGACGGTAGGCCGCCTCGACGTAGGCAGCGGAGCTTGTCGCCCGGGTCCAAGACACCAGGGCAGCACCGGAACGCCCTACGCGGATCTGGAGGAACGGTGGGAAGGGCACGGCATGGTCGCCTGCGGGTGCGATGGGCTTGGGGGCGGACCACGGACCGCCCACGCGATGGGTGGACACCACCACCTCGCCGTCGGGGCGGACCCAGGCGGCGGTGCTGAAGCCATGCGGTCCGGAGGCGACCACGGGTTCGGTGTGACCCGTGGAGTCCAGGGTGACCGGGTCGCTCCACGAGCCCCCGACGGGGCGCTCCACCGCCTGCGGCTCGAAGACCCCCTGAGGAGGGCACGAAAGCGTCCCACACGACCACGATGTCGCCGGCGTCGTCGACCGCCACCTGGGGAGGTTCGACGTGGCGGCCGATCCTGACCGGGTCTCTCCACTGACCCGCGACGCCGCCGTACTGCGAAGGCGGTCGCGTTCACGGTGTAGACGATGACCGGCCGACCGGTGGCGTCGATCGCCGCCACCGGCGAGTTCGCCTCGACCGGGGAGAGCGTGACGATCCCTCCCCAACCGGCTCCCGCACGACGGTATCTGGCCTGGACCCGTGCCGCCCCGGAGTCCTCGGGTTCCCGCAGCCAGGTCACCACGACGGCGCCTCCAACGCTGACGGCGAGGTTCGGGATGAAGGCACCGTGAACCGAGGTGCCGTCATCCCTGACCGCGGCGGAGATCTCCACCGGCCGTCGCCATGGCCCCTGCACGGGACGACGGGCGGCCATCACCTGTGGCCCGAAGCCTTCCTTGCTGCCTGATCCAGACGACCGTCACGTTGCCGCGTGCGTCTATGCCGGCTTGTGGCGCGACGCCACGCCCGATCACGACCCGCGGACCCCAGGTCCCACCGGCCGGCCTGCGGGTGGCGGTGACCGACCCGGAGGTGCTCCACACCACTGTGATGGTGCCCGCCGCGTCGGCCACGACGTCCGGCCTGCTCACCTGCATCCGACGCAGCAGCGTCACCACCGGTCCCCAGCCCGCCGACGCCTCGGCGCTTGCCGTCGCGGCAGGCGAAGCGGCGGTGGCAGCCGCGTCGTAGGTCGCCGTCGTCATCGTGGCCACGAGGCCCGCGCAGGCAGCGACCGATATTTTCGTGCGGCACATCCTCATCGTCTACTCCGTTCGCCCACGACCAGCATGCACCCAGAACGCGATCAGAGCAGCCCGCGGGCCTTCAGCATGAGGTAGTGGTCGGCCAGGGCGGGCGGAAGGTTCTCGGCGTCGCGGTCGAGGACGTCGATCCCGATGGCCCGTAGGAGGTCCGCGGTGCGCCGGCGACGACCGAGGACCTGCTCGGCTGCGGCGGCGTCGTACACCTCGGCGGCGGTGTCGTGGCGCCGGGCCAGCTCCTCGAGGGCGGGGTCGCGCACCGAGGCGAGCACGATGCGGTGGTGACGGCTCAGGGTCGGCAGCACCGGCAACAGACCCTCCTCGATCGAGGATGGCTCGAGCGGCGTGAGGAGTACGACGAGGGCCCGCTGGCGCCCCAGTCCCTGGACAGCCCCGGCCAGGGTCGACCAGTCGGCCTCGGCGATGATCGGCTGGAGCTCGGACATCGCGTCCTGGAGTGTCACCGCGACCGCCGAGTTCGCGGCCAGCCGCAGCCGGGAACGGATCCGCCGGTCCCCGGCCACCAGGTCGACCCGGTCGCCCGCGCGCGCGGCCAGCGCGGCCAGCAGCAGCGCGGCGTCCATGGCGGCATCGAGGCGGGGCACGTCGTCGACCCGCCCAGCCGAGGTCCGGGACGTGTCGAGCACCAGGACGACCCGGCGATCGCGCTCTGGCTGCCAGGTTCGCACCACCACGTTGAGGTTGCGGGCGCTGGCGCGCCAGTCGATCGACCGGACGTCGTCGCCGCGGACGTACTCGCGCAGCGAGTCGAACTCGGTGCCCTGGCCGCGGACCCTGATGGCCGCCCGGCCGTCGAGCTCGCGAAGGCGCGCCAGCCGCGAGGGCAGGTGCTTGCGGGACTCGAACGGAGGCAACGACCGCATCGACCCTGGGACCTCGCGGGTCTGCTGTCGGGAGACCAGGCCCAACGGGCCGGCGATCCGAACGGTGACGCCCGAAGCCCTCAGGTCGCCGCGCCGGGTCGGGCGCAGAGGGGTGACGAGCGCCGTTCGGTCACCGGCGCCCAACCGGATCCGGTGCCGGTTGTCGGTAGCACCCGCGGTGGGCTGCCAGGCGTCCCGGACCCAGCCCGCGATCCGGCGCCCGGAGTCGTTCGCGACGACCAGGGTCGTGGACGTGGGGTAACCCTGCCGCACCTGGCCGACCGGGGGCCGCTCGAAGGTCAGCGCCCGAACCCGCGCCGCAAGAAGCCAGTCGGCCAGGCCGAGGAGCAGCACCAGCAGCAGCCACAGCCATACCGTGTCGGTCGACGGTCGCAGCACCACCGGGACCAGGCCCAGCAGCAGCAGGAGGACGAAGCGCCCGGTGATGGCCATCAGTCGGCCCGGCGAGCGGAGCGAGCATCTGTCTGGTGTTCATCGGGACCGACCGATCCGAGGGCGGAGGACAGGACCTGGCTGACGTCGACGCCCTCGAGCTCGGCCTCCGGCCGCAGCCCGAGCCGGTGCACGAGCGTGGCGTGCGCCAGTGCCTTGACGTCGTCGGGCGTGACGAAGTCACGGTCGTTGAGCCACGCCCACGCGCGAGCAGCGCGCAGCAGCGCTGTTGACCCCCGTGGGCTCACTCCGAGGTTGAGCGACGGCGACTCGCGGGTGGCTCGGGCGATGTCGACGATGTAGCCGGTCACCTCGGGCGTCACCTGCACCTGTTGCACGGCCCGCTGGCCGGCCAGGATGTCGTCCGGCCCGGCAACGGGGGTCACGCCGGCACCCGCAACATCGCGGGGATCGAAGCCGTCGGCATGGCGGCGCAGGATCTCCTGCTCGGAGGCGCGGTCGGGCACCGGCAGCACCACCTTGAGCAGGAACCGGTCGAGCTGTGCCTCGGGCAGGGGATAGGTGCCTTCGTACTCGACGGGGTTCTGGGTCGCGGCCACGAGGAACGGCCGGGGCACCGGCCGGGACTCGCCGTCGACCGAGACCTGGCCCTCCTCCATCGCCTCGAGCAGCGCCGACTGCGTCTTGGGCGGCGTTCGGTTGATCTCGTCGGCGAGGAGGAGGTTGGTGAACACCGGGCCCTTGCGGAAGCTGAGCTCACCGGCATGGCTGTCGATCACCATCGAGCCGGTGATGTCGCCCGGCATCAGGTCCGGCGTGAACTGGACGCGCCGGGTCTCGACCGACAACGCCCCGGCGAGGCTGCGCACGAGCAGCGTCTTGGCGACGCCGGGCACGCCCTCCATCAGCACGTGACCACCGCAGAGCAGCGCGACCAGAAGCCCGGACACGGCGGCGTCCTGGCCGACCACGGCCTTGGCCACCTCGTGGCGTACGGCGACCAGCCGGTCCCGCGCATCCGGCTCGGCAAGGGCCTTGTCGAGGTTGATCTCGCTCATCGGGGTGCCTTTCTCAGCTGATCGTCGAGCTCGGCCAGGTGGCCGGCCAGGGTGGACAGGTCCTTGTCGGAGTCGGGGGTCGAGCCCCGGTCCGAAAGGATGACGTAGACCTCGTTGAGGCTCCGGCCGGTGTGCCGGGCCACCTCCTCCATGAGGGTTCGCTCGTCGAGGTTGCGCGGCAGCCGAAGTCGCTCTGCGGCGCGGGTGCGGGCGGCGGCACGCAGTGCTCCCGCGGCGTGGCTGCGGTCGCGCACCTTGCGGTAGAGCCGGCCGCGGCTCTGGGTCGTCTCGATGGCCTTGACGACCACGGGAAGCGGCTCGGTCACCAGTGGGCCCAGGCGCCGACCGCGCCAGACGACGAGCGCAAGCAACACGAGCCCACCCAGCCACAGGGCGGGCTCGAGCCAGCGGGGGAGGAGGGCGCCGACTCCGACCTCGTCGCCCGCCTGGAGGTCGGAGAGGTCGGGCACGTACCAGACCAGATGGTCCTGTCGCCCCAGCAGCCGCGAGGGCGACGGCGGCGTTGTCGGCGCGGGTGATCTGGTCGTTGCTCAGCAGATCGCCGGCCCCGAGGAAGGCCACCCGGTCGTCCTGCGGGGCGTAGAGCACGCCGTCCTGCTCGGGGAAACAGCCCGCTCCGACGGGCGGGTAGCTGTCCGCGACTTCGACCTCGATGTCCAGCCCCGACAGTCTGGTGTCGGCGCACTGGGCCGCGACCGTGCCCTCGGGCTGGACCGGGACCGGGGTGGCTTCGTAGCCGAGCAGGTCGACGAGGTCGGGTCCGGGCTCGACAACGACCAGGTCGGCCGAGCCCGCGTGCTCGGTGAGCCGACCCGCCGTGCTCACCCCGAGCTGCTCCGCAGACGTCACCAGGATGGTGCTCCCGGCTGACGTTCGCGGCCTCGAGGGAGTCCGCACTGCGCACGATCTCGATGTCGACGCCCTGGTCCCCGAGGACCTGGGCCAGCGCCTTGGCGCCGACAGGACCCGGGTTCTGCGGGTCGAGCCTGCCGGAGTACCTCTCGTTGCCGGCCGTCACCCAGGCACTGACGGCCGTGGCGACCACCAGACCCAGGATGATGAGCAGCCAGGCCCGGTTCCGGCCGGCCCAAGAGGTCTGCGGGGTCATCGGGCGGCCCCGAGCTCGTCGTCGAGGGTCAGTACGTCGCGGGCCTGGTCAGCGGTCGCGGGCCGGTCGCCGTACAACACGGAGTCGAAGCGGCCCGCAGTCACGTCGACCCGTTCTCGGTGGACCGGGTACGTCGACTCGAGGGCAAGCGCCACCTCGTGGGCGGTGGCCCCGGGGATGTCCTCGATCCGGCCCCGCTCGATCTGGCGCAGCGCCAGCGCCCGGAACCCGTCGACCAGGGCGTCGGCGTGCCGGCCCTCGGCCAGCGCGGCGTCGGCCCGGCTCCTGAGCTCAGCGGCGGTCACTCGTTCGGCGGTCAGTACGGCGCCGCCCTCGGCCTTGACCTGGCCGGCTCGACGTGCGCGGGACAGGAGCAGGGCGAACCCGGCGGCCAGCATGATCAGCACCACCATCGCCGCGACCGTCTGCACCACCGACGCCTCGGACGCGGCGTTGATCCCGTCGTTGAGGAGGCGGTCGATCCAGGTGAGGAGCCGCCGCACGATGTTCTGTTCGTTGTACTCCGGCTTGAGCAGCTCGCGACGCAGCCAGGACCGCGCCTGGCCGGGGTCCGGGTCCAGGGGCGGGTCGACCAGGAAGCCGGGGAGCACCGACCAGATCACGACCCGATCACGACCCGGTGATTCCCGCCCTGGCCATCAGCTCGACGTCGTAGGCCTCCTTGCGGATGCGCTGGTCGATGTACTGCAGCGAGGTGACGGTCGTGATGAACGGCGACACCAGTGCCGAGGCGATCACGGTGGCCAGCGAGTTGCCCACGATGAACCAGAAGAAGCCGGTGCCTCCCGGGATCTGCCACCATGACGAGCTGGCCGACGATGCCGATCGGCGCCGAGATGATGCCACCGGCGACGTTGGCGATGATCGCGGTCAGCAACGCGATACCGAAGGTCCGCCAGAACTGGCGTCGGGTCAGGTTCCAGGCCCGGCCGAGCGCGGCGAACACGCCGATCGGCTCGAGCATGAGCGGTGGTACGGCGAGGTAGTAGACCCGGATCCAGATGAACACGAAGCCGACCAGCGTCAGGAGGCCCAGCAGGATGCTGATCAGGACGGCGGCCAGGGTGTCGACCGTGAGGGCGAGCAGGACGATGAGGCCGACCAGGATCCCGATGATCAGCAACGACAACGCAGCCAGCAGCGCGGTCATCCCGATCAGCCGCCAGCGCTTGCCCCGGGTCGCGCCCCACGCCTCGCCCAGGCTCAGGCGGCGGCCGACCGCGGCAGCCGCTGCGACGTGCGCGTTCATGCCGGTCACGAAGATCATGCCGAGCCACTGGAGCATGCTCCCGAGCACCAGGGCGCCGTAGGCGGCCACGAGACCGGCGATCTCGGCCGTCTCCGCCTGGTTCTCCTCGACGCTCGTCGACCGACAGCCCGATCGTGATCGACAGGATGCCGGCCACGATGACCGGGATCAGCATCGCGACCGAGCTCACGATCACCGAGGATCCGACGGTGGCCTTGGGGTTGAACCGGATGATCTTGAACGCCCCGTCGTACAGATCGCCGAGCCTGAGCGGGCGCAGCGGGATCGCGCCCGGCTTGTGCGCCGCGTTCAGCATGGCGGGCGGCGGTAGGTAGCCCGGCGGGGCGGCAGGGTACGACGGAGTGGCTCCCGAGGGTGGTGGCTGGGTCCCGGGCGCCGGGTATCCGCTCCCGGGGGGCGGGTAGCCCTGGTAGCCCGACATAATTCCCCCTGCTCCGGCCTCTGGTCGCGTCCATCTTGTCAGGTCGAGGGTGGTGGCCCGCTGACAATCTGGCCGATCGCATTGGATTTGGCTTCACAGCCGGATCTCTGCAAAGATAGTCAGGTTGCTCCGGCGGGTTGCCGGGGTGCGGAACACCTTGACCACTGAATCGCGTCTCCTGATGAGATCGATGTGGGCGTGCGCCGCACCGACTCGGAGACCCGATCCAGCTCGACGAACCCGTCGGGCGCCACCAACAAGTTGCGAGATCCCGGTCTTGTGTTGTGCCTAGCGGGTGCGACACGCCCGACCGCGTGGGTCGGACTTGGGGGTGGTGAGCACAGGCGGTACCACTCCACCCGGAGCGGGATCGGGACAGGACAGCACGCGGCACCCGCGGGGTGCATCAGTAAAGGACGAGAGAGACCTATGGCGGGACAGAAGATCCGCATCAGGCTCAAGGCCTATGACCACGAGGTGATCGACACCTCGGCGCGCAAGATCGTGGACACGGTCACCCGCACGGGTGCCAAGGTCGCCGGGCCGGTGCCGTTGCCGACCGAGAAGAACGTCTACTGCGTGATCCGCTCGCCGCACAAGTACAAGGACAGCCGCGAGCACTTCGAGATGCGCACCCACAAGCGGCTCATCGACATCATCGACCCGACACCGAAGACGGTCGACTCGCTCATGCGCCTCGACCTGCCGGCCGGCGTCGACATCGAGATCAAGCTCTGAGGTCGAAGAAATGACTTTCGAACGCAACGTGAAGGGACTGCTGGGCACCAAGCTCGGCATGACCCAGGCATGGGACGAGAACAACCGCATCGTCCCCCTGACCGTGATCGCCGCGAGCACCAACGTGGTCACCCAGGTCCGCGGTCCCGAGACCGATGGCTACAACGCCATCCAGGTCGGGTTCGGCGAGATCGAGGGCCGCAAGGTCAACAAGCCGCAGGCCGGTCACTTCGACAAGGCCGGCGTGACGCCGCGCCGCCACCTGGTCGAGATCCGCACGGCTGACGCGTCGTCGTACAACGTCGGGCAGGAACTCACCCCCGAGGTGTTCGCCGCCGGCGACGAGATCGACGTCACCGGCACCAGCAAGGGCAAGGGCTTCGCCGGCGTCATGAAGCGACACGGCTTCCACGGCGTGTCCTCCTCGCACGGTGCGCACAAGAACCACCGCAAGCCCGGCTCCATCGGCGCCTGCGCCACACCGGGCCGCGTCTTCCGCGGCACCCGCATGGCCGGCCGGATGGGCAGCGACACCATCACGACCCAGAACGTCACGGTTCACGCCGTGGACGTAGAGAAGGGCCTGATCCTGCTCAAGGGCGCCGTCCCCGGCCCCAAGGGCGGCCTCGTGGTCCTGCGTACGGCCGCGAAGAAGGAGAGCGTCCAGTGAGCATCGTCAAGGTAGACCTGCCCGCCGACATCTTCGACGTCCAGGTCAACATCCCCCTGATCCACCAGGTCGTCGTGGCCCAGCAGGCCGCTGCCCGCCAGGGCAACGCCAGCACCAAGCGTCGCGGCGAGGTTCGCGGCGGTGGCCGCAAGCCCTACAAGCAGAAGGGCACCGGCCGCGCTCGCCAGGGCTCGACCCGCGCACCCCAGTTCGCCGGCGGTGGCGTGGTGCACGGTCCCAAGCCGCGTGACTACGACCAGCGCACCCCCAAGAAGATGAAGGCTGCCGCGCTCAAGGGCGCGCTGTCCGACCGCGCCCGCAATGACCGCGTCCACGTGGTCGACTCGCTGATCTCCGGCGACAAGCCGTCGACCAAGGCCGCGATCGCTGCGCTCGCGTCGATCTCCGAGCGGGACCACACGCTGGTCGTGCTCGAGCGCGGTGACAACGTGACCTGGCTGTCGCTGCGCAACGCGCCCAGCGTGCACATCGTCGCCGTCGACCAGCTGAACACCTACGACGTCCTGCTCTCCGACGACGTGGTCTTCACCCAGGGAGCGTTCGAGACGTTCGTCGCAGGTGCGCCCACCGGCAAGTCCGTCAAGGCGGTTGCCTCGGAGTCCGACGCCACCCCGGTCGTGGACACCGAGAAGGTCGTCGACACCGAGAAGGTCGTCGACACCGAGAAGAAGGCGCCCAAGGCTGAGAAGGCAGAGAAGGCCGCAAGGCCGAGAAGGCCCCCAAGGCCGAGAAGGCCCCCAAGGCTGAGAAGGCCCCCAAGGCCGAGAAGGCCCCCAAGGCTGAGAAGCAGGCGCCCAAGGCCGAGGAGGACGACAAGTGAGCACCCTGCACAAGGACCACCGCGACATCCTGATCGCACCTGTCGTGTCCGAGAAGAGCTACGGCCTGCTCGACGCCAACAAGTACACCTTCCTGGTGCGTCCCGACGCCAACAAGACCGAGATCAAGATCGCGGTCGAGAAGGTGTTCAACGTGAAGGTCACCTCGGTCAACACCATCAACCGTCAGGGCAAGACGCGCCGTACTCGCAACGGCCTGGGCAAGCGCGCGAACACCAAGCGCGCGATCGTCAGCCTGGCCACCGGCGACCGCATCGACATCTTCGGGGGTCCGGTCGCCTGACCGGGTCCGCTGAATACGAGGACTGAGAACTCATGGCAATCCGCAAGTACAAGCCGACTACCCCGGGCCGTCGCGGCTCGTCGGTCGCCGACTTCGTCGAGGTGACCCGGACGACTCCGGAGAAGTCGCTGACGCGTCCGCTGCCCAAGAAGGGCGGCCGCAACAACCAGGGCCGGATCACCACCCGGCACCAGGGTGGCGGTCACAAGCGCGCCTACCGCATCATCGACTTCCGTCGCTACGACAAGGACGGCGTGCCGGCCAAGGTCGCGCACATCGAGTACGACCCCAACCGAACCGCACGCATCGCGCTGCTGCACTTCGCCGACGGCGAGAAGCGCTACATCATCGCGCCCAAGGACCTGGCGCAGGGTGTCGTGGTCGAGTCGGGTCCCAACGCCGACATCAAGCCCGGCAACAACCTGCCGCTACGCCACATCCCGGTCGGTACGACGATCCACTGCATCGAGCTGCGTCCCGGTGGCGGTGCCAAGATCGCCCGCTCGGCCGGCATCTCGGCTCAGCTGGTTGCCCGTGAGGGCAGCCGGGCCACGCTCCGGATGCCTTCGGGCGAGATGCGGTTCGTCGACGTACGCTGCCGCGCCACCGTCGGCGAGGTCGGCAACGCCGAGCAGTCGAACATCAGCTGGGGCAAGGCCGGCCGGATGCGCTGGAAGGGCAAGCGCCCGACCGTCCGCGGCGTGGTCATGAACCCCGTCGACCACCCGCACGGCGGTGGCGAGGGCAAGACCTCCGGTGGCCGCCACCCGGTGACCCCTTGGGGCAAGCCCGAGGGCCGCACCCGCAAGGCCAAGTCCTCCGACTCCCAGATCATCCGTCGCCGCAAGTCCGGCAAGAACAAGAAGCGCTGAGAAGGGACCTGAGAGATGCCTCGTAGCCTGAAGAAGGGTCCCTTCGTGGACGACCACCTGATGAAGAAGGTGGATGCGGAGAACGAAAAGGGATCCCACAACGTCATCAAGACGTGGTCGCGTCGTTCGATGATCGTGCCGGCCATGATCGGCCACACGCTCGCCGTCCACGACGGCCGCAAGCATGTTCCCGTGTTCGTGACCGACTCGATGGTCGGCCACAAGCTCGGTGAGTTCGCCCCGACCCGCACCTACCGCGGGCACGTGAAGGAAGACCGGAAGGGACGTCGTCGATGAACCACCCCACTCGATTCTCCGCTCCTCCCGCTTCGCTCCTTCCGCGCACAATCGAGAGGGGACCCCGATGAGTGTCACCGAACGCCGGCGCACCAGCGCCCGCCGCGACTCGCTGCTGGGCGACGAGCCTGGCTCCTTCGCGAGTGCCCGCTTCGTGCGGATCACCCCGATGAAGGCCCGACGTGTCGTCGACATGGTCCGCGGTCTGCCCGTCGAGGACGCCCTGTCCCTGCTGCGTTTCGCGCCGCAGGCCGCTGCCGAGACCGTCTACAAGGTCCTCGAGAGCGCCGTCGCGAACGCCGAGTCCACCGAGGACCTCGACGCCGGCCAGCTGGTCGTCAGCAAGGCGATGGTGGACGAGGGTCCGACCATGAAGCGCTGGCGCCCCCGGGCCCAGGGCCGGGCGACCCGGATCAACAAGCGCACCAGCCACATCACGCTGGTCGTGCAGCCCGCTGATGTGCCAGCCGGGCCTACGAAGAAGGGACGGTCTGCCTGATGGGCCAGAAAATCAACCCCAACGGCTTCCGCCTCGGAATCTCGACCGACCACAAGAGCCGCTGGTACGCCGACAAGCTGTACAAGGCGTACGTCGGCGAGGACGTCGCGATCCGCAAGCTCCTGTCCAAGGGCATGGAGCGGGCCGGCATCTCCAAGGTCGAGATCGAGCGCACCCGTGACCGCGTGCGCGTGGACATCCACACCGCCCGGCCAGGGATCGTGATCGGTCGCCGCGGCGCCGAGGCCGACCGCATCCGCGGCGAGCTCGAGAAGCTCACCGGCAAGCAGGTCCAGCTGAACATCCTCGAGGTCAAGAACCCCGAGGTCGACGCCCAGCTGGTCGCCCAGGGTGTGGCCGAGCAGCTCTCGGGCCGCGTTCAGTTCCGTCGTGCCATGCGCAAGGCGATCCAGACCTCGATGCGCTCCGGCGCCAAGGGGATCCGGATCCAGTGCTCGGGTCGGCTGAACGGCGCCGAGATGTCGCGCACCGAGTTCTACCGCGAGGGTCGGGTGCCGCTGCACACCTTGCGCGCGGACATCGACTACGGCTTCTACGAGGCCCGGACGACCTTCGGCCGGATCGGCGTGAAGGTCTGGATCTACAAGGGTGAGGTGGCGGGCACCCGCGCCGAGCGCGAGGCCCAGGCAGCTGCCCGGGCCGGTGCGCCTGGACGTGGCCGTCCTGCCCGCGGCAACGAGCGTGGTGGCGAGCGTCCGAGCCGTGGCTCGCGTCCCGACCGTCCGACGCGCTCCGACCGCACCGACACCCCTGCCGAGGCTCCCGCGACCGTGACCGAGAGCGCCGCTCCGGTCGAGGCCGCTGTCGCCGCCGACACCGGAAAGGAGAGCTGAGTTCCATGTTGATGCCCCGTCGTGTCAAGCACCGCAAGCAGCACCACCCCAAGCGGACCGGTGCGGCCAAGGGTGGAACCAAGCTCGCCTTCGGTGAGTTCGGGATCCAGGCGGTCGAAGGCTCCTACGTGACCAACCGGCAGATCGAGTCGGCCCGGATCGCGATGACCCGTCACATCAAGCGTGGTGGAAAGGTGTGGATCAACATCTACCCCGACCGTCCGCTGACCAAGAAGCCCGCCGAGACCCGCATGGGTTCGGGCAAGGGATCCCCGGAGTGGTGGGTCGCCAACGTCAAGCCAGGTCGGGTCCTGTTCGAACTCTCCGGTGTCGACGAGTTGACAGCTCGCGAGGCAATGCGCCGCGCGATGCACAAGCTCCCGCTGAAGACCCGGTTCATCTCCCGCGAAGCAGGTGAATTCTGATGAGCGCTGGACAGAAGGCGCACGAGCTCGACGAGCTGACCAACGTCGACATCGAGGCCAAGCTGCGCGAGGCCAAGGAGGAGCTGTTCAACCTCCGCTTCCAGGCGGCCACCGGCCAGCTGGAGAGCCACGGTCGGCTGCGCGCGGTCAAGAAGGACATTGCCCGGATCTACACCGTGGTGCGCGAGCGCGAGCTCGGCATCCGGACCACTCCGGGCCAAGACGATTCAACGCAGGGCAACGAGGACGGCGCCGCATGAGCTCCACAGACAACAGCAACACCACCGAAACCGCGACCGACACTGCCGGGACCACCCAGCAGCGCAGCGCGCGCAAGGTCCGCGAGGGCCTCGTCGTCAGCGACAAGATGGACAAGACCGTCGTCGTGTCCGTCGAGGACCGGGTCAAGCACGCGCTGTACGGCAAGGTCCTGCGTCGCACGAGCAAGCTCAAGGCGCACGACGAGACCAACGAGTGTGGCATCGGCGACCGGGTCCTGATCATGGAGACCCGTCCGCTGTCGGCCACCAAGCGCTGGCGCGTCGTCCAGGTGCTCGAGAAGGCCAAGTAACCCAACCCCCGGGCGAAAGCCCGAAACGACATGTTCGGCAAGGCTCGATCCCCAGGCGAGGGCCCGAGAACCGGCTCGACAAGGAGAAAACCCGATGATCCAGCAGGAGTCGCGACTCAAGGTCGCCGACAACACCGGTGCGAAGGAGATCCTTTGCATCCGTGTTCTCGGTGGCTCGGGTCGACGCTACGCCGGTATCGGCGACGTCATCGTTGCCACCGTCAAGGACGCGATCCCCGGTGCCAACGTCAAGAAGGGTGACGTCGTCAAGGCCGTCGTCGTACGCACGGTGAAGGAGCGTCGTCGTCAGGACGGCTCCTACATCCGCTTCGACGAGAACGCGGCCGTGATTCTCAAGAGCGACGGTGAACCCCGAGGCACCCGTATCTTCGGCCCGGTTGGCCGCGAACTGCGGGAGAAGAAGTTCATGAAGATCATCTCGCTGGCTCCGGAGGTGCTGTGATGGGAACGATCGACATCAAGAAGGGCGACACCGTCAAGGTGATCGCGGGCAAGGACAAGGGCGCCGAGGGCAAGGTCATCGCCGTCCTGCGTGACGAGGACCGCGTCATCGTCGAGGGCGTCAACCGCGTCAAGAAGCACACCAAGGTCGTGAACCAGGGTGGCCGCGCCGGCAACACCGGCGGCATCGTGACCACCGAGGCCGCGATCCACATCTCGAACGTGATGCTCGTCGAAGGCAAGGGCGTGACCCGGATCGGGTTCCGCCGTGACGAGGTCACCAAGCGTCGCCCGGACGGCTCCGAGTACACCGCTACCCGCAGCGTCCGCATCTCGCGCAAGACCGGCAAGGAAATCTGATGACCGAGACCACCGAAGCCACCACGGAAAGCACGCCCGAGGCCAGGCCGATGCCACGCCTGAAGGCGCGCTACCGCGAGGAGATCCTCCCCGCGCTCCGCACCCAGTTCGACTACGCCAACGTCATGCAGGTTCCCGGCCTGACCAAGATCGTGGTCAACATGGGCGTCGGCGAGGCTGCCCGCGACTCCAAGCTGATCGAGGGCGCCGTCAAGGACCTCACCGCGATCACCGCCCAGAAGCCGCAGGTCACCAAGGCGCGCAAGTCCATCGCCCAGTTCAAGCTGCGTGAGGGCATGCCGATCGGCGCGCACGTCACGCTGCGGGGCGACCGGATGTGGGAGTTCCTGGACCGGCTGCTGTCCCTGGCGCTGCCCCGGATCCGCGACTTCCGTGGCCTCGAGCCCAAGCAGTTCGACGGCCGCGGCAACTACACCTTCGGTCTCACCGAGCAGGTCATGTTCCACGAGATCGACCAGGACCGGATCGACCGGTCGCGAGGCATGGACATCACGATCGTGACCACCGCCACCAACGACGACGAGGGTCGGGCGCTGCTCAAGCAGCTCGGCTTCCCGTTCAAGGAGATCTGACATGGCAAAGACAGCGTTGAGGGTGAAGGCGGCCCGCAAGCCGAAGTTCGCGGTCCGCGGCTACACCCGCTGCCAGCGCTGCGGCCGCCCCAAGGCCGTCTACCGCAAGTTCGGCCTGTGCCGGATCTGCCTGCGGGAGATGGCGCACCGCGGCGAGCTGCCCGGCATCACCAAGTCCTCCTGGTGAACAAGCTCGATCCACAAACTACAAACGATCGCTGCAGGTCGCGCCTGAGGTTCAGGCGCGAAACCACGGTGGAGAAAGGGCCTAGACGGCCATGACGATGACTGACCCGATCGCAGACATGCTCACGCGTCTGCGAAACGCCAACCAGGCGTTCCACGACGACGTTTCGATGCCTTACAGCAAGCTCAAGGCAGGCGTCGCGGAGATCCTCCAGCAGGAGGGCTACATCACGTCGTACGACGTGGCGGACCCGGCGGAGGGCGAAGTGGGCAAGACGCTCCACATCACCCTCAAGTACGGCCGCAACCGCGAGCGCTCGATCGCGGGCGTGCGCCGGATCAGCAAGCCCGGCCTTCGTGTCTACGCGAAGAGCACCGGCCTGCCCAAGGTGCTCGGCGGCCTCGGCGTCGCGATCATCTCGACCAGCCAGGGCCTGCTCACCGACCGTCAGGCCAACAAGAAGGGCGTGGGTGGGGAAGTCCTCGCCTACGTCTGGTAACGACGAGACCAGAAGGAGAACAGAAGCATGTCGCGCATTGGCAAGCTCCCCATCGCGGTCCCGTCCGGTGTCGACGTCGCCATCGATGATCGGCTCGTGACCGTCAAGGGCCCCAAGGGGACCCTGTCGCACGCAGTCGCCGCCCCGATCACGATCGAGCGCAACGACGCCGTCCTCGAGGTCAAGCGTCCCGACGACGAGCGTGAGAGCAGGTCCCTCCACGGGCTGACCCGCACCCTGATCAACAACATGGTGGTCGGCGTGACCGACGGCTACGAGAAGAAGCTCGAGATCGTCGGCGTGGGCTACCGCGTCCTGTCCAAGGGCCCGACCCAGCTGGAGTTCCAGCTCGGTTACTCACACTCGATCACGTTCAACGCCCCCGAGGGCATCACCTTCACCGTCGACGGCCCGACCCGGCTCGGCGTACAGGGAATCGACAAGCAGCTGGTCGGCGAGACTGCCGCCAAGATCCGCAAGCTGCGCAAGCCGGAGCCGTACAAGGGCAAGGGCGTTCGCTACTCGGGTGAGCACATCCGCCGCAAGGTCGGAAAGGCTGGTAAGTGACATGGCGATCTCGCTGAAGCACCACAAGCACACCGGTGCCCGCACGGCGTCGCGGCTGCGCCGCCAGCTGCGCGGCCGCAAGAAGCTCTCGGGCACCGCAGAGCGCCCGCGCCTGGTCGTGACCCGGTCGAGCAAGCACATCTCGGTGCAGGTCGTCGACGACCTGGTCGGCAAGACGCTCGCGTCTGCCTCGACCATGGAGACAGACCTGCGCGAATACCAAGGCGACAAGACTGCCAAGGCGAAGAAGGTCGGCGAACTCGTCGCCGAGCGCGCCAAGGCGGCTGGCGTCGATGGCGTGGTCTTCGACCGCGCCGGAAACATGTACCACGGCCGTATCGCGGCCCTTGCCGATGGCGCCCGCGAGGGCGGCCTGACGTTCTGATCGCAAAGACAAGGAAGAGGTAGTTCTCATGAGCGGACCCCAGCGCGGACAGCGCGCCGGTGGTGAGCGCCAGTCGGGCGGTCGGAATCGTGACGACCGTCGTGGACAGGGCGCGGACAAGACCGCGTACATCGAGCGTGTCGTTGCGATCAACCGCGTCGCCAAGGTCGTGAAGGGTGGCCGTCGCTTCAGCTTCACCGCCCTCGTGATCGTGGGTGACGGCGAGGGCCTGGTCGGCGTCGGTTACGGAAAGGCCAAGGAAGTTCCCGCGGCCATCGCCAAGGGTGTCGAGGAAGCGAAGAAGGCATTCTTCCGGGTTCCGCGCATCCAGGGCACGATCCCGCACCCGGTGCAGGGCGAGAAGGCGGCTGGCGTCGTCCTTCTGCGTCCGGCCGCGCCCGGTACCGGTGTCATCGCCGGTGGCCCGGTGCGTGCGGTGCTCGAGTGCGCCGGCATCCACGACGTCCTCAGCAAGTCGCTGGGCTCGTCGAACCAGATCAACATCGTGCACGCCACCGTCACGGCACTGAAGATGCTCGAGGACCCCGAGAGCGTCGCCGCTCGCCGCGGTCTGACCGTCGAGCAGGTTGCCCCGGCCGCCCTGCTCAGGGCCCGTGCGGAGGTGGCTGGCTGATGCGCCTCAAGGTTGAGCAGAAGAAGAGCACCATCGGCTGCAAGGCGAACCAGCGCGAGACCGTGCGCAGCCTCGGTCTCAAGCGGATCGGTGACGTAGTCATCAAGGAGGACCGCCCGGAGATCCGGGGCATGGTCCACACCGTCCGTCATCTCGTGACGGTCGAGGAGGTTGACTGACATGCCACTGAAGTTGCACCATCTTCGTCCGGCTCCCGGAGCCAAGACCGCCAAGACCCGCGTCGGTCGCGGTGAGGGCTCCAAGGGCAAGACCGCTGGTCGCGGTACCAAGGGCTCGAAGGCCCGCTACCAGATCCCGGCCTCCTTCGAAGGTGGCCAGATGCCGATCCACATGCGGCTTCCCAAGCTCAAGGGGTTCAAGAACCCGTTCAAGGTGGAGTTCCAGGTGGTCAACCTCGACCGTCTGAACGAGCTGTTCCCCGAAGGCGGCACCGTCGTGGTCGACGATCTGGTGGCCAAGGGCGCGGTCCGCAAGGGCCAGCCCGTCAAGGTGCTCGGCCAGGGGGAGATCTCAGTCGCCGTGCAGGTGAGCGCGAATGCGTTCTCCGGCTCGGCCCGGCAGAAGATCGAGGCAGCCGGCGGAACGGCAACGGTGCTGTGAGTGGAGACCGGCCTCACCCAATGACGGCGCAATGACCCGGCGAGGGGCGCGGAGTGACTCCGCCGCCCCTCGCTGCGTACCTGAGGTAAAGACGAGCCTGTTAGGCTTCCCCGGAGTTTTGGCCCGTGTTGCAATCGCTGCAAAACGGGCCTCCAGCTGAGAAAGAGGATTACGTGCTTCGCGCGTTCGCCAACGCTTTCCGAACCCCGGACCTGCGCAAAAAGCTGCTTTTCGTCGTGATGATCGTCGTGATCTTCAGGCTCGGCTCCCAGGTACCCGCTCCAGGCGTCCACGTCGCCAACGTGCAGTCCTGTCTGGACTCGCAGGCGGCTGACAACAGTCTCTACAACCTGATCAACCTGTTCTCCGGTGGCGCGCTGCTGCAGCTGACGATCTTCGCGCTCGGGATCATGCCCTACATCACCGCCAGCATCATCCTCCAGCTGCTCGTCGTGGTCATCCCGCGACTCGAAGCGCTGAAGAAGGAGGGCCAGGCGGGGCAGACCAAGATCACCCAGTACACCCGCTACCTCACGCTCGGGCTCGCCGTCCTGCAGGCCACCGGAATCGTTGCCCTGGCCCGGTCGGGCCAGCTGCTCCAGAACTGCAACCAGGATCTGCTGCACAGCGACAGCACCTCGACCTTCCTGGTCATGGTCGTGACCCTGACCGCAGGCACCGCGGTCATCATGTGGCTCGGTGAGCTCATCACCGAGCACGGCATCGGCAACGGCATGTCGATCCTGATCTTCACGCAGATCGTCGCGACCTTCCCGCAGTCGCTGTGGAGCGTCAAGCTCGACAAGGGCTGGTGGACGTTCATCATCGTGATGATCATCGGAATGGTGATCATCGCGGCCGTCATCCTGATCGAGCAGGCCCAGCGACGGATACCGGTCCAATACGCCCGCCGGATGGTGGGCCGCAAGATGTTCGGCGGCTCGTCGACCTACATCCCCCTGAAGGTCAACCAGGCCGGCGTCATCCCGGTCATCTTCGCCTCGTCGCTGCTCTACCTGCCGGCCATGGCGGCCCAGTTCAACCAGACCGGCACCAATCCGGTCGTGAACTGGATCAGCGCCCACTTCGTCCAAGGCGACGACCCGCTCTACATGATCACGTACTTCCTGATGATCATCTTCTTCACCTACTTCTACGTCTCGATCACCTTCAACCCCCCGGAGGTGGCGGACAACATGAAGAAGTACGGCGGCTTCATCCCGGGGATCCGGGCGGGCAAGCCGACCGAGGACTACCTGACCTATGTCCTGTCCCGCATCACGTTCCCGGGCTCGCTCTATCTCGGCATGGTCGCGCTGATCCCGCTCATCGCCTTCGTCGCGATCGGCGCCAACCAGAACTTCCCGTTCGGCGGCACCTCGATCCTGATCATGGTCGGCGTCGCGCTCGACACCGTGAAGCAGATCGAGAGCCAGCTCCAGCAGCGCAACTACGAAGGGTTTCTCCGCTGATGAGGTTGATCATCATGGGGCCTCCGGGCGCCGGCAAGGGGACCCAGGCGAAGACCATCGCGTCCCGCTACGGCATTCCCGCCATCTCCACGGGAGACATCTTCCGCGCCAATGTCACGGCCGGCACCCCGCTGGGTCTGGAGGCCGAGCGCTACATGAAGCAGGGCGAGTACGTGCCCGACGAGCTCACGAACCTGATGGTCCGCAACCGGATCGAGGAGCCCGATGCCGTGCCCGGGTTCCTGCTCGACGGCTACCCGCGCACGTTGGCGCAGGTGGCGGAGCTCGACGAGATGGTCAAGTTCACCGGCCATGAGCTCGACGCGGTCCTGGTGCTGACCGTCGACGACGAGGAGCTCGTGCAGCGACTGCTGCAACGGGCCCAGCTCGAGGGCCGCGCCGACGACACCGAAGACGTGATCCGCCGACGCCAGGAGCTCTACGCCGAGGAGACCGCGCCGCTGATCCACCTCTTCCGCGACCGGGGCATCCTGCTCGAGGTCGACGGGATGGGCGACGTCGACGAGGTGACCAGCCGACTCGCCGAGGCGCTGGCAACGGTTCACGAGAGCTGAGCTGTGGTGTTTGGTTCGCGACGGCCCTTGGCAGGCCTCCTCAGTCACCGGCCGCGAACGCGGCATCGAGTACAAGACGTCCGAGCAGATCGCCTGCATGCGGGTCGCCGGCCTGCTCGTCGGGCAGACCCTCGAGCTGCTCCGCTCGTCGGTGCGCGCCGGGATCTCGACCGCCGAGCTGGACGAGATCGCGGAGGAGAACATCCGATCGGCGGGCGGCACACCCTCGTTCCTGGGGTACGGCCATCCACCGTTCCCCGGCACCATCTGCGCCTCGGTCAACGAGGAAGTGGTGCACGGCATCCCGGGCGGCCGGGTGCTCGCGCCCGGAGACATCATCTCGATCGACTGCGGTGCGATCGTCGACGGTTGGCACGGAGACGCGGCGATCACGGTCGCCGTGGGCGACGTTTCCCCCGAGGTGACCGAGCTGATGCGGATCACCGAGGAGTCGATGTGGCGCGGCATCGGCGCGGCCCGTCTCGGCGGCAAGGTCAGCGACATCTCACACGCGATCGAGACCTACGTCCACAGCCAGGGCGACTACGGAGTCCTGGAGGACTTCACCGGCCACGGCATCGGGACCGAGATGCATCAGCCGCCGAGCGTGCCCAACTACGGCCGTCCGGGTCGCGGCCCCAAGCTCGTGCGAGGGCTCGCGCTCGCGGTCGAACCCATGGTCACCTTGGGCAGCAAGGACACCGAGGTGCTCGACGACGACTGGACGATCGTCACCGACGACGGCAGCTGGGCCGCGCACTTCGAGCACACGTTCACCCTCACGCCCGACGGCCCGTGGGTGCTCACGGCGCTCGACGGCGGCGAGCAGCGGCTCGCGGCGCTCGGCGTACCTTTTGGTGGCCGGTAGGTTGGCGGCTCGACCACACGCAACTCACTGACAGGCAGGCATTTGATTCTCAAGACATTCGGCTGGTCATTCGGGATCACGATCCTGGGGGTGATCGCCGCGTTCCTGTACGGCGGCCCGACCGGGGTGGCGATCACGGTCATCCTGATCGTGCTCGAGGTGTCGCTGTCGTTCGACAACGCGGTGGTCAACGCCAAGGTGCTCGGGAAGATGTCGGCCTTCTGGCAGAAGATCTTCCTGACCATCGGCATCCTGATCGCCGTGTTCGGCATGCGCCTGGTGTTCCCGTTCGCCGTCGTGTGGGCAACGGCCGGCCTGGCTCCGGCCGAAGCGTGGGACCTCGCCATGAAGGGCGAGGACGTGGCCGCCGGGGAGGAGACCTACGCGCACATCCTGCACGAGGCCCATCCCCTGATTGCCGCGTTCGGCGGCATGTTCTTGATGTTGATCTTCCTCGACTACTTCTTCGACGAGTCCAAGGACCACCGTTGGCTCGAGCCGATCGAGCGGCGGATGGAGACCCTGGGCCGGCTCGAGGGCGCTGCGGTGATCATCTCGCTCGGTCTGCTGCTCCTGATCGCCTCCATCTTCGACGTCCCCGACCTGGGCGAGGTGCTGGCCGCCGGCATCCTCGGCCTGCTCACCTATCTGGTGGTCAAGGGTCTCGGCGACCTGTTCGCAGCCACCTCCGGCCTTGACGAGGACGATGACGGGGCAGCCGGCGCCTCCGGGGGAGAAGTCGCCCTCGCCGTGGGCAAGGCCGCGTTCTTCATGTTCCTCTACCTCGAGGTCCTCGACGCGAGCTTCTCCTTCGACGGTGTGATCGGCGCCTTCGCCATCACCTCCGACCCGATCATCATCGCCCTGGGCCTCGGCGTGGGCGCGATGTACGTCCGCTCGCTCACCGTCTACCTCGTCCGCAAGGGCACGCTGGCCGAGTTCAGATACCTCGAGCACGGGGCGCACTGGGCCATCGGCGCGCTCGCCGTACTCCTCTTCATCACGATGAAGTACGAGATCCCCGAGATCGTCACCGGCCTGATCGGCGTGGCCTTCATCGTGGCCTCCTTCGTCTGGAGCATCCGGGCGAACCGCAAGGACGACGAGGCGCACACGATTTCCGTCTGACCGACCGTCAACGGACCAGACCAATCGCCCCGGATGGGGCGTGAGGTCTTGACACCGAGTTAGTAAGTACGCTGAACTAACAAACGTGACGACGATCTCCTCGCTGGGCCGGCGGCTCCGGCCGACGGGCAAGCTGCGGCAGGAGGACGCGCGCCGGCACCACCGGGCGCTGCTCCTCCAGCAGCTGTTCCAGGGCGGTCCGGCCAGCCGTGCCGACCTGGCCCGCTCCACCCACCTGACCCGGGTCACCGTGTCCGACCTCGTCGGCGAGATGCTGGACGAAGGTCTCCTCGAGGAGCTCGGTGCCCCCGCCGGAAGCCGGGTCGGCAAGCCGCCCACCCTGGTCGGCGTCGCCCCCGAGTCGGCTCACATCATCTGCCTCGACCTCTCCACCGACGACCTGATGACCGGGGCCGTGGTCAACCTCGCCGGCGAGGTCAAGGCCCGCCTCTCGCTCGAGACCTCCGGGCGCAAGGGTATGGAGGCGGTGGCGCTGGTGCACCGTCTGGCCGACGAGCTGATCGCGATGACGGACCGGCCAGTCCTCGGTGTCGGGGTGGGCAGTCCAGGCGTCGTGGACGCCGAAGGCACCGTCCTCGACGCCCCGAACCTCGCCTGGCACGGGACACCGCTCGCCAGGGACCTGCGAAAACGTCTCGCGCTGCCCGTCTTCGTGGCGAACGACGCCAACACGGCCGCGTTGGGGGAGCACACGTTCGGCGACACCGGCGACGGCGGGTCTGATGGTTCTCAGGGTGGGCACCGGCGTTGGTGCCGGACTGATCCTGGAGGGCGCGCTGCTGCACGGTGCCCGCTCGGCAGCCGGCGAGATCGGACACGTCGTCGTCGACCCCGACGGCGAGCAGTGTGCGTGCGGCCGGGCCGGATGCCTGGAGACCCTGCTCGCCGTACCCCACCTGCGACGTCGCCTCGAGCAGGGCGACCGGGCCACGGTGCTGGCCCGCACCGGGGAACAGCTCGGCGCCGCCCTGGCGCCGGTCGTCGGCACCCTCAACCTGCACGAACTGGTGCTCAGCGGGCCAACCGAGCTGCTCGACGGACCCCTGCTGGAAGCCGCAGCCGCGACGATCCGTCAGCGCACCATGCCCGTCATCGGCGACGAGCTGGTCGTGCGGACCTCCACGCTCGGCGACGACGTGGTCATCGTCGGCGCCGCAGTGCTGGTGCTCGCCGGAGAGCTGGGGGTCTCGTGACGGGCGCGGCGGCCGGGCGAGACCGGCACTCACAACTCGACCGTCATCGGGGCGGTTCGAACCACATGGATTCGGGACAACAACGAAAAACGAGAGGAACAGTGCGGTGCGCATGAAGAAGACCTTGGCCGTAACCGTGATGGCCGTCCTGGCCCTCAACGCGTGTGGCGGCGACAGCGACGACCCCGACGACGAGAACACCAATGCGGCAGGCCCGGAGACTGCAGACATCCGGGTCTGGCTCAACGGTGCCGACACGCCACAGGAAGCACGGGACTGGCTCAAGACGACGTTCGAGGAGCAGAACGCCGGCTCCACCCTCACCATCGAGGAACAGCAGTGGGAGGGCCTCGTCGAGAAGCTGACCACTTCGTTGTCCAGCGAGTCCGACACCCCGGACGTGGTTGAGGTGGGCAACACCCAGGCACCCACGTTCACGGGCGCCGGCGCCTTCACGGACCTGACCGACCAGTTGGGCAGTCTCGGCGGCGACGACCTGCTGCAGGGTTTCGTCGAGTCGGGTTCGGTCGAGGGCAAGACCTACGCCGTTCCGTACTACGCCGGATCGAAGTACGTCTTCTACCGCAAGGACCTGTTCGAAAAGGCCAATCTCGAGGTTCCGACCACGATGGACGAGTTCGTCAAGGCCGCCATTGCGCTCAAGAACGACAACCCGCAGCCCGCGAACTTCTCCGGCTTCTGGCTGCCGGGCCAGGACTGGCGCAACGGCGTGACCTTCATCTGGGACGCCGGCGGCGACCTGGCCGTCCAGGACGGCGACGAGTGGAAGGGCAACCTGTCGAGTCCTGAGTCGGTTGCCGGGCTGAAGACAGTGCAGACGCTGTTCGAGGAGGCATCCGGCGCGGCCAAGGACGGCAACGAGGCCAACCCCGAGATTCCGTTCTGCAACAACGAGATCGCCATGTTCTCCGCTCCTGGCTGGCAAGCGCGGCGTCATCAACACTCCGGACACCGGTTGCCCGAAGATGATGAAGAACGTCGGCGTGTTCGCGCTGCCCGGCTCGGACGGCTCGCCTGCTCCAGTGCTGCTCGGCGGGTCGAACATCGCAGTCGCCGCGAAGTCGCAGAACCAGGATCTCGCGAAGAAGGCCGTCGCCCTGATGCTCAGCGACGACTACCAGAAGATCCTCGCGCACAACGGCCTGACCCCGGCGAAGACCTCACTGGCGGGCGAGATCGGCACGGACGAGTTCGCCCAGGCGACGATCGCCGCCGCCGAGAACGCCAAGCTCACGCCAGCGGCGGCCGGCTGGGCCAGCGTCGAAGGGGCCCGGATCCTCGAGGACCTGTTCGTCGCCATCGCCAACGGCGGTGACGTGGAACAGCTCGCCAAGGAGGCCGACGAGAAGATCACCGAACAGCTCAACTAGGAGCCTCGAGTAGAGGCCTCGAGTAGGGCCTCGAGTAGGGCAGGGCACAACCCAGCGGCTCGGCCGGGCCGGCGCGTCGCTGGGTTGTGTGCCTGCCGCCCCGGCTGCGCCGTACCCCGGAGGGCCACAATCAGACACGTGAGGAGGAACTGTGACGACGACCACTAGCGGCATGGCTCCGACGGTCGCCGCACCTCTGCCGCAGGAGCCCAAGGGCATCACCGGGCGGCGTAGCGGTCGCCTGCCCTACGGGCTGCTGGTGCCGAGCTTGCTGGCCATCGCGGTCGCGCTCGGCTACCCACTGGTGCGCCAGGTGGTGCTGTCACTCCAGGAGTACGGCCTCGCCCAGCAGTTCGGCAGGCCGGCCGAGTGGGTGGGCCTGAAGAACTACACGGACCTCCTCGGCGACTCGTACCTCTGGACCGTCGTGTTTCGCTCGCTGGCCTTCTGTCTGGTGAACGCGGCCGTGACGATGGTCATCGGAGTGGGGGTGGCGCTGCTGCTCCGCCAGATGTCGAAGCCGATGCGGCTCCTCGTGCAGAGCGGGCTGCTGCTGGCCTGGGCGATGCCGGTGATCGCGGCGCTGACCGTCTGGCAATGGCTGTTCGACACCCAGTACGGCGTCGTGAACTGGATCCTCGTCAGGCTGGGTGCCGACTACAACGGCCACTCGTGGCTGCTCAGCCCGCTCTCGTTCTTCTTCGTCGCCACCGTGATCGTCGTCTGGATGAGCGTGCCGTTCGTCGCCTTCACGATGTACGCCGGTTTCACGCAGGTCCCACAAGATCTCCTCGAGGCCGCCCAGGTCGACGGGGCGAACGCCTGGCAGCGGCTGCGTCACGTGATGCTGCCGACCGTGCGGCCGGTCCTCCTCATCGTCATGCTGCTCCAGATCATCTGGGACCTGCGCGTCTTCACCCAGATCTATGTGCTGCAGAAGGCTGGCGGAGTCACCCGCGACACCAACCTCCTGGGCACCTACATCTACCGGCTCGGCATCGGCGAGCAGAGCTTCGGCATGGCTGCCGCAGTCGCCATGTTCATGCTGGTGCTGACCGTCGTCCTCACCGCGCCGTACGTGCGCAGCATGCTCCGGAACGAGGAGCGATGAACCGCCGCCAGTCCCTCCCGATCCGGTTGCTGACCGACCTCGCCGGCCTGGTCATCTTCCTGCTCTGCGTCTTTCCCGGTCTACTGGATGGTCACGACCTCGTTCCTGCCCCGTCGCGAGATCCGGGCGCCGGAGCCGACCTGGCACCCGTTCGGCGGAAGCCTCGACAACTACCACCGAATGTTCGCCGACGGCGAGTTCGTCACCGCCCTGAAGATGAGCCTGCTCGTCACGGCCGGGACCGTGGTCGTGGCGCTGCTCTTCGCCTTCCTGGCCGCCGTGGCGGTGACCCGGTTCCGCTTCCGCGGGCGCAAGAGCTTCATCCTGATGCTGTTGGTGATCCAGATGATCCCGGTCGAAGGGCTGTTCATCTCCCAGTACAAGATGCTCGAGGGCATGGAACTGCTCAACACGGTGGCCGGCCTGACCCTGGTGTACGTCGCGACCGTGCTGCCGTTCACCGTCTGGACGCTGCGTGGGTTCGTGGCCGGGGTGCCCTACGAGCTGGAGGAGGCGGCTCTGGTGGACGGCTGCTCGAGATTGGGCGCGTTCTTCCGGATCACCTTCCCGCTGCTCGCGCCCGGGCTCGTCGCGACCGGGGTGTTCGGCTTCATCCAGGCCTGGAACGAGTTCACCCTGGCGCTGGTCGTGATGACCCGCGACGACAAGAAGACGCTGCCGGTGTGGTTGACCACGTTCTCGGACGTGAACCGCGGGACCGACTGGGGAGCCGTGATGGCAGGCTCGACGCTGATCGCGCTGCCGGTCGTGATCTTCTTCCTGGTCGTCCAGGGTCGGATGGTCGCGGGTCTGACCGCAGGGGCGGTGAAGGGATGAACCTCGACCGGCTCGCGCTTCAGGTGCAGCTCGGGGCGTTCCCCGGTACGACGCTCGCCCCCGAGGTCGCCCGACTGCTCGACGCGGGGCTCGGCGGGCTCTGCCTCTTCGGCAGCAACACCGCGGACGGTCCCGACGCGATCGGCGTACTGACGCAGGCGGCTCACGAGGTGTCGCCGCACGCCGTCATCGCCGTGGACGAGGAGGGCGGCGACGTGACCCGGCTGCACGCCTCGACCGGCAGCCCGGTGCTGGGACCAGCGGCGCTCGGTGGCGCCGACGACCTGGTCCTGACGCGGGCGACAGGTCGCGCCATCGGTGCCGAGCTCGCCGCGGTCGGGATCGACCTCGACCTCGGCCCGGTGGCCGACGTGAACTGCAACCCCGACAATCCCGTGATCGGTGTCCGCAGCTTCGGAGCCGATCCGGCGAAGGTGGCCGTGCACGTCGCAGCCTGGGTGCTCGGGCTCCAGGAGACGGGCGTCGCCGCGTGCGTCAAGCACTTCCCGGGGCACGGCGACACCGCGCAGGACAGCCATCTGAGCCTTCCCGTCCTCGACGTCGAGCTCTCGGTGCTGGTGGCCCGGGAGCTGCTGCCGTTCGCGGCTGCGGTCGAGGCCGGGACGGCGGCGGTGATGACCTCGCACCTCTTGGTGTCCGCGGTGGACCCGACTGCGCCCGCCACCTTGAGCCGGAAGGTGTTGTCCCTGCTGCGGGACCGCTTGGGTTTCGAAGGGTTGCTGGTGAGCGACGCACTCGACATGGCCGGAGCCTCCTCCGGCCGGGGTATCCCCGAGGCGGCTGTGCAGGCCTTGGCTGCGGGGGCCGACCTGCTCTGCCTGGGTGCGGACAAGGACGTCGACCTCGTGCTCGACGTCCAGGCTGCCGTGGTGGCCGCGGTCCGGACCGGCCGGCTGAGTGAGGCTCGATTGGCCGAGGCAGCAGCGAGGGTCGAGCGGCTTGCCGATCGCCCACCGGCCACGGCGGCCCCGATCGCCGAGCTCGACGCCCAGCTCGACTCCGAGGCCCAGCTGACCGGCGCCCGCGACGCGATCCGCGTCGAAGGCACGCTGCCGTCGCTGTCCGGTGCCGTGAGCGTCCGGATCGACACCCGGCCGAACATCGCCGTCGGAAAGGTCCCCTGGGGAGTGCCCGCCGACGTCGTCGTCGACGCCTACGCCACGGATCCCCTCGCCCTCCTCGGCCGAGGCGGGACCGCCCCACTCATCGTCCAGGTCCACGACGCCGACCGGCAGCCCGGGACTCGCGCGCTCATCGGTGAGATGGTCGCGTGGCAGCGACCGGTCGTCGTGGTCGAATGGGGCTGGCCCGGCCCCTCATCCGGCGACCTGCCACGGGTCTGCACCTACGGTGCCTCGCTCCCTTCGCGTTCCGCCGTGGCCGAGCTGCTCCGAGAAGCGGGATGGAACCGATGAGCATCGCCGAGAGACCGCCCGGCATCGGCCTCGACATCGGTGCCACCAAGACCCTCGGCGTCGTCATCGATGCCGAGGGACACATCCAGGACCAGGTACGCGAGCCGACCGAGCTGGGCGCCGAGGGCGTGGTGCGTACGGCGGCCCGGGTCGTGGAACGACTCCGGGAGCGATCGGGTCACGAGCTGTCCGGTCCGGTCGGGGTCGGCGTACCAGGGCTCGTCGACGTGGAGCGAGGTGCGGTCAAGCACGCGGTCAACCTCGACATCGACGGAGACTGGATGCAGCTTCGCGACCTCCTCGCCGATCGGCTGGGGAGTCGGGTCTACGTCGAGAACGACGTGAACGCGGCGACGCTGGGCGCGATGGCGCTCAGTGGCGAGCGCGACCTGGTCTATCTCAGCATCGGGACCGGCCTTGCGGCCGGCATGGTCCTCGAGGGTCGGCTCCGGCGCGGTCTGCATGGCGCGGCGGGCGAGATCGGCCATGTCCCGGTCGACCCGGCAGGGGCGTTGTGCCAATGCGGTCAGCGCGGCTGCCTGGAGACAGTGGCGTCGGGTTCCGCCCTGGCTGCCGCCTGGCCGTCGCCGGACGGCCCGCCTGCCGTCGCCCTGTTCGCGGCCGCCGCCGCGGGCGACCCCCGCGCGATCGAGGTCCGGGACCGGTTCGCGTCCGGGGTGGCCAGCGCAATCCGGCTGCTCGGGCTGACCATCGACGTACAGACGGTCGTCCTCGGCGGTGGCGTCTCCCAGCTTGGCGAGCCGTTGCGCGACGCGGTCGCCACGGCCCTCCGCGCGCAGGGGTCCGCGTCACCGTTCCTGGCCTCGCTCGATCTTGCCGACCGGCTCCAGGTGGTGCCGCCGGAGCACCCGGTCTCCGCCGTCGGCGCCGCCCTGCTCGGCCGCACTCCGGCTGCCACCCAGGACCCAGGGCCGATCCGAACGGTCGGCTGAGGCGGGCGGAGGTGTTCCGTACGATGGGCGCGTGAGCTTCGACTGGACCGGCAGACCGACGCAGCCCGGTCGGCCGGATCGGTCCGGCCGCTCCGGTCGTTCCGGGAGCCGGCCGTCGCCGCTCGCAGCAGCCCAGGACGCGCGGGGCGCCTTGCAGGAGCAGTTCTACCGGTTGGACCAGTTCCAGTCCGACATCGGCGGCACCGTGAAGATGTACGCCGACCTGCTGCCGGACCGCGCCGCCCGCACGGGCGTCGTCCCGGGGTGGGCGCCGCTGGACCAGAAGGCGACCGAACTGATCGTGGCCTACCTCGAGCTGCTGGACCGGTTCGATCCGCTGGAGGACCTTGCGCCGCACCAACAGCAGGAAGCCCACCGGGCCTTCGGCGAGCTGACCCCGAAGCTGGGCTTCCTCGGCAACGACATGGAGAGCTTCCTCGAGCGGTTCGGATCCGAGCTCCAGAAGGTCGGCCAGGCCAGGGAGCAGGTCGAGAGCCGGATCCTTGCCGCCAACTCCAAGGTGCGCGAGGCGGAGTCGGCCTGGCGCCGGATGACCGACGACGGCTTCCAGTTCGACTCCGCCGACCACGCGATCGCCCGGGCCCGGATCGCGGCCCGCAAGCTGACCGAGGCCGGGCCGCAGCTCACCCCGGAGAACGTCGACGAGGGCGCCCAGGTCGTCGAGAAGCTTGCCGTTGAGGCGCACGCCCTCGCGACCGACCTGCCGCGACGGGCCGCCACCCTGAAGAACCGGATCCCTTCGCTTTCGACCCGGATCGAGGCGCTGGAGACGAGGGCCAAGACCGTCCCCGAGGCCCTGCGAGTCCTACGCCGCGAGTTCTCGGTAGGAAACTGGCAGGACCTTGACGGGCATGAGGAGGACGTGCGGAAACTCCTCGCGGTCGCCCGAACGCAGGTCCAGGAGCTCCGCACCCTCCATGAGCGCGGCGACCTGACGGCGGCGCTGACCACGCTTACCGCCATCGAGACGACCCTGGCTGACGCTGGCGCCCTCGTGGACGGGCCACGGGAGCGGCTCAACCTGCTGCGACAGGTCCGGGAAAATCCGAAACAGCTGTTCGAGAAGGTCCGATTCAGCCTCCGCGACGCGCGCTACCTGCTCCTGGACGGCAAGTCGGCTGCCGCCCAACCCTGGGCCGGCCGGCTCGACACGGCGGCCGCCGAGCTGATCGCGATGGAGTCAGCGCTCGACGACAAGCACCCCGACTACTGGGCTCTCCATCAACGTATGGACGCCCTCAACGCACGGGTGCGGAAGCTGATCGACGACTTCCGCGCCGCTCACTAACCCAAGGGTACGTATCCTTTGCGAAGCGGCCCCCAATCCGGCGTGCCCGCGTTCACCGAAAGCCGAAGGGGAGGGGCATGCGTCACTTCGAGTTCCTCGACGATGCTGCCGTGGAGCGGCTCTTCCATCGGGTCCCCGAGCAGTTCGACCGCGGGTCCGAGCGCGACCTGCTCGCCGTTGCGCTCGGCGCCACTCTCTACTCGCCCGCCACCAGGCCCACGATCGAGCAGGACCTCGTCTCGGCCTACGCGCGCGGCGTGGTGTGCTCGGTGCTCTGCCTCGAGGACGCGATCGCCGACCGCGACGTCGAGTACGCCGAGAAGAATCTGGTCCACCAGTTGGGCCAGCTCTTCGAGGCCGGTGGCCCCCGACCGCTCGTGTTCGTGCGGGTGCGGCACCCCGAGCAGGTCGCTCACCTCGTGGAGGGTCTCGGTGAGCTCGCCAACGGGCTCGACGGCATCGTCGTCCCCAAGTTCACCGCCGCGACCGGCGGCCCGTTCCTCGACGAGATCTCGACCGCGGCCAAGCGGCTGCGCCACCGGCTGTGGGTGATGCCGGTGATCGAGTCGCCCGAGGTCTTCCAGCTCGAGACCCGGGTCTCCAGCCTGCTCGGCATCCGGGAGACGCTGTCCAACCACGACGCCGAGGTGCTCGCCGTACGGATCGGGGCGACCGACCTCAGCGCCGTACTCGGACTGCGGCGGCACCCCGACATCACGGTGTACGACGTGCAGCCCATCGCCGGCGTCATCGGCGACATCGTCAACATGCTCGGCCGACGCGACGGCACCGGCTATGTGGTGACCGGCCCGGTCTGGGAGCACTTCGACAACCGCGAGCGGATCTTCAAGCCCCAGCTGCGCGAGACTCCGTTCACCGCGCAGGCCGTGCGCGTTCTCCGGCGAAACCTGATCAGCAAGGGTCTCGACGGCCTGATGCGAGAGGTCGCGCTGGACCAGGCCAACGGGCTGCTCGGCAAGACCGTGATCCACCCAAGCCACGTGCCGGCCGTGCACTCGCTGAGCGTGGTCACCCATGAGGACTACGTCGACGCCCTCGACGTCCTAGCCGTCTCGTCCGGTGGCGGAGTTGCGGCGTCGAAGTACCGCAACAAGATGAACGAGTCCAACCCACACCTCGCCTGGGCGCAGGCGACGATGTTGCGGGCGCGGGCGTTCGGGGTTGCGCAGGAGGACATCAGCTTCGTCGACCTGCTCGAAGCGAGCGTCAATCTGTGACCTCCTTCGTCGGCCACCACGCCGGGATCGAGGTCACGGACGCGAACCTGCTCCCGGGGCTCGCGCTCACCGACCTGTTCGACCTGGCCCTGCGGATCAACCCGAAGCGGCCGCAGCTCCTGGTGTCGACGGTGCTCGCCAAGCACGTCCCTACCGACCCACGGATCGTCCGGGGCACCGGACTCCTGCTCGGGCTACGGGTCCGTGAGCTCCTGGGCGGGCCGGCCGTCGATCCGGCGATCGCCGCCGAACTGGGTCGGGTGCTGCGTCACGGCGTCGATCCCCAGGAATTCGCGGATCTCGTGGGGCCGGAACTGACGGCTCGCGGGGCCATACCTGCCAGCTCGTGGGTGCTGGGGTACGCGGAGACGGCGACCGCACTCGGGCATCTGGTGGCCCGCGCGCTGGGCTGCCCCTCGATCCACTCGACCCGGCGGCGGGTGCCGGGGTTCCGGGCGGCCCTCGGCTTCGACGAGGCGCACTCGCACGCCACCGAGCACCTCGTGCTGCCCGCCGACCCGGGATTCCTGTACCGGCCGGGCCCGGTCGTGCTCGTCGACGACGAGCTCTCCACCGGGCCGGACGGCGCTCAACACCATCCGGGCCCTGCACGCGCTGGCGCCACGCGAGCGTTACGTGATCGCAGCCCTGCTCGATGTACGGCGACCGGAGGACCGCGAGGCGATGGCCGCAGCGGCCACGGAGCTGGGCACCAGCATCGACGTGGTCGCGCTGGCCTCCGGGGAGGTGAACGTCCCGGAGCGAAGCCGCGGAGCTGGTGGCCGGCATCGGGTCTCGAGCCGCGAGGGGACCGGCCGAACCGGCGCCGACGACGTTGCGGCGCGGATCTGAGAGCCGGGTGTGGCCATGGCTGGTCAAGGAGACCGGCCGGCACGGGTTCATGCCGGCCGACGAGGCTGCCCTGGACGAGGCCGCCCGACTGGTCGCCGACGACCTCGACGGCAGGCTCGGCGTCGACGTGCTGGTGCTCGGCACCGAGGAGCTGATGTACGCGCCGCTCGCGATCGCCGACAGCCTGCGGCGCGGAGATCGCCGGGTGCGGTTCTCGACCACCACCCGGTCGCCCGTGCGGGTGCTCGACGTACCCGGCTACCCGATCCGCTCCGGCATCAGCCTTCGGCGCCCACGACAACCAGTCGGAGCCGGGGGAGCGGTTCGCCTACAACGTCGGCGCCGATGACTGGTCGGACATCGTGGTGGTCGTCGACAGCCCGGCCTGCACAGCCGCCCTCGACCCGATGCTGCGCGAGCTGGCGGCGTACTCCGGCGCGGTGCACCTTGCGGTGCTGCCGTCCGCGGCCGGCCTGCCGCCTGGCCTGTCCGGTCCCGCGTTCGGTTCGTACGACGCGGCCGAGATCACGTGGCTGCTCAAGGACCTGTCGCACGTCAGGCTCGAGGCGGACACCAGAGTCCGTGAGCGCGCCATCCAGGCCGGTGAGGCCCACTACGCCGAGTCGCTGCCGGTGGAGTACCAGCCCGAGGAGTCCTACCAGCGGTTGTTCCACGAGCAGCTCGCCGAGGTCGCTCCGCGGGTGGCTGTCGCCGTCGGCGCGGTGACCGAGCTGGCGACCAGCATCCGCGGCCGACGCGACCTCGTCCTGGTGTCCCTGGCCCGCGCCGGCACCCCCATCGGGATCCTGATGCGGCGGTGGGCACAGCTGCGGTACGGCGCCGACTGGCCGCACTACGCCATCAGCATCGTCCGGGACCGCGGCATCGATCTGACCGCGATGCGCTACCTGGCCGCCCGCCACGACCCACGGCAGGTCCTCTTCGTCGACGGCTGGACGGGCAAGGGCGCGATCACCCGCGAGTTCACCGAGGCCGTCGAACTGGTCAACGAGGAGCTGCAGCTGGGGGCTCGCGGGTTCGACCCGGAGCTCGCCGTTCTGGCGGATCCGGGGGAGTGCGTCTCGCTCTACGGCACCCGAGACGACTTCCTGATTCCGTCGGCGTGCCTGAACTCGACCGTCTCCGGGCTGGTCAGCCGGACCGTGCTCAACGCCGACCTGATCGGCCCGCATGACTTCCATGGCGCGAAGTTCTATGCGGATCTGGCCGACCGGGACGTCTCGGGTCTCTATCTCGACGCGGTGGCCGGGCAGTTCGAGGCCGTAGCCGCCGACGCCGAGCGCATCGCGAAAGAGCTGCTCGGCGCGGATCGCAGTCCCACCTGGGTGGGCTGGGCCGCCACCGAGCGGATCCGCGAGGCATACGGCATCCCGCACATCAACCTGGTCAAACCGGGCGTCGGGGAGACCACCCGGGTCCTGCTGCGCCGGATCCCGTGGAAGGTCGTGGTGAACCCCGAACGGCGCAACGAGCTGCGCCACGTCGAGCACCTTGCCGCCGAACGCGGCGTCGAGGTGGTGCCGGTCGACGGACTGCCCTACAGCTGCATCGGCCTGATCCGGCCGACCGAGCAGGACGGGTCCTGAAGGTGTTGTTGCTCGCCTCCGATCTCGATCGCACGCTGATCTACTCGGCCAAGGCCATGGAGCTGGGTGATCCGGTCCAGGATCCGCTGTGCGTCGAGCAGTATCACGGCCTCGACATCAGCTACATCAGCCCGGTGGCGCTCGAGCGGCTGGCGGAGCTGTCTCGCGGCATACCCGTTCGTCCCCATCACCACCCGGACGGTCGCCCAGTACCAGCGCATCGACCTGCCCGGCGTACGTATCAAGCACGCGATCACCACCAACGGTGGCTGCCTCCTCGTCGACGGCCGCCGGTGCCAGGACTGGGACGACGAGGTCGCGCGGAGGCTGGCGGCGTCGGCGTCCTACGACGAAGCGGAGGCCGCGCTGGCCGGAGCGTTCGACCGGCCATGGGTGCTCAAGATCCGGAACGCCGAAGACCGATTCACCTACACGGTTTTCGACCGCTCGCAGGTCGATCCCGCCTGGTTCGAGGAGCTCGAGAAGATCGGGAGCGGACTGGGCTGGAGCGTGTCCGTGCAGGGTCGCAAGGCGTACGTGGTTCCCGACTCGCTGACCAAGGAGGCGGCGCTTGCGGAGGTGGTCGGTCGAGTGGGTGCGAACCGGGTCGTGGCGGCGGGTGACTCCCTGCTGGACCAGGGCGTGCTGGAGTACGCCGACGTGGCGATCCGCCCCGCACACGGCGAGCTGCACGAGGCCGGGTGGACCCTGCCGGGACTGGTCGTGACCCAACGCTCAGGCGGCGGTGCCGCCGAGGAGATCGTGGACTCCTTCGCCAGCCTGTCCGGTCAGGTGGTCTAGGTTTCTGTCCGGACCAGTTTCGGAACAGGGCGACGGGGGGCGGATGACGAGCGGGCAGGCGGGGAGCGGACGGCCCACCCTCAGGGTCGCCCACTCCGGGCAGACCCGCGACTTCGCAGAGGGTCCCGTCGCGGTCGGGCGGGACCGCGCGGCACACGTCGTGATCTCCCACGAGGATGCCTCTCGGCAACATCTGGAGTTCCGGCGCAGCGGTGGAGCCTGGTACGTCGTGGACCTCGGCAGCACCAACGGCACGTTCGTCGACGGCCGCCGGATCACCCACGAACGGCTGGTCGGCCGCGCCCAGATCCGCGTGGGCGGCCCAGGAGGCGCCCGGCTCGACGTCGATCTGGTCGGCGCCACGGCTCGGCAACAGTCCGCACCGCCGGGGACCGGACCGCAGACCGGATCTGAGACTGGGCGGTGGACTCCGCCCGAGACCTTGCGTGAGACGCTGCCCGAGACCCCGCCCGCAGGGACACCGGTCCACGCCGGGATGGCTGCGCCTCAGGCGCCGCCGGGCCAGTTCGCTCACGGCCACACGGTGGTTCCCCAGGACCGCCCGATCGGTCAGGTGCTCACGATCGGCCGGACCCGGGCAAACGACGTCGTCCTCGACGACCCGCTGGTCTCCCGCCAGCACGCCACCCTCGAACTGGGCCAGCCAGCGGTGTTGCGCGACCTGAACAGCTTCAACGGCACCTTCGTCAACGGCCACCGGGTGTCGGGCTCGCTGCGGCTGAACCCGGGCGACGAGGTGATCTTCGGAAACCAGACGTTCATGTGGGACGGCCTCCAGATGACGTCCCGGGCCACCCGTCGCGACCTGACCCTGTTCGCGGAGAACCTGACCACGGTGGTCAAGGGCGGCAAGAGGCTGCTCGACGGAGTGTCGTTCAACCTCGAACCGTCGTCGCTGACTGCGGTGATCGGCCCGTCTGGTGCCGGCAAGTCCACCCTGCTGGGTGCCCTGACCGGGCTCCAGCCAGCCACCCACGGCAACGTCGTGTGGCAGGGCCACGACCTCTACACCCACTACGACCAGCTCCGGTTCCAGATCGGCCTGGTTCCCCAGCAGGACATCCAGCATCCCCAGCTGACGGTCCGCCAGGGCCTGACCTACGCGGCCGAGCTGCGACTGCCGCCCGACACCAGCGCCCAGGAACGAGCCCGTCGGGTCGGCCAGGTCGTCGGCCAGCTTCAGCTGGGCGGACAGATCGACAATCGGATCGGGACCCAGCTCTCAGGCGGTCAGCGCAAGCGGGTCTCGATCGCGACCGAGCTGCTCACCGCGCCGCCCCTGTTGTTCCTCGACGAGCCCACCTCGGGCCTCGACCCCGGCCTGGACCGCGACGTCATGCATCAGCTGCGCACCCTCGCCAACGAGGGCCGGGTGGTGGTTGTGGTCACGCACAGCGTGCTCGCGCTCGACGTGTGCGACAACGTCGTGGTGCTCGCCCCGGGTGGCCGGCTGGCCTACTTCGGCCCGCCGAGCGGCGTACTCCAGCACTTCGGCTGCCGCGACTACCCCGAGGTCTTCGACCTCCTGGACGAGCCCGACCTGTGGCAGCGCATTCCGGCCCCCGCAGCCGGTCACCTCGAAACCGGCAGGCTGCCCGCCCTCAACGCGGCGGTGGCTCCGCCGCCCCATCAGTCGATGGCCCGGCAGCTCTCCACGCTGACCCGGCGCAACCTGGCCGTCACCCTCTCGGACCGGCTCCTGCTGGGCATGCTGCTTGCTCTTCCGCTGGTGCTTGGTGTGCTCAGTCGCGTCGTACAGGGAACCTCGGGCCTGTCCATCTCCGACACTGCGAGTGACGCCGCAAGCATCTCGAGCGCTGAGGCCGTGCAACGGCTGACGATCCTGGTGGTTGCGGCGTCCCTGATGGGCACGGCGGTCACCATCCGAGAACTCGTGAAGGAACGAGCGATCTTCCAACGGGAGTACGCCGTCGGCCTGTCCCCGGACATGTACCTGCTCAGCAAGCTCGCCGTGCTCGGCACCGCCTCGTTCCTCCAAGGCGTCCTGGTCACCTACCTGGCCACGGTCGGCATGCCCGGCCCCGATGACGGTGGGGTCTTCGGCCTCGGCTGGTTCGAGGTGGCGCTGGCGGTCGGCGCCCTCGGGTTCACGATGGCGGTCGTCGGCCTGGCCGTCTCCGCTGTGGTGACGTCGTCGGAACAGACGATGCCGGCGCTCGTCGGGCTGGTGATGGTGCAGCTGGTGCTGTCGGGTTCCCTGGTCGCCGTGGACGGCCGTCCCGTGCTCGAACAGGTGGCGTGGCTGGCGCCCGCGCGCTGGGGCTTTGCCGGCAGCGCAGTGAGCGTCGACCTGCACAAGCCGAGGCGGCTGGCGGGAGTGGACACCGATCCGCTGCTCGCCCACAACGCCGGGCAGTGGTTGGCCGACCTGACTGCGCTTGGGGTGCTGTGCGCCCTGGCGCTCGGGCTGGGGTTGTGGCTGGTCCGACGCAGCAGCGGGGCCGCTCGGCGGTGAGCACCCACTACGGGCGGCAAAGACGGCAATTCGAAAAAGGGCCGGTCCTGAGGGTGATTCTCCACGGTTTCGGCCCATTGGAGCGGCACGATTTCCCCACTGTTCGCCCTGCAAAGACAACCTGCCAGACAAGGGGGCCGCCGATGACCAGGTTTCTGGATGTGCCTCTTGGCGGCCGCGGGCGGGCGAGATGAGGCGCGTCGCGCTAGCCGCGCTGGCCGTCGGGCTCCTCGCCACTGAAGCACCGATCGCTTCTGCGCGGACCGACGCGCCGGAAGCACGGCAGGGCGTCCTCCGCCCGGTCAAGGCAGTCGAGGTCCGCCTCGACCTGCCGCGCGGGCCGCGCTTCACGGACTGGGGCTTCGACCTCAAACAGGAGTGTCGCAAATGTCCCTCGGTGGCCCGGAGGATTGCGAACAACCCCGATTATGCCCGGGCCGTGTTCGGATCCGGGAAGGTCTCCATGGTCCGCATCGCGCTGCGCGCCGACCCGAAGGGCGTCGGCAGGAACGGGCACCTGCTTCGCGGGTGGTACGCCGACACCGTCCGGGCTGTCCGCGTCATCCGGGCCGTCAACCCGGCCGTCAAGATCTACGCAAGTCGATCAACCGTCGGCAGCTGCAAGGTTCGCCAGGATGAGGGGCGTTGCATGGACTTCGCGCCGAGTCTGAAGGCCGGCGGCGTCCATGGCCGGGTATTGCTGTGGAAGTACGGCAGGCTGCTCGCGGAGTACCTGCGCTACATGAGGTCCCACCGCGTGCCCGTGTCAGTGCTCGGCATCGACAACGAGCCGCACGCCAACGAGGCGAACCTGACTCCCGCGCGGTTCCTCAGGACCATCTGGGCCCTCGACCGGCACTTCGGTCCGCGGCTGCCCCGACTCGAGGCCAACAGCGCCAACAACCCGGACCCCGAGTGGTTCGACACCGCATCGCCCGCCCTGCTTCGCCGGCTCTCGATCGCGGCGATCCACTCGCACCCGGACCGTTGGCACTGGAGACAGCGCCAACCAGCGGTGCAGGTGGTCCGGATCGCCAAGAGGCACGGGCTGGCCCGCTGGAACACCGAGCTTCACTGGACCGTCAGCCCTTCGCCGTACGGCGCAGCCAGCCGCTCCCTCAACTCGGTGCTGAACCAGTTGGACGCCGGCTACACCGCGATGGTGTTGTGGGGCTACCGGCCGCGCAACACCGGGTTCGCGACGGCCCAGATCCAGAATGCGCTCGTCGACACCATCGACAACAGCCAGCCGGTGAAGACGCGTGACTGGGATGGCGACACCGCCCGGCTCGACACCCTGACCACGCGCGCTTTCCTCCGAGGCGGATACGTGTACCTCTGGGTGATCAACGACCGCCGGCGCTCGTTCTGGAACCGGCACATCACGATTGCCGGCCGCCGTACCGCGGCGCCCCGCTACGAGCGCTGGAAGGTCGGGCGGGACGGGCACCTGGTCCATCGAATCGGGCGCGGGCGCATCGAGAACGGCGTCGCGACGATGTCCTTCCCGTCGCGCACCATCACGTTGGCACGCCTATCCCTCCGCCGGCCATGACTGCAGGCCGCAAACCGGCGAGGACGCCGGCGGCGTCACGCAACGAAGATGCAGAAGGGGTGGCCCGACGGATCTGCGAACACGTACAAGGGCTCGTCTTCGTCATGAGTCCGGTCGAGACGTAGCTCTGCCCCCAGGGACTCCGCGCGCTCTCGCTGCCGTTGCAGCTCGGCGGGGCTCGAGACCGTGAAATCGACGTGCAGCTGCATCGGGACGTCGTGCTGGGGCCAGGTGGTCCGGGTCAGGTGATCGACCTGCTGGAAGGCGAGCCTGCGCACGTCCGCAGAATCCACGAGCACGAGCCAGTCCGCGTCGTCAGGCGCCCCGTCCGGAGGTGGTTCGTCACCGGGTCGGTACCGCAGACCAAGCAGTTTCCGGTAGAACTCGGCGAGCTCTCGCGGCCTGGTGGTGTCGAGAACGGTGTGCAGCAGCTGGGGGTACTCGGTCAAGAGGATCCTCCTTATTGCCCGTGATGCGGTCTCTCCGACCCTAGATGCGACCTTGCACCCGGTCGGGTTGAATGGGTGTGCGGGACGGAAGCAGCCACCTTGTCGGCAAGTCGTGCATGGTTGGGCCGCCAGCGTCCAATATCGTGCGCGTGCACCCACCAAAGGAAGAAGCCAATGCCCAAGTTCTTCGACGACTACCCGGACTTCTACAAGACCAGCCAGACGACCGCCAACAGTTCTCGCCTCAACTTCCGCTACCACCTGATCATCGAGCAGAACCTGGCGCTGCTGAAGGGCAAGCGGGTCGTCGAGATCGCGAGCCACGACGGCCGCTGGGCGTTCGCGGCGCTGCGGGGCGGCGGTGCGGCGCACGTGACCGGTGTCGAGCCGCGGCAACACCTGGTGGACAACGCCGACCAGACGCTGAAGAGCTACGACATCGACAAGTCCCAATACGACTTCATCTGCGGTGACGGGTTCGTAGAGGCTGAACGGATGGGCCGCGAAGGGCAGACCTTCGACACCGCCATGGTCCTCGGATTCCTCTACCACACCGCCCGGCAGTACGAAATCATCCACAAGCTGGCCGCCCTGGGCTGCAGCGCGATCATCGTGGACACCGCCGTCCTGCCCGACGTCACCCAGCCGATCATCCGGGTGGGTATCGAGACGACCGCCGGCGAGGCCAAACTCCACTCGGGCGACAGACCCTTCGACCTCGGCGGGGTGCCGAGCGTGACCGCGGTGCACCTCATGCTCAAGGCAGCCGGCTTCCAGCCCTCCCTGATGGTGCAGACCGTCCCGCCGCCGAAGTCCGGGGTTGACGACTACCGCGAAGGCAGACGCTTCACGATCATCGGCACGCGCTGAGCCGGGATAGTCCGAGAGGAAATGGTCCTGTCCACGCTCGTGACGAGGTGAGGAGGTGCCGATGGGGCGAGGACGCACCCGCCGCGAACAGTCGGCCTACCTGTCGTCGGAGGCGGCTCGGCCGCTGGCCGAACGCGCCGACGCCCTGGTCTTCGGTCCGACGGCTCCCGACGCCGCGGACGCGGAGGCGTTCTGGGCCGCCGTGGATGCCGAGCGCGCCTCGATGAGCGCCGGTGTCGGCCGGAAGCGTCGCCTGGCGGCACTGGTCAACCTGACCACCTTCCGCCGACGCGCAGCTCCGGTCCCGTCCCGCTTCTCGCGGGACGTCCAGCCACGACGGGCCTGATCAGCGGCGGCCTTGATCAGCCAGGGTCGACGAAGCCGGCGAACTCGACGCCGCGGAACTCTGCGAGACGCTCGGCCTGCTCGGTCAGGTCCGGCAGCGTGCTCCAGGCATCGACCGCCAGCCGGAGCTTCGCCCCGGCCGCTCTCGGCCGCCAGGTGCCGACGATCTCGTGGCCCGACAACACCGCGCCCGGCCGACCGAGCGTGCGCCACAGGTCCTTGCGGTGGGCGGCGTCAGGCACGACCAGCTCACGGTCGCGGCCCTGCAGGAACAGGTCGAACGGGCCGAGCAGCCGCACCAGCCCGTCCGCGGCTTTCGGGGACGACAGGGCGTCGGCGTCCTCCTCCAGCACCGAGCGCACCTCGCCCTGCCCGTCGACGCGGACCTCGACCTCGACCACGTCGGAGGGCCAGTGCTGGGTGACGTCCTTGACCGGGGCGTCGAGGTAGCCGGCGACCAGCTTCGGGGTCGCCGGACCGAGCAGGTGCAGGACGCCGCGCACCGGGTCGAGCTTGGGCGGCACCTTCGAGGCCGGGCCCCGCCATCCGCGGATCCGCTCGAGGACGGGCGGCGAGGTGCCCGGCTGAAGCTCCAGCCCGGCCCGCAGGGCGGCAATCCGGAAGGGCTGCTCATAGAGGTGGACGGCGTTGCACACTCGGCAGAAGCGACGGTAGGGCTCCGGCAGCTGTGGCGTCAGGCGGGTGGACACCTCACCCTTGACGGTCGGCTCGGTCACCAGCGCCCGCATCTGTGCGGCGATCTCGTCGAGGGCGTCGAGCACCGGGATGCCGGCGTCCTTGAGCGGCTTGGAGGCGTCGAAGACCCGTTTGCGGGCGTCGGCCTCGGAGAACGGCGCCGTCGCCGCGGCGATCTGCCCGGCCTGGGCGCGACGGTAGACGTGCGGCGCCCCGCGAAGGGTCCACGCCGTCAGGAGCGCACCGTCGTCCGCTGCCGTCCCGCGGATGGCGAGCGCCCAGGCTGCCCCGTCGGGACCCGTGTCCTGGACGCCCAGATCGAGTACGTCGGCGTCGGTTGCCGCCGCGTCGGGAGACCGGTCGAGCTGCTGAGCGTGCACGCGATAGCGGAGCACGTCCTCGCGGCTGACCCTCATGGGTCGTGTCTACCATTGGCGCGGTATCCGCAACCGCCGGCGCGGGCTGCGGAGTACGCCACGCTGCCGGATCGAATTGGGTTTCTCGCGGGCGAGGGCCTAGACTGGTGTGTCGGCCCAACGTGGGTTGCGTTTCGTGGTGCCTAACGGCTGCCCGGATCACTCAAGTCCTGCTTGCAACAGCAGTTCTGGCGTGCGCCCGGCAAAGGCTCCCCAGACCACTTCACGAGGTCCACCCGCCTGTGGCGGGAGGTTCCCGGGCCAACGGTAGACACATCAACGAGATTGCGGAGGGGCATGCCGAAGAAAGAAGGCGTGATCGAGCTCGAGGGCACCATCACGGAGGCCCTGCCGAACGCGATGTTTCGCGTGGAGCTGAGCAACGGCCACAAGGTACTCGCGCACATCAGCGGCAAGATGCGTCAGCACTACATCCGGATCCTCCCCGAGGACCGCGTAGTGGTTGAGCTCTCGCCGTACGACCTGACCCGCGGTCGGATCGTCTACCGCTACAAGTGAGCGAGCGTCAGCGAGCTCATCAGACAAGCAGAGCGCAGCCGAAATTCCCGAAAGGACCTCAGTCGTGAAGGTCAACCCAAGCGTCAAGAAGATCTGTGACAAGTGCAAGGTGATCCGTCGCCACGGCCGCGTCATGGTGATCTGCGAGAACCCGCGCCACAAGCAGCGGCAGGGCTAAGCGACGCAAGGTCAGGTCCGACGAAGTCGGAGCCGACCGCCGCGTTGCGCGTGTGAGCCCGCTTCAGCGGGGTCACATACCGGTTTGAACAACAACTGAAGACAACTAAGAAACGTGATCGCACGGCAGGACCCGTCAGCTGATGGGCTCCTGTCTTCCACCCCCGGACCAGAGGCTGGGGCCCTGCACCGTCAGGGACGCGACACGACTGACACCTCTGGAGTATCGAAGGGAAACCGCCAGACCATGGCACGCCTTGTTGGTGTCGACCTCCCGCGCGACAAGCGCATCGAGATCGCACTCACCTACATCTACGGCATCGGCCGTACCCGCGCCCAGCAGGCGCTCGCACTCACCGGGGTCGACCCGAACATGAGGGTTCACGAGCTGGGAGACGAGGAGCTGGTCAAGCTCCGCGACGTCATCGACGCCAACTTCAAGATCGAGGGCGACCTCCGTCGTGAGGTCCAGGCAGACATCCGCCGCAAGATCGAGATCGGCAGCTACCAGGGTCGCCGGCACCGTCAGGGCCTTCCGGTCCGCGGCCAGCGCACCAAGACCAACGCCCGCACCCGCAAGGGTCCGAAGCGGACCGTCGCCGGCAAGAAGAAGGCCAAGTGACCCACCTCGCCGGTCGACTTCCTCGAACACCAGACTTCCTCAGAACCCAGGAGATACTGAATGCCTCCCAAGGCCCGCGCAGCGGCCGGCGCCAAGAAGGTGCGCCGCAAGGAGAAGAAGAACATCGCTCAGGGCGAAGCCCACATCAAGAGCACGTTCAACAACACGATCGTCACGATCACCGACCCCACCGGTGGGGTGATCGCATGGGCCTCGGCCGGCACCGTCGGCTTCAAGGGCTCGCGCAAGTCCACCCCGTTCGCCGCGCAGATGGCCGCCGAGGCTGCTGGTCGCCGGGCGATGGAGCACGGCATGAAGAAGATCGACGTCTTCGTCAAGGGTCCGGGTTCGGGCCGCGAGACCGCGATCCGTTCGCTGGGTGCGATCGGCCTCGAGGTCGGCACCATCCAGGACGTCACGCCTGCCCCTCACAACGGATGCCGGCCGCCCAAGCGCCGCCGCGTCTGATCCCGACACTAGAGAACTTAAGGAGCATCTGAACCATGGCGCGTTACATCGGCCCCATGACCAGGAAGTCGCGCCGTCTCGGTGTCGACCTCGTCGGTGGCGACTCGGCATTCGAGCGTCGCCCCTACCCGCCCGGCCAGCACGGCCGCGGCCGCATCAAGGAGAGCGAGTACCTTCTCCAGCTGCGCGAGAAGCAGAAGGCCCGCTTCACGTACGGCGTGATGGAGAAGCAGTTCCACAACTACTACACCGAGGCGTCGCGTCGTGCGGGCAAGACCGGTGACAACCTGCTGCAGCTGCTCGAGTGCCGCCTCGACAACGTGGTCTACCGCGGTGGGTTCGCCCGCTCCCGTCGCCATGCGCGTCAGCTCGTCGTACACGGTCACTTCAAGGTCAACGGCAAGAAGGTCAACATCCCGTCCTTCCAGGTCACCGCTCACGACGTGATCGACGTACGCGAGAAGTCGCTGGAGATGACTCCCTTCATCGTGGCTCGCGAGACGCACGGCGAGCGGATCGTGCCGGCCTGGCTCGAGTCGCTGCCGAACCGGATGCGGATCCTCGTCCACCAGCTCCCCGTCCGGGCCCAGATCGACATCCCGGTCCAAGAGCAACTGATCGTCGAGTACTACTCGAAGAAGTAACACCGGGGGACACCCTTGGGGGTGTCCGCCTTATTCCTTTTCAGCTACTTAGTTCGGGCCCGTCAAATAGTGGGTGGGCCCGGAAAGGAAAGAACCAGTGCTTATCGCACAGCGCCCCACCCTGTCGGAAGATGTCGTCGACGAGTTCCGTTCGCGGTTCGTGATCGAGCCGTTGGAACCCGGTTTCGGTTACACCCTCGGCAACTCGCTTCGTCGTACCCTGCTCAGCTCGATCCCGGGGGCCTCTGTCACCAGCATCAAGGTCGACAGTGTCCTCCATGAGTTCTCGACCATCGAGGGCGTCAAGGAAGACGTCACCGAGGTCATCCTCAACCTCAAGGGCCTCGTGGTCTCCTCGGAGCACGACGAGCCCGTCACGATGTACCTGCGCAAGCAGGGTGCCGGTGACGTCACCGCCGCCGACATCGCGCCTCCGGCCGGTGTCGAGGTGCACAACCCCGACCTGAAGATCGCAACCCTCAACGACAAGGGCAAGCTCGAGATGGAGCTTGTCGTCGAGCGGGGCCGCGGCTACGTCAGCGCGATCCAGAACAAGGGCGCCGACAACGAGATCGGCCGGATGCCGGTCGACTCGATCTACAGCCCGGTGCTCAAGGTGACCTACAAGGTCGAGGCCACCCGTGTCGAGCAGCGGACCGACTTCGACAAGCTGGTCATCGACGTCGAGACCAAGACCTCGATCCGGCCACGCGACGCGATCGCCTCGGCCGGCAAGACCCTGGTCGAGCTGTTCGGTCTGGCCCGCGAGCTGAACGTCGAGGCCGAGGGCATCGACATCGGCCCGTCGCCCGTCGACGAGCAGCTGGCTGCCGACCTCGCCCTCCCGGTCGAGGACCTGCAGCTGACCGTCCGTTCCTACAACTGCCTCAAGCGTGAGGGCATCCACACCGTGGGTGAGCTCATCTCGCGCTCGGAGCAGGACCTGCTCGACATCCGCAACTTCGGCGCCAAGTCCATCGACGAGGTGAAGGCGAAGCTGGTCGAGATGGGCCTCTCGCTCAAGGACAGCGCTCCGGGCTTCGACCCGCAGGCTGCCCTGGCGGCGTACGGCGACGACGACGACGACGCGTTCGTCGAGGACGAGCAGTACTGACACCCGACCTCCTGAGTCACCATCTACTCCGGTACCTGATACGGCCGGGGAGAATCGAGAGAACCAATGCCTACCCCCAAGAAGGGTGCCCGTCTCGGCGGCGGCCCGGCCCACCAGAAGCTGATCCTCAGCAACCTGGCGACGGCCCTGTTCGAGCACGGCAAGATCACCACCACCGAGGCCAAGGCGCGCGTCCTTCGTCCGCACGCCGAGAAGCTGATCACCAAGGCCAAGAAGGGTGATCTGGCCGCCCGTCGCGAGGTCCTCAAGACCGTGCGGGACAAGTCGGTCGTGCACACCCTGTTCACCGAGATCGCGCCGACCTTCGCGGAGCGTCCGGGTGGCTACACCCGGATCACGAAGATCGGCCCCCGCAAGGGCGACAACGCCCCGATGGCGGTCATCGAGCTCGTGACCGAGGCCTACCAGCCGTCGGCCCCGAAGACGAAGAAGACCGCCGACGCGTCCAAGCCGGTCGACACCACCAAGAAGGTCGTCGCCGACCCGGTCGAGGCCAAGGCCGAAGACGCCGACGTGGCTCCGTTCGCTGAGGTGGAAGGCGTCGACGCGGAGGTGTTCGAGGAGACCGAAGGCGGCACCGCCGGCAAGTACGACGGCTCGCACGTGCCGCTCGAGGACGCCGACGAGGCGCCGGCGGGCTTCCCGATCAAGGGCAACGAGGACTCGATGAAGTACCACACACCGGGCAGCCCATGGTTCGACCAGACCACAGCAGAGGTCTGGTTCGACACCGAGGAGTCCGCCCAGGCCGCCGGTTTCACGCAGGCCGGCGAGTAGCAGCACACCTGCGCCAGCGAAGGCCCGTCACCCGCAAGGGTGGCGGGCCTTCTTGCGTCTGGCGAAGCCACGCACGCGGGTTGTGGGCAGGCCGGATCACCCGGTTGGTGGCCGGGCGATCGGGCGCGTCGGTGGTTCGAGCTTGAGAGCTTCATCAAGTCTGGTTTGGGTGCGCTGGGCTCGTTGTGGTTGCGGTTCTGCGCGACCAATTGGCGCGTAACGACCCGCGTCACGCCTGGTCGACGTGCTGTTGTCGACCAATTGGCGCGCAATGACCGGGGTCACGGCCGGTCGACGTGCGGTTGTCGACCAATTGGCGCGCAATGACCGGGGTCACGCCCGGTCGACGTGCAGTTGTCGACCAATTGGCGCGCAAGTGATCTGCTTCGACGCCTGCTTGGGTCGCGGTTTCAGGCCAACCCTCTGTGCGCTGCGGTCGGCGTACGACCTTGCGGGCCCTGCCCGCGTGCGCCGACACGTCGCAAGCCGCCCTCCTCCGCTTCGCTCCTCCGGGCAACTTCCGACGAGTCGGCGATACCCGCCTGCGGCGGGTGCGTGGACGGGGTCGCCGACACGGCTCGTTTTCACAGTCGTCGCTGAAGCTCCTTTGTGTGAAAGCGGGCCGGGTCGGCTCCTTCAGCGGCGAAAAGTCGTTCGCCAGCGCCCCATGACGCCGCCTAGCCTCATAGGGCGATGCGCGACTTCCCACCGACGATGACGACGTTCCGCACGGGGCCGGACAGGAGTCATGGCTCGGTGCCGGATCTGCGCAGCCCGGCGGCGTTCCTGAGGTGGAAACTGGGCCAGCAGCGTGGGGTCATCCTGGCCGGGATCCTCGTGGGGATCCTGTGGCAGCTGCCCCTCACCGTCGGCCCCTGGCTCGTCGGCAAGGCAGTCGACGAGGGCATCTTGGGCCACTCGACAAACGCGACGTTGACCTGGGCGGGCCTCCTGTTGGTGGTCACGCTGATCGGGGCGGCGTTCGGGATCGCCATGCACACCCTGATTGTGCGGAGCTGGCTGATCGCCCTCTACGGCACCACGAAGATGGTGGCCCGCAAGACCGTCCAGATGGGACACGTCCAGCCCCGGAGGGCACCGACCGGCGAGGTGCTGAGCGTGGCCTCCGGCGACGCCGACGAGTTCGGTGCGCTGACCGAGATAACGGCACGGGCCACGGCCCAGCTGGTCGCCTACCTGATGGTGGCGGCGATCGTGCTCAACATCTCGACCACCATGGGCGTCCTCGTGCTCGTGGCCGCACCGGTGCTCGTCGGCGTAGCCCTGCCGTTGCTCCGGCCGCTCCAGCGGCGGCAGGAGATCGAACGGTCGCGCACGTCCGAGCTGACCTCGATGGCCACGGACATCGTGGCCGGCCTGCGGATCCTGCGTGGGATCGGCGGGGAGCGCACGTTCGGCCGCAACTACGCCACCCAGTCCCAGCTGGCGCGGAAGGCCGGCGTCTCGGCCGGCATCTGGCAGGCCCTGATCGAGGCGCTCGGCGTCCTGTTCTCGGGCTGCTTCCTCGTGCTGCTGATGTGGGCCGGGACTCGGCAGGTGATCGCCGGCGAGCTCACTGTCGGCCAGCTGATCAGCTTCCTGGGCTACGGGCTGTTCATGGTCGGCCCGATCCAGAGCTTCTTCGAGTTCTTCCAGAAGCTGACCCGCGCCCTGGTCTCGGCTCGCAAGGCGATCGGCATCTTCGAGCAGGAGCCGCCGTGGAGCACGGCCGTCGCAACGGCGGCGCTCCCGGATGCCGGAGATCTCTTCGACGAGGCAAGCGGTTTCGTCGCGTCCGAGCGGCTGCTCACGATCGTGGTCAGCGCCCTCCCCGAGGACTCCGCCGCGCTGGCGGACCGGCTCGGACGCTACCTGCCAGTCGACACCGAGCCCGTCAGCCAGGAGCCGGACGAGGCGTTGACCGGCCGCGCCCGGCGCCGGGCGCGGGTCGAACGGCTCGCCGAACGCCAGCGCATCGCAGCGCTCGACGCGGAGCGCGCCAACCAGCCGTGGGGCGTCCGGCTCGGCGACGTCGACCTCGGCCGCGTTCCGCTGGCCGACGTACGGCGGCGGATCGTGGTGAGCGACACCGGTAGCCAGCTGTTCGCCGGCACGCTCCAGGACGCCATCGACCCGCACGGCCGGCTCGCCGTGGAGCAGGCCGAGGAGACCCTGCGAGTGGCCAATGCTGAGGACGTGTACGACGCGATGCCCGGCGGCTGGCAGGGGCTGCTCGACGAGCGCGGCCGGGGTCTCTCCGGGGGTCAGCGGCAACGGGTGGTGCTGGCGCGGGCGCTCGCGACCGATGCGCCGACGCTGGTCCTGGTCGAGCCGACGTCCGCAGTCGACGCGCACACCGAGGCCCGGATCGCGGAGCGCGTCGCCGAGCACCGTCGCGGGCGGACCACGATCGTGGCCACCGTCTCGCCGCTGTGGCTGCATCACGCAGACCGCGTCGTCCTGCTCGACGGTGGACTCGCCGTCGCCACCGGCACCCACGAGCAGCTGCTCGAAACCAGCGCCGTCTACCGGAGCGTCGTCGCGCGGGCCCTCGACGCGCCACCGGAGCCGCCGACCGACCCGAGCCCGGACGGGCAGCCGCAACCCGGTCGGGAGCCGCACTGGGAGCAGTGGGAAGTGGAGACCAGCCATGCTTGATCTGCTCGTCTCCTCGCGCGACACCTGGCGCGACCGCTCCCAGGACGTTCCGGCGGTCCCGCCGGAACTCGTCCCCGACACCGACGCCCCGTTGCTGGACCGGGTCCGCGCCCTGCGGAGCCGGCACCTGCTGCGCGAGCAGCGCGCGGCGGACGTCTACGAGCGGTCCCGCGCCCCCGAGCGGGGCTGGCCGGTGGCCGACAACGCCGCGGTGTTCGCGTTCCTCGGCGGGTTGCTCAGGGAGCGGCGGGGAGTGTTCGCGGCCATGGTGCTGTTCAACGCTCTGGCTGCCGCCACTGGGCTGTTGGTGCCTCGGCTGCTCGGCGACCTCATCGACAGGACCGTCGCCGGGAGCTCCTCGAGCGCGAACGTGTCCACCCTCGCACTGGTCATCATCGGCGTGGTCGTCGCCCAGTCGCTGCTGGCCTTCCTCGGCCAGTGGACCTCCACCGTGTTCGGTCAGGACATCCTGTCGTCGGCGCGTGAGTCCGTCGTCGAGACGGTCCTGCGTCTGCCGCTGGGCCGCGTCGAGGGAGCCAGCACCGGCGATCTGGTCACCCGGGTGACTCGCGATGTGGGCACGATGAGCAGGTCGGTGCAGTACGGCGTCCCGATGGCCATCATCTCGCTGCTGACCGTGGTGCTCTCGGTCGTCGCGATGCTGCTGAACTCGGTGTTCCTGGCTGTCCCGGCGCTGGTGCTGATCGGTGTGTCGATGATCCAGGTGCGCCGCTACTTGGTGCGCGCTCAGAAGTGCTACATCACCGAAGGTGCGACGTACTCACGCATCAACACGACGATGACCGAGACCGTGGAGGGCGCCCGCACGGTGGAGGCGCTCGGTCTCGAGGCGGTTCGGACCCGTGCGTGCGACGACGACATCGACGTGTCCGCTCAGGCCGAGCGGTACGGGTTGACGCTGCGCAACCTGCTGTTCGCAGTGATCGACGTGGCGTTCAACGCCCCACGGGTGATCACGGTCCTGGCCGGCGCCTACGGCTACAGCCGCGGCTGGGTGACCCTGGGCGAGATCACCGCGGCCGTGCTCTACGCCGAGGCCCTGAACGGACCACTCGACCGACTCGTGGGCGAGGTCGACCGTCTCCAGGTCGGCGCAGCGTCCACCAGTCGCCTGCTCGGCATCGCCCAGGTCCCGCCGGACCGCAAGGCCGGCGACCGGCTGCCGGCTGGCCCCGAACTGGTCGGAGCGGACCTGCGCTTCGCCTACCGCGAGGGCCACGACGTACTCCACGGGATAGACCTGACCCTGCGCACCGGCGAACGATTGGCGGTCGTCGGGCCGAGCGGTTCGGGAAAGTCGACCCTGGGTCGGCTGCTGTCCGGCATCAACGGCCCGCGCACCGGTTCGGTGCGGGTCGGCGGCGTCGACCTGATCTCCCTTCCACTGGAGGTCCTGCGCACCGAGGTCGCCCTGGTCACCCAGGAACACCACGTGTTTGTCGGATCGGTCCGTGACAACATTCTGCTCGCCCGCGAGGACTCCTCCGACGACGTCGTCTGGGCGGCGCTGGGCGCCGTCGGCTCCGCCGACTGGGTACGCCGCCTCCCCAGCGGTCTCGACACCACCGTGGGATCGGGCAACCAGCCGCTCACGCCGGCCCAGGCACAGCAGATCGCCCTGGCTCGGCTGATCATCGCCGACCCGCACACGCTGGTCCTCGACGAGGCGACCTCGCTGATCGACCCGCGCACCGCCCGCACCCTGGAGGGCTCGATGAACGCCCTGCTCTCGGGCCGCACGGTCGTCGCCATCGCCCATCGGCTGCACACGGCGCACGACGCCGACCGCATCGCGGTCGTCATCGACGGCCGGATCGCGGAGCTCGGCAGCCACGACGAGCTGGTCGCCAAGGACGGCGAGTACGCCGCACTGTGGCGCGCCTGGACCAGCTGACCCGAGCGACGCCGGCCTATCGACCCTCCTGTGCCCAGCTCCGCTCGACGAGGTGGGTGGCCTCGGTGAGGCCGAGGCCGAGGCGGCGAGCGCTCTCGACGTACGCCGCCGCCGCGGACGACGCCTCACCGGAGCGACCCGCAGCCGTTCTGGACACGAAGGTGCCGCGTCGGCCCTCGGTGACGACGACCCCGTCGGCCTCGAGCTCGCGATAGACCCGGGCGACCGTGTTGACCGCGAGTCCGAGGTCCGTGGCGAGCGAACGGACCGTGGGCAGCTTCGTGCCTGGGGCGACCTCTCCCGAAGCCACCCGGGACGCGATCTGGATGCGCAGTTGCTCGAAGGGCGGCGTCCCTGTAGTGGGGTCGACGGGATGGATCTCCATGACCGGACCCTACGCCGTGGGGGATCGCCCTGAATGAGCCCTGAAGTCGGGCCCGAAACGTTGAACGCACCGGCAGGACCTCGCAAGGTTGGGCGCATGCGCCGTCTGCTCAAGGTCTTCCTGATCCTCACGAGCCTGGTCGTGGTCGTGGTGGTCGGGTTCGGGGCCTTTCTTGCCTGGTCGTACGTCTCAGCGAAGGTCGACACCGTCGGTGAGGTCGACTTCGACCGGCCGCTGGCGATCCCGCCGCTGGCCGAGTCGCACGTCGACGACCAGGGGCGTCGGGTGTTCGACCTCACCCTGCAACAGGGTGAGGCCGATCTCGGGCGGGACGACCCGACCCCGACGTGGGGCATCAACGGCGACTATCTCGGGCCAACTCTTCGGGCCGCGCGGGGGGAGGAGGTGCTGGTCAACGTCGGCAACGACCTGGGCCAGACCTCCACCATCCACTGGCACGGCATGCACCTGCCGGCCACGATGGACGGTGGCCCGCACCAGCAGATCGAGCCGGGAGCGACCTGGTCGCCGACCTGGCGGATCGACCAGCCGGCCGCGACCCTGTGGTACCACCCGCACCCGCACGGCGAGACCGCCCAGCACGTCTACCGGGGCCTGGCCGGGATGTTCATCCTCGACGAACCTGACGATTCAGCTGGCCCGGACGGCTCGGCTCTGCCGTCGGAGTACGGCGTCGACGACATCCCGCTGATCGTGCAGGACAAGGAGTTCGACGGCAGCGACCTGGACACCAGCCCGGGGCTCTTCGAGAGCGTCGGCATCCTGGGCGACACGATCCTGGTCAACGGCACCCCTGGGCCCTACCTCGACGTGAGCACTGAGCTGGTCCGGTTGCGGGTCCTGAACGCCTCCAACGCCCGCGTCTACAACTTCCACTTCTCCGACGACCGGTCCTACGACGTCGTCGCCACCGACGGCGGGCTGCTGCCCCGGCCGGCGCCGGTCACCCACCTGGAGCTGTCGCCGGGCGAACGCGCCGAGATCGTGGTCGCGATGCAGCCCGGTGAACGCGTCACCCTGCGCAGCGCCCCGCTGGAGTCGGCAGACGACCGGTTCGCCGGAACCGACGACTCTCTCGACATCCTCGAACTGCGCGCCGCCGACCGGCTCGCCCCGTCGCCGAAGCTCCCGACCGAGCTGGCCGCCGCTCCCGACCTGGCCGACGACGAGATCGCCACCACCCGCGAGTTCCGGCTCAGCGGGACAAACATCAACGGCGAGGACATGGACATGTCCCGCATCGACGCCGTGGCCGAGCTCGACACCACCGAACGCTGGCACATCACCACCACCGGCGGGTCGGTGCACAACTTCCACATCCACGACGTCCAGTTCCAGGTCGAGTCGATCGACGGCGACCCGCCACCGGCGTACCTCCAGGGCTGGAAGGACACCATCTACATGCCCTCCGACCGCGAGGTCGACCTGCTGGTCCGCTTCGCCGACTACGCCGACCCCGACACGCCGTACATGTTCCACTGCCACCTACTCAGGCACGAGGACCAGGGAATGATGGGCCAGTTCGTCGTCGTAGAACCCGGCGACGAAGCCGGCGACCTCGACAACATGGACCACATGGACCACGCGGATCAGGCGGGTCACACGGGTCACTGAGCGTCCACAACCGCCTGCGCCGAAGCGGCCTCCAGGAACGCGTGCACGAGCGGTACGACGCTGGCGCCCTCGCCGCTCGCGGACGCCACCCGCTTCATCGAGCCGGATCGGATGTCACCGACCGCGAAGATGCCGGGCACGGTCGTCCCGAGGTTCGCCGGTGGAAGGCCGTCGACCCAGGTGTCCTTGGGGACGTCGCGGCCGGTGAGCACGTACCCCTTGCGGTCGCGCACCACCTCGGTTGGCAACCAGTCGCTGAAGGGCTCGGCGCCGAGCAGCAGGAACAGCCCGCGGATCTCGTGGCGAGTGGTGCCGCCCGACGCCGAGTCCCGAACGGCGATCCACTCGAGGCGGCCGTCACCGCCGCCGTCGACGACAGCCGAGTTGGCAAGCACGGTGATGCGCGGGTTGTAGCTGATCTCGTTGATCAGGTAACGCGACATCGTCTCCTCGAGCGACGGGCGCCGGATCAGGATCGTGACGCTGCGGGCGAACCGGGCCAGATGCACGGCCGCCTGCCCCGCGGAGTTGCCCCCGCCGACCACGAACACGTCGTACCCCTCCATCTCGCGGGCCGCCGTCAACGCGGCTCCGTAGAACACGCCGAGGCCCACGAGGGACTCCAGCGGCTCGACCCGGAGCTTGCGGTAGGACACGCCAGTCGCGATCACGACCGAACGAGCCCGGACGTCTCCGCCGTCGGTGTGCACGACGTGGGGGGCCCCCGGGTCTGCCGGATCAACGGCGGTGACCGGCCAGCCGGTGAAGAAGCGGGTGCCGAACCGGACTGCCTGGATCCCGGCCCGCTGCGCCAACCGCATGCCGGAGATGCCGCGCGGGAAGCCGAGGTAGTTGCGGATCATCGAGCTCGTCCCTGCCTGGCCGCCGATCGCCTCCGACTCGAGCAGGACCGTGGACAGGCCTTCCGAGGCTGCGTAGACGGCGGCCGCGAGACCGGCCGGCCCTCCGCCGACGATGGCCAGGTCCACGACGGTGTCCACGTCGACATCGCTCGGCCGGCCGTAGATCGACGCCGCGACGTCGCGGACGGACCGGGGCGAGGTCGGAGGACGGCCGAAGGTCTCGACGACCGGCCAGACAGGTTCGCCTTCGACCCGCGCGAGCACCTCACGGGCGACGTCACTGTCGGGAGGGTAGACCCGGTTGGGGGCGCCGATCCGGTCGAGGTAGTCGCGGATGGCCTGCGTCAGCGCATCCTCGCGGGGTGCGACGATTCGGACCGAGGCGACCACGGGCGCGGCCACCGACGACCCCCAGTCGGCGAGCAGGTCGGTGACGGCGTGGTGGAACTCCTCGTCGCGGACCCCCCGCGGCATCAGCAGGTACGCGTCGTACTTCGCCTTGGCCAGGGCCGGGCGGAGCACGGCGCCGTCGGTTCCGAACCGGGACCAGTGGGCCACGACAATCCGCCGCGCCGTGGGTACGACGTTTCCCCATCGGACGAATGCGCGGACGACGTCCTCGTCGGGGAGCACGGACTCCGACACGAACATGGCGACCTGGCCGCCGGCCTCGGAGATCTCCCGGGCCACGGTCTCGGCCTCAGCCGCCGACCGCACCGGCCGCAGGTCGTAGTCGCGGCGGTAGCGGCCGAACTCGTCGTCGAGGAAGTCGGCGTGCTCCGCCGACGCGAGGATGATCGCAGGATTCACGTGCCCGAGTATGGCGGGTCGTGAAGCTGTGGTTCGAATTGTCAGCTCCAGGTCGCGCCCGCGGGCTCGCGGATCGAGACGTTGATCCGGTTGAAGAAGTTGGTGGTCGCGATCATCAGGATGATGGCCGACAGCTGCCGCTCGTCGAAGTAGTCGCCGACGGCATCCCAGATCTCGTCGGTCACCGCGTCCGGCCGATCCGCCAGCCGGGTCGCCGCCTCCGCCAGCGTGAGCGCACTGCGCTCCTCGTCGGTGAACAGGTCGGACTCCCGCCAGGCGACGACCTGGTGCAGCCGCTCGTCGGTCTCGCCGTGCTTCTTCGCCTGCTCGACGCCGGAGGAGACACAGGCGCCGCAGCCGTTGATCTGGCTGGCCCGCAGGTGGACCAGTTCGAGCAGGCGAGGGTCGATCCCGCTCGAGTACATCGCCTTGTACAGACCCTGGATCGCCGGCATCGCATCCAGGACCATTGCAGGGTTCTTCATCCGTGCTTCCATCACGTTCGCTCCTTCGTCGGTTACCTCGGCCCTTCCGGGCCCGTCATCACCTATGACGGAGCGATCTCGAGAAAGGTAACAACGATGAGCCAGAGACGACCTCGCCCGAGTGTTCGAGGACGAGCGCCCCCGCCTCGTGGCCGTGGCACACCGGATGCTCGGCTCCCGGAGCGACGCCGAGGACGCCGTGCAGGAGGCATGGCTGCGACTGGCCCGCTCGGACGACGCACGGATCGAGAACCTCGGCGGCTGGCTCACCACGGTGGTCGGGAGGATCTGCCTCGACCTGCTCCGCGCCCGCAGCGCCCGCCCCCTGACGTCGTACGACGACGTCCTGGTGCTGCCCGACGACGGCGCCGCCCCCGAGGGCGAGGCGGAGCTTGCCGACTCGGTGGGACTGGCGTTGCTGGTCGTGCTGGAGACGCTGTCACCCGCGGAACGGTTGGCGTTCGTGCTGCACGACCTCTTCGCCGTACCGTTCGACGAGATCGGTCGGATCCTGGGCAAGTCGGCGGACGCGACGAAGATGATGGCCAGCCGCGCGCGGCGCAAGGTGCGCGTCGGTGCGGAACCGGCAACGGACGATGCGCCGAGACGGCGGGCAGTCGTGGACGCCTTCCTCGCCGCGGCCCGAGGCGGTGACTTCGAGGGTCTGCTCGCAGTGCTGGATCCGGACGTGGTGCTGCGGGCCGACACGCCCGGTGGGGTCGTGGTGACCCTCGGAGCAACCGAGGTCGCCGGACGGGCCCAGACCTTCGCCGCGTTCGTCGCCGGGTCGCGGCCGGTGCTCGTGGACGGCGTGCTGGGCGTCGTCTCGTGGACCGCCGACGGAACCCCGATGTCGCTCATGACGTTCCTCGTCGAGGACGGCCGGATCGTCGAGATCAGCTCGCTCGCCGATCCGTCCCGACTGGCCCGCTTGGACCTGCCGAGCCTCGCCTAGACCGGCACCGGGCGGGGGCCACGGTATCGGCGAGTCGGCCGGGCGTGACCACTAGGCTCTGGGCGGCGAGGCGGGAGAGATGCGATGACGGGCGAGGGTCCCATGGGCGCACGGCGGGCGGGGGCGCTGCTGCACGTCACGTCACTGCCGGGCGGCACGCTCGGTGACGAGGCGTTCGCCTTCGTCGACTTCCTCGCGGACGCCGGGTGCACCGTCTGGCAGGTGCTCCCGCTGGTGCCGCCTCACGAGGACGATGGGTCGCCGTACAACGCCCTGTCCGCGATGGCCGGGAGCCCGGGGCTGATCGACCGGTCGCGCCCGGTCGCGCGAGGCGACGGGTCGGAGGAGGCGTACACGGAGTGGTGCGCGGCGCAGGCCGACTGGCTGGACGCGTACGTCGAGTTCATGGCCCTGCGCGAGCTGCTCGAGCGCGCCCCGTGGCCGACGTGGGAACCGGGCCTGCGCGACCGCGACCCCGACCGGGTGGCCGAGGTGCTGGCCGAGCGCGGCGGTCGACTGGACGCGCTGAGGCAGGAGCAGTGGGCGTTCGCACGCCAGTGGGACGAACTGCGTTCTTACGCCGAGTCGCGCGGCGTGCTGCTCTTCGGTGACCTGCCGATCTTCGTCTCCCACGACAGCGCCGACGTCTGGGGCTCGCGCGACCTGTTCCTCCTCGACGCCGACGGGCAGCCGGTCACCGTGACCGGGTGCCCCCCCGACTACTTCGCGGCCGAAGGGCAGCGCTGGAACAACCCGCACTACGACTGGAGCGCGATGTCCGCCGATGGCTTCGCGTGGTGGCGTCGCCGGATCGCCCGCCAGCGTGAGCTCTTCGACCTGGTCCGGATCGACCACTTCCGCGGGTTCGAGGCGGCCTGGCACGTTCCGATTGAGGCGGCCTCCGCCAAGGGGGGTTGGTGGGTTCCCGGACCGGGACGGGAGGTGCTCGCCGCCCTCGTCGAGACCGCCGGCGCGGGCACGCTGGTCGCCGAGGACCTCGGCGTGATCACAGACGCCGTCGAAGCGCTGCGGCTGGAAGCCGGGCTGCCCGGGATGAAGGTGCTGCAGTTCGCCTTCGACGGGTCACCGGACAACCCTTACCTCCCCGCACACCATGAGGAGTGGAGCGTCGTCTACACGGGCACGCATGACAACGACACCACCGTAGGCTGGTGGTCGTCGCTTGCCCGAAGGGGTGCGTGCGGCGGTGCGGGAACTGCTGCCGGACTCCGACGAGCCGATGCCCTGGGCGCTCATCCGGCTCGCGTTCTCCTCGACCGCGCGACTGGTCGTCGTACCCGCCCAGGATCTGCTCGGGCTCGACAGTCGCAGCCGGATGAACACCCCCGGCACGGACTCGGGCAACTGGACCTGGCGGGCCGAGCCAGGCGTCTTCGACGCGGGCGTCGCCTCCCGGCTGCGGGAGCTGGTCACGCGCTACGGCCGGCTGCCCGCGTCGCCGGCCCCGCCAGCGGTCCGGTAGGACGCGTGCGACCTGGCCGGGCGTCACTCGTCGGCAGGTAACAGCGGGCGCATGAAGCTGCGTTCGTAGCGGATCACGCATCCGGACTCGTCGCGAATGCGGTCGGCCGCGACGAAGTCCGGGTCGACACCGAACAGGGTGCGGTAGCGCTCGTAGTCGGCGAGCGAGGGAAACGAGAACAGCGCCAGGGCCCGGTCGCTGGCGCCCTCGCTGGGCAGGAAGTACCCGTGGTGCTGGCCGCCGTGGGCGTTGACCAGGTGGATCCAGGCCTTGGCGAACCGTTCGAACTCAGCGACCTTGGCCGGGTCGATCGTGTAGTCCACTACGCAGGTGATCACGGACGCCACGTTAGCCACGGGCCATCGGCGGCCACACTAGGATGGCCGATCGTGCGGCTCCGGATCGACCTCGCCTACGACGGCACCGAGTTCAACGGCTGGGCGACCCAGCCGGGGCTGCGGACCGTGCAGGGCACCCTCGAGGAGGCGCTGGCCACCGCGCTGCGTCTGCCCGCCGTCCGGGTGACCTGCGCGGGCCGCACCGACACCGGTGTGCACGCCCGCGGACAGGTCGCCCACTTCGACGTGACTCCCGAGGATCTGGCCGCCTCGGTCGGCCGTTCGCAGAAGCCACCCGCGGACGCCCTGGCTCGCCGGCTCAACGGGATCCTGCCGGCCGACGTACGCGTGCGTCGGGTCGTCGAGGCACCGCCGGGGTTCGACGCGCGGTTCTCCGCGAGCTGGCGGCGCTACGCCTACCGGATCGCCGACTCGGCGGCGGTCGTGGATCCACTGGTCCGCAACCACGTGCTGGCCTGGCCGCGCGAGCTCGACCTCGCCAGGATGAACGAGGCCGCGCGGCCGCTCCTCGGCGAACACGACTTCGCGGCCTTCTGCAAGAGGCGCGAGGGCGCCACGACGATCCGTACCCTGCTCGACCTGGCCTGGTCCCGTGACGAGAGCGGTACCGCCGTGGCGACGGTTCGGGCCGACGCGTTCTGCCACAACATGGTGCGCGCCGTGGTGGGCTGCCTGCTTGCCGTGGGGGAGGGCCGCCGGTCGCCCGAGTGGGCGGGCGAGGTGCTGGCCGGGAAGGTCCGGGACGCCGGCGTGACCGTCGTGCAGCCGCACGGGCTGACGCTGGAGGAGGTCGGCTACCCGGCCGACGAGCAGCTGGCACAGCGCGCGTCCGATGCGCGACGGGTGCGGTCCCTTGACTGAGCACTACTTCTCCGCAGACCCGTCGGTGCCGTTCCGGCGCGAGCCGTTCACCTGCGAGGTCTGGGGCCGGAGACTTTCGCTGGTCAGCGGGTCGGGGGTCTACAGCAGGGGCCGGCTCGACATCGGGACGTCGATCCTCTTCCGCGAGACCTCGCCTCCCGCCGGGGGCCGGATCCTCGACCTCGGCTGCGGGTACGGCGTGATCGGGCTGGCGATCGCCTCGGTCACGGACGCGGTCGTCACCGGCGTCGACGTCAACGAGCGGGCGATCCTGCTGGCCAACGAGAACGCGGCCGCGCTCGGGCTCGCCGACCGGTTCACCGCAGCGGTCCCGGACGCGATCGACCCGGCCGCGACGTACGACGAGATCTGGTCGAACCCGCCGATCCGGATCGGCAAGGCAGCGCTGCACGAGCTCCTGCTGACCTGGCTGCCCCGACTCGAGCCCGACGGTCGTGCGGTGATGGTGGTCGGCAAGAACCTTGGCGCCGACTCGCTCCAGACCTGGCTGGCGGCCCAGGGCTTTCCGACCCGGCGGCTGGCCAGCGCGAAGGCCTTCCGCATCCTCGAGACCCGGCGAGAGGCCTGAAACCGTGGACACCGAACGCATCGTCGTCATCGGCGCGGACGCCGCGGGGATGAGCGCGGCACATCAGGCCCTGCGGACCGCGAAGGCCGCTGGCCGGGCCATCGAGGTCGTTGCGCTCGAACGCACGCAGGACACGTCGTACTCGGCGTGCGGCATCCCCTACTGGCTCGCCGGCGACGTGGGCAAGGCCGACGATCTGGTCGCGCGCAGTGCCCAGAAGCACCGCGACATGGGAGTCGACCTCCGGACCGGCATGACCGCGACCGGTGTCGACCTGGCCGCGCACACGGTCGCGTACGTCGACCAGGCGGGCGGCACGCATTCCCTCGGATTCGACCAGCTCGTGATCGCCACCGGCGCCCGGCCCGTGGTCCCGGACTGGGCACTCGGCCCGGACGGCTCGACGTACGGCGGGGTGCGGCCGGTGAAGAACCTCGAGGACGGCGCGGCCTGGATGTCGCTGTTCAAGAGGCCGTTCGGTATGCCCGGCGAGACAGCGGGTCGCGTGGTGATCACGGGCGGCGGCTACCTCGGGGTCGAGATGGCCGAGACTGCTCTCCGCCTGGGGTACTCCGTCACCCTGCTGACCCGGTCGAAGGTGATGGGCAGCCTGGACCCGGACATGAGCGACCGCATCGCGGCGGCGCTGACCGAGGCGGGTGTCGAGGTCGTCGAGAACGCCGAGGTCGCGGGAGTGTCCACCGACGACGGCTGGGTGCGGAGCGTGCGCTCGACCGGCGGCGACTCGTATCCGTGCGACCTCCTCGTGCTGGCCCTGGGCGTCACGCCGGTCACCGAGTTCCTGTCCGGCTTGCCGATCGGTGACTCGGGTGGGCTGCTGGCGGATCCTCGTGGCGCCGTGGCGCCCGGAGTCTGGGCGGCGGGAGACTGCTGCGAGGTCCGCCACCGCCTGACCGGCGCGATGGCCTATCTGCCGCTGGGGACGCACGCCAACAAGGCCGGGCGGGTGGTCGGCACCAATGTCGCCGGTGGATCGTCACGCTTCGACGGCGTGCTCGGGACGGCGATCACCCGGTTCGCCCACGGCGACACCAATCTCGAGATCTCGCGCACCGGACTGAGCTCGGCCGAGGCGGCACGGGCGGGCATCGGCGCCATCAGTCTCGTCACGGAGGGCAGCACCAGCAGCGGGTACATGCCTGAGGCCGCGCCGGTCGCGATCAAGGTGCTCGCCGAGCCAGGCACCCGCCGGCTCCTCGGTGCCCAGATCGTCGGCGGTCCTCGGTGCGGGGAAGCGGGTCGACGCCGCGGCCGCAGCGCTGTGGGGTGGCATGTCCGTCGACGACCTGGCGTGGATGGACCTGTCCTACGCGCCGCCGTTCGCCACGGCGTGGGAGATCCTCCAGGTCGCAGCGCGACGCCTGGCCGAGCGGATGTGACCCTGTTCGGAGTCAGTGCTCGTCGAGGTGATCGTCGAGGTAGGCCGCGCGCACGGCCGGGTCGGCCTGGATCTCGGCGGGTGTTCCGTCCGCGATGACGCGCCCGGCGTCGAGGACCACGACGTGGTCGCACGCATGCATCACCATGTCCATGTGGTGTTCGACCAGGATCACGGTCATCCGCCGCGACAGCTTGCGGACCAGCCTGCCGAGCTCGGCCGCGTCGTCGGAGGACAACCCGTCGGCGAGCTCGTCGAGCAGCAGCAGCTCCGGGGCGGTGATCAGCGCCCGGGCCAGCGCGACCCTCTTGCGCACAGCGAGAGGCAGCTCATCGGGCGGGCTGCCGGCGTACCGGGCGATGCCGAGCTCACGTAGCAACGCGCCGGCGCGCGTCCATGGCAGCCCAGCTCTCTTTGCCAGAGGGCGGCCGCCCCCACTTGCCGTCGTGGAACAGGGACGGCGGCCGGTCGTCCGCCCCCGTCATCACGCACTCCAGGACGGTGTCCGTCTCCAGGGGGCCGGCTCCTGGGGGAGTGCAGGCGATGCCGAGCTCGCGGAGGTCGCGGGGACGGATTCGTTTGAAGTTCCGGCCGGCCCAGCCTGATCCGGCCCGAGTCCGGTCTCAATGAACCACGGACGACGTTGAGCAGGGTGGACTTGCCGGCGCCGTTCGGGCCGATGACGCCGAGCACCTCATTGGCCCCCACGCTCGACCGAGACCGAGCTCAGCGCTTCGAAGCCGCCGAACGTCACGGTGATCCCCTGCATCACGAACCCCTGGCCACCCATGTCCGTCACACCGTACTGCGGCAGGATGGATCCATGACGTACGCCGCCGCCGCCGACCGCTACGACTCCATGCCCTACCGCTTCACCGGACAGAGCGGACTCAAGCTACCCGCCCTGTCCCTCGGCCTCTGGCAGAACTTCGGTGACGATCGCTCCGAGGACAATCAGCGGGCAATCCTGCGCCGCGCCTTCGACCGGGGGGTGACCCACTTCGACCTGGCGAACAACTACGGCCCCCCGTATGGCCGGGCCGAGGAGAACTTCGGGCGCTACCTGAAGGACGACCTCAAGCCGTATCGCGACGAACTGGTCATCTCGACCAAGGCCGGCTGGGACATGTGGCCCGGGCCCTACGGGCAGGGTGGTGGCTCACGCAAGTACGTGCTCGCCTCGCTCGACCAGTCACTCGGCCGGCTGGGTCTGGAGTACGTCGACATCTTCTACAGCCACCGCTACGACCCCGAGACGCCGATCGAGGAGACGATCGCGGCTCTCGACACCGCCGTCCGTTCCGGGCGCGCGCTGTACGCCGGCATCTCGTCGTACTCAGCGGCGAAGACCGAGGAGGCCGCCATCATCGCCCGCGAGCTGGGCACGCCGTTGCTGATCCACCAGCCGTCGTACTCGATGCTGAACCGCTGGCTCGAGGTGGACCTCCTCGACGAGCTGGAGCGGCAGGGGATGGGCTGCATCGTGTTCACCGCGCTGGCGCAGGGGTTGCTGACCGACCGCTATCTGGCCGGCGTGCCGGCCGACTCGCGCGCGGCCCGGGACGACTCGACGATCGCCGGGCTGGACGCCGAGGTGCTCGAAAGGGTGCGGGCACTCAACGAGATCGCGGAGTCACGTGGCCAGAAACTGGCTCAGCTGGCGCTGCAGTGGGTGCTGCGCGACCCGCGGGTGACCAGCGCCGTCATCGGGGCCTCGAGCGTCGAGCAGCTCGACACGAACCTCGACGCGCTGGACGGTCCGCCCCTGACCGACGACGTCCTGGTCGAGATCGACAAGTACGCCGTCGAGTCCGGGATCAACCTGTGGGCGAAGCAGACCGAGGACTGACGGGCCGGCCGCGGCTGCGCTCCCATGCATTGCAGCCGACCAGGACGGCCACAGCCAGCAGCCAGCCGGCGGCGATGTCGATGACGTAGTGCTCGCCGAAGTAGACGAGCGCAAGGCCCATCAGCACCGGATACGCCAACAGCACCCACCGGTAGGGCGACCTGAGCCGCTGGACGGCATAGACGGCAACCAGGAAGGAGATCCCTGCATGCAGCGACGGCATGGCAGCAACGGGGTTGCCGACGCCGTCGAGGATCACGTTGACCCGGCTGAGACCGATGTCGGCCCAGCCGCGACCGGTGATCCGGTGCAGGCCGTGCGGAAGGACGCCCTCCCGGGACGCCAGCCATGGGGGCGCCATCGGGTAGAGGATGTAGACCGCGAGCGCCGCAAAGTTGATCGAGACGTAGCGGTACATCCAGCGCAGCCACTCCAGCCGGTTGCGCACCCACAGCACGGCCGCAATCGTCAGGCCGGTGACGAAGTGCGTGGCGTAGACCGTCGTGAGCACCAGGTCGTACCAGCGTGGATCGCTGCCGGGATCGCACGGGTTGCCGCAGAGGGCGTGTTGGAGCGTGTCGGTGGGCAGGGTTCCGCCGCCGAGCCAGCGATCCACGTCGATCGGCATCTGGAAGGCTGCGCCACGGTTGAACTCGTCGGCCAGGCCGCGGCTGTAGAAGTAGATGACGAGCCCGACCAGGATCGGCCACCAGTCACGCAGGAACTGGAGGTGCCGTTTCGGCGGAGCCTCGATGTTCCAGGCAACAGTGCCGAGCCACAGGCAGACGAACACCGACAGCGTGTCGTTCGGGATGCCGATGAGGAGGATCCAGGTCACCAGGGCGACGGCGTAGACCCCGCAAGCGACCACGCGCGCCCGCGGACGGGTTGCCGGCGGCCGCTCAGCCGCGCCGGGGCGTGTCGATTCCTGGGCCCCCGTCGCCATTTGCGCAGTCTAGACAGCGCCGCGGGGGCCAGGCACCACCTTTAGTCGGTCGTGCGCCGCGTGTCGTGAATCGGACGCCTCGCAACGGATCGCTGCGATGCTGCGTTGGTAGGTCATGCAGATGCTGGCCGGCGAACAGGAGACCCGTGTGGGCGGCCCCCCGGAGTTCGACGCGTGGGTGGCCGCGCGCGGACAGTCCCTGTTGCGGCTTGCCTACGTGCTGACCGGCAACCGGGCCGACGCGGAGGACGTCGTCCAGGACGCCTTGTCGCGGGCGCTGCCGCGCTGGTCTCGGATCTCGACGGTCGAGGACCCGGACGCCTACGTCCGGCGGATGGTCATCAACGCGCACACCTCTTCGTGGCGGAAGTTCCGTCGTCGCGAGTCGCCGGTGGAGCAGGTCCGCGACACTGCCGTCGATCCGTCCCGTCCGGACGACGCGCTGTGGCAGGCCTGCCGGCGGCTGCCCGAGCCGCTGCGGACGGCGGTGGTGCTGCGGTTCTACGTGGACCTGGAGTACGCCGCCATCGCGGCGATGACGGGAGTGCGAGAGGGCAGCGTCCGGTCTCGGGTCAGCCGGGGCCTGGCCGTGCTGCGTGCGGAGTTGGGAGAAGACGATGAGTGACTTCGAGGACCGGGTCCGGTCCGCGCTGAGTTCTGCATCGGAGTCGGCACCGCCCGCAGACGGCCTGGCCCCGGCTGCCCGCGGACGGTTGCGGAAGCGCCGTCGTACGACGTTCGTGGCGGTCGCGGCAGCGCTCGTGGTCGCGGCGATCCCGACCGGATTGGCCATCGCCAACGGCGGTGACGGTTCAGACCCGACCCCACCGGTCGCCACCGAGCCGACGAGTGGGCCTGACGAAGGCTGGCGGTGGGAGTCGTACCGCGACGTCGAACTCCAGGTGCCGGACGGCTGGGGCTACGGGGGCGGATCTGACTGGTGCATCGGTGACCCGGATCTCGACTCGGTGACGCCTCAGGTGACCCGACCGGGCGGTGTCGTCGCCACGATCGGCTGTCTCCCGCAGTACGCCTACGGCGTCACCTTCGCGTCGTCGGCCGCGGTCGACCTGGCGCATCCGAGCGGGTCGATCTGGCAGTACGGCGACGAGGGCGTCTACCCCGACGGCGCCTGGCTCTCGATCGTCGTCGAGGACGAGGTCGCGGTCACGGTCGTCACCCGGGACCAGGCGACCGCCTCGAGGATCGTGGAGTCCGTGCAGACCATCGACGTGGATCGATGGAAACGGCTGCACTCCGACGGTCAACGAGTGGGATGAGGACGGCGATGGTGGACGCGCCGATCAGGACTCCCGAATGCCGATCTGCCGGTACGACGCGGACGGCTGGCTGGTCCAGAGCGAGCGTGCTGTCCGAGCCGGACACCGAGTCGGCGCTCGCAGCGCTGGCGGCAGCGCCGATGCAAGACCAGCCTCCCTGCTCGAAGCCTGACGAGCGCTACGGCTACGTGATGATGGGGGACTGGCGCGTCCTTGGATCCGTCATGGTCGCGTGGGAGAGCAAGTGCGCCAGCCGACGCGGCGCCTTCTTCTCCGGGGCCGTGCGTGAGCTGACCCCCGAAATCCTGTACTGGGCGCTGTCGCCGGGCTGGACCGGCAGTGTGAGCGGCGACGTACCCCTGCCCGACCGCCTCCGGCGCTGAAACCCGGGTGACCGCGAGCGTCTGGCAGAGGACAATGGCCCGCTGTGGGTCATGTGGATATCGCCGGTGTGCGCTATGAGCTTCCCGATGGGCGGGTGCTGCTCGACGACGTGTCGTTCCGGGTCGGTGAGGGCGCCAAGGTCGCCCTGGTCGGCGCCAACGGTGCCGGCAAGACGACCTTGCTGCGGATCATCACCGGTGAGCTGACACCGCACGCCGGCGTCGTCACCCGTTCCGGCGGCCTCGGGGTGATGCGGCAGATGGTCAACGCGGGCCTCGGGTCCGAGCCCACAGTCGCCGATCTCCTCCTCAGCGTCGCTCCGCCGCGCGTGAGGGAGGCGGCTCTCGAGATCGACCGCTGCGAGCTCGCCCTGATGGAGGCCGACGACGAGAAGACGCAGATGCGCTACGCCCACGCGCTCTCGGAGTACGCCGACGCCGGCGGCTACGACATCGAGGTGACGTGGGACGTCTGCACGATCGCCGGGCTCGGGGTGCCCTACGACCGGGCCAAGTACCGCGAGCTGCGCACCCTCTCGGGCGGCGAGCAGAAGCGACTGGTGCTGGAGTTCCTGCTCCGCGGCCCCGACCAGGTGCTGCTGCTCGACGAGCCCGACAACTTTCTCGACGTCCCCGGGAAGATCTGGCTCGAGCAGCGGCTCAACGACTCGGACAAGACGATCCTCTACATCAGCCACGACCGCGAGCTGCTGGACAACACCGCCACCAGAGTGGTCACCGTGGAGCTCGGCGGCGCCGGCAACAGTGTGTGGACACATCCGGGTGGCTTCGCGTCGTACCACCAGGCCCGCAGGGACCGGTTCGAGCGCTTCGAGGAGATGAGGCGCCGCTGGGACGAGGAGCACGCGAAGCTCAAGGCTCTGGTGCTCCGCTACAAGATCAAGGCCGAGTACAACGACGGGATGGCCTCGCAGTACCGCGCGGCCCAGACCCGGCTGCGCAAGTTCCTGGAGGCCGGACCGCCGACCGCGCAACCCCGCGAGCAGCAGGTGAAGATGCGGCTCAAGGGTGGACGCACCGGCAAGCGGGCCGTGGTGTGCGAGAACCTCGAGATGATCGGGCTGATGAAACCGTTCGACCTCGAGGTCTGGTACGGCGAGCGGGTGGCCGTGCTCGGCTCCAACGGGTCGGGCAAGTCGCACTTCCTGCGCCTGCTCGCCGCCGGCGGCAGCGACCCCGATGTCGAGCACCAGCCAGTGAGCGAGGTGCCGGTGGCCCCGGTTCTCCATCAGGGCAGGGCGAAGCTCGGTGCGCGGGTCCGGCCGGGCTGGTTCGTGCAGACCCACGAGCACCCCGAGCTGATGGGGAGAACGCTGGTCGAGATCCTGCACCGCGGCGACGACCACCGTGACGGCATGGGGCGCGAACAGGCAGCCCGGGTGCTGGACCGCTACGAGCTCGCCCACGCCGCCGAGCAGAAGTTCGAGTCCCTCTCCGGTGGTCAACAGGCCCGGTTCCAGATCCTGATGCTCGAGCTGTCGGGGGCCACGCTGCTGTTGCTGGACGAGCCCACCGACAACCTCGACGTGCAGTCGGCCGAGGCGCTCGAGGAAGGCCTGGAGTCCTTCGAGGGCACGGTCCTGGCGGTCACCCACGACCGCTGGTTCGCCCGTGGCTTCGACCGGTTCCTCGTGTACGGCGCCGACGGGTCGGTCTACGAGTCGGACGGTCCGGTCTGGGACGAGGGCCGCGTCCAGCGCGCCCGCTGACCCCGGAGGTTGAGGAGGCGGTCCGTGAGGAGGCGCCGTCTCGAAACCGAAGGCACGAGGTGTGGGATCACTGCTGCCAGTCGGCGGCGAGCACGTCGCCCGCGACGTCGATGCCCCGCATGTTCGTGTCTCCGCTGGTGAGCCGTTCGAAGGCACCGGTACGGGTGTCCCAGGCCGCGAGGTGCCAGGTCTCCTCGCCGACGTCCATGGTTCGGAAGTCCATCGGTCCGACCAGCAGGAGCAGGGTGTCCTCGTCGAGGAACCCCTTGGCGCTCAGGTACCCGTTGTCGGTGTAGAGCGCGTCCGGGTCGCGGATCGGCGCGTATGCCTGGAGCTCGCCGCTCGCGGCGTCGAGCACCATCGGCCCGCCGTCCAGTGGAAGGCCGTTGCTCCCACCGATGTGCGCCACCTTCCCGTACCGCGTGACCATCAGCTTGCCCCAGTAGTCGAACGACGCCGTGCTCGCGATCTTGTCGCCCTGCCAGACCCTGAGGTCGCGGCTTTCAAAGCGGTGTTCGATGACGGCGCCGTCAGGGTCGAAGGCCAATCCGGTACCGTACGGGCCGCCGTACGGCGCCTTCTCACTCTCACCGTCGAGTCCGACCAGCCAGGTCGACCGCCAGTGAAAGACAGCGAACCCTTCGTCATCGGGCAGCCAGCGCAGGGCGGGCGCGACATCCCAGGGGTTCGCGATGTCTTCTGGTGCGATCTCGTCCGGCCAGGGAATGGTGCGCGGCTCACCCGAGGTCACGTCCACCACGAGGATCCCGTCGTTGGTCGACATCGCGACCTGGCGTCCGTCGCTCGAAAGAGCAGGGATGACGACGTCATGCAACGTTCCGGTCACGGCCTCTGCTGTGCCCGGTACCGACCGCCAGTCGCCGTCGGTCCCCAGCAGTCGAAGATCCTGGCCCTCTTCCGGCCACGCAATGACGGCAGCGGTCATCGGCTGGTCGGCGACACTTGGGGCTTCGGCCGGCGGTGCGAGGCTTGCGGGCAATGCGGTCGGATGGAACGGCTCGTCCTCGATCGTGAACGGGTCCCACCGCGGCTGAACGGCGTTGAGCGGCCCAGGCGTTTCGGTTTCGGCGGTCGTGCTCGGAGTCACTGATGGGGTGTTCGGTCCGGACGGTGGCTGGTCGCCGTCGCGTCCCGGGAGTTGAACGACGACGATGACGATCGCCACGGCCGCGGCGGCCCCGCCCGCCGCGAGCGCCCCTCTGCGCGAGCGCCGCCGGCGGTGCACCTCGGCCTGGACCCTCGCTGCCAACCGCGGGTCGTTGATCCGGTCCGTGGCCCGGTCCAACGTGGCGCCCAGCCCAGTCCATGAGCTCTCCTCGTTCACGACGTCCTCCCGATCAGGTCCAGCAGTTCCGGGGCTCCGGTCCGCAGCCGAGCGAGGGCAGCGGCGTTCTGGCTCTTCACGGTGCCGATCGACACTCCGAGGATCACGGCCGTCTCCCGCTCCGAGAGGTCGTCGAAGTGCCGGAGCACCAGGACGGCGCGCTGCGCAGGAGTGAGCCGGGCCAGCGCGCGTCGTACCACCATCGCGGTCTCGGGGTGGGAGGACACGGCCTCATCCGGGACGACCTCGGCCACGGGCGTCTCCCGGCGCCGGCGCCACGCCGATACGTTGTCGCGGACGAGAATCGTCCTTGCGTACGCCGTGGGGTTCCCGCCCCGCAGCCGCCGCCACCTCAGTGCCACCTTGACCAGCGCCTCTTGGACCAGATCCTCGGCGCGGTGGAGGTCACCAGTGAGCAGGTACGCCGAGCGCAGCAACTGCCGCTCGACGCTCGCCATCCACTCGGTGAACTCCGGCTCGTCCATGCGCCTCCTCGGTTCGCCGCCGTCAATCAGTAAACGCCTGGTGCCCCAAGTTTGGTTGGCGTGACTTGCCGGAGGCCGCGTCCAGCGCCCCGGAGGTTGAGGAGGCGGTCCCTGAGGAGGGCCGTCAAGGCCCGTCTCGAAGGGCGGTCCCTGAGGAGGGCCGTCAAGGCCCGTCTCGCCGGAGGTTGAGGAGGTTTGCGTAGCAACCGTCTCGAAACCGAAGGACCCAATGTGTTGTACCCGGACGGCCGTCACGTCGCCTCCCACGCTTTGCGCGTCGCCCAGCTGCGACTCGAGAGGAACGGCAGATCGCTCAGCCGTCCTTCGATCAGCGCCTCCCGCTTGCGGCGGCTCCATCCCTGGACCTGCTTCTCGAACGCGAAGGCCTGGTCGACTCGGCCGAACTCGCCCGCCCAGACGAGTGCCACGGGGCGTCGTTTGCGCGTGTACGTCGCATCGAGACCGAGTTGGTGTTCGCTGACTCGGCGCTCGAGTAGGACTGTGCTTCCGACGTAGTAGCTGTTATCGGAGCACCTGAGGATGTAGGTCCAGGCCATGGGGTGACAACGGCGTCGGGCCATCCGGTCTGGTCGAGCACCTCTTGGCTGGTTGTGGATGGAGGTCGGATTCCCCTGCGGTTTCGAGACGGGCCTTGACGGCCCTCCTCAACCTCCGGGCCACCGGGTCAGGCGGCGTCGAGGGCGGGCTCCTCCGCCAGTAGTTCGGTGGTGTCGAGGTCCTCGAGCTCGTCGCGGCGGATGAGCACGAGTGCGGAGACGATTCCGAGGGCGGCGATGACCGCACCGACGAGGAAGGCCGAGGAGAAGCCGTCGACGAGGGCAGCGGGGAGCGCCGAGCCGGAGCCGATGGCGTCCTCGGTGCGCGAGGTCGCGATCGTCGAGAGGGCGGCGATGCCGAGGGCGCCGCCGATCTGCTGCGAGGTGTTGATGAGCCCCGACGCGAGTCCCGCCTCCGCCGGCTCGACTCCCGCGAGCGCGGCGATCGAGATGGGCACGAAGGAGAATCCGATCCCGACGCCGATCAGCAGGAAGCCCGGGAGCAGGTCACCCAGGTAAGAACCGTCTGGCGGACACCTGCGTGAAGTACACGAGGCCAGCGGTGAGCGTCGTCATCCCGACCACCATGACCGGCTTCACCCCGACGCGGGTGACCAGCTGGGCCGCCGCGGCCGACCAGAGGATCGCCGTACCGGCGACGGCGAGATAGGCGACGCCGGTGCGCATCGGCGAGTAGCCGAGCACCTGCTGCATGTAGAGGGTCAGCATCAGGAACATGGAGAACATCGCGGTGCCCATGATGAAGCCGGCCACGTTGGCGCCACTCACGGTCCGGATGCCCAGGATCCCGAAGCGCATCAGCGGATCCGGATGGCGGAGCTCCCAGCCGACGAAGCCGGCGAGCATCGCCGCGGCGAGCCCGAAGAACGCCAAGGTCTCGCCCGCTAGCCAGCCCTGCTGCCCAGCCTGGGTGACCGCATAGACCACCGTCGAGAGGCCTCCGGTCACCAGCACGGCGCCCGGGAGGTCGAACCTCCTGACGTGCGCGTCGCGGCTCTCCCGCAGGAGGAAGGGTGCGATCACGAACGCGGCCACACCCACCGGGACATTGACGAAGAAGATCCACTCCCAGCTGAGCGCGTCGGTCAGGACACCTCCGAGGAGTACGCCGGCCACGGCACCGAAGCCGCCGACGGCTCCCCAGGCACCGAGCGCGATGTTGCGGTCACGCCCCTCTACGAACGTCGTCGACAGGATCGACAGCGCTGCCGGCGTGATGATCGCCGCGCCCAGGCCCTGGATGGCGCGGGCCGCGATCAGCGATTCGTCCGACCACGCCATCCCGGCCAGCAGCGATGCGATCGTGAACACGGCGACCCCGCCGAGGAAGACCCGCCGTCGACCGAGGATGTCGGCGGCCCGACCGCCCAGGAGCAGGAAGCCGCCGAAGACGAGAGCGTAGGCACTGATCACCCACTGGAGATCGCCCTGCGAGAACCCGAGGTCCACCTTGATCGAGGGCAGCGCCACGTTCACGATCGCGATGTCGAGGACGACCATGAACTGAACGACGCACAGGAGCGCCAGGGCCAGCCAAGGACTGCGGGCGGGAGCCGACTGGGCGGTTTCTTCTTGTTTCATAGTCATGACTATGACGCTAGCAGCATGAACTTTCTTTTTGCAAGGACTTTCTTGTGAATCGCGAGTTCACGGTATGATGGGCGCATGACCAAGCGCTATGACCAGTACTGCCCCATGGCGCACGCCCTCGACCTCGTCGGCGAACGGTGGTCGATGTTGATCGTCCGCGAGCTGATGCGCGGACCCAAGCGATACACCGACCTGGTCGACGGCCTGGGCGGCATCGGGACCAACGTGCTGGCGGCCCGGCTCCGCGACCTCGAGTCACACGGGATCGTCACGCGGACCACCCTGCCGCCCCCCGCGGCCTCGCGGGTCTACCAGCTCACCGAATACGGTCGTGGCCTGCGTCCGGCCATGCGCGAGCTCGCTCTCTGGGGCGCTCGCTCGCTCGGGCCACCCAGCGCCGGGACCGCCGCTTTTCGAGGGCTGGCTCTGCAACGCCATGGACACGGTGCTCGCGCCGCTCGCACCCCCGGGACGCTTCGAGTTCCGGATCGGGGACGAGGTGGCCTCGCTGGTCGACGGCGAGGTCCTGCACGGCTCGATCCCGGATCCGGACGTGGTCGTGGAGGCGGATCCCGACGAGCTCCACACCATGTTCCTCGAGGGCCGGATCGACCACGTGAGCGTCGAGGGCGACAGCGCTCTCCTCGAGCTGCTGGTCCAGGCCGCCCCACCCCCAGTCGAGGCCCCCGTCGCCCGCTGATCGGCGACCCCTCCCAAGCCGGGCTTGTAGGGGCGTTTCGGGGAGCCCTAGTGTGACCTGGGTCACCGTCGTCGACCTCGGGAGGCAACGTGTCACCCACGCGCCGTACCCCAGTCCTTGCCGTGCTCACGCTGGTCGCGGGAATCCTGTCGGTGGTCGGTCTGGCCGAGCCCGCCGGCGCCGACCACACGCCGGCCCCGACCAGCGTGACCTTGGTCGGAAGCCTCCAGTCCGAGCTGGGCTGCGCCGATGACTGGTCGCCGCCGTGCACCGACACGATGCTCGCGGTGCAGGACGACGGGACCTGGGCGGGCTCGTTCGACGTGCCCGCGGGGTCCTACGAGCTCAAGGTCGCGCTCAACGGCACCTGGGACGAGTCGTACGGCGCGGGCGGCGGCAGCGACAACATCCCGCTGGTGCTCACCCACGACGCGACCCTGACGTTCAGCTACGACCACGCGAGCCACCAGGTCGGGGTCGCACCCACGGACCTTCCCGGCAGCGACGTGACTCCCGCCGACCGGGCACTCGCGGCGAACTCGCTGCGGACGCCGCTGACCCGGGAGCGGTTCTACTTCGTGATGGCCGACCGGTTCGCCAACGGTGACACCACCAACGACACCGGCGGAGTCCCGGGCACGCGCCTGGAGAACGGCTACGACCCGACCGACAAGGCGTTCTTCCACGGCGGGGACATCACCGGCCTGACCCGGAAGCTGAACTACATCCAAGGGCTCGGCACCACGGCGATCTGGCTGACGCCGCAGCTTCAAGAACCGCCCGGTCCAGGGTGGCCCCGGCCAGGAGTCGGCGGGCTACCACGGCTACTGGGTCACCGACTTCACCACGATCGACCCGCACTTCGGCACCAATGCCGAGCTCAAGACGCTGATCAACAAGGCACATCGGCGCGGGATCAAGGTCTTCTTCGACATCATCACCAACCACACCGCGGACGTGATCGACTACGCCGAAGGTGAGCACGCCTACATCGACAAGGCCACGGCGCCGTACCAGGATGCCGACGGCACCGTCTTCGACGACCGCGACTACGCCGGCGGCGACACCTTCCCCGAGCTCGACCCGGAGACGTCGTTCCCCTACACGCCGATCTTCCCCAGCGACGCCGACGAGACGATCAAGGTGCCGGCGTGGCTGAACGACCCGACGTACTACCACAATCGCGGCGACTCGACCTTCGCCGGCGAGTCCTCGACGTACGGCGACTTCGTCGGCCTCGACGACCTGTTCACCGAGCAGCCCGCCGTCGTCGACGGCATGACGGACCTGTACGAGACCTGGGTCGACTTCGGCATCGACGGCTTCCGGATCGACACGGTCAAGCACGTCAACATGGAGTTCTGGCAGGAGTTCGCGCCGGCCATGCGAGCCGAGGCGCAACGGGTGGGCAACCCGGACTTCTTCGCGTTCGGTGAGGTGTTCGACGCCAATCCGGCGTACACGTCGACCTTCACCACCACGGGTCGACTCGACGCCACCCTCGACTTCGGGTTCCAGGGCAGCGGAACCAACTTCGCGAAGGGTACGGCGACGACCGGACTGCGCGACTTCTACGCCAGCGACGACTACTACACCGACACCGACTCCAACGCCTACTCGCTGCCGACCTTCCTCGGCAACCACGACATGGGCCGGATCGGCATGTTCCTCGACGCCGACCATGACGGAGACGAGCTGCTCTCACGCGACAAGCTCGCGCACGCCCTGATGTACCTCGGCCGCGGCCAGCCGGTCGTCTACTACGGCGACGAGCAGGGCTTCACCGGCGACGGCGGCGACCAATTGGCGCGACAGGACATGTTCCCCAGCCGGGTCGACGTTTACAACGACGACGACCTGATCGGCACCGACGCGACCACCGCCGACGCCAACTTCGACACCGGACATCCGCTTTACCGGGCCATCGGGGCCTTGGCGAGGCTGCGCGAGACAGTACCCCGCGCTTGGCGACGGAGCACAGCTGCACCGGTACGCCAGCAACCAAGCGGGTGTCTACGCGTTCAGCCGGATCTCGACGAACGAGAAGCGCGAGTACGTCGTCGCGCTCAACAACGCCGACGTGCCCAAGACCGTGACCTTCCCGACCCTGATGAAGCGCGGGACCTTCAAGCAGATCTGGCCGGGCACCAGCAGACAGCTGCGCTCCGACTCAGAGAAGCGGGTCACGCTGACCGTGCCGCCACTGTCGGCGCTGGTCTACCGGGCCAACGGGAAGGTGGCGCACCGCCAGGCCGCGCCGGCGATCCACTTCGACAGCCCGAGTGCGGGTGGCACCGTCGGCGGTCGGGCCGAGATCGGGGTCGGCGTCTCCGCTGCCGACGGCCCGGGCTTCAACCAGGTCACCCTGGCGTGGCGACCAGCCGGTGGCACCGACTGGACTCGCCTCGGCACCGACGACAACGCGCCGTACCGCGTCTTCCACGACGTGTCCGAGATGCCCAAGGGCACGATGCTGGAGTACCGCGCGGTGCTGCGCGACACCAGCGGCAACCTGTCGGCGACCTCGACGTACGCGGTCGTCGGCGACCCGAGCGACGACCCGGGCGGTGGTCCCGGCCCGGTCGATCCAGCCGGACAACGTCTCGATGCCGGGCTCGCACAACTCCGAGATCGGCTGCACCGGCGGCGACTGGCTGCCCGACTGCGGCCAGGCGCAGCTGGCCCTCGACGCCGAGGACGAGGTCTGGAAGCAGACCGTGACGGTGCCGGCCGGCTCGTATGCGTACAAGGCGGCGATCGACAAGAGCTGGGACGAGAACTACGGCGCCGGCGGAATCCCCAACGGCGCACGGCTCCGACATCCCGCTGGACCTCGCGGCGCCTCAGGACGTCTCGTTCTACTACGACCACGGGACGCACTGGATCACGACCGACGCCAACGGCCCGATCATCACCGCGCCGGGCAGTTTCCAGAGCGAGCTCGGGTGTTCGGCCGACTGGGCGCCCGCCTGCATGCGATCGTGGCTCCAGGATCCCGACGGTGACGGAACGTATCGGTTCGTCACCGCCGCGATCCCCGCCGGCAGCTACGAGGTCAAGACCACCCATGGCCTGAGCTGGGACGAGAACTACGGCGCAGGAGGAGTGCCTGACGGTGCGAACATCACCTTCGACGTCCCGTCCAACGATCTCGAGACGGTGTTCAGCTACGAGCTGGCCGGCCACGTGCTGACCGTGACCACTCGCGCCGCCGGCGCGACCCCGGACCTCACCAAGGCCAAGGCCCAGTGGGTACGCCGCGGCCTCGTCGCCTGGGACGTGCCCGACCCCGACACCCGCAGCTATCGGCTGCACTGGTCTCTCGACGGTGATCTCGCCGTCGACGCCGAGGCGGTCACGGGCGGCTCGTCGGTGCCCCTGACCTACGACCCGTCTGGTCTGCCCGACGACGTGCTCGCGGACTTCCCGCAGCTGGTCGGCTACGAGGCCTTCCGGCTTCGGAAGGACCGATCTGCGGAAGGTCCCCGACATCCTGACGGGGCAGCTCGCGGTCGCGTCGTACTCTCCGAGCGGGTCGCTTCACGACGCGACAGGCGTGCAGATCCCGGGCGTGCTCGACGACGTGTACGCCGCCGCCACCCAGCGCACGCTGGGAGTCACGTGGAGGCACGGCAAGCCAACGCTGAGGCTCTGGGCGCCGACTGCGCAGGACGTGGATCTCAGAGTCTGGCTCGGTTCGTCCTCGACCAAGGTCGCGATGACACGAAAGGCCGACGGCACCTGGACTGTCTCTGGTCCCCGTTCCTGGCAAGGCGCCCAGTACCTGTACGACGTCAAGGTGTGGTCGCCTGCGGCGGGCGCCGTCGTACGCAACAGCGTCAGCGACCCCTACTCGGTGGGGCTGACCACCAACTCCGCGCGATCGCTGATGATCGACCTTGCGGATCCTGCATTGGCACCACCGGGCTGGTCGTCCTTGCGGCCGCCGCCGATCGCGCGGCCGGAGGACCGCAACATCTACGAGCTGCACATCCGTGACTTCTCGATCGGGGACGACACGGTGCCGTCTGCCCACCGCGGGACGTACCTCGCCTACACCCATCCGAACTCGGCTGGCATGACGCATCTGCGCTCACTCTCGGACGCAGGGCTGAACACGGTGCACCTGCTCCCCGCGTTCGACATCGCGACGATCGAGGAGCGTCGGGAGATGCAGCAGGAGCCGGCGTGCGACCTGGCGTCGTACGACCCGGACTCGACCGAGCAGCAGGCATGCGTGGGCGCCGTACGGGCCCTTGACGGGTTCAACTGGGGATACGACCCCTTCCACTACACGACTCCCGAGGGCTCGTACGCCACCGAACCGTCAGGCACCGACCGGACCGTGGAGTTCCGGCGGATGGTGCAGGGCCTCAACGAGGCTGGCCTGCAGGTCGTGATGGACGTCGTCTACAACCACACGACGGCGTCGGGGCAGGCAGAGTCGTCCGTCCTCGACAAGATCGTCCCCGGTTACTACCACCGGCTCTCTGCCAGCGGGGAGCAGGAGACGTCCACCTGCTGCGCCAACACCGCCACTGAGCACGCGATGATGGGCAAGCTGATGATCGACTCGGTGCTCACGTGGGCGCGTCACTACAAGGTCAACGGCTTCCGGTTCGACCTCATGGGCCACCACTCGAAGCAGAACATGCTGGACCTGCGTGCTGCGCTCGACCGGCTGACTGTCCGGAAGGACGGCGTCGACGGGCGCTCGATCTACCTGTACGGCGAGGGCTGGAACTTCGGCGAGGTGGCCGACGACGCCCTGTTCGAGCAGGCAACCCAGGCCAACATGGCCGGCACGGGCATCGGCACGTTCACCGACCGGCTGCGAGACGCCGTACGCGGCGGTGGACCGTTCGACGAGGACCCGCGGATCCAGGGATTCGGCAGTGGCCTGTTCACCGACCCCAACGGGGCCGACGTGAACGGCAGCCCTTCGGAACAGGTCGCCAGGCTGCTGCACGCCGAGGACCTGGTCAAGCTGGGTCTGGCCGGCAACCTCGCGGACTTCTCGTTCCGTGACTCGATGGGCGACACGGTGGTCGGCCGCGACGTCGACTACAACGGACAACCCGCCGGCTACGCCGCCGACCCGAGCGAGACCGTGACGTACGTCGACGCGCACGACAACGAGACGCTGTTCGACGCTCTTGCCTACAAGCTGCCGGTGGGTACGTCGATGTCCGACCGGGTGCGGATGAACACGCTGTCGCTGTCGACGGTCGCGTTGTCCCAGGGCGTGGTGTTCTGGCACGCCGGCACCGACCTGCTGCGCTCGAAGTCGCTGGACCGCAACTCCTACGACTCGGGGGACTGGTTCAACCGGATCGACTGGACCGGGCAGTCGAACACCTTCGGCTCGGGCCTGCCGCTGGAGGCCGACAACTCGGCGAAGTGGCCGTTCATGCGGCCGCTGCTGGCCGATGCGTCGTTGAAGCCTGGTCCCGCTGACATGGAGGCAGCTGCGAGTGGGGCACGGGACCTGTTGCGGATGCGGATGTCGACCCGGCTGTTCCGGCTGGGCTCCTTGGATGCGGTCCAGGACAAGGTGTCGTTCCTCGACGCCCCGCCAGGTGTGATCGGGATGCTGATCGACGACACTGCTGGCACCTCTGTGGATCCTTCACTGGGCGGCGTACTCGTGATCTTCAACGCCACGCCGGATTCGGTCACTGTTGCGGCGCCCGGTTCTGGCTGGGAGCTGCATCCGGTCCAGGCCTCGGGGTTCGATCCCGTCGTCAAGACGTCGACGGTGTCCGCCGGCTCCGTCACTGTCCCGGCGCGGACGACGGCGGTTTTCGTGCGCTGAGTCCTTGTTTGGTAGCCCACTGTTCGTGCACAAGCTTGTTGTGGGGACGGCTTGTCCACAGGGTGTCTCTGGTTGTCGGTGTGCCGCGGTTGGCTCTTCGGCATGTCGATCCATCCTCTGCCAGCACCGCGGTCCGCGGCCGATCTGCTGCTGCTTCTGGACCGCGAGCTCGGTGACCTGGACGACGTCTTGTGGGCGGCCCGCGAGTCCGCGGAGCTGGTCGAGTCCGTCGCGGCCGTGCAGGTGTTACGCGCGCACTTGCATGCCGTCGAGGCGGGGCTGCTCGCCGAGATCGAAGCCCGCGACGTTGCGCGGACCGAGCTGCATTGGGGCTCGACCGGGGAGTGGTTCGCCCACCTCGCCGGACTTCGTCGGGGTGCCGGCAAGCGAACCGTCGACAACGCTGTCGTCCTTGCCGCCGAGCGGGCGGCCACGCTCGCCGCCTTGCGCGATGGCGTCGTGAGTCCGGAGCAGGCGGCAGTCGTGATCGACGCGCTCGACGGCCTGCCGGGCTCGGTCGAGCTGCGCGAGCGGGGCGAACGGGTCCTGCTGACGGAAGCCACCCGACTCAATGCCACTGACCTGGACCGGGTCGGCCGGCATCTCGGTGAGCTCGTCGATCCGTCCGGTTGTGCGCGACGGGCCGAGGCGGAGCTCGATCGAGGCGAGCGCGTCGCGCATCAACGGCGGTTCCTCTCGATCGCCGACGACGGGGCCGGCGGGATCCGGATCCGGGGACGGGGAAGCGTCGAGGACGGAGCCACCCTGCGCGCCGCCCTGCTGCCGCTCACGGCCCCCACGCCCACGGTCGACGCCGAGACCGGCGAGCAACTCGCCGACCACCGAGATCACGGGACCCGCATGTTCGACGCGATGGTCGGGTTGGCCCAGCACAGTCTCGACAGTCGACTCGCGCCTGCCAGTCACGGGGCGAGGCCACGGGTTGCTGTCGCGATCCACCTCGAAGACTTGCAGGGACGGCTCAGGTCTGTTCGAACCACAGCGGCGAGGTCGGCGGTCACGGAAACCGGAGAGGACCTCTCGGCGGCGACAGTGAGGCGACTGGCCTGCGACGCCGACGTGATTCCGGTAGTCCTCGGAAGCGCGGAAGAGATCCTCGACGTCGGGCGATCTGCCCGGCTCGTGACCCCGGCCATCTGGAAAGGCCTCGTGGTGCGAGACCGGCACTGCAGGTTCCCTGGGTGCCGCCGGCCACCGCTGATGTGCCACGCCCACCACATCGTTCACTGGGCTGACGGCGGATCCACGTGTCTCGACAACCTGGTGATGCTCTGCGGTCACCACCACCGGGTGCTGCATCACACTCCGTGGCACGTCGAGCTCGGCCCGGATCGACAACCGGTGTTCGTCGGACCTGTACGGTCCGGCGGGGTCGCTGACGACGGTGACGGCCATCGGTCGCGCGCCGCTCCGCGGCGAGAGTGAGTTGAGCGGATCCTCGTTGTTCGGCGCCTAACGGGGCCTCACTTGTACGGGTCCCGGGCCATCTGGTCGGTTCGTCAGCCGGGCGTCATTTCTGGAGTCTCGTGACTGAGTCACCCGGGCTGACTGTCCCGGGTACGACTACGCGTGCGTTGAAGCCGCGCAGTCGCAGCTCCTTGCCAACGGGTGAGTTCACGAACGCCGCGGCATCAATGCCGAAGCGCGCCTGGAACTTTGCGCAGCCGTTGTGCGGCTTGTCGGTCACCTCGATGACGGCGTCGGCACCGATCGCGAGGCGGGTCCCGGCCGGCAGGTTGGCGACGGAGATGTCGAGGTCGACGTACAGCTGATCACCAGCTTGCGCTTGCTCTTCGGCAGTTGTTCCCAAGAACGACACCATCCGTGCGCTCATCACGTTGAGCTGGGCCTTGAGGTGTCGACCCTCTGCGATTGCACGCGAGGTCGCCCGCGAGAGCCAGTTGTCCCCGACCAAGCCGTGTTCGAGGTCCAGAACTCCCTCGCTCAGGATCTCCCGTTCGTCTCTCGCGGGGCGCCGGACCAGCAGCTCCAGCCGACCGATGTCGGAAGGCGCGGATCGGAGCAGGGCGAGGTGGCCCTCCAGTTCGGAGGTGGTGCGGATCGACATGCCCGCATCCTCGCATCCTGGCCGCGCGGGCTGCACCACAGTTCTTCGAGCCGCGTTCACCCAACCCCGAATTCGTGCAAGACAACCGCCGAGCCGCCCACCAGATCAGCGACCACGATCGCGGGCGGCGTCAGCGCCGCGGGCGCAGACGCGGCAGCCACGCCGGGACCTCGCGGCAGTACCGGTCGTACGAGGCGCCGAACTGTCGGCTGAGCGTCGGCTGCTCATAGACCACCACAAAGGTCGACACCGCGATCGCGAACGCGACGAACCACCAAGCCAGCGGGACGCTGCGGAACATCAGCGCCTGGCCTGCGATCGCGGCTCCGACTCCGACATACATCGGGTTGCGGACGTACCGGAACAGGCCACCGACCACGAGCACTTCGGTGGGTGCCACCGGTGCGGGAGTCCCACGGCCCTCACGCACGAACTGCGCGAAACAGGTCACCACGATCGCCGCGCCCACGGCGACGAGCACGCCACCCAGGACGTCGAGCACGCCCACCCCCGGTGGCGAGCCGGACCATCCAGTGATCGCCCACGGCCCGACGCCGGCCACGGTTCCGGGCGCCAACAGGAAGAACGCCGTGGACCCGAGGGCTGCCCGCTTCATGCCCGCCATGATACTCAACGGTCGTTGAATTCAGAGGCCCAGATCCGGACTACGCTCGACACCGTGACGACCCGTCGTCCGATCGACTCCCCACTCCTCCGGGCGATCCGTGAGGGGCTGATCGGTGACGACCAGGTGATGCCCGGCCCGTACGGCGACCGCAGGGTCACCTACGCCGACTACACCGCCTCGGGCCGGTCGCTGACCTTCATCGAGGACTATCTCCGCGAGGAGGTGCTGCCGCGCTACGCCAACACGCACACCGAGTCCTCGGGCACCGGGTTGCAGACCACCCGGCTCCGCGAGGACGCCCGCGAGATCATCCGCGACTGCGTCGGTGGCGACGACTCCGTGGCCGTGATCTTCGCCGGCTCTGGCTGCACCGGCGCCGTAGCGAAGCTGATCGGGATCCTCGGACTGCGCATCCCCGACCAGCTCGAAGCCAGGTACAACCTGAGCTCCCACATAGAACAGCGGCCGGTCGTGTTCATCGGCCCCTTCGAGCACCACTCCAACGAGCTGCCCTGGCGCGAGACCATCGCCGACGTGGTCACCGTTCCACAGGACATTGACGGGCACATCAGCATGGAGGTGCTGGAACAGCGCCTCATCGAGTACGCCGACCGCCCACTCAGGATCGGCTCGTTCTCGGCCGCCAGCAACGTCACCGGAATCGTGTCCGACACCGACGGGATCTCCCGCTTGCTGCACGCGCACGGCGCGCTCGCGTTCTGGGACTTCGCCGCAGCCGCGCCGTACGTCGACATCGAGATGGACGGAGGGTCCAGCGATCCCGCGGTATGCAAGGACGCCATCTTCATGTCGCCCCACAAGTTCGTGGGTGGTCCCGGCACGCCTGGCGTCCTGGTCGTGCGGAAGGCGCTGATGACCAACCTGGTCCCAGACGTGCCGGGCGGCGGCACCGTGACCTACGTCAACCCCGTGGAGCACAGCTACCTCACCGATCCCGAGGCCCGCGAGGAAGGGGGCACCCCCGCGATCGTCGAGGCAATCCGGGCGGGGCTGGTGTTCCAGCTCAAACAGGCCGTCGGTGTCGAGGTGATCCGTTCCCACGAGGACTCGTTCCTCGAACGCGCCCTTCAGGTGTGGTTGCAGGAGCCAGCGATCGAGGTCCTCGGCAACCTGGACGCCGAACGGCTCTCGATCCTGTCCTTCGTGGTGACCAGCCCCAGCGGCAAGCGCCTGCACCACAACTTCGTCGTCGCTGTTCTCAACGACCTGTTCGGCATCCAGGCTCGCGGCGGATGTTCCTGCGCCGGTCCCTACGGCCACCGGCTACTCGGTATCGACCTCGACACCTCCCACGAGTTCGAGCGGGAGATTCGAGGTGGCTGCGAGGGCATCAAGCCAGGATGGGTCCGGATCAACTTCAACTACTTCATCTCCGAGCCCGTCTTTGAATACGTCGTGGAGGCCGTGCGGCTCGTTGCCCACGACGGCTGGCGACTGCTGGGTGACTACACGTTCGACACTGCGCACGGGCGATGGCGGCACCGGCGCGGGCTCGTTGAGCCCAAGATGCGGCTCGCCGACATCCGGTACGACGAGCAGGGTGCGATGACCTACCCCCGTGATCACACAACGGCGTGGGAGCCGGACTTGGCCGGCTACCTCGACGAGGCGAAGCGGATCATGGCCGACGCCGAGCCTCCGGACCTGAGCGACGGGCTCGAGGATTTCGTGTCCTCCGACTTCGAGCACCTTCGCTGGTTCGACCTACCGCGCGTCTGCCTCACCACCCAGCAGGGATAGCCGGCAAGCTACCCGGCGGGCTGCGAGCGCGGCGAGGGCACCACTGAAGAGGGGGCCAGGGAAGGGACGGTGGCCACGCCGGCGCCTGGCACCGCCTGGGCGGACTGGGCCCGCGCACGGCGGAACAGCCGGCGCTTGCGGCGCGGCTGCTGGGCGCGCCGGACCCATGGTTCGGCTCGGAAGGCGTCGCGCTGGGCCGAGCCCTCGAGCTGGACCCACGCGACCAAGGGGTGTGGACTCGTCATACCCGATCAGGAGCGAGCGGGGGCGCGACAGATACCTCAGGCCACCGATAAGAAGACGCGCGTACGGCTCAGGTCCAGCGCTCGGCCTGGGACTTGAAGTCCAGGGTCCGGTCGCCGGTGTAGATCTGCTTCGGCCGGGCGATCTTCTGCTCCTTGTCCTGCACCAGCTCCAGCCACTGGGCCAGCCAGCCCGGCGTCCGGCCGATCGCGAACAGGACCGTGAACATCTCTGGCGGGAACGCGAACGCCTCGTAGATCAGCCCCGAGTAGAAGTCCACGTTGGGGTAGAGCTTCCGCTTGACGAAGTATTCGTCTTCGAGCGCGATCTTCTCCAGCTCCTGCGCGATCGCGAGAAGCGGGTTGACCCCGGTGACCTCGAAGACGTCGTCGCAGGCCTTCTTGATGATCGTGGCGCGCGGGTCGAAGTTCTTGTAGACCCGGTGGCCGAAGCCCATCAGCCGCTCGTTGCCGTTCTTCACACCCTCGATGAACGACGGGATGTTGTCCTTCGACCCGATCCTGCGCAGCATCCGCAGCACCGCCTCGTTGGCGCCACCGTGCAGCGGGCCGTAGAGCGCACCCACCCCGGCCGCGACCGCGGAGTACGGGTCGACCTGCGAGGAGCCGACCGAGCGGACCGCGTTGGTCGAGCAGTTCTGCTCATGGTCGGCGTGCAGGATGAACAGCACGTCGAGGGCCTTGACCAGGCGCTCGTCGGCCTCGAACCGCTGCTCGCTCATCTTGAACAGCATCGAGAGGAAGTTGGCGGTGTAGCCGAGCTCGTTGTCGGGGTAGACGTAGGGCTTCCCCTGGGCGTGGCGGAACGCCCACGCACCCAGCGTCGGCATCTTGGCGATCATCCGGACGATCTGCATGTGCCTGTTGTCCGGGTCGCTGATGTTGCGGGCGTCGGGGTAGAAGGTCGACAGCGCGCCGACCGACGCCATCACCATGCCCATGGGATGCGCGTCGTAGCGGAAACCCTGCATGAACGTCTTCACGTTCTCGTGCACGAACGTGTGGTAGGTGATCTCGTGCACCCACGCGTCGTACTCGGCCTTCGTGGGCAGTGCGCCGTGAATCAGCAGGTAGGCGACTTCGAGGAACGTCGACTTCTCGGCCAACTGCTCGATCGGGTAGCCCCGGTACTCCAGGATGCCCTTGTCGCCGTCGATGAACGTGACGGCGCTGCGGCACGAGGCAGTGTTGACGAAGCCTGGGTCGTAGACAGCCAGTCCCGGTTCATCGTCGGTGGTCTTGATCTTCCCGAGGTCGGCGGCCTTGATGGTGCCGTCGACGATGGGGACGTCGTACTCGCTGCCGGTCCGGTTATCCCGGACCGTGAGGGACCCGCCATTGGATTCAGTGGTCGCGTGAGGAGAGGCCTGTACGTCGGTCACGTCGGCTCCTTGCTACTGTGAGGTCGGTCGCACCCAACCTAGTCCGCAGCCGGACTCTGTGTGAATCCGGGGCCGTTTTGACCTCGCTGCGAGCGCCCGCGTAAACTTGGCGGTCGCGCCTGCGCACGGTCATCACCGTGGGTGGCCCGAGCTGGGGATCCCCCCGGTTCAGACATCACGTATTTCTAGGAAGTTGGCTTATCACCGTGCGTACGTACAGCCCGAAGCCCGCTGACATCCAGCGCGAGTGGCACCTTATCGACGCCACCGACGTCGTCCTCGGTCGTCTCGCTGTCCAGACCGCCAACCTCCTGCGTGGCAAGCACAAGCCGATCTTCGCGCCGCACATGGACACCGGTGACTTCGTCATCATCGTGAACGCCGAGAAGGTTGCCCTGACCGGCGACAAGGCGACCACCAAGATGGCCTACCGCCACTCCGGCTACCCGGGCGGCCTGTCTGCGACCCCGATCGGTGAACTGCTCGAGAAGGACGCCCGCAAGGCGATCGAGAACGCCGTGTGGGGCATGCTGCCGAAGAACCGTCTCGGCCGGCAGATGCTGAAGAAGCTCAAGGTCTACTCCGGCCCGAACCACCCGCACCAGGCCCAGCAGGCCACTCCCTTCGAGATCACGCAGATCTCCCAGTAATCCAACGCAAAGACTGAGTGAGGAACACCGTGGCTGAGACCACCGAGGCTGAAAACCCGGCCGGGGACGTCGAAGAGACCTTCCAGGCCGACGAGCAGGGCGTCGCCTACAGCTCCGAGAGCGCCCCGTCGGCCGACGCACCCCTGCGCGCGGCCACGATCGCTCCTGCTGGGGCCACCGGCCGTCGCAAGGAAGCGGTGGCGCGGGTCCGCATCGTGCCAGGCACCGGTGTGTGGACCGTCAACGGCCGCACCCTCGACTCCTACTTCCCGAACAAGCTGCACCAGCAGGTCGTCAACGAGCCGTTCGTCAACACCCAGCTCGAGGGCCGCTTCGACGTGATCGCCCGCATCCACGGCGGCGGCATCACGGGTCAGGCCGGCGCGTTGCGCCTCGGTGTCGCCCGTTGCCTGAACTCGATCGACATGGACGCCAACCGCGCCTCGCTGAAGAAGGCCGGACTGCTCACCCGCGACGCTCGCGTGATCGAGCGCAAGAAGGCCGGTCTCAAGAAGGCCCGCAAGGCTCCGCAGTTCAGCAAGCGTTGATCGTCGTCTAGCGTCTGCCTGATGACGCGACTTTTCGGCACGGACGGGGTCCGGGGCCTGGCCAACGGTCAACTGACCGCGGGGCTGGCCCTGGACCTTTCCGTTGCTGCCGCTCATGTCCTGGCCGACCGCGGGGAGTTCGCGGGACATCGTCCCGTCGCCGTGGTGGGCCGGGACCCTCGCATTTCCGGGCAGTTCCTCGAGGCTGCTGTGGTGGCAGGGCTCGCCTCGGCCGGGGTCGACGTGCTCCTGCTGGGTGTGCTGCCCACCCCGGGCGTCGCCTACCTGACCGACAGGCTCGGCGTCGACTTCGGCGTGATGCTGTCGGCGTCCCACAACCCGATGCCCGACAACGGCATCAAGTTCCTCGCCCGGGGCGGGGTCAAGCTCGACGACGCCATCGAGGTCGCCATCGAGCGGCGGCTCCACGAGTCGTGGGAGCGTCCGACGGGCGGCGACGTCGGCGAGGTCAACCACTACACCACCGCCGTTGACGAGTACGCCGCTCATCTCGTGCGGACGATCGAGCATCCTCTGACCGGGATCAGGGTGGTCGTCGACTGCGCCGAGGGAGCGGCCTGGGATGCCGGTCCGCGCACGCTCGCCGACGCGGGCGCCGACGTGACCGCGATCCATGCCCAGCCCGATGGGCTGAACATCAACGACGGCTGCGGCTCGACGTATCTCGGCTCCCTCCAGGAGGCGGTGCTCAAGGACAACGCCGACGTCGGCTTCGCGTTCGACGGGGACGCCGACAGGTGCCTGGCCGTCGACCACGAGGGCAACGTGGTCGACGGAGACCAGATCCTTGCGGTGCTGGCGTTGTCGATGAAGGAGTCGGGCCACCTGGTCAAGGACACCGTCGTGGCCACCGTGATGAGCAACCTCGGCTTCGTGCACGCGATGAAGGCGAACGGCGTCGGAGTCCGGCAGACCAAGGTCGGAGACCGCTACGTGCTCGAGGCGATGAAGGTCTCTGGTTACTCCCTCGGTGGCGAGCAGTCCGGTCACGTGATCATGAGCGAGCACGCCACCACGGGCGACGGCATCCTCACTGCACTGCAGCTGCTCGAACGGATGGCCACGACGGGGCAGAGCCTGCAGTCGCTGGCATCGGTGATGACGAGGCTGCCGCAGGTGCTGGTCAACGTGCCCAACGTCGACAAGGCGCGGACCGACGCGGACGCCGTACTCGCAGCTGCAGTGGCCGAGGAGGAGGCCGGTCTCGGTGACTCGGGGCGAGTGCTGCTGCGGCCCTCGGGAACCGAGCCCCTGGTCCGGGTGATGGTCGAGGCCGCCACTGCCGACGAGGCCAGGGGAGTGGCCGATCGGCTCGCCGATGTCGTACGCCGCCAGCTCGCCCTCTGAGCCGCTAAACCGGTCGCGGCGGCGTGGCACGCTGCCTAGGCTGATTGATCGTGCCGGCCCTCAAGATCCGCCGTGTCGATCCTCACGATGAGCCGTCCCTGCGGCAGTGGTGGGAGACCGGCCATGCCGCGGGCGCCGAGCGACCCTACGACCTCCACCCGCTGTGGGTCCTGAGCCGGGTGGCGCTGCCCCGGGACGACCCGGAGTTCGAGGTCGCACTGCTGGGTGCCTTCGACAATGCCGCCCTGGTCGACAGTATGGTTGGCATCGCGCAGCTGCGCCTCCCGTTGCACGACAACCAGCACATGGCGTACGCCGACATCCTGGTGCCCCCCGTGCACCGTCGGCGGGGTGTCGGCAGCCAGTTGCTCGAAGCCACCGAGAACTACGCCCGAGCGGCGGGCCGGAAGGTGATGCTGGTCGAGGCGCCCGCTCCCTTGGCCGGGGAGAACGCCGGCACGAGATTCGCGGCCGCGATGGGCTACCAGGTCGGGAGCTCCGAGGAGATCAAGGTGCTGGACCTGGCCGCGGCCACGCCGCGCTGGGACGCGCTCCGGAGCGAAGTCGACGAAGGGATAGGTGCCTATCGGATCGTGGAGTGGCGGGTCGAGACGCCGCAGGAGCATGTCCAGCGATTCTGTGACCTGCAGAGCGTCTTCACGAGCCAGATCCCGCTCGGCGACCTGCCGCTGGAAAGCAGTGAGTGGACGCCCGCGCGGCTTCGGGCCCAGGAGCAACGATCCCGCGCCCTCGGGCGGGACGTATTCGTTGCCGTCGCGTTCGCCACCGACGGCGCCCTGGTCGGCGCCAGCGACGTCCGGGTGGTCGAGGCCGACCCCCGGACCGCGGAGATCGGGATCACGATCGTGCTGCCCGAGCACCGCGGGCACCGGCTCGGGCTGGCGCTGAAGCTGGCGACACATCGCCGACTTCGGGCGGCGTACCCCGCCTGCGAGATCGTCGTGACCAGCAACGCGGGCGTCAACCAGCACATGAACGCGGTCAACGAGCGGCTCGGGTACCAGGCCGTCGAGCGGCTGCTCGAGATGCAGAAGGAACTGTGATGGTTCGCCACGACGGCGTCATCGCCAAGGTCGATCCCTTCGACAAGCCGGCCTTCGACGCCTGGCACGCCACCCAGTTCGCTGCCGACCGCTTCGGTCGAGAGGAGCACGCAACCCCGTGGCAACTGGAGGAGTCGCGGGCCGACAAGCAGACCGAGATGGTCAGCCGGACGACCTCGGCCCACGCCCTTGTGGTGGACGGCGTCGTGGTCACCGCCGCCGAGCTGTGGCTGCCGTTGCTGGACAACCTGGACCTTGCCGAAGTAGCCATCCATACCCACCCCGACCACCGCCGCGTCGGCTACGCCACCCAGATGCTGGCCCACCTCGAGGACGTCGTGCGTGAGGAGGGGCGCACGAAGCTGCTGGCCGAGACCGCCTATCCGTACGACGCCCCCGCGAACGGCGCCGGACAGCCCGGCGCGGACTTCCTGACCTCTCGCGGCTTCGAGTTCGGCCTCGCCGACATCAAGCGCGTCCTTGACCTGCCGGTCGACGACGGAATCCTCGCCGGGCTCGCGGCACAGGCGGCGCCCCACCACGAGACGTACTCGATTCGTTCCTTCGTCGGGCCGGTGCCCGAGGAGTTCGCGGAGCAGTACGCCGAGCTGGACGCCGCAATCGTCACCGACGCCCCGATGGGCGACATCGACCTCGAGCCCGCCGTGGCCGACGTTCGCGAGGTCCGGGAGAACGAGGCCCTGATGCAGCGTCAGCGCCGGACGAGGTACACGACGATGGCGCTCGCCGCCGATGGCTCCGTGGTTGCCTACACCGACCTGCGCTTGGCCGGCGAGGATCCTGGGGCGGTCTTCCAGTGGGGCACCCTGGTCCGTCGCGAGCACCGGGGCCATCGGCTCGGGCTGGCGGTCAAGGTCGCGAACCTGAGGTTCCTGCAGGCGCAGCGCGACGACGTCCGAATCCTGGCCACGTTCAACGCCGAGATCAACGACCACATGGTGCGAGTCAACGAGGAGATGGGGTTCCGACCCGTCGAACGGCTGGGGGAGTTCCAAAAGCGGCTCCCCTGAGATTGCGTGGACCCGATAGGTTCGGTGGCACGCCGACTTCGAAGGAGCACCGGTGATCCAGCTGACCAAGGGCGGAAATGCGCCCATCACGGCAACCAACCTGACGGTCACCGTCGACGTCGCGGCGGCCGCCGACCTCTCCGCCCTCCTGGTGACCCAGGCCGGCAAGGTGCGCACCGACGCCGACTTCGTCTTCTACAACCAGCCCAACGGCCCGGGTGTGCAGTGCGTACCGCCCGCGGGAGGACAGCCCTGGCAGGTGAAGGTCGACCTCACCCAGGTTCCCGCCGACGTGCACGCTGTCCGGATCGTCAGCTCGCTCGACGACCAGGGCAAGGTGTTCGGACAGGTCGGACAGCCCGTGGCCCGGGTGGTCGACGCGTCCGGCAGCCCGGTCGCCGAGTTCACGATGGTCGACCTCGACCGCGAGCTGATCGTCGTGGCCCTGGAGTTCTACCGGCGCGACGCCACCTGGAAGTTGCGCGCCATCGGGATGGGGTACGCCGGCGGGCTGGCCGACCTCATCACCGACCACGGAGTGTCCGTGGACGACGCACCGACCCCTCCCGCGGCCCAGACCGCGACCCAGGCCGCGACCCCCGCCCCAGCCGCCCCGGCCGCGGCGCCGCCCCCGCCCGCTCCCGCGGCTCCACAGGCTCCACCCGCTCCACCGGCGCCTCCCCAGTGGAGCCCGGCACCCGCGGCGCCCGCGCCGCCGCCTCCCCAGGCACCGGAATGGGCGCCCGCGGCCGCGGCACCGCCTCCGCCCCCTCCGTCGCCCAGCCAGCAGTCACCGGCTGCGTCACCGGGTCAGGCCTCGACCGGCGAGGTGAGCCTGGTCAAGGGCCGCCCGGTGTCGCTGACCAAGGGTCAGAAGGTCACGCTCACCAAGAACGGGGGCAGGGCGCTGACCCAGGTCCGGATGGGACTTGGCTGGGACCCGATCAAGAAGGGCGGGTTCTTCGGAAGCCGCGAGGTCGACATCGATCTCGACGCCTCCGCCATCCTCTACGCCGGCGGCAAGCTGGCCGACATCGCGTTCTACAACAACCTCAAGACCAAGGACGGCTCCATCCAGCACATGGGGGACAACCTCACCGGCCAGGGTGAGGGTGACGACGAGGTCGTGGCGGTCGACCTGACCAGGATCCCGGTGCACATCGACACGGTGATCTTCATCGTCACCAGCTACCAGGGCCAGACCTTCGAACAGGTGCAGAACGCCTTCTGCCGACTGATCGACCACGAGGACGGCGAGCTCGCCAGGTTCGCGCTCGCAGGCGGCATGCCCTTCACCGGTCTGGTGATGGCCAAGCTCTACCGCGAAGGCGGCAACTGGAAGTTCCAGGCCATCGGCGACGGGATCTCGGCCCGGGTGCCGACCGAGGCGGTGCAGCACCTGAGCCGCTACCTGTGAGCCAGCGGTGATCCACCTCGTCAAGGGACAGAACTTCGCCTGGCCCGAGCCCCGGGTCACCGCCTACCTGGACCACCCGGAGGCGAGGGTCTGCGCCCTGTTGCTGGGGCCCGACTTCAAGGTGCGCGACGGTGCCGACCTCGTGGATCGTCAGCGGCCGAGCCGATCGGGCGTCGACTGGCTCGCCGGCCCGCCCGAGGGTGTCACGGTCGACCTGACCCGGGTCGACCCGAGTGTCGAACACATCCTGTGCGTGACGAGTGCCGCTCCGGGCGCACCCGTTCTCAGCTCCACCGTTCGCCTCGTCACGGCTTCGGGCACGGTCGTCGCCGAGCTCACGCCGGACGTGGGTCCCGAGTCGGCGGTAGTCCTCGTGGAGATCTACCGGCGGGGCGAGGGCTGGAAGGTGCGCGCCGTCGGACAGGGGTACGCCGGCGGGCTGGCCCAGGCGTGCTCCGCCCACGGACTGCAGGGAGCGACCTCGTCAGGCCAGCCGCACGTAGCCGAACGGTCGTTCGAGGACCTGCTACGGCAGACCCGGATGATCCTCGACGACGCCTCCCGGACCACCGCCTCGCTCCGGTCGACCCGGGAGTTCGCACGTCGGCGCTGGGAGACCGAACTCGAGGAGGTAGTGGCCGACCCGGCCCTGCGGTTGGGGGAGCGCGGAGACGCGGCCCGGCGGGCCGCCCAGGAGCGTCACGATGTGATGGTGGGCGAGGCAGAAGCGCGCCATCGTCGCGACCTCGATCAGCTCAGCGCCGAGATCGCTGGTCTGGAAGCCGAGCTGCCCGCTCCGCTGGCCCGGTGGGAGTCGGCGGCCTGGACGGCCTGGCAGCCGCCTCCCGAGCTGCAGCCGGCTGTTCGGCTCGGCGAGCTCGCACTGCCCGAGGCACCTCGCTTCGCCATGCCGTTCCTGATCCCGCTGCCGCTTTCGCGTCCGCTCTGGGTCGAGATCGACGCCCCGGGTGAGAGTGGGGACGAGGTGGCCACCGCGATCCTGCGGACGGTCGCGACCCGGGTCCTGATCGCGACAACTCGCGCTGAAACCAGGGTGGCGATCATCGACATCGGTGGTCGACGCGGGACGCTCGGGCTGCCCGACGTACTGCTGGACGGTCCGCCGGCAACGGACGCGTCGACCGCCAGCGCGACCCTGACCGCACTCGTCGAACATCTCGAGCTGCTCGACGTAGCCCTGTCGTCCGACAGCCTCGACGCACTTGACGTCCGTCACCAGTCGCACCGGCTGCTGCTGATCGCCGATTTCCCTGTCGGGCTCGACGAGTCGACGCTGCACCACCTCGTCACGGTCATCGAGCACGGCCCACGGCTCGGAGTTCACGTGCTGGTGACCGGGACGCACGCCGAGTCCCTTGGTCTCCCCGTGCTGGACTGGGTGCGCAGTCTGTTCCTCCGGGTCCCCAGCGTTCCGGGCGGAGACCTGGTCGACGGCTTCGGTGGTGTCGACTGGACGTTCCTTCCCGATGCCGGCCCGGCGGACCCGCAGGCGCTGGCCGGGGTGCTCCTTCGGGTGGCCGCTGCCCGGACTCGTACGAGCGGGCTGGAGAACCCGTCCGCTGGGTAAAGTCGGAACATGAGCCCGGGCGACAACGCGGGCCGTCCCCGCGCCCGCACGGCGCTGTCCGCTGCTGCAGCCGCGGCGGGTGCCGTCGCGTTGGTGCTCGTGACCGCAGCCGTAGCAGCCCAGCTGTTCGACCCCCGGTCGACGGGCGGCATCGGACCCGACCCGACTCCCACGGCCGGACTGGTCTTGTACCCCACGAGCGCCCCGGTGAGCCCGTCCGTGTTCGAGGGCGGCCAGATCGTGTTCAGCCACTGGGACCCGGACACCTATTTCGAGGTGCCGCCGCGGGAGGATGGCTGGCAGCAGACGTTCGGCACGGCCGAGCTCGAAGTGTCCGACAGTCACGTCGGTCTCAAGCCCAGGGTGTGGGACCCCATCTCCTATGACCCGAGCTACTGCGGAACGAAAGCTGGAGAGCGCGGCTATGTCGGTTTCGGTGCGCTGCTGGACTCCGTCGACGTGAAGGAGGCGAACAAGTCCGTCTTGGACTCGTGGCGTGACGGACTCGCGTACGACGAGGAGGAGGGCAGCGCCGACCCCGTGGAAGGACCACAGCAGGAGATCACCCTCGACGACGGCACGACAGCATGGGTGAGCACGGTGACCGACGACTGGAGCCCGGCACCGGCGTCGTGTGACTCCCGGAGGGTGGCGGTGACCGTGCTCAGCCTGGACACGCCTCCGGGGGTCGCCTCGGCGATCGCGTTCCGCCACGTCGGCACCGGCGCCGACGTCCCGAATGACGAGTTCGAGGAGATCCTGCGGTCTGTGCACCGGCTCCCCGCCGACCCAGTGGCCGACCAAGCGGCCGAGCAAGGGTTGGAGAGTCAGTCCGCTGGGTAGGGTGCGAGCCATGAGCCCGGGCAGCGACGCAGGCCGTACCCGCGCCCTCACAGCCCTGGCAACGGCGGCCGCGGCGGCTGCGGTCGTGATGGTGCTCGTGACCACGGCCGTGGCCACCCAGAAGTTCGCGAGCCGCCAGACCGACGCCGCGCCGGCTACCGGTCCGACCACGAGCAACCCCTCGATTGGCTACCCCTCCGTCACGCCGGTGACGTCCACCGTCTTCGAGGACGGCCAGATCGTGTCCGGCGACGCTGCCAGCAACGCCTACTTCGAGGTGCCATCGAGGAAGGACGGCTGGACGACCAGCTCCCTCGAAGACTGGATCGAGATTCCGGCCGTGATCGACGGACCCAAGCCCCGCACCTTGCAGCCGGCGCTCTACCGACAGGGCTTACTGCGAGGCCGACCCAGAGGATGCGCGCGCGTATGTCGGCCTGGGGGTGCCGCTCCGAGGTCGATTCCGACGACGTCAAGGGCTGGAACGAGCAGCTCGTGAAGTCCTGGCGGGCTGCCCTTGCAGACAGACGCGAAAGAGGAGCAAGCTCGGCGCACCCGTCGTCCAGCCGGCAAGGGAGCTGACCCTCGACGACGGGACAACTGCCTGGATGTCATCGCTGAGGAGCCCCTGGCAGGCGGAGGAGCAGGACTGCGGGAGCAGCCGCGTCGCCGTCAACCTGCTCAGCATCGACACCGGTCGGAGGATCGCCACGGTGACCGCATTCCGCTTCCTCGACACCGGGGCGGACCTACCGGCCGAGACGCTCCAGAAGATCCTCGAGTCCGTACACCCGTTGCCCGGAGAAGGCGACTAGAGCTTGCGCAACCGCACGTAGCGCACCGAGTGGTCGGAGTCCTTGCGCAGCACGAGCGTCGCCCGGGACCGGGTCGGCAGCACGTTCTCGACCAGGTTGACTCCGTTGATCGTGTCCCAGATCCGTTCGGCCTCGTCGACCGCCTCGGCGGGGGTGAGCTCGCCGTACTTCGCGAAGTAGGAGTTCGGGTTCTTGAACGCGGTTTCCCGCAGCCGCAGGAAGCGGTGGACATACCACCGCCGGATGTCGGCGGTCGCGGCGTCGACGTACACGCTGAAGTCGAAGAAGTCACTGACGGCCAGCCCGGTGCGGCCGTCCTCACGGCTGCCGGCTGGCTGGAGGACGTTCAGCCCCTCGACGATCACGATGTCCGGGCTCTTGACCGTCACCTTCTCGTCAGGCACTACGTCGTAGACGAGATGGGAGTACGTCGGTGCCTCCACTTCGTCCTTCCCGGACTTGATGTCGACCACGAACCGCAGCAGGGCCCGTCGGTCGTAGGACTCGGGAAACCCCTTGCGGTGAAGCAGCCCGCGGCGTTCGAGCTCGGCGTTGGGCAACAGGAAACCATCGGTCGTCACGAGAGCCACGCTCGGGTGCTCCGGCCAGTGGGCCAGCATCTGCTGGAGCACCCGGGCAGTGGTGGACTTGCCGACCGCAACCGATCCGGCGATGCCGATCACGAACGGCGTCCGCGGAGGGTGCGGGCGGTCGAGGAACTCCTCCTGCTTGCGATGCAGCTGGCCCGACGCCTCGACGTACATCGACAGCAGCCGCGACAGCGGCAGATAGACCTGCTGGACCTCTTCCAGGTCGAGCTCGTCGCCGAGCCCCCGCAGGCGCCGAATCTCCTCCGCAGTCAGGGGTATCTCGGTGGAGTGTGCGAGGTCGGCCCATGCCGCGCGCTCGAGCTCGACGTACGGTGACGGTTCTCGGGAGCCGTCGGTTGCGCCGTTCCCGTTGGGTGGCATGCGCGGCATTCTTCCCCACCGCGCCCGGGCGGCGTCGCCGGGGAGCACGGCCGCGTCTCGTTAGACTCCCCGGCATGTGCGGAATCGTCGGGTACGTCGGGGACCAGCAGGCGCGCGACGTGGTCATCGAGGGGCTGCGACGGCTGGAGTACCGCGGCTACGACTCGGCGGGGATCGCGGTCATCGCCGACGGGGTGATCGCCTCCGACAAGCGCGCCGGCAAGCTGGCCAACCTCGACAAGGCGATCGAGGAGTCCCCGCTGCCGCCCGCGAAGGTCGGCATCGGGCACACCCGCTGGGCCACCCACGGCGCTCCCAACGACCGAAACGCACACCCGCATCTGGGCGCGACCGGCCGAGTGGCCCTCGTGCACAACGGGATCATCGAGAACTTCGCCGTGCTGCGCGCCGAGCTGGAGGCGAACGGCCACGAGCTGGTGTCCGAGACCGACACCGAGGTGGCCGCGCACCTGCTGGAGGCCGCCGTGGCCGAGGGTGCGGACCTGACCACGGCGATGCAGTCGGTCTGCCGCTCCCTCGAGGGCGCGTTCACGCTGGTGGCCGTCGACGCCGCGGATCCGACGAGGGTCGTCGCCGCGCGCCGGAACTCACCGCTGGTCGTGGGCATCGGCGAGGGCGAGAACTTCCTCGGCTCGGACGTGGCCGCGTTCATCGAACACACCCGGGAGGCCCTGGAGCTCGCCCAGGACCAGGTCGTCACGATCAGCGCGAGCGACGTCACCGTGACGGGGTTCGACGGGTCGCCGAGCGAGGGCCGGCGCTACCACGTCAGCTGGGACCTGTCCGCTGCCGAGAAGGACGGCCACGACTGGTTCATGCGCAAGGAGATCTACGAGCAGCCACGGGCCGTGGCCGACTCGCTGCTGGGCCGCCGTACTCCCGAAGGTCTGTTGCATCTCGACGAAGTACGGCTGTCCGACGACGAGCTGCGTGACATCGACAAGATCATCATCATCGCGTGCGGCACCTCGTTCTATGCCGGCATGGTCGCGAAGTACGCCATCGAGCACTGGACCCGGGTCCCGGTCGAGGTCGAGCTAGCCTCGGAGTTCCGCTACCGCGACCCGATCCTGACCCGCGAGACGCTGGTGGTGGCAATCTCGCAGAGCGGCGAGACCGCCGACACCCTCCAGGCGATCCGGCATGCCCGCACGCAACGGTCGAAGGTGCTGGCCATCTGCAACACCAACGGCTCGACGATCCCCCGCGAGTCCGACGCTGTCATCTACACGCACGCCGGGCCGGAGATCGGGGTCGCCTCGACCAAGGGCTTCCTGACCCAGCTGGTGGCTTGCTATCTGCTGGCGCTCTACCTCGCGCAGGTCAAGGGCACCCGGTACGGCGACGAGATCGCCCAGGTCATGGACCAGCTGGAGTCCATGCCGGCGCACATCCAGACCGTGCTCGACAACGACGAGTTCGTCTGCGCCTTGGCGCGCGAGCACGTGGCCGCCCCCTCGGTGCTGTTCGTCGGTCGCCATGCCGGCTATCCGGTGGCGCTGGAGGGCGCGCTGAAGCTGAAGGAGCTGGCCTACATGCACGCCGAAGGCTTCGCGGCTGGCGAGCTCAAGCACGGTCCGATCGCCCTTATCGAGCCCGGGCTGCCCGTGTTGTGCATCGTGCCGCCGCGAGGGCGCGACCAGCTCCGGGACAAGATGATCAGCGGTATCCAGGAGGTTCGGGCTCGCGGGGCCTACACGATCTGCATGGCAGAGGAGGGGGACGCCTCGATCGCGCCGTACGCCGACGTGCTGATCCCGCTGCCCTCGGTGCCGGTTCTCCTCCAGCCGCTGGTCGCCGTCGTGCCACTCCAGCTGTTCGCCTGCGAGCTCGCGACGGCGCTGGGTCACGACGTCGACCAGCCGCGCAACCTGGCCAAGTCGGTCACGGTGGAATGAGCGCCTCATGATTCTCGGGGTTGGCATCGACGTCGTCGACGTGTCTCGGTTCATGGAGTCCCTCGAACGCACTCACGGGCTGCGAGACCGGCTCTTCACTCCCTTGGAGGCGAAGCGAGCGCCGGCGTCGCTCGCCGCCCGCTTCGCGGCGAAGGAGGCGATCGCCAAGGCCCTCGGGGCTCCGTCGGGGCTTCAGTGGCACGACGCCGAGGTGATCTCCGAGTCCTCCGGCCGGCCGCAGTTCGAGCTCCGGGGGACCGTCGCCGCGGCCTGCTCCGCGCTGGGGGCGACCTCGGTGCACCTTTCGCTCTCCCATGACGCCGGGATCGCGTCGGCCGTCGTGGTCCTGGAGGCCTGATTCGCCGACCCGGCTCGTGTTGACGTCGGACGAGCGCCGACCCGGCTCCTGTTGACGCTGGAGGCGTGAGTCAGGACTGATCGGGCGGCGGCGGCACCCGGCGTCGGTCGACCTGGGCGTCGAGGCCGAGCTCACGCATCGCCGACTCCAGGACGCCGGCCGTCTGGGAGAACCTCCGGTCGCCCACGGCGATCCGGATGCGTGACTCGAGGTCGCGTCGCGAGCGCCGCGCGACGGCGACCGCCTGATGCCCGCGGGCGGTCAGCTCGAGCGGCCGTCGCCGTCGGTCGGCGGTGTCGATGGTTTGAGCGACGTAGCCGAGGCCGACCAGCTCGCGGACGCTCTTGGACACCGCCTGCTGGGTGATCTCCAGGGAGTCCGCGATCTCGCCGACCGTGCTGGGGCCGTCGATCAGCCGCTGGACGACGTACCCGTGGCTGGACCGAAGTCCGGTCAGGCCCTCGGCCCGCAGCGCGGCCAGGACGTGCGCGTCGACGGCGTGGCCAAGCAGCGAGAGGGTCTGAGCGAGGTCGAGGTCGTCTCTGGGACTAGACATACAACCATGGTTGTGTATTCTCGAGACGCATGACAAGCGACACCGAAGAAGTGGTGCGGCGGTACTTCTCCACCGTCGCTGACCTTGACTCCTCAGACGACGACCTGCTGGCCCTGCTCGACCCCGAGGCTCGCCTGGTCGAGCATCCGAACCCCGTCCGGCCCGCGGGCGCCACGTCGAACGTTGAGCAGACGATCGCCGGTTTCCGGGCCGGCAAGGCCCTGCTCTCGCGGCAGACGTTCGACGTCCACGAGGTGCTCGTCTGTGGCGAGCGGGCGGCGGTCCGGACCACCTGGTCCGGGACCATCGCGCGGGACGCCGGCCCCTACCTGGCCGGGACCACGCTGGTTTCCCACATCGGCGGGTTCCTGACGGTGCGCGACGGCAGGATCGTCGATCACGAGACGTTCGACTGCTACGAGCCGTTCGCCACCCGCGCCGCCGGCGAGGCCTGACTCGTCAACACGAGCCGGGTCGACGGTTGTGGGGTGTCAACACGAGCCGGGTCGGCGGGTCTGACTCGTCAACACGAGCCGGGTCGGCACTCTGCGGGCGTCAACACGAGCCGGGTCGCTAGGTTGGCCGGATGCGAAGCGCGCACACGGTGGAGCAGGTGCGGGCGGCCGAGGCCGCGCTGATGGCAACCCTCCCGGAGGGGACGCTGATGGCGAGGGCGGCGGCCGGGCTGGCAGCGGCAGTCGTCGATCTGCTCGGATCGGCGTACGGGCGCCGGGTGCGACTCCTGGTCGGATCCGGTGACAACGGCGGGGACGCCCTGTACGCCGGAGCCCTGCTGGCCCGTCGCGGCTGCCAGGTCGAGGCGGTGCTGCTCGGCGAGGCCCATCCGGCGGGTCTCGCGGCACTGCGAAGGGCCGGCGGCAGGCTCGTCGGTTCCGGCGCGGCCCGCCCCGAGGTGGTGGTCGACGGGATCGTCGGGATCGGCGGACGCCCTGGGCTGAAGCCGGAGGCGGTGGCGGCGCTCGCCGAGGTCGCCGGGGTGCCGATCGTCGCGGTGGACGTGCCCAGCGGGGTGTCCGTCGACGACGGTCGCCTCGACGGCCCTCATGTTCAGGCGGCGGTGACGGTGACCTTCGGGACGCACAAGGTCGCCCACCTCGTCGATCCCGCCAGTCTGGCCTGCGGCTCGGTGACCCTGGTCGACATCGGTCTCGACCTGCCGGCCGCGGATGTGACCTCCCTCCAGGCCGCGGACGTCGCGGCGCTCGTACCCCGACCCGACCCCGAGGCGCAGAAGTACACCCGTGGCGTGGTCGGCGTCAGGGCGGGTTCCACGCAGTACCCGGGCGCCGGCCTGCTCAGCGTCGCGGGAGCGGCGTGCGGGCTCGCCGGCATGGTGCGGTACGCCGGGGCCGCCGCGGACCTGGTTCGGCAGCAGCATCCCGAGGTGGTCGCCGGACCGGGGCGGGTGCAGGCATGGGTGGTCGGCTCCGGAGGCGGCGATGATGCCGAGGACGCCCTCGCTGCCTGCCTGGCGGACGGGGTCCCGCTCGTCATCGACGCCGACGCCCTCCAGCACCTCACCGGGCCCCTGGAGGTCCCGGCGATCCTGACGCCCCACGCCGGCGAGCTGGCGCGGATGCTCGACGTCGAGCGCGGCGAGGTCGAGGCCAGGCAGCTCGAGCACGCCCGGATCGCCGCGGCACGTTTCGGTGCGACCGTCGTACTCAAGGGGCGGCGCAGCCTGGTCGCCGCGCCGGACGGCCGGGTCCGGGTCACCACGACCGGCGTGCCGTGGCTGGCGACTGCCGGTGCGGGTGACGTGCTGGCGGGAGTGATCGGGGCACTGCTCGCCACCGGCCTCGATCCGTTCGACGCAGCCTCGGTCGGATCCTGGCTGCACGGTGCCGCGGCCACCCTCGCCTCCCGAGGCGGGCCGACCACCGCGACCGAGGTTGCCCGGGCGATCCCGGTGGCGGTGCGCACCCTCCCGACCGCCACCTGAGAGAATCGGGCGACATGAGCCACGCACGCGCCGAGATCGTCGTCGACCTCGGCGCGATCCGTGCCAACGTGCGCTTGCTGCGCGAGCTGGCCGGGCCGGGCACGGCGATGATGACGGTGATCAAGGCCGACGGCTACGGCCACGGCATCCTCCAGTCGGCCCGGGCGGCTCGGGCCGGGGGCGCCGAGTGGCTCGGCGTGGCCACCCTCGACGAGGCACTGGCCGTCCGCGACGACGGAGACACCGGGCGGATGCTCTCCTGGCTGGCGGTGCCGGGCGAGGACTATGCCGCGGCCATCGAGCACGACATCGACGTCACCGCCTACACCACGACCGAGCTCGACGAGATCGTCGCCGCAGCGCAGAGCACCGACCGCGTCGCCCGCGTCCAGCTCAAGGTGGACACCGGGCTGTCCCGCGGCGGCTCGACGATCGACGCGTGGCCCGATCTGGTCGAGGCCGCCCATGAAGCCGAGGTCGCCGGGACGGTCACGGTCAGCGGGATCTGGTCGCACTTCGCCTGCAGCGACGAGCCCGACCACCCCGCCAACGACCTCCAGGAAGCACAACTTCCGGGCCGCCCTCGACGTCGCCGACCGGGTTGGCTTGCAGCCTGAGGTCCGGCACCTCTCCAACTCCGCGGCCACGATCCTGCGCCCGAGCGCCCAGTTCGACCTCGTCAGGTGCGGAATCGCCAGCTACGGGCTCGACCCGGCGCCCGGCCTGACCGAACACGTGGGTCTCAGGCCCGCGATGACGGTCCGGGCCGAGCTGGCCGTGGCCAAGCGCATCCACAAGGGCGACGGCGTCTCCTACGGGCATACCTGGATCGCCGACCGCGACACCACTGTCGGAGTCGTTCCCGCCGGCTACGGCGAAGGCGTCCTTCGCCACGCCAGCAACACCGCCGAGGTGTGGATCGCCGGACGGCGAAGGCCGGTTCGTGGCCGGATCTGCATGGACCAGTTCGTCGTCGACCTCGGCGAGGATGACATCGTGCCCGGAACCGATGTCGTACTCTTCGGCAGCGGCGACGAAGGCGAGCCCACAGCGCAGGACTGGGCCGTCGCGTGCGGCACCATCAACTACGAGATCGTCACGCGGATCGGTGGCCGGCTTCGGCGCCGCTACGTGGACAGCCAGGACGCCACAGCCGAAGGAGTCACCGGATGACCGCTCGTCGTCGCATCATCGAGATCGCCGCGGGCGCGGCCGGCATCGCCGTCGCCGGGGCTGCGGTCAAGGTCGTTCGCGAGGGGCGGGTGATCGCCCGTCGCGGCCTTGGCGACGTCACCCAGCTGGGATCGCTGCGTTCGGCACCGCACACCGTGGTCGCGGACGACGGGGTACCGCTGCACGTCGAGGTCGACGAGGCCGAGACGCCGAGCAACGGAAACCGCAGGCGGCGGAGGTCGAAGAACCCGTCGCCGACGCTCGTGTTCGTGCACGGCTACGCGTTGAACCTCGACTGCTGGCACTTCCAGCGGGCGGCGTACCGGGGCCTGATCCGCACCGTGTTCTACGACCAGCGTTCGCACGGCCGTTCGGGCCGGTCCGACGCCAAGGACGCCACGATCGACCAGACCGGACACGACCTGCTGCGGGTCATCGAGCACCACGTGCCGGAAGGGCCGGTGGTCCTGATCGGGCACTCCATGGGCGGCATGAGCATCATGGCCCTGGCCGAGGAGCATCCCGACCTGTTCGGCACCAAGATCGTCGGTGTCGGGCTGATCTCCACAACGGCGGGGGAGCTGGCCCCGCAGTCGATCATCCTGCCCATGCTGCCCAAGGGGATGGGTGGCCAGGTGGTCACCCGGCTCGTCGCCGGCCTGGCCCGCGGCTCTCGGGTGGTGGACGGCGTACGACGACTCGGCCGGAACTTCGCGATGGTCGCGACCGACCGGTTCGCCTTCGGCGACGAGGTGCCGGCCAACTACGTCTCGTTCGTGGACCAGATGCTGTCCGGCACCCAGTTCGAGGTGCTCGCCGAGTTCTTCCCGAGCTTCGGTGACCTGGACAAGTACGCCGTCCTGCACGCCCTGGCTCGGGTGCCGACCAGCATCATCTGCGGTACCTCGGACCGGCTCACCCCGATCGAGCTCAGCCGCAAGCTGAACGAGACCGTGCCCGGATCAACCCTCCTCGAGTGCGAAGGGGCCGGACACATGGTGATCCTCGAACGCCACGAGCAGGTCAACGCCGCCCTCGACCAGCTGATCGCGGCCGCCCAGGCGCACGAGCCCGTGGAACCACAGTGAACGAGGGCCCGTGACGGGTCCGCGAGTCCGGGTCGTCGGAGCGGAGGCGGCCGCCGACGTCCTTGCCGTGATCCACGCCGCCTTCGGCGCCCGCCCCCCGCTCGACCCGCCCACCTCGGCGTTGTCGGAGACGCTGGACTCCGTCGCCGCCGAGCTCGGTGAGTACGGCGGGCTGGTCGCCGAGCTCGACGGCCGACCGGTCGGGTCGCTGATCTTCGAGCCGGTCGGCACGGCGCTCGGGTTGAGGCGGGTCTGCGTACTGCCCTCCGCCGAGGGCTCCGGTGTGGCGGCGATGCTCGTGCGTGCCGCCGATGCGCACGCCCGCGAGGTCGGCTGCGACGGTCTCCGCATTGTCGCCCGGGTCGAGCTGCCCGGCACGATCCGCTTCTGGGAGCACCACGGGTTCGTCGTGGCCGACCAGGAGGGCGTGAATCTCCAGATGGTGAGGGTGTTCGCGCACGAGCTGACCACGACCACGCGGGAGGACACCCAGGCGTTCGCGGAACGCCTCGCGCCGACCCTCCGGGCGGGTGACCTGGTGATCCTCACTGGTGACCTCGGTGCCGGGAAGACAACCTTCACGCAGGGCCTGGGCAGAGCGCTCGGGGTGCGCGGCGACATCACCTCACCCACCTTCGTGATCGCCCGGAAACACCCGTCGCTCGTCGACGGACCGCCGCTCGTGCATGTCGACGCCTACCGCCTGGGTGGTTTCGACGAGCTAGACGACCTCGACCTGGACACCTCGCTCGAGGAAGCCGTCACGGTGGTCGAGTGGGGAGAAGGGCTCGCCGAGGGGCTGGCCGCCGACCGGTTGGAGATCTCGATCCGGCGCGCCCACGGCTCCGATCTCTCCGAGGATCACGACCCGCGGCAGATCGTCGTACAACCCGTCGGACTACGGTGGCTGGGCGCCCTGAAGGAGCTCTGATGTTCACCATCGCCCATGTCAGCGACACGCACTTCGGCAACCGCCCGGAGGCCGCTCCGCGCGCCACCGCCGTACTCGACCATCTGCTGTCCCTCTCGCCGTTGCCCGACGTGCTGGTCGTGACCGGCGATGTCGCCGACCACGGCCTGGCCGAGGAGTACGTCGAGGCGCGCGACCTCTTTGCCCGCTGGGACGGCCCGATCATCGTCGGGACCGGCAACCACGACGCCCGCGAGCCGTTCGCTCGCGTGCTCCTCGGACAGGACGCGGGCGGCCGCCTGGACCAGGTGCTCGAGGTGAACGGGTTCCGGTTCCTGATGCTGGACTCGCTCGTGTCCGCCGTCGACGGCCAGCGGATCGACCACGGCGAGTTGACGCCCACGACGCTGACCTGGCTCGATGAGCAGCTGGGCGCGTCCGACCTGCCGACCTTCGTCTGCTTCCACCACTCGCCGGTGACGGTCAACATCGAGTTGATGGACGACATCCAGCTGCGCGACCCGGACGCGCTGGAGCAGGTGCTGTCCCGGCACCCGCACGTCGTGGCCCTGCTCGTCGGGCACAACCACACGGCCTGTACCACCACGTTCGCCGGGCGGCCGGTGCTCATCGGCGGGGGAGTCGTCTCGACCGTGACCCTCGACGCCGAGCCGCAGCCCGCGCTCTGGAACGGCGCCCTGCCGACCTTCGCGTTCCACATCGTCGACGACGCGAGCCGGCTCACCACACACTGGCGCTCGCTTCCCGGCTAAGGTCCACCCGTGCTGCTCGCCTTCGACACCGCGACCGCGTGGATCACTGCGTGCGTGTACGACGAGCGCAACGACGCGGTCCTCGCCGAACGCAACGGGGTCGGCCCGATGAAGCACGGCGAGCTCCTCGCCCCGGCGATCGCCGAGGTGATGGCCGAGGCGGGTCTCGTCCGGCAGGACCTGACGGCCATCGTCGTGGGCGTGGGCCCCGGTCCCTATACGGGCCTCCGGGTCGGTGTCGTCACCGCCCGCACCCTGGGCTTCACCCTCCGGATCCCGGCGCACGGCGTGTGCTCGCTCGACGCGATCGCGTTTGTGGCCGACCAGCCTGAGCCGTTCCTGGTCACCACGGACGCCCGCCGCAAGGAGCTCTTCTGGGCCGGGTACGACGCCGACGGCCGGCGTCTCGACGGACCGTTCGTGGACCGCCCAGCCGACATCCCGGTCGACGGCCGCGCGGTCGCCGGCGCCGGGCCGGACCTCTACCCGGATGTCTTCGACCGGGTGATCGGGCCGCGCGATCCGACCGCGGCCGCGCTTGCGCGGCTCGTGGCGGGCCAGCGCACGGAGCTGCTCGATCCCGAACCCGTCTACCTTCGTCGACCCGATGCCGTCACGCCCGGGAAACCCAAGCCGGTGTCGTGATCCGCCCGGCCACGACCTCTGACGTCGGCACGATTGCGCACCTCGAACGGATCCTGTTCGGCGCCGACGCCTGGACCGAGGCCCAGATCACCGAGGAGCTTGTGGGAGTCGGGCGGCAGGTCCTGGTCATCGCGACGGACCCAGACCCTCCTGAGTTGGCCGGCGCGTTCGCGATCTCCGGCTACGTGGTCACCCGGCTGGTCGACGACGTCGCCGACCTGCAGCGGATCGGCGTACACCCGGACGCCCAGCGCCACGGCCTCGCGAGCGCACTCCTCGCCGAGGCTCTGAAACGTCCCGCCGCGCGGATGCTGCTCGAGGTCGCGGAGTCCAACACCGCCGCCCGCGCGTTCTACGCGAAGGCGGGATTCGTCGAGATCCATCGTCGGCCGAACTACTACCGCGACGGCTCGGACGCGCTGGTGCTCGAGCGTTCGTCGGACTACCCGCCCGGGCAGGGTCCCTGACGATCGATTTTGGTGTCAGTGTCGAAAACGACGATTGCCGTACGACGCCCTGGTGACAGTTCCCTCACCCAACAGATGGAGACGCAGATGTCGTTCCAGGCCTATCTCGACAACATCGAGGAGAAGACCGGGCTCACCCCGCGCCAGTTCATCGAACTCGCCAACGGTCGCGGGTTCGGGCCATCAACCAAGGCCGCGCCGATCATCGCGTGGCTCAAGGCCGACTACGACTTGGGTCGCGGACACGCAATGGCGTTGGTCCACGTCATCACCAAGGGTGCGGCCATCGACGCCAAACACGTCGGGACCACCGGCGTACACCGCGACGAATCCGACACCCTCTGGCTCGACGGCAAGGCCACCCGACCGACGTGACCTGTCCCGAGGAGCATGATCGGGCCATGGGCGAGGACGACCTCCCGCCACCCCGGCACAATGACCGCATGGACGACGGACCGCTCGTGCTCGGCATCGAGACATCTTGTGACGAGACCGGGGTAGGGATCGTGCGGGGGCACACGTTGCTGGCCGATGCGGTGGCGAGCAGTGTCGAGGAGCACGCGCGGTTCGGGGGCGTCGTACCCGAGGTCGCCAGCCGCGCGCACCTCGAGGCCATGGTGCCGACCATCGAACGGGCCTGCCAGACCGCCGGCATCGAGTTGTACGACGTCGACGCGATCGCGGTCACCAGCGGCCCCGGGCTCGCCGGGGCACTGCTCGTCGGCGTGGCCGCGGCGAAGGCGCTGGCGATCGGGCTCGGCAAGCCGATCTACGGCGTCAACCACCTCGCGGCCCACGTGGCGGTCGACCAGCTCGAACACGGTCCGTTGCCCGAACCGTGCCTGGCGATGCTGGTCAGCGGCGGTCACTCCAGCCTGCTGCGCGTCGAGGACGTCACCGTGGGAGTGGCACCGCTCGGAGCGACCATCGACGACGCGGCCGGCGAGGCGTTCGACAAGGTTGCCCGCCTGCTGGGGCTCGGCTTCCCGGGCGGGCCGTACATCGACCGGGCCGCCGCGAGCGGCAGCAGCGTCGCGATCGACTTCCCGCGCGGGCTCACCAGCCGTCGCGACCTCGAACGGCACCGCTTCGACTTCTCCTTCTCGGGCCTCAAGACGGCGGTGGCGCGGTGGGTCGAGACCCAGCAGCGCAACGGCGTCGAGGTGCCCGTGGCGGACGTCGCGGCCAGCTTCCAGGAGGCGGTGTGCGACGTCCTCACCCGCAAGGCGCTGGACGCCGCCGCGAGCGAGGGCATCGACGACATCCTGATCGGCGGGGGAGTGGCCGCGAACACCAGGCTCAGGGCGATGGCCGAGGAGCGGGCGGCCGCCAAGGGCATCCGGGTCCGGATCCCGCGGCCGGGGCTGTGCACGGACAACGGGGCGATGGTCGCCGCGCTCGGGACCGAGCTCATGGCCCGCGGACGCGACGCGTCGTCCCTCGACCTGCCCGCCGACTCGTCCCAGCCGATCACCACGGTCGTGGCTTGAGCGCCGAGCTCCTCAGCCGTCGTACGGGACGTGGACCGTCCATTCCTCGTCCAGGCGCATCGTGGCCGCGTAGAGCGCGTCCGCGACCGGCCCCGGGGAGAACGGCCCGTCGGGGCCGAGGGTGCCGTTGATCTGGACCGCTACCGCGCGGATGCCCTCCGGCGCCAACGTGGCGTCGAGGCTGATGACGAGGTTCCGCACGGCGGCCTTCTGTACGCCGAGCGAGGCGGCCTGGTTCGATGGCCGGTCGGCCGCAGCGCTGCCCGTGACGAGGATCCGGCCACCGGCGGACATGAACGGGCGGGCCGCCTGGACCGCCGGGAGCAGCGGCGCGACGCCGAGACGGAGGTCGTCGAGCAGCTCGTCGGCGGTCAGGTGGAGCGGATCCTTCGGCCGGAACGCGCTCGGGTTGAAGTGCAGGACGTCGATCCGCCCGGCCTCCGTGCCGATCCGGGTGACCAGGTCGGTCACGGCGGCCGGGTCGGTCAGGTCGAGAGGCGACAGCACCGTCCGCACACCGGCCTCGCCGAGCGCCGCACCCAGCGGCGCCAGGGTGTCGGCCGATCGGGACACCAGCGCGATGTCGTAGCCATCGCTACCAAAACGACGCGCGACAGCGAGTCCGAGACCGGGGCCGGCGCCGAGGACGAGGAGAACGGGGTTCGACATGATCCTCAGCGTAGGGCCCGGGGGTCACCTCGTCGGCAGGATGAACGGCTGGTGGACCTCCCGACCCAGGCGGGGCGCCACGGCGTACTCCGAACTGCCGTCGACGCCAAGCCGGACGACCGACCACTGCTGCCCGTCACGGACCACCGCGAGGGCGTGGTCGTCGTCCTCCCAGGCTGTCTGGAGGATGCTGGCGTCGCCGCTTGGCCCGAAGTGCGCCAGCACCCGTCCAGCTGTCATCGAGGAAGGCGAGCTCTGTCTGCGCGGACGTGTCGGTCCGCGCACTGCCGGCGAGGATCCGGGTCTCGTCCGGTGAGAACGCATCCAGAGTCAGGTCACACGTCTTCCAGCCGAGCTGGCCGCTGGGCTTCCACAGGCCCGAGCAGGATCCGTGGTCAGTCGTGGAGACCAGTCCGGTCACCCTTCCGTTGCTGGAAGCGTCGGCGACGTGCAACGCCGTACCGGCGCTGTCCACGAAGCCATGGGAGGCACTCACGAACGCACCGGATCCGTCCCGCGTATTGACGAGGATGGCGCAGCCGTTGTCGTCCACCCCCTCCTTGCAGGTGCCCGCGCCGAGGACGGCCGCGATCTCGGCGCCGTGCTCGACCGCCGGCAGGTCCCAGGTCCGGGAACCTCCGCCCTCGACCACGCTTGGCGCTCCGTCGTCGCCGAGCCAGCCCACGATCGACCCGTCGGGCGACGTGGCCAGTCTCGAGCCGCTCATGGGCTCCCGACGCACCACCTCGCCGGCTGCGTCGAGGACCACCACGTCCGAGGTCCCGCTCGAGATCCCGACCAGACCGTTGCCCGTCAGCCCGAACGCCGAGAGCCCGGGCTCCGCGAGGTGGAGCGTCGATCCGTCAGGTCGGATGAGGGTGGACCCGTCGATGTACGCCAACCCAGGTGCCGCCCCCTGTCCGAGGCCGGCGGTGTCGAGCGGGACTCCGCCGGACACGAACATCGTCGCTGCCGCTTCCGTCGGAGGGCTCTCCAACGGCTTGACCGACTGTTCGTCCGACGGGCCGACCGGCTGCGAGGAGACTGCGGAGGGCGTCGGGCTGGAGGACGGGTCGGCGTCGACGGCTGCGGGGGGCGCGTCGCCACAACCCGCCAGCATCGAGGTCGCGACCACCGTCGCGGCCGCCCAGACATACAGCCGGACTTGCTGGGTCTCCATGCCCGTACGACGCGTCGACCCACCCTTTGGTTGGACCCCCGGGCCAGTGAGTGGACTCAGCGGCTGGCGAAGCCGAACGCGTTCCCGAACTCGTCGGCCCGGACGGGTTCGACGGCGTTCTCGACCGAACCATCCAGGCCGATGCGCACGATGCCCCACATCCGGTCGCTGGTGCCCTCGATGGGGGTCGTCGTGACGGCCAGGACGTGCTCGTCGTCCTCCCAGCGGGCATACATGAACGTGGCGTCCGTCTCGAGCGACTGGACGTAGTGGACCACGGCGGGAGGACTTCCGTTGAGGTGGTCACGGGGAACCACGGCCAGGACTCCGTCGCCGTATCCACTCCTGTACTCCGGGCCGGCCAGGACGTTTGCGCCGTCGGGCGAGAACGAGTCGAGCGTGAAGTCGCACGTCTCTCCGACGGCGTCCCCATGTGGTGCGGTCGTCTGGCTGCAGTTGCCGTCGTCTCTCACCTCCGTGAGCGCCGCCGACCAGCCATCGTTGGTGGAGTCGGTATAGATGTAGGTCCCTACCGGCTCTGGGTCGTGCTCGGGCCCGCCGGCCTCGATCCAGCGGCCGTCGTTCTCGCCGTTGCCGAGCTGGACGTTGTAGAGGGCCGAGTCCCCGGAGAACGCGATCGGCTCGGTGGTGTTGCCGACTCCCTCGAGGAGGACCTCGGTGTCTCCCCCGTTCACGTGGACGACCAGGTCACCGTTGTCGACGTACAACACCCGCGTGCCGTCGTCGGAGACAGCGAACCCCTCACCGGTGGGGAACGGTTCGCCGATTGGGTTGCCCTCCGAGTCGAGGATCGTGGCCGAGTAGCCGCTGTTGGTCGACCCCATAGCGAGCCAGCCGTCGTCGTACGCCACGACTTGGAAGTAGGCAGCATCGAGGGTGACGCTCCCGCCGTCGGCGGCATGAAGAGTGGTGCCTTCGAGCCAGTCGATCTTCGGGGCGTCGCCCAGCGCCAGGCCATCGGTCTGCAGCCGCTGCGGCCAGGAGATGGCGGACGGGGTCGTCGACGGCTGTTTGATCGGCCCCCGGCTGTCCGGCTGGTTGTTGTCGAACATCAGCCCGATGGGCGCGATGATCGCCACGGCGGCGGCCGCCGCGACGCAGGCGGCGATCCGGCGGCGGCGCTGGATCCCCTTCGCCCGCGTCTGTACGTCGCCCAGGGTCAGCGGAGCGGTGTCCAGGTGCTCCACCTGGTGCTCGAGGGCACGGTTCAGATCGTTGTCGATTGGGCTGTTCATCGCTCCTCCTCTCCGGGAATCAGTGCATTGGGGACTCGTTGACGCAGGGCGGCCAGCGCGCGGCTGGCCTGGGACTTCACCGTGCCGGTCGAGATGCCCATCGTGTGGGCGATCTCGGCCTCCGAGAGCTGTTCGTAGTAGCGCAGCACGATCACGGTCCGCTGCTTGCGGGGAAGCGTCCTCACCAGCTCCCACACCGCAGCCGCATGCCCGTCGTCGTACACGTCGACCACGGAATGGTCGGGCACGACCTCGCTGGCCACCTCGGTGCGTTTCCACGCCCGCCGCCACAGGGAGTTGTGCTCGTTGACCAGGATCCGGCGGACATAGCCGTCGATCGACTCGCGGTTCAAGACCTTGTCCCAGCTCAGGTACAGCTTGGCCAGTGAGGTCTGCACGAGGTCCTCGGCGGTGGCCCGGTCTCCCGCCAGCAGGTACGCGGTGCGGATCAGCGCAGGTTGGCGTGCGGCCATGTATGCCGAGAACTCGGCATCCCGAGTCGCCCCGGACATCAGTACCCCCGAAGTTACGGTTGCTTGCATCGGCGTCCTCACCACCTTTCCACGTCCAAGACGCGGATCCGTGGCAAGGGGTTGCATTTCGAGCCCGACTCGGCGTTGATAGCGGTCGTGCCCCAGACGATGCAGGTGATCCGGTTCGCCGACCTCGCGCCGGTCCCCTGGCGGAACGGTGGGGGAGTCACGCGGGAGATCGCGACCGCGCCGTACGACGGGGAGCCCGGCTCGTTCCGGTGGCGGGTGAGCATCGCCGACGTCACCAGCGAAGGTCCGTTCTCCGCGTTCGAGGAGGTGGATCGTCAGATCGTCCTCGTCGAGGGTGCGGGGATGGTGATCTCCGTCGACGAGCAGCCGCACCGGCTGGACCTTTTCGATGTGCTCGCATTCCCCGGTGACGCACCGTGCGTCGGCACCCTCGTGGACGGCCCCACGCGCGACCTCAACGTGATGACGCGCCGCGGCCAGGCCTCGGCCGGCGTCGCAGATCGTGAGCGTCGCGGACGCCCATGCCGTGCGGGCCGAGGCGGACGCCGAGTGCCTGCTCGTCGCGCTGACCGGCTCGATGAGCGTGGCGACCGCCGACGAGACGACTGACCTGGACCGCTTCGACACCATCCGCATCTCCGGCCCGGCCGCGGTCGAGCTCACGGGTACCGGTCGGGTCGCGGTGGTCGACGTACAGGCATGATGTCCCGGTCGGTGGCCCGCTCGGCCCCGACTTCGTGACGGAACCAGCAGAAGGAACGCGACATGAGCCAGCAGGTCCGCGCCGTGGTGGCGCGCAGCAAGGGTCAGCCGGTCTCCCTGGAGACCATCAACGTGCCCGACCCCGGGCCGGGCGAGGCCGTGGTCAAGGTCCAGGCCTGCGGGGTGTGCCACACCGACCTGCACTATCGCGAGGGCGGCATCAACGACGAGTTCCCGTTCCTGCTCGGCCACGAGGCGGCAGGTGAGGTCGAGTCCGTGGGCGAAGGTGTCACGGGGCTCGAGCCCGGCGACTTCGTGATCCTCAACTGGCGGGCGGTGTGCGGCAACTGCCGGGCCTGCAACCGGGGCGAGCCGTGGTACTGCTTCGCCACCTTCAACGCCACCCAGAAGATGACGCTGGAGGACGGCACCGAGCTCTCTCCGGCGCTGGGCATCGGAGCGTTCGCGGAGAAGACGCTGGTGGCCGCCGGCCAGTGCACCAAGGTGGACGCGTCGGCACGGGCAGCCGCGGTTGGCCTTCTCGGGTGCGGCGTGATGGCCGGCCTGGGCGCCGCTCTCAACACCGGCAACGTCAGCCGTGGCAAGACCGTCGCGGTCATCGGCTGCGGAGGGGTCGGCAGCGCGGCGGTCGTCGGGTCGGTCCTCGCCGGCGCGTCGAAGATCATCGCGGTCGACCTCGACGACCGGAAGCTCGACGTGGCCCGCAAGCTCGGGGCAACCGACGTCGTCAACTCGTCGTCGACCGATCCCGTCGAGGCCATCCAGGCGCTGACCGAGGGGTACGGCGCGGACGTGGTCATCGACGCCGTCGGCCGCCCCGAGACCTGGAAGCAGGCGTTCTATGCCCGCGACCTGGCCGGCACGGTCGTCCTGGTCGGCGTCCCGACCCCGGACATGAAGGTGCCCGACATCCCGCTGCTCGACGTGTTCGGTCGCGGTGGAGCCCTGAAGTCCAGCTGGTACGGCGACTGCCTGCCCACGCGTGACTTCCCGATGCTGGTCGACCTCTACCGACAGGGCCGGCTCGACCTCGACGCGTTCGTGTCCGAGGAGATCGGGCTCGGCGACGTGGAGGCCGCGTTCGAGAAGATGCACCACGGCGACGTGCTGCGCTCGGTCGTGATCTTCACGCCCGAGGACTCCGCCTGATGTCGGGCCTGATGCCGGTGCGGGTCGACCACGCCGTGGTCAGCGGCACGTTCAGCCTCGACGGCGAGACGTTCGACGTCGACAACAACATCTGGGTGGTCGGTGACGACGAGGAGTGCGTCGTCATCGACGCCCCTCATGACGTCGACGCGATCCTGGCCGTCGTGGCCGGCCGCAGGGTGAAGGCGATCCTGTGCACGCACGCGCACGACGACCACGTCCGGGTGGCGCCGGCGCTGCGCGAGCAGGTGACCGCCCCGATCCTTCTGCACCCGGCCGACAAGCCGCTGTGGACGCTCAGCCACGACGACCATCTCTGGGACGTCGACCTGCACGACGGCATGACGCTCGACGTCGCCGGTACGACCCTGGAGGTGTTGCACACGCCTGGTCACGCCCCCGGAGCGGTGTGCTTCCACGCTCCCGCCCTCGGGAGCGTCTTCACTGGCGACACACTCTTCCAGGGTGGCCCTGGCGCGACGGGCAGGTCGTTCAGCGACAGCGACCTGATCGTCGAGTCGATCCGGGCCCGGTTGTTCACCTTGCCCGACGACACCGTCGTACACACCGGGCATGGGGCCGACACCACGATCGGCGCCGAGAAGGCTCAGCTGACCTAGCAGCCCGCCTGGTGAGCAACCGGGCCTGACAGGGGTCTCGGCCGATCCGCTGCTGTCCGGCGGAGCGCGGATGAGGCACTATCCGGCGCTCCTCGACTACGCGGAGAGCGTCGCCGGCGGCATGCGGGTGCTGCGGGTGGTGGGGATCGAGTCCGAGGCCGAGGTGGCGTACGCCGCCCTCCAGCTGATGTTCGTGCGCGACCTCGACCGACTGGACGCGCTACCCGGCGCGCAGGCGGAGGCGCTCCGGGCCGCGTTCGGAACGAGCAGTGCCCCGGTCGAGCGGATGCTGCCGGGTGCGGCGACGCTGTCGCTGCTCTCCGAGATCGCCGGCGACCGGCCGCTCCTGTGCCTGCTCGACGATGCCCAATGGTTCGACCAGTCGTCGATCGACGCCCTGCTCTTCGCGGTGCGCCGCCTGCATGCCGACCCGGTCGCGACCGTCTTCGCCGCCCGGGACGGTGAGCGCCCGTTCCCCGCGCCCGGGGTCGAGAGCCTCGCGCTGCCGCGGCTCGGTGCCGCCGACGCCGCTCGTCTCGCCACGGCCGGCGACGCGCTGCCGAGCGACGTCACCGACCGCATCCTCGCGGAGTCCGGGGGCAATCCGCTCGCCATCGTCGAGCTGGCCGCCCATGCGACCGAGGCGCCCGCGGTCCCGGCGCCGGTCGCGCCGCTGCCGGCCGCGGGACGGCTCGAGGAGCACTTCCGCCGGCAGGTGCGCGCCCTCGGGGAGCCGACCAGGACGGTCCTGCTGCTGGCCGCGGCCGACCACGGCTCCGCCCTGCCGACCCTCATCGCCGCTGCCGCGGAGCTCGGCGGCGACGCGAGCGACTTCGAGCCGGCCGAGCGGAGCCGGCTGGTGCACGTGACCGCCGACGGCGTGGTCTTCCGGCATCCCCTGATCAGGGCGGCGGCCTATCAGGAGGCGCCCTTCGCCCGTCGGGTCGCCGCGCACCGGGCGCTCGCCCGGGTGCTGACCGATCCGCGCGACGCCGACCGGCGCGCCTGGCACGTCGCGGCCGCCGCCGGCGGGCCGGACGACGCGGCCGCGGACGGTCTGGAGCAGGTGGCCCAGCGGGCGACGGGCCGTGGCGCGGCCGGCGGCTGCGGCGCAGGCGCTGGACCGGGCGGCCCAGCTGACCAGCCGCACCGGCCGATCCGCGGCCGGCGGCTGGTCGCTGCCGCGCGGGCGGCGTACGACGCCGGGCAGCTCGACCGGGCCGTCGAGCTGGCCGCCGCCGGCGCCGAGCTGACCGACGCAGCCCGGTGAGGTGGCGGAGGCCGGCTGGATCCGCGCCCAGGTGGCGTACGAGCGCACCTCGCCGGCCGAGGCGTCCCGGATCGCGCTCGAGGCCGCCGCGCCCGGTGCTCGCGACCGAGCCGGACCTCGCTGTGTCCATCCTGACCGAGGCCACCTGGTGCGCGCGCGACGCGGCGGATCCCGCTCTGCTGCGTCGCTGCGCGGAGCGGCTCCGGTCGATCCGCGGCGGGCCCCACCCCGCTGATCGACGGCGCTGGTGGGCTTCGCCGACCTGTTGTGCGGCGACGTCGCGAGGGCCGTCGAGCCGATGCGCGGCATGTTCCTCGCCGCCCGGGACGGCGAGGGCGGAGACACCTTGGCGCGGTTGAGCGCCGGCGTTCATGGGGTTGCTGATCGGCGAGGACGAGCCAGCCGTGGCGATGCTCGACGCCCATGGTCGCCGACGCTGCGCAGCCGCGGGAGCTGGGCTGGCTGCCCTACGCCCAGGAGCCGCTGGTGCTCGCGCAGCTGGCGACCGGGCAGGATCCGCGACGCGGACACCAACGTCGCGGAGGCGATGGCGCTGGCCGAGGAGCTGGGTCAGGAGCTGCGAGGTCGTCGTCCTCTCCGCCATGCGCCGCCTGGCTCGCCGCGGCCCGTGGCGACAGTGCCGGCGCCGAGCGGCTCGCCGTGCGTGTCCTGGACGACTCGCGGCAGCACGGCATGGCGGCCGCGCAGGCCACCTGGGCACTCGGGCTGGTCGACCTCATGGGTGGCGACCCGCAGAGCGCGCTCGAGCGGCTCGAGGGCGTCTGCGACGGCCCGCCCGGTCGCGACGTCACGGTGCGCGCCATCCCCGACCATGTCGAGGCCGCGGTGCGGGTCGGCGACACCGATCGGGCCCGACGGTTCCTGCCCGGCGCTCACCGACTGGGCGACGTACACCGAGGAGCCCGGTGGCGCCGGCCCTCCTGCTGCGCTGCCAGGCGCTGCTCGACGACGGCGCGGGCAGCCGACGCAGCTGTTCGAGGAGTCCTTGGCGGTCGAGGGCTGCGGTCCGTACGACCGGGCGCGGACCCGGCTGGTGTTCGGCGAGTGGCTCCGCCGGCACCGGCGTCCCACCGCGGCCAAGGAGCAGCTCGTCGCGGCGTACGAGACGTTCGACCGGATCGGTGCCCACGGCTGGCTGCCGCGCGTCCGGCGCGGAGCTGACCGCGCTCGGCGAGACCGCTCCCGGGCGATGCCGGCGCCGGGCAGCGCCGGCGGGCTCACCCCGCAGGAGCTGCAGGTGGTGCGGCGCGCGGCCCTGCGGCCTGAGCAACCGGGAGATCGCCGCCGAGCTCTTCCTCAGCCCGCGCACTGTCGGCCATCACCTCTACAAGGCCTATCCGAAGCTGGGAGTCAGACGACGGGCCGAGCTCGGACAGCTCGACCTGTGAAGCCGCCCAGCTCGCACGTGTCCGGCGGCTCAGCACCAGTCGTTCGACAGATGCGCACGTCCCGGACGGTTCCTAGCCTCGACCGGCATGGGAAAAGTCATCATCCACAACCAGATCACCGTCAACGGCGCCTTCGAGGCGCCCACACCCGAGGAGTGGCTGGAGCTCGACGCCGACAGCGGCGACGCCGGCCTCGAGCAGCTCGTCCTGGCCGACGCGCTGCTCCTCGGCCGCAAGACGTACGAGGGGCTGGCGGCCGTCTGGCCGCACCTCGGCGAGGACCCGTCGATGGGCCACTACGCGGAGCGGGTCAACGGCATGCCGAAGTACGTCGCCTCGCGCACGCTCACCGGGCCGCTGGAGTGGAACGCCACCCTCATCGAGGGCGAGGTCGTCCAGGCCGTGCCGGCGCTCAAGGAGAAGCACACCGGCAACCTGATCGTCTCCGGGTGCGGGGAGCTGGCGCACACCCTCGCCCAGGAGGGCCTGGTCGACGAGTTCTGGTTCTGGGTGAATCCGCACCTGTGGCCGACCGGGCCGCGGATCCTCGACGGTGTCGGCCCGGTCCGCCTCCAGCTCGTCGACGGCCACGCCCTATCGATCCGGAGTCATCTGGCTGCGCTACCGGCCGGCCGCGGCCTGAAGGAGAGAAGGTCATGGCAAAGACGATCATGTACGCCGTCGTATCGGCCGACGGCTACATCGCGAGGCCTGATGGCGGCATCGGCCCGCTCTTCGACTGGTTCGCGAGCGGCGACGTCGCCTGGAACTGGAACGGGGCCGAGCTGCGCACCGCCCAGGCCACCAAGGACTTCATCGAGACGGTCTACTCGTCCGACATCGGCGCGATGGTGGTCGGGCGGTACGTGTTCGACCAGACCAACGGCTGGGACGGTCAGGCCGTGGCCGGTGATCACGTCTTCGTGGTCACGCACGAGCCGCCCACCGACTGGGAGTTCACCGGCACCGCGCCGTTCACCTTCGTGACCGACGGGGTCGAGTCCGCCGTCGCCCAGGCACGTGAGGTTGCCGGGGACCGGATCGTGGATGTCGCAGCCGGGAACGTCGGCGGGCAGGCGCTGCGCCTCGGGCTGGTCGACCAGGTCGTGATGAACGTCGTGCCCGTGGTGTTCGGCGAAGGCCGGCCGTACTTCGGCAGCGCCGCTGGCGAGGTCACCCTGGCCGACCCGTCGCTCGTCGCGCAGGGTGACCGGGTGACCCACTTCCTGTACGACGTGCCGCCGAGCCCCCGGCTGTGATGAGTTCCGGCCCTGCCACCAGTCTCAATGGGCCAGAGCCCACAGACCCGGGGGGAAACCCATGACCGATACCGAGATCCTGCGTCAGGGCGACGCGGGCTACGACGACGCGCGCCAAGTGTGGAACGCGATGGTCGATCGTCGTCCTGCGCTGATCGCACGTTGCCGAGAGCCGCGGGACGTCGCCGCCGCAGTGGCGCTGGCCAGACGAGAGGGCCTGGAGATCGGCGTCCGCTGCGGTGGGCACAGCGTCGTCGGGATGGCGGTGCCTGAGGGCGGGCTGATGATCGACCTGACGCCGATGGGCGGAGTCCGCGTCGACCCGGAACGGCGTCGGGCCTGGGTTCAGGGCGGCGCCCTGCTCGGCGCGCTCGACGCGGCCACCCAGCCATACGGGCTGGCCACGACGGCCGGCAACGTCTCGCACACCGGCGTGGGCGGACTGACCCTGGGTGGTGGGATGGGCTGGCTCGCCCGCGAGCACGGTCTGACCTGCGACAACGTGGTGTCGTTCGAGCTGGTCACCGCGGACGGCGACCTCGTCCGCGCGTCCGCGGAGGAGAACGCCGAGCTGTACTGGGGGTTGCGCGGAGGCGGCGGGAACTTCGGCGTCGTGACCAACTTCGAGTTCCGGCTCCATGACACCGGCACCCGCGCGCTGAGCGTCGAGCTCGACTTCCGCGCAGCCGACGCCGCGTCGGCGGTGGCCAGCTGGCGTGACCTGAGTGCGACCGCGCCGCGGCAGGCGACGTACGCCGCGACGGTCCTCGACGGCATCGCGACCCTCGGCTTCGTGTGGGTCGGCGATCCGGAGGCCGGTCGCGAGCACGCAAGAGTCCTCGAGACGCTCGGTCGGCCACTCGAGCGACGCGTGGTGGAACTGTCCTACGTCGACCTCCAACGCCGCGAGGACACCATGGAGGGGCATGCTCTGCGTCGCTACTGGAAGGGCCAGTACTTCCACACGTTGCCCGACAGCGCGATCGAGGTACTGCTCGCGCACGACCCGTCCGTGGCCGCCAGCCTCCAGGCGTACGGCGGGGCCATCGCCGAGGTGCCGGACGACGAGACCGCGTTCAGCCAGCGCGGGACCGCGTTCGAGTACGTCGGCGCGGCTCGCTGGACGGATCCGGCCGAGGACGCAACCCGGATCGCGACCGCGCGGGCGAGTGCAGCCGGGCTGGCGCCGTTCGCGAGCGGCGCCTACGTCAACGTGCTCGGGGACGAAGGCGCAGCCGGCGTACGTCGTGCCTACTCCCCGGCGAAGCTGACCAGGCTCACCGCCCTCAAGGACGCCGTGGACCCCGACAACGTCTTCCACCTCAACCAGAACATTCCACCCTCGCGGATGTCAGAAGGGCCGGACCAGTAGCGCCGTACCGGCTTCGTTGACCCGGGTGAGCACCAACGTCGCGGCGTTGTCGCCCTTGAGGGCCAACCGCTTGCGCAGGGTCTCGGGGACGACGTCGACTCCGCGGGTCTTGATCGTCAGCTTCCCGATGCTTCGTTCGCGCAGCGCGGCGCGCAACGGCTTCTCCCGGAACGGCACCTGCTCGAGCACCTGGTAGCCCTTCGCGAAGGGCGTGTGGAACGACGAGTCCGACGTCACCCAGGCGATGTGCTCGTCGACCAGGCCGCCGTCGACGCCGGCCGCCACCGCGGTGACCAGTCCCGCCCGGATCACGGCTCCGTCCGGCTCGTAGAGGAAGCCACCCAGCTCCCGGACCGGACGTTCCCGGCCCTGCCACGGGTCGTCGTCCTCGGTGAGGGTCGCGAGGCCACCGGAGCCGATGACCGTTGCCCGGCGGGCCGTTGACGCGAGCTGGCCCGACCAGAGCGCTGCCTCCTTGACCTCGCCCTCGTCGCTGACCCACTCGGCCTCGACGCCCTCGGGCAGCAGGTCGTGCGGGATGCCCGGGGCGACCTTGACCACGGCGGCCCGCTCCAGCAGCGACCGGACGAACGACCACGGGGGAGTCCAGTCGTCGGCCCGGAACGTGCGGCCCCGGCCGCTGCGCCGCGCCGGGTCGGCGAACGCCACGGCGAACCCGGACAGGTCGATCGTCGTCGCGTCGGACACCAGCACCGCACCCGGCAACCCGAGTGCCTCCAGGTTTGCCGAGGCCATCGCGACCCGGACCGGGTCGAGGTCCACCCCGGCCGCGATCAGGCCGGCCCGTGCGAACGCGAGCAGGTCACCGCCGATGCCGCAGCCGAGGTCGATCACGCTCGCCGGTTGTGCGGCCGCCAGCCGGGCCGCCCGGTGGGTGGCGACCCGGCTCCGGGTTGCCTGTTCCAGCCCGTCCGGGGTGAAGTACATGCGCGCGCCGTCGTCGCCGAACTTCCCGAGTGCCTTGTGCCGCAGCTGGACCTGCGTCAGCGCAGCCGCCGCGCGATCAGCATCGGGCTCGATCTTGCGCACGGCCGCGGCGGCGCGGACGGGGTCGCCCGCGGTGTCGACGTACACGCTGGTCGCCCGCTCGAGCAGTCGCTGACCGTCGGACGTCAGCAGCCACCGGAAGGTCTCGAGGTCCACGCGCCCATCCTGTCAGGGCCCCTTCTAGCACTCAGTTGTGGCGAGTGCTAACGTCTGTTCTGGCACTCTCGACCCGAGGGTGCCAGCGCTTGCGACCAAGTACGACCCCCGCGACGGCGTACCAAACCGCAGGCACCAAACGTTCCCAACGAAGTGTGCAGAAAGTGGAGGTCGACATCGTGTCGGTCAACATCAAGCCTCTCGAGGACCGCATCGTCGTCAAGGCGCTCGAGGCGGAACAGACCACGGCTTCCGGCCTGGTCATCCCGGACACGGCCAAGGAGAAGCCCCAGGAGGGCGAGGTCCTGGCCATCGGTCCGGGTCGTATCGACGACAAGGGCAACCGCGTTCCGCTCGACGTCAACGTCGGCGACAAGGTGATCTACAGCAAGTACGGCGGCACCGAGGTCAAGTACGCCGGAGACGAGTACCTCATCCTCTCCGCGCGCGACGTGCTCGCTGTCGTTTCCTGATTTCCTCGTGATAGTCCGAGGTCGAAAGCACGCGGTTTCCCTTCTGGGGCGTGCCCTCGGCCTCGGACTATCCATTTGAGCGGAAGGAGCATCCACCGAGATGCCGAAGATTCTTGAGTTCGACGAGAACGCCCGGCGCGCCCTCGAGCGTGGCGTCGACGCGCTCGCGAACGCAGTGAAGGTGACGCTCGGCCCCCGCGGCCGCTACGTCGTCCTGGACAAGAAGTGGGGCGCCCCCACGATCACCAACGACGGCGTCACCGTCGCCCGCGAGATCGAGCTGGACGACCCGTTCGAGAACCTGGGTGCGCAGCTGACCAAGGAAGTCGCCACCAAGACCAACGACGTCGCCGGTGACGGTACGACGACCGCAACGGTCCTCGCCCAGGCGATGGTCCACCACGGTCTGCGTGCGGTAGCCGCCGGCGCCAACCCGATGAGCCTCAAGCGCGGCATGGACGCCGCGTCCGAGGCCGTCGGCAACGCCCTGCGCGATGCCGCCCGTGAGGTCGACTCCCGTGAGGACATGGCCTCGGTCGCGACGATCAGCTCGCGCGACGCCCTGATCGGCGACCTGCTCGCCGAGGCCTTCGACAAGGTCGGCAAGGACGGCGTGATCACCGTCGAGGAGTCCAACACCATGGGCACCGAGCTGGAGTTCACCGAGGGGATGCAGTTCGACAAGGGCTACATCTCCCAATACTTCATCTCCGACCCGGAGCGCATGGAGGCCGTCCTCGACGACCCCTACATCCTTCTGCACCAGGGCAAGATCTCCGCGATCGCGGACCTGCTTCCCCTGCTGGAGAAGGTCATCGCGGCCGGCAAGCCCCTGTTCATCCTCGCCGAGGACGTGGAGGGCGAGGCGCTCTCGACGCTGGTGGTCAACAAGATCCGCGGCACCTTCAACGCCGTCGCCGTGAAGGCTCCAGCGTTCGGCGACCGCCGCAAGGCCATGATGGAGGACATCGCGACCCTGACCGGTGGTCAGGTCGTGGCGCCGGAGGTCGGGCTCAAGCTCGACCAGGTCGGTCTCGACGTCCTCGGCCAGGCTCGTCGCGTCGTCATCACCAAGGACAACACGACGATCGTCGACGGCGCCGGTGACTCGGCTGCCGTCACGGGTCGGGTCAACCAGATCAAGGCCGAGATCGAGAACACCGACTCCGACTGGGACCGCGAGAAGCTCCAGGAGCGCCTCGCGAAGCTGGCCGGCGGCGTGTGCGTGATCAAGGTCGGCGCCGCCACCGAGGTGGAGCTCAAGGAGAAGAAGCACCGCATCGAGGACGCCGTCTCCGCGACGCGCGCCGCGATCGAAGAGGGCATCGTGCCCGGCGGTGGTTCGGCTCTGATCCACGCGGTCGCGGTTCTCGACAAGAACCTCGACCTGACCGGCGACGAGGCAGTCGGCGTACGCATCGTGCGCAAGGCCTGCGACGAGCCGCTGCGCTGGATCGCCGAGAACGGCGGCGTGAACGGCTACGTCGTCACCACGAAGGTCCGCGAGCTCGGCATCGGCAACGGCTACAACGCCGAGACCGAGGAGTACGGCGACCTGGTCGCCCAGGGCGTCCTCGACCCGGTCAAGGTCACCCGCTCGGCACTGGTCAACGCCACCTCGATCGCGGGCATGCTGCTCACGACCGAGACGCTGATCGTCGAGAAGCCGGAAGAGGAAGAGCCCGCCGCCGCAGGCGGTCACGGCCACGGTCACGGCCACTGACCCGGCTTGAACTGACAGCAGAACAACGCCGACCCGGCTCTTGTTGACACAGCGAACGTCAACAAGAGCCGGGTCGGCGGCATTTCGGCGTCAACACGAGCCGGGTCGGCGTGATCAGTCTCGAGGCAGGCCGATCTCGACGTCGGTAGCCACTGTCGATCGCAGTCGACCTCAGGCCGGCGCGAGAGACGCCCTTACGAGGTAGACCGGGACGCCGCACACGTCCTCGCCGCAGACGTATCGCTCTGCCAGGACCGGGCCGAGCACCCGTTCCGCCACTCCGCCCCAGGAGTCAAGGGGGCTTAGGCGACGAACCAGGTCGGTGCATCCGGGCCCTCGAGCAGGGCTCTCAACTCCGTCAGGTCGGGGTCGAGCGTGCGCATCGGCAGGCTCCACAGGTGCTGGTACGGGGAAGGCAGCCCGGAGGTGTACTGGATGTCCGCCCGGCCGCCGTACACGACGAGCGTGTCGCCCGGTCTGCCGAGGCAGCGATCGCCTGGCCCGTGTAGACCTCGGTGGGCGGGGCGGCTCCGGCCGCGGTCTGCGTGACGTAGGCGACGACCGAGAATGCGGTGGCGACGGTCGCAACGCCCACCAGCGACCTCGTGACCAGCTCCGGACCCCGCCGCGAGCGACCTTCCGCACGGCGGGACTCCTCGAGGTCGAGGACGAGCGCCAGGCACAGCACCACGCCAGGGATCGGCACGAAGGCGTACGCCGACCAGTAGCTGCCGCCCAGGACCAAGCCGCGCCGTCCATGATCAGGTCGCCAGCACTGCGAGCGTGACGACGGGACGCGCCGCAGGAGGCCGTGCAGGTTCGAGCAGGAACCAGAGCACCACCAGAAGCATCCCGGAGGTGACGAGCAGGTCGAGCAGCGACCAGGCGCGTGGCCCGTTCGACTCCGACGATGACGGAACTGATCACGTCCGACGGCGTCGGAGCGGAACCCGTAGACGGCGTACCAGACCGTCCTCAGATGGACGCCGGCGACGAGGGCCCAGGCGACCGTGGCGCACGACAGGGATGGCCGCGCCGGCGACCGCGGCAGCGGCCAGCCTGCCGAACTCGCCGGCCGGTGATGCGCCGGGTGACGAGTGATCCGAGCAGCACGATCCCGCCGAAGACCAGCCCGGCCACCATGTTCTGCTTGAGGCCGACGGCGAGCAGCGGCGAGCAGGCCAGCACCGAATGATGCCCAGGCCGACCGGCGCTCGAGCGCCCTCAGCGAGAGCAGGATGCTGCCCATCACGAGCGGGATGCCGAGGATCTCCCCCTTGGCTGCGACTGGGTCGATGATACATGTTGCCGACGAGCATCGCGGTCAGCACGGCGGTCCAAGCGGCTGTTCGGTCGGCCGCCTCGAGCGCTGCCCTCCACCGAGCCGGACGACCCTCCGCGCGGCACCGGCGGCAGCGAGCACGAGCAGCACACAGCCCGCGGCGGCGATACCCGGAGGAAAAGCGCACCGCCGATCCAGTCGGAGAGCTTGACGAGACCGATCAGACTGGGCGGACGGTCAACCCAGTAGGTGCCGTACATGCTGTCAGGCTGGGGGTCCCAGTTGCGGGCCACCAGCGTGAACCCGGCCTCGTCAGGTTTGATCGGCCAGAGGAAGCCCGCGAACCGCAGCCCCGCAGCCAGAGATCGCCGCGCACCAGATGATCCCCCGTCCTCGCACGTGGCGAATGTTAGCGGCCGGGCAACGGCCAGCCGCGCATCTCCGCGGCTCGCGGTCCCGTTCCAGCCGCAACCAGGAGGCCGGCCGTCCGCATTCGCCTGGTCCAGTTGCAACCCGCGAAACACGCTCGCCTCGGATCAGCAACGTGGGTAGCGCAGAGTGGTCACCACAGACTCGTCAACCAGTGCGCAGGGGGTCACGATGTTGTGGAGAGTTCGTACGACGCTGCCGGATCGACCCGGTTCGTTGGCGGTCCTGGCGCGCAACTGCGGCGCGCAGGGGGTCAACATTCTGGGCCTGCAGATCTTCCCGGCCATCGACGGAGTCACCGACGAACTGGTGCTCCGCACTCCCGCCGGGTGGCGTCTGGCGAAGGTCGCCCGGCTGGTGGAGGACTCGGGCGGGGTCTCAGTGAGTGGTGCCGAATGCACCGAACAGGCGTTGGTCGACCAGCCGACCCGATTCGTCCAGGCTGCGCGGATGATCCTGGACCAGCCGGCGCGGTTCCCCGAGATCGTGGCCCAGCTGTTCGACGCAGAGGCCGACCCGGTCGAGGGCATTCTGGCGCCGGTGCAGGACCTGATGGAGATGAGCGTTGGTGACATTGCGGTCCAGGTGCGGCGTACGGCTCCGTTCACCGCGACCGAGCAGGCACGGGGGGCCGCCATGGCCGGCCTGGTGGGCGACGTGCTTCTGCGGCAGAGCCTCGCGGACCGATTGGCTGACGACGCCCTGACCCCGGGCCCGAGTCGACGGGTCGGCTCGCAGCCGACGCCGGACTACCGGGTCGACGATGACGGTGTTGCCGCGTCGGTGGAGGGCACCGTTGTCGGCATCGCGATGATCCGGTCCGAGGGTTCCGGGATGGTCGAGCCGGGCGCCCGGGCCGTCAGTCTGAGGGTGGACCCGGCGTGGCAGCGTCGCGGGATCGGTACTCGCCTCCTCAATGACGTGGCCCGCGTGGCTGCAGGCAGGGGCATCCACGAGATCGTGCTCACGACGCGGGCCGACAACGCGGCGGTGCTGCCGATGGTGCTGGCCGCGGGCCTGCGGGGGCGGATCCGGCTGGCGGCCGAGGTCCTGACAGTGCGCATCCCCGTCCGCGAGCTGAAGCCACTGCACGTCTGACCGCCTGTCGGGGATGGGCTCGGGTCGCCGATAGGATGGAGGAGTGGATCTCCCGGAGAAGTTCGCCGCCCTCGGTTTGACGTACGACGACGTGCTGCTGTTGCCGGGGGAGTCCAACCTCGCCCCGTCCGACATCGACACCACGACCCGCCTGACCCGGGGGATCTCGATCCGGGTGCCGCTGGTCAGCGCCGCGATGGACACCGTCACCGAGTCCAGGATGGCCATCGCCATGGCCAGGCAGGGTGGGCTCGGCGTACTCCACCGCAACCTGTCGACCGACGACCAGGCGCTCCAGGTGGACCTGGTCAAGCGCACCCAGACCGGCATCATCTCCAACCCGGTCACGATCGGTCCGGACGCGACGCTGGAGCAGCTCGACCAGATCTGCGGCGAGTACCGCGTCTCGGGGCTGCCGGTCGTCGACAGCGACAACCGCCTGCTCGGCATCATCACCAACCGCGACCTGCGCTTCACCCCGGTCGCCGAGTGGGCGAGCACCAAGGTCGACGAGATGATGACCCCGATGCCGCTGATCACCGGCCCGGTCGGCATCTCCCGCGACGACGCCACGCTGCTGTTGCGCAAGCACAAGCGCGAGCGCCTCCCGCTGGTCGATCCCGACGGCCGGCTCGGCGGGCTGATCACCGTCAAGGACTTCGTGAAGTCCGAGCAGTTCCCGAACGCGTCCAAGGACGCGGACGGCCGGCTGCTGGTCGGCGCGGCGGTGGGCTACTTCGGCGACGCCTGGCAGCGCGCCACCACCCTTGTCGAGGCGGGCGTTGACGTGTTGGTCGCCGACACCGCCCACGGCCACGTCCAGATGCTCCTCGACATGGTGCGGCGGCTCAAGTCCGACCCCGCCACCCGGCATGTCCAGGTGATCGGCGGCAACGTCGCCACCCGGTCCGGTGCTCAGGCGTTCGTCGACGCGGGCGCCGACGCGGTCAAGGTCGGCTTCGGTCCGGGCTCGATCTGTACGACGCGCGTCGTCACCGGCTGCGGCGTGCCCCAGATCACCGCGGTCTACGAGGCGTCGCTGGCCTGCGGCCCGGCCGGCGTGCCCGTGATCGCCGACGGCGGCCTCCAGCACTCCGGCGACATCGCCAAGGCGATCGTGGCCGGAGCCGAGTCCGTCATGATCGGTTCGCTGCTCGCCGGCTGCGAGGAGTCGCCGGGCGAGCTGGTGTTCGTCAGCGGCAAGCAGTACAAGGCCTACCGCGGCATGGGATCGCTGGGGGCGATGTCGAGCCGCGGCAAGAAGTCCTACTCCCGCGACCGCTACTTCCAGGCCGAGGTCGCCAGCGACGACAAGCTCGTCCCGGAGGGCATCGAGGGCCAGGTCGCCTACCGCGGACCGCTTGCAGCGGTTGCCCACCAGCTCATCGGTGGCCTCAACCAGTCGATGTTCTACGTCGGGGCGCGGACGATCCCCGAGCTCCACGAGAAGGGGAAGTTCGTGCGGATCACCTCGGCGTCGCTCAAGGAGAGCCACCCGCACGACATCCAAATGACCGTCGAGGCCCCCAACTACTCGGGACGGTGATACCCGCATGACCGAGATCGAGATCGGCCGCGCCAAGCGGGCCCGCCGGGCCTACTCCTTCGACGACATCGCGATCGTGCCGTCCCGGCGCACCCGCGACCCCGAAGAGGTCAGCATCGCCTGGCAGATCGACGCCTACCGCTTCGAGCTTCCCGTGCTCGCGGCCCCGATGGACTCGGTGATGTCGCCCGCGACGGCCATCGCCTTCGGCAAGCTCGGCGGCCTCGGCGTGCTCAACCTCGAAGGTCTCTGGACCAGGTACGACGACCCCTCCGACCTGCTGCGCGAGGTGGCCGAACTGCGTGGGGTCGAGGCGACCCAGCGGATGCAGGAGATGTACGCCGTGCCGATCCGGCCGGAGCTGATCGTGGCCCGCCTCCACGAGATGCGCGAGTCAGGTGTGACGGTCGCCGGCTCGCTGTCGCCGCAACGGACCAAGGAGTTCGCCAAGTGCGTGGTCGACGCGGGCGTCGACATGTTCGTCATCCGCGGGACGACGGTCTCGGCCGAGCACGTCTCCTCGCAGTCCGAGCCGCTGAACCTCAAGGAGTTCATCTACGAGCTCGACGTCCCGGTCATCGTCGGCGGCTGCGCGACGTACCAGGCGGCACTGCACCTCATGCGTACCGGCGCGGCCGGGGTGCTCGTCGGGTTCGGTGGCGGAGCGGCCCACACCACGCGCACCGTGCTTGGCGTGGCGGTCCCGATGGCCAGTGCCGTGGCCGACGTCGCCGCCGCCCGCCGTGACTACCTGGACGAGTCGGGCGGTCGCTACGTGCACGTCATCGCTGACGGATCGATCGGCCGCTCGGGCGACCTGTCCAAGGCGATCGCGTGCGGCGCCGACGCGGTGATGGTCGGGTCGCCGTTCGCCCGCGCCTCCGACGCACCAGGCCATGGGTTCCACTGGGGAGCCGAGGCCCACCATGCCCAGCTCCCTCGGGGCGAACGGGTCGAGTTCTGCTCGGTCGGCACTCTGGAGGAGATCCTCTTCGGCCCCTCGCGCGTCGCCGACGGGACGATGAACCTGATCGGGGCACTCAGGCGCTCGATGGCCACCACCGGCTACACCGACCTCAAGGAGTTCCAGCGCGTCGAGGTCGTCGTCGAGTTGGGTGCTCGTTCCGTGCTGCCGGAACCACGGCCCGTCTCAACGGATTGACCTACGCTCAGTCCATGAGCGCCCAGAATCCCTCGTCCGACGGACCGCTCGTTGACGGCCCGTCCGACCCCGAGCACGATCCCGCGGCGAGCTATGCCCTCGAGCCCGAGTACGCCGAGCGGCTGACCGGCCGGATCGCGTCCACCACTGGGGAGACGGTGCCGACGACCTCGCCGATCACGGGGCAGCCGCTCGCGCACATTCCGCAGTCCAGCGAGGCCGATGTCGAGGCTGCATTCGCCAGGGCCCGCAAGGCCCAACAGTCCTGGGCGCGGACCTGTCTGAGCGAGCGGGCAGAAGTCCTGATGCGGTTTCACGACCTGGTGCTCGCCCGCCAGTCCGAGATCCTCGACCTGATCGTGTGGGAGTCGGCCAAGTCCCGCCTCGACGCCTACCAGGAGATGCTCCACGTCGCGCTGACCGCGCGCTACTACGCCCGCACCTCGTGCGCGCATCTGGCGAGCGAACGGCGGTCCGGCGCCTTCCCCTTGATGACCCGGATCGACGTCAACCGGGTGCCGAAGGGAGTCGTGGGGATCATCTCGCCGTGGAACTACCCGTTCACGATGGCGCTGTGCGACGGTCTTGCTGCGCTGATGGCCGGCAACGCGGTCGTCGCCAAGCCCGACGGGCAGACCATGCTCACGGCCCTGCTCGGCGCCGAGCTGATCGAGCAAGCGGGTTTCCCGGAAGACCTGTGGACCGTCGTGGCCGGGCCCGGCCCCGTTGTCGGTACGGCGCTCATGGAGCACGCCGACCACGTGTGCCTCACCGGGTCGACGGCAACCGGCCGGATCGTGGCCGCCAAGTGCGCGGAGCGCCTGATCGGCTGCTCGCTCGAGCTGGGCGGCAAGAACCCCTTCCTGGTGCTGCGCGACGCCAACCTCGACAAGGCGGCCGCGGGCGCCTGCCGCGCCACGTTCTCCAACGCCGGCCAGCTGTGCGTGTCGGTGGAGCGGATGTTCGTCGCCGACCAGATCTACGACAAGTTCCTGCACAAGTTCGTCGCGAGGACCGAGGCGATGAAGCTCGGCGTCGGGCTCGGCTGGGGCAACGACATGGGATCGCTGATCTCTCAGGCCCAGCTCGACACGGTCACCGCGCACGTCGAGGACGCAGTTGCCAAGGGCGCCCGGGTGCTCACCGGAGGCCGGGCCCGTCCCGACATCGCGCCCTACTACTACGAGCCGACGATCCTCGAGGGCGTCACACCCGACATGACCTGCTTCGGGCTCGAGACGTTCGGTCCGGTGATCTCGGTCTACCGGTTCCACGACGAGGCTGAGGCGGTCGCTCGGGCCAACGACGGCGACTACGGCCTCAACGGTGCGATCTACAGCCGGGACGGCAAGCGGGCCCGCGCCCTGGCCCGGCAGATCAAGTGCGGCACCGTCAACGTCAACGAGGCGTACGGCGCGACGTTCGCCAGCATCGACTCCCCGATGGGCGGCATGCGGAACTCGGGCATCGGCCGGAGGCAGGGTCCCGAGGGCATCCACCGATTCACCGAGGTGCAGACGGTGGGCACCCAGCGGGTCATGCCGCTGGGCCCGTCGTACGGCCTCAACGACGAGCAGTGGGCCAGGTTGATGACGATCAGCAGCAAGGTTGCTCAACAAGCTCGGTCGCGCATGAACGACGGTGACGGCGGTGACTGGGACTACGACGTCCTGGTCATCGGGTCGGGGTTCGGCGGCTCGGTCACCGCGCTCCGACTGACCGAGAAGGGCTACCGGGTCGGCGTGCTCGAGGCGGGTGCCCGGTTCGCCGACGACGAGCTACCGGACACGTCGTGGGACGTGAAGAACTACCTGTTCCGCCCCGAGGTCGGCTGCTACGGCATCCAGCGGATCGACGCGCTGGCCGACTGCATGATCCTCTCCGGTGCCGGCGTCGGCGGTGGTTCGCTGGTCTACGCCAACACCCTCTACGAACCGCTCCCCGCCTTCTACGACGATCCGCAGTGGCGCGACATCGCCGACTGGAAGGCCGAGCTGGCGCCCTACTACGACCAGGCCAAGCGCATGCTCGGCGTGGTCGAGAACCCGATCCGGACCCCGAGTGACGACGTGATGCAACAGGTGGCCGAGGAGATGGGCGTCGGGGACACCTTCCACCCGACGCCGGTCGGGGTGTTCTTCGGCGGCCCCGGCCAGTCGTCCGACGAGCTCGTGCCCGATCCCTACTTCGGGGGCGAGGGTCCCGATCGGAACCCGTGCCGGTCGTGCGGCGAGTGCATGACCGGCTGCCGGCACAACGCGAAGAACACCCTGGTCAAGAACTACCTCCACCTCGCCGAGAAGAACGGCGCGAGGATCCTGCCGCTCACCACCGTCGTACGCGTGGCACCACGCGCCGACGCCGAGGGGTACGCCGTACACATCCGGTTCACGAAGTCGCGCGGCCGCAAGCCACAGAAGGTGCTCACCGCCCGCCAGGTTGTCGTCTCCGCCTCCGCGCTCGGGACCCAGCGGCTGCTGCACAGGATGAGGGACGAGGGTCACCTGCCCGGCCTGTCCAGCCGCCTGGGCGAACTGTCCAGGACCAACTCCGAGTCGATCCTCGGAGCGATCGCGCCCGACCTGGACGTCGACTACAGCCGGGGCGTCGCGATCACGTCGTCCTTCCACCCCGACGAGCACACCCACATCGAGCCGGTTCGCTACGGCCGCGGCAGCAACTCCATGTCGCTGCTCCAGACCGTCCTCACCGATGGGGGTGGTCCGCGCCCACGCTGGCAGACCTGGCTCAAGACGATGTGGACCGAGAAGCGCAACCTTCGTGAGCTCTACGACATGAAGCACTGGTCCGAGCGCACCGTGATCGCGCTGGTCATGCAGAGCGTCGACAACTCGATCACGACGTACACCAAGAAGCGCGGACCGGTCCGCTACCTCACCTCGAAGCAGGGGTACGGCGAGCCGAACCCGAGCTGGATCCCGGTCGCCAACCAGGCGGTGCGCAGGATGGCCGAGCTCATGGGCGGCGCGGCCGGCGGCTCCATCGGGGAACCCTTCAACCGGCCGCTGACCGCGCACTTCATCGGTGGCTGCGTGATCGGCGCCTCGGTGGACGACGGGGTGATCGATGCCTGGCACCGGGTCTACAACCACCCGGGTCTGCACGTCGTCGACGGCTCGGCGATCTCCGCCAACCTCGGCGTGAACCCGTCGCTGACGATCACCGCCCAGGCTGAGCGGGCGATGGCGTTCTGGCCCAACAAGGGCGAGGTCGACACCCGGCCGGCCCTCGGGTCGGCGTACGCACCGGTCGCACCGGTCGCGCCCCACCGGCCGGCGGTCCCGGCCGCGGCACCAGGAGCGTTGCGGTTGCCGATCGTGGACATCGGGCCCGGCTAGAGAACTCCTCCTGACGGTCCAGGCCCGGCCACCCTCCCGGCCACCCTCCCGGCTAGGCCCTGACGCCTGCGCCGATAGACTGCGCGCACGAAGCCCGTCGAGGTGAAAGGGCAGGCATGACCCACGATCTGGTCCTCGTCGTCGACTTCGGGGCGCAGTACGCCCAGCTGATCGCCCGGCGCATTCGTGAGGCGCGCGTCTACTCCGAGATCGTGCCGCACACCATGTCGGTGGCCGAGATGGTCGAGCGCGAGCCCGCCGCGATCGTGTTGTCCGGCGGGCCGTCGTCGGTCTACGCGGAGGGTGCTCCGGCGATCGACCGGGCGGTGTTCGAGGCCGGGATTCCGGTCTTCGGCATGTGCTACGGCTTCCAGCTCATGGCGCAGGCCCTGGGTGGCGAGGTCGCGCACACGGGGGCCCGCGAATACGGCCGTACGCCAGTGACGGTCACCGCGAACGGGACGTTGCTGGCCGACGTACCTTCCGAGCACACGGTCTGGATGTCCCACGGCGACACGGTCACCCGGGCACCCGCCGGCTTCTCTGTGCTCGCCGGCACGGCGGCAACCCCGGTGGCGGCGTTCGAGCACCTCGAGACCCGTCAGGCCGGCGTCCAGTGGCATCCCGAGGTGCTGCACACCGAGCACGGCCAGCGCGTACTCGAGCACTTCCTGCACGACATCGCCGGCTGCCGCCCCACCTGGACGATGGTCAACATCGTCGACGAACAGATCGGCCGGATCCGCGCACAGGTGGGCACCGACGGGCGGGCCATCTGTGGTCTCTCCGGCGGTGTCGACTCGGCAGTCGCGGCCGCCATCGTCCAGCGGGCCATCGGCGACCGGCTCACCTGCGTGTACGTCGACCACGGCCTGATGCGCAAGGGCGAGACCGAACAGGTCGAGCGGGACTTCGTGGCGGCCACCGGGGTCGACCTCAAGGTCGTCGATGCGGAGAAGCGGTTCCTCGACGCGCTGGTGGGCATCAGCGACCCGGAGGAGAAGCGCAAGGCGATCGGCCGCGAGTTCATCCGGGTGTTCGAGGCCGCGGAGGCCGAGGTGCTCGGGGACACCGTGGTGTCCGAAGGCGGCAAGGTGGCCTACCTCGTGCAGGGCACGCTCTACCCCGACGTCGTCGAGTCCGGCGGTGGTGCCGGCACGTCCAACATCAAGTCGCACCACAACGTCGGCGGGCTGCCGGACGACCTCGAGTTCGAGCTCGTCGAGCCGTTGCGCGCGTTGTTCAAGGACGAGGTCCGGTTGGTGGGCGAGCAGCTCGGCCTCCCCTCGGAGATCGTCTGGCGGCAGCCGTTCCCCGGTCCCGGCCTCGGCATCAGGATCATCGGCGAGGTGACCCGCGAACGCCTCGACATCCTTCGCGAAGCCGACGCGATCGCCCGCGAGGAGCTCACCCGCGCCGGCCTCGACCGAGACATCTGGCAGATGCCGGTCGTCCTGCTGGCCGACGTACGCTCTGTTGGAGTGCAGGGCGACGGGCGGACCTACGGGCATCCCGTCGTCATCCGGCCGGTCACCTCCGAGGACGCCATGACCGCCGACTGGGCACGCGTGCCCTATGACGTCCTCGAACGCATCTCGACCCGGATCACCAACGAGGTTCGCGAGATCAACCGGGTCACCCTCGACGTCACCAGCAAGCCGCCCGGCACCATCGAGTGGGAGTGAGCCACCCACTCCGATGCGATGAAGGGGCGGAGCTCAGTACGCCCCGCGTCCGGCGACCACGGCGACCACCGTCCGGGCCATCAGCTGGAAGTCGAGAGACGTAGACCAGTTCTCGACGTAGTAGAGATCCAGCCGAACCGACTCTGCCCACGACAGGTCCGACCGACCGCTCACCTGCCAGAGCCCCGTCATCCCAGGCTTGACGAGCAGCCGGCGGTGTACGTCGTGGCCGTACGCGTCGGCCTCGCTCTTCAACGGCGGCCGCGGGCCGACCAGCGACATCGAGCCGCCAAGGACGTTGAACAGCTGCGGGAGCTCGTCCACGGAGTAGCGGCGCAAGAGCCGGCCGACGCGGGTCACCCGTGGGTCGGCGCGGATCTTGAACAGCACGCCGTCGGACTCCGTCGCCAGTGCGGCCAGCTCGCGGTCGGCTCCGACGCTCATCGTGCGGAACTTCAGGCACCAGAACGCCCGGCCCCGCAAGCCGAGCCGCTCCTGGCGATAGAACGCCGGGCCGGGCGAGTCGATCTTGATCAGGACTGAGATGGCCAGGAAGACCGGGCTCAGAAGCAGGGCGAGCACGAACGCGAGAAGCCGGTCCGTCGAGGCCTTCAGCAGCCGCTGCCCGCCCTCGAACGCCGGTGCCTCGACGTGCATGAGCGACAGTGCGCCGAGCGGCCGGAACGTGATGCGGGGAGTCGCCACGTCGGTCAGTGACGACGCGAAGAAGATGTCGACTCCGGTGCCCTCGAACTCCCAAGCCAGACGCCGGAGCGCGTGGCGGCTCAGCAAGCCCTGGCCCGCGACGACGACGGTGTCGACCACGTGCCCGTGGACCGCCTCGAGCACGTCGTGCGGCTGGCCCACCACCGGAATGCCAACCGACAGCAGCTGTTCGGTGTCCGCCCGCCGGTTCGACTCGGTCCGCCGGTCGCCCTCGTCCTGAAGGTGGGTCGGGGCCGATTCGCCGCCACGCCGACCACGTTGCCGCCGCCGACTCGGCCCGTCATATTGGGGCACGCACGCGGCGATGACCTGAAACCCGGCACTCGGGCTCTTGGCTGCCTGTGCCACCAGCTCGAGGACGTCGACCACGGAGCCCACGACCAGGACCCGGTGGAAGCCATAGCCTCGGCGCCGGCACGCGACGGTGACCACCCGAGCGAACGCTCGACCGAGGACGAGCAAGCCGGTGCCGGCCGGAAGCATGATGAACACGACGTCCCGGGCCGGGTCGCTGCGCAACAGGTACGCCAGCGCGATCACAGCGAGCGCGACTCGGAGCGATGCTCCGGCGACAACGGCGAACTCATTGCTGCCGCTCCCGATGTGCCGCCGGTCGTACGCGCCAATGGCGGCGAGCCAGATCATCCAGATCGGGATGACCGCCAGGCCGAGCATGCCCCCGGTCTCGGTCGATCCGGCGAGCACCCCGAGCGCGGTCGCGATGACGAGGGCGAGTGCGTCGAAGCCGAGCAAGAGCCCTGATGTGCGCCCGGTCCCACCGCCCGGCGGCGGCGCGGGCGTCTCGCCGGGCCTCGCCGGCTGCGTACGGCTGTGCTTCGCCGCCGCCGAGGTGGCGCGGGAGAGACTCGGGAACGGGATGGAGGTCAGCGGTGCCTGATGGGCTGCCAAGCGGTGGCGTGCGCAAAGTCGTCGGGTCTGCCGAGCACCATGTGCTTGAGTCCTTGCCTCGACGATCCGGGTTCTCTGAAGTGTAGATTGGCGGGCTGCTCTCCGTAGTCGAACTTCAGAGTCGGTCGTCGCGGCCTTGCTCAGCAGAAGCCGCGCTCAGGCCAGGCTTCCCATCGGGTCCCAGGCCGGGAGCACGATCGGCTCGTCGTCGAGACGCTCCGCGAGGTCCAGTGGGAGCAGGCGCTTCGGTACGGCGATCTCGAACACGTACTCGTCGAACCATGAGTCGTTCATGGTCCAGTAGCCCTTGATGCCCTTCTCGTCGCCCCAGCTGTTCTCCACTCGCCAGCGGCGGGGGGCACCGTCGACGACGTCGACCCCAGTGAAGAGCATCGCGTGCGTCATCTGGCTCTCGCGGTAGACCAGCCGGTCAGCCTTGGCCAGGCCGAACTGGTGGTCGTACACGCTCGGGTAGTCGTAGAGCGCCGCATCCCAGATGCCCAGGTCCATGCTCATCTGCGGCCCGACGTCGCAGCCGAACCACACCGGCTCACCAGCGACGATCTGCTGCTGGGCAAGGCGCTTGAGCAGGCCCATCTCGACGTTGAGGTACTTCACCGGCGGACCGCCGACCACGTTGCCGAGGTAGTCGACCGTGAAGGTCCGGCCGAACGGGCTGGTCGAGCGCGGGTCGTGGACGAGGCAGACGTACTCGTCGATCGGCAGCGCGACGTACCGCTCGGCGAACTCCTGAGGCGTCAGCTCACCGTCGCGGTGGAACTTGCGGTCCTTGTCCGTCCACTGCCAGTCGAAGCGCTCCGGCGGCGTGCCGAGATGCAGGCACAGGATCCGGTGCACCACCGTGAGGACCTCTTTGCGCGCCTTGTCCAGGACGTCCTCGCCGCCGTCGACCTCCCGCAGGGTCTTGGCGCCCTCGCGGAGCACGTTGCGCAGAACCTCGTTCATCCGACTCGTCTCCGCCGAGCTCTTCGTCTCCGGCATGACCGCCTTCGGCACCAGGCCGTGCTTCTGGACCAGCGAGATGAACATGTTCCACTGACCGCCGTCGTCGGCGACGCTGCCGAGCAGGTGCGCGACGGTGCGGTCGTCGATGTCACGCTCGCGGGTCTCGATGACCGCGTTGAGGAAGTAGTTCGCCCGCTCGAGCTTGTCCCAGAACATGATGTGGTTCTGGGAGAACTCGAACTCCTTCAGGTTCATCGCGCTCATCGCCCCGACGCGCAGGAGGTTGAGGCCGGCGAACAGCCAGCAGCGACCGCTCTTCTCCTGGTTCGTGACCTTCCAGTCGTCCAGCAGGTGCGACACGGAGTGGTCGGTACCGGTCACGACCGCACGGTCCAGGGCGACGTCCTGGATCCCGACCTTCGTGACCGCGTTCTGCGTGATGCGGTACGCCGGGTTCGCCGCGAAGTCGGTGCGGAGCGAAGAAAGGTCGTCTGGGGTCAGCGGGTTCGGCATACGACGACCCTAAACCGAACGGCCAAGCGCGTCACAACGGTGCATGGGTGTTGTTGTGACGAGTGAATTGCTGGGCATCGACGTCCAAGTCGTGCATGGGGCAAGTTTGTGCGGGCGACTGGTGTGCGTTGCCATGTCGGCGGAGCACACTTACGGTGATTCGGACAGGTGGGACGAACTCATGCACGAGCTTGCGATAGCCGAAAGCATCGTGTCGTCCGTGCTCGATCGGACGGACGGCAGGGACGTCAGCGCCGTACGACTCCGCGTCGGACAGCTCGCCGGGGTGGTGCCGGACGCCTTGACCTTCTGCTTCGAACTCGCGGCAGCCGGCACGCAACTCGAGGGTGCGACGCTCGAGATCGAGGAGGCGCGCGGTACGGCGCGTTGCCGGACCTGTGGCGAGGACTTCTCGCTCGCCGACCCCTTCCTTCTGTGCGACTGCGGCAGTGCCGACGTCGAGCTGTTGTCGGGTCGTGAGCTCCTGGTGATGTCAGTGGAGGTGGGGTGACGTGTGTGCGACCTGCGGCTGCGGTGAGGCCGACGTCCGGCTGACCACGGTCGGTGTCGAGGCGCGGACGGCTCGTCAGCACGCTCACGACCATCCACACGAACACGATCACCCGGAGCATCACGACGAGCATCACGCGAAGCAGCACGACCAGCCACGCACTCACACCCTCGACCTCGAGGTGGCCGTCCTCGCGAAGAACGACGCGCTGGCGGAGCGCAACCGCGCCTGGCTCGCCGACCGGAGGATCACGGCGGTGAACCTGATGAGCTCGCCGGGCGCGGGCAAGACCACGCTCCTGGAGCGGACCATCAAGGAGTCCACACGACCGGTCACGGTGATCGAGGGTGACCAGGAGACGGTCTTCGACGCCGAGCGGATCCGTACGGCGGGGGCGCGGGCCGTCCAGGTGAACACCGGCGCCGGCTGCCACCTCGACGCGAGCATGGTGGCCCGCGCGCTGGAGAGCCTGCAGCCGGAGGAGGACAGCGTCCTGTTCATCGAGAACGTCGGAAACCTGGTCTGCCCGGCCCTGTTCGATCTCGGGGAGAGGCGCAAGGTCGTGGTCATCTCGGTGACGGAGGGCGACGACAAGCCGTTGAAGTATCCGACCATGTTCGCGGCGGCGGACCTGGTCGTCGTGAACAAGACCGACCTGCTGCCCTACGTCGACTTCGACCTGGACAGGTTGCGCCGCGACGCCCGCAAGGTGCGGCCCGGACTCGAGGTGGCCACCCTGTCCGCGCGTACGGGGGAGGGCATGGAGGGCTGGCTGCGCTGGCTCGACCGCACCCAAACGGGCGCTTGACACAAGCAAGCCGTTGAGCGCTGAATGGAATCCAGCGTTGCGCAAGCGGGCCCCACCGAGAGGTCCCGGCAACTGTTGGGAGCCGGAGCCGCTCTCGCTCCCGGAAACGGTGGCGGACATGCCCACTGCCGAGGCGGTCAAGGCTGAGGAAACGCTCATCCACGTCCTATGGATCAATGCCGGGCTGAGCTGCGACGGCGACTCGGTGTCGCTGACCGCGGCGACCCAGCCCAGCATCGAGGAGATCGCCCTCGGCGCTCTACCTGGCCTGCCGCAGATCGCGGTGCACTGGCCGCTGATCGACTTCGAGTGCGGTCCCAACGGCGGCGCCGACGACTTCCTGGAGTGGTTCTTCAAGGCCGACCGGGGCGAGCTCGAGCCGTTCGTGCTCGTGGTCGAAGGCTCGATCCCCAACGAGCAGCTGCACGACGAGGGTTACTGGTGTGGTTTCGGCAACAATCCGGCGACCGGCCAGCCGATGACGACCAGCGAGTGGCTCGACCGGCTGGCTCCCAAGGCGACCGCGATCGTGGCCGTCGGCACGTGCGCGACGTACGGCGGGATCCACGCCATGGCGGGCAACCCGACGGGAGCGATGGGTGTCCCCGACTACCTCGGCTGGGACTGGAAGTCCAAGGCCGGCATCCCCATCGTCTGCGTGCCCGGATGCCCGGCCCAGCCCGACAACATGGCTGAGACCCTGACCTATCTGCTCTACATGGCAACCGGACAGGCCCCGATGATTCCGCTCGACGACGCCCTGCGGCCGACCTGGCTGTTCGGCCAGACGGTGCACGAGGGCTGCGACCGCGCCGGCTACTACGAGCAGGGCGACTTCGCGACCGAGTACGGCTCACCCAAGTGCATCGTGAAGCTGGGCTGCTGGGGACCCACCGTGAAGTGCAACGTTCCCAAGCGCGGCTGGATCAACGGAGTCGGTGGCTGCCCCAACGTGGGCGGGATCTGCATCGGCTGCACGATGCCGGGCTTCCCGGACAAGTTCATGCCGTTCATGGACGAGCCGCCCGGCGGCAAGTTCTCGACGGCGACCGTCGGCCTCTACGGCAACACGATGCGCCGACTGAGGAACGTCACCACGGGCACCCTGGACAAGGAACCCAAGTGGCGTAAGCGCGGCACGAAGCTCACCACCGGCGCCACCCGCACCTGGTAAATCTCCCCTCACCGCACTAGCAGGAAGAAGCGACGGATGACGTCGACGATCCCATCCCCGAGCAGCACGAAGGACAGCCCCGACGGTCTCGTGGAGATGGCGTGGGACCCCATCACCAGGATCGTCGGCAGCCTCGGCATCTACACCAAGATCGACTTCAACCAGAAGGTCGTCGCCGAGTGCAAGAGCACCAGCTCGATCTTCCGCGGGTACTCGATCTTCATGAAGGGCAAGGACCCTCGGGACGCGCACTTCATCACCAGCCGCATCTGCGGGATCTGTGGCGACAACCACGCGACCTGCTCCTGCTACTGCCAGAACATGGCGTACGGCGTCAAGCCGCCGCATCTCGGCGAGTGGATCGTCAACCTCGGCGAGGCCGCGGAGTACATGTTCGACCACAACATCTTCCAGGAGAACCTGGTCGGGGTGGACTACTGCGAGAAGATGGTCGCCGAGACCAACCCGGGTGTGCTCGAGAAGGCCAACAACACCGAGGCCCCGCACTCCGCCGAGCACGGCTACCGCACCATCGGCGACATCATGCGGTCGCTGAACCCGTTCACCGGCGAGTTCTACCGCGAGGCCCTGCAGGTGAGCCGCTGGACCCGGGAGATGTTCTGCCTGATGGAGGGCCGTCACGTCCACCCGTCCACGCTCTACCCGGGTGGCGTGGGCACAGTGGCCACGATCCAGCTGATGACCGACTACATCACCCGGCTGATGCGCTACGTCGAGTTCATGAAGAAGGTCGTGCCGATGCACGACGACCTCTTCGACTTCATCTACGAGGCGTTGCCCGGATATGAAGAGGTCGGCAACCGCCGGATCCTGCTGGGCTGCTGGGGCTCGTTCCAGGACCCCGAGTACTGCAACTTCGCCTACAAGGACATGACCGAGTGGGGCCGGAAGATGTACGTCACGCCCGGCGTCGTCGTGGACGGCAAGCTCGTCACGACGGACCTGGTCGAGATCAACCTCGGCATCCGGATCCTCCTCGGGTCGTCGTACTACGACGACTGGGAGGACCAGGAGACGTTCGTGACGCACGACCCGCTGGGGAACCCGGTCGACCGGCGGCACCCCTGGAACCAGCACACCAACCCCAAGCCGCAGAAGCGCGACCTCGACGGCAAGTACAGCTGGGTGATGTCACCGCGCTGGTACGACGGCATGGACTACCTCGCCCTCGACACCGGTGGCGGGCCGCTGGCGCGGCTGTGGTCCACAGCGCTCGCCCAGCTGGTCGACATCGGCTATGTCCAGTCGACCGGCAACTCCGTGAAGATCAACCTTCCGAAGACCGCGCTCAAGGGACCGGTCGAGCTCGAGTGGAAGGTCCCGCGGTGGAGCAACACGATCGAGCGCAACCGGGCGCGCACCTACTTCCAGGCGTACGCCGCCGCGTGCGCGCTGCACTTCGCGGAGAAGGCGCTCGTCGAGATCAGGGCCGGCCACACGAAGACGTGGGAGAAGTTCGACGTCCCCGACGAGGGGATTGGCTGCGGGTTCACCGAGGCGGTCCGCGGCGTCCTGTCGCACCACATGGTGATCCGGGACGGCAAGATCGCGAACTACCACCCCTACCCGCCGACGCCGTGGAACGCGAACCCGCGGGACTCCTTCGGCACACCCGGACCCTACGAGGACGCGGTCCAGGGGCAGCCGATCTTCGAGGAGAACGACCGCGAGCACTTCAAGGGGATCGACATCATGCGCACCGTGCGCAGCTTCGACCCCTGTCTGCCCTGCGGTGTGCACATGTATCTCGGCGAGGGCCAGAAGCTCGAGCTGATGCATTCGCCCACCCAGTCCGTCAGCGGTTAGGCGACGATGGATCCCGATGCATCCGAGAGGCTTCGGGCCACCGGTGAGCGGATCGACGTCCTGCTCGACGCCTGTGGGTCCGGCGGAGTCGTGGCGCGGGAGCGCGCCGAGGAGCTCGTCCGGCTGACGGCCGATCTCTACGGCGCCGGCATCGAGCGCATCCTCGAGATCGTCTATGACGCAGGACAGCTCGACGACGACGTCCTGGCTGCCCTCGCAAAGGACGACCTGGTCGCAAGTCTGCTGCTGGTGCACGGCCTGCATCCCTACGACGTGGGGATGCGCGTCGAGCAGGCTCTGGAGAGCGTGCGTCCCTACCTCGGCTCGCACGGTGGGGACGTCGAGCTGCTCGACGTCACCGATGAAGGGGTCGTCCGGCTGAGACTGCTCGGCAGCTGCGACGGCTGCCCGTCGTCCTCGGTCACCCTCAAGCTGGCCGTCGAAGGGGCGATCGAGGCCGCCGCGCCCGAGGTCACCACCATCGAGGTTGAGGAGGCCACTCCCGATCCACGAGCCGCGGGCGTGATCCCGGTCGCCGCACTGCGGTCGCGGCTCGACGAGCCCGGCGCTTCCCATGGCGCATCCTGGGAACCCCTGCCCGAGCTGGCCGACCTTGCCCAGGGTGGGGTGACGACGGTCGAAGTGGGTACCACGACGCGTGCTGGTCTGCCGGCTGGGAGCCGAATTGTTCGCCTACCTTGACCGCTGTGCGCGCTGTGACGCATCGCTTCGGGGTGCCGCGCTTTCCCGTCGGCTGGGTGCGGCCGTCGGCGAGGCGGTGTTGCGCTGCCCGGGCTGCCAGACCCACTACGACGTACGTCGGGCCGGCGCCTGTCTCGATGACGACAGCGGTCTGCACCTGACTCCCGTCCCCCTGCTGACCGACGGCGGGATCAGCTCCGTCGCCGTCGCCGCACCGGTCTCGGCATGAGCAGCCCATGAACCCCAGCGGCCGGGCACCCTTGGCGTCGCTGCGCCGGATCACCTCCACCCGGCCGCAACCGGTGGAGGGGGAGCGGTGCGACATGTGCGCGGAGCCGATCGCCGAGGAGCACCAGCATGTGGTGAACCTCGAGAGCCGGATCCTGATGTGCACCTGCCGTGGCTGCTACCTGCTGTTCACGGCCGAGCAGGCCTCGCTGCGCTACCGCGCCGTACCTGACCGCTACCTCTCGTTCCCCGACTTCTCCTTCGGCGCGGGCGAGTGGGACGACCTGCAGATCCCGGTCGGGCTCGCGTTCCTGTTCCAGAACTCCGCGCAGGATCGCGTCGTCGCGTTCTACCCGGGACCTGCCGGGGCTACGGAGTCGGAGCTGCCACTCGACGCGTGGCAACGAATCCTCGACTCCAACCCGGAGCTCGGCCAGCTGCGCGCCGACGTCGAGGCGCTGCTCGTCCGGGGACCGGACCGCGAGCACCCTGACTTCAGCTGCTACGTCGTCCCGATCGACGCCTGCTACGAGCTCGTCGGCCGGCTGCGATCCCTGTGGCGCGGCTTCGACGGCGGGCAGGAGGCGCGGGCCGCGATCGACGAGTTCTTCGCAATGGTCGCCCAGCGCAGTCGGCCGGCTCCTCCACTCAGCGAAGCGGAGGAGAAGCGGTGAGCACCTACGAGTTCTCGGTGGTCGACATCTTCGCGGAGCCGTACGCCGCGGCCCCTCAGCTCACTGCGCGCCTGCGGATCACGGATACGAGCGGTCAGGCCGTCCACGCGATCGCGCTGCGGTGCCAGGTCCGGATAGAACCCCAGCGCCGCCGCTACGACGAGGCCGACGAGATCGGACTGCGTGGGCTGTTCGGCGACCGGGACCGCTGGGTCGACACCCTGAAGCCGTTCCTCTGGATGCAGTGCAGTGCGATGGTCCAGGGCTTCACCGGGATCACCGAGGTGGACCTCGCCCTGCCGTGCACGTACGACTTCGAGGTCACCGGATCCCGCTACCTGCACGCAGTCGGTGAGGGCAGCATCCCGCTGGCGCTGTTGTTCTCGGGAACCATCTTCACCAAGGGCGTGAACGGGTTCGGAGTCCAGCAGGTGCCGTGGGACTGCGAGGCGCACTACCAGCTCCCCGTGACGGTGTGGCAGCAGATGATCGCGTCGTACTACCCGAACACGGGCTGGATCCGGCTCGACCACGACGTGCTCAAGTCGCTTGCCGACTACAAGTCCAGGCACGGTCTGATCAGCTGGGAAGAGACCGTGCAGACGTTGCTGAGCTCCCGCGACGGGGCTCCGTCGTGAACATTCGACAGAACGCCGAGAACCCCGGTCTCGACCAGGTCCGGGCGATCGCCGATGCGGTCCTCTACGAGGGCTACCTGCTCTATCCCTACCGCGCGAGCTCGTCGAAGAACCAGTCGCGCTGGCAGTTCGGGGTGCTCGGTCCACCGAGGTCGGCTGCTGGGGCCTTTGGCGAAGAGTCTTGGATGTCGATGCAGTGCCTGCTGGAAGCCGACCACGACGACGGCGACGCCGACCCGCCGATGGTCGACGTTCGTCTGAGGTTCCTGCAGCTGCAAGAGCGCTCGGTCGAGCGGCTCGAGGGAGAGCACTACGTGCCGGTGGACGAGCTGGTCGTCGACGGCCGGTCCATCCTGAGCTGGCACGAGGCGACCGAGTGCGAGGTCCCGGTGTCGGCGTACGACCTGTCCGGGGTCCTCGGCGGCGGTGCAGCCGCTCCGGTCGAGACGACAGTGGAGGTTCCTGCGAGCGAGGAAAGCGAGGCGATCCTCGACGCGACGGGTGCGCCGGTCGGCCGGATCGTCCGCCGCCGGTCGCGGCTGGTCGCCGCAGTCACGATCGCAGCAGAGACCGACGACGGCCTGGCGCGGCTCACTGTGCGCGTGCAGAACGTTCACCCGGAGGAGGCCCGGACCAAGGACGACGCAATCCGGCTCTCCCTGATCAGCGCGCATCTCCTCGTCGGAGCCCGCGGAGGCGCGCGCTTCGTGTCCCTGCTCGACCCCCCGGATCGGGCGCTGGCGGCCGCGGCCCGCTGCCGACAGCATCGGTGCTTCCCCGTGCTGGCCGGGCCTGTCGGATCCACGGATACGGTCCTGGGCTCGCCGATCATCCTGTACGACCACCCGGAGATCGCCGCGGAGAGCGCCGGCGACCTGTTCGACTCCACGGAGATCGACGAGATCCTGACCCTGCGGGTGATGACCATGACCGACGACGAGAAGGCTGAGGCCCGCGCAACCGACCCGCGCGCCGCGGAGATCATCGACCGCTGCGAGGCCATGTCACCGGACACGCTTCAGAACCTGCACGGCGTGCTGCGCGATCCCGCACGGGCCGCTCTCGAGCGCCGGCGCGGTGCGACGTACGCAACCTCGAGCCGCCCACCTTCGACACCGGTGACGTCCCCTGGTGGGATCCCGCCTCCGACGAAAGCGTCCGGCCGGAGGTCGACAGCGTGGTCATCGACGGGGTGCCCGTCGCCAAGGGCAGCCTGGTCCGGATCCATCCGTCCCGGAGGGCGGACGCGCAGGACCTCTTCTTCGCCGGCCAGGTGGCCCGGGTGATGGCTGTGCTCTCAGATGTCGACGGCGACACCCACGTGGCACTCGTCCTCGTCGACGACCCTGCGGCCGACATGCACGAGTGGTACGGCCGCCACCTGTACTTCGCACCCGATGAACTCGAACCACTGGATCAAGCACGAGAGGAGAGCCGCTCATGAGAGTCATGGGCATGATTACCACGGTGGTCGTCGCCGCCGTCACGGCCGCCGTCGTGGCGATCGGGGTCCGTTCCATACCCGACATCAAGAGATATCTGAAGATTCGCGACATGTAGGCGACCACGGCCATCAGAAAGGGTCAGTCATGAGCGACAAGCCAGGCGAGCACCTCGCAGAGGAGCCGCAGGAGGAACGCGGTCCCGAGGGTTCGCGCGACACCGGTTCCGACGAACCAGCCGGAGGCCCGGTCGACCGTCCTGCGGGCACCTCCGACGAAGAGTCCGACACGTCGGTCCAACCGCAGGAGGCCGAGGATCCGGACGCACCGGACCTGCAGTCCGGCGGCTAGAAGGCTGATGCACCACGAGAGGAGAAGACCATGACCAGTGGCCCGAACGCCAACGAGGACCCGGACACCGAGGGCTCGACCGTCCCGCCGTATGAAGGGCGCAGGGAGTCCGCCGACGTCGACGGCCCCGACGAGTCTATCAAGGGCGGCGCCAACACCGGCGGGGCGACCGGCCCGGTGCAGACCGACGAGACCGAGGTTGACGACCCTGAGGACACCGAGCGCGGTCCGCACGCGTCCCCGGCCGACGAGCAGCCGGCCGCCGAGTCGTCGGGTGACGAGTCCGGCCCGGAATCGACGGGTCCGGCGCACGACTCCGGCATTCCGCGAGCTGAGGACCAGCCCTGACTGCCCGCGTCCTGGTAGCCGGTGTCGGCAACCTCTTCTGCGGCGATGACGGGTTCGGTCCCGAGGTCGTCCGGCGGTTCCTCGCGTCCGCCGAACTGCCCGAACAGGTGCGGGCGGTCGACTACGGGATCCGCGGGATGCATCTCGCCTACGACCTGCTCGACGGCTACGACGCGCTGGTCATCGTCGACGCCCTGCCCGGCGACGGCGACCCAGGCGACGTCAGCGTGCTCGAGGTCGGCCCGGACGATCTCGGCCCAGGTGAGTTCGACCCGCACGGCATGGCTCCGGTGGCAGTTCTGGCCACGCTTAAGGATCTCGGGGGGCGGCTTCCTCCGACGTACGTCGTCGGCTGTCGACCGGCGGACCTCGAGGACGGCATCGGCTTGTCGGCCCCCGTCGAGGCAGCGATTCCCGAGGCGATGGCCGCGGTTCGTGCCCTCCTGCAAGAGCGCATCCCTTCCCTGGCAGCGGTCGAGAACGGAGGCGACTAGAGATGTGTCTCGGAATCCCCGGCAAGGTCGTCAGGGTCCTGGAAGGCAACGCGGGGATGCTGGCCCTCGTCGACGTCCTCGGCGCGGAGCGACCGATCAACCTCGGCATGCTCGAGGACGCGGACGTCGAACCGGGGCAATGGGTGCTGATCCACATGGGATTCGCCCTCGAACGCATCGACCAGGCCAAGGCGGACGAGGCGCTGGCCGGCCTCGAGATGATGGGCCGGCGCCGCGAAACCGAGCCGCTCGATGGCTGAGTCGGAGGTCGGGCTCTCGGTCGGCCACCGTCCTGCCGACCGAGTGGTTCCCGGGCCGGTGCTCTTCGCCCGCTACGCGTTCCCCCCGAACTCGCATGGCTTCTGCGGTCCGGGCGACCCCACGGCCTTCTTCGAGTACGGCGTCGCCGGGGCCGACGACCGCGGGCTCCGTGCGATGTCACAGCAGTTCGCCGGGGCCTGGCCGTACCTGGAGCTGATCGCCTCGGCGACCGGCCTCGACGACCCGCTCGACCGCCGCGTCGTCGAGGCCTACTGGGTGGGCAGCCCGCGTCTGGATCACGTGGACACCCGTGCCGTCGGGGGCTCGATGGAGGACCGGTTCCGGTTCATGACCGGACCGAGGTTCCCGATCGCTGGCCGAGAGCGTGCTCGCCGGAGGGGTTCCGCACCACAGCTTCGCGGTCTTCTGCATCTACCCGTGGACCGGTCTGCTCAGTGACGGTCGCAAGGCCGAGCAGGCATTGACGGTCCTGGACCGCTGCCGGATCCGGTGGGGCAGGGTGGTCGCGGTACAGGGTGACCAGGTCGTCGTCGAGTCCCGGCCGCTGACCTGGGACGGCAAGCGGCTCGCCCTCGGAGCGGAGGAGACCGAGACCGCCGTACGCTCGCTCGACGGCGTCAGCATGATCGCCGACCTCGAGCCGGGCGACTGGGTCTCCCTGCACTGGGAGTGGGTGTGTGACCGGCTGACCGAGCGGCAGGTCGGCTTCCTTCGCTCCTATACGCAACGGCACCTGCGGATCGTCAACGAGGGCAACCTTCACTCGGGGCCGGCGACGTTGCTCGACGGCTGAACCTCCCCATCAGCCGGGCCACTCAACGGCCATGAGTGCTGCAGGGTCCAGGTCACCTGGTCTCCACGAGCGTGCCGCGCGGGTCCGGGCCTGCGGAGCAGCAGCCTGCCGCCGGGAGTCTCGAGGAGATAGTCCGAGTGTGGTCCCCGGAACCACACATCGACGACCCGCGCAGTGCGATCTCCGTCCAGAGTGGCCCAATCGGGACGCACGACGACTGCACCCACGGGAGTGCTGAGCACAGACGCGGGACCCGTCATCCGGGCCGCCCACAGATCCACAGGTTGTTCGTAGACCTCCTTGGGCGCGCCGACCTGGACCACCCGTCCCGCTGCAAGCAGGGCAATCCGGTCCGCAACCCCGAGCGCCTCCTCGGCGTCGTGTGTCGCGTACAAGGCGGCCGCTCCGCTGTCCCGCCGCCGGGTGAGCAGCTCCTCGAGAAAGACCCCACGGACGTGTGTGTCCAGGTGGGCGGTCGGCTCGTCGAACAGGTACAGCGACGCGTGCCTGGCCAGGGCGCGACCGAGGCCCACCCGCTGCTGCTCGCCTCCGGAGAGCTCCGACGGGTACCTGTTCGCGAGGTCGGCGACGTGCAGTCGGGCCAGGATCTCCAGGGCGTCGCGACGGGCCGCCGTGCGGTGTACGCCGCGCCGGCGGATCGGGTAGGCGACCGTGTCCAGCGCGGTCAGGTGCGGCCACAATGCGTAGTTCTGGAAGACCATGGCGACGTCGCGGAGCTCCGGCGGCTGCATCCGCTCCGGTGACGCCACCCGACGCCCCGCCAGCCAGACTTCCCCCGCACTCGGGGCGTGGAACCCGGCGACCGTGTGCAGGAGCGTGGACTTTCCGGAGCCGGAGGGTCCGAGGAGGGCCAGCATCTCTCCGGGCGCGACGTTCAGGGCAACCTCGGACAGCGCCCGCGTGGCGCCGTACGAGACGGTCAGGTCCCGCAGCTCCAGCGCATCAGGCCCTGCGACGGCCGGGGCCTCAGCCGACACGGACGGCCCCACTCGTGCGCCGGGCCGAGCGGTTCACGTCGAGGCGCCGGATCGCCAGCCAGCACAGCCCAGCGGGCAGCAGGATCATCGCCGTCAGGAGTACGGAGAGAGCCGAGGTCCGACCGACCTGGCCGAGCTCCGCGCTGTTCAGCACCACGACGGCGAAGGTCTCGCTGCCCGGGCCGTACAGCAGGACGGACATGGTCACCTCGTGCAGCGCGGTCAGGAAGCACACCAGCCAGGCGACCAGGAGCGCCGGCGCGAGGGGGCGCAGGACGACGGTACGGATGGCGACCGGAAGCGATGCCCCGCTGATCCGGGAGGCGGCGAGCTCATCGGGCGGCAACCGGTCCAGGGCGCCGGAGATCGGTCGGTGCGCGAACGCCCACAGCTTGGCGAGGTAGGCGAGCAGGATGATCAGGAGGGTGCCGCCGATCCAGCTGCCATAGGTGATCAGCAGGGCGATCGCCAGCGTGGAACCGGGCAGCACGAACGTGAGAATCACCAGGGTTGCGGTGCCGCGGCCGATGCGCGTGCGCTCCAGCGCCGCCACGCAGCCGCCCAGCACGATCAGCACTGAGGCGGCCACCAGGGCCAGGAAGAGGGTCCGCCCCAGCGCCTCGCCGTTCCGGACCGAGAGGGCGTACCGGAAGTTGTCCGTGGTCCAGTTGGCCGGAGTTGGCGGCAGGCCGACCGCCTTCGTCAGGGCAGTCGCCACGACGCCGGTCAGGGGCACCACGACGGCCAGGATTACGAAGCAGGCCAACGCCGCCGCGGCCCACCAGTCGGAGACGCGGCTGGCACCCGTCTTCGTGGCCGGATCGGTGGTGGAGGTCCGCACCACCCGCAGCCGGGGACCAAGCAACAGGTCCACCGGCGCGACGACCAGAAACGCGATGAGCATCAGCAGCAGCGCGAGCAGGATGGCCTCCACGAACGCGGCGGGCTCGCTGCTCCGGGCCAGGTCGGCGTAGATCCGGGTGGTGACGGTGCTGAAACCGGCGGGTGAGCCCATCACCTGCGGGATCGCGAAGGAGCTCAGGGTCAGCGCGAAGACGAGCACCGCCGCAGTGGCCAGGGCAGGACGCAGCAAGGGCAGGGTGATCGTGCCTAGCACGGTCAGCGGACCGGCGCCGGCGACCCTGGCTGCCCGGTCCAAAGCCGGTTCGGCGCGGGCGGCCAGCCCTACAGCGACGACCAGGTAGGCGACCGGGACCGCGTTCACGGCGAGCACCACCGCCACCCCAGTCGGGCCCTGGATGCCCTGCCAGGCGAAACCAGCGACGTCATCGGAGAACCCGGCGCGCCCGTAGGCCCGCAGCCAGGAGTAGGCCAGGACGAAGTCCGGGACCAGCACGGGCAGCAGCACCGCCAGCTGCAAGGTTTTGCGAGCCGGAAGGTTCGGCCTGCGCAGCAGCAAGGCGATCCCGCATCCGATCGGAACGGCGGCCAGCGTGACGGCAAGTGCGAGCAGGATCGAGTTCGCTACTGCCTCGCCGAGCCCTGGCCGTTCCAGGATCGATCCGAGGTCGCCGTTTCCCTCGGTCCAGACGGTCCGCGCCATCCTGGCGAGCGGCCACAGAACCAGCGTCACGACGGCCACGGTGACCAGCAGCAGGGCAGCCCATCCCGGGGTGGGGAGGCGCCGAAGGACGGTATCCGGCCTACCCACCGAAGATCTTCTGATACCGCGCCAGCAGGTCGTCCTGCTCGCTCGAGAGCTTCGGCCAGTCAGGGGCGACAACCGCGGCATCAGCAGGCTTCGTGGGTCCAGGCACGCCGGCGAGGGTCGGGTAGGAACCGGAGTCCGCGATCACCCGTTGGCCTTCGTCACTGGTGACGTAGGAAATGAACTGCTTGGCCGTCGCGGCGTTCGACGCGTCCTTGGCGAGCGCGACTGGGCCGTAGATCGAGATGGCACCAGGGGCGGGCCAGGAGACCTTGATCGGGGAGCCAGCTTCGATGGCGGCGTACGCGGAGTTGGCGGTCGTCATCCCTGCGGCGTAGATGCCCTCGGCCACTCCGGTGACCACGTCGTCGGGCGTGCCGACCTGGGTCGCGCCGTTGCTCTTCAATGCCTCGTAGAACTCGGTGCCGAAGTCCGGGTTGTCGGCGAAGTAGCCCAGCGCGCCGAAGGCAGAGGCAGCCAGGCCAGGGTCGGGCACGGCAACTCCGTCGGCGAACTCCGGCTCGGTCAGGTCCGACCAGGTCGCGGGGGGCTCCTGGCCCTGTCCGGCCACCGCGACCATGTAGAGAAGGGCCACACCGACGTAGTCGTCGGTTCGGAAGTCGGCATCGATGGACGTGGTCGGGGTCCAGCCTCCGACCAGCTCCTCGTCGACGTAGTCCTGCATGGTCAGCGGGTCGCACGCCCAGATGAGGTCGGCCTTCAGGCCGCCGGACCGGACGTCACTGGCCACGCGGGCGTTCAGGTCACCGGTCGGGGCGCGGTAGAGCTCGACCTTGGTGCCGCGGTTGGCGTCCTCGAACGCCTCGATCACCGGCCCGATCGTGGTGTCACTCACGCAGGTGTAGAGGGTGATCGTGTCCGTGTCGGACGAGTCCTCCGAACCGCCGCAGCCCGAGGACACCGCGAGCAGGAGAAGGACCGCGACCTGGGCCATGCGTCCCCGGCTGCTCATTTCCTCAAACTACCCAAGGGCAGAGGGTCGTGTCACCGTCACGAGGGACGTGTCGGGATCCCTGCCCGGACCGGTAGTTTTGCTCCGGGAAGCCGACGGAGGTTGAGGGAGCCGATGAGCGTGGAGGTCACCGACAACGCCGAGCGCAGTCGCTACGAGGCGCACGTCGACGGCGAGCTGGCCGGGTTCTCCGCGTATCGCCTGCTCGGCGCCGACATCGTGTTCACCGACACCGAGGTCCACCTAGAGGGCCACGGGGTCGGAAGCGCACTGGTGCGTGGGGCGCTGGACGACGTACGTCGCAAGGGGACGTTGAAGGTGGTGGCGCAGTGTCCGTTTGTGAAGGCCTACATCGAGAAGCATCCCGAGTACGCCGACCTGACCTGATGCGCCGCCGCGCCGACCCGAATCGCGGGACACGACTGTCCCGGACGCCTTGGCGTTGCTGCCTTCGCTCTGCTCCTCGTCTCCGGCCTGTCCGGCTGCCAGAAACGAGGACAGCCAGGTGATTGCGTTCCTGCTCCCCGACAGCGCGTCCTCGCGCTGGGAGAACGTGGACCGGACCGAGTTCCAGGCGGCCGTCGAGGCGAGCTGTCCGGACTGCCAGGTCAGGGCGTACAACGCCGACGGTGACGCGGACACCCAGCAGGACCAGCTGGCGCAGGCCAAGGACGACGGCGCCGACGTCGTCGTGCTGGCCGCGGTCGAGGCCGACGCCGGGGAGTCGATGGTCGAGGCAGCGGGGGAGATCCCGGTGATCGCCTACGACCGGTTCGTCAACGGGGCGGACTACCACGTCTCGTTCGATGGCAGCCGGGTCGGGACCCTCCAGGCCGAGGCGTTGGTCGACGCCAGCCGCAAGGCACCCCGGATCCTGATGATCAACGGTGCCGTCGGCGACACCAACGCGACCGCGATGAAGCTGGCCGCCCACGAGGCGTTCGACGAGGCGGGCGTCAGGATCCTGGCCGAGGAGGATCTGGCCGACTCGGATCCGGACACGGCCGAGACCTGGGTCACCGAACAGCTCGATGCTCTCGCGGAGGACCGGATCGACGGGGTCTACGCCGCCAACGACACTCAAGCGGAAGGCGTCGCAGCAGCCTTTCGAAAGGCCGATCGCAGGGTTCCCGTCATCACCGGGCAGGACGCCGAGCTGACCGCGCTGCAGCGGATCATCACGGGGGAGCAGACGATGACGGTCTACAAGTCGTTCCCGGACGAGGCCGACCGCGCCGCCGAGATCGCCGTCAACCTCCTCGACGGGAACGACGTCGAGGGTGTCGAGGACTACGAGGGTGTGCCGTCGGTGATCTTCGATCCGGCTCCGGTCACCATCGCCAACCTGACCGACACCGTGGTGCGCGACGGCGCGGTCACCATCGACGAGATGTGCACGCCCGCGCTTCGCAAGCGCTGCGAGGCGCTGGGAATCGTCTAGCGTGCTGCTTTATTAGAATAGGCGCGCCTGAGCAGGTCGGTGCGTTCCGCTGCCAGGAGAACCGCGCCCACCACCGACGCCCGCTCCCCGAGTTCGGAGAGTACGACGGGCGTCGTGGCCGCGTCGGCGAGGGCGTGCCTGCGCAGGCCGAGGCGGGCCGAGTCGAGCATCAGCTCACCCGCCCGGGCCATGTCGCCGCCGACCACGATGATGCCGGGATTGAGCAGGTTGACCACGGTTGCCAGGCCCCACCCGACGTGGAGTCCAGCATCCTCGAGCAGGCGCATCGCGGCCACATTGCCCTCGCGGGCAACCTTGAAGATGTCGTCGATCGTGGCGTTCGGCAGCTGCGCGGACATCATCGCGATCGCGGTCTCCGTGGACGCGTAAGCCTCCAGGCAGCCCCGGCTCCCGCAGCGGCACAGTGGCCCCTGCTCGTCGAGGGTGAGGTGACCGATCTCGCCCGCCGAGCCGTGGGAACCGCGGAAGATCTGGCCGTCGACGATCAGCCCGGCGCCGACACCAGAGGAGATCTTCACGAACACGATGTCGGTCTCGTCCTGCGCCACCCCGACCCGGTGCTCCGCCAGGGCGCCGAGGTTCGCGTCGTTGTCGATGTGCACGGGGCAGCCGAACCTGGCCTGGGCGACCTCGACGGCGTTCACGCCGACCCAGCCGGGAAGGATGGCTGACGAGCGGACGACGTCGTCGCTGATCGGCGCGGGCAGACCCATCCCGATGGTTCGGACGTCACTGCTGGCGAGGCCGATCTTCGCGAGCAGGTCGCCCAGCAGGGATGAGGCGAGGTCCAGCCCGTCGCCGTACGCATGGTCGGGCGCGAGCGGATGCCGGACCTCCGCGATCACGCGGCCCGACACGTCGGCGACGGCCACCGCGAGGTGGGTGTGACCGAAGTCGATGCCGGCGACCACGCCAGCGGCCCGAGCCAGGCGTACGACGGTGCCGCGGCGCCCGCTGCCGGGCTCGGTCTCGATCAACCCCACCGAGACGAGCTGGCGCACGATGTTGGAGACGGTGCCCGACGCGAGACCCGTGACCCGGGTGATCTCGGCCTGGGTGATCTCGTCGTCGCCGTGGCCGCGGAGCAGGTCGACGACCCGGCGCTGGTTCGCCGGGCGGAGGGACGCGGTGGATCCCGGGGATGGCAGGGCGCCGCGCGCGTCGGTCATGGCAGAACTGTGCTCGAATGCACCCGCAGCAGTCAAGAGTTGAAGGAAACAACGTCAAAACAACAAATTTCAATCGGGTTGCTTTCAAGTCTTGACCATTAGCCGTGTGGTGCAGGACACTTTTGGCGTTCGATACCCGCATCCCCCTGGGCTACGCGCCCACTCCCGAGGAGGACCCCCCGTGGCTTCTGTATTCACCCGCACCGCGGCCATCGCCGCCGCCGTGCTCATCGGCAGCGCGGGCCTGGCCGCCTGTGGCGCCAACGAGGCACAAGAAGGCGACGACGACGGTGGCAAGACCATCGCCCTGCTGCTGCCTGAGTCCGAGACCACCCGCTACGAGGCGTTTGACCGGCCGCTGTTCGAGGCGAAGGTCAAGGAACTCTGCTCCGACTGCACGGTCAACTACTACAACGCCGACAAGGACGAGCAGAAGCAGGCCCAGCAAGTCGAAACCGCGATCACGGACGGCGCGAGCGTCATCGTGCTCGACCCGGTGAACGGTCCCGGTGCCGGGGGCATGGTCAAGTCCGCGCAGGAGCGCGGAGCCCAGGTGGTGGCCTACGACCGGTTCATCGCCGACGCCGACTACTACCTGTCCTTCGACAACGAGACGGTCGGCAAGTTCCAGGCTCAGGCGCTCGTCGACGCGATGGGCGACAAGGGCAACATCATCGTCCTCAACGGCGACCCCAAGGACCCGAACGCCGCTCAGTTCAAAGCCGGCGCCCACAGCGTCCTCGACACGTCGGGCCTGAAGATCCTTGCGGAGTTCGACAACCCGGACTGGAGCGCGGAGGAAGCCCAGCAGTTCACCAACGACCAGATCACCAAGTTCGGCGCCGACATGATCGAGGGTGTCTATGCCGCCAACGACCAACAGGCCGGCGGCGCGATTGCGGCCCTGACTGGTGCAGGCGTTTCTCCCGACGCCCTTCCCCCGGTCACCGGGCAGGACTCTGAGGTCGCAGCGATCCAGCGAATCCTCGCCGGGGAGCAGTACATGACGATCTACAAGTCGTACAAGATCGAGGCGGAGGGTGCCGCCGCAGCTGGCGGTCGACCTGGCCAACGAGGAGGAGCCGGCTGACACCACGGACTTCGACGGTGTCGCGTCCTACATCTACGACCCGATCGTCGGTGACGAAGGACAACGTGGCCGACACCGTGGTCAAGGACGGGCTCTACACGGTCGACGAGATCTGCACCGCTGACTACGCCGACGCTTGCGCGGCTGCCCAGCTGAAGTGATGACAAGTCTGGCGAAGGCGCCGGCCGGGGAGAGCGTGCTCTCCCTGACCGGCGTCGCCAAGCGATTCGGTGCCGTCCAGGCGCTCACCGACGTCCACCTCCACGTGGGCGCCGGCGAGGTGGTGGCGTTGGTCGGCGACAACGGCGCCGGCAAGTCGACGCTGGTCAAGATCATCGCCGGCGTCTACCAGAATGACGCCGGGACGATCTCGCTGAGCGGGCGGGAGGTCAAGGTGGGCGGCCCGAGCCAGGCGCAGGCCCTCGGGATCGCGACGGTGTTCCAGGACCTCGCCCTGTGCGACAACCTCGACGTCGTGGCCAACCTGTTCCTCGGACAGGAGCGGACCCAGGGAGCGGTTCTCGACGAGGTGCAGATGGAGAAGGAGTCGTGGCGATTGCTGCGCACCCTCTCGGCGAAGATCCCCTCGGTCCGGATCCCCATCGCCAGCCTCTCGGGTGGGCAGCGGCAGACCGTGGCGATCGCCCGTTCCCTGGTCGGCAAGCCCAAAGTCGTCATGCTCGACGAGCCGACCGCCGCCCTCGGCGTCGCCCAGACGGCCGAGGTGCTCAACCTGATCGAACGGCTGCGCGAGACCGGGCTCGGCGTGATCCTGGTCAGTCACAACATGGCCGACGTCCAGGCGGTGGCGGACCGGATCGTCGTCCTCCGCCTGGGCCGCAACGCCGCCGAGTTCCGGGTGGAGGACGTGTCGACCGCCGAGCTGGTGGCTGCGATCACCGGAGCGTCAGACAACGTGGTCGCGGAGCGAGCCGCCAAGAACAAGGACGGAAGTCATGGCTGAACCCGCGTCGCAGATCGCGGCTGACCTGCTCGACGAGCGCCTCATCAAGACCCAGGGCTTCGTCGGATATGCCAAACAGGAATGGAACCGGCTCCGGTCGGGTGAGCTCGGCAGCGTTCCGGTGGTCTTCGGTCTGGTGATCATCAGCATCGTCTTCTACTCGGCCGAGCCGATCTTCCTGTCCTCGCGCAACCTGGTGAGCATCATGCAGTTCGCCGCCCCGATCGGGGTGATCTCGCTCGGGATTGTGCTGGTTCTGCTGCTGGGCGAGATCGACCTGTCGGTCGGCTCCGTGAGCGGCCTCGCCGCCGCGAGCATGACGGTGCTCGTCGTACGCCACGAGCAGTCCATGGCGCTCGGCCTGCTGGTCGGCATCGGTGTGGGGGTGGCGGTCGGACTCTTCTACGCCCTGCTCTACACCCGGGTGGGTGTCCCGAGCTTCGTGTTCTCGCTGGCGGGCCTCTTGGGCTTCCAGGGCCTGCTGCTCTACGTGCTTGGGAAGGAAGGCACCCTCAACCTCCCCGGGAACTCCTGGTTGATCGACTTCGCGCGCTTCCAGTTCCTCCCTGCCGGCGTGTCCTATGTACTCGTCGTGCTGATCGCCCTGCTCTTCCTCGGAGCGCAGCTATGGACCTTCCGCACCAGGCAACAGGCCGGGCTCAGCACGCCGTGGGTGCCATTGATCATCGCCAAGACGCTGGCTCTGGCGGCCGGGCTGGGCTACCTCACCTACTACCTGAACATCGACCGGGGGTGGGGCTATCTGTGGGTGTTCTTCGCGATCCTCGTCGTGGTCATGGACTTCGCGCTTCGACGTACGACCTGGGGCCGGCACCTGTTCGCGGTCGGTGGCAATGAGGAGGCTTCCCGGCGCTCTGGCATCAAGGTGGACCGGGTCTACCTGTCCGCGTTCGTGCTGTGCTCCACCTTCGCTGCGCTCGGCGGCATTCTCGTCGCGGCGCAGGTGACCTCGGTCTCGCAGGCCAGCGGCACGACCGACACCAACCTGACCGCGATCGCTGCCGCCGTCATCGGTGGCACCAGCCTGTTCGGTGGGCGTGGGTCTGCGTACTCGGCCATGCTCGGGCATCCTGGTCCTCCAGGCGATCCAGTCCGGGCTGAACCTGATCGGCGTCGACTCGTCCGTCCGGTTCATGGTCACCGGCGCGGTGCTGCTGCTCGCAGTCGCCATCGACTCCGTTTCGCGCAGGGCAAGAGCCAGCAGCGGACGGGGTTAACGACGGGCAGTTGGAGTTAACATCATTTTTGCCGGGGGGTTGCGGGGCCTGGGAGGGGCCGCAGCCCCCCGTGCTTGATTTCGTGGCAGGGTGATCTCGACAAGCTCGATCGACGAGGAGCACCACGTGACGCGTGCGGTACATCACCTCGACCTCTGGGTCACCGATCAGGTCGAGGCCGCAGGCGAGTGGGGCTGGTTGCTGGGGGAGCTCGGCTGGGAGGACGCTTCCGGTACGGCGGGCTGTTCCTGGGCGCACCCCGACGGGACCTACGTGTTCATGAAGCCCTCTCCCGGCCCGCTCAACGAGGCCCACGACCGCCCTCCGGCCGGGCCTGAACCACCTGGCTGTGGTGACCGACGAGCGGGCGTTGCTGGACCGGATGCGGGCCGAGTCGTCCGCGCACGGCTGGCACGAGCTGTACGCCGACCGCTACCCGCACGCGGGGGGCGACCAGCACACGGCCCTGTTCCTCGAGAACTCCGAGGGCTTCGAGGTCGAGATCGTCTGGGAGTCGTGACTGCGCGGCGGTTCGTCCGGCGTTTCTCGGCCACGGCTCCGGGGCATTCTGGGGGGTGTCCCTGATCCGACTTGGCCGGGCAGGCGTCAGACTTAGAGTCGGAACCGTCCGTGATCGGCAGGGGTAACAGTGCGCAAGGCAGCACAGGCATCGATACGACGGCTACTCGTCTGGGTCGCGGCCCGGCGTGGCGCCGGCATCGACCTGACGCGATGGGAGAACGTGCCCGACGCGTTGGGCTGGCCTCTGCGCCGCGACCGGATGGACCCGCCGGCGCGGCTGGCCGAGGTGCGGGCGACCGAGCCGATCCACAAGCTGACCAGTTTCATGGGCATGAACGTGTGGCTCGTGACCGGACACGACCTGGCCCGCGAGGTGCTCGGCGACATGTCCTCCTACAGCACCGACATCCGGCCCTACGTCGGCAAGAGCGGCGCCGTTGGCGGCGACATCGGGGGCCTCGGTTTCACCGATCCACCCGAGCACACCAAGTTCCGCAAGTTGCTCACGCCGGAGTTCACCATGCGTCGGCTGGAGCGGATCCGGCCGATGGTCAGCCGGATCGTCGACCGTCAGCTGGACCAGATCGCCCGCCAGGCCGAGGAGACTGAGATCGTCGACCTGGTCCCGACCTTCGCGTTCGCGGTTCCGTTCCTTGTCATCTGCGAGCTGCTCGGACTCCCCGACGAGCGCCGCGAGATCTTCCGCAAGCTTGGCTCGGCCAGGTTCGACGTCACCAAGGGTGGTGCCGCGTTCGGGGCGATCTCCGGGTCCCGCGAGTTCCTGCTGGCCGAGGCCGTGCGCCAGCGGAACGACCCGGGTCCCGGCCTGATCGGCCAGATCGTGCGCGACCACGGCGACGAGATCGGCGACCACGACCTCGGTGGCCTCGCCGACGGGGTGTTCACCGGCGGGATGGAGACAAGTGCCGGCATGCTCGCCCTCGGCACCGCCGTACTCCTGGACAAGCCGGAGTGGTGGCAGCGTCTCCAGGAAGATGACGCCCCGGTTGACCCGATCGTCGAGGAGCTGTTGCGCTACCTCTCCGTCGTTCAGGTGGCGTTCCCGCGCTTCGCGAAGCAGGACGTCGTCGTCGGTGGAGTCGCCGTCGCCAAGGGCGACGTCGTGCTTGCCTCGCTCCCGGCAGCCAGTCGCGACGACGTGTACGGCGCCGATCCCGAGTCGTTCGACCCGACTCGCCCGATGCGGCCGCATCTCGCGTTCGGCTTCGGTCTGCACCGCTGTGTCGGGGCCGAGTTGGCCCGGATGGAGCTGCGCGCCGCCTACCCCGCGCTCGCCCGGCGCTTCCCCGAGATGTCCCTGGCCGACCAGGACATCCCCTTCAACGCCAGCTCCATCGTCTTCGGAGTCGACTCACTCCTCGTCAAGCCCGGGTCCGACGCGGCGGCTCGACTGTAGCCGCTGGATCTGAATGGCTACGGTCACCGACAGGTCGCGCCGGCACAGTCCTTGAGCTCGTCGAGCCTTGCGATCAGGGCGTCACGTTCCTCGACCGTCTCGGTGCCGCTGACCCGTCCATCGACCTGGAACCGGTCCTCGCGGAGGTCGTAGTACTCCACGTCTCCGGTGTGCCACGCCAGCAAGGACAAACGGTCGGGCGTGCGGATCCCGGTGTACAGCCGCTGGCCGCCTGTCCCACGCGTCGGCCCGGCCTCGAGCAGGATCGACCGGTGGCGGGCGACGCGGGGGTCCTGGCTGAGTGCCTGCAGCGGCCGACCGTCCTGGAGCAGAGTGGGGACGGCGCCGGCCGCCTGCGCGATGGTGCTGGTGAGGTCGGCCAAGGTCACCAGCTGGTGGCGTTCGACCCCGGAGCTGAAGCCGGGGCCACTGACCATCAGCGGCACCCGAGCGGATTCCTCGTAGCCCACGACCTTGCCGAAGCCGCGGTGCTCCCCGACGAGGTGCCCGTTGTCCGACGCGAAGATGACCAGCGTCTGCTCGGCCTCGCCGGTGGCCTCGAGGGCGTCCATCATGCTGTCCACCGCCTCGTCGACTGAGAGCAACGACTCCAGGCGCTGCTGGTAGGCCTCCCGGAACTCCCAGCGCGGACGGTTCCGCGACCCGGGTCATCGACGGCTTGTCCGACATGTTTCCCTCGAGGATCGACGGTTTGTCCGGCAGCGGGAGGCTGGCGAAGGCGTCCCGGTACTCCGGCGCAACCCAGGGCGTCTTGAGGGCTCGCGAACCGTTCACCGCGATCGGGTCGCCCGGTTCGACCGGCATCCCGCTGTGCGGAGCAAGGAACCCCGCCTGCAGGAAGAACGGCTTCTCCTGCGCGGCATAGCTCTGGATCAGCTCGATGCCCCGGTCCCGGACGTGGTCGACGGGGTTGCGGGAGTAATGGACGAGCGTGCCGTTCTCATTCATCGTGAAGGAGCGGTAGTTGTAGATGCCCACCACCGGGACCTGCCACTGCGCCCAACCCGGGGGCAGGTAGGTCCTCGTCGCAGGGGCGTCGTAGCCGTTGAGGTACTTGCCCAGCATGAGCGTGTTGTAGCCCGCTCGCGTGAGCCACACGGCCAGCGTCTCGTCATCGTCGAAAGCCTGGAAGCCGCCATCCGGCGGGGTGTTGCCCATGACCCCGTGGTTGTGCGCGTACTGGCCGGTCAGCAGGGTGGCCCGCGCGGGGCAGCACTGAGGGTACGACGAGAAGGCGCGGGCGAAGGTGGTGCCGACCCCACCGATCCTGCGCTTGACGGCACTGAGCGCGCGCATGTCGGCCTGGGTCTGGTCGTCGGTGAGGAACAGGATCACGTTTGGCTTGTCGTCGACGTTGTTGAACCCGGCCTGCACAGTCGGTGCCGCTGCCCCCTCCGGGGCCTGTGCCACGAGTGGTACGACGGTCGACAGCAGACCCAGCATGAGGACATAGATCGCAGCCAGCGCAACCGCCAGTCTCGGATGCCGCATGACGCTTCCCTTCCACTAGCGACGTGCCGGCGGCCGCCCGGGTCAGATGCCGAGGGAGCGGCCGATGATCTCCTTCTGGATCTCGGTGGTCCCGCCGTAGATGGTCTGGACCCGGCTGTTCACGTAAGCGCGGGCGATGGGGTACTCGGCCATGTAGCCGTAGCCGCCGTGCATCTGGACGCCCTGGTCGACGAGCTTCTTCTGCACCTCGGTGATCCACCACTTGGCCATCGACGCGGTCTTGGGGTCGAGCTCACCGGCGACGTGGCGTTTGAGGCAGTCGTCGACGAAGACCCGGGCGATGTGGGCGTCGGTGGCCATCTCGGCGAGTACGAAGCGGTTGTGCTGGAACTTGCCGATCGCCCGGCCGAACGCGGTGCGGTCCTTGGCGTAGTTCAGGGTCAGGTCGAAGATCGCCTCACACGCCGCTGCCGCGCCCACCGCGATCGACAGCCGCTCCTGGGACAGGTTGGTCATCAGGTGCAGGAAGCCGGAGCCCTCCTCGCCCAGGAGGTTCTCCTTCGGCACCCGGACGTCGGAGAAGAAGAGCTCGGCGGTGTCCTGGGCGTGCTGGCCGATCTTCTCCAGCTTGCGGCCCCGGGTGAAGCCGTCCATGCCGCGCTCGACGACCAGCAGGCTGATGCCCTTGTGTCCGACGTCCGGGTCGGTGCGGGCGACGACCACGACGAAATCGGCCAGGATGCCGTTGGAGATGAACGTCTTCTGCCCGTTCAGCACGTAGTGGTCGCCGGCGTCGACGGCGCTCGTGCGAATCCCCTGGAGGTCGGAGCCCGCGCCCGGCTCGCTCATCGCGATCGCCGCGATCGTCTCGCCGGAGCACAACGAGGGGTACCACCGCTGCTTCTGCTCGTCGCTCGCGCTCGACGCGAGGTACGGCACGATCATGTCGTTGAACAACGGGAACGCCGCACCGTAGACGCCACGGCGCGCCATCTCCTCGCCGATCACCGCGTTGTAGCGGAAGTCGGGTGTCCCGCCGCCGCCGTACTCCTCGTCGAGCTGGAGGCCGAGGAGACCCTGGGCGCCGGCCTTGGCCCAGACCTCGCGGTCGACGACACCCTCGGTCTCCCACCTGTCGTGGTGCGGCACCACTTCCTTGTCCAGGAAGGTGCCGACGGCGGCGCGAAACGCCTCGTGCTCGTCGTCGAAGACGTCGCGCCCAGTCATAGCGAGTCGCTCACGACACCCATTCCTTGAGCTGCCGAATCGTGGCAGCCGGGTCCTCGGTGGCCGGCGTGACCTGCAGGTTGGTGACGCCCGCCTCCTCGAAGGCGGCGAGCCGCTCCTTGACGTACGACGCCGGGCCGACCAGGTTGCCCAGCTCCAGCCATTCGAGCGGGACTTCGGCCTCGGCGTCGCGCTTGTTGCCGCCGAGGTAGAGGTCCTGGATCTTCTTGGCCTCCTTCTCCCAGCCGTACGCGCAGGCGAGGTCGTTGTAGAAGTTCTTGCCGCGGGCGCCCATGCCGCCGACGTACAACGCGTAGACCGGGCGGGCCAGGTCGAGCACGCCCTTGACGTCCTCGCCGATGGCGACCATTCCGCCGGCCGAGATCTCCAACGGGGCCAGGCCCTCCTGGCGCTTGGCCAGTCCCGCCCGCAGCGAGTCGCCCCAGACCTGGTCGGCCCGCTCGGGCAGGAACAGGAACGGCAGCCAGCCGTCGGCGTACGTCGCGGCGCCCTCGACGCTCTTGGGGCCGAGGGCCGCGATGTAGAGCGGAATGCTCCGACGCTCGGGCTTGGTCAGCAGCTTCAGGGGCTTGCCGAGTCCGAGGCCCTGTCCCTCGGGGAGCGGCAGCTTGTAGATGCCGTCGCTGGTGAGCGTCTCGCGCCGAAGGCCGCGCCGGATCAGGTCGATGATCTCTCGGGTTCGGCCCACCGACCGGTCGTAGGGGACACCGTGGAAGCCCTCGATGACCTGGGGCCCGGACGCGCCGAGCCCGATGACCGCGCGACCGTTGCTCACGTTGTCCAGTCCCGCTGCGGTCTGCAAGAGCGCCCCGGGGGTGCGGGAGTAGATGTTCAGGATGGCCGCGCCGATCTCGACCGTCTCGGTCTTCGCTGCCAGGTAGCCCATCAGCGTGGGTGAGTCGAAGCCGTAGGCCTCGGCCACCCAGACGGTGTCGAGCCCGGCCTTCTCGAGCTCCGCCACCTGGTCGGCCGCCTCGCGGGGGTTTCCGGAATACATCAGCGGCGTCGAGAGCTTCATCCCGCAACCGTGACAGAACCGCTCTCACAACGGCAAGCGACCCCACCCCGGCGCCCGACCCGAAGGCGAAAACTCCCCCATCCCTGGCTGGGATGGGGGAGTCCTCAGGTAGCTGCGATGGTCAGGCCGACACTTCCCAGGACTCCTCCTTCTCGAGGACGACCGACCCGTTGTCCAGCTTGCTCGGCCACCAGATCTTGCCGCCCAGATCGAGGTTGATGGCCGTCACAAGGACCGAGCGCACGATCATCGTGTCCAGCATGACTCCCAGCGCCACGGCCACTCCGAGCTCGGCCAGGAAGACCACGGGGATCGTGCCGAGCACCAGGAAGGTCGCTGCCAGCACCAGCCCCGCCGAGGTGATCACCCCACCGGTCGAGGTGAGGGCCACCAGCGCGCCCTGCCGGGTCCCGCGGTGCATCGTCTCCTCCCGGACCCGGGTCATCAGGAAGATGTTGTAGTCGATCCCGAGGGCGACGAGGAACACGAAGGCGAACAGGGGGAACGCCGGGTCCGAGCCTTCGAAGCCGAACACGAACTCGAAGATGAGTGCGGACAGGCCGAGAGCGGCGCCGAAGGACAGCACCACCGTCGCGAGCAGGATCAGCGGCGACGCGAGCGCGCGCAACAGCGTGATGAGGATCAGCAGCACCATCACCAGCACGATGGGGATGATCACGACGTTGTCACGGTTGGCCGCGATCTTCGTGTCGAGGTAGACCGCCGACCAGCCACCGACGAGCGCGTCGGCGCCCTCGACCCCGTGCACGTTGTCGCGGACGTCCTCGACGATGTCGAACGCTGTCTGCGACGCGGCGTCGCCTGCCATCGCGGCCTGGATGAAGGCCACGCCGTCCTTGGGCGGGACCGGCTCCTGGGTCTCGGCAAGCCCGTCGATGCCGGTCATGGCCTCGCGGACCGCATCGGCCTGCTCGGCGTTGGCCACCACCTGGACGGTGTTGGACTGGTCGAAGAGGCCGTGCTCGGCCAGGACCTTCTGGCCGACGATCGAGTCGAACTCCTTGGTGTAGCTGTCCTCGGTGGAGAGGCCGGAGGCCTCCAGCCGGAAGAGTCCCAGGCAGGCCACGCCCAGCAGCAGAGCCGTCACCACCCACACAGCGCGCGGGCGTTTGACGATGCGACCACCGACGCGGGCCCACAGACCGCTCTGCGTGGGCTCGGGCGAACCGAACGTCGGACGCTTCGGCCAGAAGAACCAGCGGCCCAGGATCACCAGCAGCGCCGGCAGGAGCGTGATCATCACCAGGAGCGTCACGCCGATGCCGATGGCAGCGACCGGGCCGAGACCGGCTGTGGAGTTCATCTCGGCGAACAGCAGGCAGAGCATGCCGAGCATCACGGTCACGGCGCTCGCAACGATCGCCGGCGCCGCCCGGTGCAGGGCGAAGGCCATCGCCTCGTGCCGGTCCTCGTGTCGGCGCAGTTCCTCGCGGTAGCGAGCGACGAGCAGCAGTGCGTAGTCGGTGCCGGCGCCGATCACCAGGATCGTGAGGATCGCCTGGCTCTGTGCGTTGACCGTGAGATCGGCGTACTTGGCGAGGAAGTAGATCAGCGCCTGCGAGACGATCAAGGCGAAGCCGGCGGAGATGATGGGCAGGGCCCAGAGCAGCGGGCTGCGGTAGGTCAGCAGGAGGATCAGGATCACCGCGCCCAGAGTGGCCAACAGCAGAGTGGTGTCGATGCCCTCGAACGCCTCCGACGAGTCGGCCGCCTGGCCACCTGCGCCGGCGATGTGCGTGGTGACGCCGTCGATCTCGGTGAGGTCGCGCAGCTCGTCAGCCGCGTCCGGCATCTCCATCCAGCCATTGGCGCCGAAGTTGTACGTGACCACCGACTGGGCGACCTGGCCGTCTTCGGACACTTGCGGCCCGAACACCTTGCCCTCGACCCCGTCGAGGTTCTGCATCTCCGCCACCTGCTCGCGCGCCGCGGCAAGGTCGTCCTCGGTCAACCCTGACGAGCGCTCGTAGACGACCACGGTGGGGATGTTGTTCTCGTCCTGGAAGGCGCCCAGCTTCTCGACCGCCTTGGTCGACTCGGCGCTGGCAGGCAGCCAGGAGGACGCCTCGTTGTTCTGGACGTCGGTCAGCTTCTGGGCGAACCCTGCCGATCCGACGAGGAGGATCACCCAGAAGGCGAGGACGATCCACTTGGTGACGCGACCGGTGAGTTTGCCAGCGATTTGTCGGTGCATGACCATATATGACCACCAAGCTCCGACAATTTCATCGGGGTTTTCCCCGAGGGGTCCCCGACCGAGGTCAGGACTCGCGCTGGTGACCGTTCCAGGAGTCCCAGAGGGCGGCGTACGAGCCACTGGCCGCGACCAGTTCGTCGTGTGAACCGAACTCCGAGATCACGCCGTCCTCGACCACCGCCACCCGGTCGGCATCGTGTGCCGAGAACAGCCGGTGGGCGATCGCGATCACCGTCCGGCCGTGAAGTACGGCGGCCAGACCGCGCTCGAGGTGCCGCGCGGCCCGCGGGTCGATCAGCGACGTGGCCTCGTCGAGAACCAGGGTGTGCGGGTCGGCCAGCACCAGTCGCGCCAGGGCCAGCTGCTGTGCCTGGGCGGCCGTCAACGCGCGCCCTCCAGACCCCACCAGCGTGTCCAGGCCGTCCGGCAACGCGCGCACCCAGTCGTCGGCGTCGACCGCGGCCAACGAGGCCCAGATGTCGTCGTCGGTCGCGCCGGGAGCCGCGGCCAGTGCAAGGTTCTCGCGCATCGTGCCGACGAAAACATGGTGCTCCTGGGTGACCAGGGCAACGTGTCCGCGCAGATCGTCGAGCGGCAGCTCGGTGAGTCCGACGCCGCCGACGGTGACCGCACCGGTGCGCGGCGGGTGGATGCCGGCCAGCAGCCGGCCAAGGGTGGACTTGCCGGCACCCGAGGGACCGACCATGGCGATCCGCTCACCGACGCCGACCGAGAGGTCGACGCCGTGCAGGACGTCGCGTCCCTCTACGTAGGAGAATCGGACGTCCGCGGCGTCGAGCTTCTCGCCGAGGGGCTGGGCGCCGGAGACCTCGCGGTCGTCGGGCACGTCCGCGACGCCGAGGAGCCGGGCCAGGGACGCCTGGCCGAGCTGGAGCTCGTCGAGGATCGACACGATCCGGTCCACCGGGTCGATCAGCATCTGCACGTAGAGGGTCGCTGCCGTGACTTCCCCGAGCGACACCGAGCCCTGGGTGTACAGCCAGCCGCCGAACAGCAGGGTCGCCACCGTCGGCAGCAGGTAGGACACCTCCATCGACGGGAAGAACACGGTCCGGAGGAACAGGGTGTAGCGCTCCGCGGCGTACGAGTCGGCGCAGTCGTCGTCGATCGCGGTGACCCGCTCCGTCTCCAGGCCGAGCGCCTCGATGGTGCGGGCGCCCTCGACGGTCTCGGTGAGGGTCGCGTTGATCTTGGAGTACGTCGCACTCTCCCGCAGGTAGCCGTCCTTGGCGCGGGCGAGGTACCACTTCAGCCCGATCACCAGCGCCGGGAGGCCGAGCAGGCAGGGCAGGGCGACCCACCAGCCGACGAGCAGGGCGGCAGCGAAGGTGAGGACGGCCGTGACAACCGCGATCGTCCACTCCGGCAGGGCCCAGCGCACCGACCAGCCCAGCTGGTCGACGTCGCGGCTGGTGCGGGTGAGCAGGTCGCCTGAGCCGGCCGACTCCACGACACCGACGGGCAGGGCGAGGGTGTTCTCGACGAAGTCCTCGCGCAGCTCCGCCAAGATCTCCTCACCCAAGGACTGCGACACGTAGCGCGCGTAACGGGTGAATACGGTCTGCAGGACCAGGAAGAACGCCAGCGCCGCGATGATCTTGTCGACGTGGCCCGCGGTGGTGCCCTCATCGACGGCCTGGACGAGTCCGCCGAGCAACGCCGGAGCGGCCAAGCCGGACAGCGCGGCGAGGATGTGCAGCCCGAGGGCGAGGCTGAACGTGCGTGGGTGCCGACGCACGAGCCGGCCTGCGTAGCGACGTACCTGGCGGCTCGAGGAGACTGGCAGCGCGGTGTTCGCCGACAGGCTCATCGAACCTCCTCCAGCTCGGCCCCGCGCGTCACGACGCGGCGGTAGTCGGAGTTGGTGGCCAGCAGCTCACCGTGGGAGCGCGGTGTCGACGATCAGGCCGTCCTGGAGGAAGGCGACCCGGTCGACGGCGTCGAGCATGAGCGGGCTGGTGCTGGTCACGACGGTCGAGCGGCCGGCACGGTGGGCCCGCAGACGGGCCGCGATGCGCGCCTCGGTGTGGGCGTCGACCGCGCTGGTCGGCTCGACGAGGACGAGGATCTCGGGGTCCGCCGTCAGGGCCCGCGCCAGCACCAGCCGTTGCCGCTGTCCACCCGAGAAGGTCCGGCCGCGCTCGGCCACGTCGGTGTCGAGGCCGTCGGGCAACGCCTCGAAGATGTCGTCGGCACTGGCCGTCTGAAGCGCCCGGGCGACCTCGTCGTGACCGCTGCGCCGGATGTCGATCCGGTCGCCGAGCCGGCCGGAGAACAGGGCAGCGCCGGTGTCGGACACGACGATCCGGCGGCGCACCTCGGCGCGCGCCAGCGAGGTCAGGGGTACGCCGCCCAGGCGCACGTCGTCGTCCGGATCGGCGGAGTAGAGACCGAGCCGGTCGGCGAGATGCGGCCGAGTCGTCCGGCCGATCCGACACGATGGCCACCAGCTCGCCGGCCGAGACCCGGAGGCCGGTACGCACGTCGTACAGCTCGGATCCCACGGGCGGCGAGGGGGAGGGGAACGCGGGCTCGACCAGGTCGGGCGTCAGCGCCATCACCCGGCAGACTCGATGCGCCGACACCCTGGCCCGGATGAACTTGTTGGCGTACTCGGTGGCGGTGCGCAGCGGAATCATCAGGAAGGCGGCGTACCCGTAGAAGGCGACGAGCTCTCCCGGACTGATCGTCCCTGCGACCGCGTAGCGCGCACCCACCCACACGACAATCACCACGAAGAAGCCGGGCAGGAAGACCTGGAGGGCGTCGAGGACCGACTGCAGCCGGGCAACCTGGACGCCGGCGCTCCGGGTGGTCTGCGACTGGCGCTTGTAGCGGGCCAGGAAGACGTCTTCGCCGCCGACGCCGCGCAGCACCCGCAGGCCACCGACGATGTCGCTGGCGGTGTTTGACAACGAACCCATCTGCTCGCGCTGGACCTGGCTGCGCGACTGGAGTGGTCGGAGCAGGGGTCCGATGATCAGCATCAGCACCGGCACCCCGATCAGCACGAGGAGGCCGAGGGTCACGGAAGTCTGGAGCAGGATCACTGCCACGAGGACGAACGACACGATGGCGCCGGAGAACCGGGCCGTCACGTCCATGACCTGGCCGAGGTTCGACAGGTCGGTGGTGCCGATCGCAACGACCTCGCCGGTCGACACCTTGCGCGGCAGCGCGCCACCGAGATGGGTGGCCTGGCGCGCGACGAGCTGCACGGTGCGGTAGGCCGCGGTCAGCCAGTTGGTGACCGCGAACCGGTGCCGGATGATGCCGCTCGCCGCCTGGACCAGGCCGATGCCGAGCATCACCCCGGCCCACAGGGTGAGCTGGCCGAAGTCGTGGGCCGCGACCCCACGGTCGATCGCGGTGCCGATGACGGCCGGCATGACGGCCTGGGAACCCATCCAGACGATGCCGAAGAACATGCCCGCCAGCAGGGTGCGCCACTGACCCCGGGCCATCCACCGAGGAACCGGCCGGGGGAGCGATGATCGGCGATCCCTGGGTCGTCGAGTGGGAGTCTGCGCACCTCCCCACGTTACGGACGAGGCACCTGCGGCCGCCAAGGGTTTTAGCACCAGGTGAGGCGCGGATGGTCACAACCGTGCATCAGCGTCGTTGTGACGAGTGGATTGCTGGATTTCGATGTCCAAGTCGTGCACAGGGCGAGTTTGTGCGGTGGCGACGGGTCGTGGCTCAATGGTGTGGTTGCGGTTTCAGACCAACCCGCTTGGGCTGCGGTCGGCGTACGACCTTGCGGGTCCTGCCCACGTGCGCCGACACGTCGCAAACCGCCCTCCCCGCTTCGCTCCTCCGGCAGTTTCCGACGAGTCGGCGATACCCGCCTTCGGCGAGTTAGTTCGCGAGGCCCTCGATCACCTCGGCGCCGGGCAGGTCGCCGATCCGCTTGCCGGGCAGGAACAGCTTCGAGCGGCGGACGCCACTGCCGATGATCGCGTGTTCGATCTCGGGAACCCTCGAGTCGACCAGGAGGCGCCACCCGGCCGGCAGTCCGACGGGCGTGATCCCGCCGTACTCCATCCCTGACATCTCGACCGCCCGCTCCGTCGACAGGAACGACGCCTTGCGGACGTCGAGCAGGCGCTTGACGACGTTGTTGACGTCGGCCCGGGTATCGGCACGAACGACGCAGGCAGCGATCCTCTCCTCCCCGGCGCGCTTGCCCGCGACGACTACGCAGTTTGCGCTGTCGAGCAGGGACAGCCCGTACGCCTCCGTGAACGCGGCTGTGTCGGCAAGGGACGGGTCGATCTCGGCGACCTTGACCTCGGTTCCGGGTGGCCAGGCAGCCAGGGCGGCGGCGACCGCGTCGCCGACCAGGTCGGGATGATCCAGGGCCGGGACATAGGTCAGGTCCATGAGGTCATCATGCGGCATTCATCCTGACGACACCGACCGGACGGCTCGGGCCACGACGATGGTCTGCGTGACCGTTGCCTCCGTTGTCGTCCGCCGGACCGAATCGTTGGTGGTGACTCCGGCGATCGTGGCGCACCGCGGGGCCAGCGGCTACCGCCCCGAGCACACCCTGGACGCCTATCGGCTGGCGATCGCGATGGGCGCCGACGACATCGAGGTCGACCTGGTCCCGACGAGCGACGGTGTGCTCGTCGCCCGGCACGAGAGCGAGCTCAGCGGGACCACGGACATTGCGCAACGCCCCGAGTTCGCGGACCGTCAGACCACCAAGGTCATCGACGGTGCGACCGTGACCGGCTGGTTCACCCACGACCTCACCCTGGCCGAGCTCAAGACGCTGACTGCCCGAGAACGGTTGCCGGGCATCCGGCGCGCCAACACGGCGTACGACGGGCAGGCAGGCATCCCGACCTTCAACGAGATCCTGGCGATGGTCCAGGCCGAGTCGACCCGGCACGCGCGGACCGTCGGGGTGATGGCCGAGCTCAAGCAGGCGTCGTATTTCGACTCGGTTGGGCTGGCGCTCGATGACTCGCTGCTGAACGACCTGCGGCGCCATGATGCCGACCACGCCCGCTCGCGGATCACGGTGATGTCGTTCGAGACCACGATCCTGCGTCGTCTCGCCGGTCGGCTGCGCGTGCCGGTCCTGCAGTTGATGGGAGCCGCGGACACGCACGCGGCCGACCTCGTCGCCGCCGGTGACCTGCGCACGTACGCCGACCTGGCGACTCCGGAGGGCCTGGCGTCCATCGACGAGTACGCCGACGGCATCGGCGTGCACAGGAGCCTGGTCCTGCCGCGCGACGCGGAGGACTCGATCGGGATGCCCTCGCACTTGGTACGCGACGCGCACCGGCAGTGGCTGACCGTGCACGTGTGGACCTTGCGCGCCGAGAACCGCTATCTGCCGACCAACCTGCGCCTCGGCGATGACCCCGACGCGCCCGGTGATCTCGTCGCCGAGGCGCGGGCGTTCCTTGACGCAGGTGTGGACGGCCTGATCACCGACCACCCCGATCTGCTCCTCGACGTGCGTTGACCCGACGTTCATCCTCCCCCTAGCGTCTCTACTCCCCGACCAGTATTGGACCCAGCGATGAAGCCAATCTCTCGGATCGTCGGCGCGATCCTCGGACTCACCACTCCTCTTCTCTTCCTCCCTCCGGCCACGGCGGCCCCGACGCCGCAACTCGAGGGCATCACCCAACAGGCCGAGCCCCTAGTGATCGGGCATCGTGGCGCCTCGGGCTACCGGCCCGAGCACACGCTCGCGTCGTACAAGCTCGCCATCCAGCTCGGCGCTGACTTCATCGAACCCGACCTGGTGTCCACCAAGGACCACTACCTGGTCGCGCGGCACGAGAACGAGATCGGCGGAACGACCGACGTTGCCGACCACCCCGAGTTCGCCGGCCGGATGACCACGAAGACCATCGACGGCCGCTCGATCACGGGCTGGTTCACCGAGGACTTCACACTCGCAGAGCTCAAGACCCTGCGGGCGAAGGAGCGACTTCCCGACGTACGCCCGGACAACACCCGGTTCGACGGCCGCTACGAGGTCCCGACCTTCGACGAGGTGCTCGACCTGGTCCGGCGGGAGTCACGAAAGGCCAACCGAACGATCGGTGTCTACCCGGAGACCAAGCACCCGACCTACTTCGACTCGATCGGCCTCTCGCTCGAGGAGCCTCTGGTGCGCTCGCTCAAGCAGCACCACCTGGACAGGAAGAGGTCCAAGGTGATCATCCAGTCCTTCGAGACCGGCAACCTGCGGGAGCTGAACCGGAAGACGCCGGTCTTCCTGGCCCAGCTGATCGACGCCACCGGGGCGCCGTACGACCTCGTGGCCGCCGGCGATCCGCGCACCTACCGGGACCTGATCACCCCAGTGGGCCTGGGCTTCATCGCGTCGTACGCCGACGGGGTGGGCACCCACAAGGACCTCGTGCTCCCGCGCGACCCGGCGACGGGTGCGACCGGTGAACCCAGCGACCTGGTGCCGGACGCGCATGCCGAGGGGCTCCGGGTGCACATCTGGACCCTGCGCGCCGAGAACCAGTTCATGGCGACGAACTTCCGGCGCGGCACCGACCCGAACGCCGCTGGCGACCTGTACGCCGAGGCGTTTGCCTTCCTGGACGCCGGAGTGGACGGGATGTTCTCCGACCACCCCGACATCGTCGTCGAGGCGCGGGACGACTGGGTGTCGGCCAACTAGTCGGCTAACGCGTCCGGCGTCGGTCCGGGTGCCGGGTCCCAGTCCACTCAGCTGCCGGGCATCTCGAACGGTGGCGGGCCGAGGATCTGGATCGCGTTGGTGGCGGCCGCCGCCTCCTGCACCCGCCCGAAGTCGACGGGTGCAGGAGGCTGACCCTCGACGACGGGCTCGCTGGCCATTCTGAAGAAGGCCTCTCCCGAGCCGGGTGTCTGGAGGCACCACAGCCGCGCCTCGGCCGAGGTGACCATGAACGCGTGCGGGACACCGCGCGGGACGAACGCGACCCCGCCGGCCCCCAGGACTCGACGCTCGCCGTCGATGAGGAGCGTGATCTCTCCCTCGAGCATGCAGAACGTCTCGTCAGCATCGGGATGCAGGTGCAGCGGGGTGACCTTGCCACCGTCGAGCAGGTCCTCGAACAACAGCAAGGCGCCGCCGGTTTCCTGCTCGGTCGCCTTCCAGGTGATGAGTCCGCCTCCACAGAACCAGCGTTGCTCTCCCTCGCCGCTCTCGCGGACGGTGGCGGTCAGTGTCTTCATCGCGACTCCCTCGTTTATGGGACTTAGATCCCATGATGAAACTAAGGTACCATGAGCGCCGTGTCAACAGCATACGAAGAGTCCGGTCGGACCAGGCAGAAGCAGCGCACCCGCGAAGCGCTGGTCGCCGCGGCCCGTGACCTGGTCGCGCAGGACGGATCCGCCCCCACGGTCGAGCAGGCTGCCGCCGCGGCGGCGATCTCGCGGACGACGGCCTACCGCTATTTTCCCAGCCAGAAGTCGCTGCTCCTCGCGGCACATCCCGAGACCGCCCTGACCTCGCTGCTCCCTCCGGATGCCGGCGACGACCCCGAAGAGCGGCTGCTCGCCGCAGTGCGGGCGTTCCACGCACTCATCCTCGACACCGAGCCCCAGCAACGGATCATGCTGCGGCTGTCCCTCGAGCCGGAGACGACCGCCCACGACCTGCCGCTGCGACAAGGCCGCGCCGTGGGCTGGTTCGAGGATGCCCTGGCCGTGCTGAAGCCCCGCCTGAGCGACGCGGAGGTGCATCGGCTCGCGGTTGCCGTCCGCAGCGCGACCGGGATCGAGGCGCTCGTCTGGCTGGTGGACGTGGCGGGGTACAGCCGCGATCAGGCGACCGAACTGATGCGGGGTACGGCGCGGGCGCTGCTGCAACAAGCTCTGCTCCGGGCCGGATGATGCCCGGCGGGAGACGGGCAGGTCGGACGTTGTCTGCGGGTCGCGACGGGGCTAGCCTCCGCACGTGACGCAGTCCTACGTCGAGCGCGCGCCGCAGGCCGAGCTGGCGGGTGTGGTCCGGACCGTCTGGATTCAGCGCACAGGTGCGACGGCCTACGTTCAGCGGCACCTCCCGACCGGCGGCGTCGAGATCCACTTCCCGATCGGCGGCAGGCCACAGTTGGTCGGGCCGCTGACCGGCCCGAAGGTCGAGGTCATTGCGCCGTACACGACGCTCGTGGGGGTCCGGTTCCGCCCGGGGATGGCGCCGCCGTTCCCGACGGTCCTCGACGATCTGGTGGATGAGCGGGTGACCCTCGAGGACGTCTGGGGGAGCTCGGTGGACCGACTCGGCGAGGCGATGGCCACGGCGTCGGGACCAGAGCGGGCGCTCGAGATCCTCCAGGCCCACCTCCTGCAGGCCTTCCGCGGCGCCGGACGCGTTGATCGGCTGGTCGGGGAAGCAGTCCGGCTGTTGATGCCGTGGCACCCGGTTGAGATCGGCACCCTTGCCGAGCACCTGGCCATCTCGACCAGCCAGTTGCGGCGCCGCTGCCTCCACACGGTTGGGGTCGGCCCGAAGGCACTCCAGCGGACGTTGCGGTTCCAGGGATTCCTTGCGTTGGCCCAGGCCGGTGCAGCGCCCAGTGGCCGCGCCGGCGGGGACGGAATGGCCGGGCTTGCGGTCGACGTGGGGTACGCCGACCAGGCTCATCTCAGCCGGGAGTGCCTTCGCCTGACCGGGCGCAGCCCTCGCGAACTCCTGGGTGGCGGCATCGATCGGTGCGGCTGCGGACACGACCACGCCGCCTCCTACCAACCTTTCCTCGCGACTCGTGGAATGCCGCCGCCACGACTGTGACATCCGCACGATTCGTTCAAGCGCAACCGCACAGATACCTCCTAGCCTCGGCGGCATGGTCGATCTGACCCGGATCCGCGCCGCACTCGACGGCGAGATGTTCTGCCCCGATTCCCCCGGGTACGAGGCGGCACGCCGTCCCGTCAACGCCAGGTTCGGCGACGTGTATCCGCGGCTGGTAGTCCGGTGCCGCTCGGTCTCCGACGTCGTACTGGCGATCGAGTACGCAAGAGAAACCGGGCTCCCCGTCGTCCCCCGCGGAGGGGGCCACTGCTTCGCAGGTCGGTCGTCGTCCGACGGGATCGTGGTCGACCTGGCCGGGCTCGACACCATCGCCACGACAGGCGAAGGGCTCGCGACGATCGGTGCTGGCGCCCGCCTGGCCCAGGTGTACGCCGCGTTGCACGGGCAGGGCCGGACGATTCCGGCCGGTTGTGGGGCGACCGTGGGTATCGCGGGCCTCACGCTGGGCGGCGGGATCGGACTGCTCGGGCGCAGGCACGGACTCACCTGCGACCGTCTTGTCGGGGCTCGGGTCGTCCTTGCCGACGGACGCATCGTGGACTGTGACCGCGACCGCGAGCCGGAGCTCTTCTGGGCGCTGCGGGGCGCGGGCGGTGGCCAGTTCGGCGTGGTCACCTCGCTGACCTTCGACACCGTCCCGGAGCCGGTGACAACTCGTTTCGAGTTCCGCTGGTCCCCGGCGCCTGTCGAGGAGCTGATCCGCACCTGGCAGCGCTGGGCGCCCGGCGCCAACTATGAGGTCACCGCCAACCTCACCGTCGTCGCCGAACCGGACAAGCCAACCCTGGCCACCCTCTTCGGCGCTTCCCTGCACGAGGAGACTCCGACCCATGAGCTCCTGCAGGACTTCTGCAAGGCCGTCGGATCCAAGCCTGAGATTGACGTGCGTGGTGGGCTGGCCTACCACCAGCTGAAGAACACGTTCGAGGATCTCGAGCCACGCGAAGACCCTGAATCGCGCTTTCGCAGCCGATCGGAGTTCTTCGCGCGCCCGATGCGGCCTGAGACGGCTGACGGGCTCTGCTCCACGCTCGTCGACGGAGCTGACGACGGCCCTCGAACGCTGGCGTTCACGGCCATGGGCGGTGCCTACAACCGCGTTCCTGCGTCCGCGACGGCCTTTGCCCATCGCAGCGCGACCTTCCTGCTCCAACACACGGCCGCGGAGACGTCGGATTGGGTCGACAAGTCCTGGGCGATCGCGCACGTCGACGGGTCGGGCGGCGTCTACCCCAACTTCCCCGACCCGCTGCTGGACGACTGGGCCACGGCGTACCACGCCGGCAACCATCCCCGGCTCGCAGCGGTCAAGAACGCCTACGATCCGTACCGACTCTTCGACTTCCCGCAGTCCGTCTGACCCTGCACCACTGTTATGAGATGAGAAACGCATGAACACACCGATCCGTCTCTACATGTCGATGTCGCTCGACGGCTTCATCGCCGGACCGGACGACCGCGAGGGACAGGAACTCGGCCGCGACGGCGGGCGGTTGTTCAACTGGCTCGACGATCGGATGACGGATGGTCCGAATGGACAGGTGTACCGCGAGGCGCTGGCCACCGGCGCGGTGATCTCGGGTCGGCGTACCTTCGAGCTGGCCGGCCGCTGGCAGGGTGACCACCACGATGGCGTGCCGATCTTCGTGCTCACCCATCACATCGACGACGGCGATGTTCCGCCCGGCAGCGCGAAGTTCGTCACCGACGTCGAGGACTGCGCCGAGCAGGCTCGGGCCGCAGCCGGCGATCGTCCGGTGATGGTGCACGGTGCCGGCGCGGCACAGGCGCTGCTGCGGGCAGGGCTACTCGACGAGATGGAGATCCATCTCGTGCAGGTCCTGCTCGGCGGAGGTCGACGCCTCTTCGACTCTCTCGGGCCCGACCACATCGAGCTCGAACTGGTTCGGCAAGTGGAAGCGCGCGACGTCACGCACCTGCGATACCGAGTACTGCAACAAGAACTGCCCCGCATCGAGTGATGCGGAGCAGCTCAAGGTTGGGCTGGCTGGGTCAGTCCTGCGGCATCAGCAGCCACGCGACGAGGTAGACGACGATGATGGAACCGAACCCGACGATTGTGCCGAGCACGGCGAGCAGCCGGACCAGGTTGGCGTCGAGGCCGGTGTACTCGGCGACACCACCGCACACGCCGCCGATCATGGAGTCGCTGCGGCTGCGAGTCAGGCGCTTCTTGGCTACGGGCGCCTGCGTGGGGGTGGGGTTGACGTTGCTCATGAGGTGGTCTCCTGGTTGTCGGTGTTGGGATAGGTGTTGGACCGGCTGGACACCCCGCGAAGGGCGAAGGCGACCAGGCCGATGACGCCGGCTGCGACGAGCATCACCGGCAGGACGTAGTTGTTGCCGTTGGTCCAGCCGGCGTGGTCGGCCGTCCATTGCCCGGCGATGCCGACAAGGACGAGTCCGATCACGAGGTGGCTGACGTTGAGAGGGTGCATTACTCGGTCCTCACGGTGATTTCGCCGAAGTTGAGGTCGGCATCGATGGTCAGGTGTGGTGCGGCGACGCCGCCGTCGTAGTCCCTGGTGAGTCGTGGGCTGTCGCCGTCCTGGTGATCGTCGAAGACGGAGACGTCACCGCCACCACTGACGTCGCCGGTGGCCGTGACGTCCATTCCGTCGGGCACGATCACCTCGATGCGCCCGACGTTGCCGTGCACGCGGATCGTGCGACCGGCCAGCGCCTGCACGTCCGTGACTTCGCTCAGGTCCACCTCGAGCTGGCCGATGCCGATGCTGTAGGTCGAGTCGACGCTCGCGGCCGTCGTCGGCCGGTGCAGCTCGTCTGCACCGACGCCGTTTTCTGCCGCGGTGGCCGCGCCAAGGCCCAGCCCGGACAGCAGGGCCAGGAACAACACCCCACCTGCCCGTCCGTACCAGGCGCCCAGCACCAGCATGCCGCCACAGATGCCGAGCGCCAGCGCGGGGTAGGCGCCGTCCGGGACGCCGGTTCCGGAGAGCTCGACGAGCCAAAGGACGCCGAGGGCGGCCGTGATCAGGGCGACCGTAGCCCAGAAGAGACCGGGGCCGCGGTAGGGCTTGGGAGGCGGAGGAGCGGGCTGCCAGGGTTGGGTAGGCATGCTCCGCGTGCTGTCCGTTGCCAGGCCTTCCGTGGCCGGCGCGTCCTTCGTCAGGGAGACCCGGCCACCGTCGCGGTCCTTCCGGCTCATCATGATCGAGAGCACCACGACACCGAGGACCGCGAGCGGCCAGGGGAAGTCGAAGAAGCCCCCCGAGTCACCGACCATCATCAGCGCTGCGATGACGGTGAAGGCGATCAGCACGATGGACCTGCTGGACGGCTCGAGGTGCACTCGGGCCCGCTCGTCACCCTCCTCCGGAACGAGCAGCCAGCCCACGCCGTACAACAGCAGGCCGGCGCCGCCGAAGAAGGCGAGCACGACGAAGGCGACCCGGATGATCGTGGGGTCGACGTCGAAGTGACGACCCAGGCCGCCGGACACGCCGGCGATCTTGCGGTCGGTACGGCTGCGACGCAGGCGGCCGAGTTCGCGCATCTCTTGGTGGGAGACCCGCGGGCCGGTGGGGGCTTGCTGTTCCGGCGCAGGTGGAGGTGTGGTGGTCATGTCTCAATCGTGGCGGTGGCCGGACCTCCGCACCATCGGGGACTGCCCTGATTCCTGCGGCGTCGTGCGGCTCGGGCCTCGGGGTTGACTCAGGGGTCTGCCTCATGGGGCGGCGCCGTCGACGGTGAGAGCATGGGAGCACGATGAGCTTCCCGACTGAATCGCCACGCCGGGCCACTCGCGACACCCACGACGTCTGGATCGGTGGCGTGGCGTCGGGACTGGCCCGTCACCTCGGCGTACCCGTGATGTGGGTGCGTGCGGGCTTCCTCGCTTTCGCCTTCCTCGGCGGTGCCGGAGTCGCGTTCTACGCCGGCCTGTGGATGACGCTGCCGACCGATGCTCGGTTCGACCGCGAGGCTCCAGGTCTGGCGTCCGCCAGCCGCACCGGCAAGCGACCGCGCAAGAAGCGCAAGCTGTCGGAGCTGGGGCCGATCGTGGCGATTGCCGCCCTCGGCGTCGGACTGGTCCTCCTGCCGCAGGCGATCTTCGGGCGGGGGGTGCTGTTCTGGCCGCTGCTGTTCGGGATCGGCGGGGTCGCCTTCCTCTGGCGGCAGGCCGACGAAGCCCAGCGTGAGCGCTGGGTCGACACGTCGAGCCGGGTCAACCCGGTCCAGGCATTGGTCGGCTCGGGCGGGTGGGCGTCGTTCGCGCGGATCGCGGCCGGGGCCGGGCTGATCATCGTCGGGATGGTCGTCTTCGCGCTGCGCAGCGGCGACGTACAGGTGGCCCGCGACGTCCTCCTGGCAAGCCTGCTGGGTGTCGCGGGCATCGCGCTGACCGTGGGGCCCTGGGTCTTTCGACTGGCGAGCGACCTCACTGAGGAGCGCGCCGAGCGCGTACGAACCCAGGAGCGGGCCGACCTCGCTGCCCACCTCCACGACTCCGTGCTCCAGACGCTCGCGTTGATCCAGAAGAACTCCGGCGACAGCGCAACGGTCAGCAAGCTGGCCCGGGCCCAGGAGCGCGACCTGCGTTCCTGGCTGTACGACGACCCGGCGCCGCCCGACAGCAGCCTTGCCAGTGCACTCAAGTCGCTGGGTGCCGAGATCGACGACGCGCATGGGATCGCCGTCGACGTCGTGTCCGTCGGCGACGCACCGATGACCGAACAGCTGCGCCCGCTCGTGCTGGCCACCCGGGAGGCACTCACCAATGCTGCCAAGCATGCCGGCACCAAGCGGATAGACGTGTACGCCGAGGTCTCGCCCCGGCGTGCCGACGTGTTCGTCAGGGACCGCGGCAAGGGTTTCGAGCAGGACACGATCGCCGCCGACCGGCAGGGCGTGCGCCGCAGCATCATCGACCGGATGACCCGACACGGCGGAACGGCCGCGGTGCAGTCTGCACCCGGCGAAGGGACCGAGGTCCGTCTCGGGATGCCACTGGAGGAGAAAGATGACTGAGCTGACCAAGGTGCTGATCGTCGACGACCACGCCATGTTCCGGGCCGGCGTACGCGCCGAGCTTGGGGTTGCGGTCGACGTGGTGGCCGAAGCTGAGGACGTCGGCAGCGCTGTCGCCGCAATCCGCGCGCACAAGCCGGATGTCGTACTGCTCGACGTGCACCTTCCCGGCGGCGGAGGAGTCGAGGTGATGCGGCAGGCGCACGAGCCCGACGTGCAGTACCTCGCGCTCAGCGTCTCCGACGCGGCCGAGGACGTCATCGGCACGATCCGCGGCGGCGCCCGCGGCTACGTCACCAAGACCATCACCGGCGACGAGTTGATCGCCGCCATCGGCCGGGTCAGGGGCGGCGACGCCGTCTTCTCGCCGCGCCTGGCTGGTTTCGTGCTCGACGCGTTCGCCGGATCTGTCGAGATCGCGGCGATCGACGAGGATCTCGACCGGCTGACCGAACGGGAGCGCGAGGTGATGCGGCTGATCGCCCGTGGCTACGCGTACAAGGAGGTCGCGAAGGAGCTGTTCATCTCCATCAAGACCGTCGAGACCCACATGTCCAACGTGCTCCGGAAGCTGCAGCTGTCCTCGCGCCACGAGCTCACACGGTGGGCGAATGACCGAAGGCTCCTCTAGGCAGGCGGCAAGGGTGCGGCAAACGATCCTCGAACTAGTTCGACTGCCCCGTTCATCCCAGATTGCGCTGGGGACCCCAGCGTTCCGGTTGATCTCACCGGGTGGGGGGCACCATGGGGGGATGAGGGAGATCCCCAGGCACGCTTTTCCGATGGAGTTCCGCAGCCTTGACTGCTTTCGCGACCTCAGCGTCGTCGAGGTGCGGCGGGTCTGGGGCCTGGGGCAGCAGGTACGCATCCCGCAAGGCTGGTCGTTGATCCTGGAGCCGGGGTCGGGGGACAGCGTGCATCTGATCCTCAGCGGATCCATGGAGGTCATCGAAAGCGGTGACGAGGTCAGCCAGCGCGGTCCGGGTGAGGTCATCCGCGGGCTGGCTCCGGCTGGACAGCCTTTCCGGACCGCTGTCGTGTCGGCAACGTCGAACGTCGAGGCGCTGCTCTTCCCAGCCGACGACTTCCGAACCGCCATCGATGAGGTGGCAGGGTTCGGCGCCGCGATCAGGCGCATGGAGTCGTCCCGGCGACCGGCCGACCGGCCGTCCACCTGACGACCTCCGCCGGATTCATGATTGCGCAGTTCGTGGGCGCCCCCGACCCTGGAGGCGTTCCAGCCGCGGGGGAACAGCCCGCTGCCACCGTGGTCTACACCGACGGGGCGTGTTCCGGGAACCCGGGGCCGGGTGGCTGGGCGTGGGCGATCGACGAGCACCGCCACGCATCGGGTGCCGACCCCGCGACGACCAACCAGCGGATGGAGATCCGGGCAGCCCTGGAAGCAGTCACCGCCTTGCCGGGCCCGCTGGTCGTGGTCAGTGACTCGACGTACGTCGTCAACTGTTTCAGGGACGGCTGGTGGCGCCGCTGGCGCGATCGCGGCTGGACGACCAGCGCCCGGAAGCCCGTCGCCAACCGTGACCTCTGGGAGCCCTTGATCGACCGGGTGGAGGCGCGCGGCAACGTCAGGTTCCGCTGGGTCAAGGGCCACTCCGGGGATCGGATGAACGACTTCGTCGACCGCCTTGCCGTGGCTGCCTGCCTCAACCAGACCTGATCGGCCGCCGACCACTCGGGCTGTCCACTCAGACGGAAGCCTTGTTCTTCGAGCTCATGCCCTCTGCGACGCCGATCAGCAGGACGGCAGCGACTACGGCGAGAACGAAGCCGAGGAAGTCGAGCTCCCAGATGCTGCCGGTGCCTATGACCCAGGCGATCGTGCCGCCGATGATCGACCCGACCAGACCCAGTCCTAGGGTCATCAGGATGCTGAGGTTCTGCTTGCCGGGCTTGATCAGGCGGGCGAGAGCCCCGATGACGAGCCCCGCGACGATAGATCCGATCATGAGCTTCTCCTTCGTTGGGACGCGTTCATGCTGTTCTCCACGGTACGCCGCATGTCCGCATGGGCCATGCCGGACCCTCGGGTATCCCAGTCTTTTCGGGCGTTTCAGGGCGCTCACTTGTCTTTGCCAAAGGTGCTACGTACAACGGAAGCACGGGGGCCCCGAAGCCCGATCCGAGGATTCCGCGAGCCCTGTCCAGGAGTATCTCCTCCCTCGCTCGGAACACGGAGTCGTCAGATGAGGAACACGAGCAGCAGCATTCGGACCCGGCCCGCGAAGTTCACCCTTTTGGCTCTCGCGGCCGCTCTGGTCATCGCGATGTCCCCTTCGGCATGGGGCGCCGTCCAGCAAGAAGCCGTCGTCTTGGAGAACCCGGCGAACTACACCCCCTCGCTCGTCGACACCGGCGCAGGCTACAAGCCGATCGTCGACGCGATCGCCCAGTCGGGTGGCACCGTGTTCGTCGGGGGCAGGTTCGAGCGTCTCACCCAGGGCGGACAGACCTTCAACCGGACCAACCTGGCCGCGTTCAGCGCGACAACCGGTGCGATGGCCGACTTTGACACCGAGCTGAACCCCAACGGACGTGTCTGGGCACTCGCGTCGATCGGCGACTGGGTGTACGCCGGCGGCGAGTTCACCGCCATCGGAGGCACCAACAAGCGCAGCATTGTCCGCGTCAATGCCAACACCGGCGCAGGTCGATCCCGGCTTCACGTCGGCGGTCCGTGGCCGGGTCAACGTCCTGGTGCCCGCCAACGGGATGCTCTACGCCGGGGGAAGCTTTGGAGCGAAGCTCGTCGCGCTGAACCCGCTGACCGGTGCCAACACGAACACCTTCAACCTCGCGATCACCGACCAGCTGCCCGACTCCTGGGGCAGCGTGACGATCCTCGGGATGGCGATCAACCCGGACGGCACCAAGCTGGTCGCGACCGGCAACTTCAGGCAGGTCGCGGGTCAGGCTGAGATCCCGCCTCTTCGTCGCGAATCTGACCGGCCCGCCAGGCGACGCTCGACCCCTGGTACTACCCCCGCTTTGCGAGCCCCTGCAGTTCCACGCACCCACGCCGGATCGCCTACCTCCAGGGCGTGGACTTCTCCCCGGACGGCAACCACTTCTCAGTGGCCGCCACCGGTCAGATCCCGCGACAAGGCGACCGGTTCGAGACCGTGTGTGACGGCGTCGGACGGTTCGACATGTCCGACGACGACGAGCCCGAGTGGATCAACTACACGGGCGGCGACAGCGTCTGGGCGGTGTCAGACACCGGATCCGCGGTCTACACCCAGGGCCACTTCCAGTGGCTTGACAACCCCTTCGGGTTCGCGAGCCAGGACGGAGGCGGGGCCGCTCCACGGCTCGGGATCGGCGCGATCGACCCGCAGAGCGGGCTGGCCCTGGAATGGAACCCGCCAAAGCGGGCATCCATCGGCGGCAGGGTCCTGCTGGCGACCGACGACGGGCTGTGGGTCGGAAGCGACAGCTCCTTCTTCGGCGGTGAACCCAGGCGAGGGGTGGCTTTCGCCCCGCTGCCCTGACCCGCCGTGACCCCGCCGTGACCCGGCCGGTTCAGGTCATCGGGTGAGGTGCGCGCTCCAGCGCTCGTCGATCCTGCCGAGCTTCCAGATCGCGACCGAGGCCGCCCAGGTGACAATGAACAGGATGACGATGCCGTAGCCGACGTAGTTGAGCTCGAGGTCGGCGATCGCGGCGACGGGGCCGCCTTGGATGCCCGCCTTGTCGGCGAGCAAGGTCACGATCTGGATGCCGCCGATGATCAGCGCGACCGCGACCGAGAGCGCGGTGACGGTGATGTTGTAGTAGATCTTGCGAACCGGCCGCGCGAACGCCCACCCGTATGCCACGTTCATGAACGCTCCGTCGAGAGTGTCGAGCAGCGACATGCCCGCGGCGAAGAGGATGGGCAGGGTGAGCACAGCCCACCAGGGGAGGTTCGCGGCGACCGCCCCGCCGGCGATCACCAGCAGGCCGATCTCGGAGACGGTGTCGAAGCCGAGGCCGAACAGGAAGCCGGTCGGGAACATGTGCCACGGCTTCTTGACCGCTTTGGTGACCTTGCCGAGGATCCGATTGAGGAACCCGCGCTTGTCGAGCTGGCGCTCGAGCTCGGACTCGTCGTACTGGCCATGCTTGAGCTGGCGGAACACCTGGACGATGCCGATCAGCGCAGCGAGGTTGATCAGGCCGATCAGCAGGAGGAAGACTCCGCTGATCGTGGTGCCCCAGACACCGGTGATCTGCTGCAACGAGGAGTTTTCGTTGTCGATGCCTTGGGAGAGAGCGCGTACGCCGAATGCGATTGCGAGCACCATCACGAAGACCACCGAGGAATGCCCGAGGCTGAACCAGAAGCCGACGCTCATCGGGCGCTTGCCGTCGGCCATCAGCTTCCGGGTGGTGTTGTCGATGGCGGCGATATGGTCGGCGTCGAAAGCGTGCCTCATGCCCAGCGTGTACGCCGTCAGGCCGAGGCCGATGCCCAGGGCCTCACCGCCGACCTTGTAGTCATGGGGCGCGACCACGCCGATCAACAGGCCCCATCCGACCACGTGCAGGAAGAGTACGAACCCGAGCGTGCGCACCAGGCTGAGCTTCTCGTCGGGTTCCAGCTTTCGCCGGGCCGGGCGGTCGATGGTCGTCGGAGTCATCGCTCAGACCCTACCTTCCTGCAAGTCATGTGCAACTAGGTGTGGTTCGCAGAGCCTCGCGTTTCGGATGGGTGCCCGCCCAGCTGGTCTAGGCCGCGCGGCCGCAAGGTCGCGACGGAGCCGACTCGTCGGAAGTTGCCCGGAGGAGCGAAGCGGGGGAGGACGGCTTGCGACGTGTCGGCGACCCCGGGCAGGGCCCGCAGGTCGTACGCCGACCGCAACCCAAGCGGGTTGGCCTGAAACCGCAACCCAAGCGTGGGTGGTTGCGCGCCAATTGGTCGACTACTGCGGGTCGACTGGGTGTGGCGTGGGTGGTTGCGCGCCAATTGGTCGACTACTGCAGGTCGACTTGGCGTGAGGCGGGTGGTTGCGCGCCAATTGGTCGACAACTGCACGTCGACCCGGTGTGAGGCGGGTCGTTGCGCGCCAATTGGTCGACAATGACAGTCGCGCGGCGCACCCGCCTCGCATCCCCGAGGCGGGCACGCCAGGTGCCCGGGCCAGACAGGAATCAGCACATCCGCAGACTCCCGACCCTCCGCGTTCAGGTCTGATCTGGTGCCCCGCGGACGGAACCGTGGATACTTGCAGCGCCGCTCCACCTGTGAGCAGCCAAGATGTCAGGGGCAGGGTGCGCCATTGACGAAGCAGGACGAACCGACCAGCAGCCGAGGCTGGGCGGCTCGGCGCGCGCGCAAAATCGCCGGCCCGACCGTCGCCGGGCTCGCGGCTTGGCCGGCACCGTCGGGGTGACCTTCATGGGCGCCCTGGCTCCGGGCTCGGGCTATCTCTACAACGGCCGCAAGTTGCTGGGGTTTGCCGTACTGATACCGACCCTCCTTCTGGTGGGCGCGGGCGCGTGGTACTTCGGCCGCGACCTCGACACCGCGATCGACGTCGCCTTCGACCCGGACAGGTTGAAGATCGTCGCCGCGGCCCTGACCGTTGGGCTGCTGGCCTGGGCGACCGTCCTCGTGTCGACGTACCTCATGGTCCGCCCCGCACAACGGACGAGGGTGCAGACCTTCCTGGGTGCCTCGTTCGTCGTCGTACTCGTTGCCTGCGTGGCCGCCCCGGTCGCGATCGGCGCGCGCTACGCCATGGTGCAGGCCGATCTCGTATCCACCATTTTCGAGCACAACCAGAGCGCCACCGCACCACGGGACGTGAGCGAGGAGGACCCCTGGGGCGGCCGTTCCCATGTGAACGTCCTGCTCCTCGGCGGCGACGGCGCCCCGGGTCGGTACGGCGTCCGCACCGACTCGGTGATCCTGCTCAGCATGGACACCCGCAGCGGACGAACCGTGATGTTCAGCCTGCCGCGCAACATGATGAACGCCCAGTTTCCAGCGGGCAGCCCGCTCCACGACATCTACCCGGACGGCTTCACCGGCGAAGGTGACCTGGGCACCTGGATGCTCAATGCCATCTACGAACAGGTTCCGGCCAGGCACCCCGGCATCCTCGGCCGCAGCGACAACGAGGGCGCGGACGCCGTCAAGCAGGCCGTGTCCGGAAGCCTCGGGGTCTCGGTCGACTACTACGTGCTGGTCAACCTGGCCGGGTTCAAGGAGATCGTGGACGCGATGGGCGGGGTGACGGTCAACGTCAACGTGCCGGTGCCGATCGGGGGGAGGCCGGACTTCGGTATCCCGCCCGAGCGGTATCTGGAGCCAGGGCCCGACCAGCGGCTCGACGGTTTGGAGGCACTCTGGTTCTCCCGCGCACGCTACGGCTCCGACGACTACCAGCGGATGGAGCGCCAACGCTGCATGATCGACGCCATCATCGACGAGGCGGACCCGCTGACCTTGCTCCGGCGCTATGAGTCCCTGGCAGACGTGGGGAAGCGGATCGTCCGGACCGACGTCCCGCAAAAGCTGCTGCCGGCGTTCGTGGACCTTGCCCTGAAGGTCAAGGACGCACGGGTGCGCTCGGTGGTCTTCCGCTCCTCGGACAAGTTCTTCCCGGGGGACCCGGACTTCGAGTGGATGCAGTCCGTCGTACGACGTGCCCTGACGCCGAAAGCGCACTCTGGGCCTCGCGATAGACCAAGGGGCCCGGGCACAGCGGTCGATGCGGAGAACGTGTGCGCCTACGCCCCGGTGGACTGAGTCTGCCGAAGGCGCCACTACCCTTCGACCGCATGGAGATCGTGCGTCATGCGCTGTTGGTCGTGCACCTGCTCGGCTGGGCGGCCCTGTTCGGCGGTCTGGTCGTCCAGCTGGGCGAACCGGAGAAGAAGGTCAACGCGGCGATGCGCGACGGGATCGGCACCGCGGTCCTGATGGGTCTGTTCCTGGTCGGCGTGCTCGAGGCCGACGACCAGGAGGTGAACCACGCGAAGATCGGCGTGAAGCTGGTCGTCGGGGTCGTCGTGCTGGTTCTGGTGATGGCCAACATGCGGAAGCCGCGGATCCCCGACGGCCTCTACTACGCCCTGCTGGGTCTCACGATCGCGAACGTCTGCGTCGCGGTGTTCTGGTAGTCCGGTCAGCCGGTCAGCCAGTGCCAGTCAACCTCCGGGGCAGAACGCCTCTCCAGGCTGCAGACCCGGGTGGATCGCGCCGTCGCGGTCGCCGATCGAGCCGACGGCCGACGCCGCACCGCGTCGTACGGCGACGATCTCGGCCAGGATCGACACCGCGATCTCGCCCGGCTCGTCCGCGCCGATGTCCAGGCCGATAGGGGCGTGCAGAGCGCCGAGCGCCTGCTCGCTGACGCCGTTGGCCAACAACCATTCGCGCCGCCGCGCCTGAGTACGCCGCGAGCCCATCGCTCCGACGTACGTGGTACCCGAGGCGAGCGCGGACCTGATCGCCGGGCCGTCGACTTCGTCGTGGTGGCTCGTGACGACCACGGCATCGACGCCTGCCTCGAGCTGGGCTTCGACGGAGGCGACTGAGACGGCGGTCGTCGGCGCCCAGCCGAGTGCGGACGCCATCGGACCGAGGGCGTCGGTCACGGGACCGTCGCCGACGATCAGGATGTTGACGGAATCGGCCATGAGGCCAGTATCGCTCCGAGGGGTGGCCCCGACTACAGGTCGTTGATTCTCGACGCTGTGTCGAACAGAATCGACACATGTCTACTCCTGGCGTGCGCCGAAGAAAGCCGAGCAAGGGCGACCGGACCTCTCAGGCGATCCTCGACGCCGCGACGGAGCTCCTCGCCCAGCGCGACATCACCGAGATCACGATCGACGAGCTGGCCTCGCGCGCGGGAATCTCCCGATCAGCGTTCTACTTCCACTTCGAGTCCCGGGAGGCGGTCCTGCACCTCCTGTCCGAGCAGGTCGTCGGCGACCTCTACGCGATCGCGGGGGCGTGGACCGAAGGTGGCGGCGAACCGGCCGACGTCGCCCTGCGGCGCGCGACCGGCGAGTCGGTGGACTACTGGCGCTCGCACGGTCCGGTGCTGCGCGCCGCGGTGCGAGCCCGGGGGACCAACGGCACCATGCAGGCGTTCTGGGACGAGGTCGCGAAGAAGTTCATCGGGTCCGTCGCCGACCGGATCGAGGCCGAGCGCACCTCGGGTGCGGCACTGCCAGGACCTCCGACTGCACGGATGTTGGCCCAGGCGCTGGTTTCGATGAACGACGAGGTGTTCTACGAGCACTCGCGGTCCCGCCGCTCACGGGCGGCAGACCGGGAGGTCGTAGACACCCTCACCACGGTCTGGCTGCGCTCGATCTACGGCACCTGATCGCAAAATCGGGTGGCTGACTCGGACGCAGTCTTGTTTCTCGACGGAGTGTCAATTATTGTCGACGTCATGTTGAGATTCCAAGGCATGGTCGCCGTCGTGACAGGCGGCGCATCGGGGATCGGCGCAGCCACCGTGCGCCGACTGGCAAGCGAGGGAGCGGCCGTGGCGGTCGCGGACGTCGACGCCGACCGAGCCAAGCTGGTGGCCGACGAGGTTCAGGGGTGCGCAGTCCTGATCGACGTCACCGACGTGGACTCCGTCCGGGACGGACTCGATGCTGTCGAGCGTGAGCTCGGTCCTGTCGACGTCCTCGTGAACAACGCTGGGGGTGACACCTCGGCGTTCTTCGTCGACACCAGTCCCGCCGACTGGGATCACTGGCTGGCGGTGAACCTTCGCGGCACCATGGCGTGCACCCACGCCGTACTGCCAAGCATGCAGGACCGTCGCCGCGGGGTGATCGTCAACATGTCCAGCGAGGCCGGCCGGGCCGGGTTGGCCGCGGGCGCGACCTACTCCGCGGCAAAGGCAGGGGTGCTCGGCTTCACCAAGGCGATCGCGCGCGAGGCCGCGCGGTACGGCGTTCGCTGCAACGCAGTCGCGCCTGGCCCGGTCGACACACCCATGCTCGCCGACCTCGCACGCACCGAGCTCGGCGCCCGGATCCGCGACGTGATGGTGGCCGGCACCATGCTGGGCCGGTGCGGGACTGCCGAGGAGGTCGCGGCTGGAGTTGCGTTCCTGGCTTCGGACGACGCCTCGTTCGTCACCGGTCACACCCTGTCGATCAGCGGCGGCGGCTATGTCGCCTAGTGCCCCGACGGGTCTCACGCTGGTGCCTCTGGCCACCATGGTCGCCGAGCTGCGGCCGCCAAGAGTCCTGCCGAACACGCCTGCCGGCACCCGGATGATCTACGAGGTCGTCTCCGGATCCATCTCCGGCGAGCGGCTCAACGCAAAGCTCGTCGGAGACGCGGCGGCGGACTGGCTGCTCGTCGGGCCGGACGGCACCGGCACGCTCGATGTCCGATCCCTGGTCCAGACCGACGACGGGGCGCTGGTGTTCCTCCAGTACCACGGCCGCGTCGACCTTTCCGCCGGCGCCGACGCCCCGCTCTTCTCGACCCCGCGCTTCGAGACCGGCGACAAGCGGTACAGCTGGCTGAACAAGCTCCAGGCAGTGGGCAAGGGGTCGTTGGTCGGTACCACGCTCACCTACGAGCTCTACGAGCTTCGGTGATCAGCTGTGGACCCACAGACCACCACCGGCGGGCCGGCGATATCCGAGAGCGGCGTACGTCGCGTCGACCAGCGCCTGGCCGCGCTCGCTGAGTCCGACGCCCGCGCCCTGCCGGTTCATCGTGTACGCGAACGACAGCCGCGCCCGCGGATCGGCGAAGCCGATCGAGCCGCCGAAGCCGATGTGGCCGAAGGCCTCTTCCGACAGCAGGACACCCTCGGCGTCCGCGGGGGGCAGGTGGCTGTTGTCGGCAGCCTTGACGAAGCCCAGGCTGAAGCGGCTCGGTACGAGCACGACGGCGTCGACCGAGGATGCCGAGCTGACCGCCCCCATCCGCGCGACCTGGAACTCGTCGACGAGGTTGCCGCCACCGTTCGCGAGGGGTGCGTACATCCCCGACAGCCCGCGAGCGTTGGTGATGCCGCCGGTGGCGCCGATCACCGCGGCGTGCGCCTCGCGGGTGTCGGCCTCGCCCGGATCCATGTAGCCGCCGTTGTTGAGCAGCATCGTGCCGGCCAGCGAGGTGGGGTCGGTCATCGCCGCCACGTAGAGGCTGGGCACGGGTGTGCCAGGGGCCATCAGGTCCGCCGGGATGGTGTGCGCGACCCGGTGCTCCTCGGACTCGGGGAGCCCGAAGAAGAAGTCCAGGCCCAGTGGCTCGGCGATCTCGCTGCGGAAGAACTCACCCAGCGGTACGCCGGACACCCGTCGGACGACCTCGCCGACCAGGAAACCGAAGGTCAGGGCGTGGTAGCCATGCCTGGTGCCGGGCTCCCACAGCGGTTGCTGACGGGCGAGCGTGCTGGTCATCAGCTCCCAGTCGTAGAACGCTCCGCGCGGGAGCGGCTCGGTGACCGCGCCGAGTCCGGACTGGTGGTTGAGCAGCTGGCGCACCAGGATCTGTTCCTTGCCAGCTTGGGCGAACTCGGGCCAGTAGTGCGAGACCGGCAGCTCGAGGTCGAGCTTCCCCCGGGAGGCGAGCACGTGTGCGCACAGGGCGACGGCGCCCTTGCTGCCGGACCAGACGTGCACGAGCGTGTCCCGGTCCCACGGCGTACCAGCCGAGGGGTCCTGCAGCCCGCCCCACAGGTCAACCACGGGTACGCCCTCGACGGTCGCGTGCACCGCCGCCCCGACCTCCGCGAACTCGGCGAAGTTCCGTTCGAACGCCTCACGCACTGCCGCGAACTCGGGTGCACAGGTGCCGTCAATCGTCATGTCTGCCTCCAGGGTGTTCCGACGTGTCCCCAGCAGATCACCGTCGTGGCGCCCGCGACAGTTGGGTTTGCCCAACAGTCTGAAGGGCGGGGACGTCGATGAGCCTCGCACAGGTGGTCGTGGTCGGCGAGCTCGACGATGCCTCTGCCGAACTGCTGGCCCGGACCCTGGCCACCCTTCGCCGCCGGTGCCCGCACGTCTCCGTGCAGATGTCGGGCTCCGCGGCCGCACCGCCGGCTGCCGAACCGGCACCGGGGCTCCTGGACCTCGCCGTCGAGAGACTGGATCGGCTGACCGCCGCGGAGGCGCGGATGGCTCGTCTGGTGCAGCAAGGCCTGCGAAACCGTGAGATCGCCGCAGCCCTGCACTACGCCCCGCGCAGTGTCGAGGTATACCTGTCCAGGATCTACGCCAAGCTCGGCATCTCGTCACGGCTGCAGCTGGCCCGCACTCTTGACGCTGCGTCACTCATCACCCACCCGAAGGAAACGATATGAAGGCCATTCAGATCTCGGAGTTCGGCGGACCGGAGGTCCTCCAGTACGTCGACCTGCCGGAACCCACGGAACGTCCTGGACACACCCTGGTCCGGGTGAGTCGGGCCGGGGTGAACTACGCCGACACCCATGCCGCCGAGAACACCTACCTGACCCCGACGAAGCTGCCTACCGTGCCGGGTGGCGAGGTGGTGGGGACGACGCCGGACGGCCGTCGGGTGGTGGCCCTGGTCGCGGGCGGCTACGCCGAGGTGGCGCTGGCGAACGACAAGCTGATGTTCGACGTGCCCGATGGGGTGTCCGACGTCGCGGCGCTGGCGCTCGTTCTCCAGGGTGTGACGGCCTGGCACCTGCTGCACACGTCTGCCCACCTGGCCCGGGGCGAGTCCGTGGTCGTGCATGCGGCGGGAGGCGGCGTCGGCACGGTCGCCGTACAGCTCGCCAAGGCGTTCGGTGCGGGTCGGGTGATCGCGACCGCATCGACGAGCGACAAGCGGAAGTTGGCGCAGGAGCTCGGCGCCGACGTCGCGATCGACGCCGGCGAACCCGACCTCAAGGACCGCCTGATCGAGGCGAACGACGGCCGGCAGGTGGACGTCGTACTGGAGATGGTCGGCGGGTCGGTCTTCGACGACTCGCTGCGGGCCCTGGCGCCGTTCGGGCGCCTGGTGACCTTCGGGATGGCTTCTCGTACGCCGGCACAGAATATCGATCCGGTGAAGCTGATGGCGAGCTCGCGCGGCGTCCTCGGCTTCTGGCTGGGGCACTGCTTCACGCGCCCCGAGCTGATCGGCGAGCCACTGGCGGAGCTGTTCGCCTCGACCCTGGACGGGACGCTTCGACCGATCTCGGGAGGCGACTATCCGCTCTCGCAGGCCGCCCAGGCGCATCGGGACATCCGCGGCCGCGGCACGGTCGGCAAGCTGGTGCTCAACCCGCAGGAGTCGTGACCGGCTGCTAGCGCAGGTGGTGCACCTCCGGCAAGCCGTAGACAGGGGTCTCGAGGCCCACGCTGCGGGCCTTGAGCTGCAGCGCCAGGTACAGCGAGTAGTGGCGGGACTGGTGCAGGTTGCCGCCGTGGAACCACAGCGCCTCCTGCTGGGTCGGCTTCCACATGTTGCGCTGCTCGCCCTCCCACGGTCCGGGGTCCTTGGTGGTGTCCGAGCCCAAGCCCCAGACCTTCCCCACCCGGTCGGCGACCTCTTGGCTGATCAGGTCGGCGGCCCAGCCGTTCATCGAGCCGTAGCCGGTCGCGTAGACGACCAGGTCGGCGGGCAGCTCGGTGCCGTCGGCGAGCACCACTGAGTTCTCAGTCAGGTGGTCGACCTGGCCGTGGGCGAGCTTCACGTCACCGTTCGCCACCAGGTCCGCCGCACCCACGTCGATGTAGTAGCCCGAGCCGCGGCGCAGGTACTTCATGAACAGCCCGGAGCCGTCGTCGCCCCAGTCGTGGTCGAAGCCGGCCCTCTCCAGGCGTTCGTAGAAGTCCTTGTCCCGCTCGGCCATCTGCTGGTAGAGCGGGATCTGGAACTCGTGCAGGATCCGGTAGGGGAGCGACGCGAAGATCAGGTCCGCCTTGTCGGTGGTGATCCCGGACGCGACGGCCCGCTCCGAGTAGAGGGAGCCCAGGCCGATGTCCATCAGGGTGTCGCTCTTCACGATGTGCGTCGAGGAGCGCTGCACCATCGTGACGTCGATGCCGTGCTCCCAGAGAGCCCCGCAGATGTCGAAGGCCGAGTTGTTGCTGCCGACGACCACGACCTTCTTGCCGACGTACGCGTCGGGTCCGGGGTGCGCGGACGAGTGGTGCTGGTCGCCGCGGAACACGTCCTGGCCGGGAAGGACCGGGATGTTCGGCTTGCCGGACATCCCCGTCGCCAGCACGAGCTGCTTGGGCCGGAGCGTCAGCGGCTTGCCCTCGCGCTCGACCTCGACCGTCCACTCGCGGGTCTCGTCGGAGTACGACGCACTGGTCGCGACCGTGGACGACCAGTAGGGCACCTCCATCACCTTCGTGTAGGACTCCAGCCAGTCGCCGATCTTGTCCTTCGGCGAGAAGACCGGCCAGTTGTCGGGGAACTTCAGGTAGGGCAGGTGGTCGTACCAGACCGGGTCGTGCAGGCACAGGGACTTGTAGCGGCCGCGCCACTGGTCGCCGGGCCGCGCGTGCTTGTCGATCACCAGACTGGGTACGCCGAGCTGTCGCAGCCTGGCGCCGAGGGCGATCCCACCCTGGCCGCCCCCGATGACCAGCACGTAGGGGTGGGTGCCGACGCCGAGCTCGGCCTCCTCCTGCTGGCGGCGCTCGAGCCACGTCGTCCGGTCCCGGTGGGCACCGTGCTCGGTACCCATCGGTCGCGCGTCGCCGCACGGCTCCTCGTGGCCCTTGAGCTCGTACATCGTGGTGAGGAAGGTCCACGCCTTCGCCTCGCCGTCCTCCTCGACCAGGCGCAGCAGCCCCTTGCCGCGGCCGACTGCCGTCTCGAACCTGAACCACGCCGTCGTCACCCCGTCCGCTTCGGTCGGAGGCTCGTCGGTGACGAAGAACGAAGGATCGGTTCGGTCAAGGGTCTCGCCCAACAGGTCGGCAACCCCGGCCGGGTTCTCGACCGTGACGATGTTCCACGAGAACGAGATCAGGTCGCGCCAGTAGCTGGCCGCGGCGAACAGGCCGGCGACCCGGTGGACGTCGCGCGCCTTCAAGGCGGCCTCGAACTCGCCGAGCCACGCGTCCACGCGCTTCTGGGGAACCGTCGCGGTCTCTCGGTCAACTGTCTGGGTCATGGTGCCTCCTTCACGAGCACTGTGTGATCGAGCACACAACGCCGGGCCCTGCCTGCGCAAGGGGTTGCCAGAAGACGCAGCACCCCGCCTTCGTTGTCCCCGGCGCAACGTAGGGTTGGAGACGAGATGAGCACCCCTTTCACCCTGTCCGCTCCCGAGACTGCTCCCGAGTCAGGCGACGACGAGACGGCCCCCGCCCCGCGTCGTACCCCCGATGCCGACGAGCTCCTCGCCGGGCTCAACGAGCCTCAGCGCGCCGCCGTGGTGCATGCCGGTGCCCCGCTGCTGGTGGTCGCCGGCGCCGGCTCCGGAAAGACCCGCGTGCTCACGCGTCGGATCGCCTGGCTGGTCTCGCAGCGCAAGGCACATCCCGGTTCGATCCTCGCGATCACGTTCACCAACAAGGCCGCCTCGGAGATGAAGGAGCGGGTCGAGGATCTGGTCGGCAAGCGCGCCCGGATCATGTGGGTCTCCACGTTCCACTCGGCCTGCGTGCGGATCCTGCGCAAGGAGATCGACAAGGTCGGTTTCAAGTCCAACTTCTCGATCTACGACTCCGCCGACTCCAAGCGCCTGATGTCGATCGTGGTCAACGACCTCGAGCTCGACCCGAAGCGCTACCAGCCGCGCGCCGTACTCAACTGGGTCTCGAACTGCAAGAACGAGCTGAAGGACCCCGACGACGCCGCCAAGGACACGCGGAACAACTTCGAGGAGGTGTACGCCGCCGCCTACGAGAGCTACCAGCAGCGACTGCGGGACGCCAACGCCCTCGACTTCGACGACCTGATCATGACGACCGTGCACCTGTTCCAGCAGTTCCCCGAGGTGCGCGAGACCTACCGCCGGCGGTTCCGCCACGTGCTCGTCGACGAGTACCAGGACACCAACCACGCCCAATACGCGCTGATCCACCAGCTCTGTGCCGACTCCATGGAAGATTCGCTGGTCGAGCTGGATCCGGCGGTCGAGCCGGACCCGGCGGTTGAGGAGGGCGCTCTGCGCCCGTCTCGAAACCAGAGGGCCGAACGCGTCGAGGCCAGCGAGCTGATGGTGGTCGGTGACGCGGACCAGTCGATCTACGCGTTCCGCGGCGCCAACATCCGCAACATCCTCGACTTCGAGCAGGACTTCCCCAACGCGAAGACGATCATGCTGGAGCAGAACTACCGCTCGACGCAGACGATCCTCAACGCCGCCAACTCGGTCATCGGGCACAACAAGGGGCGCAAGCCCAAGAAGCTGTGGTCCGATGCCGGCGCGGGCGCGCGGATCGTGGGTTACGTCGGGGACGACGAGCGAGACGAGGCCCGGTTCGTCTCCGAGGAGATCGACCAGCCTGACCGACGGCGGTGGCGCCCGAGCTGCCGACATGGCCGTCTTCTACCGCACCAATGCGCAGTCGCGGGTGTTCGAGGAGGTGTTCATCCGCACCGGCCAGCCCTACAAGGTCGTGGGCGGGGTTCGGTTCTACGAGCGCCGCGAGGTCCGCGACGCCTTGGCCTACCTACGGATGCTGGCCAACCCGGCCGACGAGATCTCGCTACGGCGGGTGCTCAACACCCCCAAACGCGGGATCGGCGAACGAGCCGAGGCCTGCATCGCCGCGCTGGCCAGCCGCGACCGGATCACCTTCTGGGAGGCGCTGGTTCGCGCCGACGACGCGCCCGGTGTCGCGACCCGCTCGCTCAATGCGATCAACGGCTTCGTGGCGCTGGTGATGGAGCTCCAGTCGATGGTCGACGCGGGGGAGCGGGCCGACGTGATCCTGGAAACGGTGCTCGAACGCTCCGGCTACCTCGCCGAGCTCGAAGGATCCGACGATCCTCAGGACGAGACCCGCGTCGAGAACCTCGCCGAGCTCGTCGCCGTGGCCCGCGAGTTCTCCGACGACCCGGTGGCCGGGCCCTCCGCCGATCCCTCCGACGTGGAGGCGGGCACGGTCGCCCCCGGCCTCCCCGACTTCCTCGAGCGGGTGGCGCTGGTGGCCGACGCAGACCAGATCCCCGACTCACCCGACGGTGACGACTCGGGTGTGGTGACGCTGATGACGCTGCACACCGCAAAGGGACTGGAGTTCCCGGTCGTGTTCCTGACCGGTCTCGAGGACGGCGTCTTCCCCCACGCCCGGTCGCTCGGCGACCAGCCCGAGCTCGAGGAGGAACGCCGGCTGGCGTACGTCGGCGTCACGAGGGCGCGTGAGCGGCTCTACCTGTCCCGGGCCGTCGTCCGGTCCGCGTGGGGCGCGCCGTCGCACAACCCGGCGTCACGGTTCCTCGACGAGCTGCCGGTCGACCTCGTCGACTGGCGGCGCACCGAGGCCGCCCAGACCCAGTGGAACCGGCCCGACTACGGATCGACCTCGCTTGCGTCACCGACCCAGGCCGGACGCCGCAACTTCGGCTCGGCGGCGCTGCGGATGGATGCCGCAGCCAAGGCGAAGCCGGCCCGCCCGATCCCGTCCCTCGAACCCGGCGATCGCGTGGCCCACGACTCGTTCGGCATGGGCACCGTCGTGGCCGTCGAGGGGATCGCCGACAAGTCGGTTGCCTCGATCGACTTCGGATCCGAGGGCGTCAAGCGGCTACTGCTCCGCTACGCCCCCGTCGAAAAGCTCTGACCCGGCTCTTGTTGACGCGGTGACGCGCCGACCCGGCTCTTGTTGACGCGGTGACGGCGCCGACCCGGCTCTTGTTGACGCGGTGACGGCGCCGACCCGGCTCTTGTTGACGGTCGCTGACGGCGCCGACCCGGCTCTTGTTGACGCGGGACGTCGACGCCGAAACCTGGGTTGAGGTCGTTCCGCCTTCGGCGATCGTTGGCTTTGAGGGGTGCTTCGGGGTCGCCGACCCGGTGCGCCGTCCACGGAGTGACTCCGCTCGGGCGCTGCGCGCCCTCGTTACGGAGTCACTCCGTGGACGCCGAACGCCGGGGCAGGATCCACGGGGTCGCCGCCGCCGGGGCGGACCTCGACGTGGAGGTGGGGTCCGGTGCTGTTGCCGGTCGAACCGACGTAACCGATGACGTCGCCCTGGCTGACCTCGTCGCCGACGCTGAGGCCGGAGGCGTAGCCGGTCTGGTGGGCGAACCAGATCTCGGTACCGTCATCGAGGGTCATCACGGTCATGTTGCCGTAGGAGCCGTCGTACCTCAGGTCGGAGATGACGCCGTTCGCGATGGCGTGAATCTCGGTGCCGCTCGCGACGGCGAAGTCAAGACCGGTGTGGGTCGAGGCGTAGTAGGAGGCGGCCACCCCGAACGTGTTCGTGATGTGGTAGCCGGACACCGGGAGGATCCAGCGGTTTTCCTCGATCTTGTCGGCCTGCTTGTCGGCGGCCGCGGCAAGCTCGGTGAGAGCGGCATCGCGCTCCTTGGCCTGTTCCTCGACCGCGGCCTGGAGTTCGCTGTCGGTGGCGTCGGAGAGTGCGGTGCGGGAGGAGTCACGGCTGGCCTCGGAGCCGCGGTCCGGTCCGACGGTCGAGACGCCGCTGGTGCCGTTGAGGGCGTTGACCTGCGACGAGACCTGGAGCTGATCGGCGCCAGCGTCGAGGACGCCCGACTCGCTGGCAGTCACGGCACCACCGGCGGAGATGGCCAGAGCGGCCACACCCATCAGGATGGGTGCCGACGGTAGACCACGGAACAGCGAGCGACGCCGAGCGGAATGCTCACGCGTCTTGTGCTTGCCGAGGGTGGTCTGGGTCGCCGAGGAGTCGCGATGAGGTGCGCGACCGTATGCTCGGTGGTTAGCCATAAAGGGGGGTCTCCAGCTGTTCGGGGGCAGGACAGCGAACTGTTCAGGGGCAGGACAGCGAAGGCACGACTGTAACGGAATCATTACGACCGCCCGAAATCGGCGGCGGCTGGATTGTGGATAGAGCCGGCGGATTTTTTGTGCGGACTCTTGACAACTGACCGTCTTTCTGGCAGCGGTGGCACCGTCGGTTAGCCTGCTCAGCATGGCCTCGACAAGCTCAACCCAGCGGATGCGGATCGTCGTTGCCAAGCCGGGGCTCGACGGACACGACCGCGGCGCAAAGATCGTCGCCCGCGCGCTACGCGACGCCGGCCACGAGGTGATCTACACCGGTCTGCATCAGACTCCGGAGCAGATCGTGGAGACCGCGATCCAGGAGGATGCCGACCTGATCGGCCTGTCTGTGCTGAGCGGAGCGCACATGACACTGTTCAAGAAGCTGCTCGAGCTGCTCGCCGAACGCGATGCCTCTGACATCGTCGTCTTCGGCGGCGGGATCATCCCCGACGAGGACATTCCCGTCCTCGAGGAGCTCGGCGTCGCCAAGGTGTTCACACCGGGTGCGACCACCACGGACATCACCGGCTGGGTCGCCGAACACTTCGGCTCCGACGCACAAGCCTGACGCGCCAGTCGGGTGGTGGAAGGCCAGTCGAGGGCCAGTCGCAGCGACTGGGCCGCGTGGCGAACGTCACGCGCCCACGACCCTCGCTGCTGCATCCCGTCCGGCGACCCAGCCTCGTCGGGACCCCGGCAACGGGTCTAGGGTGCCGAGTGGAATCCCGGACTTCAACGACACGACAAAGGACTGGGTAGACGTGGACCTCATGGAATACCAGGCGAAGGAGCTCTTCGCCAAGCATGACGTAGCGGTGACGTTGGGCATCGTCGCGAACACGCCGGAAGAGGCGCAGAGTGCCGCCGAGCAGCTCGGCGTCGTCGTCGTCAAGGCACAGGTCAAGGCCGGCGGCCGCGGCAAGGCCGGCGGCGTCAAGCTCGCCAAGACCCCCGCGGAGGCGTTCGAGCACGCATCGAACATCCTCGGCATGGAGATCAAAGGGCCTGACCGTGAACCGGGTGCTCATCGCCCCCGCAGCCAGCATCGAGGAGGAGTACTACTTCTCGTTCCTGCTCGACCGCGCCAACAGAAGCTACCTGTGCATCGCCAGCGTCGAGGGTGGTGTCGAGATCGAGGAGGTCGCGAAGACCAATCCCGACGCGGTCAAGAAGATTCCGATCGCCCCCGGCGCAGGCGTCGACGACGCCAAGGCCCGCCAGATCGTCGCGGACGCCGGCTTCCCCGATGCCCTGGCCGATCAGGCAGTGCAGATGGTGCTCGACCTGTGGAAGGTCTTCGTCGAGGAGGACGCCACCTTGGTCGAGGTCAACCCGCTGGCCCGTCTGGCCGGGGACAAGCTCGAGGCGCTCGACGGCAAGGTGTCGCTCGACGAGAACGCAGACTTCCGTCACCCCGATCACGCAGGCTTCGAGGACAAGGACGCAGCCGACCCGCTCGAGGCGAAGGCCAAGGCCAAGGGCCTCAACTACGTCAAGCTCGACGGCGCGGTCGGCATCATCGGCAATGGGGCGGGTCTGGTGATGAGCACGCTCGACGTCGTCGCCTACGCCGGGGAGAAGCATGGTGGCGTGACCCCGGCCAACTTCCTGGACATCGGTGGCGGTGCAAACGCCCAGGTGATGGCCGACGGCCTCGACGTGATCCTCAACGACGAGCAGGTCAAGAGCGTGTTCGTGAACGTCTTCGGCGGCATCACCGCCTGCGACGAGGTCGCCAACGGCATCGTCGGCGCGCTGGAGATCCTCGGCGACAAGGAGTCCAAGCCCCTCGTCGTACGCCTCGACGGCAACAACGTCGAGGAGGGCCGCCGCATCCTCAACGAAGCCAACCACCCGATGGTGACTCTCGTGGACACCATGGACGGGGCTGCCGACAAGGCCGCCGAGCTCGCGAACGCCTGAGACGAAGAGAGAGAACGATGTCTATCTACCTGAACAAGGACTCCAAGATCATCGTCCAGGGCATGACGGGCGGAATGGGCTCCAAGCACACGACTCTGATGGTCGAGGCCGGCTCCAACATCGTCGGCGGCGTCAACGCCCGCAAGGCGGGCACGTCCGTCGAGCTGGGCGGCAAGGACCTGCCGGTCTTCGGCAGCGTCAAGGAGGCCATGGCCGAGGCCGGCGCCGACGTCTCGGTCGCGTTCGTGCCGCCGGCGTACACGAAGGCCGCCTGCTTCGAGGCCATCGACGCGGGCATCGGTCTGCTCGTGGTCATCACCGAAGGCGTTCCCGTGCAGGACACGGCCGAGGTGTGGGCACACATCGAGGGCACGGACACCCGGATGATCGGGCCGAACTGTCCGGGCATCATCACACCGGGCGAGGCCCTCGCCGGGATCACGCCGGCCACCATTGCCGGGAAGGGTCCGATCGGTCTGGTGTCGAAGTCGGGCACGCTGACCTACCAGATGATGTTCGAGCTGCGCGACCACGGCTTCTCGACCGCGATCGGGATCGGCGGCGACCCCATCGTCGGTACGACGCACATCGACGCCCTGGCTGCGTTCGAGGCGGACCCCGAGACCAAGGCGATCGTGATGATCGGTGAGATCGGCGGTGACGCCGAGGAGCGCGCGGCGGCGTACATCAAGGACAACGTGACCAAGCCGGTCGTCGGGTACGTCGCGGGCTTCACCGCTCCCGAAGGCAAGACGATGGGCCATGCCGGCGCGATCGTGTCCGGTTCGTCCGGCACCGCGGCAGCCAAGAAGGAGGCCCTCGAGGCTGTCGGGGTGAAGGTCGGCAAGACCCCTTCCGAGACCGCCTCCCTGATGCGCGAGATCCTGAAGACCCTCTGACCTCCGCCGAGACCACCGCCGAGTCGTCGCATCTTCCCGAGTCGTCGCATCTTCCGCGAGTCGTCGTAACTTACGACGACTCGGCACGTGGTCCGGCCCGGTGAGTCGTCGTAACTTACGACGACTCGGTGATTTTGCGACGACTCGCGGAATTTGCGACGACTCGGCACTCAGCAGCCGGATTCGGTGAAGAGGCACATGGCGGAGACGACATCGACGGTGGCGTTGGTCTGTTCCTGGATCTGGGCGTTCCCGTCGGGGCCGGACCCCTCGTTGGAGGTCGAGTCGATCAGCACCGCCCGGCCGAGCCGGATGACATGTACGACGGTGAGACCGACAGCCGGTGCGCCGTCGAACTCGTAGTGCGTCACCACCGCCCAGGACTCGCCACCGACGGCGGTGCGGTTGACCTTGTGCACGATGGAGTGGCCAGCTTGGCCGCCGTCCTCCTCGGGACAGGAGCGGTAGAAGTCCGTCAGCCTCTGGACGTAGGCCACCGCCTGGGCGGCGTCCTCGAACGTCGTCAGCTGACGATCCCGGTAGTCCTCCACGTTGTCCCAGGAGGCCAGGAGCTGGTCGACGTGCGGCGGCTCATCGAAGCTGCTGCCGCAGGCCGAGAACGTCAACGGCTCCAACGTCCGGTTCGGACCTTGCAAGCCCGCCTCACCAGGCTCGGCGGCGTCGCTGTCCGGCAAGCCGTCGGCAAGGGGGAAACCTTCGGGGATCTCGATGGTCTCGGCCGGCTGGTTGGTCGTCTCCGAGGCGGAGGGGTCTGTACCCGACGGCGATTTTGTCGGTGATTGCGAATGGGACACCGAAGGGTTGATGAACGGCGGTTCGGCGTGGTCGCGTCCGCCGGCGAAAACGGCCAGCGGCGTGACGATCACGGCGATCGCGGCAGCGGCTCCGACAGCGGCGAAGGCGGCGTTGCGCCGGCGCATCCGGTCGCCGAGCCGGCGTACCTCTGAAGGCGGGAGCGGGTTCACGTTCAGTCCTTGCTGGTTGAAGTCTTCGAGGTCCTTGATCGGGTCGTTAGACATGACTCGCTCCTTCCTGGAAACCGCCGGTGCCCGGCGAAGAGTCGTCACCCAGCAGGGCAGCCAGCGCCGTACGGCCCCGGCTGAGGCGCGCCTTGACGGTCCCTTCGGGGACTCCCACCTCACGGGCAACCTGCTGGACGGGAAGGTCACAAAGGTGGTGCAGGACCAAGGCTCGTCGTTGAGGCTCCGGGAGCTGTTTGAGCGCATTCACCAGGGCCACGTGGGTCTCGCTGATGCTCGGCGTGGTGGCGGCAGCTCCGACTGCCCGGTCCACGGGGCGCCTGCCGAGTTGGGTACGACGCCAGCGGCTCACCGCCAACCGATAGGCCGTGGTGCGGACCCAGGCCTCAGGGTGGTCAGCCCGGTCCAGCTTGCGTCGGTGGGCCCAGGCGCGGACGAACGCCTCCTGGACACACTCCTGCGCCTCGTCGTGGTCGCCGATCATCGCGTAGAGCTGGCCGGTGATCCGCTTGAAGGAACCTGTGTAGAACTCATCGAAGGTGCTCTCGTCCACCGATCTCACCCTCTCCATCGCCGTCCGTATGTGCAGTGGATACGCCCGGCTCACGTTCAGGGTTGCATGCCCATGGGATCTATTTCGGCATGTACGCAAGTCTCTCGGCGGCTCGCTCGGCCAGCGCCAGGAACGTACGCGGGGCGAAGCTGGCGCCCTCGGCGGTCACGAAGCCGATCTGGGCGACGGTCTTGCCCCGACGCACGATCGCCATCAGGACGTCGAGGCTGTCGTTGTCGTTGACCTCGGTCACCACCTGCCAGGCGGCGATCTCGACCGCCCTGCCGGAGCTGTCCGAAAGCTCGGTGACGGTGCTGGCAGGGTCGTCGTCCTCGCAGCCGGCCATCCGGCTTCGTACGTCGTCGAGGAACTCACCCGCCGCCCGTCGACTGGGGAGGTTGCCGGCGGTCTCGGTGATCCCGAACTGCTTGGGCAGACGGCCATCCAACATCAGGAAGGTGCGGGTCATGCCGTCGCTGACCGGGTCGCCGCTGAAGTCACTGGTGTCGCACGCGATGGTCGCGAGGTTCTCGGTCGCCTTGCGACGGTTTGGTGCCAGTCCAGGTGCCGTTGACCGAGCCCGCCTGCGGAAAGTCGACGGCCTGCAGCAGGCCTGGCGCATCGCCGACTGCCGGTGCGGGGATGGCAACCAGCCGTGGCGGCGCGGCGCAGTCACCGGCGCCGGGGGTGCCGCAGAGCCGGTTGACGGCAGCGGCCAGCAGGTTGGCCACCGGAGCCACCTCTGGTCGTCGCTCGACTTCCGCGGCCTCGCGGAAAACCGTGGTGGTGATCCGACTGGTGCGCGCGACCGCAACCGCGAGCGTGCTCGGCCGCCTACCGTAGGTCTGCAGCAGGAATGCCGAGGCTCGGTCGCCGACGCCCGGCACGTCGTACGTCGCGACGAGCTGGGTTCGCGGTGCCGCGCAGGCGGCGTACCACCCTCGCGTCGTGTTGTAGGCCCTCCTGGCGCTGCGGGGGTTGCGCGACAGCTCGGTGGCCTGGGCGGCCCGCACGCGGATTCCGCGCTTCGGGGTGTCGGAACGGAAGGTGCGAACCAGGGTCTGGGTCCCGTCGGGGTCGGCGAAGCGAGATTCCTGGCACGGGCTGTAGAGCCCGTCGCCGGAGTTGTTCGGAGTCGTTCGCCCCTCCCGCCAGGTCCTCGCCGGCTCGAGGCGAGTGGCCTGCTCCGGCCCGAGGAGCTCCGCCGCCTCCAGCCGCGGCGCCTCGGGTCCGGGCTCGTCGACGGTTCCGACCAGCTCCTCGTCGGGAAGCTTCGGGGACACGCCGGTCTCGTCGGTCACGAACAAGCCTGTTCCGACCAGGCTGGCCAGGGCGACCCCGATGCCCACGCTGGTGAACGCACGGCGGCGTACGGCCCCGGCCCTGCGGATGATCGAGGCTCGAGGGAAGGGCGAGCCCGTGGTCACGGCCGCGAGGCCGGCCAGCTCGGCATTGATCTGCGAGGAGGCGGAGTCGCGCTGTACGGCGTACTTGCTGGTGGCGGTCTGCAGCGTCCGTTCCGTCGCCTCCCGGGTGAGACCGACCTCGCGGGCGATCTCGGGCATCTCGGCCGCAGTCAGGTGATTGAGCAGCAGCACTCGACGCTGCTGGTGGTTCAGCTTGGCGAGGGACTCGAGCGTGGCCTTGGCCCCGGGGTCGAGACTCTTGTCGCGATGCCAGATGCGCGCGGTGCGTCGGCGCTGCGCGCCTGCCCAAGCGTGGCGTAGGACCCATGCCTCGGCGTCCGGCTGCGGGCCGAGCTTGCGTCGGTGGTGCCAGGCGGCGACGAAGGCGTCCCGGACGGCGCGGCGCGCGGCCGGCAGATCGCCGGTCAGGGCAAACGTCTGCAGTAGCAGCCGCTCGCGAGTGGCCTTGTAGAAGGCGTCGAAGTCGTCGGGGTTGCGCATGTCGCGTCAACGTTACCGACCTTGGGGATCACCCGGAAAATGGACGGCCCGGCGTGGCCTGCGGGGGTCGGCCCCCGGATCGGGTGAGACTGGGGCGGTCATGACGTCGCTGCTCACAGGTCTCCGCCAATCATCGGGCCAATCATCGGGCCCACCATCGGGCCCCCCGATCGGTTCCACCGATCTCACGCACCGTCGTCCGCTGGCCCTGATCGCGACCCTTGGAGGTACGGCGGCCGCGCTGGCCCCTCTGGTCGTCTGCCTCGCCTTGGGCGTCGTCGGCTGGTTCGTCAGCGACGCCGGTGCCCACGGCGCTCCGCGCGACGGGCTTCGGGTCGGGGCGACGGGCTGGTTGATGGCTCATGGTTCCGGCGTTCTCGTCCAAGGCGTGCAGGTGAGCGTCGTACCCCTCGGGCTGACGGCCCTGTGTGCCTGGGTGATCTGGCGGCTCGGCCTGCGCGTCGGCGAGTCCGTTGCCGGACACGGTCCGGACGCCGACGCCATCTCCGACGGCGAGAGGGACTGGACAGTCCCGGCTGCGGTGAGCCTGTTCGGTGCGGCGTACGCCGTCGCGGCGATCGTCACCGGCCTGCTCGCCAGCACCCCCTCGACTGCCCCGTCCATGAGCCGGGTCGTGCTCTGGTCTTTGGCGCTGACCCTGCTCGTCGCTGCGCCCGCCATTGCGATCGGCTCCGGGCGGGCCGCGATCTGGGCTGCTGCGATCCCCGTCTCGGCTCGGGCCGCGGTGTCCACGGCGGGTCGCATCGTGTTCTTGTTCGGGGCTGCGTCCGCGGTCGCCCTAGCCATCTCGTTGGCGATGGATTTCGGGACCGCTGCCAACGTTCTCTCCCGGTTGCACACCGACGCCGGCGACTCGGCGTTGTTCACCCTGATCACCGCCTCTGTGATGCCCAATGCAGTGGCTTTCTCCGGGTCGTATCTGCTCGGCCCCGGTTTCACGGTCGGCGTCGGAACGCTCGTGTCGCCGACCGTGGTGTCGGTCGGGCCCGTCCCCGCCTTTCCGTTGTTGGCCGCGCTGCCGGACAACGGCCCGGCTGCGTCCTGGGTGCTGTCGCTGGTGTCCGTGCCGTTCCTGGTCGCTGCCGTCGCCGCAGCCCGGACCCACCGTCGGTTCCCGACCACGCGCTGGGACGTGGGGGCCCTCCGTGGTTGCGTCGGGGGCGTGATCGCAGGCGTGGCGTTTGCTGTCCTTGCGTTCGTTGCAGGTGGTTCGGTCGGCCCGGGTCGGATGCGCGATGTGTCGCCGTTCGTCTTCGACGTCCTGGTGCACGGCATCGCCGCGTTCGGCATCGGTGGGCTGGTCGGTGGCCTGTTCATGACCTGGCGCAACCGACGCCAGGCCATGAGCAAAGCCTCGACAGGTGCCGCCGTGGACGAGGCATGAGCTGTCGATAAACTCCGCGTCGTGCCCACCGCTTCCTCTGCTACCTCTGCGCGCCTCGTCGTGCTCGTGTCGGGTGCTGGCACCAACCTCCAGGCGTTGCTCGACGCCTGCTCGGCTCCGGCGTACGGCGCCCGGGTGGTTGCGGTCGGCGCCGACCGCGACGACATCGAGGGCCTGGCCCGCGCCGACCGGGCCGGCGTGCCGACGTTCGTGAAGCAGGTCTCCGACTTCATCTCGCGCGACGTCTGGGACCGCGCCCTCGCTGAGACCGTCACCGGCTTCGAGCCCGACCTGGTGGTGCTCGCCGGGTTCATGAAGCTCCTGGGGCCCGAGATGTTGGCCAAGTTCGGTGGACGAGTCGTCAACACCCATCCGGCGTTGTGCCCGTCGTTCCCAGGCGTCAACGGTCCGGCCGACGCCATCGCCTACGGCGTGAAGTTCACCGGCGCCACCCTGTTCGTCGTCGACGACGGTGTCGACACCGGCCCGATCGTCGCGCAGTCCGTCGTACCGGTCGAGGATGACGACGACGTCGAGAGCCTCCACGAACGGATCAAGGTTGCCGAGCGCCGGATGCTCGTCGACAGCGTGGGCCGGATCGCCCGCGAGGGACTCACCATCACCGACAGGAAGGTGCGGTTCGGAAGATGACCTCCCCAGCCGACGAAGCGCGCATCCCGCTGAAGCGGGCACTGATCTCGGTCTATGACAAGACCGGTCTGGACGAACTGGTCCGCGGACTGCACGATGCGGGCGTTGCGCTCGTGTCCACTGGCGGTTCCGCTGCCAGGATCGACTCGCTCGGAATCCCGGTGATCAGGGTCGAGGAGCTGACCGGCTTCCCCGAGTGTCTCGACGGCCGGGTCAAGACCCTGCACCCCCGCGTGCACGCGGGGATCCTGGCCGATCGCCGCCTCGACTCCCACGTCCAGCAGTTGGCCGAGCTCGAGATCGAACCGTTCGACCTCGTCGTGTCGAACCTCTACCCGTTCACCCAGACGGTCGCCTCCGGAGCGACGCCGGACGAGTGCGTGGAGCAGATCGACATCGGCGGGCCGTCGATGGTGCGGGCTGCGGCCAAGAACCACCCGTCGGTGGCGATCGTGACCTCGCCGGCGCGCTACCCGGACGTGCTGCGCGCGGCTGCGGAGGGCGGGTTCACGCTCGACGAGCGCAAGCGGCTGGCGGCCGAGGCGTTCACCCACACGGCGTCGTACGACGTGGCGGTGGCGTCGTGGATGGGCAGCGTGCTGACCGACACCTCCGACGGGACCGGCTTCCCGGCCTGGACGGGTGCGACCTGGCAGCGAGCTGCCGTGCTGCGGTACGGCGAGAACCCGCACCAGCCGGCTGCCCTCTACCGGCACGGGCGTGGAGGGCTGGCCGCGGCGGAGCAGCTGCACGGCAAGGAGATGTCCTACAACAACTACGTCGACACCGACGCGGCACGGCGGGCGGCGAACGACTTCGACCGGCCCGCGGTCGCGATCATCAAGCATGCCAACCCGTGTGGGATCGCGGTCGGCGACGACGTGGCCGAAGCGCATCGAAAGGCGCACGAGTGCGACCCGGTCTCGGCGTTCGGCGGAGTCATCGCCGTCAACCGACCGGTGTCGAAGCAGCTGGCCGAGCAGGTGGCGGAGGTGTTCACCGAGGTGATCGTGGCGCCGGCGTACGACGACGGTGCGGTCGAGGTGCTGCAGGGCAAGAAGAACATCCGGATCCTGGTCTGCCCGGTCGACGAGCACGCCGACCCCGTCGAGTTCCGTGCCGTCTCGGGCGGCGTACTCATGCAGCGGGTCGACCACGTCGACGCCGACGGCGACGACCCGAAGACGTGGACGCTGGCGACCGGGGAACCCGCCGACGACGCGACCCTGGCAGACCTGGCGTTCGCCTGGCAGGCATGCCGTTCGGTGAAGTCCAACGCGATTCTTCTGGCCTCCGGAGGCGCTTCGGTCGGTGTCGGCATGGGCCAGGTGAACCGGGTCGACTCGTGCAGGCTCGCCGTCGCACGGGCGGGGGAGCGAGCCACCGGCTCGGTCGCGGCGTCGGACGCCTTCTTCCCGTTCGAGGACGGGCCGCAGATCCTCATCGACGCCGGCGTGAAGGCGATCGTCCAGCCCGGCGGCTCCGTCCGCGACGAGCTCACGGTCGCGGCAGCCCAGAAGGCCGGGGTGACGATGTACTTCACCGGCACCAGGCATTTCGCCCACTGACAGGATGGCCACGTGACCGCACAGAAGCTCGACGGGACCGCCACCGCGGCTGCCATCAAGGACGAACTCAAGGCCCGCATCGCGGCATTGCGGGAGGGCGGCGTCGTACCTGGTCTGGGCACCGTGCTCGTGGGTGACGACCCCGGCTCGCGCTGGTATGTCAACGGCAAGCACAAGGACTGCGCCGAGGTCGGCATCGAGTCCATCCGCGTCGACCTGCCTGAGACGGCCACCCAGGAGGAGATCGAGGCCGCAGTCCGTCGACTCAACGACGACCCCGGCTGCACCGGCTACATCGTCCAGCTGCCGTTGCCCCGCGGCCGTGACGAGAACCGGGTCCTGGGCTTGATCGACCCCGCCAAGGATGCCGACGGGTTGCATCCGACCAACCTCGGCTGGCTGGTGCTGGGCAACGAGGCGCCGCTGCCGTGCACGCCGAATGGCATCGTGGAGCTGCTGCGCCGACACGACGTGCCCATCGCCGGCGCCGACGTGGTGGTCGTCGGCCGTGGGATCACCGTGGGCCGGCCCCTGGGGCTGCTCCTGACCCGACGTTCGGAGAACGCGACCGTCACGCTGTGCCACACCGGCACCGTCGACCTGGCGGGACACGTGCGACAGGCCGACATCGTGGTTGCGGCTGCGGGAGTGCCAGGCATCGTCACCGCCGACATGGTCAAGCCGGGTGCGGCCGTTCTCGATGTGGGGGTCTCGCGCGTCGACGGCAAACTCGCCGGCGACGTGGCCCCCGAGGTCTGGGACGTCGCCGCTTGGGTGTCGCCGAACCCGGGCGGCGTGGGGCCGATGACCCGCGCGATGCTGCTGTCGAACATCGTCTCGATCGCGGAGAAGACCCTCCAGAGCTCGACAGGATCTGACTTGACCGTGGCCGATCCGCCCGACAACCCCGCTCAGGAGCCGGAGGAGCCCGAGGAAGAGCCCGAGCTCTCGGAGTTCGCCCACCCTGACCTCGAGGTCCCCCAGGACTTCGACCCCGAGGCACGCCGGTATCCCTCGACGATCGGCGGTGCGGCGTACCTCCTGGTGCTCGGCGGGACCCTGGCCGGGCTCGTCATCATCACCACCGGTCGGTGGCGGATGGGAGTTCTCTGGATCGGGTGCTCCCTGTTGGGGGCAGCAGCCGCGCGGCTGGTCCTTCCCGAGCACCAGGCCGGCATGCTGCACGTACGACGCCGGCTCGTCGACGTGGTCCTTCTCGTCGGGCTCGGCGCCGGACTCCTGATCTCCGCCGCTTCCATCCCCATCCGCTGACCCGGCTCGTGTTGACGGTCAGATTTCGCCGACCCGGCTCGTGTTGACGCAGTCGAGGTGTCGACACAGAGCCGCGGCTCGTGTTGACGCGGTGAGGTGTCAACACGAGCCGGGTCGACGCGAATGCGATGTCAACACGAGCCGGGTCGGCGCGAATGCGATGTCAACACGAGCCGGGTCGGGTCAGATGAGGCCGAGCTCGGTGACCGCCTGACGTTCCTCGGCCAGCTCGGCAGTGGAGGCGTCGATCCGGGAGCGCGAGAAGTCGTCGATGTCGAGACCCTGAACGATCTCCCATGCGCCGTTGGCCGTGGTGACGGGGAACGAGGAGACCAGGCCCTCGGGGACACCGTAGGAGCCGTCGGAGACCACCGCCATCGACACCCAGTCGTCCTCCGCCGAGCCCAGCAGCCAGTCGCGGGCGGCGTCGATGGTGGCCGACGCGGCCGAGGCTGCCGAGGACGAGCCTCGGGCCTCGATGATCGCGGCGCCACGCTTGGCGACGGTTGGGATGAACTCGTTCTCCAGCCAGGCCTGGTCGTTGACCGTCTCGGCGGCGTTCTTGCCGGCAACCTCGGCATGGAAGATGTCGGGGTATTGCGTCGCGGAGTGGTTGCCCCAGATCGTCATCCTCTTGATCTCGGAGACAGGCGATCCGGTCTTCGCCGCGAGCTGCGAGATCGCGCGGTTGTGGTCGAGGCGGGTCAGCGCCGAGAACCGCTCGCGCGGGATGTCGGGAGCGTTGGTCATCGCGATGAGCGCGTTGGTGTTGGCGGGGTTGCCGGTGACCCCGACCCGGACGTCGTCAGCCGCGACCTCGTTGAGGGCCTTGCCCTGCGCGGTGAAAATCGCTCCGTTGGCAGACAGCAGGTCACCGCGTTCCATGCCGGCTGTGCGCGGCCTGGCGCCGACCAGCAGGGCGAGGCTGACCCCGTCGAAGACCTTGTTGGCGTCGTCACCGATCTCGACACCCGCCAGCGTCGGGAACGCGCAGTCGTCGAGCTCCATGACCACGCCCTCGAGCGGCTTGAGCGCCGGGGTGATCTCCAGCAGCCGCAGCTCGATCGGGCGGTCCGGGCCCAGGAGCGCGCCGCTGGCGAGGCGGAACAGGAGGCTGTAGCCGATCTGGCCGGCGGCGCCGGTGACAGCCACCTTGAGGGGAGTAGGGCTCACGTCGATCTCCTGTGATGAGTGTGGGTGGTGGTCCGATCCGACGCTAGCAGCGTCCGGCATGATGGAAACATGCCCCCCAACGCCCTGCGTCGGACGCTTGCGCTGGCAGTGGTGGGAAGCCTTTCCGTGGCCTGCGGGTCGCAACCGCCGACGAGCCCACCGAGTGGTGTGGACCAGCTCGTGATCCCGACTCCGACACCAGATCCGAGTGACTTCGTCGATCGGATCGACAACCCGTGGCTGCCGCTGGCACCGGGCAACGAGTGGGTCTACGCGTCCACCAGCGACGACGGCGACGACACCATCACGACCTCCGTCCTCGACCGGACCAAGGTGGTCGCGGGAGTCACGACGACCGTCGTCCACGACGTCGAGACCGACGAGCGGGGCCGAGTCGTCCGCGACACCTTCGACTGGTACGCCCAGGACCAGGCCGGCAACGTCTGGTACTTCGGCGAGGACACCACGTCGTACGACGGGAAGCGCGCCAGCACCGAGGGCTCCTGGGAAGCCGGTGTCGACGGTGCCATGGCCGGGGTCGTGATGCTCGCGTCCCCACGGCTGGGGGACGGCTACCAGCAGGAGCACCTGGCGGGGGTCGCCGAGGATCGGGCGACCGTGCTCTCGCTCCGGGTGAGCGTGGACGTGCCGTACGGCGCCTATCCGAACGCGCTGCAGATCGAGGAGACCTCACCGCTCGAGCCCGACCTCATCGAGCGCAAGGTGTACGTCGAGGGGGTCGGCGAGGTGCGCGAGCAGGAGGTCGCCGGAGGCGTCGACCTGGTCGAGCTGGTGTCGTTCACCAAGCGGTGAACCAGGGGTGAAGCGGGTCAGGACGGCCCCTCGGGCGGACGAATCTGGGTACGACCGTCTTCCCCTTCGGCTTCCCACGGCTGCCGCGGGGCGTTCGGGTCGGGCTGGCGCCAAGGCTGCTGCTGGGGCTGGCGGCTGGCTGGCTGGCTGCTGGGGCTGGGGCTGTTGAGGGGGTTGCTGCCAGCCCTGCCCGGGCTGCCCGCCCGCCCACTGCTGCTGGGCGTTGGGGTCCGGCTGGCCCGGCGGCTGCTGGCCCGGCTGCTGCGGCTGCCAGGCCTGGTCGGGGGTGCCGCCGGCCCACTGCTGCTGGGGGTCCCACGCCTGGGGCGCGGCAACCGGCCTGGGCGCACGAACAGGGCGCTCGCGGTCCCAGCCGAAGAGCGCCGGGTAGCCGACGCCGGCCACCGCGGCGCCGGCCAGCGGCGCCAGGATGAAGACCCACTGCTGCTGCAGGACGTCCCAGCCGGCGAACAGTCCAGGACCGAACGACCGGGCCGGGTTGACCGACGTGCCGGTGAAGCCGATCAGCGCGAAGTGCACCAGGGTCAGGGCCAGGCCGATCGCGATCGGGGCCGGGATTCCCGTGCCGTCACGACGCTTGTCGGTGGTGGCCAGGATGATCAGCACGAACACCGCAGTGCCGATCATCTCGAGCAGGAACCCGCCGAGGAAGTCCGTGTCACCGCCGTGGTCCCACTTGTTCGAGACGCCGGCCAGGACCTCGTCGACGCCGTAGAGCTGGCCGACCAGGAGCAGGAGGAGCGCGCCCACGACGCCCGATACCACCTGGACCGCAGAGTAGAGGCCGGTGTCGCGCCAGGACATCCGTCCGGAGAGCGCAGCGCCGAAGGAGACCGCCGGGTTGAAGTGTCCTCCGGAGACGTGCCCGACGGCATAGGCCATCGTGAGCACGGTCAGGCCGAACGCCAGCGCGGTGGCGACGTAGTCGCCGCCGGACGCCAGGGCCGTGCCGCAGCCGAAGAACACCAGCACGAAGGTGCCCAGTCCTTCGGCCGCCAGCTTCTGCCCAAGCGTGTGAGTTGCTGCTTCATCCATACCGAGAGCCCCCTCGTGGTGATTACGGCCCCAAGATCGCAGGGCCTGCCCGGCACTCTAGTCCCGGCTCGGCTCGAAGCCGCCGGCCCATCCCGATAGGCTCAGCGGCGTGACGGACTCCAAGATCATCTACACCCACACCGACGAGGCGCCGCTGCTGGCGACGTACTCCTTCCTCCCGATCATCTCCGCCTTCGCCTCCACCGCGGGCGTGGACGTCGAGACCCGCGACATCTCGCTGGCCGGCCGCATCATCGCGAGCTTCCCCGACCGCCTGACCGCCGAGCAGCGCATCGACGACGCCCTGGCCGAGCTCGGCGCGCTGGCGAAGACCCCCGAGGCCAACATCATCAAGCTGCCCAACATCAGCGCCTCGATCCCCCAGCTCAAGGCCGCGATCAAGGAGCTGCAGAGCCAGGGCTTCGACCTCCCGGACTACCCGGAGGATCCCAAGTCCGACGAGGAGAAGGACACCCGCGCCCGCTACGACAAGACCAAGGGCAGCGCGGTCAACCCGGTGCTGCGCGAGGGCAACTCCGACCGCCGCGCCCCGGCGTCGGTCAAGCAGTACGCCCGCAACCACCCGCACTCGATGGGGGCCTGGTCAAGCGAGTCGAAGACCAACGTCGCGCACATGACGGCCGACGACTTCCGGTCCAACGAGAAGTCCACCGTCATCGCGGCGGACACGTCGCTGCGGGTCGAGCTCGAGGCAGCGGACGGTACGACGACCGTGCTGCGCGAGTCGATCCCCGTGATCGAGCACGAGATCGTGGACGCCACCGTCATGCGCGTGGACGCGCTGCGTGCGTTCCTGGCGCAACAGATCGAGCGCGCCAAGGAAGAGGACGTGCTGTTCTCGCTGCATCTGAAGGCCACGATGATGAAGGTCTCCGACCCGATCATCTTCGGCCACGCGGTCGAGGTGTTCTTCCCGGAGGTCTTCGCCGAGCACGGCGCAGCCCTCGCGGCCGCGGGCATCGGCGCCAACGACGGGCTGGGAGCACTGCTCGGTGCGCTCTCCGAGCTACCGGACGACGTCCGGGCCTCCGTCGAGGAGGGCATCAGGAAGGGCATCGCAGACGGTCCCGCGCTGGCCATGGTCGACTCCGACCGGGGCATCACCAACCTGCACGTGCCCAGCGATGTCATCGTCGACGCCTCGATGCCGGCGATGATCCGCACCTCCGGGCACATGTGGGGCCCCGACGGCGACGAGGCGGACACCCTGGCCGTCATCCCGGACAGCAGCTATGCCGGCATCTACCAGGTCGTCGTCGACGACTGCCGGGCACACGGAGCCTACGACCCGGCGACCATGGGTTCGGTGTCCAACGTCGGACTGATGGCCCAGGCGGCCGAGGAGTACGGCTCGCACGACAAGACGTTCGAGATTCCGGTGGCCGGAACGGTCCGCGTGCTCGACGAGTCCGGCGCCACACTGCTCGAGCACTCTGTCGAGGCCGGAGACATCTGGCGAGCGTGCCAGACCAAGGACGTGCCGGTGCGCGACTGGGTCAAGCTGGCCGTCACCCGGGCCCGCGCGACCGGCGTACCCGCCGTGTTCTGGCTCGACGAGGGCCGCGCTCACGACGCGAACCTGATCGCGAAGGTCAACGAGTACCTCCAGGAGCACGACACCAGCGGGCTCGACATCCGGATCATGGCGCCCGTCGACGCGATCGCGTTCTCGCTCGAGCGGATCCGCAACGGCGAGGACACGGTCTCGGTGACCGGCAACGTGCTGCGCGACTACCTGACCGACCTGTTCCCGATCATGGAGCTCGGCACGAGCGCGAAGATGCTCTCGGTCGTCCCGCTCATCAACGGCGGCGGCCTGTTCGAGACCGGCGCGGGTGGGTCGGCGCCCAAGCATGTCCAGCAGCTGATCAAGGAGAACTACCTGCGCTGGGACAGCCTCGGCGAGTTCCTGGCCCTGGCCGTGAGCTTCGAGCACCTCGCCCAGACGACCGGCAACGCGCGGGCCCAGGTGCTGGCCGACACTCTCGACCGGGCGACCGCCACGTTCCTCAACGAGAACAAGTCGCCCAGTCGTCGGGTCGGCGGCATCGACAACCGGGGCAGCCACTTCTACCTGGCTCTCTACTGGGCGCAGGAGCTGGCGAAGCAGACCGAGGACGCCGACCTGGCGGCCGGCTTCAGCGAGATTGCGGAGGCGCTGTCGTCCAACGAGAGCGAGATCACCGAGGAGCTGATCGCGGTCCAGGGCTCGCCTGCTGACATCGGCGGCTACTACCGTCCCGACGCCGAGAAGACCTCGGCAGTGATGCGCCCGTCGAAGACCTTCAACGACATCCTGGCCGTGCTCGGCTGACGGGAGCGGGTCACAACAGCGGCGTGAGCAGCAGCCGCGAGCCCATCCCTACGGTCCGGGCCAGCCCCGCCTCGTACGCCTTCCTCAGGAACTCGATGCGTCGCAGCTCCCACAGGGTGCTGGTGTTGACCCACGCGACGTCCCGGGCCTTGTCGATGTTCCAGGAGCTCACGAGGTGGACCACCGGGGCGAGCGAGTCATCGGCAGCCTGGCCGACCTCCGTGAGGAAGGACCGCCGGATCTCGCCCTCGATCTCCGCGAGCAGGTCGTTCACCTTCTCGTAGTCGTCGCGAACGCCGGGACTCGTCGGCTTTCGTCCGCGCGCCGCGCACGTCGCCACCACGGCGAGAGGGAGGTCGTGCTCGATGTGCGCGTTCATCCCGGCGAGGGCGAACTGGATGGGCAGCAGGCCGCCTCTCGTCCGGCGCTCGAACAGCGGGTCCCACGCATGAGGGACGTCGGTGGACGGCGCGTCGTGCGCCGCCAACCAGAGCATGGCGAAGCGGACGTCGAGCTCGGCCATGAACGCGTCGTCGTGGAACGTGCCGCCCGAGAGTCGATCCTGCACCAGCCGGGTGACCCGCAGGTAGACGTGGTTGAACACGGCCACCCCGTCGCGTGCCTCCAGTGCATCGTCGATGGCCTGCATCCTGGCCACGACGTCCTCCACGGTCCGCAGATCGGTCACGACCCCATCACACCAGAGCAGGCTGGCGCGGCGCGAGGGTCGGGCGTCCGGACGCTCGAGCGCTGCCGGTGGTCAGCCCTGCGACTCCGCGAGCACGCTCCACATGTGACCGTCTGGGTCCGCGAAGGTGCCCGTGTATCCCCACTCGTGTTGCGTAGGGGTGCTGACCACCTCGGCACCGGCCGCGCTGGCCCTCTCGAAGAGGGCGTCGACCTCGGCGGCAGAAGAAAGGCTGACGCCCAACAGGCACTCCTGGGTCCCGGGCTCGACGAGGTCACGGCCCTCGAGTGCCCAGCCGAAGCCGCCGTGCGGCACCAGCATCAGCCGTACCCCGTCGTTGACCACGAACTGCAAGGGTTCGGGTACGCCGTCCTCTGCTGGCTCGCCGAAGGCCTCCAACCCGAGTGCCTCCTGGTAGAAGGCGTGGGCTCGGGGCCGGTCCGCGGTCGGCAGGCTGATGACGATGGGTTGCGAAAGCATCTCGTTCCTTCCGTCGGGTAACTCATGCTGACCGCAGCGCGCCGGCGAACTCATCGCGAGAGCTGTCCGCGGAGAGGCCGCACATGGTCGGCGTTTGGGCGGAATGCAATCGTCTGATTTATCGTTGGGCGCATCGTGACGACACCAACTCTCGACCAGCCCGCCAATCGACAAGCTGAGAAGTGCGCCCACTTCGGGTTGGCCGTGCTGGCCCTGGCGATGGGTGGGTTCGCGATCGGCACCACCGAGTTCGTGACCATGGGCCTGCTTCCGCAGATCGCCCGCGGCGTGGACGTCTCGATCCCGAGCGCCGGCCACGTGATCTCGGCGTACGCCGTGGGCGTGGTGGTGGGCGCTCCGGTCCTTGCCGTCTTCGGCGCGAAGCTGCCGCGCCGCGCACTGTTGGTCGCGTTGATGGTGGCCTTCGCCGTCGGCAACGCGGCCAGCGCGCTGGCCTCGTCCTACGGCCTGCTGACCCTGGCCCGGTTCCTGGCCGGGTTGCCCCACGGTGCCTACTTCGGCGTCGCCTCGCTCGTCGCCGCCAGCCTGGCCGCGCCCGACCGGCGCGGCCGCGCCGTGGCCATGGTCATGCTCGGCCTGTCCGTCGCGAACGTGCTCGGCGTACCTGCGGCGACCTGGATGGGCCAGACCTTCGGCTGGCGTTCGGCGTACGTCGCCGTCGCCGTGCTCGGCCTGGTGACCGTCTCGATGGTGCTGGCGTTCGTGCCGTCGATCCCCGGCGACCGCGAAGCGACCGGGCGGCGCGAGCTCGCCGCCCTCAAGCTCCCGCAGGTCTGGCTCACCCTGCTGGCCGGAGCCATCGGCTTCGGCGGCATGTTCGCGGTCTACTCCTACATCGCACCGACCGTGACCGACGTCGGAGGCCTGTCCGAATCCGCCGTCCCGGTGTTCCTGCTCTCGTTCGGTCTCGGCATGGTCGCGGGCACGTGGCTGGCCGGCGAGCTGGCCGACTGGTCGGTGTTCCGGTCGCTCCTCGGGTCTGCGCTCGGGCTCGGCCTCGTGCTGGTGCTCTTCGCCGCGGTGGCGCCCGGCGGCTGGTGGGCGCTACCCGTCGTCTTCCTGATCTCGGTGATCGCGTCGGTCCTCGTGGTCAACCTCCAGCTGCGGCTGATGACGGTCGCCGGTGACGCGCAGACCATCGGCGCCGCGATGAACCATGCCTCGCTCAACATCGCCAACGCGCTCGGCGCCTGGCTCGGCGGCCTGGTGATCGCGGCCGGCTTCGGCTACCGCGCGCCCGCACTGGTCGGCGCCGCGCTGTCGACGGGCGGGCTGGTCATCCTGATCGCCTCGGTGGCCCTGCATCGACGCAACGCCGCAACCGCCTGAGACAGCAAGGCCGTCGAGCGCGCAGATCACCCGGATGCGCTATTGGCAGTCGACGTGCAGCAGTGTTGGTTGGAAGGGCTGGGGGACGTCCGAAAGGAAGTCACATGCGCTTCACCCGTGTCATCTCAGCCGTTTCGGCGGCCCTCTCCGTGGCGCTGTTCGCAACCGCCCTACTGGCTCCGGCCGCGCAGGCGGGGACCCGCACGGCCATCGAGTTCACCGACGTCCGCACCTTCGAGGGGGACAGCTCGGTAACGACCAGTCTCGCTGAGTGTCCGACGGCAACGGCGGTGGACCTCAGAGCCCGAGCCGTCTTCGGGCCTCGGCACGGTGTCTTCGTCGGCATCCGCGACTTCCAGTGCGGCGACGGCAGCGGCTTCGTCGTGCGGGTGACGGCCAGGTTCAACGACGAAGGCTCCACCGGATCCTGGTCGATCGTGCGCTCCTACGGGGGTCTCGCCGGTCTCCGGGGTGCGGGCAAACTGGTCGGTACGCCGACGGACGCGCCGGGCATCAGCGACCACTACACGGGCTGGGTCACCTGGCACTGAGTCCGAGCCACTCCGCGGCCGTCACGTCATAGCGGGCGATGTCGGCGTACCCGACGCGCGTACGGGTTGCCTGCCGCTGCGTGCCAGCTGGCGTGAAGCCGGCCGCCTCGAGGACGTGCCGGCTGGCGGTGTTCTCGATCGCCGACGAAGCCCTGATGATCTGTAGCCCCAACCGTCTGAAGCCGTACGTCGCCACCAACCCGGAAGCCTCGGTCATGGCTCCGCGGCCGCGCGCGTCGGGATGGGTCCAGAAGCCGATCACCCCCTCGGCGCCCGGCACCAGGTCGAAGATGGTGATGGCGCCGATCAGCAGGTCGGAGCCCGGGTCGGCGAGCGCCCAAGTGACCTTGTGGCCGGTGGCCATGCCCTCGGTCGTGTACTCGAGCCACGCCAAGGCATCGTCGACGGCATAGGGCGACGGGAGGCCACCGAGCCAGTGCGCCGTGCGCGCGTCTGAGCAGGCCTCCACGATTCGGGGGACGTCGGTGTGCCGAAGGGATCGGAGGTTGACCGTCGTTCCCGTCAGCGTCGGAGCCTCCAGCCAGCTGCCCCGCGGTTCGCGAGGGTCGTCCTTGAGCAAGGTCCCGACCCAGGCGTCGGTGAGGACGCCACGCTGGGGCAGCCACTGCCGCACCGTGCCCTCGAACGAGAACCCCAGCCGCCAGGCCGTCTTCCGGGACGCCCAGTTGCCGCGGTTCGCCCACCAGATGATCGTCTCGAGGTCCTTCTCGGCGAAGCCCCAGTCGATCAGCAGCCTCAGAGCCCGGCCGAAGTTTCCGGTCCCGCGGACCCACGGGTGGGAGCCGTACGCAAGCTCGGCGCGCCGCTCACCCTGGTCGCGCAGGGACATCGTGCCGGCGTACCTGCCGCCGACGTCCACGGCGAAGCCCCACTCCTGGTCGCTCGCCCAGCCGCCGGGCATGACGTCGCGGATGAACCGTCGGGCGTCGTCGGCGCCGTACTCGAGCGGGATCGTGGTCCAGCGGCGGCTCACCGGGTCGATGCTCTGCTCCACGCATCCCTCGATGTCGGCATCGGAGTGCTTGCGGAGGGTGACGATGCCGTCGGTGAGCCTGGGTACGTCGACCATGCGCGAACCCTTCCGAAGATCGGTCAGCCGGGCAACCCGGCTGCGGCCGACCACGGCCTGACTGGGTGTCGGCCGACCGCCTGCGTTTGGCACAATGCCGCCCATGGCCACGACAACCGCTCCCGAGGTTGCCGTCTCGGCCGCCGCCTCCGGCACCGCGCGTCCGCGGGTGCTGTCCGGGATCCAGCCGACCGCGGACTCCTTCCACTTCGGCAACTACCTCGGCGCCCTCCGGCAGTGGGTTGACCTGCAGGAGGACCACCAGCCGTTCTTCTTCATCGCCGACCTGCACGCGATCACGGTCGAGCAGGACCCCCGGGTGCTCCGCGAACGCACCCTGCGGGCCGCTGCCCAACTGCTGGCGATGGGCATCGACCCGCAACGGTCGGCGATCTTCGTGCAGAGCCAGATCCCCGCGCACGCCCAGCTCTGCTGGGTGCTCCAGTCCCTGACCGGCTTCGGCGAAGCGCGCCGGATGACCCAGTTCAAGGACAAGTCCGCCAGGTCCGGCGAGGGCGCAGCCAGCGTCGGGCTGTTCACCTATCCAGTGCTCCAGGCGGCCGACATCCTGCTCTACCGGCCGCATTTCGTCCCCGTGGGCGAGGACCAACGCCAACACCTCGAGCTCACCCGCGACCTGGCCCAGCGGTTCAACCACCGCTACCGGAAGACGTTTCGGCTCCCGGAGCCGTACATCCTCAAGTCCACTGCGAAGATCCTCGACCTGCAGGAGCCAACCGCCAAGATGTCGAAGTCGGCGTCCTCGCCGCAGGGCATCATCGAGATGCTCGACGATCCCTCCGTGAGCGCCAAGAAGATTCGCAGTGCCGTCACCGACTCCGGGACCGAGGTCCGGTTCGACCCTGACGGCAAGCCGGGCATCAGCAACCTGCTGACGATCTACTCTTCGCTCAGCTCACGCTCGGTCACCTCCCTCGAGGAGCAGTACGAGGGGCGTGGCTACGGAGACCTGAAGAAGGACCTCGCCGAGGTCGTCATCGATTTCGTCACCCCGTTCCGTGATCGGACGCTGGAACTCCTCGACGATCAGGCCTACCTGACCGACGTACTCAAGAAGGGGTGCGAGACCGCCGGCGCGGTGGCCACGGCGACCTTGCAAGACGTCTTCCGGCAGGTCGGGTTCGTGGCCCCGGCACAGTAGGGTCCTTCCGTGTCGACCATCGGTGTAGCCGTCGCGATTCCCGAGCCCTGGGCCAGGGAGCTGCAGGACTACCGAATCTCCATCGGGGACGAGACAGCCCAGATGATCCCCACCCACATCACTCTGGTGCCCCCCGTGGAGCTGCGCGATGGCGAGCTGCCCAAGGTCGAGGAGCACCTGGCCGGTGTCGCCGACGGATTCGAGTCGTTCCGCATCCATCTGCGCGGAACGGGTACCTTCCGACCCGTGTCGCCCGTCGTGTTCGTCTCCCTCGTCGAGGGCATCTCGCAGACCGAGCTGCTCGCCGACGCCGTACGGCGCGGTCCGTTGGAGCACGAGCTGAGCTTTCCCTATCACCCGCACGTCACGATCGCCCACCACCTCGACGACACGACCCTGGACCGGGCGTTCGCGGAGCTTGCCGATTTCGAGTGCGTCTTCGGGGCGGATGAGTTCCAGCTGTTCGAGCATGACGAGCGCGTGGGCTGGCAGCCCACGCGCGCTTTCGAGCTCCAACTGCGTCCTGATCGCGAGCGGTGATCCGCAAGGTGTCCCTCAAGCAGAAGGTCACCGACAAGGTCGACGAGGTCCGGTTGCGCCGGCCCTTCGTGGACCACGTGATCCGCATGGTGCAGCACTACGGCGCCGTCAAGGGCAGCCTGCAGGCGGGCGCGGTCACCTACTTCGCCTTCCTGTCGTTCTTTCCGATCCTGGCCCTGGCGTTCGCGGTCATCGGCTGGGTCGCCAACGTGTATCCGAAGGCACAGACGAACCTCGTCGACGCCATCAACGAGGTGCTGCCCAACCTGGTCGGCTCGGACCCAGGACAGGTGCAGCTCAGCTCGATCCAGGACGCCGCCGGCGCCGCTGCGGGCATCGGCCTCGTCGCGGTCCTCTACTCGGGCCTCGGCTGGCTCTCGAGCCTGCGCGAGGCCCTGACGGTTGTGTTCGAGGAGACCAAGGACGAGGTGCCCGGCTTCCTGACGGGCAAGCTGCGCGACCTGACGGTGATGGTGACCATCGGTGTCGTGCTCATCCTCAGCGTCGTCGTCTCGGCTGTGGTCACCAGCCTGTCGGGCAAGATCCTCGACTGGCTCGAGCTGGGCAGCGGACTCGGCTGGCTGATCAACCTCCTGGGCATCGCGATCGGCCTGCTGGCCAACATGGTGCTCTTCTTCCTGTTCTTCAAGCTGCTGGCTGACCCACCGCTGCCCGCTCGGTCGATGTGGTCGGGCGCTCTGCTGGGCGCGGCGCTCTTCGAGGTGCTGAAGCAAGCGTCGCGGTTCCTGCTGCAGGCCACCGCCAGCAGCCCCGCCTTCCAGGCGTTCGGGATCGCACTGATCCTGGTCGTCTGGATCAACTACTTCTCCCGGGTCGTCATCTACTCCGCAGCCTGGGCGCACACGTCGCCCGAGGCTCGCGAGATCCGCGATCGCGAGGAGGCCGAGGAGGCTGCCCGAATCGCGGCAACCAGGGTCGACCTGAAGAAGACCCCCGAAGCCGAGGTCCGGTCCGACAAGGGCGCGTTGGTCAAGGCGTTCGCGCTCGGAGGCGCGTCGGCACTCGGCGTGGTCGCCGCTCTCAGGAGGAAGTCATGAGACTCGAGCGCAAGCACGCGTTCCTCCTGATCGGAGTCGCGGTCTGGAACTTCGTGATCTGGGCGACGTTCGCCAAGAACCTGTATGCCGCGCACGCGGACGGTGAAGACCGACCCACCGGCTACTGGGTCGCCCACACCATCCTGATCATCGTCAACATCATCCTGGGCGCTGTGCTCGGCCGGCTTGGTCTCAAGATCCTGAGGCAACGCTGACCGCATGTCCCACGGTGTGGGCACCCCTTGGCCGGGCGCGGCCGCCGCCCCGCGCCTCGCGGCGCGGGGTAGCGCGTCAAGAGGCGCGTCGGAGTGGCACTCGCGTCAGGTTCTTGGTGACCTGGAAGGTGCGCGTGCCTTGGCTGTCGGTCACGCTGGCCTGGATGGGAGTGTCTCCGGCGACCCAGAGCCAGGCGGTGGCCGTCCTGTCTCGCTTGCCGGTGACAGCTGATGCGACGTCTCCGACGATCCGGACCCGTATCGGCGCGGGGGTGTAGGCGGGGCCGGGGTCAAATAGCGCACGGAGCAGGTTCCCGACGGAGTTGACCTCTGGTTTCGCACGCCACTTGGAGGTGTCGGTGGTGGAGGTGCATGGACCACAGGCCGAACCCGTCCCTTCCGCCGAGCGGGGAGTCGTCAAGGGTTTCGTACCGCATGGTGGGAATCTTGAGGCCGGCCATGATGAGCACCGCTTGGGCTGCGAAGGTGGCCGCGTCAGCCTCGGTGTTCTGGGGTGTCCCGGTGGTGCCGCCGGTGGTCCACCCGGTTTCGGTGATCTGGACGGGATAGTTGTCCCCGAACGCGGCGTACACGTAGTCGAGACGTCCGGCCAGCTTGTTGGTGACCTCCTTGGCCGATGGGATAGCTGTGCACGGCTTGAGCGTCCTGGTACGGCGTGATTCCGGCGTTGACGAGGTCGAGGTAGTCGCTGCCGTTGTGGCGGTCCAGCACCAGCACGTGGGCGGAGGGGCCGAGGACCACGACGTGGTCCAGGCGGTGGTCGGCGCGGACGGTCTGGTAGATCGTCTTCTGGACCGCGACGGTTTCGGCTGCGGTCATCGGGGTGCCGCCGGAGCGGGAGTTGTTCCACTCGTTGGGCCCTTCGATGGCGCGACACACGTCGGCGGCGTGGTCCCCGAGGTAGCGGATCCGGGCGACCAGCGCTGTCCGTCGTCATGCCGTGTTCGGTCGGATAGACCGTCATCACCCAGCTCATGTTGTTGGCCCGCAGTCGGGCGGCGGTGACGTCGCCCCTGCTGTCGTGGGTGAACATGCCGCGGATGCAGGCGATCCGCATACCGGCGATCCGGTCGAGTACGGCGGCACGGTTCTCGTAGCCGGCGGTGAAGTCCGGGTGGTCGCAGATGCCCCAGTTCTGTTGCACCTGCTGGGCAGACATGGGATTCACCAGCGGGAGCGCTGCGGCTGCCTGGACGCCGCCGCGGAGTGCGGCGCCTGCGCCGAGAGCCGGGCTGCTGAGCAGTGCCGTTCCGGCGGCGCCGGCGACTGCGGCGCCTGCGGTGAGGGCGGATCGGCGGGTGTAGCTGAACTGACCCGCACTGCTGGAAGCGAGGCCGGCGGCGGAGCTGGTGGCCGAGCTGGTGGCAGGGGTGGCAGCGGTGTTGGAATGGGTAGGCACGGGGTTCAACCTCATCTGGGTGAGCGTGGTGGATCGCGGGGGAAATGCCTGCCGGGGGCGGGCAACGCGGACGCAATGAGATGGACTTCACATTCCGGCGTGACCGGAGCAGTCTGGAGGGGTCTTATAGCGCATCGCTCACGCGGGGTCTAGACGTGGTACCCCTAGGTTGACCCCAGTATTTGCGTGTCGATAGGGCCAAAAGCCCTATGGCGGGCGATACGGGGCAATTGCGCCTGATCGCTACCCTCGAAGGTGGGCTAGCCCGGCTCCATGTCCTTGGCACCTTCGTGCGCTGCTGACCCAGCAGCCTCTCCGACACCACCAGTTTCACGCCGGGATCCAGGGCGAGACCTCCCGCAGCAATACCGGGGTCCGCCCGAGCCGCTCCGCAGCTGTCGTGGTATGGCGCCGATGCGGCGTTTTGTCACACTCAACGCTACGGTCTGGCCCCATGTCCGAATTCACCCACTTTTCCGTCGGTCCCGAGCATGCCCTGCCGGAGCTGTCCCGACGCCGTCTCCTCGGTGCCGGTTTCGCTGGCCTGTCGGCCACCGCGGTTCCAGCAGCCATCGGCTGGGGTCCCTCACCGGCCGCCGCCGCGTTGCCCACCGTCCGCCCCATCTCCTCGCAAGCCGCATACTCCGCGCTCGGGGTCTGTGTCATGCCCAACCATCTGTCCACGCCGTACCGATACACCAGTCAGTGGGTGGCGGCCGTGGCGCAGACCGGCGCCACGTACTTCAGGGGCATGTACGCCCACGAGCTCTCGTCCACCATGGCAGACGTCACCAGGGCGGCGCGGTCGCACGACCTCAAGTGGGGGATGTTGGTCTGCCCCGACCTGTCCTACTCCGACTCCGCGCTGGTTGCCAAGATCAAGCACATCGCCGCGAACGCGGCCGACCGTTGTCTGTACGTCGAGGGCATCAACGAGCCCAACTACGTCCGCTCCACGGGAGCGATCCCCTCAGACTGGGTCCGGCGCACCGTCGCCAAGCAGCGGGTCATCTGGCAGACCGTCAAAGGTGACTCCAGGCTCTCCCACGTCAAGGTCCTCGGTCCCAAGCTGCAGGCGGTTGTCGGCACCGAGAGCCACTACCAGGCCCTGGGTGCTGCGGGCATCGCGCAGTACATGGATATCGCCGCTCTGCCCTGCTACCCGTCCGGCGTGTACCCCTACCAAATGCTCGACGAGCGGCTCGCCTGGGTCAGGCGCTACTGGGGCGGCAAACCGGCCTGGATCTCCGAAACCGGGTACAACAACGCGCTGGCCGCCACCCGGGGCCACCCTCCGTTCCCGAGGACGTCGCGGCGATCTACGCGCCATCGCTTCTTCTCGAGGCGATGGACCACGGTTGCCGAGGAGTCGCGCTTTTCGAGCTGCTGGACAGTCCTAACACGGCCAAGACTGACGTGGAGGCCAACTTCGGGTTCTTCGCGATGCAAGGGGGCCAGGCGCCGCCGTGGCGCGCGAAGCCGATCGTGAGCAGTGTGCGGTCCTTGCTGAACGGCTTGGAGGACCCGGGGCCGGCGTACACCCCAGCGTCGATCGCGCTGGGCGTGACCTCGTCGGCAGGTGACGTGCGCAGCACCGTCACCGCGAAGCGGAACGGCAGCGCAACGGTGCATCTCAGGCGCTCCAAGAACTGTTGGGATCCCTCCAGGAAGTCGCGGATCGCCGTACCCGAAGTGGCGGTCACGATCCAGACAGCCCGGAGCACCCGTACCGTTCTGGTGGGCTCGCACGTTCGCTCGTTCAGCCTCTAGAACTCGGTGTGCAGCGCCCTGGGAGCAGTTCCCGGCGCTTACAGTCGACTGGGGTTTGGTGGGGGGGGGGGGGGGACCACCCCAAAGGGGGTAGAAATGGCCTCTGGATGGACGCCCACGTGACCCCTCGATCTCTGGCAGCCGCTGACCTCATCGTGCTGATGTGGCCCCTCAGTCGTGGTCCAGCCCGTCCAAGTCATCCGGCGCTCTCGTTGAGCAGGAGCACCGCCTCTTGCAAGCCGAGCGCCTACCTTTTCTTTGGATTGAGCAACAGTTTATACATGACCGTCCGTACGGCGCGGCGTCGGCATCGCGTCGTACGTTCGCGGCGAAGCGGTCGGGTCTGTGATCACGGGCTGGGCCTGGCTCAGGTCCCGCAGTTGTGCGGGGGTGACCACGACGGTGCCTTCAAGGGTCAGCAACCTGACGCCGAGCAGGCGTGCGAGCACCGTGGTTTCGATGAGGAGCCCGTCGGACAGTCGCTTACTGCTGTCCGGAACCACCGTCTGAAGTCTCATCGGTACTGGTCGATCGATCCTCCGGCTGGCGGCCGCCATCGAAGTAGTTCTCCAAGCGCTGCGACGCGCTCTGAGCCGCGGCAACAATTTGCTCATAACGCTCACGTCCCGCCCTTGTGCCCAGCACATAACCGATTCCGAAGATGGCAATGCGGGACAGTTTCACGACCTTTCCCTGCGCTGGCGTACCGCCGAAACGGCCGCGCTGGCGATGGATATCCCTACGAATGCACCGAGTGCGGTGAGTCCGGACTTGGCTGCCGCCAGCGGCGCTCCTTGAGATACCGGCTCGATCAACTTTTCCCACCGACTCTGCTTGTGAAATAGGCCCATCATTATTCCCTCCAAATTCGGTTGTCAGCATCAGCGCGAGGTCTTCTTCAGGGCGCTGACGAGTTCCTGCTTTGTCATGGACGAGCGGCCCTCGAGGCCCTGAGCTACTGCGAGCTCGAGGAGCTCCTGCTTCGTCAAGTCGCCGAGGCCGGTGGGCGTAGCTGGTTTGTTGAGCTTCTTGACAACCGCTGTCGCCTTCCTTGCTGAGCTCCCTCGGACCTTCTCCGCTTCGGCAACCAGGCCGTCGGCACTCTCGGCGTCGTGCCGGGCGCTTGAGGCCAGCTCCTCAGCTTGCTGGTGCGCCGCCTCCGCTGCTGCCTTGGCCGCCTCTGTGGCTTGGTCAGCGAGATCTCGCGCCTCGGCCAGTCTCGCGGTAGCTTCGCTCAGATCGGCGCGCGCCTTCTCCTGGGCGGCCTCGGCTTCGTCGCGTGCCTTCTCGAGCCGCTTTTGCGCCTCCGCCTCTTCCCGGGCGATTACCCTGTCTGCTTCGGACTGCGCCGCCGCATGCTCCTCCTCCACCTTGGCGTCGGCAGCACGGCGAGCTTCGGCCACCCGCTGCTCGACCTTCTTGGCCTGCTCACGCCTGACGTCGCGAATCGGCAGCTTGTCGCGTTCCGCGGTCCTCTTGGCCTCGTCTGACTTGGCCTTGGCCTCCTCAGCCGATTGGAAGGCCCTGTTCTCGGCCTCTCGTGCTCGATCGGCTGCGGCACGAGCGCGCTGCAAGCGCAGCTCCACTGAGTCGCCGCCGGGCAAGGCGTCCTTGACGGACGCACCGGCAGCCCGCATCGTGTCCATGATGCCGCTACCCGCAGCGCTGCTGGCACTGCCGGCTGCGTTCTTTGCCCCGCTGGCAGCTTCCTTGGCGCCGTCGACGGGGCTCAATGCCTTCGACAGCAACCATGAGGTGTTGCGCGGTAGCTCCTTGACCCCGAGAGCCAACAGGCTTGGAAGCCTTCGACTCGATCCCTTGTTCGGCACCCTTGTTCCTCCTCAGATTCGTTGCCAAACCCGAGATGGGCACCCGGTACCCAGACGGGCGTTATGCATGTGCCGGACTAATTCCGGAATGTGGCGTCATGGCGGCGTGGGAGCCGCGTCTCCTAGATGTGACCCACGGACGGAACTCAGGACAATGACCACAATCGGAGCCACCATCTCGCGGCCCGGACTGGCCACCGCGTACCTCGTCGCATCGACGTGCACCTGCGGTCAGGACCTCGACGTCGTCCGAAGCAAGCATTGTCCCCGTTGCGGCATCACCCTGCACCGCAGCCACACCCTTGTCCCTGCCGCGTAGCAGCCGCGACCACTCCACACGTTGGGCACGCCCGCGGGGCCGGGTAGCAGGACACAATCAGCCACATGGATCTTCATGACACGCTCGAACAGATCAGGGCTGAGATCGCGCCGTACATCGGTGGGGGTGCGGTTGCCGACTACATTCCGAGCCTGGCATCGGTCGACCCGCATCAGTTCGGGATGGCCGTCGCGCTCAACGACGGCCAGGTCCACGTGACCGGGGACGGCGATGCCTCGTTCTCTGTCCAGAGCATCTCCAAGGTGTTCAGCCTCGCGCTGGTGATTGCGAACGACGGCGACCGGATCTGGCGACGAGTGTCACGCGAGCCCTCGGGCAACCCGTTCAACTCGCTGCTCCAGCTGGACCAGGAGCATGGCAAACCACGGAATCCGTTCATCAACGCCGGTGCGCTCGTCGTCACGGATCGGCTGCACCGACTCACCGGTGATGCCGCTGCGTCCATGCGTGCCCTGGTGCGCCGCGAGAGCGGCAACCCGGCCATCGACGGCGACCCGCAGGTCGCGCGGTCGGAGAGTGAGCAGGGGCATCGCAACGCCGCGTTGGCGCACCTGCTCGCCAGCTACGACAACCTCGAGTGTCCAGTGGAGGCGGTGCTGGAGCAGTACTTCTGGCAGTGCTCGCTGTCGATGAGCTGTCGAGAGGTGGCTTTGGCCGGCCGGTTCCTGTCGCGCGGCGGGGTCCTGGACGACGGCACCCCGTTGCTCTCGCCCAGCCATGCCAAGCGCATCAACGCGGTCATGCTGACGTGCGGTACCTATGACGCGGCGGGCGAGTTCGCCTATCGAGTCGGTGTGCCAGGAAAGAGCGGAGTGGGCGGCGGCATTCTGGCCGTCATCCCTGACCGCTGCACGATTTGTGTGTGGAGTCCCTCGCTGAGCCCGTCAGGGAACTCGACAGCCGGCATGGCTGCTCTCGATGCGTTCGTCTCCCGCACTGGATGGTCGATCTTCTGACTTCGACGGCCACCCCGCGCTCACGCGCGTCCTGGCCGCCCCCACCGGAGCCGCAGACGCCGCAACCGAACCCTAGGTTCCAAGACAGTTCCTTCCCAGGGCCGACACCGAGTCCCTAGGGTCGCGAAAGTAAAACCGTGCGGGGCACGGCGCTCCGCGACCTTCTCAGGGGAGGCAATCGATGAGTGTGCGGCGAAGTATGGGTTTGGTAGCAGCGGTCGCTGTGGGAGCGCTGGCCGTCAGTGTGATGAGTACGGCGACCGGGAGCGTCCGGGCAACCTCGAGTGACCACGTCGACCGAGCGCTGGCGGCCGGCGCCCAGGGGGTCGGCAAGCACACCAACAGGCCGAGCGTCACGATCAACGGGGTCAAGGCCCGGGCCGCCAACCCGTACGTCGCGCTGGTGCCGGATCCCTCCAAGATCGACTGGGCGTACTGGAAGTCGCACCTGGCCAAGCAGGCCGAGAAGCGGTACGCGTCGCTGAAGCCACCGAAGCCGTTCCTTCGTGACGAAAACGAGCCCGAGGGCACGTTGGGCTCCAACGACTCGCCGGCAACCGCGGAGAGCGTCCGCCGCTTCGGCACCCCCAAGCGCAAGCACCAGGCGGTGCGGATCCTCGGCGAGCTGTTCGCGCCGGACATCGAGGCCCCCGCCCTCGCCACGACCGAGGACCAGGGGTCGATCACGCTGGCCACCGACACCGGAATCCCCGCGGCTGCGGATGGGGCGACGATCACCAGCGAGATCGGCGACGGACCGCACGGCAGTGCGGGCACCGGCAACGGCGACTTCGACTTCTTCAAGGTGACGGCGGCGGCAGGACAGGCGCTCACCGTCACCACGGCGGGCAGTGAACTGGACACGGTGGCGGCCATCTGGGACTCCTCCGGCACGCTCCTCGAGTTCGGCGACGACGTGTCGTTCCCGGACGACGTGACCACCAATCTTCGCTTCATGGTCCCGGCCGACGGCGACTACTACGCGATGATCGGAGGCTTCTCCTTCTTCCCGGTGCCCGACGACCCGTTCGACTCCGGGAGTGGCGGCGGCGCCGGGCGACGAGGGTGACTACGTCGCGAAGATCACCGTCGGCCAGGCGGACGCCGACTACTACGCCGTACGGCTGAGGTCGGGAGACGTGCTCGGTGGGGTGATCCAGGGCGGCTCGCCCGACCTCACGGTGACCAGGCCCGATGGCGTCCAGGCCGTCGGCTCGACACTGGACCCATCGTCCATCTACCCACCGGCCTCGCTGTTGCCGGGCGGCGGCAACGCCACGTTCGCCTATGTCGCGGAGAAGCCCGGCTGGTACAAGGTCTCCACCGGTGCGGGCATCGGAGACTACGACATCCTGCTCGAGGTCTACCGGCCCGGCTCGGTCACGGCGAAGAAGAAGACGGTCCAGACGGTCTTCCTCGACTTCAACGGCGAGCGGGTCAACACCGCGGTGTGGGGCGGCGCCGGGGTCCGGACCCTGTCACCGTTCTCCTCGTTCCTTGGACTGTGGGGACTCACCAAGGCAGACCGCAACGCGGTGATCAACCGGGTCATCGAGACGGTGAGGGAGAACATCCGCAGGGACCTCAAGCAGAAGGGGCTCAACGACAGGGTCAGGGTCAAGATCAGGAACTCGCGCGACCACAGGGACCCGTTCGGCCGCCGGAACGTGTCCCGCGTGATCGTCGGCGGAACGATCGAGGAGTCCGGCATCGACACGATCGGCATCTCTTCTTCGATCGACCCAGGCAACTTCGAGGGCGCGGACCAAGCACTGGTGCTGCTCGACGTGCTCAGCGGGCCCGACGACGAGGAGAACCCCAACCGCGACGCGTCGCTCAACTTCTACCTGGACGGCAGCAGCAAACGGGTGAGGTTCGTCGGCACCGCGCTCGGCAACGTCGTGTCGCACGAGATCGGGCACTCCATCGGCAGCTTCCACGTCGACCAGTTCAACGGCAAGTTGAACCTGATGGACCAGGGCGGGAACTTCCCGCTCCTGTTCGGCGTCGGGGCCGACGGCATCGGCGGCACGGCCGACGATCGGAATGTCGACTTCGGCAAGGACCTCTACCACCCGGCCGAGGGCTTCACCGGGATCGAGAACACCCTGAACAACAGTGCCTGGGCCTTCGTGAGGGGCCACGGAGGTTGATGACTGGTTCCTGACCGGATCAGGAAGTGCCGGGCCCGGGGGTGCTTGCTCCCGGGCCCATTATCAGTGACTCAGTATTCTTTCAGCGCAAGCATTTTCAGGCATCCACGGGGGAAGTGAGCGAATCGATGCAGCACGGAACCGAGAGCTTTTACATCGAGGGCGAGGGGTTGGTCGACACCAGCCTGAGCGGGCGGTCGGGGCACGATCCGGACCGGGTCGACGATCCCGAGGCGCCGCCACCCAGCCTTGCGGAGGGTGAGCCGCCGCCGTTCCGCTTCTCGCGGCTGGGGCCGACTGGGCGCCAGCTGAGCGGGACCAACCGGCTCAAGATCGCCTCCGCCATGATCCAGGCAGGCAAGGATCCCGGCGACATCCCGGCCGGGTTCACCTACCTGGGCCAGTTCGTCGACCATGACCTGACCTCGGACCGGACCAAGGTCGAGCTCGGTGACGATGTCAGCCCCGGGGAGCTCCTCCAGGGCCGGTCACCGAGCCTGGACCTTGACGCGTTGTACGGCGCGGGCCCGCTCGACGAGGACTCGGAGCGTTTCTACTCCGACGGCCTGCACCTGAAGGTGGGGCGGACCCTGGAAGCGGAGCCGGGTGCGGGGTTCGACCTTCCCCGAGTCGGCACCGGCAACGATCGCCAGGCCCGCAAGGCGAACATCCCTGATCTCCGTAATGACGAGAACCTCGCGGTCGCCCAGACACACGCGGCGTTCATCCGTTTCCACAACCGGGTGGTCGACGAGATGGGGACCACGCTGCCGGTGAACCTGCGGTTCCATCGGGCTCGCCGCAGGGTCGTCAAGCACTACCAGTGGATGCTGCGTACCGATTTCCTGCCACGGATCATCGATCCGTCGATCGTCGATGACGTGTTCACCAACGGCCGCCGGGTGGTTGAGCCGAACGCGAACCCGATCGATGTGCCGACAATGCCAGTGGAGTTCTCGGTTGCCGCGTACCGAATCGGTCACAGCATGGTGCGATCGAAGTACAACTGGAACGCGGTCTTCGACGATGGCGGGGGCACGCTGGAGCTCCTCTTCGAGTTCTCGGCCACGAGCGGGCCACTCGGCGGCAACAAGCGGCTTCTGGGCATCTGGGTTGCGGACTGGCGACGGATGTACGACTTCGGTGAGGCCGGCCGGACCGACCTGGTGGTGCCCGTGGAGAAGGCGAATACGGCGATGCGGATCGACACCCGTCTCGTCAACCCGCTTTCCCACCTGCCTCAGGGCGCATTCGGCGGACCCCCCATGGCCGACGACGACCCGCGCCGCAATCTCGCCTTCCGCAACCTGACCCGCGCCGGCATGCTGCGGTTGGCGACCGGCCAGCAGATGGTGGAACTGCTCGCCAACCGTGGCGTCCCGGTGAAAGCACTCTCGGCGGCGGAGATCATCGAGGGTCGGGGCGGCGCCGCACTCACCGACCTGACCAGCACCGAGCAGAAGAATCTGTCGGAGCACACCCCGCTGTGGTTCTACATCCTCCGCGAGGCCGAGTTCAACCGCGGACGTCTCACCGGCGTCGGCGGTCGGTTGGTTGCCGAGACGTTCCATCGCGCCATGGAGGGCAGCCGATTCTCCATCGTCCGGGACCCTGTGTTCCGGCCGAGCCTGGGACCTGACGACTCGACTTTCCGCATGGTCGACCTGCTGCTGTTCGCATTCGAGGGAAAGAAGGAACTGCTGAATCCGAACGGCTAATACGGGCGGCCGATCATGTCTGTGCACTTGCCACCGAGGGCACCCCTGACCCGTGCAGGGTCTGGGAGTGGCTGGTGACCACCCGGCCAGTCGCTGAGGCCTTGCCCGGAGCGGTGGCCAGGAGGGTCTGCGCCTGCTTGTCGATGAGCCTGGTGAGGATCTGCTGGGCAACGCCGAAGCAGAATGCATAGGCGAGGATCTGCGCTTGTGAGTCCAGGTCCGAGAAGCCGGGGATGAACCCGCCCCGGATGGCGATCAATGCGCCGACGGCGCTCAACGCACCAAGAGGCAGCTTGAGGATCGCCAGCGCCCTGGGCACGTCGTACGGGACACACGTGCCGTGGAGGTCCTTGATGGCCAGAACCGCAGCCAGCATCCCGCCCAGCGAGCCGATCAGGATCACCGCCACGACGTCGTGGCCATTCGGCGACGAGGCTCCCGAGGCACACACCGCGGCCTTGCCTGCGGGGGAGAAGCAGAACGGCACGTCGCCGGCGTTCCGGGAGACGTACCAACCGAAGACCACCAGCACCCCGGTCAATGTCGCTACTGCGCTCAGGACCGTGTTGCGGAAGTTTCGCAGCTGCGCGTGCTCGGCGTCGGCGGCGCCGAACCCGATCTCGATCGCCTTGGCCAGCCGTTCGCGGCGAGCCGACTCGCTGAGTCCAGCCTGCAACAGCTCGTGCGCGGCACTGCGCCGCGGATCGTCAGCCGGCAGCCCGGCATCGATCCGCGCCACCGCCTCGGGGGCGTCCGCCTCCACCTGCTCCGGGCTGTACAGATCCACGATGAGCGACTCTGCGGCGTGGAGGTGGTGGTAGGCGGCCTCGATGAGGGTGCCGCGCCACCAGTTGCTCAGCCGCCCGGGCACGGGGTCGCGCCGCGACGTCGCGGCCCGAGCCTTCTCCAGCTGGGCTCGTACGCCGACCTCGACAGCCTCGTCGGACCGGGTCCAGTCGGCCGATCGTGCCTTGGTGGCATTCAGCTTCGTCTCCAGCATGTCCGCGCCGACGTACACATCCTGTGCCCACCGACGTTTGCACTGCTTGTCACCAGCTGCGGTAAACGGCCACATGACTTCCCCACAATGCTCGAAACCGACGACCTCCTATGGAGAAGATGCGCAGCCAGGCTGTCTGATACGGCCCTGTTACTGCCGGGGCTGCGATGAGACGCGAAGGGCCCTGCTAGCTCGGGAGCCAGGACACCTGCCCTGCAGTACCGCGTACCCGACGAACGCGCCGACATCGAGGACGAAGTGCGCGATCACGAGCGGCGTCACGCGTCCCCAGCGGGTGTAGAGCCAGCCGAACAGGACGCCCATGGCGAGATTGCCGAAGAAGCCGCCCAGGCCCTGGTAGAGGTGGTAGGAGGCCCGCAGCGCGGCGGTGAGGCCGATCGCGGCAGGCCGGGACAGGCCGAGCTGGCGGAGGCGGACCAGCACGTATCCGACGACGACCAGTTCCTCGAGCAGCGCATTCTGTGCGGCCGACAGAAGGAGCACCGGGAACCGCCACCAGACGTCCGGCAGGTCCTCGGCGACGACGGTCAGGTCCATGCCCAGTGCGTGGGTCAGCAGGTAGAAGGCGATACCGGTCGCGCCCACCGCGGACGCGAGAAGGAGCCCCCGGAGCGTGTCGACTCGGAGCCGGCGTCTGCCGAACCACAAGGCACGCGGGCTGGTGCCGGAGCGAACCAGCAGGTAGGCAACCAGGAAGCACCGGCACCAGACCGAACCCGACTGCGAGCAGCTGCAGGCTCAGGTCGAGCCAGGCGCGGTCAGGTGCCAGGCTTCCGTTCAGTACGGCGACCTGGCCCGACAGTCTCCCCGGTGCGGTAGCGGCTGCGATCAGATCCACGAGCGCGTAGACGCCGGACTTCCCGAGCGACAGGGCGAGCACCAGGGACAGCTCAGCAACGAGCAGTGGCCGGCTGAGGCGAACCAGGCCGTCCCCGCCGGAGCCCGCGAGGTCTCCCGGCAGCCCGCCTCGCCGGTCGGTAACCGTCATGCCGTGGGTTGGTCGCTGCCCAAGGTCGCGGTAGTGGTTTGCGCGGAGCCGTTGCGCTCGTACGTGAGGGTGACCTTGTCGCCGGGAGCCTCCGCATGGATGGCCGCGATCAAGGAGTCCGCGTTGTCGAGCGTCTGAGTATTCACCTTGGTGATGACATCGCCGTGCTGGAGCCCGGCGACGTCTGCAGCCGAGCCCGGCGTGACGTCGCCGACCAGAGCGCCCGCAGGGTTGGCGGAGTCTCCGACCGAGACCCCGAGCAGAGCGTGGGTTGCCGGGTCGCCAGTCTTGATCTGGTCTGCGATCCGCATCGCCTGGTCACTCGGGATCGCGAAGCCGAGACCGATCGACCCCGCCTGCGTGCCCATCGATCCCCCCAGGCTGGCGATGGCAGAGTCGATGCCGACCACGCGTCCGCTCATGTCCACCAGCGGCCCGCCGGAGTTGCCCGGGTTGATGGCGGCGTCGGTCTGGATGGCGTTGACGACGGTGGCCTGACCCGCTTCACCCGTGCTGCTCACCGGGCGGTTCAGGGCACTCACGATCCCCGTGGTGACAGTGCCCTGCAGGCCCAGGGGAGCGCCGATCGCCACGACCGGTTGGCCGACCTCCAGCGTCGACGAGTCGCCCATGGTTGCTGGAGTCAGGCCGCTGACTCCCTGAGCGTGGACCACCGCGAGGTCCGTCACCGGATCGCGGCCCTCGATGGTGGCCGGAGCGCTGGTGCCGTCGTTGAACACCGCTCGGATCTGACCTCCCGAGGCTGCGGCCTCGACGACATGGTTGTTCGTCAGGATCTGGCCGGTCGAGGACAGGATGATCCCGCTGCCCTCGCCGGAGCCCTGGGATCCTTGCACCTGAAGCAGCACCACGCTGGGGGTAACGGCCTTGGCGACCTCCTCCACATTCGTCGTACTGCTGTGGCCAGACACCGGCACGCTCACCGGCGAGTCGGTCGTGGCCGTGCTGGTCGGGGCGCTGGACGGTTCGGGCCCGAATGCGGCGTAGGCGGTGGCGCCGACACCTCCCCCGACGAGTCCGGCCGTTACGCCGACCAGGGCGAGCGTCACGGCAGCCCGTCGTGAACGCGATCCGCGACCGCCGACAGCGGGGGTTGGGTCGGCGTCTGTTTCGTGGGGTTCCTCGGGTCCAGGGGCTGGGTTAGTTGTACTCATGACTCGAGAATGCCCAGCGTTGCTGAGGCCGGATTGAGCGGTCGCTGAAGAGTGGCGAAAGCTTCTCGGCGTGCTCCGTGGCGTCGCCCGGGTCAATCCCGACCCGGGTCAGTGGCCGTGGCGCATGGCGATACGGAGGTCTCGGTTGAGCTGGGAGATCACGTCGAGGGGGATCTCCTTGGGGCAGGCGGCCGTGCACTCGCCGATGTTGGTGCAGCCGCCGAATCCCTCGTAGTCGTGCTGGGCAGTCATCGTCACCACCCGGCTGTCCCGCTCGGCCTGGCCCTGGGGCAGCTCGCCGAGGTGGGTGACCTTGGCGCCGACGAACAGGGACGCCGACCCGTTGGGGCACGCGGCGACGCAGGCGCCGCAGCCGATGCAGGTGGCGACGTCGAAGGCCCGGTCCGCGTTCTCCTTCGGCACCGGAGTGGCGTGCGCGTCCGGAGCGGCGCCGGTGTTCACCGAGATGTAGCCGCCCTGCTGGATGATCCGGTCGAACGCGCGTCGATCCACGCACAGGTCCTTGATGACGGGGAAGGCACTGGCCCGCCAGGGCTCGATCGTGATCGTGTCTCCGTCGGCGAACGAGCGCATGTGGAGCTGGCAGGTGGTGGTGACCTCCGGACCGTGCGGTTCACCGTTGATCATCAGTCCACACATGCCGCAGATTCCTTCGCGGCAGTCCGAGTCGAAGGCGATCGGCTCCTCGCCCTGCGCGTGCAGCTTCTCGTTGAGTACGTCGAGCATCTCGAGGAAGGACATGTCCGCCGAGACGTCGTCGAGTTCGTAGGTGTGCATCTGTCCGGGCGTTGCGGCGTTCGGCTGGCGCCAGATCTTCAGAGTAAGTCTCACTTGTAGCTCCGCTGCTTCATCTCGACGAACTCGTAGGTCAGGTGCTCCTTGTGCAGCACCGGTTTCTCGTCCTGCCCCGCCCACTCCCAGGCGGCGACGTACGCGTACTGGTCGTCGTGGCGCAGAGCCTCGCCCTCCTCGGTCTGGGACTCGGCGCGGAAGTGGCCGCCGCAGGACTCGCGCCGGTTGAGCGCGTCGATGCACATGAGCTCACCGAGCTCGAGGAAGTCGGCGATCCGGCCGGCCTTCTCCAGCGACTGGTTCATGCTGTCGGCCGTGCCGAGCACCTTCACGTTGCGCGAGAAGTCGTCGCGCAGGGTACGGATCAGGTCGATCGCCTTGCGCAGACCGTCCTCGGTCCGCTCCATCCCGCAGTACTCCCACATGATGTTGCCGAGCTCGCGGTGGTAGGAGTCGACGCTGCGCGTGCCGTTGACCGTCATGAAGTGCTCGATCCGGCTCTTCACCGACTCCTGTGCCTCGACGACCGCCGGATGGTCCTCGGGAATCTTGTCGAACGGACCATCTGCGAGGTAGTCACGGATCGTGTTCGACAGCACGAAGTAGCCGTCGGCCAGCCCTTGCATGAGGGCCGAGGCACCGAGGCGGTTGGCGCCGTGGTCGGAGAAGTTCGCCTCGCCGGTCACGAACAGCCCGGGAATCGTGGACTGCAGGTCGTAGTCGACCCACAAGCCACCCATCACGTAGTGCACGGCGGGATAGATCCGCATCGGCACCACGTAGGGGTCCTCGCCGGTGATCCGGGCGTACATGTCGAACAGGTTGCCGTACTTCTCCTCGATCGCGTCCCGGCCGAGCCGCTCGATCGCCTCCTCGAAGTCGAGGTAGACACCGCGACGTACGCCTTCCACCTCGGGGCCGACCCCGCGACCCTCGTCGCACATGTTCTTGGCCTGGCGTGAGGCGATGTCGCGCGGGACCAGGTTTCCGAACGACGGGTAGATCCGCTCCAGGTAGTAGTCGCGGTCAGCCTCGGGGATGTCCCGGGGGTTCTTGGTGCAGTCGGCGGCGTTCTTCGGCACCCAGATCCGGCCGTCGTTGCGCAGCGACTCACTCATCAGGGTCAGCTTCGACTGGTGGTGGCCGGTGACCGGGATGCAGGTCGGGTGGATCTGGGTGTAGCAGGGGTTGGCCATGTAGGCGCCCTTGCGGTGTGCCCGCCAGGTGGCGGTGACGTTGCAGCCCATCGCGTTCGTGGACAGGAAGAACACGTTTCCGTAGCCGCCGCTCGCGAGTACGACGACATCCGCGAAGTAGGTCTCGATCTCGCCGGTCACCATGTCTCGGACGATGATCCCGCGGGCGCGGCCGTCGACGACGATCAGCTCGACCATCTCGTGCCGGGTGTAGGTCCGCACGGTCCCGGCGGCGACCTGCCGCTCGAGCGCCTGGTACGCGCCGATGAGCAGCTGCTGGCCGGTCTGGCCGCGGGCGTAGAACGTCCGCGACACCTGGACGCCGCCGAAGGAGCGGTTGTCGAGCAGGCCGCCGTACTCGCGGGCGAACGGGACGCCCTGGGCGACGCACTGGTCGATGATGTTCCGGCTGACCTGGGCGAGCCGGTAGACGTTGGACTCGCGCGACCGGTAGTCGCCGCCCTTGATCGTGTCGTAGAACAGCCGGTAGACCGAGTCGCCGTCGCCCTTGTAGTTCTTGGCTGCGTTGATGCCTCCCTGCGCGGCGATCGAGTGCGCCCGGCGTGGGGAGTCCTGGTAGCAGAAGGACTTCACGACGTAGCCGGCTTCGCCGAGCGTCGCGGCGGCGGAGGCGCCCGCGAGGCCGGTGCCGACGACGATGACCGAAAGGCGGCGGCGATTGGCGGGGTTGGCGATCCTGGCCTCGAACTGGCGGGTGTCCCAGCGCTCGTCGATCGGGCCACCGGGAGCCTTGGTGTCCTCGAGCGGGTCGCCCGCGATGTAGTAGTCAGCCGCGTCGTCGGAGAAACCGTCGGCGGGCGCGTCCAGCGAGGAGGGCGCGGTGCTCGTGGTGTCCGGCATGTCGGTCATGTCAGGGCCCGTCTACTTGGTGATGACGCCGGCGAGGATGAAGATCGGGACGATCGAGAACCCGACCGTGATGATGAGCGCGAGGGTGAACGCGAACTGCTTGGCGAGGGTCCGGGAGCGGATGTTGTTGGTCAGTCCGAGGGTCTGGGCGGCGCTCCAGGTGCCGTGGTGCAGGTGGGCGCCGAGCATTGCCATGGCAACCAGGTAGATCACCGTCAGCCACCAAGTGTCGAAGCTGTCGACCATCAGGTTGTAGGGATCGTCGGTCGGGCCGCCCTGGACGTTGACCTTGCCGACCGTGAAGTTGAGCAGGTGCCAGACGATGAACAGCAGAATCGTCACCCCGCCCCACCGCATCAGCCGGCTGGCGAAGGTCGCGCCGGTGTGCTTCTTCACGACGTACTTCACCGTGCGGGCCCGCTGTGCTCGCCGCCACAGCGTCGCGGCCGCATAGACGTGCACCACGAGGGAGAGGACCAGCACCGCGCGGAGGATCCAGAGCAGTCCCTCGTGCGGAAGCATCGGTTCACCGATCTCGCGCAGGTGGTGGGCGTACTCGTTGAAGGCGTCATGGCCTCCGAAGGCCTTGAGGTTGCCGTACATGTGCAGGAGCACGAAGCCGATGAAGATGAAGCCGCTGACGGCCATCAGCAGCTTCAACGCAATGGTCGAGCGCGAGGCGCGCGCTCCCTGGACCAGGGTCGGGGTTGCCACGGACGTCACGCTACCGCTCAGCGGAGGCGCTCGTCTGCCAGGGGAGTGTGAGAAATAACCGGTGTCGCCGAGTCAGGCTGTTCGGGCCGCTGTTGTCCTTCGGGAGAGCGCGGAGTAGTGCACGTCGATGAGTTCGTCGGCGGCGACCGTCCAGTCCCGCGCCAGGGTCGCGGCCCGGGCCTGGTCGCCGAGCACTGACCGTTGCGCCTCGTCTCTGGTGAGTACGGCGACCGCACGCCGCAGGCCGTCTTCCTCGGTCGGTTCGTAGAGGAGACCCGTTTCCTCGTGCCGGACGACCTCGGGCGCGCCGCCGGCCGCCGGCGCGACGACCGGAACCGAGCTTGCGGCGGCCTCGCGCAGCACGTGGCAGTCGGTCTCGTGCACGCCGGGGTGAACGAGGACGTCGAGGCTGGCGATCGCGATCGCCACCTCGCCGCGTTCCATCGAGCTCAGGAACTTGGCGCCCGGCAGATGCGCCCGCAGCCACGACTTCTGGGGGCCGTCGCCGATGACGACCAGCCGCACGCCGGGGATCTGGGCGAGTTCGGGGAGCCGGCGTACCCCGTTGCGCTTGTGCAGGCTGCCGACGTACCCCACGACGACGAGCGGTCCTTCGGGAGATCGGGCCCGGGACCACTTTCGGTGCAGCCAAACGTCCCGGAGCTGGGCGCCGAACGCCGCCGGGTCGATGCCCGGAGTCCAGACCGCCGCGTCGACCCCTATCTCGTCGAGGCGGGACCGCATCCAGGAGCAGGTGACCAGGAGCCGATCGGACCGTTCCGCCACCTTGGTACGCCAGTAGTCGCTGCTCTCGCCCACCACCGACTGCTGGACGGTGAGGGTCGGGATGCCGAGCCGTCGGGCCTGCTTGAGGGCGCTCCGGCCGAGGGCGCCGGGGGAGGTCACGTGCACCAGGTCCGGCCCGAAGCCCGTGAGCGCGTCGCGGACGTCCCGCCCGGACGTGCCGAGAGCATCGCGTCGCAGGTGGGTCCGGACCACCCTGCATCCGCGGTAGGTCGCGAGCCCTGGTCCCGGAGCCACGAGCAACACGTCGTGTCCGGTGTCGACCAGGCGGTCAGCGACGTTCTTCACCGTCGTGGTCGCGGCGTCCACGGCTGGGTAGAACGACTCGGTGACCAGGGTGATCCGCATGGCTTCAGCGTGAACGGGCAGATCGAAGCGCAGGCCGCCACCGCATGGCAGCGGAGTGAACATCGGTCGACGGGAGGCCCCGACGGGCTACGAGCGAGCACCCCCGGCCGTTCGGACGCGCCGGGCCTCCCTTACGGTGCCTTCCGGGACAGACGCGGATTCTGTCCCGGAACCCCATGGAGGTGGCGATGGCGTCGACGGACGCAGGAGTGACCGGGCCGACCCGTGCCCAGATCCAGGACAAGACCCTGCGCGCCGATCGATGGTGGCTGGCTCCACTGGTCACGTTCATCGTGTTCTCGGCGTTCGTCGTCTACGCCACCTGGCGCGCGTTCGCTGGCAGCCACTTCTACTCCTCGCCGTACCTCTCGCCGTTCTACTCGCCGTGCCTGACGAACGACTGCGTCGAGGGCTCGTCCGACTTCGGCCAGCCGTTCAGCTGGTGGCAGCTGTCGCCGGCCCTGATCATCCTGATCTTCCCGCTGGGCTTCCGGATGACGTGCTACTACTACCGGAAGGCCTACTACCGGGCGTTCTGGCTGTCTCCGCCCGCCTGCGCGGTCGCCGAGCCGCACGGCAAGTACACCGGCGAGACCCGGCTGCCGCTGATCCTGCAGAACATCCACCGCTACTTCTGGTACGCCGCCGTCGTGGTCGCGCTGATCCTGAGCTACGACACCGTGCTGGCGTTCCGCAACGCGGAGCACGAGTGGGGCCACATGGGCCTCGGGACCCTGTTGATGCTGGTCAACGTCGTCCTGATCTGGCTCTACACGCTGTCGTGCCACTCGTGCCGGCACGCGGTCGGCGGACGGCTTCGGCATTTCTCGAAGCACCCGGTGCGCTACCAGCTGTGGACCTGGGTCTCGAGGCTGAACGGCGACCACGGCAAGTACGCGTGGTACTCCCTGTTCTCGGTCGCGCTCGTAGACCTCTACATCTACCTGCTCTCCGCCAACGTTTTCGACGACCCGAGGTTCTTCTGAGATGAGCTCGACAACTGGGGACCGCCACCCCATGACTGGGAACCGGATGTCCGGTGAGGAGGCGACCGGGATCCACGGCATCGAGCAGCATTCGTACGACGTCGTGGTGATCGGGGCCGGAGGGGCCGGCCTGCGCGCCGCGATCGCCGCACACGACTCCGGAGCCCGGACCGCGATCGTGTGCAAGTCGCTGCTCGGCAAGGCGCACACGGTGATGGCCGAGGGTGGCATCGCCGCCTCCATGGGCAACGTCTACCCGGACGACAACTGGCAGGTGCACTTTCGCGACACCATGCGCGGCGGCAAGATGCTCAACAACTGGCGGATGGCCCAGCTGCACGCCCAGGAGGCACCCGAGCGGGTCATGGAGCTCGAGGACTGGGGCGCCCTCTTCGACCGCACCGAGGACGGCCTGATCTCGCAGCGCGACTTCGGCGGCCACCGCTACGCCCGGCTCGCCCACGTCGGCGACCGCACCGGCCTCGAGATGATCCGCACCCTTCAGCAGCGTGCCGTCGCACTCGGCATCGACGTGTTCATGGAGTGCACCGTCACCGACCTGCTCAAGGACGGCGGACAGCATCTCCGGTGCGTTCGGCTACTGGCGCGAGACCGGCCGGTTCGTCGTGTTCGAGGCACCCAGCGTGATCCTCGCCACCGGAGGCATCGGCAAGTCGTTCAAGGTCACCAGCAACTCGTGGGAGTACACCGGGGACGGCCACGCCCTCGCGCTGCGGGCCGGCGCCTCGCTGATCAACATGGAGTTCGTCCAGTTCCACCCGACCGGGATGGTCTGGCCGCCCTCGGTCAAGGGGCTGCTCGTCACCGAGTCCGTGCGCGGTGACGGCGGGATCCTGCGCAACTCCGAGGGCAAGCGGTTCATGTTCGACTACATCCCCGAGTTCTTCAAGGCGGAGACGGCCGACACCGAGGAGGAGGCCGACCGGTGGTACGAGGACAAGAAGAACAACCGCCGGCCCCCCGAGCTGCTGCCTCGTGACGAGGTGGCTCGGGCGATCAACTCCGAGATCAAGGCGGGCCGTGGATCACCCCATGGCGGCATCTTCCTCGACATCGCGTCCCGTCGTACCGCCGACTTCATCCGGCGCCGGCTGCCGTCGATGTACCACCAGTTCAAGGAGCTCGCCGACGTCGACATCACGACCGAGCCGATGGAGATCGGACCGACCTGCCACTACGTGATGGGCGGGGTCGAGGTCGATGCCGACACCGAGCTGAGCGGCGTGACCGGCCTGTACGCCGTCGGCGAGTGCTCCGGTGGCATGCACGGATCCAACCGGCTCGGCGGCAACTCGCTGTCCGACCTGTTGGTGTTCGGCCGACGCGCCGGCGAGAGCGCTGCCGAGTATGCGGGCGGACTTGCCGACAGCCGGCCGGCGATCAGCGCGGACGACGTGAAGGCCGCCGAGGAGCGCGCGCTCGAGCCGTTCGAGCATGAGGGCGGGGAGAATCCGTACACCATCCAGCAGGACCTCCAGGAGAGCATGCAGGCCCTGGTCGGGATCATCCGCACCGCCGAGGAGCTCAGCACGTCGCTCGAGGCTGTGGAGGCGTTCAAGGAGAGAGCCGCCAACCTGCACGTGGAGGGCCACCGGCAGTACAACCCGGGCTGGCACCTGGCCCTCGATCTGCGCAACATGCTGCTGGTGTCGGAGTGCATCGCGAAGGCGGCGCTCGAGCGCACCGAGTCGCGCGGCGGCCACACCCGGGACGACTTCCCGGGCCCCGACCCCGAATGGGGGTCCAAGAACCTCGTGCTGCGACTGGACGCTGCCGGGACCGGCGTCGACCTCGCCCACCAGCCCCTGCCTCCGATGCCCGACGACCTGAAGTCGTTCTTCGACCCTGCGCCGGTCGAGCCTGTCGACACCAATGAGGGGAACCGACTATGAGCTACGACCTGAAGCTGCGCGTCTGGCGGGGCGACCAGACCGGCGGTGAGCTCGGTGACTACACGGTCACCGCCGAGGAGGGCGAGGTGGTCCTCGACGCGATCCACCGGTTGCAGGCCACCCAGGCGGGAGACCTCGCCGTACGTTGGAACTGCAAGGCCGGCAAGTGCGGCTCGTGCAGCGCGGAGATCAACGGCAAGCCGCGGCTGCTGTGCATGACCAGGCTGTCGGACTTCGAGCCGACGGAGACGATCACGGTGACCCCGATGCGGTCCTTCCCGGTGATCCGCGACCTCGTGACCGACGTGTCCTACAACTACGAGAAGGCCAAGGAGCTTCCGGCCTTCGCTCCCGGCCCGCGCGACGCCGACAACAAGCGCCGGATGATGCAGGTCGACGTCGAACGCGGCCAGGAGTTCCGCAAGTGCATCGAGTGCTTCCTGTGCCAGAACACCTGCCACGTCGTCCGCGACCACGAGGACAACAAACCCGCGTTCGCCGGGCCGCGCTTCTTCCTCCGGTACGCCGAACTCGACATGCACCCGCTCGACACCCATGACCGGCGCGCTCTCGCCCAGGACGCCGCCGGCCTCGGGATGTGCAACATCACCAAGTGCTGTACCGAGGTCTGCCCCGAGCACATCAAGATCACCGACAACGCGATCATCCCGATGAAGGAACGAGTCGCCGACCGCAAGTTCGACCCGCTGGTGTGGCTCGGTCCAAGATCGGCATCCGCAACAAGGACAACGACAGACCAGCACCGAGGTCTGACCCGCCGAACCCCGCGAACTGGCAGTTGTGGCCCCGCGAGCGGGCAACTCTGGCCCCACGAGACGACAGTTCTGGCCCCGCGAGACGGCAACTCCGGCCCCACGAGCCGGCAGTTCTGGCCCCACGAGCCGGCAGTTCTGGCCCCACGAGCCGGCAGTTCTGGCCCCAGCGAGGGCCACACCTGTCGGTTCGCGGGGCCACGAGTGACGGTTCGCGGGGCCACAAGTGACGGTTCGCGGGGCCACGAGTGACGGCTCGCGGGGCCACAACTGCCAGTTCGTGGGGGGGGGTCAGGTGCGGGATGGTCTGCGGGGGGATGGTTCCGCGCTGGATTTCGGCCGCGACGTCGTGGATCCGGAGGGCGCTCTCGCGCCAGTCGCCGGCTGGCGCCTCCCACCACGGTCGCCACCCGTGTCGTACCTCGATGGTCCAGTGCTGGCCGAACAGCACCCGGCAGAGGATGCCGAAGGGCATCACGACGAGGAGCAGCAGGAACTCCAACCCGGCGACCAGGGCGAGCAGCAGGAACGGCAACATGATGATGAGAAAGATGATGCCGATCACGGCGCTGATCGGATCGTCACCCAGGCCGACCGGGAGGTCGGGGAGGAGTGTCCCAGCCTCCCTTGAGGCGCCGGCGCCACGGCACCCAACGGCGGCTCACCCGCCAGGTCTGGCCGGACGGGTCCGAGATCTTCACGGCGGCAAGGGTACGGCGCGGGTCCCGAAGCGCCTACAGAAAGGTCACATTGGGTGGCTCCCCACCCGGCAGCCTCCTATTGTGCGGACTATGACTGACGCTTCCGCGACCGACGAGCTCGCGCTCGTTTCCGCCGAGGACACGCACGGGCAGGCGGAATGGGAGAAGATCGCGGCGGCGGTGCTGCGAAAGTCAGGGAAGCTGAAGGACGCCGACCCTGACGCCGAGGTCTGGGCCCGGCTGACCTTCGACTCCCTCGCCGGGATCGAGATCCCGCCGCTCGGCACCCCCGAGATGGCCGCCGACCTGCCCGACACCGGCGCCCCGGGGGCTGCTCCCTTCACCCGGGGGCGTACGGCGGTTCGACCCGAGCACGGCTGGGACATCCGGCCGCCGTACGGCGGTGCCGATGTCCGCGCCACCAACGAGGCCGTGCTGGTCGATCTCGAGAACGGCGCCACCTCGGTGTGGCTCACGCTCACGCCCGGGCGGCCTGTCGGCCGAGGACCTGCCCGCGGCACTCGAGGGCGTCCTGCTCGACCTCGCACCTGTCGTGCTCGACAGCTACGCCGACCCGGTCGGCGCAGCCCAGGCACTCGTCGACCTGCTCGCCGAACGGGGCGTGACTCCGGCTGAGGGCACGAACCTGGGTGCGGACCCGATTGCCGCACTGGTCAGGGACGTGGTCTCGACAAGCTCGACCACCGAAGGCATCTCGACCAGCGAGGTCCTCACGACCGTCGCCCGGCTTGCCAAGGACGCGGGCACGCTCGGTGTCGTCGTGGATGCCACTGCCGTGCACGACCTGGGTTCGGCGGAGTGGCTCGAGCTCGGCTACAGCCTGGCGGTGGGGTCGGCGTACCTGCGGATCCTGACCGAGGCCGGGTTCGAGATCGACGAGGCTATGGGGCTGATCGAGTTCCGGTACGCCGCGACCGACGACCAGTTCCTGACGATCGCCAAGCTGAGGGCGGCCCGGCGGCTGTGGGACCGGGTCGGTGAGATTTGTGAGGCTTCCGCAGAGTTCCGTGGCCAGCGGCAGCATGCCGTGACGTCGCGGCCGATGATGGCCAAGTACGACCCCTGGGTGAACATGCTGCGGACCACCGTGGCCGCCTTCGCGGCGGGAGTGGGTGGTGCCGACGCCGTCAGCGTGCTGCCTTTCGATACGGCGTTGGGGCTGCCGGATGCTTTCAGCCGGAGGATCGCCCGGAACACCTCCTCGCTCCTCATCTCCGAGTCCCACGTCGCCAAGGTGGTCGACCCTGCCGGCGGTTCCTACGCAGTCGAGAAGATGACCGACGACCTGGCCGAGGCGGGCTGGCACACCTTCATGGAGATCGAGGACAACGGAGGCATCGAGGCCGCGATCGCCAGCGGGTGGCTGGAGGGAGTGGTGGGGGAGGCCCGCGGTGCCCGGCGAACCCGGGTTGCCAGCCGTCGCCAGCCGCTCACCGGCGTGACCGAGTTCCCGAACCTGCACGAGGTGTTGCCGAAGCGGGCGCCGTACCCCGACGGCACCTCGCAGGTCGCTCGCTACGGGGCGGAGTTCGAGGCCATGCGCGACGCACCCACCGAGAGAGCCGTGTTCCTCGCCACGATGGGCAGTGTGGCCGCCCACACCGCGCGGGCCTCGTTCGCCACCAACCTGTTCGCGGCAGGGGGCATCGCCGTCGAGGCGAGCGGGGCGACGGCCACGACCGACGACGTCCTGCGGGAGTACGCCGGGCAGCCGGTGGTCTGCCTGGCCGGGCCCGATTCGGCGTACGCCGACTGGGGTGCCGATCTGGTCGCCGCCCTGCGCGCTGCCGGTGCCTCCTGGGTGATCGTCATGGGCAAGACCGACGACCTCGAAGTGGACGACTCCTTCGCCGTCCGCCACGACGCGGTCGCGTTCCTGACCCGCACGAGGGAGAAGCTGGCATGAGCGTCCCGAAGAGCTTCGCCGGGCTGCCGCTGGTCGATGAGGAAGCAGGCTCCGGTTTCGAGACAGGCGCTAGCGCGCCTTCCTCAACCTCCGTCGGGACGCGCATGGGCGAGCCCGGAAGGCATCGACATCCTGCCGGTCTACGGACCCGAGCACGTCGAGGGGCTGGACCACCTCGGCACCTGGCCGGGCCTGAGCCCCTACCTGCGCGGACCGTACCCGACGATGTACACGACCCAGCCGTGGACGATCCGCCAGTACGCCGGCTTCTCCACCGCCGAGGACTCCAACGCGTTCTACCGGCGCAACCTGGCGGCCGGACAGAAGGGTCTCAGCGTCGCCTTCGACCTGGCCACCCACCGCGGCTACGACTCGGACCACCCTCGCGTGCGCGGCGACGTCGGCATGGCCGGCGTCGCGATCGACTCCATCTACGACGCCCGCACGCTCTTCCACGGCATCCCGCTCGACCAGATGTCGGTGAGCATGACGATGAACGGCGCGGTGCTCCCGGTGCTGGCCATGTACATCGTCGCGGCCGAGGAGCAGGGCGTGCGGCCAGAACAGCTCGCAGGGACGATCCAGAACGACATCCTCAAGGAGTTCATGGTCCGCAACACCTACATCTACCCGCCGATCCCCAGCATGCGGATCATCTCGGACATCTTCGCGTTCACCGCGCAGAGGATGCCGCGGTTCAACTCGATCTCCATCTCCGGCTACCACATCCAGGAGGCCGGGGCGACCAACGACCTCGAGCTCGCCTACACCCTGGCCGACGGGGTCGAGTACATCCGGGCCGGCCTCGAGGCCGGGCTCGACATCGACGCCTTCGCCCCCCGCCTGAGCTTCTTCTGGGCGATCGGCATGAACTTCTTCATGGAGGTCGCGAAGCTGCGGGCGGCCCGGGCGCTGTGGGCCCGGCTGGTGCGCGAGTTCGACCCGAAGAACCCCAAGTCGCTGTCCCTGCGCACGCACTCGCAGACCTCCGGCTGGTCGCTCACCGCCCAGGACGTGTTCAACAACGTCCAGCGCACGTGCATCGAGGCGATGGCCGCGACCCAGGGCCACACCCAGTCGCTGCACACCAACGCCCTCGACGAGGCGATCGCGCTGCCGACCGACTTCTCGGCCCGGATCGCGCGCAACACCCAGCTGCTGCTCCAGCAGGAGAGCGGTACGACCGGGATCATCGATCCCTGGGGCGGTTCCTACTACGTGGAGCGACTGACCCACGACCTGGCCGCCCGCGCGTGGGGGCACATCCGCGAGGCCGAGGCCGCCGGCGGCATGGCCAAGGCGATCGAGCAGGGCATCCCCAAGATGCGCATCGAGGAGGCCGCGGCCCGCACGCAGGCCCGGATCGACTCGGGAGCGCAGGCGGTGATCGGCGTCAACACCTACCGGCTCGCCGACGAGGACCCGCTCGACGTCCTCCGCGTCGACAACAACGAGGTCTACAAGCAGCAGCTTGCCAAGCTCGAACGGCTGCGCGCCGAGCGCGACGACGATGACGTACGACGGGCCCTCGACGCGCTCACCAACTCGGCCTCGGACGGCCACGTGCACGGGGGCTCCCTCGAGGCGAACCTGCTCAAGCTGGCGGTCGACGCCGCCCGGGCGAAGGCGACGGTCGGTGAGATCTCGGACGCCCTGGAGAAGGTCTACGGCCGGCACCGCGCGGTGATCCGTACGATCAGCGGCGTGTACAGGTCGGAAGCCTCAGCCGGTGACAAGAAGGTCCAGGCGGTTCTCGACGCCACCGCCGAGTTCGAGGAGGCAGAGGGCCGGCGTCCCCGCATCCTGGTGGCGAAGATGGGCCAGGACGGCCACGACCGGGGGCAGAAGGTCGTGGTCACGGCGTTCGCCGACCTCGGCTTCGACGTCGACGTGGGCCCGTTGTTCTCGACGCCCGAGGAGGTCGCCCAGCAGGCGATCGACGCCGACGTGCACATCGTCGGCGTCTCCTCGCTCGCTGCCGGGCACCTCGCGCTGCTGCCGGCGCTGAAGCAGGCACTCGCCGACCAGGGTCGCCCCGACATCATGGTCGTGATCGGCGGCGTGATCCCGCCCGACGACGTACCCACCCTCAAGGAGATGGGCGCGGCAGCCGTGTTCCTGCCCGGCACCGTCGTCGCGGAGTCCGCGATCGACCTGCTCCAGAAGCTCTCCGCCCAGCTCGGCCACTGATGGCGGACGTCGCAGAGCTCGTCGACGGCGTTCGCGCGGGCAACCGCGCGGCGGTGTCGCGAGCGATCACGCTCGTCGAGTCGAGCCGGGCCGACCACCGCGCGGCAGCCCGGGAGCTGCTGGCGGAGCTGAGCGGGGCCAGCCAGCCCGCGACCTCGGTCAGGGTCGGCATCTCGGGAGTCCCGGGCGTCGGCAAGTCGACGTTCATCGAGTCCCTCGGCACCCACCTGACCGGCGACGGCCATCGAGTCGGGGTGCTGGCCGTCGACCCGTCGAGCGTGCGCACGGGCGGTTCCGTGCTGGGGGACAAGACCCGGATGGCCCGACTGGCCACCGACCCGAACGGCTACATCCGGCCCTCGCCCGCAGCGGGGACCCTCGGTGGCGTGGCCCGCGCCACCAGCCAGGCGATGGTCGTGCTGGAGGCCGCGGGGTACGACGTCATCCTCGTCGAGACCGTGGGAGTCGGTCAGTCCGAGATCACGGTGGCGGGAATGGTCGACACCTTCCTGTTCCTCACGCTCGCCCGCACGGGCGACCAGCTGCAGGGCATCAAGAAGGGCATCCTCGAGATCGCCGACGTGATCGCGGTCAACAAGGCCGACGGCGACCGCGACCAGGAAGCCCGGGTCGCCGCACGCGAGCTCGCCGGCGCCCTGCGCCTGGTGCACGGAAAGGGGGAGTGGGCGCCGTCCGTGGTGACCTGCTCCGGCCTGACCGACGTGGGTGTCGACGAGGTGTGGAAGCGCGTCCTCGCCCACCGCGACCATCTCGGCGTCGAGGGCATCGCCGAGAAGCGGGCCGCCCAGCAGCTGGACTTCACCTGGGCCCTGGTCCGCGACGAGCTCGACCAGCGACTTCGGCGCTCGCCCGGCGTGGCCGCCGTACGCGAGGAGATCCGGGCCGCAGTGCTTTCGGGTGAGCTGCCCGCCCCCATGGCCGCCGATCGCGTCATCGCCGCCTACGACGCGTGAAATCGGCCGAATGGCCGTGCTGACATACCCTTGACCCCTGATGTCATTCTCCAGCCAAGCCGCCGACTCCGGTGACGTTTCCCGCGTGATCGAGACAATCGTCGAGAAGTACGACGAAGACCTCATCGCCTTTCGGCGCGACCTGCATGCCCACCCCGAGCTCTCCTGGAACGAGGTCCGCTCCACCCACCTCGTGGCCACCCGGCTCGAGGAAGCCGGCTTCGCGGTGACCCGCCTCCCGGGATCGGGTCTGATCGCCGACATCGGCTCCATGCGGCCGCTCGTGGCGCTGCGGGCCGACCTCGACGCGCTGCCCGTCGACGACCGCACCGAGGACCCGTGGTCCAGCATGACGCCGGGGGTCGCGCACGCGTGCGGGCACGACGTCCACACCGCCGCCCTGCTGGGGGCCGGACTGGCGCTGGCGGAGGTCCACGAGCGGGGACTGCTCCCGGGCCGGGTGCGGCTGCTCTTCCAGGCGGCCGAGGAGGTCATGCCCGGCGGCGCGCTCGGCATGATCGACTTCGGCGCGCTCGCCGGCGTGAGCCGCGCGTTCGGCCTGCACTGCGACCCGAGCCTCGACGTCGGCCAGGTCGGGCTCCGGGTTGGCCCGCTCACCGGCGCAGCCGACCTGCTCGACGTACACCTCCACGGCGGCGGTGGACACACGTCCCGGCCGCACCTGACCCAGGACCTCACCTTCGCTCTCGGCGCCCTCGTCACCCAGCTCCCGGCGGCACTGTCTCGTCGGCTCGACCCGCGGGCGGGCCTCAGCCTGGTCTGGGGACTGGTCCACTCCGGGTCGGCCCCCAACGTGATTCCCGCGTCCGGCCGGGCAGCGGGAACCGTGCGGATGCTCGACGCGCTGACGTGGGACGAGTCGGAGGTCCTGGTCCGCGAACTGATCGCTCAGATCGTGGCGCCGTACGGCGTCCAGGCTGAGGTGACCTACGAACGCGGCGTGCCGCCGGTCGTCAACGAGCCGGAATCCACCGAGATGCTTGGCAACGCCATCGAGCGGGTGCTCGGGCACGAGGGCCTTGTCGCCACCCGGCAGAGCCTGGGCGGCGAGGACTTCGCGTGGTACCTCCACGATGTGCCCGGCGCGATGGCTCGGCTCGGGACCCGCACGCCCGGCGGGGCGACGTACGACCTGCATCAGGGCAATCTGCGGATCGACGAGGGTGCGATCGCCATCGGCGCCCGCGTCCTCGCCGAGGCGGCTGTCGACTCATTGATCCGCGGCTGCTGAAGGCCCTCGCGCGCGTGCACGCCGAAGCTGCCGCTGCCGGGATGCAGTCGGGCTGAACCCCAGACTCCGGTCACCAGCAGGTAACGGTTCGGCCGGCAATCCCCGGAATGACGCCCCGACTGGCATATGGTGACCTCGTTCTCGCCCGGTTCCGGGCGACGGTGCAAGGAGGACGTTCGGTGGGTCGTTTGAGCAAGACAACAATGTTGATCGCAGCAGCCGCACTCGTGCTGGCAGGCTGCGGTTCGGACAACAATGATCCGTCGTCTGAGGGCAGCGAGAGCCCCGGCGCCGGCGAGGGCGTGTGTGACGGCTCCACCGGTGACGGACCGAAGGTCGGGCTCGCCTACGACGTGGGTGGACGCGGCGACCTCTCCTTCAACGACTCCGCCTATGAAGGCGTCCGCAAGGCGGTCGAAGAGGTCGGTGCCACCTGCAAGGAGGCTGAGGCCGGAGCCGGTGAGAACGACGCTGACCGCGAGGAGCGACTGCGCCTGCTGGCCGATGCGGGCTTCAACCCGATTCTGGCCATTGGCTTCGTCTACTCGCCGGCTGTCGGCAAGGTGGCGGCTGAGTACCCCGAGGTCGACTTCGCAGTCGTCGACGGCTACGTCACCTTCCTGACCGGACGACATGGTCCCCGTGGAGAACGCCACCGACCTCAACTTCGCCGCCAACGAGGGCTCTTTCCTCGTCGGCGCCGCGGCCGCGCTGAAGACCAAGACCGGGACGGTCGGCTTCCTCGGTGGCGTCAACGGTCCCGCTGATCCAGGCCTTCGAGGCGGGCTTCAAGGCCGGCGTCAAGGAGGTCGACCCGAAGATCAAGATCCTCACCGAGTACCTCTCGCAGGACGACCCGGTCAAGGGCTTCGAGAACCCTGGCGACGGCAAGACCGTCGGAGCCGGCATGTACGACGACGGCGCCGACATCGTCTACCACGCAGCCGGCAAGTCCGGACTCGGCTTGTTCGACGCCGTTGTCGAAGCGGGCAAGGGCAAGTGGGCGATCGGTGTCGACTCAGACCAGTACCTCACGGCGGACGACGCCCAGAAGCCGCACATCCTGACGTCCATGCTCAAGCGCGTCGACGTCGGCATCTACGAGTACCTCGAGTCGTTCGCGGCCGACACGGTCGAGGGTGGTGTCGTCAACTACGACCTGAAGAGTCAGGGCGTTGGCTACTCGACCTCGGGCGGTTTCGTCGACGACATCAAGCCCAAGCTCGACGAGTACTCCCAGCAGATCGTGGCCGGCGAGATCAAGGTGCCTTCCACTCCCTGAGCCGTCTAGCGGGACTCGACATCTGAATGCAGCGGGAGCCCGGAGTCACGCGGTAGCGTGACCCCGGGCTCCTGTCTGACGCGGAGTTTGTGTCACCAGGACCGATCTTCCGGATCGATGGGGAGGGCGTATGACAGGCACCAGTGAGGGCACGGGATCCAAGGCGGCTCAGCCGTCCGCTGTCCATCTGACCGGGATCGGCAAGAGCTTCCCAGGCGTCCGCGCCAACTACGACGTGTCGCTCGACGTCCGAGCGGGCACGGTGCACGCGCTCTGCGGTGAGAACGGAGCCGGCAAGTCGACCCTCATGAAGATCCTGTACGGCGTGCAGAAGCCCGATGAGGGGACGATCGCCGTCAACGGCAAGGAGGTCACGTTCTCCTCTCCGTCCGACGCCATCGCGCAAGGCATCGGCATGGTGTTCCAGCACTTCCAGCTCGCCGACAACCTGACCGTCACGGAGAACGTGGTCCTGGGTGCGGAGAAGCTGTTCGGCATCGGTGCTCGAGCCGAGAAAGAGATCCTGCGCATCTCCGATGCCTACGGGTTCGGCCTGGTGCCCGACGAGCTGGTCGAGGATCTGGGCGTCGGCGAGCGGCAACGCGTGGAGATCCTCAAGGTGCTCTACCGCGGCGCCAGGATCATCATCCTCGACGAGCCCACGGCCGTGCTGGTGCCACAAGAGGTGGACGCCCTCTTCGCCAACCTGCGCGAGCTCAAGCGCGAAGGGCACACGCTGATCTTCATCTCGCACAAGCTCGACGAGGTGCGGGCGATCTCCGACGAGATCACCATCCTGCGCCGGGGCACCACGGTCGCCACGGTCGACCCGACGACGGTCACCTCGCGTCAACTGGCCGAGCTGATGGTCGGCGAGGAGCTGCCCAGCCCCAGCACCGCCGAGTCGACGGTCACCGACCGCGAGATCCTCGAGGTCCGCGACCTGACCGTCCACGATGCCGGCGGCCGCGTCGTGCTCGAGGACATCAACCTCCAGATCCATGCCGGGGAGATCCTCGGAATTGCCGGCGTCGAAGGCAACGGGCAGACCGAGCTGGTCGAGGCCGTCATCGGGATGCGCAAGCCGACCCAGGGTGTGGTCGAGCTGAGCGACGCGGACGTCTCCGGTTGGGGCACGCGCCAGCGCCGCGCGTTCGGTGTCGGCTACATCCCCGAGGACCGGCAGAGGCACGGGCTGCTGCTGGACTCGCCGTTGTGGGAGAACCGCATTCTCGGGCACCAGACGAGACCACCGTCGGTGAGGGGGCAGCTGATCAACCGGTCCGGAGCACGCGCGGACACCCAGCGCATCGTCGACCAGTACGACGTGCGGACACCGGGAATCGACACCACGGCGCGCGCTCTGTCCGGCGGCAACCAGCAGAAGTTCATCGTCGGTCGTGAGATGTCCGGCACGCCGAATCTCCTCGTCGCCGCGCATCCGACCAGAGGAGTGGACGTCGGCGCCCAGGCCGCGATCTGGGACCACATCCGCAGGGCCAGACACGACGGGCTCGCGGTGCTTCTGGTCTCCGCCGACCTCGATGAGCTGATCGGCCTCTCCGACAGCCTCAAGGTGATCCTCCGCGGCAGAATCGTCGCCGACTTCGACCCCCAGACGGTGACCCCGCAGATGCTGGGATCTGCGATGACCGGGGCGGACCCGGCCACCGATGCCGACCGGGAAGACGGAGAAGAACCTATGAACATCCTTCGCCGCGCCGGCCTGCTCCTCATCGCCCCGGTCCTCGCCCTCGGCGCGGCCGCGCTGGTGACGTCGCTGGTGCTGATCTTCGCCGATGCCGAGCCGAGTGCCTTCTGGGACGTCATGCTCACCTGGCCCGCGGACCGCAACCTGGTCAACATCGTGAACAACGCGTCGGTGCTCTACCTCGCGGGCCTGGCAGCCGCCATCGGCTTCCGGATGAACCTGTTCAACATCGGCGTCGAAGGCCAGTACCGCGTGGCCACCTTCACCGCGGCGGTGTTCGCGGCGCAGGCGTGGCTTCCGGGCTACCTCAACACGATTGGCACCCTGGTCGTGGCGATGGCTGCTGGTGGCCTCTGGGCAGCCATCCCCGCCGTACTCAAGGTGACTCGCGGAGTCAGTGAGGTCATCTCGACCATCATGCTGAACGCGATCGCCGTCTCGTTCGTGGCCTACCTCCTGAGGAAGGCGGGTTCGCGACAGGGCCAGGCCATCATCACCGACGAGATCCCGGAGTCCTCCTGGGTGGGTGGCATCACGGTCTTCGACGAGTCGCCGGCCGAGCTCTACGGACTCGCCATCCTGGCGGTCATTGCCGGCATCACCTTCTCCGTGGTCATCAACCGGACCAGGTTCGGTTTCGAGCTCCGTGCGACCGGGCAGTCGGAGTCGGCGGCCGTGGCCAGCGGTGTCAATGTCAAGACGCATGGTGCTCTACGCGATGCTCATGTCAGGCGCCGTCGCCGGACTGATCGGCATGCCCAACCTCTTCGGTGTCTCGCACAGCTACGGATCGACGATCCAGACCGGCATCGGGTTCGTCGGCATTGCCGTTGCGCTGCTCGGCCGCAACCATCCGGTGGGCATTGCGTTCGGCGCGATCGTGTTCGCCTGGCTCACCGAGCAGTCCAACCCGCTCGGCATCCTGGCGGGAATCTCACCTGACGTCATCTTGATCACGCAGGGCGTCGTCGTGCTGTCCGTGGTCATCGCCTACGAGGTCGTGCGCAGGTACCGCCAGCGACTCGAACAGGGCGCGGTGGCCGATGCGCTCGCGGCGTCCGGCAATGCAGAGGAGGCCAGGGCATGAGAACCCCGCTGCTCAGCAAGTCCGACGGGCCCACTCAGAGTCGAGCCGGCGCCCCCCCTCCCGGATGTGGCTGTACGTCTCCATCGGGCTCGTCGCGCTCTCGACAGTGCGCATCGTCGCGGACGCAGACGGGGTGACGTCGGAGGGAACGTTCCGGGCTGCCCTGATCTCGGCGGTCCCCATCGCCATGGCTGGGCTCGGAGGCCTGTGGTCCGAACGTGCGGGGGTGGTGAACATCGGTCTCGAGGGCATGATGATCCTCGGCACCCTGGGTGCGGGCTACTTCGGTTACCACTACGGGATCTGGGCCGGCCTCGTCGGGGCAGCTGCCTTGGGCGCGGTGGGCGGCATGCTGCACGCGCTCGCCACCGTCGTGTTCGGAGTCGACCACATCGTCTCCGGCGTCGCGATCAACATCATCGCTGCCGGCACGGCGCAGTTCCTGGCCGAGGAACTCTTCTCGGACCTGCCCGGCGGCGGCCCGACCCAGTCACCGTCGCTCGACACGCCACCCTCGATCACCATCCCGGGGGTCTCCGACCTCGGGCAGAACATCGCCGAGAAGAACTGGTTCCTCATCTCGGATCTGGCTGACCTGATCGCGTCGCTGACCACCCAGGTCTCGGTGTTCACCCTGATCGCTCTTGCGCTGATCGCGGGCACTGCCTGGCTGCTCTGGAAGACCCCGTTCGGGCTCCGGCTACGCAGCTGCGGTGAGTCGCCCACTGCGGCCGAGTCCCTCGGCGTCAACGTCTACCGCTACAAGTTCGTCGCGGTGATGGCCTCCGGCGCACTCGCCGGCACTGGTGGCGCCTACCTCGCCACGGTGTCTTCGTCGGGCTACGCAAACGGGCAGACGCTCGGCCTCGGCTACATCGGCCTCGCCGCGATGATCTTCGGCAACTGGCGTCCCTCGGGCCTGTTCCTGGGCTCGCTCCTGTTCGGCTACACGCTCGCGGCCCGGCTCCGCTCCGGAGGCGAGTCGGTCCACGCGCTGCTGCTGCTGGTGGCCGTCGGCCTGGTGGCTGCCGCGATCTGGCAGGCGCGCAAGCAGGAGTGGATCTCCGCCGCAGCAGCCGCCGTCGTGGGTGGCCTCGCCTTCCTCTGGTATTTCTCCGTCGACGAGATACCCGGGGACTTCACCGAGATGACGCCGTACGTCGCAACGCTGCTGGTCATGGCGCTGGCCTCCCAGTCGCTTCGAATGCCTGCGGCCGACGGTCAGCGGTATCGCAAGGGCTCAGCCGGCTAGTGTCCTAGCGTCATGGACATCGACTGGGACGCGCTCACGGCAGCGGCCGTGGAGGCGATGGGTCATGCCTACGCGCCGTACTCCAGGTTCTCGGTCGGTGCTGCCGCCCTGGTTGACGACGGGCGCGTGGTCACCGGGTGCAACGTCGAGAACGCGTCGTACGGCGTCGGCCTGTGCGCCGAATGCGGCCTGGTCTCCCAGCTGCACCTCAGCGGTGGCGGCAGACTGACCCACTTCGTGTGTGTCAACGGTCGTCGCGACGTGATCATGCCGTGTGGCCGGTGCCGTCAGCTGCTGTTCGAGAACGGTGGACCCGACCTGCTGTTGATGACCGTGTCGGGTGTACGACGGATGGACCAGGTGCTGCCGGATGCCTTCGGCCCGGATTCGCTCGATGCTGCCGACCACGACGGTTGACCTCGGGTCGGCGGCTGTTGTCGCCGACCCCTATCCCTTCTTCGAGGAGGAGCGTCGCCACCACCCGATCGCGTGGCACGAGCCGTCGGAACGCTTCCTGACGTTCGACCACGCCTCGGCCGGCGCCACGCTCCGCAATCGCAAGCTGGGGCGAATCTGGCGTGACCGCGAGCCGGCGACCTACCTGGAGCCGTTCAACCTCCTGCACCGCAACCAGATGATGGAGAACGAGCCGCCAGAGCACACCCGCCTCCGGCGCCTGGTGACGGGGGCCTTTGCCCGGGGGCATGTGGAGCGGTTGCGGCCACGGGTCCGTAGCTGGCAGCGTCGCTCCTCGACGAGGTGGACGAGAACGGCTTCGATGTCATCGGTGCGTACGCCGAGCCACTGCCGGTGCTCGTCATCTCCGAGCTGTTGGGGGTGCCGCGCACTCTGGCTCCCCAGCTGCGCAGCTGGTCGCAGGCAATCGTGCGGATGTATGAGGTCGCCCCGTCCGAGGCAGTTGTCGACGCGGCCGTGGGCGCAGCCCGCGACTTCGCCGACGCGGTGCGCGCTGTCGCGGAGGATCGGGCCCGCAGCCCTCGCGATGACCTCATCAGCGACCTCGTGGCGGCCCGCGACGGGGCCGCACGGCTGACCGAGGATGAGGTCGTCGCCTCGGCGGTGCTGCTTCTCAACGCCGGTCACGAGGCCTCGGTGAACGTGTTCGGCAACGGGTTGGTTGCCATGCTCCAACGCGGGCTGCACCCTGACGAGGATGCGGTTGACCTGTGTGTGGAGGAGATGCTGCGCTACGACTCCGCCCTCCAGTTGTTCGAACGGACCGCCACCTCCGACGTCGAGATCGGGGGAGTGCCAGTCCGCGAGGGGCAGCAGGTTGCCGCGTTGCTCGGGGCGGCCAACCGGGACCCGGCGACGTTCGACCGGCCCGACGAGTTCGACGTACGGCGCGACCCCAACCCGCACCTCGCGTTCGGGGCGGGTTTGCATTTCTGTCTGGGGGCGCCGCTGGCCCGGATGGAGCTGGTCGAGTCCATCTCGTTGCTGTGGGACCGTTTCCCCGGCCTTCGACTGGCCGGGGAGCCGGAGAGCCGCGGCACCTTCGTGTTGCGGGGCTACCACTCGGTGCCCGTACGGGGCTGACTCGTCGGCAGGCGCCGGCGAGCTTGTGCAATAACGTTCCGACCAAGGGTCCGCCCAGACGCCGAATCAGACGTGGAGGACAGCGATGGCGAAGCACGACGCGGTGGAGGTCATCTCCGCCAAGCGAGACCGGGCCGAGCTCAGCGACAGCCAGATCGACTGGGTGATCGACGCCTACACGAAGGGCGAGGTCGCCGACGAGCAGATGTCCGCGCTGGCCATGGCGATCCTGCTCAACGGCATGAACCGCCACGAGATCTCCCGCTGGACCAACGCGATGATCGCGTCGGGTGAGCGGATGGACTTCTCGACGTTGTCCCGCCCGACCGCCGACAAGCACTCCACCGGAGGAGTCGGCGACAAGATCACGCTGCCCCTTGCGCCGCTTGTCGCGGCGTGCGGCGTGGCTGTTCCGCAGCTGTCCGGTCGCGGCCTCGGACACACCGGCGGCACCCTGGACAAGCTGGAGTCGATCCCCGGCTGGCGGGCGTCGCTGTCCAACAAGGAGATGATGGCCCAGCTCGAGTCAGTCGGTGCCGTCATCTGCGCGGCGGGAGACGGCCTGGCACCGGCCGACAAGAAGCTCTACGCGCTGCGCGACGTGACCGGCACCGTCGAGGCGATCCCGCTGATCGCCTCGTCGATCATGTCGAAGAAGATCGCCGAAGGCACCGGCTCGCTCGTGCTCGACGTGAAGGTCGGCACCGGGGCGTTCATGAAGGACGTCGAACGGGCCCGTGAGCTGGCCAGCACGATGGTGGGGCTCGGCACCGACGCCGGCGTACACACGGTCGCCCTGCTCACCGACATGTCCACCCCGCTCGGACTCACCGCCGGCAACGCGATCGAGGTCGCCGAGTCCGTGGAGGTGCTTGCTGGCGGCGGCCCGGCCGACGTCATCGAGCTCACGCTTGCCCTGGCGGCCGAGATGCTCGCCGGCGCCGGAGTGACCGACGTCGACCCGGCCGAGAAGCTGGCCGACGGTTCCGCGATGGACACCTGGAAGGCGATGATCCGCGCCCAGGACGGCGACCCGGACGCGCCCATGCGGGAAGCCCGCGAGTCGCATGTCGTCAACGCGCCGTCGTCGGGGGTGCTCACCCGGCTGGACGCGATGGCGGTCGGGATGGCGGCGTGGCGGCTCGGTGCCGGACGCGCCAAGCAGGGCGACGCGGTGCAGGACGGCGCCGGTGTCGTGTGGCACGCCCGGCCTGGTGACGAGGTCACGTCGGGAGCGCCGCTGTTCACGCTGCTGACCGACGAGCCGGACCGGTTCGACCGGGCCCTCGCCTCGCTGGAGGGCGGCTACGACATCGAAGCCGACGGGTCGTCGTACGCCCCGACTCCGCTGCTTATCGACCGGATCAGCTGAAGGTCGCGCAGCGTCAGGGCAGCAGGAGTACGACGGTCTCGGCGACGCAGGCGGGCTTGTCGCTGCCGTCGATCTCGACGACGTACTTCAACGTCATCTGCTTGCCGGCCGGGAGGTCCGTCACGCCCGCGACCGAAACGCGTGCTCGGACCCGTGAGCCCACCGGCAGCGGGCTTGGGAACCGGACCTTGTTGACGCCGTAGTTGAGCTTTGCTCCAGGAGTCTCGAGGCCGAAGACCTGGCTGCCGAGAAACGGCAGGAGCGACAAGGTGAGGTAGCCGTGGGCGATCGTGCCCCCGAAAGGTCCGGCCTTGGCCTTCTCGACGTCCACGTGGATCCACTGATGGTCGCCCGTGGCCGCAGCGAAACTGTCGACCCGGTCCTGCTCCACCGGCAGCCACTCGCTGGCGCCGAGCTCCTCGCCGACGGCGTCGGAAATCTCGTCTAGGGTGGTGAAGACACGCATGTGACCTCCTCGGGACGGGACCGGTTGCCCAGAACCTATCGCGTGGCCCGGTCTCCTCTGGACCGGATCCAGGGCATTTGCCCGAGGCGGCCGAAGCACGGCCGTCCCTAGCGTCGAAAGTCATCCGCTTTCCACAACCGAGGAGCAGTCATGGATACCCAGCAACACCTGTCTTCGGCACGGCGGCTCACCCTCCGCGCAGCCATTGTCGTCGTCCTGCCCGCGTTGCTTGCCGCGACCGCTGCAACCTCCGGCCCGGCGAACTCATCCACGTCCACTGACGATCGCGGCCCGACCTTGGTCGGTCGGGCGGTTCTACCGTTCGACACCCTGGCCCGAGGTCCGGAGGCCGGCGCCTTCGTGATCCCCGGGCCGGGAACAGTGAACGGCGTCACCTTCCCGTTCCCGTCCCAGCCGGTCGAGGGGTTCTCGGCGGTCATCGACGGCCGCCGTCCGGGCTGGTACGTGGCGATGGCGGACAACGGATTTGGCAACAAGGTGAACTCGAAAGACTTCTTGATCCGCGCCTACAGAGTTCGGCCGGAGTTCAAGACCGCCGACGGTGGCTCTGGCGCGGTGCGGGTGGGGTCGTTCATCTCGTTCCGCGACCCCAGAGGCCTGATCGGCTTCCAGATCATCAACGGGGACACGGCGAGTCGCCTGCTCACCGGCGGCGACATCGATCCGGAGTCGCTCCAGCGCGGTCCTCACGGCGACCTCTGGGTCGGTGACGAGTTCGGGCCCTGGATCCTGCACTTCGACCGTCGCGGGATCCTGCTCGAGCCGCCGTTTGCCATGCCTGGTGGGATCATGTCGCCGAGCAACCCGCTCCTCAACGGTCAGCTTCCGACGCACCCGGACAGCCGGGGGCTCGAGGGCATGGCGATCACGCCGAACCGGAAGTACCTCTACGCAGCGCTGGAGGGCGCGACGAACGCGGACGTGGACAGGTCACGTCGCCTGGTGTTCGAGTTCAGCATCAAGACCCGATCGTTCACAGGTCGAGTCCTGCAGTACCGGACCGAGGCCGAAGGCAACCTGGTCGCAGACATGGCCGCCGTCGACCGTCGTCACCTCGTGGTCATCGAGCGTGACAACGGCACCGGACTGACGGCGCTGTTCCGTCGCGTCTACCGGGTCGACCTGCGTCGTACGGACGCGGCCGGCTTCCTCGAGAAGACATCCCTCGTGGACCTGACCAGCATTCCCGATCCGGACCTGGTCTCCCTTCCCGCCATCCATCCCGGTGACCTCGGTCTGGGCGACCCGTTCTGGGTCATGAGCCAGTCCGTCGAGGCTCTCCACCCCATCTCCGGTCGCCGTCTGCTGATCGCGTGCGACAACAACCTGCCGAACTCCGGCCGCAACCCTGACCGTCCCGACGACAACGAGTTCATCGTCGTCAACGTCCCCGGGCTGGTGCAAGGATGGCCGGGTGCCCCCCTCCGGATCAGTGCAGCCGCCCTCCCGTGACGACGTACGACGCGCGCCCAAGGTGCTTCTGCACGACCACCTCGACGGAGGGCTGAGGCCGCAGACCATCATCGACCTGGCCGCCTTGGCAGGTCACGAACTGCCCGCGAACGACGCCGATTCGCTGGGCCGGTGGTTCGCCGAGTCGGCCGACTCCGGCAGCCTGGTCCGCTACCTCGAGACCTTCGACCACACGGTTGCCGTGATGCAGACCGAGGCGGCCCTGACCCGGGTCGCCCAGGAGTGCGTCGAGGACCTGCACGCCGACGGCGTGGTCTACGCCGAGGTTCGCTACGCCCCCGAACAGCACGTCGGGGGCGGGCTGAGCCTCGACCAGGTCGTGGGCGCGGTCCAGGCCGGCTTCGACGCGGGCGTGGCGGCGTCGGGTGGCCGGATCGTCGTACGTCAGCTGCTCACCGCGATGCGGCACGCCGCCCGCTCGATGGAGATCGCCCATCTCGCGATCTCCTGGCGCGACCGCGGCGTGGCCGGCTTCGACATTGCGGGAGCCGAGGCGGGATTCCCGCCAACCCGGCACCTCGACGCGTTCGAGTACCTCCAGCGCGAGAACTCCCACTTCACCATCCACGCCGGTGAGGCGTTCGGGCTGCCCTCGATCTGGGAGGCGATCCAGTGGTGTGGTGCCGACCGGCTCGGCCACGGCGTCCGCATCATCGACGACATCGAGGTCGCCGACGACGGCTCGGTGAAGCTGGGACGGCTGGCGGCCTACGTTCGGGACAAGCGCATTCCGCTCGAGATGTGCCCGGCCTCCAATGTCCAGACCGGTGCGGCGACGTCGATCGCCGAGCACCCGATCGGGCTGCTGGCCAAGATGCGGTTCCGGGTCACCGTCAACACCGACAACAGGCTGATGAGCCAGACCTCGATGACCGACGAGATGCACGACCTGGTGGAGGCCTTCGGCTACACGCTCGACGACCTCCGCTGGTTCACGATCAATGCCATGAAGTCGGCGTTCCTGCCGTTCGATGAGCGGCTGGCGATCATCGACGACGTCATCAAGCCCGAGTACGCCGCTCTTCTCGAGCGAGCTAGCGGGCACGACCACGACCCAGGGCACCCGCCAGCCGGCAAGCGCGAGCCGGGCGTGCACGAAGTCGTCCCGGGTGATCGGGCTGTTCCTTCCGCGCGCCGGGTCGTAGATCAACAGGCCGTGCGGGGCGGTCCCGATGGCCAGCACGATGTGGCGGGCGTTGAGGCGGTTGCCGACGAACACCGGGACGGTGCGGCCGGTCGCCACTGCTGCGGACACCCGATCGAAGGCACCTGCCCGCTGGTGGGGGAGGACCAGGCGAGCCTCGTACGTCGTGCCTGTGTCGCTGGTCAGCTGGCGGGCGACCGACGTGGGCAAGGTGCCCAGAGCCTGCGGCCACGGCAGCTGGGGGCGACCCCGCGCGTCCAACAAGTGATTGGTCCGGCGATGCATCGCCAGGGCCTCGGTCCGGAACCGGTCCTTGATCGAGCCGGACCGGCCGTTGACGTGCCGTCGACCGGTGCCGTTGACGAGGTAGGCGGCGTAGGCCGGGTCGGCGATCACCCGGGCCATGACCAGAGCAGCAGACCCGCAGGTGGTCTGATCGGGCTGCACGAGGCCGGCGGCGACGACCTGGGCTGCGAGGCTCTGCTGGGGGACGGGCATCTGTCTACCCTGACATCAGGGTCCGAATCGAGGCGAGAGCTTCCTCGGCGGTGGCCGGCTGGCAGCCGAGCTCGACCGCGTGATCGACGACTCGCCTCTGGTCCCGCATCAGGGCCAGGCCGAGCCGCAGCGCGACGAGCGGCGGCTTGCGATGCTCTCGCAGGTCTCGGGTCAACCGTCTCCAGAAGGTCACCATCGGGTGCTGTCGCACGCAGAAGGCGCGGGCCAGAAGCCCGCGCTCCAGACACTCGGCGACGATCTCCTGCGCGAAGATCCCCTCGGCCACGAACAGGTCCGAGCCGGCCAGCATCGAGCTCGTGCATACCCGTGCGCACAGACCGGGCGATGTCGTACGTCGGCACCTCCGCCCGCCCGGTCGCACACAGCTCCTCGATGGCCCTCACGGCGTTCTGGGGCAACCACGAAGCAGGGTCGTCCCAGTCGACGATCCCGCGGTTGGCTCTCTTGGTGATGCGGGGGACGCTCGGGTCCGACTCGTCCTTGTAGAAGTCGTCGAGTCGCAGCACCGGCAGCCCGACGCGCTCGGCCAGGAGCGACTTGCCGGCCCCGGAAGGGCCGGCAAGGACAATCACCTGGGCACGCACGGACCTCTCAGACGCCGACCGGGTGCCAGACGGTCTTGGTCTCGAGGAACCTCGTCATCCGGTCGGTGCCCTGGTCGAGGGTCCAGTCGGGTTCGGCGGCGGGTGGCCGGAGCACTCGCTTGAGGTTCTCCGCTGCCGACTCCTCGAGGGCCGCGGCACGCTCGGGCTCGCCGGCTGCACCTGTCAGGTCGATGGCGTTGACGTCCATGTGCGAAGCCAGCCAGGGAGCCGTGGTGGCGTTGTCTCCGGTGAGCACGTTGATCACTCCACCGGGTACGTCGGAGGTCGCCAGCACCTCGGAGAACGTCACAGCGGGCAGCGGACGGTCGTAGGAGCTCAGCACCACGGCCGTGTTGCCGGTGACGACCACCGGCGCGACGACCGAGATCAGGCCGAGGAGCGACGACTCCTGCGGCGCCAGGACCGCGACGACGCCGGTCGCCTCGGGGCTGGACAGGTTGAAGTACGGTCCGGCAACCGGGTTGGCGTTGCCGACGACCTGGCCGATCTTGTCCGCCCATCCGGCGTACCAGACCAAGCGGTCGATCGACTCGTCGACGACCCTGGCGGACCGGGCCGCGCGTGAGTCCCTCGGACTTCACGACGGCGTCGACGAACTGGGGCCGCCGGTCCTCCATCACCTCGGCGACCCGGTAGAGGATCTGGGCCCGGTTGTACGCCGTCCTGCCGGACCAGCCGGGGAACGCCTTGCGCGCCGCGAGCACAGCGTCACGAGCGTCCTTGCGGGAGGCGAGGGCCGCGTTGGCCATGAACTTCCCCTTCGCGTCGTTGACGACATAGGAATGGCCGGACTCAGACCGGGGGAACGCGCCACCGATGTAGAGCTTGTAGGTCTTGCGTACGTCGATGCGAGGTGTCATCGGGGCCCCCGCGGAAGCGCGAGCGTAGCGAGCGGTTTTGTGGGGTGTTTCACTTGAGGTAGCCCTCCAGACCGTGGCGGCCGCCCTCGCGGCCGTAGCCGGACTCCTTGTAGCCACCGAACGGCGACGTCGGGTCGAACTTGTTGAACGTGTTCGCCCAGACCACGCCGGCGCGGAGCTGACTGGCCATCCACAGGATCCGCGAGCCCTTCTCCGTCCACACGCCGGCCGACAGGCCGAACGGGGTGTTGTTCGCCTTCTCGACGGCCTCGGCCGGAGTCCGGAAGGTGAGCACGGACAGGACCGGCCCGAAGATCTCTTCTCTGGCGATCCGGTGGGCCTGCGAGACGCCGGTGAACACCGTCGGCGGGAACCAGAACCCTTGCTGGGGCAGGTCGCAGGCGGGCGACCAGCGCCCCGCACCCTCGGCCTCGCCGATGTCGGAAAGCTCGCGGATCTTCGCCAGCTGCTCGGCTGAGTTGATCGCACCGATGTCCGTGTTCTTGTCGAGCGGGTCCCCGACCCGCAGCGTCGACATCCGGGCCTTGAGCTTGCCCAGGAACTCCTCGGCGACCGACTCCTGCACCAGCAGGCGGCTCCCGGCGCAGCAGACGTGGCCCTGGTTGAAGAAGATGCCGTTCACGACGCCCTCGACGGCCTGGTCGAGCGGGGCGTCGTCGAACACGACGTTGGCGGCCTTGCCGCCGAGCTCGAGGGTGACCTTCTTGTTGCTGCCGGCCACCGCCTTGGCGATGGCCCGGCCGACGTCGGTGGAGCCGGTGAACGCGACCTTGTCGACGTCGGGGTGGGCGACGATCGCGCGGCCGGTCTCGCCGGCTCCGGTCACGATGTTGACCACACCGGCGGGCAGGTCGGCCTGCTGGCAGATCTCGGCGAACAGCAGCGCGGTCAGCGGTGTGGTCTCGGCCGGCTTGAGTACGACGGTGTTGCCGCACGCGAGCGCCGGAGCGATCTTCCACGCGAGCATGAGCAGCGGGAAGTTCCACGGGATGACCTGGCCGGCGACACCCAGCGGAGTCGTGCCGTAGCCGGAGTACTCCAGCTTGTCGGCCCAGCCGGCGTAGTAGAAGAAGTGGGCCGCGACGGTCGGGACGTCGAAGTCGCGGGTCTCCCGGATCGGCTTGCCGTTGTCGATCGACTCGAGGACCGCGAGCTCGCGGCCACGCTCCTGGATGATCCGGGCGATGCGGTAGAGGTACTTGGCCCGCTCACGGCCCGGCATCTTCGACCACACCCGCGTGTACGCCCTCCGGGCGGCCTTGACCGCGTCGTCGATGTCGGCGTCGGACGCCTCGGCGACCTCGGCAAGGACCTCCTCGGTCGCGGGGCTGATCGTCTTGAACGCCTTGCCGGTGCCGTCGACGAACTCGCCGTTGATGAACAGCCCGTACGACGCCTTGATGTCGACGATGCTGCGCGACTCGGGAGCCGGTGCGTAGTCGAACGGTCCGCCGGACGCGCTCGCGACGGTGGTCGATCCTGCTTTGTAGGTCGAGCTTGCTTTGGTGGTCGAGCTTGTCGAGACCTTCGCTGCCATGTCGATCAGTCCAGAGTGAAGTAGTCGGGGCCGGAGTAGCGGCCGGTCTGCATCTTCGTCCGCTGCATGAGCAGGTCGTTCAGCAGGGTGGACGCGCCGAAGCGGAACCAGTCGGGGTCCAGCCAGTCGGGCCCGGCAATCTCGTTGACCGTGACGAGGTACTTGATGGCGTCCTTGCTGGTCCTGATCCCACCCGCTGGCTTGACGCCGACCATGTGACCGGTCTGGTCGCGGAAGTCGCGCACGGCCTCGAGCATGATCATCGTGACGGGAAGGGTGGCGGCCGGCTGCACCTTGCCCGTCGAGGTCTTGATGAAATGAGCACCGGCAAGCATGGCCAGCCACGAGACGCGTCGTACGTTGTCGTAGGTCTGGAGCTCTCCGGTCTCGAAGATCACCTTGAGGTGGGCGCTGCCCCCGTTGGGTCGGGCGCAGGCCTCGCGCACGGCCACGATCTCGTCGAATACCTGTAGGTAGCGGCCGGACAGGAACGCGCCGCGGTCGATCACCATGTCGATCTCGTCCGCGCCGGCGTCGACGGCGTCGCGGGTGTCGGCCAGCTTGATGTCGAGGGCCGCACGCCCGCTGGGGAACGCGGTCGCGACAGCCGCGACGTTGACACCGCTGCTGCCGAGCACCTCCTTGGCGGTCGAGACCATGTCCGGGTAGACGCAGATCGCGGCCGTGTGCGGACACGTCGGATCGGTCGGATCCGGATGCACGGCCTTGGTGGCCAGCGCTCGGACCTTGCCCTGGGTGTCCTGGCCCTCGAGGGTCGTCAGGTCGACCATCCGGATGGCCAGGTCGATCGCGTAGGCCTTGGCGGTGGTCTTGATCGACCGGGTGCCGAGACCCGCAGCGCGCGCGTCGGCTCCGACCTGATCCACTCCCGGCAAGCCGTGCAGGAACCGGCGCAGCGAGGACTCGGATGAGGTGATGTCCTCGAAGCCACTGGCGGCTGCACTCGTCGTTGAGGCAGTAGTGGTCACCTCCCCAGCATAGGGTTGTCCGGGCAGCGGCGGGCAATCAGCTGAAAGGGGCCATCGGTGGCAGAGGATCACGTCGAGTACTTCAAGCCGACAAGCGGGCAGATCATCGGTTTCATCGGGATCATCGTTGCCCTTGCGGTCATCGTCGTGTCGGTTGTCGACGGCGTGCACGGATCCGACCCGGCCGTCATCGCGGCCACTTTGTTCCTCGGGATTTCGGTCTGGGCGGCGATGCTCCGTCCGCGAGTCGGTGTGTCCCAGGAGGTGCTGTTGATGCGCAACATGGTGACCGAGGTAAGGATCCCCCTCGCCGCCATCGAAGACATGGCGCTGCGTCAGGTGCTGGCAGTCCGCGTCGGAGACCGTCGTTTCGAGTCCCCGGCAATCGGCCGCTCCCTGAGGAGCATCGTCAAGCAGGGCAATGCCCCTCCGGATCCGGTCGCCAACTATCCCGACTTCGTCGAGGAACGCATCCGGGCGCGGATGGCGAGCGCCCGGGAACGCTCTGGCATCGCGATGAAGTCCGACGAGCAGGTGGCGCTCGGGTCCGACGTCCGACTCGACTGGGCGTGGCCCGAGCTGGTCGGCCTGACTGTCACGGGACTCGGCTTCGTAGTTGCTCTTTTCCTGTAAGGACGAGACTCCAGCCGGTCCTCGATGCATCAGTCGAGGATGGTCGGTTCTCCGGTCGAGCTGGCGGGCAGGACGGGTCCGCCGCGGACTGGATCGCCACGGAGAACGCGCCTTTCGTTGTCGCGGAACCGTGGTTCGTAGTGCGTGAAGAAGATCTTGCCGACCAGGTCGCGTCGGCTCCGGACTCCGGTCTTCTCGAACACGCTCTTCAGGTGGTTCTGGACAGTGAGCGGTGAGACGACGAGGTCGTGCGCGATCTCAGCGGTGGATGCTCCAGTCAGGACCAGCTGGACGATGTCGCGCTCGCGCTCGGTCAGCTCGTAGGCGGACATCAGCAGTGGGTAGATGCGGGCTGGATGCGCCGGCTCGATGATCACGGCAACCCTCGGCTGATCGTCTCCTTCGAGCGGAGCGCCGTGCAGGAGCAGCCAGGTGCCGTCGGTCGCCCGAATGCGTGAGAACGCCACCGTCGAGGGCGCCTGCCGCTGCCGGTCCTGTAGGCCCTGGGCGGCCACTGCGAGCACCGCGGAGGGCAGGCGTCCGCCCTGGGCGTGACCGTCAGGCAGCCGGGACATCCAGTGCTCGGCACCCTGGGTGGCGGACCTGACCTGCCAGTCGCTGTCGATGACGACCAGCCCGGGACCATCCGGGACCTCTGGGTCGGTTGCCTCGCCGAACGTCATCGCGCTACGCGCACCGGCCGCGAGGTGCGGGCCAATCGCACGGAGGAACGCCTTGTCGACCTCGGAGAACATCGGCGCACCTGGCTCGCGATAGAGGCCCACCGCTCCCCAAGTCTCGCCCTGCCGCGTGCGCAGCCGAGCGAGCATCTCCTGGTCGCCTCCCATCGACATGTTGAACCGCCAGCGCGGGCTCGTGCTCGGGTCACCACCGGTCGCCTCGTGGATGGTCGAGAGGCCGTCGGGCGAGCGGACCACGTCGACGAGCTTGTGCACGTCGTCGCCGTAGTACTCGTCGGTGAGGGCCTCGGGAGGAAACTCGTCGAGCCCTTCGTGGAAGTGGCTGGTGACCAACAGCGAGGCCGGGTCGAGGGTGAAGAAGCACGGTGCCCAGTAGTAGGGCACGACGGTGGAGATCACCTCGGTGCAGGAACGCCAGAACGCGGCAAGGTCGGTCGGCTGGCCGGCGAGCGAAGTGACCTTGTCGACCGCACGGGTTCGCGCGTCGGAGCTCATCACCTCATGCTAGGCAGCGGACGGTTCGCCGAACATGACTGATTTCTGGCATGGGCAGACGGCAGCCGTCGACCTACGTTTCTGGGACGACAACGTAGGAGGCGGTCATGCGGCTCGCAGTCTTCGGAGGCACGGGATTGGCCGGCGCGTGCAGTGGCGCGGATGGCGATCGAGAACGGTCATCAAGTACGAGCGCTGGTCCGGAGCCCTGCCGACCAGACCCAGGTCGTCAGCGGCGCGGACGTGGTCCGGGGTGACGCGCTCGACCCCGACGCGGTGGCTCGGACGATCGCAGGCACGGATGCTGTCGTGTCGACTCTCGGCGGCTTCCGAGGTCCCGAGAGCATCGCCACCGGAACGCGGAACATCATCGACGCCATGCGCGAGGCGGGACCCCGACGGCTCGTCGTACTGCAGGGATTCCATGTCGAGTTCCCGGGCGATCCGAAGAACCTGGGCAAGCGTTTCGTCGAGGCCTACCTCGCCCTGAGCTGCCGCCCGCTGCTGCCGTACGGCGCGGCGCTCGGTGAGCTGCTGCGAGCGACCGAGGACGTGTCGTGGACTCTCGTGCGGATACCCCGCATCGTGGCCGGAGACCCTTCGGGGCGGGCGAGGACGGGCATCTTCGCGCTCGGGCCGGTGAGCTCCGTGCGGCTGGGCGACGTCGCCACATGTCTGATCGAGCTCGCCGAGAACGAGTCGTCGGTCCATGAGGCGCCGATGCTGCACACCCCTCGTGCCGGTTTCAGGGCGTCCCGGTCATCCTGGACTGCAGGCCCCGATCGATGACCGCCGGGTACGGCCCTAGCCGACTTGGTGCTGGTTGGTGTCGGAGATCCGCTGCGCCTGCAGTTGGCGGCGGGCTGGCGGGTTCGTGGCGGGGTTGCGGTTTCTGGCTAACCCGCCCTGGTTGCGGCCGGCGTACGACCGTGCGGGCCCTGCCAGTCGAGGTCGGCCCGACTCCGTCGGGTTCATATCCCCGCAGCGGCCTTGATGTCGTTGCGGAGGGCGTCGAGTCGGCCGGCGGCGGAGATCCGGGCGGCGTCGACGTTCGTGCCTTCGACGGGGACCACGACCTCGAGGTAGCACTTGAGCTTGGGCTCGGTCCCGCTGGGCCGGACGATGACCCGGGCGCCTTCGGCCATCCGGTACCTGAGTCCGTCTGTGGGAGGCAGGTCCGCGGAGCCGAGCGAGAGGTCGTCGATCTGCTCGACGGCCAGCCCACCAAGTGACTGCGGGGGAGTGGACCTGAGCCGGTCCATTGCCGCCCCGATCTCGGACAGGTCGGTCACCCTGACCGACAGCTGGTCGGTGGCGTGCAGCCCGTGCTCGATGGCGATGTCGTCCAGCAGGTCGTTGAGATCCTTACCCGACGCCTTGGCCGCGGCGGCGAGCTCACACAGCAGCAGCAGCGCCGAGACGCCGTCCTTGTCCTTCACGTGCTCCGGGTCGACGCAGTAGCCCAACGCCTCCTCGTAGCCGAACGCCAGCCCCTCGACCCGGCCGATCCACTTGAAGCCGGTCAAGGTGTCCTGGTGCGGCTGACCGTTGGCCTCGGCCATCTTCCCGAGCAGCGACGAGGACACGATCGAGTTGGCATAGACGCCCTTGCGTCCACTGGCGAGCAGGTGCGCGCCCAGCAACGCGCCGACCTCGTCGCCATGCAGCATCCGCCATCCGTGCGGGCGCTTGACGGCGGCAGCGCACCGGTCGGCGTCCGGGTCATTGGCGACCACGAGATCGACGTCCTTCTCCTCGGCGAGCGCCATCGCGAGGTCCATCGCCCCCGGCTCCTCCGGGTTGGGGAAGACCACGGTCGGAAACTCGGGGTCCGGGTGCTCCTGCTGGCTCACGACGTACGGCGCCGCGAACCCGGCGCGCTCCAGCACGCTGAGCACCGAGGTGTTCCCGACTCCGTGCAGCGGGGTGTAGACCGTCTTGAGGTCTCGCGGTCCGTCGCCGACCAAGCCGGCGACGGTGGTCAGGTAGCGGTCGACGATGCCCTCGTCGAGCGTCGTACCGCCGTCGCCGCGGGGTACGTCGGCGAGCGCGCCCACCGCGGCGATCTGCTCGGCGATACCCACGTCCGCAGGCGGCACGATCTGGCTGCCGTCGCCGAGGTAGACCTTGTAGCCGTTGTCCTGCGGCGGGTTGTGGCTCGCCGTGACCATCACGCCGGCAACGCAGCCGAGCTCGCGGATCGCGAACGCGAGCAGTGGGGTGGGCAGAGGCCGCGGCAGGGTGAGCGCGTTGAGCCCGGCGCCGGTCATCACCTCGGCGGTGTCGCGGGCAAAGACGTCGGAGTTGTGGCGGGCGTCGAACCCGATCACCACGGTGTCGCCGTCGGTGGCGCCGTTGGCCTTGAGGTACGCCGCCAGGCCGGCTGCCGCCCGGATCACGACGACCCGGTTCATCCGGTTGGACCCCGGGCCAAGGGCGCCCCGCAGGCCGGCGGTGCCGAACTCCAGAGTCCCGTTGAACCGGTCCTGCAGATCCGTGATGTCGCCGCCGGCCTCCACGTCGGCGACCAGCTTCTCGAGCTCGGCACGGGTCTGGTCGTCGGGGTCCTCGGCGGCCCAGGCGCGGGCCCGCGTGATCAAGTCGCTCATGGCCAGCAGGCTAGCGCCGAACCGACGAGCTAGCGGCGTCCCCGAGGGCCGTAGGACGGCGCGAGCTTCTTGAAGGCTGCCTCGCGCGCGGTCTTGGTGTTGACGGCGGTGAGCAGGTACAGCTGTTCGATCCGCTCGCGGGCGAAGGTCGCGCGCGAGCTGGCGTTCCACGAGCGGTTGAACAGCCGCTTGGCCGCAGCCAGGGCGTCCGGCGAGCGGGTCGCGAGCTCGCGCGCGAACTCGGTAGCGGCGCCCACCGGGTCGGCGGCAAGCTCGGTGACGAGGCCGATCTCTGCGGCCTCCTTTCCGGTCACCGTCTGTGCGGTCATGGTGAGCCGCTTGGCGGTATCGATGCCGACCAGCTCCTTGAGCGACTGGATCCCGCTCATGTCAGGAATCAGGCCCCAGCGGCCCTCGAGAACCGCCCATTCCGAGTCGGGGGTGGCAAACCGGAAGTCGGCTGCGAGCGCGATCTGGATCCCGCCGCCGAAGCAGTGCCCGTGTACGGCGGCGATCACCGGCACCGGCAGCCTGCGCCAGGCCCAGCATGCCTCCTGGAAGAGGTTCGTGCCCCGCCACGGCCTCGGCAGGAATGCCCGGATGATCCCGGCTCGCTGCCCCAGGACGCTGGCGAAGTCGAGGCCTGCGCAGAACGACGCCCCCTCGCCGGAGATCACCACGGCCCGCAGGGTCCGGTCGCCGCGCAGAGCCCGGGCGGCTGCTTCGAGCTGCTCCAGCGTTTCCAGGGTCAGCGCGTTGAGCTTGTCCGGGCGGTTCAGCCGTACTTGGGCGATGCCGTCGGACACGGCGTACGTCACGAGTTCTGCCATGCCGGCAAGGCTATGCGCCAACGGCAATGATGGATACGATCCCTGCCCCAAGAGAAGGCTGGACCTGAGATGCGGGACTACAGATTCAGCGGAACGTGGACCGTGCCCGCCGCACCAGAGGCGGTAGCTGACCTCTTGGTCGACCTCGAGCGCTACCCGTCGTGGTGGCGCGAGATCCGGGCCGTGGCCAGCCTCGGCGAGGACGACGCTCTCGTGGTCTGTCGTTCGTGGCTGCCCTACTCGCTGGATCTCCACCTGACCGCAGTCAGCCGGCGGCTGCCGGTTCTCCAGATCGACATGGACGGCGACCTGGTGGGGACGGCTCGCTGGACCCTGTCGCCGGACCCGGCCGGCACCCGGATGGTCTTCGACCAGCAGGTCCGGGTGACGAACCGCCTGCTTGGACTGGCGTCGTACGTCGCCCGGCCCGTGCTGATCTGGAACCATGACCGGATGATGCGCTCGTGCGTGTCCGGCCTGACCGGGCTACTGGTCGATGGAGGACATGTCGCCGTACCGGGCGCCGGCGACGGCCCCCCGCGGGACAGCGGCGTCGAGGGCTGACAGGTCCTCGTCGGTGAGGGTGATGTCGGCTGCCGCCGCGTTCTCCTCGAGGTACTTCACCCGCTTGGTGCCTGGGATCGGTGCGATGTCGTCGCCCTGGGCCAGGACCCAGGCGAGGGCGAGCTGGCCCGGTGTCGCGTCCTTCTTCTCGGCCACGGACCGGACCCGGTCGACGAGCTCGAGGTTGGCCTTCAAGGCGTCGCCGTTCAGGCGCGGGAAGTACGCCGAGTTCCGCGAGTCTTCCGGCTCCAGCGAACCCTGGGTGATCGCGCCGGTGAGGATGCCACGGCCGAGCGGGGAGTAGGGCACCAGGCCGATGCCCAGCTCGCGGATGGTCGGCAGGATCTCGTCCTCGAGGTCGCGGGTGAACAGCGAGTACTCGCTCTGCAACGCGGTGATCGGGTGCGTCGCGTGTGCTTTGCGGATGTTGGCGGCGCTGGCCTCGGACAGTCCGAGGTGCCGCACCTTGCCTGCGGCAACCAGCTCGCTCATCGCGCCGACTGTCTCCTCGATCGGGACCGACTTGTCGACGCGGTGCTGGTAGTAGAGATCGATGTGGTCCACGCCGAGCCGTTGCAGCGAGGCGTCACAGGCGGTTCGGACGTATTCGGGCTTGCCGTTGATGCCCAGCCGGGTGCCGTCGGCCTTTCGTTGGTTGCCGAACTTGGTGGCCAGCTGGACCTCGTCGCGGCGGCCCTGGATCGCCTTGCCGACGAGCTGCTCGTTGGTGAACGGCCCGTACATGTCTGCTGTGTCCAGGAAGGTGACGCCGAGGTCGAGGGCCCGCTGGATGGTCGTGATGGCTTCCGCCTCGTCGGTCGAGCCGTAGAACTCGGACATGCCCATGCAGCCGAGGCCGAGCTCGGAGACAGTGAGCGTGGACGTCGTACCGAGGGTGCGTTGATTGATCGTCATGACCACGAGTCAACGGCTTCGAGTGCGCTCCAAGTCAAGAGGCGGCTTCGAGGTGGTTCTCGTAGTAGCCGATCTTGTGGTCGATTGCCCGCAGGTGGGCGGTCACCTCGGCCAACTGGCGCTCGACGCGCTCGCGGTGTGCCTTGAGCAGGGCCAGTCGTTCGGCCTCGGTGCCGGAGCCGGCGCGGACGAGGTCGGCGTACTTCTTGACCTCGCGGATCGGCATGCCCGTCGCGCGCAGCTTGGTGATCAGGGTGATCCACGAGACGTCGTGCTCGGAGTAGCGCCGATGCCCTGCGGCTGAACGGTCCACCGCCTCGAGCATCAGCCCGTCGCGCTCGTAGTAGCGCAGCGTGTGGGCGGTGAGCCCGGTCTGCTCGGCGGCCTCGGCGATGGTCAGGGTGGTCAGGGTGCTCACGTCACCAGTCTCCTTCTTCGAGTGGGCTCGAAGTCAAGCGCGGCTCCCCCTATGGTCAGGAGAATGACATCGAAGAAGCAGCAGGCCAGGACCGACCTCATCGTCGGGGCGCTCAACGATGCCTTTGCGCCGCTGATGGCCGCCGATCCGCACGCGTTCCGCGTGAAGTACCGCAAGATGGCAGCCGACCCGACCGCGTTCTACCGCGGCTCGGCCTGCCTCTTCTACAGCGACGTCACCTCGGCGCGGAATCCGTACGACGACAAGCGGGCCGGCCGGATCTGGATCCATGGGGACCTGCACGTCGAGAACTTCGGGACCTACCTCAACTCCGACGGCCGGCTGGTCTTCGACATCAACGACTTCGACGAGGCCTACGTCGGCACGTTCCTGTGGGACCTCCAGAGGTTCGCGGCGAGCCTGGCGCTGATGGGGTGGCAGAAGGCGCTGCCGGAGGATGCGATCCGGTCCCTGGTCTCGCGTTATGTGCGCGCCTACTTGCTGCAGATCAACAACTACACGGACAGCGAGGACGACGACGACTTCGCTCTCCATCTCGACAACACCAAGGGTCCGGTGTTCGAGGCTCTCCGAACCGCCCGCATGGTCAAGCGCGCCGACCTTCTCGATGCCATGACCGTGATCGAGGACGGGGTCCGCCGGTTCAGCAAGGACGCGTCGATTCGTCGGCTCGGGAAGGCAGAGCGCGCCAAGGTGGTCGCCGCGTTCGAGGGCTATCTCGAGACGATCCCGGAGTCCAAGCGCTTCGACCGGGAGTTGTTCTACGACCTGCGGGACGTCGTCGGGAAGTCCGGCTTCGGCATCGGCAGCGCCGGGCTCCCGGCGTACAACCTGCTCGTCGAGGGCTACAGCCAGGCCCTGGACAACGACGTTGTCTTGTCGATGAAACAAGCCAACGTGCCGGCGCTGAGCCGGTTCGTCGACAGCGGGGAGGTGGAGCGCTACTTCGACCACGAGGGTCACCGCACCGTGGTGAGCCAGCGCGCCCTGCAGGTGCACACCGACCCGCTGCTCGGCCACACCAAACTCGATGGCGTCGGCTATGTGGTCTCGGAGATTTCGCCGTACGAGGTGGACCTGGACTGGGGCGGCATCAACGAGCCCGACGACATCGCGGCCGTGGTCGACCTGCTCGGTCGGGCCACCGCCAAGATCCACTGCGCCTCCGATGAGGACAGCGAGCAGGATCTCGTCGACTTCCAGGTCGAAGAGGCCATCTCCACGCTGCTGGAGGGACGCCGCAAGGAGTTCACGGCGTACATCGTGGACTTCGGGCTCGACTACGCGCAGACGGTCCGAGCCGACCACGCCCTCTTCGTCGATGCCTTCCGCGAGGGCCGGATCGGGATCGCGTCGACCTGAGTTGCTCCGCGAACTGGCAGTTGTGGCCCCGCGAGCTGGCGCTCGTGGCCCCGCGAACTGGCGCTCGTGGCCCCGCGAGCCGTCAGTTGTGGCCCTGCGAGCCGTCAGTTGTGGCCGCGGGCCTCGATGTCTCGTGGGGCCAGAGTTGACGGTTCGCGGGGCCAGACCTGACAGTTCGTGGGGCCAGAACTGACAGCTCGCGGGGCCCGAACTGCCAGCTCGTGGAGCCCGCCAGCCCGTGGGTCAGGCGCGGTCGAGGGCGGGACGGTAGTGCGACTCCGAGACCAAGGGGCCGCCGACGTACGACGCCTCGAACTCGTCCGTGTCCGCGATGGGGATCTGGGCGGCGAACTCCTCTGCGTCGTCCTGGGGGTCGTAGCCGAGGGCTCGGCCGGGAGCCAGGTCCCACCAGGCCCGGGTGTTGGCGGAGATGCCGTAAAGCACGGCATAGCCGGGCGCGGGACACGTGAGGGCAGCCTCGACCATCCGGACACAGTCGTCGTGCGAGAGCCAGGTGCTCAGGTTGCGCGTGCTCTCGGGCCTGGGCAGGAACGAGCCGATCCGGCAGGCGACGGCGTCGATGGCGTAGCGGTCGGCGTAGAGGGACAACAACGCCTCGGCCGCCACCTTGCCGACGCCGTAGAACGCGTCGGGACGAGGCCGCGCATCGGTCGAGATCACGCCAGAGGCCAGTTCGCGACGAGGGGTCCGACCGACGGCGTGGTTGGAGGACGCGTAGACGATCCGGGTGACGTCGTGCTCGACCATCGCGTCGAGCAGGGCCCCGGTCGTGACCACGTGGGAGGTCAGCGAGTCGACCAGCCCGGACTCGTTCGGATTGCCGGCCAGGTGTACGACGGCATCGAGCGGCTGGGCATCGAAGACGTCGGCCACGGCATCGGCATCTGAGCAGTCGGCGGTGTGCCACACCCCGTCGTACCCCTCCGGCTCCGGGAGCCGGTCCAGGCCGACGACCTCGTGGCCGCGATCGGTGAGCCCGACCGTGAGGACCTGGCCGATGCTGCCGGCGGCACCGGTGAGGAGGACCCGCATCAGATCCGCGGCACGATCTGGCCAAGCAACGAGCCCATCCGGCTAGCGGCCGCCTTTCCCGCCTCGAGCACCTCTTCGTGGTTGAGGGGCTCGCCGGAGATGCCCGCCGCCAGGTTGGTGACCAGGCTGATGCCGAGCACCTCCATGCCGGCCTCGCGCGACGCGATGGCCTCGAGGGTGGTGCTCATGCCGATCAGGGTTCCTCCGATCGCGCGGACCATGCCGATCTCGGCGGGGGTCTCGTAGTGCGGGCCGGGGAACTGGACGTAGACACCCTCGTCGAGAGTCGGGTCGACCTCCTTGCACATTGCGCGCAACCGTGGGCTGTAGAGATCGGTGAGGTCGACGAAGTTCGCGCCCTCGATGGGGCTGGTCGCCGTCAGGTTGATGTGGTCGGAGATGAGCACCGGTGTGCCCGGGGTCCAGGTCTCCTTGAGACCACCGCAACCGTTGGTGAGTACGACGGCGCGGCAGCCGGCGGCCGCGGCCGTTCGCACGCCGTGCACCACCGCTGCGACCCCGCGACCCTCGTAGAAGTGGGTGCGGCTGAGGAACACCAGCAGGTTCTTGTCACCGGACCTGATGCTCCGGATCTTGCCGGAGTGCCCGGCGACCGCCGCCGCCGTGAAGCCTGGCAGGTCGGTCGTGGCGATCTCGGCCGTCGCCTCCCCGAGGGCGTCGACCGCGGGGAGCCAGCCCGAGCCGAGAACCAGGGCAATGTCGTGTTTCGGGACGCCGGTCAGGTCGGCGAGCTTGGCTGCCGCCTGCTTGGCGAGGGTCTGGGAGTCGGTCACGACGCCGACTCTAACGAAGGGCTTCCCCACGTCGACGGCTGCGCGCAAGGATGCAGCCATGATCGATCACTTCAGCATCAACTGCGCCGATCTGGCTGCGTCGGCGGCGTTCTACGACAAGGTGCTCGGCACCCTCGGGCACACCCGGATCATGGACTACGGGGTGGCGATCGGCTACGGCACCGACATGCCGGTCTTCTGGATCGGGACCTTCGAGGACATGGGACCGAACCGCGAGACGCACATCGCGTTTGCTGCCCCGGACGCCGAGCACGTCCGCGCCTTTCACGCCGCCGCGACGGAGCTGGGCGCCGAGTCATTGCACGAGCCGAGGATGTGGCCGGAGTACCACGACCACTACTACGGCGGGTTCGTGCGCGATCCCGACGGCAACAACGTCGAGGCCGTCTGCCACACCGTCACGGCCGGCAACTGAGGGATCAGAGCCCGGTCGACCTGCACGGGCGGCGCCGGATCGCGGCCACGTAGTCGTCGGGGGCATCGGCCGCCTCGGCGGCGTTGGCCAGCACTCCGAGGTACGACGCGGACGGCAGCCCTCCCTCGTAGGCATCCAGCACGTAGGCCCAGACCAGCAGCTCACCGGCCAGGGTCTTCACCCGCACCTTGGTCTTGCGGTAGAGGCCGGTGTCGGCCGAGTCCCAGCTGTCGAGCGTCGACTCGTCCTCTGCCGAGACGTCGTACACCGCCACGAAGACCTGCTCGAAGGGGTCCTGCACGATCGTGGCGAGCGCGCCGTCCCAGCCGTGCTCCTCGCCGCCGAAGGTCAGCCGCCAGCCTTCGAGCCACCCCGTCGTCCGTAGCGGCGAGTGTGGGCACCGCTCGCTCATGCGGATCGGGTCGAGGTTCGTCCCGTAGGCAGCGTAGAGCGTCACGGGTGTGAGATTAGTGCCTGCCTTGGAGCCGCGGGGCCTGACCTCCTAGGCTGGCAGCCGTGACCCACTTCAATGTGCTTGTTCTAGGTGCCGGCCCCGGCGGTTATGTCGCGGCGATCCGCGCCGCCCAGCTCGGCCAGTCCGTGGCGGTCGTGGAGCAGAAGTACTGGGGCGGTGTGTGCCTCAACGTCGGCTGCATCCCGTCCAAGGCGCTGCTCAAGAACGCCGAGCTCGCCCACGTCCTCACCCACGAGAAGAAGAAGTACGGCATCGAGGGTGAGGCGACGATGGCCTTTGCGCCGACCCATGCCCGCAGCCGGCAGGTCTCCGCAGGCATCGTCAAGGGTGTCCACTTCCTGATGAAGAAGAACAAGATCACCGAGATCAACGGCTGGGGCACGCTCACCGGCGCCAAGTCGATCGACGTGAAGGACTCCGAGGGCAACACCACGACGTACACCTGCGACAACCTGATCCTCGCGACGGGCGCCACGGTGCGGATGCTCCCGGGCATGAGCGTGAGCGAGAACGTCGTGACCTACGAGGAGCAGATCCTCGACGAGAACCTGCCCGAGTCCATCATCATCGGCGGGTCGGGTGCGATCGGCGTCGAGTTCGCCTACGTGATGAAGAACTTCGGCGTCGACGTGACGATCGTGGAGTTCCTGGACCGGATGGTCCCAACCGAGGACGCCGACGTCTCCAAGGAGCTGCTCAAGCACTACAAGAAGCTCGGCGTCAAGGTTCTCCTGAGCACCAAGGTCGACTCGGTCGAGGACACCGGCGGCGGGGTCAAGGTGACCGTCAGCTCCGCGGCCGGAGGCGACGGGCAGGTGCTCGAGGCCGACAAGATGCTGGCGGCGTTCGGCTTCGCGCCCCGGGTCGAGGGCTTCGGTCTCGAGGCCGCCGGGGTCGCGCTGACGGACCGGGGCGCCATCGCGGTCGACGACCGTGGCCGTACCAACGTCGACGGCGTCTACGCGATCGGCGACTGCACCGGGCTGATGATGCTGGCCCATGCCGCCGAGGCGATGGGCATCGTCGCGGCCGAGACGATCGCGGACGTGGAGACCATGGAGATCAACTTCGACATGATCCCCAGGGCGACGTACTGCCAGCCGCAGATCGGCTCGTTCGGCTACTCCGAGCAGCAGGCCAAGGACAAGGGGTACGACGTCAAGACGGCGACGTTCCCGTTCTCGGCCAACGGCAAGGCCCAGGGCCTCGGTGACGCGGTCGGCTTCGTCAAGGTCGTCGCCGACGCCGAGCACAACGAGATCCTCGGCGCCCATCTGATCGGCCCCGACGTGACCGAGCTGCTTCCGGTGCTGACCATGGCCCAGCAGTGGGACCTGACCGCCGACGAAGTGTCCCGCAACGTGTTCGCACACCCAACGTTGACCGAGGCGGTCAAGGAAGCCGTGCACGGCATCTCCGGCCACATGATCAATTTCTGAGAGCTCTTGGCCCGGTTGTGCCCCCGAAACGATGTGACGAACGTTGATCGAATGGCTTAACGAATATCTCGGGAAATCCGAGGTCGTGTTTCCCCTGGTTGGCTCACTGATCTCTGTGTCAGCAGTACTGCTCTGGGCGGAGATTCACGATGTCGGGGGGTCCTGGAAGCGCGAGACGACCGAGTCGTAGGCCGCGTCTTCAAGCCGCACGAACGGCCCGAGGTCAAGGTGCTGGTCGACGGCGGCTGACCCTGCCGCGAGCTCCCGACTCGCCAACACGACAGCAGATTCTGGGGGGCCCGACTCACATAGTCCCGCGCCCCCGGCAAGAGCGTGGCCAAGAGCCTCAGGTCCGGCGACATCGGGCCCGTGGCGGTCGCCAGACTGGAAAGTCGAGCGATCTGCCGAGTTGACCCCTTTCCCAGACAGGGGGCGCCTCGGGAGCCAGGTCGGGCGGCCTCTCGCAGCCGATCGCCCAACCCCGATAGGCTGGCCAATCGGCGATCCGACGTACGAATGTTGCACCAGCTCAACCGAAAACCCGGTTTCGACTTCAACCGTCCAACAGTAGAACCGCAGGTCAGGAGCCCTCTTGATGGAACCAGCGCAGGTCTCCAACGACCGGGTCGTGATCATCGGTGGCGGCCCGGGCGGGTATGAGTCCGCGCTCGTCGCTGCGCAGCTCGGGGCGAACGTCACGGTCGTCGACTCCGACGGGCTCGGCGGCTCGGCGGTGCTCACCGACTGTGTGCCCAGCAAGACCCTGATCGCGACCGCCGAGCTGATGACCGACGTCGCGGGCTCCAACGAGCTCGGCGTCTACATCGGCGAGGATGGCGTGTCGGTCGAAATGGCCCGCGTCAACGCCCGGGTCAAGCAGCTCGCCCTTGCCCAGTCTGCCGACATCTCGCGGCGACTGGAGAAGGAGGGCGTCCGGGTCGTCCAGGGCCGCGGCCGCCTCGACGGACCGAACCGGGTCGTCGTCGGCGACGGCGAGGACGAGGCGTTCGAGGCCGATGCGGTGCTCATCGCCACTGGCGCCGCCCCGCGGGTCCTGCCGAGCGCTCAGCCGGACGGCGAGCGGATCCTGACCTGGGAGCAGGTCTACGACATCGAAGAGGTGCCGTCCAAGCTGGTCGTGGTCGGTTCGGGTGTCACCGGAGCGGAGTTCGCCAGCGCCTACCTCAGCCTGGGTGTCGACGTCACGCTCGTCTCCTCCAGGGACCGGGTGCTGCCCGGCGAGGACGCCGACGCCGCCGCGGTGCTCGAGGACGTGCTCACCCGGCGAGGCATGAAGGTGCTGTCCAAGTCGCGGATGGAGTCGGTGACTCGCGACGGCGACTCGGTCACCGTCGCTCTGACCGACGGGCGCACCGTCGTCGGCTCGCACGTCATCCTCGCTCTCGGTTCGGTGCCCAAGACCGCCGAACTCGGTCTCGAGGATGCGGGCGTCGCGGTCGACGAAGGCGGGTTCGTCACGGTCGACCGGGTGTCGCGTACGTCGGCGCGAGGGGTGTACGCCGCCGGCGACTGCACCGGAGTCTTGATGCTCGCCAGCGTGGCCGCCATGCAAGGCCGGATCGCGATGTGGCACTTCCTCGGCGACGCGGTCGCACCGCTGGACCTGAAGAAGGTCTCCTCCAACGTGTTCACAGCCCCCGAGATCGCCACCGTCGGCTGGTCGCAGCGGGCCGTCGACGCGGGCGAGATCGGCGCCGAAGCGGTGATGCTGCCGCTGGCCGGCAACGCCCGCGCGAAGATGCAGGGCGTCCACGACGGGTTCGTGAAGCTCTTCTGTCGTCCGGGCACCGGCATCGTCATCGGAGGAGTGGTGGTCGGGCCCCGAGCCTCCGAGCTGATCCACCCGGTGTCCATCGCGGTGGCCGAGTCCCTCACGGCCGACCAGCTGGCACACGCCTTCACGGTCTACCCGTCGATGAGCGGTTCGGTCGCCGAGGCCGCACGGCGGCTGCATCACGTGCACTGACCCGACTGGGCCGACGAGTCACCTAGCCCCCGCCGCCACCGTCGCCGCCACCCCCACCGTCGCCGCCGCCGCCCCAGCCGCCGCCATGGCCGCCCCCGTCGCCGCCGCCCCAGCCGCCGCCCCATGCCGCCGCCCCCGTCGCCGCCGCCCCAGCCGCCGCCCTCGTAGCCACCGCCCGCGTAGCCGCCGGGGTCCAACCAGCCGCCGGAGTTCCACGTGCCGACCGTCGTGCCGAGCACGAACACCGGGAACATCCCGCCCGTGGCCCACGCCGCGTAGTAGCCCTGCGCGTAGGCGGCATAACGTGGTCCAGCCTCGTACCAAGGCACCATCTTGCTGCCCGAGCGGACCATTCGGGACTCGGGTTCGGCACCCTGGGCAAGTCGGTTGGCGTCCGCGAGACAGACCGGGATCTCACGGGCGACTCCGCCCAGGGGCGCCCACTCCACATCGGTCTGCGCCGGCCCGTGGGCAGGGTTGAAGAAGCACGGCGGGCGACGCTCGGGCAATGCTTCACTGCTCATCCGGGCCAGCACGCAGGCCTTGGCGTAGCGGCCGTCCTCGAGCGCCTTGGTCACCCCGGTGACGTCCTCGGGACTGCGGGCGTCGCGCATCAGTGACTTCGCGTTCTCATAGGCGTCGAGGGCGCGCTGGTAGTCCTGGCGCATCGAGGGATCGAGCTCTGTGGTCAGGGTGTCGATGTGCAGGTCCTGGAGCTCCTCGCCGAACTGGGTGACGTCCTCATCGGCGACCTTGCTGACGGCGCGCAGCTCGAAGTCGCTCGTCAGCTGTTTCCTTCGCCGCTCGGACGCCCGGCGGCGGGCCGCCAGGTAAGTAGACCCCACCGGCAGCGAGGACGACGACCATGAACCATTCCATCTGGCCAGCGTAGTTGCGAACGACGCAACGCGAACAGCCTTCGCGCGTCTACCGTGTACGCGTGGACCGTGAGGAACAGCGCGACCAACTGCTGGAGACGGCGCGTGCTGCCCATCGGAACCATCAGTACGACGTCGCCTACCGGACCTTGCAGGCAGCGGAGGAGGAGAACTCCCTTCCGGCCGACGACGTGCGACTGCTCGCGGATGCCGCATGGTGGCTCGGGATGATCTCGGAGTGTCTGGGGATCACCGAGACACTCGCACCAGCGCTACCTCGCCGAGGGCCGCCTGGACCGCGCTGCCCTCCATGCGATCGACCTGGGCGGTCTCTGGTTCATGCGCGGGGAACATGCGCTTGCCTCGGGTTGGCTGAGCCGGGGCCGCAGGCTGCTCGAAGGACAGCCTCGCGGTCCGGCCCACGGGTTCCTTGCCTACCTGGAGATCTCGGGCGCTCTGGAGGAGCAGCGGCTCGACGAGGCAACGGCGGGCGCACGGGACCTCCAGCGCCTCGGCGCAGACCTCGGTGACGAGACGTTCACGGCTCTCGGCCTGCTCTGCGAGGGACTCGCCGAGATCAGACGCGGACACCTGCGTAACGGCTTCGGACTGCTCGACGAGGCGATGCTGCCCGTCGTCGCCGAACGGGTCTCGCCTGACTGGGCCGGCCACATCTACTGCACGATCGTGACCACGTGCATCGACCTGATGGATGTTTCCCGAGCCCGTGAGTGGGCCCGAAACACCGAGCGCTGGGTCGAGCAGTTCTCTGACGCGGTGATGTTCGTGGGCGTCTGCCGCGCGCACCGCGTGCAGCTTCTCGCGATCGAGGGCGCGTGGACCGCGGCCGAAGGGGAGGCCGCGCAGGTGACCGCCGACCTGGCCGACCTGAACGTCGCCGCGGTTGCCGAGGTCGAGTACCAACTCGGCGAGATGTGCCGGATCCGCGGCGTACCCGGCCGGGCTTCGGCACACTTCGCCCGCGCCGCCCAGCTCGGGCGCGACCCACAGCCCGGCGCCGCTCTCCTGCAGCTGTCCAGTGGCGAAGCCTCGGCTGCGTGGTCCGCGGTCAGCGAGGCGGTCGCCGCGGCGGTCGCCAGCCCGTTCTCGGCTGCCAGGCTGCTGCGCGCCCAGGTGCAGATCGGGCTCGCGACCGGTCACCTCCAGTCTTCGGAGGCGGCAGCGAGCCGGCTCGAGCAGATCCGGGAGACCTACAAGTCGCCAGGCTTCGAGGCTTGGGCCGACGAGGCCCGTGGCGCGGTGCTCCTCTCCGACGGACAACCAGACCGGGCGTTGCCGCTGCTGGAGCGCGCCTGCCGGCAGCACCGAGCGCTGGGCGCGACGTACGACGCCGCCGTCGCCGACACGCTGTTGGGCGCTGCACACCGCGCACTGGGCGACGACGAGTCGGCGCGAAGATGCGCCGATGCCGCCAACGCGGTGTTCGTCCGCCTCGGGGTGCCACCGGTGGTCGCCGCTGTGCCGACGGAGCAGGCGCCGCCGGGTGGCCTGACCCGGCGGGAGGTCGAGGTGCTCATGAAGATCGCAACGGGTTCGTCGAACCGGGAGGCAGCCGCCGTCCTCCACATCAGCGAGGCCACCCTGCGTCGCCACCTCGCCAACATCTTCGTGAAGCTCAAGGTCGAATCACGTACGGCGGCCGCGGCGTGGGCGCACGACAACGGGCTCGTCGGCCGCGCTCGCCCCTGACGGCGGGTCACCCCGACGTACATCATCCGGACCATGCCGGCATCGACAACGAGCGTTCCGGTCGATGCTCGCTGCGCCTACGCGCGCCTAGCGTGACGGTGCACCTCGGGCAGCCGCCCGGCCTGAACGAGGAGCTTTCGATGACCACCGTGGAACTGCCTGCACAGCCTGATGCCGCTGCCGTCGAGGAGTTCGGGGACCGAATGGTCGGCATCCTGAACCAGGCCTGCACCGCCCTGATGACAAGCATCGGTCACCAGACCGGGCTGTTCGACGCCCTTGCCGGGCGGCCACCGGCAACCAGTGACGAGGTCGCCGCCGTGGCCGCGCTCGACGCGCGGTACGTCCGGGAGTGGCTCAACGCCATGACCACGGCACGCATCCTGGACTACGAACCAGAGAGCCAGAGCTACTCGCTGCCGGCGGCGCACGCCGCCTGGCTGACCAGGGCCGCCGGACCCGACAATCTCGCCAGGGTGATGACGTTCCTGCCGATGCTGGCCGAGGTCGAGCAGGGCATCGTGAGCTGCTTCCGCTCCGGCGGAGGCCTGTCGTACGCCGAGTACCCCAGATTCCACACGTTGATGGCCGAGGACAGTCGGGCGTTCGCCGATGCCGCGCTCCTTGATGCCGTGGTGCCCCTCGTGGACGGGCTGGCGGACCGGCTTCGCGACGGCATCGACGTCGCCGACATCGGATGCGGCAGCGGCCACCATGTGAACGTGCTGGCGAGGGCCAACCCGAACAGCCGGGTCACGGGGTTCGACTTCTCGGAGGAGGCAATCGCCGCTGCCCGCCGGGAAGCAAGCTCCCTCGGGCTGACCAACGCGCGGTTTGAGGTGCTTGACGTCGCGACGCTGGACATCCGCGACGGCTTCGACCTGGTCACCGCGTTCGACACGATCCACGACCAGGCGCACCCCGCAAAGGTGCTGGACGCGGTCGCCCGGGCGCTACGGCCGGACGGGACGTTCCTGATGGTCGACGTCCGGGCGTCGAGCAACGTCGAGGACAACCTCGAACTGCCGATGGCGCCATTCCTCTACACGGTCTCCACCATGCACTGTATGAGCGTTTCCCTGGGCCTGGACGGTGACGGCCTCGGCACTGCCTGGGGCGAGCAGCTAGCGACGTCGATGCTGCACGCGGCCGGGTTCGCGAACGTGGACATCCGTTCGGTCGAGGGCGACCCGTTCAACAGCTACTACGTCTGCCGGCTCACCTGACGACGCCGGGCTGGCTCGGCGGCAGGGGCTCAGAAGCCGCCGCCGTCGAAGCCCCGCCGCCGTCGAAACCGCCGCCGTCGAAGCCGCCGCCCGCATCACCGCCATAGTCACCACCGGAGTCACCGCCACCGTCGCCACCGGAGTCGCCGCCACCTTCGCCGCCGGAGTCGCCACCCCAGCCGCCGTCGCCACCCCAACCACCACCCATCATCGAGCCCAGGATGAACGCCGGGAACAGCCCGCTCATCGCCCACGAGCCGTAGTAGCCCTGGGCGTAGGCGCCGTACGTCGGACCGCCCTGGAACCAGGGCACCATCTGGTTGCCCGAACGCACCATCCGGGAGTCGGGCTCGGCACCCTGGGTGAGCCGGTCGGCGTCGGCGAAGCAGACGGGCACCTCGCGGGGAATCCCGCCGGGTGGAGCCCATTGCGCATCGGTCTGCGCTGGGCCGTGGGCAGGGTTGAAGAAGCACGGCGGGCGACGCTCGGGCAGCGGCTCACCCGCCTGCCGGGCCAGCACACACGCCTTCGCATAGCGACCGTCCTCGAGCGCCTTGGTCGCCTCGGTCACGTCATCCGGGACGGTCGCATCGTGCAGGAGAGCCTTGGCGTTCTCGTAGGCGTCCAGGGCCCGCTGGTAGTCCTGGCGCATCGCCGGGTCGAGGTCGGTGGTGAGCGTCTCGATGTGGAGCTCCTGCAGCTCCTCGCCGAAGCGCGTCACGTCCTCGTCGGCCACTTTGCGGACCAGTTCCAGGTCGCGGGCGCTCTTGAGCCGCTTCTCGGTCGCGGCCCGCCGCCGGGCCACGAAGAAGAGCATCCCCAAGGCGGCGAGCACGATGACGAGGACCCATTCCATTCACCCAGCCTAGGTCGGTCGGGCCGGCGTTACGATCGGTGACGTGCCAGCCGCCGCCAACAGCGCGAACCCGCCCCAGGTGATCCGGTTCTGCCGGGCGCCTGACGGCGTGCGGATCGCCTACGCGGTGCACGGCTCCGGTCCGCCGCTGCTCATTGCCACCTGCTGGTTGAGCCATCTGCAATACGACTGGGAGAGCCCGGTCTGGCGGCACTTCCTCGAGGCGCTCGGAAAGATCGCCACCGTCGTGCGGTACGACGAGCGCGGCCACGGGCTGTCCGACTGGGACGTCGAGGACTACCAGCTCGAGGCCCGGATCGGTGACCTCGAGGCAGTGGCCGACGACGCGGGGTTCGACCGCTTCGCGGTGATGGCGATGTCGCAGGGTGGGCCACCGTCGATCGCGTACGCCGTACGTCATCCCGAACGGGTCTCGCGCCTGCTCTTCTACAGCAGCTACGCCGCTGCCCTCCACAACCCCTCGCCACACCAACTGGAGCTCGTCGAGACCTTCGAGCAGATGATCAAGGTCGGCTGGGCACGCCCCGACTCGGCATTCCGGCGGGTGTTCACCTCGCTGATGATCCCCGGCGCGACCGAGGAGCAGATGAAGTGGATCGACGAGCTCCAGCGGGTGTCGGTGTCGGCGGAGAACGCCTATGCGTCACGGCGGCAGCGGATGCGGGCCGACGTCATCGACCTGCTGCCGCAGCTCGACCTGCCGACGCTGGTGCTCCATGGGCGGGACGACCGGATGAACGAGTTCGAGTACGGCCGGCTCCTGGCCTCGAGCATCTCCGATGCCCGGTTGGTGGCGCTGGAGACCTCCAACCACATCCTGCTCGAGGACGAACCGGCCTGGCCGGTCTTCCTCCGTGAGGTGACCGCCTTCCTCGAGCCCGACCGGCAGCCGGCCTCGCACCCCAACAGTCACCCCGGGACACTCCAGGGCACCGATCCCGCGGTCGCCCTGTCCGCGCGCGAGCTCGAGGTGCTCACCCTGGCTGCCGACGGTCAGGACAACGAGGACATCGCCCGGATGCTGCACCTCAGCGTGCGGACGGTCGAACGGCACCTGCAGAACATCTACGTCAAGCTCGACGTCCGCGGGAAGTCCGCCCGCACGGCCGCGGTCGCCCGCCTGCTGACCCGCGCCTGACCTCCAGCTGTCGGCCGGCACTACGCGTAGGCCGCCAACCACGAGGGCCGCGGCGGTGCCGAATGGGTGCCGGCGCCGATGCGGGCTGCCGCCCCTCGTTCGTACCTTCGACGCAGTAGCCGGACAGTGGGTCCGGCCCGTGAAGGAGAACAGGCATGACTCAGACGATCGACGCGGTCGAGGCCGACCGCGCACTCAAGGCCAAGCACCGTGCGATGTGGGCCCTGGGCGACTACGCAGCCGTCGCCACCGAGGTCATCTCGCCGCTCGGACCCGTGCTGGTCGACGCGGCCGGCGTCGGTCCGGGAGACCGGGTCCTGGACGTCGCGGCGGGTGCGGGCAACGTGGCCATCCCCGCGGCGCTCACCGGCGCGAAGGTGGTGGCGAGCGACCTGACGCCGGACCTGCTGGAGACCGGCCGCCAGCACGCCGAGAAGCAAGGCGCCAAGCTGGAGTGGCGCCAGGCCGACGCCGAGGATCTGCCGTTCGGCGACGGAGAGTTCGACACGGTGCTGTCGTGCGTCGGGGTCATGTTCGCCCCACACCACCAGGAGAGCGCCGACGAGCTGGTGCGCGTCTGCCGACCGGGCGGGACCATCGGACTGATCAGCTGGACCCCCGAAGGCTTCATCGGTCAGCTTTTCGCGACCATGAAGCCCTACGCCCCGGCGCCGCCTCCCGGGGCCCAGCCGCCGCCGCTGTGGGGCCGCGAGGAGCACGTCCGCGAGCTGTTCGGCGACCGCGTCACCGACGTCGTCGCCCAGGTCCAGGAGTTGAGGGTCGGCCAGTTCAGGACCGGCGAGGACTTCCGCGACTACTTCAAGCGCAACTACGGCCCGACCATCGCCGTCTTCCGCGCCATCGCCGACGATCCCGAGCGCACCGCCGCCCTGGATCGCGACCTCGCCGAACTCGGCCGTCGTCACCTCGACGAGAACGGAATGAGCTGGGAGTACCTGCTGCTCACCGCCCGGAGAACTACAGATTCGTAATTCCTTGGTAAGCCAGACTCGCAATTGCCGAGACGCTAGTTTCGTGTTCCGATCACTTGGTCACACCTGTCCCTGGTGTCCCAAACGGAACGGAGCACCCATGTCTCGAACGCGCGGGTTGACGCCCCTGGTCGCCCTTTGCCCTCGCCTTGTCGGGGATCGCCGCGCCGTCGCCGTCGTACGCCGTCGCCAGCTCGGTCCCGATCCCCGGCAAGGCCTGGATCACGATCACCGGGCATGGCTACGGGCACGGCCACGGCATGTCGCAGTACGGCGCCGAGGGAGCGGCGCGGCGGGGCCTGAGCGCGCAGCAGATCATCAACTTCTACTACCCCGGCACCAGGGCTGCCCGGCTGTCCGCCTACGTCCATGTCCACATCACCGCCGATGACGACAACGACACGGTCGTTCTGCCCCGCGCGGGCCTGAAGGTCCGCGTCGTCGGCACCGACGACGCGTGGACCCTGCCCGCCAACGGAGCGAGCAGGTGGCGGCTCGGTGTCGGCCCGGCTGGGGCCTCACAGGTGTCCTACTGGAATGCCTCGGGCTGGCACCTGTGGCGGGTGCTCAGAAACAACGGGGCGTTCACCGCGTTGGGGAAGCCCGTCACGCTGGTCACCCCCCGCGGGCACGTGGCGTACCGCGGCGCACTCCGCTCGCTGAGGCCCGAACCTGGCTCCAGGAGCCGCGACACGGTCAACGTCCTGCCGATGGACGACTACCTCAAGGGCGTCGTACCCCTTGAGATGCCGGCGTCCTGGTCGCCCGCCGCCGTGCAGGCCCAGTCGATCGCGGCCCGCACGTATGCGGCGTACGGACGGGCGCATCCGCTCACCGACACCTACCAGATCTGCGACACCACCTCGTGCCAGGTGTACGGCGGCTACTCCAGCGAGCACCCCGACTCCAACGCGGCGATCGCCGCCACGGCCGGGAAGATCCAGACGTACGGCGGCGACCCGGCCTTCACCCAGTTCTCCTCGAGCAGCGGCGGCTGGACCGCTGCCGGCAGCGTGCCCTATCTGGTCGCGAAGCAGGATCCCTACGACGGGTGGTCGGGCAACCCGATGCACACCTGGTCGGTCCGCGTGGACGACAGGGCCATCGAGAGGCGCTGGCCCAGGATCGGCAACCTGAGGGCGATCCGGGTGACCGCGCGTGATGGTCACGGCGACTGGGGCGGCCGGATCATCACGATGGTCCTGGACGGCGGAAGGGCTGATGCCCGCATCTCGGGAGTCACCTTCCGCTCTGTGATGGGCTTGCGGTCGGAGTGGCTGAGGTTCACGGCAAAGGCCAAGTAGTCCGTCACGTAGGGAGGTGACCCGGTTGGTCACGGTCGAGGAAGTACGCCGCGTCGCGCTGAGCCTGCCGCGAACCACCGAGCACCTCATCCGCGACCGGGTGAAGTTCCGCGTCAAGCAGATCGTCTACGTCGCGTTCTCCCGCGACGAGACCGAGATGGGCTTCGCATTCCCGAAAGAGGAGCGGCTTGCGCTGGTCGAGAGCGAGCCGGACAAGTTCCTGATGCCCGGGACCGCCGACCTCCGCTACAACTGGGTGGAGGCCCGGACGGCCGCGCTCGACAACGACGAGATGACCGAGCTGGTCACCGACGCGTGGACGATGGTGGTGCCGAAGTTCCTGGTCCGCGAGCACCTCGGGCGCTGAGCCTCCGCGACTGATGGGGGTTGTGGCCGCTGAGTCCGCCGTACTCGCGTGTGCAGCGACAATACCCCGCGCTACAGCAGGCGCCAGCCAGACCAGCACCAGGTCGCCACCCTCGACGGACTGGGTGCCGCCCAGCGCGACCCGCTCGACGTGACCGGCGATCGGCGCGGTGATCGAGGCCTCCATCTTCATCGCCTCGATCGTGGCCACGGTGTCGCCGGCCGCGACCGTGTCGCCCTCCTTCACGCCAACCGTCACGACGCCCTGGAAGGGTGCGGCGACGTGGCCGGGCTTGCCGGTGTCCGCCTTCTCTGCCACGGGGACGTCGGCGGCGACGTTGCGGTCGCGCACCGACACCGGCCGCAGTTGGCCGTTGATCGTGCACATCACGGTGCGGTAGCCCCGCTCGTCGGGTTCGCTGATCGACTCCAGGCCGATGAGCAGCTTCTTGCCCTCCGCGATGGTGACCTCGTGCTCCTCGCCTGGGCGCAGCCCGTAGAGGTAGTCGAGGGTCGGCAGCACCGAGGTGTCGCCGTACCTCTCGCGTGAGTCGGCGAACTCGCGGGTCGGCCCCGGAAACAGCAGCTCGTTGAGCGTACGGCGGCGCGCGCTGCCAAGTGCTGAGGACTGCTCGGCGGTCAACGAGCCGACCGGCTGCTTCCACTTGCGGCCCGTGAGGGCCCTGGTCCGGAACGGCTCCGGCCAACCGCCGGGCGGGTCGCCGAGCTCGCCGCTCAGGAACCCGATCACCGAGTCCGGGATGTCGAACTTCGCCGGGTCCGACTCGAACTCGGCCGGATCCGCGCCGACGGCGACCAAATGCAGAGCGAGGTCGCCGACCACCTTGGACGAAGGAGTCACCTTCACCACGTTGCCGAGGATCCCGTTGGCGGCGGCGTACATGTCCTCGATCTGCTCGAACTTCTCACCCAGCCCGAGCGCGATGGCCTGCTGGCGCAGGTTGGACAGCTGGCCGCCCGGGATCTCGTGGGTGTAGACCCGGCCGGTGGGGGACGGCAGGCCAGACTCGAAGGGCGCATACACCCGCCGGGTCGCCTCCCAGTAGGGCTCGAGCTCGCACACCGCCTCCAGCGACAGTCCGGTCTCCCTGGCGGAGTGGTCGGTGGTGGCGACCAGCGCGGACAGCGCGGGCTGCGACGTGGTGCCGGCCATCGCCGAGCAGGCCGCGTCGACCGCGTCGACTCCGGAGTCGATGGCTGCGAGCAACGTCGCGAGCTGGCCGCCCGGAGTGTCGTGCGTGTGCAGGTGCACGGGCAGGTCGAACTCGGAACGCAACGCGGTCACCAGGGTTCGCGCCGCCGGCGCGCGCAGCAGGCCGGCCATGTCCTTGATCGCCAGCACGTGGGCGCCGGCATCGACGATCCGCGACGCGAGGGACAGGTAGTAGTCGAGGGTGTAGAGCTTCTCGGTCGGGTTCGACAGGTCGCCGGTGTAGCAGAGCGCCACCTCGGCGACCGTGGTCCCGGTCTCCCGGACGGCATCGATCGCGGGCCGCATCTGCTCGACGTCGTTGAGGGCGTCGAAGATCCGGAACACGTCGATGCCGGTCGCCGCAGCCTCGGCGACGAACGCGTTGGTGACCTCGGTCGGGTACGGCGTGTAGCCGACCGTGTTGCGTCCGCGCAGCAGCATCTGGAGGCAGATGTTGGGCACCGCCTGACGCAGCTCGGCCAGCCGCTCCCACGGATCCTCGGCGAGGAACCGCAGCGCGACGTCGTACGTCGCCCCGCCCCAGGCCTCGAGCGACCACAGCTGGGGCGTCATCCGCGACACGTGTCCGGCGACCGCGAGCAGGTCGCGGGTCCGGACCCGGGTGGCGAGCAGCGACTGGTGGGCGTCGCGGAAGGTGGTGTCGGTGACCGCGACCCGGTCCTGTTCGCGCAGCCTGCGGGCGAACTCCTCCGCGCCGACCGAGAGCAGGAGTTGGCGGGAGCCGTCCGGGGCCGGGACGCTCAGGTCGATGTCGGGGAGCTTGGAGGCCGGTGCCGTCGACACCGGGGCCGGCCCGTGCGGCTGGTTGACGGTGACGTCGGCGAGGTAGTTGAGCAGCTTGCTGCCACGGTCGCCGGACGCCCGTGCGCTGAGCAGCTGGGGGTGGGTGTCGATGAACGACGTGGTCACTCGTCCGGCCACGAAGTCGGGGTCCTCGAGGACTGCCTGCAGGAACGCGATGTTGGTGGAGACGCCGCGGATCCGGAACTCGGCCACCGCCCGGCGCGCCTTCTCCACCGCCTTGTCGAAGGTGCGGCCGCGGCAGGTGAGCTTGGCGAGCATCGAGTCGAAGTGCGCGCTGACCACGGCACCGGTGTACGTCGTACCGCCGTCGACTCGCACGCCCGCGCCTCCCGGGGAGCGGTAGGTCGTGATCTTGCCGGTGTCGGGACGGAACCCGTTGGCGGGGTCCTCGGTGGTGACCCGGCACTGCAGCGCCGCACCTCGCAGCACGATCGAGTCCTGGGTGAGGCCGAGATCGGCCAGGCTCTCTCCCGAGGCGATCCGGATCTGGGACTGGACCAGGTCGACGTCGGTGACCTCCTCGGTCACCGTGTGCTCGACCTGGATCCGCGGGTTCATCTCGATGAAGACGTAGTTGCCGGAGGGGTCCAGCAGGAACTCGACCGTGCCGGCGTTGCGGTAGCCGATCTCGCGGGCGAACCGCACGGCGTCGGCGCACATCCGGTCCCGCAGGTCCGGGTCGAGGTTGGGTGCCGGCGCGATCTCGACGACCTTCTGGTGGCGTCGCTGGACCGAGCAGTCGCGCTCGAAGAGGTGGATCACGTTTCCGGACGCGTCGGCGAGGATCTGCACCTCGATGTGCCGCGGGTCGACGACGGCCTGCTCGATGAATACCGTCGGATCGCCGAACGCCGCCTCGCCCTCGCGCATGCAGGTCTCGACCGCCTCGCGGAGCAGCGACGGGTCGTCGACCCTGCGCATGCCCCGGCCGCCACCGCCGGCGACGGCCTTGACGAAGAGCGGGTAGGGCAGGCCTTCCGTAGAGGACACCAACGCGTCGACGTCGGTGGACGGCTCGACCGAGGCCAGGGTCGGTACGCCGGCGGCCTTGGCAGCAGCGATAGCCCGGGCCTTGTTGCCGGTCAGGGTCAGCACGTCGGCGGTCGGGCCGATGAACGTGATGCCGGCGTTCGCGCAGGCCTCGGCCAGGTCGGGGTTCTCCGACAGGAAGCCGTAGCCGGGGTAGATCGCGTCGGCACCGCACTTCACCGCCGCCTGCACGATCGCGTCGGGGTCGAGATAGGCCCGGACCGGGTGGCCCCGCTCGCCGATCTCGTACGCCTCGTCGGCCTTCAGCCGGTGCTCGGACCAGCGGTCCTCGTAGGGAAAGACCGCCACCGTCCGCACGCCGATCTCGTAGGCAGCCCGGAAGGCCCGGATGGCGATTTCGCCGCGGTTGGCGACCAGCACCTTGGTGAACATGCAGGCAGGCTATCGACGTCCGGGCTCCCGGGGCTCGGTTGTCCGTACGCCGGGCGGCTGGTCTCTCCGTGTGCCGTTGTGCTGGAGTGACCCGATGGATGCCGCGGACATCGCCCGACGCTTCGGACTCGGCGGCGCGGCGAGACTGTCGGACGAGCCGGTCGCCCGCGGCAAGCAGGGCCTCGTCTGGCGGCTGGAGACGGCGGACGGCAGCTGGGCGGTGAAGGTGCCGCTCCATCAGCGCACTGATGACGAGGTGCGGGTCGCGACCGACTTCCAGGAGGCGGCGTACGCCGCGGGGGTGCCGACGCCGCGGGTACGGCGCACGGAGGCCGGGTCTGTCTACGCCTCCATCGAGGGCAGCCAGGTCAGGGTGTTCGAGTGGGTCGACCTGCTGGCTCCGGACCCGGGTCTCGATCCGGCGCTGGTCGGTGCGGTCGTTGCCGCCATCCACCGGGGATCGGTCGAGGACCACCATCCGCTGGACCCTTGGCATCACGAACCGGTCGGTGCCGAACGTTGGGACCAGCTGGTCGAGCTGCTTCTGCAGGCGGGGGCGCCGTTTGCCGGCCGGTTGGCCGATCTGCGCGACGAGCTGGTCGCGTTGGAATCCTGGCTCGAACCACCCCAGGTACTGCGGACCTGCCATCGCGACCTGTGGGCCGACAACGTCCTGCCGACGGCGGACGGCGGCGTGTGTGTCATCGACTGGGAGGACAGCGGGCCGGCTGATCCGAGCCAGGAGCTGGGCTACGTGCTGTTCGAGTTCACCCGCGGCGACCATGGCCGGGCCCGCGCGCTCATCGACGCCTACCGGGCGGCCGATGGCCCGGGCGAGGTGAGCCGGCGTGGCCACTTCTCGATGCTGATCGCGCAGCTCGGGCACATCACCGAGCTGGCGGCTACCGACTGGCTCGAGCCCAACCCGCGCTCACCGGACCGCGCCGACTCCGAAGCCTGGATCTCGGAAGTCTTCGACGAACCCCACACCCGCGACTTGCTGGACGGTCTCCTGGCGGCCATCTGCCACTAGGTCGAGTCCTGCACGCACCCGATGCGTGCTGGACTCGACCTAGGCCCGGATCCCGTACGGCGCGATCGGGTCCTCAGGTTCCGGCGAAGATCACCCCTCGAGGTGACGCCATGATGCCCGGGGTCAGGCCAGGAACTGGCTGACCAGGCCCGGGATCGCCTGGTCGGTCACGTCGACGGCTCGCTGCTCCGGTATGTCGAGGGCGGTGTAGGCCTGCCGCCCGCCGGCTGTGGTCGCCACCAGCGTGGTGAGCCCGACCCGGCGCTGGAACCAGGTCGCGGTCAGGTTCCAGCCGATGATCCCGGGGGTCGACAGCATCGCCTGACGCCGGTTGAGGCTGCCGGAGCGAACGGTCAGCCACTCGCCGGTCAGCGCATGGCCGAGCGACCGCCAGCGATCGACGGCCAGCCCCAGCCCGACCATCGGCGCGAGGACGGCGAAGGTGAGCAGCCACGCCGGGGCGTCCGCGGCCAGGACGAGCGTCAGCACCGCGCCCGACACCGCCGTCGCCGGGATGAGGGCACGGGTGAAGCGTCGGGTCCGCGCGTGCCGCCCGTGGGCGAGCAAGGGGACAACCAACGGTTCGTCGGTGCCGAGCACGTCGCGGGCCGCGGCCTCGACGACGGCTGCGGGAGCGGCCGGCACCAAGGACGAGCTGCCCTGCTGCCCGCGGTCCAGCCCGGTCACGATGGCCGAGAGTCGCCGCCCTCGGGCCAGCCGGAGACCGAGTGGAGAGCCGAGCGAGACTCCGCGGATCCTTCCGGCGTCGATGCTGGTCTCCCGGGTCGTGAGCAGGCCGCGGCGCAGATGCCAGGAGCCGTCCAGATCCGTGTAGCTGAGGGTGAATCCCCAGTTGGTCACGGCGTACCCGAGGATCGCGAACACCGAGATCAGCGCGAGCGCCGCCACGACCAGCAGCGGCCCGAGCAGCCACCAGGAGACATCGACGCCGACCATGGGAACCGAGTCGATCCGGTCCCACCAGTCCAGGCCGTTCAGGATCTGGCTGCCCACCCCCGCAAGTCCCGCGGCGATGACGACTCCGGACGTCGTGAACGGGGCGTAGGCGAGCCAGCGCGGCTGGAAGCGGACGACGATCCGTTCGGGTTCGGGCACTGAAGATTGCCGACGACTCCGACGGCGACTTCGACGCTGCGTCGGCCGTGGACTCGGTGGCCGGGAGAGCCCGATGCAACAGCTCCTGCCGTAGCTCGCGGGCCCGGGCGGTCGGGAGCGCGTCGAGGTCGAGGCGTTCGTCGGTGTCCCGGGACGCGGTGCCGGTGCCGATCCGGACCGTGGTCAGGCCGAGCACGCGGTGGATCGGCGAGGAGGTCAGGTCGACCGTGCGAACGAGGTCGATGCGCGTGGACAGAATGTGGGTGTTCAGCAGTCCGCGTCGGAGCTCGACTCGCCCACTCGAGATCCGGAACCGGGTCGTCAGGTAGCGCAGGAGGCCGAGTCCGACCGGGATCGCGACGCCGAAGTAGTGCCACGGCGCGTCCCCGCCGGACGCACTCCCGGCGATGAAGATGCCGACCACGACCGGCAGGAACCGCATCAGCTCCTTGACGGGGTGGACCAGCAGCATCCGAGGGTCCAGCCGCTGCCACTCGGCGTCACGGGCGATCTCGACGCCCGGCACCGGTTCCGTCACGTGGCGTCACCCTCGACTGTGTCGGCACTGAGCGTCAGCTCCTCGGTCAGCTCCCGGGCCCGGAGCTTGTCGAGGCCGGCGATCTCGAGCGCCCCGGCGGCACTCGCGGTGGTCACGGTGACCGACGCCAGGCCGAACAGACGGGCGATGGCGCCTTCGGCGTAGTCGACGGTCTGGATGCGCGACATCGGGGCGATGCGTCGCTCGCGCGTCCACCAGCCGGTCTGGGTGTAGACCGCCGTCTTGGTGACCTCCCAGCGATGGACCCGGTAGCGCCACTGCGGTACGACGAGCACGTTGACCACTATCGCCACAACCGCCGCAGCCGCGATCCACCACCGCATGTCGAACCAGTGCCAGACGTAGGTGGAGAGGATCAGGGCGCCGGCCAGGACAACGGACTCCACGGCGGCGCCGGCGGTCCACATCAACCGGGCGCGCGGACTGACCCGCTCGCTCGGTTCGCGGAGGTTGCTCACGGCCGCGAGCCTACTTGCGGACCGCCCCTGACCGGGACCGGGATCAGTCCTTGAGCTCGCAGATCACCGCACCGTTGGTGACGGTGGCGCCGACCTCGGCCTGGAGGCCGGTGACCGTGCCGGCCTTGTGGGCCTTGATCGGCTGCTCCATCTTCATCGCCTCGAGGACGACGACGGGGTCGCCCTCGGCGACGGTCTGGCCCTCCTCGACGGTGACCTTCACGATGGTGCCCTGCATGGGTGAGACGACCGCGTCGCCCGATGCCGCCGCCCCGGACTTCTTGGCGGCTCTCTTGGGCTTCCTGGCCGCACCGGTGGTCGAGCCCGCCGAACCCAGGCCCCCCAACCCGGCCGGCAGCACGACCTCGAGGCGCTTGCCGCCGACCTCGACGGTGACCCGCTGGCGCTCACCGGGTTCGTCCCCGTCCGCAGCGTCGCCAGTGTCGCCGGTGTAGGGCTCGATCTGGTTGTCGAACTCGGTCTCGATCCAGGACGTGTACACCCCGAAGGCAGAGCCGTCTCCGACGAAGGCCGGGTCGTCCACGACGGCAGCGTGGAACGGGATCACGGTCGGCATGCCGTCGACGACGAACTCCGAGAGCGCGCGCCGCGACCGTTCCAGCGCCTGGGTCCGGTCGCGGCCCGAGACGATCAGCTTGGCGATCAGGGAGTCGAACGAGCCGGGCACGGTCTCACCCGTCTGGTAGCCACCGTCGACCCGCACACCCGGTCCCGAAGGCGGGTTCCAGGCGGTCAGGGTGCCGGGCGCCGGCATGAAGTTGCGACCACCGTCCTCGGCGTTGATCCGGAACTCGATGGAGTGGCCGGTGATCGGCGGGTCGTCGTAGCCGAGCTCCTCGCCGGCTGCGACCCGGAACATCTCGCGGACCAGGTCGATGCCCGTCACCTCCTCGGTGACCGGATGCTCGACCTGGAGGCGGGTGTTGACCTCGAGGAACGAGATCGTGCCGTCCTGCCCGACGAGGAACTCGCAGGTGCCGGCGCCGACGTACTTCGCCTCCTTGAGGATCGCCTTGGACGAGGCGTAGAGCTCGGAGACCTGGTCGTCGGTGAGGAACGGCGCGGGTGCCTCCTCGACCAGCTTCTGGTGGCGGCGCTGAAGGGAGCAGTCGCGGGTCGACACCACGACCACGTTGCCGTGCTGGTCGGCCAGGCATTGGGTCTCGACGTGCCGGGGCTTGTCGAGATAGCGCTCCACGAAGCACTCCCCGCGACCGAACGCGGTGACGGCCTCGCGGACCGCGGAGTCGTAGAGGTCGGCGACCTCGTCGAGGTTGCGGGCGACCTTGAGGCCGCGGCCGCCGCCCCCGAAGGCGGCCTTGATCGCGATCGGGAGGCCGTGCTCCTCGGCGAAGGCGACCACCTCGTCGGCGTTCTCGACCGGGTCCGCGGTGCCGGCGACGAGCGGTGCCCCGACCTTCTGGGCGATGTGCCGAGCCTGGACCTTGTCACCGAGCGCGTCGATGGCCGCGGGCGGGGGACCGATCCAGATCAGCCCGGCGTCGAGGACGGCCTGGGCGAAGGCGGAGTTCTCCGCGAGGAAGCCGTAGCCGGGATGCACCGAGTCAGCGCCAGTGTCGGTGGCGATCTTGATGATCTTCTCGATCGACAGGTAGGTCTCGGCCGGCGTCGCGCCGCCCAGGGCATGCGCCTCGTCGGCAAGTCGCACGAAGAGGGCGTCGCGGTCGGGGTCGGCGTACACCGCGACCGAGCCGATGCCGGCGTCCTTGCACGCCCGGACCACGCGCACCGCGATCTCTCCGCGGTTGGCGATGAGGACCTTCTTCAACGGCTTGGTCTCCGGCACGCGCGCGACTCCTCGTCTTTCTTCCTATGGTTCGCTTGGCAGGGTATCGCCCACGCAGGACCGCGAGCCCACGCCGGTGAGTGACAGGTGTCACCATGACGCCCATGACCTCTCGCGTGCTACCTCGCCCGATCCTTGCCCTGGTCCAGGCCGGCGGAGCCGGCGGACGGATGGATGTCCTGACCCGGGAGCGGGCCAAGCCGGCGCTGCCGTTCGCTGGGGTCTACCAACTCGTCGACTTTCCGCTGTCCAACCTTGCGCACAGCGGGGTCAGCGACGTGTGGCTGTCGGTCCAGTTCCAGGGTTCCACCCTGGAGGAGCAGGTCGCCAACGGACGCCCATGGGACCTCGACCGGACCAGCGGTGGACTGCGCCTGCTGATGCCGCAGGAAGGGACGGGGACCCTCGACGAGGAAGGCTTCGCCAAGGGCAACGCCGATGGGCTGTTCCGGATCCGCGACCAGATCGCGGCGTTCGACCCGGAGGCGCTGCTGGTGCTCAGCGCGGACCATGTCTACCGCTTCGACTTCAACGATGCCGTCGCCACGCATCGGGACTCCGGCGCCGAGTGCACGATCGTGACCACCGAGGTGCCGATCGAGGAGGCGGGCGACCATGCCACGGTGGAGTACGACGGCGACGGCATGGTGACCGCCTTCTCCTACAAGCCCGACGAGCCCACGACCGGCACTGTGGCGACCGAGATCTTCGTCTACGACCCTGCGGTCCTGGTGGAGGTGCTCGAGGAGCTGCACCGCGAACTGGCCGACCATAGCGATCCCGGCGACACGGGGCTCGGAGACTTCGGGGATCACCTGCTGCCCCGGATGGTCGATCGCGGAAAGGTGGTCGTGCACGTACTGCCGGGCTACTGGCGCGACCTCGGCCAGCCGCACCACTACCTCGCCGCGCACCAGGATGTCCTGAGCGACGACTGTGGCGTGCTGGCGACGCCGGGCTGGCCGATCCTCACCCGCCAGCCGCAGCGGGTTCCCGCGCGGGTGCTCGAGGGCGGTCAGGTGGTGGACAGCCTGCTCAGCCCGGGCTCCCGGGTCGAGGGGACGGTGATCCGCAGCGTCCTCGGGCCCGGGAGCGTGGTCGAGAGGGGAGCGGTGGTGCGCAACAGCGTCGTGTTCCAGGACAGTCACGTGGCCGCTGGAGCAGAGGTCGACTGGACCGTGGTGGACAGCGACTGCCTGATCGGTCCGGGGGCGGTCGTCGGCGACCCGGATGCCGACGGTGTCGGGGACCCGGACGCGGTGACCCTGGTGGGCCGCGGATCGACGGTCGGCGAAGGAGTTCGGCTACCGGCCGGCAGCCGGTTGGAGCCCGGCACGACCGCCTGACGCGCGAGCACCTTTCAGGTGGTACGACGGGGACGCAGGCGGCGCCGCATCACGACCCGCGTCGGCGACCGCCGGACGACCTCGGTGAAGCCGGCCTTCTCGTAGAGGTGCCGCGAGCCGAAGAACATGAAATCGTCGTGGCTGCGTCCGGGTTTGTCCACCGGATAGGCCTCGACCAGGCGGACGCCGTTCTCGCGGGCGAAGTCGAGAGCCGCGGCGACGAGCCTGTGCTGGAGCCCGCGCCCGCGGTGTTCCTTCGCGACGAACGTGCACACGATCGACCAGACCTCTGCGTCGTCGACCGGCTTCATGATCGGCGAGCGCCTGAGCTTGAGGTAGTCCTCGCGCGGCCCGAGGCTGATCCAGCCCACCGGCTGTCCGTCGACGTAGCCGACCAGTCCCGGCACCACGCCGTCGTCGACCAGCGAGCAGAGCTCGGCCTTGTTGCGCTTGCCGGCCGCGGCATTGACCGCGACCGTGCCCGTGCGGCGGTAGTACATGCACCAGCAGCCTCGGACGATCGACCCGCCGGGAAGGTCGAAGAGCGCCTCGAGGTCGCCGAAGCTCTCGGGGGTCAGGGGCCGGGCTTCGAACGCCACGAGGTCGTCAGTTCTGCTCGTAGGCCGCGCGGATCAGCGGCTCGAGGCTCGCCGCATCGGCGTCCGGCGCGAGGTGCACCCAGTGCGTCGCCTGCGCGAATCCCTTGGCTGGTTCGAGCCGCTCGTCGGCGGGTACGTCGTCGCGGTAGCGCAGACCGACCCTGAGGGTGCCCCGCGGTCCTGGTGTGACCGCCAGGAACTGCCGGTGGCGGACGATTGGCACGTAGCTGCCTCGGCTCTGGGCCTCGGCATCGTCACCGCAACCGAGCGCGATCGCGACGACGCGGTCGTGCAGAGGCCTCAGCACCGCCTTCGGCCCGGCGTACAGCTGCTCGACCTGGTCGTTGACCGTCGGCCTCACCCAGCCGGCTCGGCCGGCCACCTCGAAGGCGATGGCCCACTGCGAGTTCTGCCGCACGTCATGGACGTCGCGCAGCCAGGTCCGGACGGCCTTCTGATCGAGGGGGTCGATGCCGGATTCCGACTCGACCAGGGCAACCCACTCGGGAAGAGTTCGGCCGGTGCGTTCTCGCATGGAGGCTGTGACGGCGTCCATCATGTCTGCGGGCTCGTTGGGCATCGGGACCTCCCAGTGCGCGGCGGCATTGTGCGCTCCTGTGCCGAAGCGTAGACATGGCCCATGAAGATTGCAGTCCTCGGCACCGGCACCGTCGGCCGAGTCCTCTCCAGACGTCTTGCCGCGCTCGGCCACGACACGACTGTCGGCACCCGCGATCCCGCCGCAACCATGGCCAGGACCGAGGCCGACGGGATGGGCACCCCGCCCTACGCCCACTGGTCCGCGGAGCACCCGACGGTCGCGTTGGCCACCTTCGCCGATGCGACGCGCGACGCCGATCTTGTGATCAACGCCAGCAACGGCGAGGCCACCCTCGATGTGCTCCGTCAAGCCGGAGCGGAGAACCTGGCCGGCAAGGTCCTGGTCGACGTGTCCAACGCGCTCGACTTCTCCGACGGCTTCCCGCCGAGCCTGTCGGTGAGCAACACCGACTCGTTGGCCGAGCAGATCCAGCGGGAGTTCCCGGAGACCCGGGTCGTCAAGTCGCTGAACACCATGAACGCCGACCTGATGGTCGACCCGGCATCCCTGGGGGCGGAGTCCACGGTGTTCGTCTCCGGCGACGACGCCGATGCCAAGGCCACGGTCACCGCGCTGCTCGAGAGCTTCGGCCACACGGATGTGATCGACCTCGGCGACATCACGACCGCCCGCGGCCCGGAGATGATGCTGCCCGCCTGGGTCCGGTTGATGGGGTCACTCGGGAACGCGAAGTTCAACTGGAAGGTGGTCCGCTGACGGTTAGCAACCGTTAACTTTTCTGGCTACGATGTCGGCCATGAGTTTCGACCTGTCGCCCGAGCACGAGTCGTTCCGCCGTACGGTGCGGGACTTCGCGGAAGCCGAAATCGCCCCGCACGCCGCCAAGTGGGACCGGGACCACCACTTCCCGGTCGACGTGGTCCAGAAGATGGGCGCCCTGGGTCTGTTCGGGCTCACCTCGCCCGAGGAGTACGGCGGGGCCGGGCTCAGCGGCGAGGACGGCGCCTTCACTTCGCTGTGTCTCGCGATCGAGGAGATCGGCCGGGTCGACCAGTCGATGGGGATCACGCTCGAGGCCGCGGTCGGGCTGGGCATCAACCCGATCCAGACCTACGGCACGCCCGCGCAGAAGGAAGAGTGGCTGCCCGATCTGGTCAGTGGCGCCAAGCTCGCCGGCTTCGGCCTCACGGAGCCGGGTGCCGGCTCCGACGCCGGGGCCACGAAGACCAAGGCCGACCTCGTCAACGGCGAGTGGGTCGTGAACGGCGCCAAGCAGTTCATCACGAACTCGGGTTCGGACATCACCTCGCTGGTCACCGTGACGGCGAAGACCGGTGTCTCGACCAGCTCGACGAGCGGCGCGGACAAGGCCGAGATCTCGACGATCATCGTTCCGTCGGACAGTCCCGGCTTCGTCGCGGAGCCGGCGTACGACAAGCTCGGCTGGCACGCCTCGGACACGCACCCGCTGAGCTTCTCCGACGTGCACGTGCCGGAGGAGAACCTGCTGGGGGAGCGCGGCCGCGGCTTCGCCCAGTTCCTCGCCATCCTCGACGACGGCCGGGTCGCGATCGCCGCCTTGGCGGTCGGCTGCATCCAGGCGTGCCTGGACATGTCCCTCGCCTACGCCGGCGAGCGGCAGACGTTCGGCGTCCCTATCGGGCGCAAGCAGGGCGTGGCCTTCCAGGTCGCCGACCTCGAGGTGATGCTGCAAGCCTCCCGCCTGCTCACCTATCGCGCGGCCGCGATGAAGGACGCGGAAGCCCCGGCCAAGGACTTCAAGCAGGCCGCCGCGGTGGCCAAGCTCTACAGCACGGAGGCCGCGGTGACCGCGACCAGGATCGCGACCCAGGTCTTCGGCGGCTACGGCTTCATGGAGGAGTACCCCGTGACCCGGTTCTACCGCGACGCCAAGGTGCTCGAGATCGGCGAGGGCACCTCCGAAGTGCAGCGGATGCTGATCGCGCGCGGGCTCGGTCTGCCCGTCGAGTAGGTCTCGACGGGCTCGATCGCCGTAGAGTCCCGCTCGCTCGGGTCCTCAACGCCCCGCCGCCGGTCATGCCCCGGGGTCGCTTCAGCACGGCGCCGAAGGATCGACGCGCGATGAACAGTAGCGTCCATGGGTGGCCCTAAAGTCGCCTCGGCCGTCGTCCGATGTACTACATGTGGCAGGGACAGGATTCGTCATGCGGATCGTGGGTTGGCTCGAGGGCGACTCCTCCGACCGGGTCCGGTTCGCGGACATGCACGCCCGCTTCAGTAATAACGGGTGGCTCCTGGGGGTTCTGATCGGCGGAACCACCATCCTCGCGGCGGCCAGCTACGGCTGGTGGCTGGTGGCGCTCCCGGTCTTCGCATCTGCGGTGATGGCAGGGGCCAAGTTCCTGTACCCACGGACCAACCGCCCCGAAGTGCTGGGGATGCTCACCTTCGTCTTGCTGGAGCTGGACCTGGCGGTAACGGTTCTATTCACCGGCGGAGGGGGTAGCCCGCTGCTCAGCCTGATGCTCGTCCCGATCGTCAGCCAGGCCGTGGCTTTCCGGCCCCGGGTGACCATCGCGTGGGTGGGCCTCGCCGCGGTCTTGGCGGTGAGCGTCATCGGCGGAGCCACCCGCCTCGGTGCCGACACTGCCCCCGCGTCACCCTTCCTCCAGGCGGTCGGGTACCTGGCCCTGCTGGGCTGTCTGGCCATTTCCGCGCATGACCTAGCCAGCGCGGAGGTCGACTCGCGGGACCAAGCCGTCCTCGACGACCTGACCGGTCTGTTCAACCGCAAGGCCCTGCAGCGTCACTTCATTGACCTCCGCGCGCAAGCGAAGCTGACAGGTGACCCGTTCGCGATGGTCATGGTCGATATCGACCACTTCAAGACCATCAACGACTCCCACGGCCACCATCGGGGTGACATCGTGCTGCAGCAGCTGGCCGATCGTCTGCGCGGCAACCTGCGCTCCGGGGACCTCGTCTACCGTATGGGGGGCGAGGAGTTCCTCATCTTGATGCCTGGCCATGACCAGGCCGAAGCCGGCCGCGCGGCCGAGCGTCTGCGCAAGGCGATCGCAGGGGATCACCTGGCAGGGCTCGCCGTCACGGTTTCCGCGGGCCTTACGAGCGCGGGAGGTGGCCAGGACTGCGAGTACGGCGCCATGCTGAAGGCCGCCGACGAGGCTCTCTACCGCGCCAAGGCCAACGGTCGCAACCAGATCTGCGTCTCCCCCGAACGCGGACCGGGCCCGGGTTCCACAAAGGACCAGACAGATGGTCGAGAGCCAGGTCAGGTCATCGAAAGTCCAGATGCCGCGCGCCAGACGTTGTCCCATCCTGGTGCGAGCGGTGCCGCGATCCGGCACGACGGCACGAGGGTGGCCTCCCGGGCGATGCCGTTGCCATCATCGCCATAGACCGCCTTGAAGGAGGATGTCCCCGGTCGTGAGAGATGCTGGGCAGCGCCCAGTTCCACGGCTGGACAAGGCTGAGCCTGCCATGGACGCTCGTCGTCGACGGAAGCGATCGAGAGCACGGTGACCGCGCCCAGGATCGCAACCCAGGTCCTCGGCGGCTACGGCTTCATGGAGGAGTACCCCGTGACCCGGTTCTACCGCGACGCCAAGGTGCTCGAGATCGGCGAGGGCACCTCCGAGGTGCAGCGGATGCTGATCGCCCGCGGGCTCGGGCTGCCGGTCGAGTAGAGCTCGGTCGCCCTAGTCGCACAGACGCCGCGTTGTCGACCAATTGGTCGACAACGCGGCGTCGCTGGGTGTGAACCCTGGTTCGAGACCGCTCAGCGGTCGATGCGCCAGATCGGCTTGAACGTGCCCTCGCTGTGAATCACCACGGAGCCGGCACGGTTGAACCCGATCGACTCCCCGTTGGTCGGAAGGTTGAACACCGTCGGGGTGCCACCCATCTGGGGGTACACGTACGCCTTGCCGTAGGTGCGCAGCACGAACGACCCGCCAGTGGGAGCGAAGTCGCCACCGGTCACGGTCACGGGTGCGCTGCCGACCGGGGTGAGCTGGTTCATCGAACCCGACTGCAGGTTCAGCGGAGCCCGGTAGATCGTCCCACCGGTCTTCTGCTTGGTGATCACGTAGATCTGCCCTGAGGTCGGGTGCACCATCAGCGCCTCGGCATTGTGGGCGATGCCGTTGGGGTACCGCAGCTTGAACGTCGTGCTGGAAAGACTCCTGCTGGTCAGATCCTGTGGTTCCTGCACTCGGATCACCGAGATGTAGTCCTTGCGGGTCTGGTTGTCGCCGATGTCGCCGAACCAGAGGTTGTGCCCCGGACCCGTTGCGACGTCCTCCCAGTCCAGGGAGGGCGCACCCGGGAGAGTGAACACGCCGGCGGTGTCGCCTGAGGGGGTAAGCGCGAAGAACCGGGCAGAGTCGCCGCTGTCGTTGTGGACATAGAGCGTGCTGCGGTCAAACGTGCTCCGGCTGATGCCGCTGGCCTCGTTGATCCGGGAATCCGAGACGACTCCGGTCTTGGTCGCGCGTGTCCAGGATGCTGCGTCGGTTGTTTGGGACACCGCTGCCTGAGGGAGGCAGAGCCCTGCGCACGCAACAACCCCGGTCAGGACGGCTATTGACCTTCGTACCACTGTTACTCCTTCTGTTGGGCCCCCGAAAGCCACCGACCCTAGCGGGGTCGTTACCAAGGAGGCCAAACGCCGAAATCGCGTCCGCGGGCCGTGGCGCGGTCCCGAATGCGGACCCAGAGGTTAGTTTTGTTGGCGTGAGCATCCACTGGCGGCGGCGGTTGGAGGAACTTGCGCGCTTCCTTGCCGTCGGCGGGTTGGCGACCCTGGTCTCGCTCTTCTTGTTCAACCTCCTCGTCCACGGCTACAACCCCGGCAGTGACGCGCCGATGCGCCACCAGGCAGTGCTCGCGTTCATCCTGGCGAACTGCGTCGGCATGCTGATCAGCTACAGGGGCAGCCGTTCCTGGGCGTTCAAGCACCGGGAGACCACGCATTGGGACGGCGGCCGGACGGCGTACTTCGGCATCAATCTCGCCACGATGGCGCTGCCGGTCGCGTGCCTGTGGTTCAGCCGAAGTGTGCTCTCCCTCGACGATCCTGTTGCCGACAATCTGTCGGCCAACGTGATCGGCCTGGTCATGGGCACGGCCGCGCGGTTCTACCTCTTCCGCACCCTGGTCTTCACCAAGCCGCGGCACCGGGAGCCCGTCATAAAGTGACGAAGGTAACTCCCTTGGACCTCCCCGCCGTGGGGTGAGACGCACGCGCCGAGGCTACTGAGCGACCAGCGGCAGGGCGTCACCGAACGCGCAGACCGTGAGCTGAGCGAGCGCGTCGGCGTCGGACACGTGTTCGGGGGCGTGCATCGCGAGCATCACGTTGAGCAGCATGCCGTGGGCGATGAAGTCACGGACCTGCTCGTCGGTGCCGCCGGTCCGCTTGAGGATCTCGAAGATGCCGGCCATGCCCGCGCGGGCAGCCTCGCCGATCTCGGGGACGCTGCCGGCCGAGAAGCCGTGCATCATCACGAGCAGGAGGTCGCGGTCCTCGACGAGCGTGGCGTACCCCATGCCGAGCCGGTCCCAGGCTTCCTCGTCGTCGGCGTCGAACGGGCCTTCTGCGAGCACCTGCTCGAACGCCTCACCGATCCGGCGGGTGGCCAGCGTGAACACCTCGAGGAAGAGCTCGAGCTTGGTCCCGAAGATCCGGACGACGTACGGCTGGGAGACGTCCGCCTCGCGCGCCACGGCGTCGGTGCTGGTGCCGGCGTAGCCCGTTGCGGGCGAAGGCGCGGGTGGCAGCAGCGAGGACCAGTTCGCGGCGCTCTTCGCCGCCCAGACGGGACGGGGCGGCAGATTTCTTCGACGGCATGCTTGACATGTTATCACTTGATTACTTAACGTGATGGCGTAAGTAATCATTCAATGCCTTCTTAGGAGTCCGGATCTCATGACCGCCTCGTCCGTCATCTCGCCGGTCGACCCGACCGCACCCCTAGACCTCGACCGTGGACCCCGGTCGAGATCGCTCCGGAACGCCGGCGCGTGCCGCTCTGGGTCGCGATCGTGGCCGCATCGCTGCCGATGTTCATGGCCACCCTCGACAACCTCGTCCTCACCAGTGCCTTGCCCGTCATCCAGGCCGATCTCGGCTCGTCGGTCGGCCAGCTGTCGTGGTTCCTCAACGCCTACACGCTGGCATTCGCGACGTTCATGCTGCCGGCCGCGACGCTGGGTGACCGGTTCGGTCGCCGCCGCGTCATGCTCGCGGGCGTCGCGCTGTTCACGGCCGCGTCGATCGGCTCGGCGCTGAGCACGTCGTCCGAGGCCCTCATCGTCGCGCGCGCGTTCCAGGGGCTCGGCGCGGCCGCGATCATGCCGCTGTCGCTCACCCTGTTGGCGGCCGCGGTGCCACCCGCGATGCGGGCAGCTGCGATCGGCATCTGGGGCGGCGTCTCCGGCCTCGGTGTCGCACTCGGTCCGGTCATCGGGGGCGCGGTCGTCGAGGGCGTCAACTGGCAGGCCATCTTCTGGCTCAACGTCCCCGTCGCCCTCGTGGCGGTGCCGCTGCTGATCAGGTCGCTGCCGGAGTCCCGCGGCACCTGGAAGTCGCTCGACCTGCGCGGCACGCTGCTCCTCGGAGGTGCCGTGTTCCTCGGCATCTGGGGCATCGTGCACGGCAACGACGACGGCTGGGGTTCGCCGGTTGTCGCCGGTTCATTGGTGATCTCGGCCCTGCTGATCCCGGCGTACATCGTGCATGCCCGCGGCCGCGCCGACGCCGTACTGCCGCTCCGGCTGTTCGCCAGCCGTGGCTTCTCCACCGCGAACGCGATCGGCCTGTTCTTCACGCTCGGCATGTTCGGGGCGGTGTTCCTGCTGTCCCAGTACCTGCAGATCGTGCAGGGCTACAGCCCGCTCGAGGCGGGCGTGCGCACCTTGCCATGGACGGCGGCGCCGATGGTGGTCGCGCCGATCGCCGGCCTGCTGGCGCCCCGGACCGGTCTTCGCGCGCTCCTGCTCGCCGGCCTGGTCCTGCAGGCGGGCTCGCTGGTCTGGCTGGCGATCCTGACCGAAGGTGGCTACGGGTACTCGTCCTTCGTGCCCGCGCTTGCGATGGCCGGTGTCGGCATGGGCCTGACCTTCGCGCCGAGCGCCACGGCAGTGCTCGACGGGCTGCCGGAGAGCGAGTTCGCGATGGCCAGCTCGGCCAACTCCACCGTGCGTGAGTTCGGAGTGGCCCTGGGCGTCGCCGTGCTGGTTGCGGTCTTCCTGGGCAACGGCGGGCAGCTGACCCCGACCGGCTACACCGGTGCGGTCGGGCCGGCGCTCCTCACCGGCGCGGCCGCTGTGGCTATCGCCGTGGTGGCTGCCCTGTTCGCTCCGGGCCGGGTGGTCCGGGACTGAGCGCAGCCGTCGTTGCGCACCAATTGGCGCACAACGACCGCGAACTGGGTCCTGCTGACTCGCTTTTCGCACCAATTGGACGGTTGCGACAACCGTCCAATTGGTGCGTCAGTGCGTCCAGAGGTCGGTCCACTCGTGCCCGAGCTCGGCAAGCAGGTCACGCAGCAGCGGAAGGCTGACACCGACCACGTTGTGGTAGTCGCCCTCGATGCCGGTCACGAACGCTCCGCCGAGGCCGTCGACGGTGAACGCGCCGGCCACCTGGAGCGGCTCGCCGGTGGCGACGTACGCCGCGATCTCGTCGTCGGACAGGTCGGCGAAGTGGACGGTCGTCGAGGCGGTGGCGGCGGCGACCTGTCCGGAGGCGGTGTCGTGGACGCTGTGCCCGGTGTGGAGTACGCCGGATCGTCCGCGCATCACCCTCCAGCGGGACATCGCATCCTCGGGCGACGACGGCTTGCCGAGGGCCAGCTCGTCGAGCTCGAGGACCGAGTCGCAACCGAGGACCACCGAGTCAGCAGGGACTCCGGGCCGCCCGGCCACCGCAGCGGCCTTGAGCTCGGCGAGCTGCAGGGCGAGCTCGGCGGGTGGGAGATCGGTGATCACGGACTCGTCGACACCGCTGACGATGACCTCCGGCTCGATTCCGGCCGACCTCAGAGTGGACAGCCGTGCGGGGGACTGCGATGCCAGGACGAGACGGGTCACGGACCGGAACCTACCGCGCTCGGGAACGCGTCGCGGAACGACCGCAGGCCGCCCGCGGACTCGGCCGCCAGCATCGCCCGCGCCACCGCCCGCGTCACGCAGTCCGCGGCGACGTCGAGCAGTGCGTGCAGCTCCATCGGCCCGGGCGCGGGCCGCGATCCCGTCGCCAGCGCGAAGACGGTGTCGCCGTCGAACATCGTGTGCACGGGCCGGATCGCGCGAGCCAGCCCGTCGTGCCCGATGCCGGCCACCTTCGAGCACTGGGCCTTGGTGAGGGTGGCATCGGTGGCGATCACGCCGAGGGTCGTCGCGAGGTAGGCGCGTCCGTCCTCGAGGGCCGCCTCCCGGGCCGCTTCCAGCTCGGCGGCGACTGGCACGCTCAGCTCCGGAAGGTCGCCAGGCAGGCAGAACCGGGCCGCGTACAGCTCACCGTTGCCAGGATCGACGCAGGAGCCGATCGCGTTGACGGCCACGATCGCGCCGACGATGGTGCCGTCGGCCAGTACCGCGGACGCCGTACCGACGCCGCCCTTGAGGCCGCCCGCCCTGGCGCCCGTCCCGGCACCCACGTTTCCCGTCGTGACCTCGTCCGATGCGGCGGCGTAAGCAGCCGCACCGAGTTCGGCGTCGGGCGCGTTGCCGAACGTCCCCCCGCGTCCGAGGTCGAACAGAATCGCGGCCGGCACGATCGGCACGACCTCACCGGGTCCACCCATCGGGAAGCCGATCCCGTCCTCGAACAGTGCCCTGGCGACCCCGTCCGCGGCCGCCAGACCGAGCGCCGAACCGCCGCTGAGCACGACCGCATGCACTCGCTCGACGAGGTTTCGCGGATCCAGGACGTCTGTCTCGCGGGTGCCCGGCCCGCCGCCGCGAACGTCCACACCGGCCACGGCACCCTCGGGCGGCGGGAGTACGACGGTGGTGCCGGTCAGCCAGCCGGAACCGACACGCTGCGCCTGGCCGACCCGGATCCCGGGAACGTCGGTGATCGAGTTGGTCGGGCCGGCGGGCATCAGATGCGTGCCAGAGCCGCGCGGAGCGGGTCGAGGCCGAGCGAGCCGAGGTCCAGCGCTGACCGGTGGAACGCCTTGAGATCGAAGTCGGCGCCCTGGCGCGCCTGCGCCTGGTCGCGCGCCTCCAGCCAGATCCGCTCGCCGACCTTGTACGACGGAGCCTGGCCCGGCCAGCCGAGGTAGCGCTTGACCTCGAACTGGATCGACGCGTCGTCCAGGCGGGCGTGCTGGCGGATGAACTCGAGCCCCAGCGCCGGCGTCCAGGTCTCACCCGGGTGGAAGCCGAACGGGTTGTCGGGTGGGATCTGCAGCTCCAGGTGCATGCCGATGTCGACGATCACCCGGGCTGCCCGGAAGGCCTGCCCGTCGAGCATGCCGAGCTTGTCGGCCGGATCGGCGAGGTAGCCCAGGTCGTCCATCAGCCGCTCGGCGTACAGCGCCCACCCCTCGCCGTGACCGCTCACCCAGCAGAACAACCGCTGCCAGCGGTTGAGTAGCTCGGACCGGTAGGCCGTCTGGCCGACCTGCAGATGGTGCCCCGGCACGCCCTCGTGGAACACGGTCGTGACCTCACGCCAGGGGGAGAACTCGGTGACGTCGTCCGGCACTGACCACCACATGCGGCCCGGGCGGCTGAAGTCCTCGGAAGGGCCGGTGTAGTAGACCCCGCCGTCGTTTGTGGGGGCGATGCGGCACTCGAGCCGGCGGACGGGGTCGGGGATGTCGAAGTGCACATCGGCCAGCTCGGCGACAGTCCGGTCGGAGAGGACCTGCATCCAGTCCCGGAACGCCTCCTTGCCGGCGATCTTGCGAGCCGGGTCGGCATTGAGGACGGCGACCGCCTCGTCGACACCGGCGCCCGCCTTGATCTGGCCGGCTGTTGCCTTCATCTCGTCGTCGAGGCGTTTGAGCTCGTCCCAGCCCCACGCGTAGGTCTGGTCGAGGTCGACGACCGCGCCGAGGTAGCGGCGTGATTCGAGAGCGTAGGCGTCCCGGCCGACGGCCTCGTTGTCCCGACCGACCGGCGCGAGCTCGGTCTCCAGGAATCTCCCGAACCCGGCGAACGCGGCCGAGGCCGCCTGGGCGTGTGGCTCGAGGTCGTTCCGCATTCCCTGCCGGGCCGCTTGCCACGAGGTTGACGAAGAAGTCTCCGCCTTCGCCCGCCTGGCCGGTCCAGGTGCGCGCCTGGGCGGCCACCTCGACGTACTGCCGCTGGGCGACGACGTGCCCCCGCTTGGCCTCCTCGCGAAGGGTCGCCCGGTAGCCGTCGAGGACGTCCGGGATGGCGGCCAGCCGAGCGTCGATGTTCTCCCATGCCTCGTCGCCGTCGGTCGGCATCAGGTCGAAGGCCTCGCGGATCTCGTGCAAGCCGCTGGTGATCACTGACAGTTCCGAGCGGCTTCTCCCGGCGTCGATCGTCTCGACGTCGAGGCCCATGCGCTCGAGAAAGGCGTCCCGGGCTACTGCCTCGCGGTCGTCGGTCGGCGTTGCCGCGGTCACGTCGGCGAGGGCCGCCCTGGTCAGGGACTCACGAGCCGCGAAGCCGTCCGGGGAGAGATCGGGCAGCTCGTGGTCGTGGCCGGCGATCCCGGCGTACGTCGCCATGGTCGGCGCGAGGGCCGCGTACTCGTCGACGAACTGCTCACACCTGGCATCAACTGGGCGGATCACGAGGTCGACCCTAGCCGCGCCGGGGTAGTCCGAGAGGAAATGGCTCCGACACGCCGATGGAGGGCCATTTCCTCGGACTACCCGATGGGTCAGCGGGGCAGGCTGCTGGAACGCCAGCCGCTGGGGCCGGGGGCGCAGTGCGGCCGGACCAGGCGGTGGGGGGCCGACCATTCGGGGGTACGGCGCTTCGGTGGCGGCGAATCCCCTGTGGGCAGCGAGGAGATGACGGTGATCAGGGCTGCCAGCTCTTCTGGCGTTGGGTTGCCCTTGATGATCTGTAGGAGCGGCGTCGGTTGCTGTTCGCTTTCGGCCTTGCGGATCTGCGTCACGGATCATCGACACGTCACTTCTTTCCTCCTCCGCTTCGCTCCTCCGAAAAGAACTGACGGGTCGATGCCATCCCCCTGTTCGGGGGACCCTTCGGGCCCCCGCTCACAGCGGGATATTCCCGTGCTTCTTGGCGGGCAGGATCTCCCGTTTCGACTTCAGCAGCCGCAGAGCGCGGACGATCTCGATCCGGGTCTCGTGGGGGGAGATCACGGCGTCGATGTAGCCACGCTCGGCAGCGACGTAGGGGTTGGCCAAGGTGTCTTCGTACTCGGTGATCAGCTCGGCTCGCTTCGCCTCCGGGTCCGCGGCGTTGACGAGCTCGCTGCGATAGAGGATGTTCACCGCACCCTGGGCGCCCATGACCGCGATCTGGGCGCTCGGCCACGCGACGTTCATGTCGGCGCCGAGATGCTTGGAGCCCATCACGTCGTAGGCGCCGCCGTAGGCCTTGCGGGTGATGATCGTGACCAGCGGCACGGTGGCCTCGGCGTAGGCGTAGATCAGCTTCGCGCCCCGGCGGATGATCCCGTTCCACTCCTGGTCGGTGCCGGGAAGGAAGCCGGGCACGTCGACGAACGTGAGTACCGGGATGTTGAACGCGTCGCAGGTTCGGACGAACCGGGCGGCCTTCTCCGAGGCGTCGATGTCGAGCGTGCCGGCGAACTGCATCGGCTGGTTGGCCACGACGCCGACCGGCCGGCCCTCCACGCGGCCGAACCCGACCAGGATGTTCGCGGCGAACAGGGCGTGGACCTCGAGGAACTCCTGGTCGTCGAGCACCGCCTCGATCACGGTGTGCATGTCGTAAGGCTGGTTGGGCGAGTCGGGGATCAGGGCGTCGAGCGTGCGGTCGAGGTCGGTGAAGTCGAGGTCGGCCGGTTCGTCGTAGACCGGTGGCTCGTCGAGGTTGTTCTGGGGCAGGTAGGACAACAACGATTTGACGTACTCGATCGCGTCCTCCTCGTCGGCACCCATGTAGTGGGCGTTGCCGGACTTGGTGTTGTGGGTGCGCGCGCCGCCGAGCTCCTCCATCGTCACGTCCTCGCCCGTGACGGTCTTGATCACGTCGGGGCCGGTGATGAACATGTTCGAGGTGCCGTCGACCATGATCGTGAAGTCGGTGACCGCGGGTGAGTAGACGTGCCCGCCCGCACATGAGCCCATGATCATCGAGATCTGCGGGATCACTCCCGAAGCGTGGACGTTGCGCCGGAAGATCTCGCCGTACAGGCCGAGCGAGACGACGCCCTCCTGGATGCGGGCGCCGGCACCTTCGTTGATGCCGATGATCGGGCAGCCGGTCTTGATGGCGAGGTCCATGACCTTGGTGATCTTCTCGCCGTAGACCTCGCCGAGGGAGCCGCCGAACACCGTGAAGTCCTGGGAGAACACGCAGGCTTGGCGACCGTCGATGGTGCCGTAGCCGGTGACCACGCCGTCGCCGTACGGGCGCTTCTGCTCGAGGCCGAACGCGGTCGAGCGGTGCCTGGCCAGCTCGTCGAGCTCCACGAACGACCCCTCGTCGAACAAGAGCGCGATCCGCTCGCGGGCGGTCTTGCGGCCTTTCGCGTGCTGCTTCTCGACCGCCTTCGCCGAACCGGCGTGCACGGCCTCGTCGAGGCGGCGGTCCAGGTCCGCGAGCTTGCCTGCCGTGGTGTGGATGTCGATCTCGGGCGTATCGCTCGCGTCTGCCGTCACGTCTGGCCTCCTCGGATGTCCGTGCGCCAATCTAGTGCCCATGACAGATGCCGGCTCACGCCGCCCACCACTGGACGTCGACCGCCTCGTCGCCGGGTCGCCCTGGCCCGTCGAGGTGCTCGACCGCGCCGGTTCCACCAATGCGCTGCTGGCTGAGCGAGCCCGGGCGGGCGCCGACCCGCAGGTACTCGTGGCCGAGCACCAGACCGCCGGCCGAGGTCGCCTGGACCGCACCTGGGAGACGCCGCTCCGAGCCGCGCTGACCTTCTCGGTGCTGTTCCGGCCGGCCGTCGAGCCGGACCGTTGGCCGTGGCTCCCTCTCCTCGTGGGGTACGCCGTGCGCGAGACGCTGCCTTCCTCCGCGGCGGCGAGCCTGAAATGGCCCAACGACGTGCTGATCGGCGATCGAAAGGTGGCCGGCATCCTGGTCGAGCGGGTGGAGAGCCGCTCCGGACCTGCTGCCGTCGTCGGGATCGGGCTCAACGTGTCGACGACGCTGGCCGAGCTGCCGGTGCCGACGGCGACCTCACTGGAGATCGAGCTGGGCGAGGAACCGGATCGGACAGACCTCCTCCTGGGACTGCTGCACGAGCTGGATCGCCGATATCGCAGCTGGCTCGAGGACCCAAGCGCGGACGAGGTCCTGAAGGCGTCGTACGCCCGCCACTGCTCGACTCTGGGACGCAGGGTCCGCGTTGACCTGCCGGGGGGAGGAGTGCTCGACGGGAACGGCCACGGAGCTCGACGGCTCCGGACGGCTGGTCGTCGCCACTGCGACCGGGGAGGTGGCGGTCGGCGCCGGTGACGTAGTTCACGTCCGAGACACCGATCAGTGACATGATTCGAGGCGTGGCCATCTCCAGCAAGCTCCTGAACGACGGTGAAAACGTCGTCATCAGCACGCGCACCCACCTGAAGGCGTTGTTGTTCCCGCTCCTCGTGCTCATCGTGTGCCTCGCGCTGGGGGTGTGGCTTGGAAACCTGATCGGGGACTCAGGCGGAGGGAACGTCCGGCTCGTGGTCTGGGGGCTTCTGGTCGTCGTGATCCTGTGGCTGGCCGTCTGGCCGCTGCTCGAGTGGTTCGCGGCGACGTACACGGTCACCAACCGGAGGCTGATCACCCGGTCCGGAGTGCTGACCCGGCGCGGACACGACATCCCGCTGGCGCGGATCAGCGACGTGGCCACCGAGCACGGCATCATCGACCGGATGCTCGGCTGCGGCACGATCATCATCAGCGACGCCAGCACCGATGGTTCGGTGCAGCTCAAGGACGTACCTCGGGCCGAGGACGTGCAGCGGAAGATCAACGAGCTGTTGCACAAGTTCCACGCGGGCTCCGATGAAGGGAGCTGAGCGACCAATTCGGCAACACTCCCGCGCCGACCTGGAACGCGTGATCCTGGGGGAGGAGCCCCGGCTGACGGCCCTCGACGTCGCCGAGTCGAGCGGCGCCGAGGTCGACCTGACCCGGCGGCTGTGGCGGGCGCTCGGCTTCCCGGAGCTGCGGGGCGGGATGCTGTTCACCGATGCCGACGCCACCGCCGTCACCACCCTGGTCGGCATCGTCGAAACCGGGGTGGTGGACCTGGACACCGCGCTCAACATGACCCGCGCCGTGGGCCAGACCATGGCCCGGCTGGCCGACTGGGAGACCGCGGCCGTCCTTCCCAAGCTGCTGCTCAAGGTCGACGACAGCGAAGGGAGCCGCCTCGACGCGGCTGTCGTGCTGCTCAGCCAGATGGGTGGTCCGTTCGAGGAGCTGCTGATCTACGCCTGGCGTCGGCATCTGGCGGCCGCTGTCGCGCGCGCCGAGGCGCTCGGCGCCAACGACGAGGAACTCAACACCGCCGAGGTGACCGTGGGCTTCGCCGACCTGGTGTCGTTCACCGCGCTCTCCAACGAGATGAGCGAGGACCGGATCGGTGACCTCGTCGAGATCTTCGAGTCCCGCGTTCACGACGTCATCGCGCAGCACCACGGGCGGGCAATCAAGAGCCTCGGCGACTCGGTCCTGTTCGTGAACGAGGATCCCGTGCTCGCCCTGGACACCGCCGACGGGATCATCGACGTGATCGGCCGCGACGAGCGGATGCCCGACGTACGAGTCGGACTGGCCTCCGGCTCGGTCGTGGTGCGCCTCGGCGACGTGTTCGGGCCGCCGGTCAACCTGGCTGCCCGGCTCACCACGGTGGCCCGCCGCAACCGGGTGATCATCGACGAGGCGACGGCAGAAATGCTGCCGGCATCGCAGTTCGAGACCCGGAGGATGCCGCCACGCCCGCTCCGCGGGTTCGGGCTCGTGGAGCCGATCACGGTGCGCCGGCACTGATCAGGTGGCCCCTAAATGCGGAAGTTCGTCACCTTTATCCTCCAAAAGGACTATCTTTTCGCGGTTTCGCATCGGTGGAGAGCGCTAATTTCTAATCTTTCCCCATGGTGCTTGTGCAGGATGTCCGGGTCGAACCCGATGCGCGCAGGGTGTGGCGCGCCGAGCAGGAGATCGTCTTCTCCCGCAAGGAGTTCGATCTCCTGCACTGCTTGATCGCGCGGGCCGGCCAGGTCGTGCCCCGCGAGGACCTCATGCGTGATGTCTGGAACACCACCTTCTTCACCTCGTCGAAGACGATCGACGTCCACCTGGGCTGGGTTCGCCGCAAGCTCGGTGACAACCCGAAGCACCCCACCCTGATCACCACGGTCCGGGGCAAGGGCCTCCGCTTCGAGCTGCGCCCACCGAAGCACTAGCGCTGTGAAACGTCGCCGGTCACGGCGCTAGCCTGTCCAGCGTGACCGACCGCCTCGCCCCCACGCTCGCCGTGATCGGGGGCGGCGCAACTGGCGCGGATGATGGCTCAGCCGGCAATCGCCCTCGGGCTGCCCCTCCGGCTTCTCGCGGAGGCCCCGGGAGTCTCGGCCGCCCAGGTCATCCCCGACCACGTCGTCGGCGACTATCGCGACCTGGAGACCTTGCGCCGGGTCACGTCGGGGTGCCCCGTCGTCACCTTCGACCACGAGCACGTGCCGACCCAGCACCTGCACGCCCTCGAGGACTCCGGCATCGCCGTACGGCCCGGACCCGAGGCGCTCGTGCACGCCCAGGACAAGGCGGTGATGCGGGCCCGACTGTCCGGGCTCGGCGTGCCATGTCCGCGGCACGCGATCGTCACCACACCGGACGAGGTGGCCTCGTTCGGCTTTCCGGCGGTGCTCAAGACCAGCCGCGGAGGGTACGACGGCAAGGGAGTCTGGACCGTTGGTTCGGCCGCCGAATGCTCTGAGCCGTTCGCGACGGCGTCGACCGCAGGCGTCCAGATCCTCGCCGAGGAGCTCGTCGACTTCCGGCGCGAGCTCTCCGCGCTGGTCGTCCGGTCGCCGAGCGGCCAGGCCGCGGCATACGCCGTCGTGGAGTCCACCCAGGTCGACGGCATCTGTCGTGAAGTGGTCGCCCCCGCCCCCGGCCTCGAGCCGTCGCTTGCCGGTGAGGCCCAGCAGATCGCCCTGACGATCGCCGGCGAGCTGGGCGTCACCGGCATCCTGGCCGTCGAGCTCTTCGAGACCACCGACGGCCGGATCCTGGTCAACGAGCTGGCGATGCGCCCGCACAACACCGGGCACTGGACCCAGGACGGCGCCGTCACCTCGCAGTTCGAGAACCACCTGCGCGCCGTCATGGACCTGCCCCTGGGCTCGCCGTCCGCGCGAGCGCGCTGGACCGTGATGGTCAACATCCTTGGTGGGCCTGTCGAGGCGGGTCGCCTGTACGACGGCTTCCCGCACGCAATGGCGCGGGATCCCCGTCTGCGGGTGCACCTCTACGGGAAGGAACTTCGCCCTGGGCGAAAGGTCGGCCACGTCAACGCCTACGGCGACGATCTCGATGATTGTCTGGAGCGTGCCCGGCACGCGGCAGCGTGGTTCCGTGGTGACCTCGGAGACGAAAGTGAGTGATTTCGGTGGCTGAGATCGACAGCAGGGTCGGCATCGTGATGGGGTCCGACTCCGACTGGCCGGTGATGAAGGCCGCGGCCGAGGCGCTGGCCGAGTTCGACATCGCCTACGAGGCCGACGTCGTGTCGGCACACCGGATGCCGGACGAGATGATCTCCTACGGCCGCGAAGCCGCCGACCGCGGGCTGTCGGTGATCATCGCCGGCGCCGGGGGAGCGGCCCATCTGCCCGGCATGCTCGCCGCGGTCACGCCGCTGCCGGTGATCGGAGTGCCGGTGGCGCTGAAGTACCTCGACGGCATGGACTCGCTGCTCTCCATCGTGCAGATGCCGGCCGGAGTGCCGGTCGCCACCGTCGCGGTCGGCAACGCCCGCAACGCGGGCCTGCTCGCCGTACGCATCCTGGCGGCCGGCGACCCCGGCCTGCGGCAGAAGATGGTCGACTTCCAGGTCTCCTTGCGCGACTCCGCCCACGAGAAGGGCAAGGCAGTCCGCAGCGAGTCCGGCGGACCGCGCAAACTGGGTTTCTGAACGCGCAACCGCCCCCCGGACGCCTCGTCGGACTCGACGTGGCGCGATGTCTGGCGCTGCTGGGCATGGTGACCACGCACGTCCTCGACGAGCGCGTGCCGAGCGGTGGGCTGACGCTCGGGCAGGCCGTGGCCGGTGGCCGAGCCTCGGCGCTCTTCGCCGTTCTGGCCGGCGTCAGCCTGGCGCTGATGACCGGCCGCCGGGAGCCGCTGCACGGCCGGCCCCGCATGGCGGCTGCGGTGGGCCTGGCCGTGCGGGCCTTGCTCATCGCGGCGATCGGCATGGCCCTCGCCGAGGTCGACTCGGGGCTGGCCATCATCCTGACCTACTACGGGCTGCTGTTCCTGCTGGGGATTCCCTTCATCGGCCTGCGCGCTCGAACCCTCTTCGTGCTGGCCGGCGTGTGGGTGGTGGCGGGCCCGGTGCTCTCGCACGCCGTCCGACCCCAGCTCCCGCCACGTGGCTTCGACAGCCCGGCCTTCGTACAACTCGCGAACCCCGAACAGCTGCTGAGCGAGCTGGCCTTCACCGGCTACTACCCGGTCGTGCCCTGGTTGGCCTACCTGCTGGCCGGGATGGCGCTCGGCAGGCTGGATCTCCACGACCGACGAGTCCAGATCGCGGTGGCGTCCGCTGGCGCCGCCCTTGCCGTGACGGCCACCCTGGTCTCGCAGGCGCTCACTCGACGGCCGGACGTGGTGCGGGCCCTGCTTGCCGAACCGCCCGACCCTGCGTCGTCTGGACCCGAACTGCTCGACGCGATCTCTTCGGGCATGCACGGCACCACCCCGACCGACGCGGCCTGGCAGTGGCTGCTGGTCGTGGCGCCGCACAGCGGCACGCCGTTCGACCTGGCGCAGACCATCGGTAGCGCTCTTCTGGTCATCGGCCTTGCCCTGCTGGTCGTTGGCCTCCTACCGGCTGCCGGCCGGACCTTCGTCGCTGTCTTCTTCGGGGCCGGCACGATGACGCTGACCTTGTACTCGCTGCACGTGGTGATGCGCGGCGGCGACGTCTGGCCCGCCGAGACGCCGGCCAGCTACCCCTGGCATCTGCTCGTGCTGATGGGAATCGGCGCCTTGTACGTCGGATCCGCGCAACGCGGCCCACTCGAGGGGCTCGTCGGTGCCACCTCGACCCTTGCTGCCAGCCGGCTGCGCAAGGACTGACGAGTGGTCGGTCGGGCGTCGCTCAACTGGGCGCCGGCACGTTCAGGAAGGTGGGCGTCTCGGCGTGTGCCTGTTCCACAAGCGCCCAGCCGGACGCACCCAGGGTGACCACGGAGACCGGGAAGATGCCGAGGTCCTCGCGCTCGATGTGACTGTCGAGCTCCTCCAGGAGGGCACGGACCTGGACGTCGAACTCGGTCCCGTCCGGCGACAGCTCGTCGATCGCCGTATCGAAGTGCCGGTGCTCGGCTTCGAGGGCCGCGACCTCGTCGGCGAACTCTCCGTGCAGCCGCAGGGCGGCGAAGATTCCTCTCTCTTCGCGGCGCACATGCGATCCAAGCCGGCGTACCAGCTCGACGACCGCGGTCCGGGCCGCGTCCCGATCGCCGATGCTCATTGCTGCCCGCACCCGGTCGGCGTCGTGCTTCAGGGCGTCGTGCTCGGCCATCAGCTCGCCGATGGCCTCGTTGCCCCTACAACCGCAGTACTCACACATGTCTTGTCACCCTCAAAGCCTCGCTCGCTCGGATGCGGTCCAGCAGAGGCGAAGGTCCCTCCGACGCGTCGCCATGGCCTATGCGGCTGCGATCAGGGCTGAAGGACCCAGTCGGCGCAACCGCTGAGCTCCAGGTACTGCCCGGCCTGCACCGTGGCGAACGCGGGCCCATTGACGTTGCCGTTGACAGCGATGTCGAACGTGTCCGTGCTGTTGAGAACTGCGTAGTAGCAACCGCGACCTCCCTGTGTCTTGTAGGTGCCAGCGTCAATATCCTCGCCAACCTTGTACATGCCCTCTCCCGAGACCGTGTTGCTCTTGACCTGGGTTTCAACGATGCCGACGGCCTTCTCTCGCTTGGTTACGGACCGCTCGGCTTCACTAAGCGCGGCGTCACGAGCGTCGAGGTCACGCTCTGAGGTCTTGACCGCCTGCTCACGACGCGGGATGTCTCCTTCGACGGATTTCAGGTCCGCGTGCGCAGTGACTACGTCGGCCTGTGCGTCGCTCAGATCGGCTTGCGTGTTTTCCAGGTCAGCCCCCGTGACGGTCAGCTCGTCCTGCGAACTCGACAGATCGGTTTGCGAAATGGCGAGTTGCGACGCGAGTTCCCTGTATTCAGGTGTCGTTTTCACGTCCGGACCGCTGGCGGCGGCGACCCCGGCTGTCAGTCCGACGAGCGCCGCCGCCACGACTAGGACCCAAGTCCGTTTGAAGAACGGCTTCTTGGCCGACTTCGCACCGGCCGGCGGCGCATGAACTGGCCCATACCCCTGCCGTGCGATCGGCTGCTGGCCTACTGGATCGTGATTGCTGGGCGGCGTAGCGGACACTGGAAATCTCCCCGTAGTTGGTATTCAAGACCCAGCGATCGTGACACCGGACTGGCCGGGAGGTAGGCGTTCGCCCCATTTGTGACCGATCGGTCGACGCCGGCCGCGCGCGAATAGAACGCAAAGACATCTATCGGGTCGTGGAGCGAGGCGCGCTCGATGCACGATCCGGCGCCGGGCAGGGGATCGTTCGTTCGCCAGCGCCAGCGCCAGCGCCGTCGCGTCCGTGGGCGGAGCTCCCCGGGAGGCCTCGAAACAGGTACCGACGGGCATGCCCGATCGGCCCAGAGCATGCAGGTGGCCCGATCACCCGGGTGGTGGCTGGGTGATCGGTAGTGTCCTGTGGTCGAGCTTGTCGAGCCTCAGTTCTGCGGGATGCTGATGGTGCCTTGCGGCGTGACCAGGTAGGTCTGGCCGTGGGGTCCGGTCCATTGGCAGTTGCCAGTCGGGGTGCGGTGGTAGCGCCATCGGCGGAAGGTCTTGGCCCGGTGATGCCGTCGACAGAGGGCCGCGAGATTGTCGGGCCGGGTCTGGCCGGGTGGACCGTTCTCTTGGTAGGGCTTGATGTGGTCGAGATCGCAGGCTCTGGCGTCCCGGTTGCACCACGGGAACACACAATGCTGGTCGCGCAGGATGACGATTTCCCGCATCCACGCGGGCGGGTCGTGCGCGTCGACCGCGTCGGTGCGTCCCATGTCGAGGACGGGTTGGATGGTGACCCGGGACCGGCCGGCCCAGTCCTTGATCCGGGCGATGGTGGCCGGCCCGAACTTCTCCACGGTCCCGAACCCGGTCCCGCCTTCGCTGTCGTCGGGCGCCGAGCAGGTCGGCCATGGCAGGTGGAGGTAGAGCTTGGTCTTGGCCGCGGGCGGCACGGGATGGGCTGACTCGGCTGGTGACCGGTCGTCGGGTCCGAGGAGGGTGCCGAGGTCGAGGGCGGCTTGGCGGTTGGCGATCACGCCGACGGCCTTGGCCTTGCGGACCTCGAGGGTGTCGGTGTCACCGAGGGCCTTCAGTTGGGCGGCCTGCTCACAGACCAGGTCGTGAAAGCAGGTGAGGTCGAGGGTGTCGCCGGTGATGTCGAGATGGCTGGTGCCCGCCCACTCTCCGTCGTCGCGGTGCAGGAGGCGCACATTCCAGGCGGCCTTGCCCTGCTTGTCGCGGGTCTCCAAAAGGTGCGGGTCGTAGGTGGCGATGGCCTGGGCGACCGCGGTCTCGATCGCCCGCCACCCACACGACCCGATCCGGTCCGCCAACTGCCGGTCGACCGACGCGGCGGCGGCCTGGGACAGGCTTGTGGGTGGCCTGGGCGACTTTGCGGGCCTTCCACGGCGCCACCACCAGGGCTTCGACGGCCGCCCAGATCCGCGGGAGCCGGTGTGGCAGGTCCAGGGCGTCGGCCAACAACTGCAGCCCGGTCAGGGTGGAGACCCCGAGCGCGGCGGCGAACGGCTCGGGGGTGAACGCCGCCACCAGCGGCGTCCCCTCGCCGCCCAGGGCTTCGTCGTCGCGTCGAGGCCGGGCAGGCCGGTGTCGGACCAGGTCACGAACCCGGACTCCTCGGTGGCCGGGTGCAGCACACACCATTGCGCGGCGACCCGCAGCTTGGCTCGGCCGGCCTGGCGTTCCCGGACCTCGGTTTCGGCGGCGAGGTCGAGCAGCCACTCCGCGTCGAGGCCCGAAACCTCGACCGGATTGCCGTTCAACATCGTCTCCAACATGCATCAATCCAAGCAGGACCCACCGACATTCAAGGCCCGGAATCGGGGCTGAGGCGGGAATTGTGGAGAAGTATTTCGGGTTGTTTCTTCAGCCCTGCTTGGGTTTCGGTGAGACTCGTGCGCTTGCGGCTTCAGGACAACCCGCAGTGGTTGCGGTTTCAGAAAACCCCGCTTGGGTTGCGGTCGGCGTACGACCTTCGGGCCCTGCCCGGGGTCGCCGACCCGGCTCCTCACCCGACTCCGTCGGGTGCGTCGGCCAACCCATGTTCATGGGCGAAGACCACGATCTGTACGCGGTCGCGGAGGTTGAGCTTGCGCAGGATCGCGCCGACGTGGGTCTTGACGGTCGACTCGCTGGCGAAGACCTGGCCGGCGATCTCGGTGTTGGACAGCCCGCGTGCGACGGCGGCGAAGACCTCGCGCTCCTTGTCCGTGAGCGTGGAGTAGCCGGCCGGCACGGGCAGCCGGGCCCGGAACTGGCCCTCGAGCAGGGTCGAGAGGTCCTGCGGTGCGAGCACGGCGTTGCCCGAGAACACCGTGCGGATCGCGTCGCGAAGCAGCACCGGCGTGGTGTCCTTGAGCAGGAACCCGCTGGCGCCGTGGCGGATCGCGGTGGCGGCCCGGTCGTCGAGGTTGAACGTGGTCAGCACCACCACCCGCACCGGCTTCTCACGGCGGGCCGTCCGGACGGCGGAGAAGATCTGGCGGGTCGCCTCGACGCCGTCCATCTCGGGCATCCGGATGTCCATGAGTACGACGTCCGGCTCGAGCTCGTCGACCAGCCGGACGGCCTCCACCCCGTCGGCGGCCGAGCCGACGACCTCCATGTCCTCCTGGGCGTCGACGATGACCGCCACGCCTGCTCGGAACAGCTCTTGGTCGTCGACCAGCAGCACCCGGATGGGTGTGCTCATGTGGAGGCCGCCCGGAGCGGTACCCATGCGGTCGTGGTGAAGGTGGCGCCAACGGCCTCCTCGCGACGGCGTACGTCGAGATGCCCGCCGACCGACTCGAGCCTTCGCCGCATCCCAATCAACCCCTGTCCCTGCTGGTGATCTCCCTCGGGCGGGGTGCCGATGATGTTGCGCACCTCGATCCGGAGCTCACCCTCCCAGTGCCGCTCGACGCTGACCGGCTCGCCGCGCCGACCGTACTTGATCGCGTTGGTGAGCATCTCCTGGAGCACGCGGAAAGCCACGACCTCGAGCTCGGGCGGAAGCGGCCGCGGCGTCCCGACCTCACTGGAGGCCACCTCGTACCCGCCGGAACGCACCCCCTCGATCAGGCTGTCCAGGCCTCCGGTCGCCCCGCTGGGCTGCCGTTCCGTGGCCGTGGTCAGCACCTGGCGGACGTCCTGAAGCGACGAGCGCGCCGACGTCGCGATGTTCTCCATGGTCTTCTTGAGGGCCTGGGTGTCGGAGTCCTTGATGAACTGCGCCGACTCGGCCTGGGCCAGGATCACCGCGAGTGAGTGGCCGACCACGTCGTGGACGTCGCGGGCCAGCCGCGCCTGCTCCGCGCGCAGGTGGGCGATCTCCTCGGCCTGCGACCGCGCCTCCTCGGCCGTGTGCTGTGCCACGCGGGAGGTCCGCGCCTGCTCGCTGATCCGCAGCGTCAGCCCGACCAGCCAGGGAATCACCAGCGGCACAAGGGCGCTCAGCCCCAGGACCAGCGTCGGCCGGACGGAGTAGGAGTCGGCGGCAATCCGGCCGACACCGCCCAGCGAGTCGAGGATGTCGGCTCCTCTGAGGGTGACGTAGGTGATCCCGATGACGGCGGCCGCGGGGATCGAGAGACCGCTGAGCCACACGACCGCCGTGCGTCCGTAGCGGGCGCAGCCGAAGGACACGATCGTCACTGCCAACTGGACGAGCATCACGTCGAGCCCGGTCAGGACCTGGAAAGCACAGCTGAGCCAGACCAGTGCCAGCGCGGCCTCGGGCGACCTGCGGTACAGGCCCGCTGCGACCGCCATCCCCAGTACGACGAGGTAGCACTCCACCGGCGAGCCATCGAACCAGGGGGCTCGGTCGTTGACCTCCCACACGCCGAACGCCCCGACTACGACGCCGAGCGCGAGATCGGGCCACCACTCCGGGATGCGACGGGTCATGCCGGCAACCCAGTGAGTACGGCGATGACCGGGCCTCCTGCCAGGTAGGTGTGGGCGTGACCCCGCAATGGAATCACGCTCAGGATGCCAAGGCTCCCTGCACGAGCACGTCGAGCAGTTCGGGATAGCTGAGACCGACAGCGGCGAACATCTTCGGCACCTGCGAATACTCGGTCATGCCGGGCATGGTGTTCACCTCGTTGAGCACCGGGCCGGCCTCGGTGAGGAAGAAGTCGATCCTCGCGACGCCGGCGCAGCCCAGTGCTTCGTACATCGTGAGAGCAGCGTCCTCCAGCTCCTTGAGCTGTACGTCGTCGAGCTCGGCGGGCAGCCGGAAGACGGCGCTGCCGTCGTACTTGCTGGCGGCGTCGAACAGCTCGTCGACCACGACCTCCAGCGCGGGTCCGACGACCAGTGCGCCGTCCGGACGGCGGAAGACGGCGAGGTCGATCTCGCGGCCGGCCACCAGCTCCTCGACCAGCACCCGGTCGTCGATGGCGAGCGCCTGCGCCAGCGCGGGCTGCAGCTCGTCGGCCGTGTGGACCAGCGACACTCCGAAGCTCGACCCCGCGGCGACGGGCTTGACCACGACCGGGCCTTCCCACCCGACCGCGTCCGAACTTGTCACCAGGACTCCCGAAGCCGTCCCGATGCCCATGGCCTCGGCGATCAGCTTGGTCGTCCACTTGTCCATGGCGAGCGCGCCCGCGCGAACGCCGGAGCCGACGTACGGAACCCCGGCCAGCTCGCACAGCGCGGCCAGGGTGCCGTCCTCACCGCGCGGACCGTGTACGACGGGCAGAACCACGTCGCACGCCTGCAGTGTCGTCACCGCTCCGGCCAGCCCGACGGCACCCCCGTGGTCGTCGAGCCACTCGCCTTCGCGGTCGATCGTCAGCCGCACGACGTCGTACGCCGCCGGGTCGAGTGTTGCCGCGACCGAGGCGGCCGATGCGAGCGAGACTTCGTGCTCGCAGTTCTGGCCGCCCCCGATGACGGCCACCTTGATCCGCTTCATGACAGGCCCCGCAACGGGGTTGGGCGCAGGCTGCGGGTGACCCGCGGGCCGATGCCGGTCACGATCTCGTGCTCGATCGTGTCGGCCCAGCCGGCCCAATCGGCAACGGTGGGCTCGCCGAGGTCGCCTGGTCCGAAGACGGTCACCTGCTCGGCCGGCTCGGCCGAGGTGGGTCCCAGGTCCACCACGGTCTGGTCCATCGAGATGCGCCCCACGACCGGACAGCGCCGGCCCCGGACCAGCACCTCGGCCCGGTTGGACGCGGAGCGGGGCAGGCCGTCGGCGTACCCGACGGGCAGCAGCCCGAGCCACGTCGTGCTGGTCGTGACGTGCGTGTTGCCATAGCCGACGGGCGTTCCGGCGCGGACCCGCCGGACACTCACGATGGGCGCGGTCAGCGTCATGGCGGGTCGGAGTGCCGTGGTCCCGGAAGGGTCGATGCCGACCAGCCCCCCTCCGATCCGAGACAGGGTGTGGTGCGCGCGCGGGTCGGTCAGGGTCGCCGCGGTGGCGGCCAGATGCCGCTGCGACGGCCGCAGTCCCACCGACCTGGCCACCTCCACCGCCCACGCGAACCGGGTCCGGCCGGCGGCGTTGGCCGGGTCGTCCGGGACGTCGGCGCACCCGAGATGCCCCATCACGCCGACAACCCGGACCAGTCCCTGCTGCTCCGCCCGACGGGCCGCCCGGCACAGCTGGGGCCAGAGCGTGGGCGGACAGCCGTCGCGGGCCATCCCCGCGTCCAGGTGCAGGTGCACCCGGGCCGGCCGTCCATGAGCTGCAATCGCCGTCAGATGCTCACGGCTCGGGACGGCGAGGTCGACATCGGACCCGATCGCGGCGCCGTAGTCGGCATCGACCGGGTTCAGCCAGCTCAGGATCGGCGCCTGCAGCCCTGCCGACCGCAGCGGCAACGCTTCCTCGATCGAGGTGACGCCGAGCCAGGTCGCGCCGTTCGCCAGCGCTGTCCGGGCCACAGCGAGGGACCCGTGCCCGAATCCGTCGGCCTTCACGACCGCCATCAGCTCGCCCGCCGCTCGGGCCGCGAAGAGCCGGCTGTTCGCGGCCACCGCTTCGAGGTCGACGGTGAGCTCAGGACCCACCGCAACGGGTCGGGCAGTCGTCAGCGCGGTCGTCATCGGCAGGGCACTCATGCCGCGACCCGGACGTCGACGGGGCCGTAGATCGCGTGGTCGGCACCGGTCGACAGGGCCCAGTAGCGGTCGCCGAAGCTCCAGTGCCACCACTCGGTCGGGTAGTTCACGAGCCCGGCGTCGGTCAGCACCCGGGCCAGCAGGTTGCGGTTGGCGCGGGCGTCGCGGCTGATGTCGGCTGCGGCGAAGTAGCACCGGCCGCCGCTCTGCTCGGGTGTCGCGTCGATGGGCGTGCCGAGGTCGAGCTCCTGTCCGCAGGCGTCGATCAGGGTCAGGTCGACCGCGGCCCCGGCTACGTGCGGGGCGACCTCGAGCGGCGCCACGAACCGGCTGGACAGCCGGTGCAGGTCGTCCGCGGAGATGCCCGGGTGGGCGGCGCACAGCTCGGCCGAGTACGACGCCACGATGGCCTGCTGGGATGCGGCGGTCCGGTGGCCCTCGACCACGTGCAGCCGGATCCCCAGTGGCAATGCTGCCTGCGCGACCGAGAGCCGGTCGGCGAGGCCCGATCGCACGAACGAGCGGCGCCCGATCATCGGGTCCAGCCGCACCAGAGACTCGCCGTTGTCGTGGACCGGGATGGCGGACACCCGTGGGTCCGATATCAAAATCGTCATACCGACACGTTAGAAACGCGGAAGGCCCCCGCGCCTCCACCGCGAGTACCGATTCACTGTCCGGAAGGATGAGAACCGGTTAGTCCTCCCTGCACCCGCCCCCGTAACTCCTTCACCTGCCCCCGTTGCTTCTTCGTGTCCAGACGGCGCTGCTTCGAGCCCTTCGTCGGCTTCGTGGGACGCCGGGGAGGGGGTGGGGGAGCCAGCGCGTCGCGGAGCAGGCCCGCCAGGCGTTCCCGGGCCGCGACCCGGTTCCGATGCTGTGATCGATGCTCGGACGCGACGACGATGAGGCGGCCCTGCACCAGCCGGTCACCCAGGCTCTTGCTCGCCCGGGTCCGCTGCGGCTCGGTGAGGGCGGCCGACGTACCGACGTCGTACTCGAGCTCGACCCGGCTGTCCGTCGTGTTCACCGACTGGCCGCCGGGACCGGGGGAGCGGGAGAAGCGCTCGACGAGTTCGGCCGCGGGGATGGTCAGCCCTTCGGGCAGGCCAGGGCCGGAGTCGAGCCGAAGATCACCTCCGGGCCGGCTCACTGGTCATCCCCAGCGCACGACCGGACCGCAGAGACAAGGAATTCGCGGACCTCCGCGTGCTTGGTCACGAGGCCGATGCTGTGATCGCCGGTGTCGACCTCGAGCAGCTGCGGCGCGGGCAGCCCCTGGTCCTGCGCCCGGCCCTGGATCAACGCGGCTTCGGAGCCGACGCCGGAGCTCTGGCCTTCCCAGGCGATCCAGATGTTGGCGGGCAGCCGTTCCATCGGTCTGCCGTTCACGCCGCCCGAGGTCAGGACGGGGGAGATGGAGATGACGGCGCAGGGCGGGGAGTCGAGCCGGTCCACAGCCGAGAACATGACCGAGTTGCCCATCGACGACCCGGCGAGGGCGATTCGGCGGGTGCCCTCCTGCTTCAGGATCTCCATGGCGGCGACGACATCGTCGGGTTCGGCGGACAGGTTCCCCTCGCCGGGCGAGGAGCCACGGCCGCGCCGGTCGAACAGCAGCACGCGCGCTCCCGTGGCGTCGGCGACCTCGCCGGCCCAGGGCAGCCATTGGCAGATCGTCTGCCCGGCGCCCTGACGCAGCACGACCCCGACCTCGGCGCCCTCGGGTCCGATCAGGGCGCCACCGAGCGTCATCCCGTCGCTGGCCGTGAACGACATGCGTTCGGCAGTGTCGGGCACGTCATCGCACTGGTCGGTCAGAGCGCTGTCGGGATCGAACGTGGGCTCCGGGCCCAGCAGCCGCCATCCGAGCAGCACGGCCAGCCCCGCCCCGAGGGCGGCGGCAACCGCAAGCATCGTGCGCGAGATGGCGGTCATAGACCACGTCGGCTCCACTCGATGGCGGGACAGGTGTCCATCACCATCGGCACGTCGGCCAGCGTCGTACGCCCGAACGCGTCGGCGTCGATCACGCCGAGCTGGAACCAGACGCCCTTGGCGCCGACCGCCACGGCCTGGTCCGCGAACTCGCCGGCCTTCTCCGAGCGCCGGAAGACGTCGACGACGTCGATCGGGAAGGGCACGTCGGCCAGCGTCGGGTAGCCCTGCTCGCCGAGCACGGTCCGCGCCAGTGGGTGGATCGGCACGATCTGCTTTCCGCGGTGCTGGAGGAGCGACGCGATCCGGTACGCCGTGCGGCTCGGGTCACCGGACAGGCCGACCACCGCCCAGACCTTGCAGTCCTCGAGCATGAAGTCGACCGCTACCGGATCCTGCCAATCGTTGCTCACGGTTCCCACCGTAGACGTGGCCGGAAGCTCGCGATCCGGAGCGGTGAGACGCAGGTTAACGATCGCTCACCCACGACTAGAATCCGGCCATGACCGCCGACTTCCCGATGTACGCCCCCTCCGAGGAGCACCAGGCGATCCGCGAAGCGGTGCGCGCGCTGTGCGACGCGAAGGTCGCTCCGTACGCGGCTGACGTCGACGAGCTCGCCCGCTACCCCGAGGAGGCCGCGCAGGCGCTGCAGGCCGCGGACTTCCATGCCCCGCACGTTCCCGAGAAGTACGGCGGGGCCGGGGCCGATGCCCTTGCGACCGTGATCGTGATCGAGGAGGTCGCCCGGGCCTGCGCGAGCAGCAGTCTGATCCCGGCGGTCAACAAGCTCGGCTCCCTGCCCGTGCAGATCTCGGGTTCCGAGGAGCTCAAGGAGAAGTACCTCGGCAAGCTGGCAAGAGGCGAGGGCGGCTTCTCGTACTGCCTTTCCGAGCCGGACGCGGGCTCCGATGCGGCAGGGATGAAGACCAAAGCTGTGCGTGATGGTGACGAGTGGGTGCTCAACGGAGTGAAGCGCTGGATCACGAACGCGGGCGTTTCGGAGTACTACACCGTCCTCGCCGTCACCGATCCGGACCAGGGCGCCAGGGGCATCTCCGCCTTCGTCGTGGAGAGGTCCGACCCGGGCGTCTCGTTCGGCGCGCCGGAGAAGAAGCTCGGCATCAAGGGCAGCCCGACGCGAGAGGTCTATTTCGACAACGTCCGCATCCCCGTCGACCGGATCATCGGCGCCGAGGGCACCGGTTTCGAGACGGCGATGACGACCCTCGACCACACGCGCATCACCATCGCGGCGCAGGCTGTCGGCATCGCGCAGGGAGCGCTGGACCACGCGCTCGGCTATGCCCGCGAGCGTCAGCAGTTCGGACGGGCGATCGCGGACTTCCAGGGACTCCAGTTCCTGCTCGCCGACATGGGCATGAAGGTCGAGGCCGCCCGCCAGCTGACCTACGCCGCGGCCGGCCGCTCGGAGCGCGGGGACCCGGACCTCACGTTCTTCGGTGCGGCGGCCAAGTGCTTCGCGTCCGACGTCGCGATGGAGGTCAGCACGAACGCCGTACAGGTGCTTGGGGGCTACGGGTACACCCGTGACTACCCGGTCGAGCGGATGATGCGCGACGCCAAGATCACCCAGATCTACGAGGGCACCAACCAGGTGCAGAGGATCGTGATGGCCCGGCAGCTCCTCGCCGGGATCCAGTCCGAGCTCTGAGCGCCCGAGATGCTCCGGTTTCGGGGGATATGGCCTCCTTATCCGCTGTCTGCGATGCAGATATCGGCAGTATCCGCATGGCTTCTGGGGATTTAGTCAAATATTCACCCGACCGGCCTAGTCAAGGTGTGCCTAAACGGCGATTCAGCTTGGCGTTGTCGGTGGTGGCGCTTATCCTCGAACTTGCCGGAGTGAGGGGGTTGCTTCGGCTTCAACCCGGGGGGGTTAAGAGTTATGGCAACAAAATCATTTGTGTTTGCTCCGAGAGTGCACGTCGTGACGCTCGAAGGTGCACGGCTGGGGGTTGCTCGCGTACGTCATCCGGCGTCCGGCGCGCAGTGCCTGTCCTTCACGAATCCAGACGGGCGCCGCGTGGCGCTCGTGTCTCGCGAGATCGTGACCGACCTGCGGCAGCGCCTGTGGAAGGTCTCTGCCGCCGACGGTGCCACGCACACGTTGGGTCCGGTCGACATCGCAGTGTTGCGGAACCTCGCTTCCTGAACACTCGCTGGAGCCCCATTGTCCTGTGTAAACCGGACAATGGGGCTCCTGTGCGTTTGTCCGAGCCAGGTCCTACTTCGAGCCGAGTGTCGGCGGGTCCGGGTCGGCGTGGCGGGTCCAGATCGGGATCGCGGCCCACAAGAGGGCGAAGAACGCCAACGCGATGGTCACGGCGATGATTGCCGGGGTCCGGCCTTCGACCACGTCGAAGACGAGGAACAGCACGCCGGAGCTCGTGAATGCGAGCAGTACCAGACCGGCCCTTGCGCAGTGATTCGCGGCCTCGACCAGCCAGTCGCGCATGCGTTGTCGGAACAGGATCCGGTGGAAAGCCACTGGCGCGATCACGAAGCCCGTGGTGAGTACCGCTCCACAGAGGACCGCCAAGTACGTCGCGACCTGGACCCGGTCGAGGTCATTGAACCGGTCCGAGAACGGGACCGTCAGCAAGAATCCGGTGAGGATCTGCACTCCCGTTTGTGCTACCCGCAGCTCCTGGAGCAGCTCGTTCCAGTTGCGGGTTAGCTTCTTCTCGTCCTGTTCTCGACTCGCCATGGTCCGTCAGTACCCAGTGCGCAGCGCCGGCAGCACCTCCCGCCCGTAAAACCGGATCATCTCGAGGTAGTGCGGGCCCATGTTGGCGACGTAGACCTCGTCGTAGCCGGCGTCGACGTACTCCTGCAACGCCGAGATGTGGACGTCGGCGTCGGGCCCGGCCGGTGTGCTCTCGGCCGTCGACTCCCTGGTCACGAGTGTCGAAGCCTGCTCCATGTGCCTCGGGGACGGCAGCACCTGTGCCAGCTCACCCGGGAGGCCGGCGTTCCGCCAGAGCCGGTACGCAAGGTCCACACCCTCGTCGGCAGTTTGCGCGTAGGCGACCTTGCAGCCGACTTGCGCGGGCTTTCCTCCGGACGCCTTCTTGAAGTGCGCCAGCAGGTCGGCGTCGGCCTTGGTGGAGATGTTAGCCGTCAGCGATTCGGGCCGCCAGGTCGGTCGCCTTGGGCCCGAACCCGGACATGTAGATCGGTGGCGGCTGGTCAGGACGCGTGTAGATGCGGGCAGTGTCCACCTCGTAGTGCCGGCCGCGCTCGGTGACGAAGTCCCCTTCCCAGAGCCGCCGGATCAGGTGCACGGCTTCTTCAAGCATCTCCAGCCGGACGTCCACCGACGGCCAGACATCCCCCAGCACATGCTCGTTGAGTGCCTCGCCGGTGCCGACGCCGAGGATGAACTTCCCGTTCAGCATGCAGGCTGCCGTCGCGGCGGCCTGGGCGATGATCGCCGGATGGATGCGCACCGTCGGGCAGGTGACCGCGGTCGTGACGGGCAGGTCGCACGCCTGCGACAGGGCCCCGATCACGGTCCAGACGAACGGGCTCTGCCCCTGTTCGTCGTTCCAGGGGTGGAAATGGTCGCTGATCCACAACCCCTCGAACCCGGCCTGCTCCGCGGCGACCGCCTGCTCGACGAGTTGATCGGGTGAGTACTCCTCGCAGGAGAGGAAGTAGCCGAACCTCATGTGCGCCTCCCGTCATCTGGTGGCCGGCTGCCACGCTCGTTCTGTATCCCAAGAAGCGCGGCTCATGCACGTTCGCGATTCGCTGGTGTCGGATCGGCTTACATGGTTCACTCACTGTGTGTTCAGACAGGGCGCCAAGATCACACGGCGAGCACGGTGAGTGGGGTAGACGCCGACGAGTTCGCGGAGATGGCCCTGTCCCTCCACGACGAGCCAACCATCCACGACACCGTCGAGCGGGTGCTCGAGTACGCGCTCAAAGCTGTCAACTGCACGTCGGCCGGCGTCATCTTCGTCCACGCCAAGAACCGCGTCGAGACCGTCGCCACCACCCATCCGATGGTGGCCGATTTCGACAAGGTGCAGTTCGAGTGCGGCGAGGGCCCGGACATCGACGTCACCCCGGACCGCTACAGCGTGCTCATTTCCGACACCCGGACCGACGCCCGTTGGCCGGACTGGGCCAGGCGGGTCGCGGATGCCGGCGTACACAGCGTGCTCGGGACCCGGATGTACACGAGCGCCACGACGATCGGCAGCCTCAACCTCTATGACGAGGAGGCGAACCACTTCAGCGTCGAGGACCAGCAGGTCGCCCACATCCTGGCCAGGCACGCCGCGGTTGCCCTCGACTCGGCGAAGGACGCCGCCAACCTCTGGCGAGCGATCGACGCGCGCAAGACCATCGGCCAGGCCCAGGGGATCCTGATGGAGCGCTTCTCCATCGACGCCGACCGGGCCTTTGCCGTCCTCCGCAGGTATTCGCAGGACAACAACATCAAGCTCCATGCGGTCGCCGAGCGCCTCATCGCCACTCGCAAGCTCTCTGGCTGAACCGACCTGTTCTCGTCGCTTCCGGACCGTCGCGTTTCAGCATTCATGGATCGGGCACCTAGCCCATGTCGGGTGTAACCCGGCTCCCTGTCGGGCCCTCTCGGTTGAAACGACAGCCGAGAGGGTTCCCCGTCAAGCCAAGTGCCCCACGTCGAGCACGGTCAGCTGCCTTGTGACTGGTCGTCTTCGTTCGGCGCCGGATCGGTGTAGTTCTTCTGCTCCTCCGGGTCCTTGTCCACTCGCTCGGCAGCGTCGCCAACGGACATGTCCTCTTCAGCTGGGACGTCTTGCAGCTCGATAGGTCGCTCTTCTTCCGGTTGGTTGGTCATGGCCTGCGGGTACCCGATTCTCGACGCCGCCATGCCGCCGTTTGGGCTCCTGACGACCGGGTACGTGCGGCTCAGGCAGTTGCAAATCAGACGTCAGACCAGGGGAGGTGACCCATGCCCGCCAGGAGCTGGACCAAGAAGCGCGAACGCCAGTACGAACACATCAAGGAGGGACTGGAGGACCGAGGCACCGACGAGGACAAGGCCGAGGAGATCGCCTCCCGCACCGTGAACAAGGAGCGCGCCCGCAAGGGAGAGGCACGGACGGCCAGCAAGACGTCCACGCAGGACATCTCGTCCTCGCGGAGAGGTGGGCTCCGCTCGCACTCCGGCGCTGGTGGCCGCACGAAGGACCAGCTGTACGCCGAGGCCAGGAAGAAGAACATCAAGGGCCGTTCCAAGATGAACAAGGCGGAGCTCGAACGAGCTGTCGGCCGGTGAAGCAACCTGCTTGAGCCACCACCCCTAGGGGGTATTGCCGAGACAAGCGCGAAGTGCTTTGGTTGAGGCAGTGGTTGAGCCAACTGCCACGCCGAGCATCCTCTGTGGAGGTGTTTGCCGTGCGACAGATCTCGCCGACCCCCGATTCCCTTTTCGCTGCCGACGAGCCCGATTCCGGCCCCGTGAACCGCCGCGAGGCCACTGCGCGCCTCCTCGAGCGCGCTCATCAGGCCTCGGCCGAGGAGCGCTGCCAGCTCGAGGAGGAGGTGGTGCGCCTGAACATGCCGATCGCCGGTGATCTGGCCAGGCGATACCGCGGTCGCGGCATTCCGCTCGACGACCTTCAGCAGGTCGCCTGCCTCGGTCTGGTCAAGGCCGTCAAGGGCTTCGATCCCGACAAGGCGAGCGACTTCCTCAGTTTTGCCGTGCCGACGATCCGCGGTGAGCTGCGCCGCTACTTCCGGGACTTCGGCTGGGTTGTGCGTCCGCCGCGGTCGATCCAGGAGCTGCAGGCCAGAGTCACCGCCGCGGAGTCGGAGCTCTGCCAGCTGCTCGGGCGATCCCCGCGCCCGTCGGAGATCGCGACCCACCTCGACGTCGAGCTCGACATGGTCCTCGACTCGCTGGCCGCGAACGGATGCTTCGCGCCCACGTCGCTCGACTTCCCCGACGACGGCGACGGCGGCATCGGTCTCCGGCTCGGCACCGAGGACCCGGGCTTCGCCGGGGCCGAGGCCCGGGCCGCGCTGGAGCCGCTCATTCGCAGCCTCGACGCCAGGGAGAGGCTGATCCTCGAGATGCGGTTCTTCCGTGGGTGCACTCAGGCCGAGATCGGGAAGGAGGTCGGCGTCACCCAGATGCAGGTGTCCCGGCTGATCGCCGGCCTGCTGGCGCGACTCCGTGAACAGGTCGGCCAGTCCGCCGCGTGACCCCGGATGACGCCATTCGAGACTAGCCTGACGGGGTGACTCCGGAGGAGATCGCCGACCGGTCGGCCGCGGCAATGTGGGCCGAGGACCGGGCGAGCCAGAGCCTGGGGATGGAGCTGGTCGAGGTCGGTCCCGGCCGGGCCGTGCTGACCATGGCCGTGCGCGAGGACATGGTCAACGGTCACGACATCGGACACGGCGGTCTCACCTTCACCCTCGCCGACTCGGCGTTCGCGTTCGCCTGCAACTCCTACAACCGGCGCACGGTGGCTGCCGGTGCGGAGATCCGGTTCCGCAGGCCGACCCGGCTGGGCGACGTCCTCACCGCCTCGGCAACCGAGCGCAGCCGTGCGGGCCGAGAGGGAGTCTACGAGATCACGGTGACCACATCGGCCGAGGTCGTCGCCGAGTTCGTCGGGAGGAGCAAGGAGATCGGCGGGACCCTGTTCGACCAGTCACGGGAGAAACGGCCATGAGCGGCGAGATTCCCGACCTGAGCCGTGACCAGCTCGAACACCAGCAGCTCACCCGGCTCCGGGAGACTCTCTATCGGGTCTACTCCAACGTGCCGCACTATCGGCACGCCTTCGACGAGGCAGGGGTCCGGCCCGAGCATCTCGAGAGCCTCGACGACCTCGCGAGGTTCCCGTTCACGACGAAGTCCGACCTGCGCGCCAACTATCCCTTCGGCATGTTCGCGGTGCCGCGTGACCAGGTCAACCGCGTCCATGCCTCCAGCGGTACGACGGGCAAACCGACGGTTGTCGGCTACACCGCGGACGACCTTGCGACCTGGTCGGAGGTGATGGCCCGGTCGATCCGTGCCGCCGGCGGCTATCCCGGCGACATCGTGCACGTGGCCTACGGCTACGGCCTTTTCACCGGTGGCCTCGGTGCCCACTATGGGGCGGAGCGGCTCGGGTGCACGGTTGTGCCGGTCAGCGGCGGCATGACCGAGCGCCAGGTCCAGCTGATCGTCGACTTCGAGCCCCGGATCATCATGGTGACTCCGTCGTACTTCCTGGCGATCCTCGACGAGATGGACAACCAGGGCATAGACCCCAGGGACACCCGGCTGGAGATCGGGATCTTCGGCGCCGAGCCGTGGACCGACAAGATGCGACGAACGGTCGAGAAGCGGGCCGGCATCAAAGCCGTCGACATCTACGGGCTCAGCGAAGTGATCGGCCCGGGAGTCAGCCAGGAGTCGGGCGAGACCCAGGACGGGCTGCATGTCTGGGAGGACCACTTCCTGCCCGAGATCGTCGACCCGGTCACTCTCGAGGTGGTCCCCGACGGCGAGGTCGGAGAGCTCGTCTTCACAAGCCTGACCAAGCAGGCGATGCCGGTGATCCGCTACCGGACCAGGGACCTCACCCGACTGCTGCCGGGCACGGCGTATCCCGCGTTCCGGCGGATGGAGAAGGTCACCGGGCGCACCGACGACATGATGATCGTGCGCGGTGTGAACGTCTTCCCGACCCAGATCGAGGAGCAGATCCTGACCATCGAGGGGCTGGCGCCGCACTACCTCTGCGTTTTGACCAGGCCGGGCAACCTCGACGTGCTCACCGTCCAGGTCGAGACCTCGGGAGAGCCTGACGAGGAGCTGGGTCGACTGCTCGCCGACCGGATCAAGCACCGCGTCGGCGTGACCGCGAAGGTCGAGGTGCTGGCGCCGCACGCACTCGAACGGTCTCTCGGCAAGGCGAAGCGGATCAGTGATCAGCGGCGCGAGGTCCACCTGAGGTAGGTCCGCGCGGCCCAGCCCAGCACCTTGTTGCGATCGGCCTTCTCGAGCGCACGGACCCGGAGCCGGAACGACGTGGCGCGAGCCTGGCTCGACACGTTCGCACCCCGTCGCTTCGCAGCCCTTTCCTTGAAGGCCTTCCTCCGGCGGCGCATGCGGGCCCACAGCCGCGACCGGTCCCGGGACACCGCGGCGAGCGCCGTCAGCGCAGCGTCGGCGAGCTGATGGTCGGTGTAGGTCCCTGTGGCCACGCGCGGCGGCTTCGGGTCTCAGATCGTCCAGCGACCCGACCACCTGGTAGCCGCGGTGCTCGAGCTCGGCAATCATCTCCTCCGCTCGCTCCTCGATCCACGCGAACTCGGCAGCGGGTACGACGATCTGCTGGGACTCCCGCTCCTCGAGTCCGCCCCGGATCACCCGCATCAGGTTGAGTCTCTCGTTCTCCTGGATCGAGCCGGCGAGATGCTCGTTGAGGCGGCGTACCACCTCGGTCTCGGCAAGGCCGAGTGAGGCGTTTCCCTTGGTCTGGCTTCCGCGCAGCAGTCCGGCCGGCGCACCCAGGACCTCCGCGAACCGGTCGTTGAGGAGGGTCGGCGGCTGTCCGGGAGCCGGCAGGGTGACCACCCGGATGTCGGCGCGGGGGACGGCGGACTCCCACGAGTTCAGCGTGCGGATCACGTCCTGGCGCATCCAGAACCCGACCCCGGCGCTGGTGGGCCCCGAGTCGGGGTCCTGCACCGCCCGCAGAAAGTCGGCGAGCGGTTCGGTCCGGCCCATCATCACCATCTGCTGCCAGTAGGAGCCCAGCACCCGCCCGAGGTCGCGCACGGTCACGACCACGACGACGTGACGCGGCGCCAGGGAGTCGACCAGCCGCTTGACGGTCCGGGGCCGGGCCAGCGCGAGCATCTCCTCCGAGAAGACGACAGTGGGTGCGGACGAGGCTCGGATCGACGCCGCGAACGGCTTCCAGGCACCGGTGACCATCGAGTTGTCGTTCCTGTTGGCGCCGCCGATCCGGCGGCCCATGAGGTCGTAGACGGCCCGTCTGGTGTCGGCGTGCGTGCTGCCGGGCACGTCGATGCCAAGGTCGGCGAGGGCTTCCTTCTGTTCGCTGAGCGCGCGCTGGAGTGTGCTGGTGCCGGTCTTGCCGAGCCCGACGTGTACGAAGACCGTCTGCGACGAGGAAGGCATCTCAGCCGGTCATCCCGTGACGCTCTTGGGCAGGCCTGACGGCGTGCACAGGTTCTTGGGGATGCTGTCCGCCTCGTCGTCGATGATCATCTGGAACAGCTGCTTGGACCTCTCCGGATCCCAGTCCACGTTGAGGTTCGCGATCGGCACGCCGCAAGTCAGACCCTTGTCGCCGCTGACCCGGGTCATGGCCAGGAACATCCTGGCCGTCGAGATCGCACTGGTGTGTTCGCCGACCCGGATTGCTCGGGCTGCGGCGAAGTTGAGCTTCCAGTAGCGCACCGGGTTGATGAAGCTCCACGGCGAGAGCGCGCTCTTCCCGATGGCGGAGATGACCTCGCGCTGGTTTCCAGCGCGGTCGATGTCGCCGAGCTCCTCGACGTGCCGGGACCGGGAGTAGGCGAGCGCGGTCTTCCCGTCCACGTCCTGGCAGCCCTCCTTGATCTTCAGTTTCGCCTTGGGGTCGTTCATGTTCTCGGTCGGGCACACCTCGATCCCGCCGACCGCGTCGACCACGTCGACGAAGCCTGTGAACCCGATCTCGGCGTAGTCGTCGACCCGGATCCCGGTGTTCTTCTCGATGGTCTCGATGAGCAGCGGGGCCCCGCCGAATGCGAAGGCGGCGTTGATCTTGGTGGTGCCGTGGCCGGGGATCTCGACGTTCGAGTCGCGCGGGATCGACATCAGCACATTGGGGCCGCTGCCGGTGTGCAGCAGCATGATCGAGTCCGTCCGGGACCCGGAGGTGTCGTCCTGGCGGGCGTCACTGCCCACCAGGAGGTACGTCGTTCCCGGCTGGTCGTCGGGCCGACTCCCGTCGGGCGTGTCCTCCACCTTCGACACCTTGTTCCAGGCGATCAGTGGAGTCGCGACCAGGAACAGCAGCCACAGCGCGATCAGGTAGACGATCCAACGCAGCTTGGGTCGCGGCTTCGCGAACCGCCCCCAGCGGGCGTTGCCCTGACCAGGTGGCGGTGGCGGTGGCGGTGGCGGGGTCCGGCGGGGCGACTGGTTGGGCTGCGTCGGGCCTCCGGCCTGTTCGGTACGTCGCTCCGATCGCGGCCCCAGGGGCATAGCCCTGGTGGCGTCCGGGTTCGTGCCCATCGCCTGAGTGGAGTCGTCCCCTGCCGGCGGGGGTCGGTTGCCGTAGAGCCAGTTGTACTCGGGCGTCCCCTCGGCCGGTGGTGGCTTGGGTGGCCGTTTCGGGGGAGGGCCGCTGGAACGGTGGCTGGGCCCCTCGTTGGACGGCGGAGTCCGGTCAGACATGGGGCTGACGCTACCGTGCAGAGCATGACCGTCCTTGCGCCTCCTACTGGCGAGGCCGGCGCCGATGCCCTCTTCGACGCCTTCGAGGCGTGGGTCGGCGGGCAGGGTCTGACGCTCTATCCGGCGCAGGAGGAGGCGGTCATCGAGGTGCTGACCGGCGCGAACGTCATCCTGTCCACGCCCACCGGGTCGGGGAAGAGCCTGGTCGCCACGGCCGCCCACTTCGCCGCGCTGGCCGAGGGTCGGCGTACCTACTACACGGCGCCGATCAAGGCGCTGGTCAGCGAGAAGTTCTTCGCGCTCTGCGACATCTTCGGGGCCGCCAACGTGGGGATGCTCACCGGCGACAGCTCGGTGAACCGGGACGCACCCATCGTGTGCTGCACGGCCGAGGTACTGGCCAACATCGCCCTTCGCGAGGGACCCCTTGCCGACGTCGGCCAGGTGGTGATGGACGAGTTCCACTTCTACTCCGAGCCCGATCGTGGCTGGGCCTGGCAGGTCCCGCTGCTCACCCTGCCGCAGGCCCAGTTCGTGTTGATGTCGGCCACCCTCGGCGACGTGACCAGGTTCGTCGACGACCTCACCCGTCGTACCGGCCGGGAGACGGCCGTGGTCACCTCCATCGAGCGTCCCGTGCCCCTGAGCCACACCTGGGCGCTCACCCCGCTCCACGAGACTCTCGAGGAGCTGTTGCACACCCACCAGGCACCGGTGTACGTCGTGCACTTCACCCAGGCCGCCGCGCTCGAACGGGCCCAGGCCCTGACCAGCATCAACGTGTGCACACGCGAGGAGAAGGACCGGATCGCCGAGCTGATCGGAGGCTTCCGGTTCAGCCCCGGGTTCGGAAAGACCCTCTCGCGCCTGGTGCGGCACGGAATCGGCGTCCACCACGCCGGCATGCTCCCGAAGTACCGCCGGCTGGTCGAGACCCTGGCCCAGGCCGGCCTGCTCAAGGTCATCTGCGGCACCGACACCTTGGGCGTCGGCATCAACGTGCCGATCCGAACCGTGGTCTTCACCGGGCTGACCAAGTTCGACGGGTCCCGCCAGCGGGTGCTCAAGGCCCGCGAGTTCCACCAGATCGCCGGACGTGCGGGTCGTGCCGGGTTCGACACCTCAGGAGCGGTCGTCGTCCAGGCCCCCGACCACGTGGTGGAGAACCACAAGGCACTGGCCAAGGCCGGTGACGACCCCAAGAAGCTGCGCAAGGTGCAACGCAAGAAGCCGCCCGAGGGCTTCGTGTCCTGGACCGAGGACACCTTCAACCGGCTTGTCGCTGCCGAGCCGGAGCCTTTGAAGTCCCGGTTGCGGGTCAGCCACTCGATGCTGCTCAACGTGCTCGCCCGTGAGGACGACCCGTTCGAGGCGATGCGGTCCCTGCTGCGCGACAACCACGAGGACGGCCGCAGCCAGCTCCGGCTGGTCCGCCGCGCCGTCGCGATCCATCGCACCCTGCTGGCCGCCGGTGTCGTGGAGCGGCTGGACCCGCCCGACGAGTCCGGCCGCCGGATGCGGCTGGTCGCGGACCTGCCCTTCGACTTCGCGCTGAACCGGCCGCTGTCGACGTACGCCCTGGCCACCTTCGAGACGCTGGACGCGGAGTCTCCGACGTACGCGCTCGACATGGTGTCGGTCGTGGAGGCGACGCTCGAGGACCCGCGGCCAGTGCTGTCGTCCCAGCAGTACAAGGCGCGCGGCGAGGCGGTCGCGGAGATGAAGGCCGACGGCATCGAGTACGACGAGCGGATGGAGATGCTCGACGACGTCACCTGGCCCAAGCCGCTGCTGGAGCTGCTGGAGGCGACGTACGAGCTCTACCGCAAGGGTCATCCGTGGATCGCGGAGAGTGCGCTGTCGCCGAAGTCGGTGGTCCGCGACATGTGGGAGCGGGCGATGACGTTCGGGGAGTACGTCGCGTTCTACGGCCTCACCCGGTCCGAGGGACTGGTGCTGCGCTACCTGTCGGACGCCTACAAGGCGCTGCGGCAGACGGTGCCCGAGGCGGCCCGGACCGAGGAGCTCTCCGACCTCATCGAGTGGCTCGGCGAGGTGGTTCGGCAGACCGACTCCAGCCTGCTCGACGAGTGGGAGCAGCTCGTCGACCCCGACCGGCCAGAGGTCGTCGAGATCACGCCCGCCACTGTCGCGACCATCACCACGAACGTCCGGGCCTTCCGGGTCCTGGTCCGCAACGCCATGTTCCGCCGCGTGGAGCTGCTGGCCCGACGTGCCTTCGAGGAGCTGGCGGAGCTCGACGACGGCGGCGCCATGGACATCGACGCCTGGCGGGAGTCGGCTGCGGACTACTTCGCCGACCACGACTCTGTGGACACGGGTCCGGACGCCCGCGGTCCGGCGATGCTGCTGATTGATGAGCAGCCCGACCGCTGGCTGGTCCAGCAGATCCTGGGTGACCCTGCGGGGGACCACGACTGGCGGATCTTCGCCGAGGTGGACCTCCGGGCCTCCGACGAGGCCGGGGAGCTCGTGCTCGAGGTCACCGGCCTGCAATCGCTGTGACTGGGTGCTGGCCGGCGTGACCTGGCGCTAGCGTTCGGACCATGACCGACCTCGATCCGCTGCCGCCGTCCCACGCAAGGGTGTCGCTCGCCGTCCTGATGGGGCCGCAGTCCGCGAACCTGCTGGGCAACATCCACGGCGGCGAGATGATGAAGCTCGCCGACTCGACCGCTGGTGCGGTCGCGATGCGGCACAGTGCCGGACCGTCGGTGACCGCGGCCATGGACGAGATGGCGTTCCTGCACCCGGTCCACGTCGGCGACATCGTGCACACCTTCGCCCAGGTCAACTGGACCGGGCGCTCTTCGATGGAGATCGGGGTCCGGATCGAGACCCAGCCCTGGAACGACGCCTCGGGGGAGTCGCTGCACGTCAGCTCGGCGTACTTCGTGTTCGTCGCGATCGACGCCGAGGGGCACCCGCGCCCGATCCCGGCACTGCGGCCCGAGACCCCCGATGAGGTAGCGCCGGATGCGCGAGGCCGAGATCCGGCGTGCCCACCGGCTGGCCAGGAAGACCGAGATCGAGGCGGGACGCCGGGGGGCGTGAGGGTCAGCATCAGCGGCCGAGCGTCAGCAGGCCGAGCGACAGCAGCAGCTTGTCCCGCGGATCGGTCAGGCTGCGCCCGGTGAGCTGCTCGATCTGCTTCATCCGGTAGATGACGGTGTTGCGGTGGCAGTACAGCTCCTGCGCCGCATGCGTCGGCGAGCCGTCGTGGTGGATCAGCGCCGCCAGTGTGTCGACCAGCGTCTGGGCAAGATGGTCGGGCTGCGTCAGCAAGGGTCCCAGCGTGTGCTGTTGCAGCAGCGGTGCGACCTGCGGATTGCCGGCCAGCAGCACCTCGGGCAGCCGCTCGGTCACCGACACCACGCAGGGCGTTCCGCGGGGCAGGGTGTCGGCTGCGCGGGTGGCGAGCTGGAACGCGGTGGCGAAGCCCGCGAGCCCATCTGGGGACGACGCGAGGCCGACCCGTCCCACCGCCAGCGGGGTCAGCAGCTGGACGAGGCCGTCGTCATCGGGAAGCGGCCCGGCGAGGAGGCCGAAGTACAGCCCGCCGCGGACGTGCCAGTGCGAAGCGATCTCCAGCCGCTCGAGTCGGTCCTCCGGTGCGGCGAGCGGCTCGTCCAGTGAGCCGTCGTACGGCGCGACGACACAGGCGATGCCGACACCGGTCCCGATCCCCAGCACCTCGTAGGCCTCGGCCGCGAACTCGGGATCGGCGCCGCGTCCCTCGATGAGCGCGTCGAGAATGCTCTGCTGGCGCTGGAGGTCGCGCCGTTGGAGCCGGGCGCTCTCCCTCCGGTAGGACTCGATGAGCACGGCGTTCTGCACGTCGAGCGCGGACCAGACCCGCTGTCCTGCGATCAGCAGGACCTGGTCCTCGACGTCGAGCTTGCCGGTTGCGGCTTGATCCAGAAGGGCCTCCCAGAGCGCGCGGGTGCCCAGGGTGTGCGCGCTGAGGATCAGCTCCATCGGAACGCCCTGTCGGGCGCGGCGGCGGCCGGTTTCGCGCCACAGCTCCACGGCCTTGGACCCCCGGTCTGCCACACCGGCCAGCCCCTGGATTCCCAGTCGGATCTGCTCGCGGGTATCGACCCGGACCTCGACCGGGAGGTCTGGCAACCGTTGGAAGAGCTCCGGGTCCCGCTCGAGCAGCGTCAGCGTGATCTGGTCCGCGATGGCGTCGGCCCGGTCGAGCAGCGACGCCCAGGCCCGCTCGACTTGGGCGTGCAGCACGGGATCGTCGGGCTCCCGAATCGCCTCAGCGCGAACGCGAGCCACGGTAGGGAGGTCGCTCACCGGGTGCATGGGAGCACCTTCACACTCTCCGCCCAATTTTGATACCCCCGGAGGCGAAAAAAGGCGCAAAGCACCATCGAATCTGTGCTTCGCGCCCAATGCGAAAACTGTGCGCTCAGACCAAGGTTGTCCCGGTCGAGTCCGAGCAGGAACGAGGAGGTGTGTGGAGTGGAGTCTTCGGCAACCGTACCGAGCAGCCTGGCAGAGACCACCGGCCCTCTGTTCGCGATGAGGGACGTCACGGTGAGGTTCGGCGGCATCACCGCTCTGACCGACGTCTCCCTCGACGTCGGACCCCACCAGGTGCTCGGCGTGATCGGCCCCAACGGTGCGGGCAAGACCACCACGTTCAACGTGGCCTGCGGCTTCGTCGCGCCGAACTCGGGCGCGCTCAGCTGGCGCGGCAACGACCTGGGCCGGCTCAAGCCGCACGACCTGGCTGGGCTCGGCATTGCCCGGACCCTGCAAGGGCTGGGTCTGTTCGACGGGATCACGGTGCTCGAGAACGTCATGGTGGGTGCCGACCGGCACGCGCGAAGTGGCTTCCTCGGCGCCCTCCTCGCCTCGCCCGGCTCGGCCCGGGACGAGCGGGAGCTCCGCGAGCGCGCCCGGGAATTGCTCGCCTCCCTGCGCATCGAGGAGTACGCCGGTCGCTACCCCGCGAGCCTTCCCTACGCCGTTCGCAAGAAGGTTGCCCTGGCCCGCGCCCTCGTCGCCGAGCCCGACCTGCTCCTTCTCGACGAGCCGGCCAGCGGGCTCTCGTCCGACGAGATGGAGGAGCTCGGCGCGCTCATCCGCGACCTCACCGGCCGGATGTCGGTGATGCTCGTCGAGCACCACATGGACCTGGTGATGACTGTCTGTGACGACATCGTCGTACTCGACTTCGGTCGCGTCATCGCGCGCGGCCGCCCGGACCAGATCCGTGAGGACCCGGCCGTGCTCGCCGCCTACCTCGGCGACGCCGTCAGTCACGAGGGTCACGACGATGACGGCCACCCATCCTTGGGAAAGGGAGACTGAAATGCTGGAAGTCCAGGGACTCTCCACGACCTACGGTGCGGTCCGCGCCCTCGACGACGTCACCTTCACTGCCCCGCGCGGGGAGATCACCGCTGTGCTCGGCGCCAACGGCGCCGGCAAGACCACGCTGCTCCGCACCGTCTCCGGTCTGGTCCGCCCCAGCGCGGGCTCGGTCCGTTTCGAGGGCCGCGACCTGACCCGCACGGCGGCCGACCGGATGCCGGGTCTCGGGCTTGCCCACGTGCCCGAAGGCCGCGGCGTCATCACCGAGCTGACGGTTGAGGAGAATCTCCGGCTCGGCGGGCTCGGCCGCGGCGGCCGAGTGAAGTCCGAGGACCTCGAGCGCGTCTATGGCCTGTTCCCGTTCCTCGCGGACCGGCGTTCCGCGGTAGCCGACGTCCTCTCCGGCGGCGAGCGCCAGATGCTGGTCATCGGGCGGGCGCTGATGGCGTCGCCGACGATGCTGCTGCTCGACGAACCCTCGCTGGGCCTCGCCCCGAGGATCGTGGCGCAGATCTTCGACCTGCTGCTCACCCTGGTCGAGAGCGAGGGGCTCACCGTCCTGCTCGTCGAGCAGAACGCCCGCAGTGCGCTCTCGATCGCTCATCAGGGGATCGTTCTCAACCTCGGCCGCCTGGTGGTACACGACGACGCAGCCGTGCTCGCCGCCGACGACAAGCTCCGCCATGCCTACCTCGGGTTCTGACCAGTCGTGAACCTCACCGAGAAAAGAGAGAAGTCGTGCAGCAGTTCCTGAACACCGCACTTGGCGGGCTCACGCTCGGCATGGTGTACGCCGCGTTCGCGCTGGCCCTGGTGCTGATCTGGCGCTCCACCCGGATCGTCAACTTCGCGCAGGCGCCGATGGCGATGGTGACGACCTTCGTCGCGCTGGAGGTGATTGATGCCGGGCACTCCTACTGGCTGGGGTTCGCTGCTGCGCTCCTCTGCGGCCTGATCCTGGGAGCAGTGATCGAGCGCGTGGTGATCCGTCCGGTCGAGGGCAAGGCGGAGATCAACGCGGTGATCCTCACTCTCGGGCTCTTCATCGTGCTGCACTCGATGGCCTCGGTGATCTGGGGCAACCGCTTCCAGTCCTTCCCGGCTCCGTTCAGCGTCCGCGGCATCGAGGTCGGGGACTCGACCATCGCGCTCACCGCGACCAACATCTTCACGATCCTCGCCGTGCTGGTCGTGATGGCGCTGCTCGTCGCGCTGTTCCGGTTCACCGACGTGGGACTGCGGATGCGGGCCGCGGCCTTCAACCAGGAGGTGTCGCGGCTGCTCGGGGTCCGGGTGGGCAGGATGCTCACGCTCGGCTGGGCGCTGGCCTCGGTGGTCGGCTCGCTTGCCGGCCTGCTGATCGCCGGCGGAGGCCTCGTGCACCCGGCGTACATGGACTCGGTCGTGGTGTTCGGCTTCGTCGCGGCGGTGCTCGGCGGTCTCGACAGTCCCGCGGGAGCCGTCGTCGGCGGGCTCATCCTCGGTCTCTCGCTCAGCTTCGTGAGTGGCTACGTCGGCTCCGACGTGGTGGCGCTCAGCGCCCTCGCGATCCTGATGCTCGTGCTCACCCTCCGGCCCGGCGGGCTGTTCGCCCAGACCAGCGCAAGGAGGGTCTGAAGATGGTCACCCGTCTGTTCGCCCGACTGGGCCAGTCGACCCTGGCCCGCCACCTGCTGCTGGCTCTTGCCAGTCTGGTCGTGGTCGTGATCGTCCTGCAGAGCGTGAGCGACTTCCGCAACGTCCAGCTCGCCTCGATGGCCTACCTGGGCATTGCGGCCGGTGGCCTCACGATCCTCACCGGGATCAACGGCCAGATCTCCCTCGGTCACGGAGCGCTCATGGCGATCGGCGCGTACACCACCGCCCTGCTCCTGCAGGACAAGGACTCCGCCCTGCCGCTCTCGCTGATCATCCTCGTCGCAACCGGCGTGACCTTGGTCGTCGGTGCGGTGGTGGGGTTCGCCGCCGCGCGGCTTCACGGCCCCTACCTCGCCGGCGCAACTCTCGCCCTCGCAGTGGCCGTGCCGGGGATCGCGACCTACTACGGCGACACCCTCGGCGGGGAGCAGGGGTTGCGCGTGCGCCTCCCCGACGAGCCGGAGTGGGTCCTGGATGCGGCCTACTTCGTCACCGGCACAGACCTGACCAGCAGCCGCTACATCGCCTACTTCGCCTGGATCACCCTGATCATCACGTTCCTGTTCCTGGCCAACCTGTCTCGCAGCCGGGTCGGCCGACGGTGGCGCGCAGTGCGCGACGACGAGGTGTCCGCGGAGCTGGCCGGCATCAACCTCGGCCGCGCCCGAGTGTCTGCATTCATGGTGAGCGCCGCCGCTGCCGGTGCGGCCGGCGGAGTGCTGGCGCTGGCAGCACGGATCAGCGCCCCGAGCGGGTTCACGCTGACGCTCAGCCTGTCCCTGCTCACCGCGGTCGTGCTCGGCGGCCTGGGAAGTCTCACCGGAGCGCTGCTGGGCGCCGCCCTGCTGACCTTCCTGCCTCAGTTCGTCACGGACCTCGGCGCGGACGCGGGGCTCAACGACATCCAGGCGGCCGAGCTCGCGCCCCTGATCTACGGGCTGGTGATGATCCTGGTGATCCTGCTCGCACCTGCCGGCATCGTCGGCAGCATCCGCGGGTTCCTGGTGCGCAACCGGACCCGCCCCTCATCGACAGGCCCCACATCCGAGGACGCCGAGTCCTCGCGTGCGGTCGTCGGCAAAACACCTTGAAAGGGAGAGAACCGCAATGAAGACACGGGCAACGAGGCTGGTCCAGCTGACCAGCATCCTCATGTCGGGAGTGCTGCTTGCCGCCTGCGGAGCGGGCGGGCGCGACGACGACGACGAGGCTGGTGGCGGTGCGTCCGACACCGGCGTCACCGAGGACACGATCACGATCGGCGCCCACTTCCCGCTGACCGGGGTGGCGGCGCCTGGCTACAGCGAGATCCCGACCGGGGCGAAGGCGTACTTCGACTACGTCAACGAGCAGGGTGGGGTGCACGGCCGGCAGATCGAGTACATCGTCAAGGACGACGCCTACAACCCGACCAACACCAGTGCCGTCACCAACGAGCTGGTGCTCAACGACGAGATCTTCGCCATGGTCGGCGGGTTGGGCACGCCGACGCACAGCGCGGTCGTCGACTTCCTGAACGACGAGGGGGTCCCCGACCTGTTCGTCGCCTCCGGCTCCCTGCAGTGGGGCAACGACGTCGAAAACAGGCCCTACACGTTCGGGTACCAGCCCGACTACGAGATCGAGGGCAAGATCATCGGCCAGTACGTCGCGGAGAACATGCCCGATGCGAAGGTCGGCCTGTTCCTCCAGGACGACGACTTCGGCAAGGACGCCGAGCTGGGCGTCCGCCAGTTCCTCGACGACCAGATCGTCGCCGTGGAGAAGTACACCTCCGGCAACACGGACATCGGACCTCAGATCGCAGGCCTTCAGGCCAAGAAGGTCGACCTGGTCCTCGGCTTCAACACGCCGGCGTACACCGCGCTCAGCCAGCTGGTCGCGCTCAAGCTCGGCTACAAGCCGCAGTGGTACTACAGCAACGTCGGCTCCGATCCCGGCCCTGGTGGGGTCGCTGCTCTCGCGCTTCTCCGAGGGCGCGGTCGAGGGTGGCTCCGGTTCCCTGGACGGCGTGATGTCCTCCCAGTACATTCCCGGAGTCGACGCGACCGACAATGACTGGGTCAAGCTCTGGCAGAAGGTCTGGGACGCCCACGGCGAGGACGGGGAGCTCACCAACTACCGGATCTACGGCATGTCCTACGCCTACGCGTTCGTCCAGGCGTTGCAGGCTGCCGGCCCGGAGCTGACTCGCGACGGTCTGGTCGAGGCGGTTGAAGAGGTCGGGACCGAGCTCGACGGACCGCAGATGGCGCCGTACCGCTTCACCGCAGACAGCCACATGGGCATCTCCGGCCTTCAGCTGATCAAGCTCAAGGGAGAGTCGAGCGAGCCGCTCACCGAGGTGATGGTCACCGACATCGGCGATGCGGAGATCACCGAGGACAGCTCCGGCCAGGCCGACGACGCCCCGCCCGCAAGCGGGATCCCCGAGTAGGACTCCATTGGGCTGACCACCTGCCTGCGAGCCCGGCCCAGCGACCACGGTAGACGTGGCGCTGGGCCGGGTTCGCGTCAGGTCGGTCGGGTTTCCATCCGCGGCCCGGTCGTGGCAGCGTTGCGGTATGGCGATCGACTCGATGAACAAAGTCATCCACGCCGCGGTGCGGCGCGACTTCGGGCGTTTGGAACGGGCCCTGGCCTCGGTCGGAGCGGGTGACCGGGCAAGGGCTGCCGACCTGTACCGGGCCTGGCGGCACCTCGCTCGGCAGTTGCGCCACCACCATGAGAAGGAGGACCTCATCCTCTGGCCGTGCCTCGCGTCACTCGGCGTCGCCGAGGACCTCCTGGCCGAGATGGAGGCCGAGCACCAGGCCATGGCGGCGGCGCTGGACGACATCGAATCGGCGATGGCGACGTACGCCGCCAGCGGCACCGCCGCGGACGCGGCCACGGCCCTCGCAGCCGTGCGATCGGGTCTGGCAGTCGTCGCTCACCACCTCGACCACGAGGAAGCCGAGATCGAGCCGGCACTTGCCCCGCATCTGGGATCGCCGCAGTGGAAGGCGGCCGCGAAGCAGTTCCGCAAGGAGCCGCCGAAGGTCGCCGGCTGGTTCTTCGCCTGGTTGCAGGACGGGATGACCGACGAGGTCCGCGCATTCCTCGACACAACCATCCCTGGACCGGTGCGGAAGATCCTGAGCAAGGTGCTCGGCCGCGGGTATCACCGGGAGATCGCTCCGGTCTGGGCTTAGTCCTTGGCCGCGTCCTCCCCGCGCGCGTGCTCTTCGCGCAGGGCGCGGCCGCGCTCCACGTCTTCCTGTTCCTTCTTCTCGGACTTCTTGATGTTCCTGTCGTCGCGCGCCGGCAGCTGAATGTTCTCCTCGGCGGCGACCCCCGACTGAAGCTCTCGGCCGCGCTCGAGTTCCGCGTCGAGCTCGGCACCGAAGAGCAACGCGAGGTTGGTCAGCCACAGCCAGAGCAGGAACACGATCACCGCGGCCAGGGAGCCGTAGGTCTTGTCATAGGAGGAGAAGTTGGCGACGTAGAAGCCGAACGCCGCTGAAAGCAGGATCCAGGTGACGATCGCGACCGCCGCACCGATGCTGACCCATCGGAACTTCGGCTGCTTCACGTTGGGCGTGGCGTAGTAGAGCAAGGCCACAATCAGCATGACGATGAAGAGCATGATCGGCCACTTCGCGATGCTCCAGACGAGAACCGCGGTCGAGCCGAGGCCGACGGCATTACCGACAGCCTCTGCCGCAGGACCGGTGAGGACGAGACCGATCAGGGTCACGGCTGCCAGGACGACCAGCACCAGGGTGAGCAGCAGCATCATCGGCCGCAGCTTCCACACCGGTCGGCCCTCGCCCACCTCGTAGATTCGGTTCATCGCACGGCCGAACGCGCCGACGTACCCCGAAGCCGACCAGAGGGCTCCGAGAAGGCCGAGGAGCAGACCCAACCCGGCACCAGGCGACGTGCTCAGGCTTTCGAGGAGGGGCTCGACGTTCTTTGCGACCGAGGACGCGCCGACATCGGAGAGGATCTTCAGCAGGGTTTCCACAGTCTCGCGTCCCTGGCCGGCGACACCCACGAGGGACAGCAAAGCGATGAAGGCCGGGAAGATCGCGAGGACGGCGTAGTAGGTCAGTGCCGCTGCGAGATCCGTGCACTCGTCGCTCATGAACTCGCGCAGGGTCTTGCGCACGACGTAGCGCACGGAGGCGGGTTTGAGGTCGGTGGGGGACTCGACCAGCTCGTCCTCAGAGGGGCGGGCCCTGTTCGCGTGCCTGGTCTGGGTGTGCTGGGTCATCGGAACTCCCGAATCGTCGACTCAACACGAGGTACCCCTGGGCGCTCTCCACATGCGGCGTGCTCATTGGCCCGCGCCGTCTCCCAGTTCCTCGAAGAGCGTGAGCTGGAGGCCGGCCGGACCCTGAAGCCGTGCGTTGAGCGAGTTCCACGGGGTCACGGTGGGTGCGGCAATGACGTCCGCGCCGGCGTCGGCAAGCTCCTGAGTGACGCCTTCGGCGTCGGCAACCTCGAACGCAACCCGCATGCGCGGGCTGACTCGGCGCCCCACTTCGACCCGGTCGATCATCGCGACCTGCTCGGGGTTGGAGAGCTCGAGCGTCGCCCTGCCGACGTCGAGGATCGTCACCTTCTCACCGTCGTCCCCATGGACCTTCAGCTCCTCGGTGGCCCCCAGGATGTCGCGGTAGAACCGGACCGCTTCGTCGTAGTCGTCGGCCTCGACCACGAGTCGCATCTGCAACACACGTCGGCGTTGCTCGGTCATGAAGGCTCCTGACGTCTGTTGGCCCATGGTTCCTCCCTCGGAAGGCGAGGTCAGCAGCGCCAAGCTGTGGGGCGTCCCACGCTGCCACGCCGGGATGGAGCGTGCAACGGCGCGTCGCACCGGCCTGTGACTGATGGGACTGGTGATACTGGGGGTGCTTTCCCTTCCCCAGCAGAGAGGCACCCGATGCCACCCGCATCTTCCCCCGGGTTGCTCGATCAGGACCGCGAGACCGGCGTACGCACCCAGCGACCGGCCGCTGACCGGGCGTCGCGGGTGCGGTTCCGGCGCGCGATGACGCTGATGGTGATGACGCTCTTCGTTCCCGGCTCGGCTCAGCTGGTCGCCGGCAACAAGCGAGTCGGGTTGATCGCGATGCGGGTCTGGGGCGTTCTCGTCGCGACGGTGGTGAGCGGGTTCCTCGTCGCCCTGATCTGGCACGGCTTTGCGTTCTGGCTGGTGTCCAACACGTTCTGGCTCGGCATCATCCGCTTCGCGCTGATGTTGCTCGCCATCGGCTGGGCAGGACTGTTCATGGACGCCTGGCGGATCGGGCAGCCGCTGTCGTTGCGCCAGAACCACCGGCTCGCGGTGGTCGGCGTGAACGGAGTGCTCAGCCTCACCGTCGCCGGCGTCCTGCTGTTCGGCGCGCATCTGGTCACCGTGCAGCGCGACTTCATCATCGCGATGTTCGGAGACGGTACGGCGACCTCGGCCCACGACGGCCGCTACAACGTGCTGCTGCTGGGTGGTGACTCCGGCGCCGGCCGCTTCGGCCTGCGACCGGACTCGATGACGGTCGCCAGCATCGACGCCGACACGGGCCAGACCGTGCTGTTCGGGCTGCCGCGGAACATGACCAACTTTCCCTTTGCCGAGGGCTCGGTGATGGCCGAGCAGTGGCCTGACGGCTACGACTGCGACGACTGCTACCTCAACGGTGTCAGCACCTGGGCCGAGGACAACACCGAGCTGTTCCCAGACGCGGAGAACGCCGGCGTGGACGCCACGAAGATGGCGGTCGAGGGCATCACCGGACTGAAGATCAACTACTCGGCGATGGTCAACCTCCAGGGCTTCAAGGACCTCGTCGATGCCGTCGGCGGCGTCACGCTGCACGTGCGGGACCGGATCCCCGTGGGCGGCCTGGGTGACGACGTGACCGGATACATCGAACCGGGGGTGCGCAAGCTCAACGGCCATGACACCCTCTGGTTCGCCCGCGCCCGCGAGGGGTCGGACGACTACTCCCGGATGGCCAGGCAGAAGTGCGTGATGGGCGCGATGCTCCGCCAGATCGACCCCAAGACCATGGTCACGAACTTCCAGGACATCGCGAAGGCCACCACCGGCATGGTGCAGACCGACCTCCCCGCCAGCGAGCTCGGCCGCTTCATGCAGCTCGCCATGAAGGCCAGGTCGCAGAAGGTCTCGACCGTCTCGTTCGTCCCTCCGATGATCAACACCGGCGACCCGGACATCGGGCTGATCCAGGAGACCGTGCAGACGGCGATCGACCGGGCAGAGGGCACCGCCGACGAACCGGGCAAGGCGAAGAAGAATCCGCGCAAGGTCACCGGCGGCTCGCTCGGCTCGTACGACGATGGCTACCGCGCCAACCAGTCCGACGACCTCAACTCGGCCTGCTGACGAGTCTTCGACTGCTTGCGGCGAGCCTGAGCGTTCGAGTTCCCCGGCTGCACGTGTCGCCGGGTGCCGGATGCCCGCGAATGTTGCGGCTTGCATTGTAATCGAAGATATGATCGAGTAGAATGTATCCATGGATTGGGCCATCGACGAACTCGGGCCAGCGGCCACGCTGGCCGCAGCGGAGTCGGTGGTGCGTTCACGTCGGGCCTTCGAGCTCGAAGACCTGCTGCTGGTGTTGCACTGGGCCGATCTGCACGCGGCGGATCCTCAGTGGACCCACGGTGTCGGCCGGAACTGGTGCGGGGACGACCGTCTGGTCGAGATCGGTGGCGACGGGTCGCCGATGGTGCAGGAGCTGTGTCTTCCGGAGTTGGCGGTGGCTCGACGTGTGCACACCCTTTCGGTGCGCTCGGCCATGGCGGACGCCCTTGATCTTCGACACCGCTTGCCGCGGGTCTGGGCCCAGGTCGAGGCTCTCGACGCGGAGGCGTGGGTGGCCCGGAAGGTCGCTGCCATGTCGCGTCATCTCGACCGGTTTCAAGTGCTCATCGTCGATGCAGCCGTATCGGTCGCGATCTCGGGGGAGTCCCCGAGCCGAGTGATCGCCATCGCCGAGGCGAAGGTGATCGAGGCAGACCGAGCCGGGCACGCAGCCAAGGTCGAAGCGGAGCGACGGCGTCGCTACGTCGGCCTGTCCCGCGTGGACGAGCTCGGGTTCCGCAACGTCATCGCCAGGGTCGAGGCAGGCGACGCGCACTGGGTCAGTCACCTGGTCGACCAGGTTGCCGAGGTCCTCGAGGGTCGTCGCGACCTGGTGCCCGACCTGCCTGACGACGTCGGCCGAGACGAGCTGCGCGCAGTCGCCTTCGGATGGCTCGCCCGACCCGAGGAGCTGACCCGCCTGCTCAGCGACTCCAGTGCCCCCGAAGCAAGCCAGTCTCACTCCCGGCGACGGGCCGTCCTCTACGTGCACCTCCACGAGGCCGCGATCGACGGCGGCGACGGTGTTGCCAGGGTCGAAGGCCTCGGACCCCAGGTCCTGGCGCAGGTCAAGCGACTCCTCGGCCACGCTCGAGTGAGCCTCAGGCCGGTCATCGACCTGACGTCGACCACCTCGGTCAACGCCTACGAGTTCCCCGAGTCCGTGAAGGAGCGCATCCACCTCCGGAGCCCGGGCGAGGTCTTCCCGCACGCGAGCCGGCTGAGCCGCAAGGTCGACCTCGATCATCCCGTCCCCTGGGATCCAGGCGGTCCACCTGGCCAGACGACCGACGGCAACTGTGGCCCGTTGGGCAGGACTCACCACAGGGCCAAGACGCATCTCGGCTACCGGGTCCGTCAGACCGGAATGAGGGAGTACGTCTGGACGACTCCCCATGGTCTGCACCGCCTCGTCGACGAGCGCGGCACGCACCGCATCGACGAGTCCGAGGCCTCCGCGCTGACCGGCACAGACCCGCTCGACCGTGCGCTGGTCCGGTTGGTTCAGCAGGCGCGTTCGGGAGCCCTCAACTGACCGCTGAGCCAAGGGTTACGACCCGCCGCCAAGCCCGGCCTGGCGGGCCTTCACGATTGCTGCGGAGCGCTCGGAGACTTGCAGCTTGGTGAAGATGTTCGAGACGTGGTTGCGGACCGTCTTGAGGCTGATGATCAGCTCGTGAGCAATCGTGGCGTTGCCCTTGCCCGCCGCGATCAGCTCGAGCACCTCACGCTCACGCTCCGTCAGCGCGGGAAAGGCCGCGGCGTTTGACCCCGAGCCGCTTGCGAAGTGACCGATCACCCGGGCCGCGATCTCTGGGCCGAAGATCGCCTCACCCGCTGCTGCGGCGCGGACCGCGCGCACGATCTCGTCCTGGTCGGCGCCCTTGAGCAGGTAGCCCCGGGCTCCCGCGCGCATCGCCGCGAACACCGAGTCGTCGTCCTCGAACATCGTGAGCACGACCACCGCGGGCGCGGCGGCCAGCCGGTTGATCCGTCGGGTCGCCTCGATGCCGTCCAGGTCAGGCATGCGCAGGTCCATGAGGACGACGTCGGGGGAGAGCTCCTCGGTCAGTTCGACGGCCTTGTTGCCGGTCTCGGCGAAGCCCACGATCTCGACGTCGTCGACGCCACCGAGCATCAGCTCGAGGCCACGCCGGAAGGCGGGATGGTCGTCGGCGACGAGCACGCGGGTCATGGGTTCACCTCCACGTGGACATGCTCGCCGAGCGGAAGGACGGCCCGTACGACGAGGCCGCCCTCGGCGCGGCTCGAGATCGTGCAGGCCCCACCGAGCTCGGATGCACGGTCGGTCATCGAGGCCCAACCGACCCCGTGCCCGATCGGCCGAATCGAGCCCCGCCCGTTGTCCTTGATTGTCACCTCCATGGTCCCGTCGATCCCGATGTCGACGGTGCAACGGCTTGCACCGGAGTGCCTGGCGACGTTGGTCATGGCCTCGGAGGCGATCCGATACGCAGCGACCTCGACAGCCGCCGGCACCGGTGGCAGTGAGCTTGGTCCGGACACCACGTACTCCAGGGTTTCGGTGGACAGCGCTGCTGCACGCTGCCGCAGTGCGCCGAGGAGGCCGACCTCGTCGATCGCCGGTGGGCGAAGGTCGTCGACGACTCGGCGGATCTCGGCGATCGCGTCCTTGACCTCCTCGCCGATCTCGGCGAGCAGTTCGTTCCGTTCGGTCGCGTCTGCGCGGGTCGCGGCTGCGTTGAGCTTGAGCACCATCGCGGCCAGCGACGGCCCGAGACCGTCGTGCAGGTCGCGACGCAACCGCTTGCGCTCCTCCTCGCGCGCGGTGACGAGTCGAGACCGGGAGGTCTGAAGGTCTGCGTTGAGCTGCCCGGCCCGGACCAGGACCGAAGCCTGACGGGCCAGGTCGTGCAGGAGTTGGGTGTCGTCGGCAGAGAAGGAGCGCCCGGGTGGTACCTCGACCGCCAGTGATCCGAGCGGGGTGCCTTGGTGCACCAGCGGAGTCCGCACCACGTTTGATGCGGCAGTCGTCGGTCCGTGCTCCTCCACCCAGGCCCGCTGGACCGACAGGGCGTCCGTGACTGTGCCCGTGATGGCCGGGAGCAGGTCGAGCGGATCGGCGGCTTCCACGCGTTCGGACATCATCCGGATTGCCCGGTGCGGCTCGGAGCGATAGCCGTAGACCCAGCGTTCGATGCGATCCCGAAGCCACCGCTGGGTCGGCGCGGCGGCCACGGCTACGACCGCGATCGCGCAGATGCCGCCGACGGTGCTGTTGCCGAAGATGTTTCCGGTAAGCGCCAGGAGCCCGACGTACGCACCGAAGACGAGCGCGGTGAGCACGCCGTACGTGAGGGTGCGGCTGAGAACGAGCTCGATGTCGAACAACCTGGTCCGCACGATCGCGATGCCGATCGCAACCGGCAGTCCGCACATCACCAGCGCGCCCACGAACGGAGCCGAGGGGGAGGGGTCGTCGAAGATGAAGTACGAAGCCCAGTTCAGCAGCAGCGCCAATGGAACGCTCAGCGCGCCGAAGAGGAACCACAGCAGCCGCAGCCGGTTGTCGCCGGTCGACCGGCGTAGTCGTCGAAGCACCGACACCACCGAGCCGAAGAAGAACACCACGACCCAGATCAGACCGACCACGCCCACGGCTGCGGATACCCCTGTAGGCAGCCACGGCACGGGCAGCGGGTCGGGGTCGAACAGATTCGGGTCACCGGCCGCCCCAATCCAGAAGATGACGTTGCCGACCAGGCCAAGCTGGATCCAGGTCCGCTGGCGAGGCGACGCCGCGCGCCCGTCAGGCAGCAGATAGGCGATCAGGACGAGCCAGACGAACATCAGCGTCCAGGTGCCGGCGGTGAGTTGGTCGGCGACCGTTCCAGGCCTGTTCGTTGCAGGCTCGCTGGGCAGTCCGAGGAAGAGGCCGATGCAGAGGCCGTGAGCGACGAGGAGCCCGCCGATCCTCCGCTGGTCACTGCGGAGCAGTACCAGCGCCCCGACGGCGACCGGTACGGCGGCGCCGATCAGGGCGATGAGCGTGTCCATCTCCTCAGTGTGGGGTCGCGGCGGTGTCCGCGTCTGCACACCCGGGAACTGTTCCCGAGTCGCTCGGGACTCCTGGATCGTGCTGACGGGTCATCGGGCGCGCCACTGTTCGTCGGTCGAGGGCCGCCGGTCCCGCATCACCGAGAGGAGCGCACCATGCCGCTCAGCACGTTCGAGAGATTCCTGCCCTGGACCGGCGTCATCGCCGGACTTGCCTGGATCGCCCAGGACTTCCTGTTCCGCGTGCAATCGCCCGACGTGCCGGGTCGTGGTTCCGTCGAGATCATCGACGGCCATCTCGGTTTGAACACCGCCGGCCTGTCTTGTCTGGTTGTGATGGGCGTGTCACTGGTCTTCTTCGCCACCGCGGTCCGCAATCTGCTGCGCTCGGGAGAGGCCCGTGAAGCGACGTACTCCAGCGTCGCGTACGGCGCGTGGCTCACGGTGTCGGCGGGGCTCGCCCAGATGGCGGTCTGGACCAAGGGCCTGATGTCCGCGGCTGAGGATGGCGACCAGGCCGCGACCCACATGCTCAGCTACGCCCAGTACTTCGGCTGGCTGGGAATGGGAGTCGGCATCGCTGCCGCGTTCATCGCCATCGGCCTCGGGGGCCTCCGCAACGCGGTGCTGCCCAGGTGGTTCGCCATCACGACGACGGTCATGGGTGTCCTCGCACTGCTCGGCGCGTGCAGCATCCCGCCGGGCGGCCTGGTCAACTACCTGCTGCTGCCGTTCTGGCTCATCGCTGCGGCTGTCATCATCGCCCGCCGGCAGAAGGCCGCTACGGACATGCAGCCGGTCCGCGTCCCGACCGCCGCCATCAAGTAGATCCAGCCTGGTCAACGCAGTCACCCGGACGCAACAACCACCGCGCGTCCGCCACCAAGCGCGGTCTGATCGGGCATCTTGTCGACGCGCGGCACCAGGCGCATCATGTCTGGGTCGGTGTGAGCGGACGGATCACTGGGATCTCGGGACCAGCGGCACCGCCACGGAGGTTGTTATGAATGCCAATCCACGACTCGCGCGGCGCGTCGGCGCCGTGGTCGCTACCCTCGGCCTGACTGCGGCCCTGGTGGCGGTTGCACCCGCCCAGGCGACCTCGGACCGGGCTGCCAGCGGCGTGCAGCTGACAGCGGCCATAAGAGCCTCGAGCGGTCGGTCGCGTTTGCAGGCACGGCGTGGGGCGTCGACACGTCCGCGCGGCAGGTCGTTGTCACCGTCGACAGCACCGTCAGGGGCGCCCGTCTGGACGCGGTCAAGGCGGCGGTTGCACGCCTCGGCGGAACCGCACGAATGCAGACCGTCGCAGGGGCCTTCCACCTCGACACCACTGGAGGCGACGCCATCTATGGGTCTCGGTTCCGCTGCTCGCTCGGGTTCAACGTGCAACGTGGCGCGACGCACTACTTCCTCACCGCGGGCCACTGCGCCAAGAAGGAGCGGCGGTGGTGGACCTCGGCGAACCAAAACACGTTCCTCGGCAACACGACGTCGGCGAGCTTCCCAGGCAACGACTACGCGCTCGTGCAGTACGACGCGTCCTTCACCAACTACCCCGGCACGGTCGGCAGCCAGGACATCACCCACGCGGCGAACGCATTCGTCGGGGAGTCCGTCACCCGACGTGGCAGCACCACCGGCACCCACACCGGTCGGGTCACCGCGCTCAACGCGACCGTCCACTACCAGGGCGGCGGCACTGTCAGCGGGCTCATCCAGACCACGGTCTGCGCCGAGCCTGGAGACAGCGGCGGCCCGCTCTACGACGGCACGGCCGCGCTGGGCCTCACTTCAGGTGGCAGCGGCGACTGCAGGGGCGGCGGGACGACGTTCTTCCAGCCCGTGACCGAGGCGCTCTCCGCGTACGGCGTCCAGGTGTACTGATCGGCTCAGAGCGCTTCTCGAGTTACGGCGTTGGCAACCGCTGCGGCTGCCGCGCTAGGGCACGTCAGCCCCTAGGGTGTACGGCGTGCCAGCGCCAGCCGATCCGCCCCGCATCGTGGCGGTGGTGGTCACGTTCAATCGGCGCGACCTGCTGGAGCGGCTGCTCGACGTGCTGAGGACCACGACGGAGCTTGCGGAGATCGTCGTGGTCGACAACGCGTCGACCGACGGGACCGCGGAATGGGTGGTCTCGACAGGCTCGACCACCGAGGCCGGCTCGACCACCGAGGGTGTCCCCGTGCACCTGGTCGCGCTGGACACCAACACCGGGGGCGCGGGCGGGTTCCACACCGGGATGCTGACCGCGGTCGAACGCGGCGCGGACCTGATCTGGCTGATGGACGACGACGGCGTCCCGGCCGGCGGCTGCCTGCCCCGGTTGCTGGAGCAGGGGACTGAGTGGGACTTCTGGGGGCCGGCGGTGCTCGCCGAGCAGGATCCTGGCCGGCTCTGCTTTCCGATCCGGCTGCCCGGCAGGGCCAGCGTTGTGCACCAGATGTCGGAGGTTGAGGCAGCAGCCAAGGACGGCGTGATCGAGGGCATCGTGATCCCGTTCAACGGGGTCCTCGTCACCCGCGCGCTCGTGGAGAAGATCGGCCCGGTGCGCGAGGAGTTCTTCATCTGGGGAGACGACGTCGAGTTCCGGCTGCGCGCGGAGCGGGCGGGTGCCCGGATCGCGACCGTCGTGGACAGCCACTTCCTGCACCCCGCGACCGACGACCTCGGCACGCCGATGATGTTCGGCCGGACGACGTACAACCACAGCCCGAGCGACCTCAAGCACTACTGCATGGCTCGCAACAACGTGGTCAACCTGCGTGACTACCGCGGCTGGCTCGCGGTTCTGGCGTTCCTCGTCAAGACGGTGTGGTTCTACACGCTCACCCGGCGGGACCTCCGGCGACTGCGGCTGAGCGCCGGCGCCGTGCGTGCGGGGCTGAAGGGCGACTTCACGGGTCATCGGCGGTTCCTGAGGTGACGGGCTCGACCAACGAGTCCGTCGCCGTGGTGATCGTGACCTACAACCGGGCCGACCTGCTTGGCCGGATGCTCGACGGGCTCGCGGCCCAGACCCGGCTTCCCGATGCGGTCTTCGTGGTCGACAACGCGAGCACGGACCACACCGCCGAGGTGGTCGACGCGCGCCGGGACCTCACGCTCCACGTCACCAACAGCCCCGACAACCTGGGCGGAGCCGGCGGGTTCCACCTCGGCATGAGGCAGGCCTACGACGCCGGCCACGACCGGATCTGGCTGATGGACGACGACGTGGTCCCGGCTCCCGACTGTCTCGAGGTCCTGCTCGCCCACGACGGCCCCTGCCTGGCCGCGGTCCGCGAGGATCTCGAGGGCCGGCTCGTCGAGAAGGCGGCGGTCCACTTCGACCTGCGCAACCCGCTGTCGATCCGGCCCAAGCAGGCCAGCGTCGAGTCGACCTACGCAAGCAGGGCGGAGATGCCGGCCGAGGTTCCCATCGAGAACGCCGCCTTCGAGGGGTTCATGGTCAGGCGTGAGGTGATCGCGAAGATCGGGCTGCCCGACCCGTCGTACTTCATCTTCTACGACGACGTCGACTTCGTCATCAGAGCGCGCCGGGCCGGCTTCCCGATCGTCGCGCTTCGCGACGCGGTCCTGGTTCGCCAGCTCGACTTCGACCAGCAGCATGCTCTCGACACGTGGAAGGGGTTCTACATGTTCCGGAACCTCTTCGTCGTGCACTTCCGCTACGGCGAGAACCGGCTGGTCCGCCTCAAGCCCTGGCTGATCACGCTCGCGGTGCTCGTGCTCAGTCCGCTGCGCGGCGGCCGCGCCGAGGCCGGCAACGTGGTCCGGGCGCTCAGGTCCGCTCGGAAGATGAGGGGCGTCCCGCCCTCGCTAGACTGACGGCCGCGCCCACCCAGGAGGAGAACGACCTTGTCCAACCCTGACCTCGTCATCGTCGGTTCCGGCTTCTTCGGCCTGACCATCGCCGAACGTTGCGCCAACGAGCTGGGCCTCAACGTCCTGGTCCTCGAGCGCCGCCACCACCTCGGCGGCAACGCCTACAGCGAGGCCGAGCCCGAGACCGGCATCGAGGTGCACGTGTACGGCGCGCACCTGTTCCACACCTCCAACGAGAAGGTGTGGGAGTACGTCAACCGCTTCACCGACTTCACCAACTACCAGCACCGCGTCTTCGCGAAGTACCAGGGGCAGGTCTACTCGTTCCCGATGAACCTGGCGCTGATCAACCAGTTCTTCGGCAAGAACCACACGCCCGACGAGGCGCGCGCGTTGATCGCGGAGCAGTCCAGCGAGATCGCGACCGAGGACGCCGCCAACCTCGAGGAGAAGGCGATCAGCCTGATCGGGAGGCCGCTCTACGAGGCGTTCGTCAAGGGCTACACCGCCAAGCAGTGGCAGACAGACCCGAAGGACCTGAGCGCCGACATCATCACGCGGCTGCCGGTCCGGTACACCTTCGACAACCGCTACTTCAACGACAAGTACGAAGGGCTGCCGGTCAACGGCTACACGGCGTGGCTGACCCGAATGGCCGATCATCCCAACATCGAGGTGCGCCTGGAGACCGACTTCTTCGACGTCGCCGCTGAATACAAGGGCAAGGTGCCGATCGTCTACACCGGCCCGATCGACGAATACTTCGGCAACTCCGAGGGCCGGCTGTCATGGCGCACCGTCGACCTCGAGGCCGAGGTCGTGCACGTCGACGACTTCCAGGGCACCTCGGTGATGAACTACAACGACCAGGAAGTTCCGTACACCCGGATCCACGAGTTCAAGCACTTCCACCCCGAGCGGACCTACCTGCCGGGAAAGACCGTGATCGTGCACGAGTACTCACGGGCGGCGGGGGACGACGACGAGCCCTACTACCCGATCAACACCGCAGAGGACAGGGCCAAGCTGCTGAAGTACAGGGAACTCGCCAAGGACGAGCCGATGGTGCTCTTCGGGGGTCGCCTCGGCACCTACAAGTACCTCGACATGCACATGGCGATCGGCTCCGCCCTGTCGATGTTCGAGAACAAGCTCAAGCCGCACTTCGAGGACAGCACGCCGCTGGTCGCCGGTCTCTGAACGCAGGCGTCAGTCCGCGGCAGGCAGCCGCTCGGTAATGGTCGCGCGGGCGACCACCACCGGGTGGTCGGTGATGCGGCGCACCTGGGCGTCCTGGTGTCGTAGATATTCGGAGAACACGATGTCGCGGGTGCCGAAGATCCAGTCGATGCCCGCCCGGCGCGGCGGTGCACAGTTTCCGCTGTGGCTGCCGCCGTTGGCGGCGATGAGGTCGCCGCCACGGGTCACCATGCAGAACGCCTGGCCGCGCTCGTTGAAGTCTCCGAGCAGCAGGACCGGGTTGCCCCCGGACGAGAGCGTGCGGACCAGGGCGATCTCGCGCCGGGTCGCCTCCATGCGGTGCCGGGCGTTGTTGCCGCGGCGCGCGCTGCTGGTCGGGTTGTGCATGCTGATGAACGAGACGACACGGCCGGTCTCGCGGTGGCGCAGGGTCACCCAGGGCAGGGGTGCCGGGTTGCCGTGGAAGTACGGGATGGTGCGCGTGCCGCCCTGCACGTATTCCCAGATACCGGTGCGGTAGCCGATCGAGTCGCGGCCCCGCTCAGTGCCCGTGAACAAGTCCCAGCCGCCGGCGAGCCGGTTGAACGCGGCCTTCTGCGGCCGCTCGAACTCCTGGAACCCGACCACGTCGAGGTTCTGTGACCTCAGGATGCCGACCACGCCACCCATCCGGGCGGCGCCGGAGCGGAAGCCGGGCTTGTCTCCGCCACGGCGGGTGTGGGAGTCGCCGAGCACGTTGATCGTGGCCGTCCGAAAGGTTGTGGTGGGGCTTTGCGCCGCCTGCTCGCGTTCGCGAGCCAGCCTGTCGGCCTCCTCGGCTGCCTCGGCCGCCGAGCGGGCGGCATTACGGGCCACGCGGCGCTCAGCCCGAGCCTGTTCCTGGCGGGCCTCCAAGGCCGCGGCCCGGCGCGCTTCCCTGGCCCGTTCCATGGCCGCCGCCCGGCGCTCCTTCGCGAGCGCTTCCTGGCGCGCTAGCCAGGCCGCCTCGACCGCGCTCCTGTCGAGTGCGGGCGACGCGCGAGGCCCCGACGGCTTGCCGTCCGGCTGGAGGTCGGCCGCTACGTCGCGCGAGACGCTGGCGGTGTCGGCGGCACTCGGCAGGGCCGTCGAGCGTTGGGTGGCAACCGCGTCTCCACCGGTGAGCAGAAGGGCGGCGGACACCAGCGTCGCGGCGCGCCACCGGCTGGCGGTCGACCGCCCCGAACGCCCGCGCAACCCATGCCTGCTCACGTTTCGCAGGGTAGCCGGAGACCCGGGGACGGCTCAGGCAAACGCAAAGACTCGTAGCGCCTATGGCCGGGCAAGGTGAGGGACGGCGGCTACTGTGGTGCCTGCCATTGTCCGATCAGCTCTACGGGGTGCTTCATGCGAAGACTTGCCGCTCTTGCGGTGTTCACGACGTTATTACTCCTGCCCATTGCGGGCGCCTCCAGCCTGCAGACCGCGGCGACCCCTAGCCCGGGGGCGGCGCGGGCGATCAGCGGCGAGGCCATTTTCAACACGCCCAAGCCGTTCGGCGGCAGGACGGCCAACTTCCGGATCGTCAGTCGCATCGAGCGCGCCATCAAGGCCACCCCGGGGAAGGTGAAGGGACAAACGCGCCAGTCCATCACGATCGCGACCTACCTGATGGACCACACGCCGTCGGTCACCGGCTTGATCAATGCCTGCCGTCGCGGGGTGAAGGTGCGGGTCCTTCTGGACGTGGGGATCGCGAACCGTAACTCCCGCCGGCTGATCCGCACTCTGAACGGCGACAATGTGCGCGACCGAAACAACGACGGCAAGGCGGACTCCCCGCCGACGCGGGGCCCATGCAACCGTCCCTTGGCGGGTGCCGGGCAGGGCGGCGCGGCCCTTGGTGAGCAGGACGACGGAAAGATGACCCTGAAGGAGACCTTCGCGAGCGTCGACGCGCAGTTGGATGACCCGGTCACCTGGGGGAAGGACGGCAGCTACGTCAAGCGCTGCGATCCGAGCTGCCGCACGAACAGCGGCAACATGCACACGAAGATGTTCGTGTTCTCTCGCACGGCGGGGGTCAACAACGTCGTGATGGTGAGCTCGTCGAACCTCAACCGCGGCGGCGCCACGCTCGGGTGGAACGACATGTACGTCATGAAGAACCGTCCGAAGAGCTACGCCGGGTATGTCAGGGTGCACCGCCTCATGACCGCGGGGAAGCCAGCACCGACGACGCTCCTCCAGGTCTTCGACGGGCCGTTCACGAGCAGGTTCTTCCCGATCCGCAACGCCGGCCGCAACAAGGACCCGGTGCTGAGGGACCTCAACAAGATCAACTGCCGCAGCGCGCTAGGTCGCACCAAGATCAGCATCTCGATGTTCTTCTGGAAGGGCACGAGAGGCAACAACATCACCACCAAGCTGTTCAACCTCGCGCGCAACGGCTGTCGGGTCAGGATCATCTATGGCGCGCCGTCCCGCGACATGGCCGAACGACTGCGCGACGCCGCGCGCAGGGGCCTGATCTCCCTCTACGACAGCCGCTGGGACTTCAACGACGACGGTTTCAACGAGGTCCGGACCCACAGCAAGTACGTCCTGGTCCGCGGCAGTTACGAGGGAAAGCCGAAGTGGGTCGTCATGACCGGGTCCCCCAACTGGGTGCAGGGGTCGCTGTCGAGGGGTGACGAGTCGAGTCTCAACATCGAGCTGAAGTCGGCGTACGACGCTTATGTGGCCCACTGGGTGAAGCTCCGGAAGCACTCCCGGAAGGTTCCGTACAACTAGCCATGAGCGTGGTCGCGCGCGAGTCCGGGGACCGTCCCCGCGTCTTCCTGCACGTCGGGAGCCCCAAGACGGGGACGACCTTCCTGCAGCAGGTGCTGTGGTCTCAGCGCGCGCTGGCAGCCAAGCAGGGGGTCCGGCTCCCGCTTGCCAGCTTCAACGACCACTACCTGGCGTCGCTGGACCTGCGCGGGTTGGCCCGACCGCCACACCCGCGCAGGGCCCGCGGCATGTGGGCGCGTCTGGTCGCGGACTCCGCAGGCTGGCCGGGAACGGTGCTGGTGTCGCACGAGCTGCTGGCCGCCTCGACCGCCGCCCAGGCTCGGCGGGCGACGTCGTCGTTCGGCACTGACGTCGAGCTGCACGTGGTCCTGACCGCCCGCGACCTGCTGCGGCAGCTGTCCGCGGAGTGGCAGGAGCACGTCAAGCATCGATCAACGCTGCGCTTCGACGAGTTCGTCGCCTCGGTGCGCGAGCAGGCGCCGTCGCGGTCGGGGTGGTTCTGGGGAGTCCAGGACTACGTGGGTCTGGCGAACCGCTGGGGCGAGGGGCTGCCACCTTCGCGGGTGCACGTGGTCACGGTGCCTCCTGCCGGGGCCCCGCAGGGGTTGCTCTGGCGTCGGTTCGCCGGATTGCTGGGCCTCGAGCCCGACTCGTTCGACACCTCCACCTCGCGCGCCAACACCTCCCTCGGTCTCGAGCAGGCCGAATTGCTGCGACGGGTCAATGTGGCCCTCGGCGACAGGCTGGCGCTGCCCGGTCCCTATCCAGCCGTGGTCAAGAACGTGCTCGCCCACAGGGTGCTGGCCGGACGACCCGGCAGCCGGCTGCGGCTCGACCCAGCCGACATCGAGTTCGCTGTGGAGCAGTCCGGCTTGCTCGCAAAAGGGCTCGAAGCGGCAGGGGTTGACGTCGTGGGTTCGCTCGACGATCTGGTTCTCGATGATGAGACGGCTCAGGCCGCGGCGTCCAGCACTGGCTATGACCTGCCCTCCGACGACGTGCTCCTCGGTGAGAGCGTCGCCGCCATGGCGGACCTGCTGGTCGAGCTGTCGGAGGCCATCCAGCGTCACCGGGCCGCCGCCGAGAAGGTCGAGGCACGACGCCAGGCCCCGGTCCGGGCTGCGTTGGTGGAGCTCAGCGAGCGGCACCCGCGCCTGATGCCGGCCAGGCGGGCCTGGCGACGGTTCCAGGAGCGTCGTTGACGCTCGGCCCGTGACAGGTGGGGCTGGAAGTGACTAGAGTGGCGTGCGTCACATGGGAGCACCCCAGGGAGGAAACGTGGCCCGGTCGGTCTCGCCGGTCGTGGCACGCGTCGCCTTGCTCGTCGTCGCCGTGCTGACCCTGAGCCTCATGAGTTCCACCACGAGCGCCGCGCCCGGCGCCAGGCGTGGCCACGCGGAGCACTCGAGGTTCAGTGTCGCCACCTACAACGCCGAGGCCAGGCAGAGTCCCGCCAAGACCATGCGCAGCCTGGCCAGGCTCCTCGACACCGAAGCCGACATCGTCGCCCTGCAGGAGATGTCCAACCCGACGAAGCGCAAGCTGGTGCGAAAGCGGTTCCTCGGCTGCAAGCGGTGTGTCTGGGACGCGTTCATGCCCCGCCCGGCCGTGCCGGGTGAGACGCCGCTGCTGTTCCGCTCCCGCCATTTCCGGCTGGAGGCGTCGGGCACCAGGCAGGTGACCAGGGACACGTACGTCGGGCGGGCTGGTGCCGGGCCCGCCACCATGCGCGCGAAGTACGTGAACTGGGTACGGCTGCGCGACCTCAGGTCGGGGCGAGCGGTCCATGTGCTCAACAACCACACCGTCCCGAGCGTCCAGGGCAAGGGCGGCGGCCCGAACTACCGACTGCCCAAGCGGTTGAAGCTCTATCGACAGCACATGGCCGGGGTGCAGCGCCTGGTTCGGCAGATGACCAGGCGGTACCCGTGGGGGCTGGTTTTCGTCGTTGGCGACCTCAACGTCAACTACCGGCGGGACCGGCTGGTCACGCCCTCGATCTTCCCTTACCGGAGGCTGGGCGATGTCGGGCTGCGGGCCAGCTACCGGGCGCTGGGTGTGCCGCGCATGGGCACGCACAAACTGGCCTCCGGCAACGGCAGTCGCCTGATCGACCACGTCTACTTCCGGCCGCGTCGCTCGCTGGTTCCGACTCGTCAGCGCATCATGACCGGACTGGCCTCCGATCACCGTCCGCTGCTGGTCACCTTCAGGGTGACGGACCTGCGCTAGGCGACGGAGGCGGATCTGACCAACCTAGTATGGTGACCGAACCCGTGTCCGAGACCCAGAATCGGCCGCCATCCTGGTTTCGGTGAATGAAGGAGGCCCCGTTGGGCAGTGCGCCGAACCGGGTCGTTCTGCACGTCGGGACACCCAAGAGCGGGACGACGTTCCTCCAGAAGGTCCTGTGGGACAACCGCGACATCCTGAGAGCACAGGGATGCGGTTTGGCGGGCAATCGTCAGCGCGACATGTTCCTGGCGGCTATCGAACTGCGCGGCTCGTACGAGTTCTGGGGGTATCCGCCAGAAGAGCTGGCAGGGCGGTGGAGCGCGGTTTGTCGGCAGGCCCGCGAGCACACTGGGACGACCGTCATGAGCCACGAGATCCTTGGGGGAGCGACCGACGAGCAGGTCGCGCGGGCGATGGCCGACCTCGACGGCCTCGAGGTGCACCTCGTGCTGACTGCCCGGGACCTGGCTCGGCAGGTGACGTCGGAGTGGCAGGAGAAGGTCAAGAACGGCAGCTCACGCTCCTTCGCCGTGTACCAGCGACGGCTGACCCGGCAGATGCGGGACGGGAACTTCTCTGCGGGATTCTGGCGTCAGCAGGACGTGATCGGGGTCCTCGATCGGTGGGGGCGCGACCTGCCCCCTGCACAGGTCCACGTCGTCGTGGCCCCGAAGTCGTCGGCCGATCCGAGCCTGTTGTGGCGGCGCTTCGCCGACGCTGCGGGTATCGACGAGACCGGCATCGACCCGTCGGCGTCGAATCGGGCCGCGAACACCACGCTCGGCGTCGCGCAGGTCGCGGTGCTCAGGCACGTCAACGAGGCGCTCGACGGGCGCATCAGGCATCCGGAGTACGGCCGCCTGGTCAAGTCACACTTCGCCGAGCGGCTTCTCGCAGGCCAGAGTTCACCGCGGCCGCAGTGCCCCCCGCGCCTCGTCGCCCGTCTTCGCGAGCTGGCCGAGGACCGCACGGAGACGATCCGGCAACGCGGATATGTCGTCCACGGCGACCTCGACGACCTGATTCCGACGGACCCGGTGACTCCCTACCACGCCCCCGACGCCGTCGATCCCGACCTCGAGCGGAGGGCGTACGCCGACGTCATCGCGACGATGCTCCTGCAGCGATCCAAGCAGGCCAAGCGGCCGGCTCCCGCAGCCGCCGTGCCGCCACCCCCGGAACCCGAGGGACGACTTCGCCGTCTCGGCAAGCTCTTGGAGAACCGGCTGCGCCGGCGGTCCTGAGCCGGTCAGACGAGCCAGTCAGACTAGTCCGTGCCGCGGTTGTCGCTCCAGGTCGCCACGATCCGGCAGACGTGGGCATCCTCCGACTTGTACCTCGCCAGCCCGAGACCGGTCTCCTGGTGTACGACTCTGCCGCCGGCACCCTCGATCTGCCGCACCACCGCGCCGGGCTTGAGGAACTCCCGCTTCTTGGTGTGGAAGACGTGGCGCCGCGCCCGGTCCTTTGTCGTCCGGAACTCGAGAAACAGGTAGCCGCCGCGGCGCAGCGACATCGAGGCCAGCCTCAGCACGTTCTCACGCCCGGTGGCATCGAGGGCATGGAGCAGGAACCTGCCATACAGGTCGACCGGCTGCTCACTCCGGCTCAGACGCACCCCGAGGGACATCACCTGCCGGAAGTCGTTGAAGTTGATGAGCTGGCGGGTCACCTGCTTCCCGGTGGGAGGGCCCAGCCGCATCGCCCCCCCGGAATAGTCGACGGCGAGGATGTCGGATCGCCCGTTCCTGGCAAACCAGCGCGTGTCGCGGAGGTTCCCGGCGCCCAGATCGACCAAGGGCCGAGCGGACGGGTAGGTGGAGCTCACCCAGCGGGCGAAGGCGCTCGGCTGCTTCGGGAGCTTGCGCCCATTCCGGGCGTAGAACGCGTCCCAGTACTTGCGGTTGGCGCGCAGCCCACCGAACCAGCCGGTCAGGCGGCGCGCGAGCCATGGCGGCGTCTCGTACTTGAAGGATGGGTCCGGCGTACGCCAGCCCGGCCCGTAAGTCAGGGCAAGCAGCTCGTCGTAGGCGGCGGGGGCTGGGAACGGGCGACCGTGCAGATCCACGGTCGTGAGCGGCACGATGCTCTCGCGTGGGATCACGAAGCCGGTGTCCTGCGGCATGTACAGCCGGTCTCCGACCCAGTGCGCGGTGAACACGTCGACGAAGCGCCTCGACCCGTCCGCCTGGGTGATGAGGACGTTCACCCGGCTCCCCGAACCGCGGCGCACGTTCCATCCCTCGTCGCGAAGCACACGTTCGACGCGGAACCCTTCCCGCGCGACGTCCACTGGGTATGCCTCACTGCTCAGGTAGGCGATGTCGACGTCGTTGTCGTGACCGATCAGCCGGCCATCGCGAACCGCCCCCAGCAGGGTCCCGTAGCAGATGAACGCCGGAAGCCCGGCCACCTCGCTCAGCGTGCGCAACAGCTGTTCGACCTGGTCGAGGAACTGCGCCATCGAAGTCGGGGCCTCGCTCGACAGCGGCCGGGTCAGTCGGCCGTACTTGTCCAGGATGAGCCCGTTGCCGTCGGAGTCGATGACGCGCACCGTGCGGCTCGCGTCGCCCTTGAAGACGTGATGGCCGGTGGCCAGGATCCGCTTCTCCGCGTGATCGCGCAGGACGACGTCAGCCTCGCCCACGAGGTAGCGCCGCAACGCCTTGGGCCACGGCGCGACGGAGCTGCCGAACTGGGAATCGGCGTCCCGGCGAGGATGCAACGACCACACGTGGTTGCCGTTGAGGAGGATGTCGTAGGTGCGCTCGGGGTCGACGGTCCGTGGGAGGTGGACCCGGTCGTCGTCGACCACCAGCTCCTCGGTGCTGGCAGGAGGCTGGGGGACACTCATGGCGCGCCCCTCGCCACGGAGCCCGCCGCGGAGCCCGAGTCGCCTGGCCAGTCGCCCCAGCCGGCCACGGATCCGCGACCCGGTGGTCCGGGCAAGCGCCTCGTTGGCCTCGGCCAGTGCGTGGGACTGTTCGCGCCACTGGTCGCGCCAATGGTTGCGCTCCAGGGTCATCTCTCGCATGTCGCGGATCATCTGGTCGATGGCCCGGGCGGCGACCTCCAGCATTTCCTCAGCGCTCACGCGGTCGGGGTGTGGGCCGTCCACCGCGGGCGACTGCGCCGCGAGATCCTCGAGGTTGCCGACGACGTCGTACCCACGCGCCTTGATCACGCTGATGGCATCGTCCGAGCGCCGCCGCAGCTCCTCGGCGTACGCGGCGCTCGGCGCGAACCGCGATCCGGCCTGGGGGACGAGCACCTCGTGGCCGAAGTAGCGGCGCACCCATCGGTGCCGGGTCGGGCCGTCGAGCAACGGTCCGGACAGGAACGGCTTGACCCGGAGCAGAAGGGCCGCCTGCTCGGCGCCCAGGGACTCGTTGGGGAGCGACACGTCGAGATCGAAGTCGGTGTCGTCGATGCCCAGCGTCCGGCACCACCGTTCCCACAGCAGCCCCCGCGGGCTCCCGGGCGGGGGCACTGTGACGACGTGGATGCGTGCCGGTGGCACGACCTTGGCCCACCTGCGGAGGATCACCGGAAGGTCCTGGGACGACCAGCCCCAGGCCCGCTGCCGCTTCCCCGCGAACGCCTCTTCCATGAACTGGTCGAGCCCGCCGTCGTAGGTCATCTTCAGGGCCTCCTGCCAGATGGCAGGGAACTGGAGCGGGTACGCCCGCACGGTCACGACGACGTGGACTTCGGCAGGCTGGAGGCCGTCCACGACCAGGCGCCTCTGGCGGCGCGTGGCCATGCAGAAGAACTCGTGCGACACCAGCCCGACGCCGTCCCAGGACCGCAGCTCGTCGGTGAGCCGGTCCCACGCGCCGGCGTGCGCGCCGCCGTGTCGCTCGGCCTTGCCCCGGAGATGCTGAAGCGCGTGGAAGTGGTCAAAGCGGTTGGTCCCGGGGTACAGAAAGCCCTGCTCGCGGAGCTTTGCCCGGTTGGCCCACATTGCCGTTTGCAGAAACGTCGTGCCGGTCTTGGGCACACCCACGTGCAGGAAGACCCTGCTGGCCACAGAACGGTCACCTCGTCCCGGAAGGCTCGTCGCGCGCCGGCGCGGTGGACGACTTTCCCGGACCAGTCTCGCCCAAGACCGTTGTGTTGCTCGAGAGGTACTGCTGGACGCGCTCGTCGTCTCGCTGGCTGATCGGCACGAGCAGCTCCTCGACGACGTCCATCAGCTCGGCCAGCCGGCGGTTCAGTCGTCGAGCCTCCTGCATCTCGTCCTCCAGCTCGGCGACTCGCCGCCGCAGGTTCCCAACCGCGGGGGTCGGGCCGGCCACAGCGCGCAGCCGGGCGAGACCTCGGCGCCGAAGACGTCTTGCGAGGTCGGTCATGTCACACCATCCTTACCTTCCTCGTCGACCCGGACACGGGGGACGAGGCCAGTGCACGGGCCCGGGAGTGAGTCACGTTACTACGCGCCTGCCGGGTCATCTGGCCGCGGTCGGCGCGATAGGTTGGGCCCGGCCATGGACCGGTGGCGAGAGAACCCGCTGGTCGGGCGCACCGAACGGAAGGACGCTCCCAAATGATCGGAATGGTGCTCGCAGCCGGAGCGGGACGGAGGCTGCGTCCCTACACCGACTCCTTGCCCAAGGCCCTGATCCCGGTGGACGGTGACACGACCATCCTCGACATCGCCCTGCGCAACCTCGCGGCCGTCGATCTGCGCGACGTCGTCGTGGTTGTCGGCTATGCGGCGCAGGCCGTGGAGGAGCGGCGGGCCGCTCTCGAGCGCCGCTATGGCGTGACCCTGGAGCTCGTCCACAACGACAAGGCCGAGATCTGGAACAACGCCTACTCCTTGTGGAGTGCCCGCGACTGCATGACCGACGGGGTGCTGCTGGTCAACGGGGACACCGTGCACCCAGTGGCGGTGGAGGAGACCCTGCTCGGGGCCCGTGGCCCAGAGATCCTGCTGGCCGTCGACACCGAGAAGGCGCTGGCCGAGGAGGAGATGAAGATCCGGGTGGCCGACGACGGCCGGGTCGTGCAGATCACCAAGCTGATGGACCCCGCCGCGGCGTACGCCGAGTACATCGGGGCGACCCTGATCGAGGGGTCGGCGGCTCAGAAGCTGGCCGACGCCCTGCAGGCAACCTACGAGCGGGACCCGCAGCTGTACTACGAGGACGGGTATCAGCACCTGGCCGACCATGGTGAGTTCATCGGTGTGGCGCCGCTGCCGGCCGGCACGGCATGGGTCGAGGTCGACGACCACGCCGACCTGCTGCGGGCGCGGGAGATCGCATGCCACTACTAGCGCGGATGCTCGCCAGCCCACTCTTCCTCGATATCCGCGCCGGGGCCGTTGACGATCTTCCCCGCCTCCTTCAGGACCGGTACATCTCCACCACGGGAAGCGTGCTCGTCGCGGTGGGGCCGTCGACCGGACAAGAGATCTGGAAGCGCATCGAGCCGTCGTTGCCCGACGCCACGGTGCTGTCGGTGGAGTCGGCGAGCCTGGCCGCCGCCTCGGAACTCCAGGCTGCACTGGGCGAACGCGGGTACGACGCCGTCGTCGCGATAGGTGGGGGACGGACCCTGGACGTCGCGAAGTACGCCGCCACTCGGGCCGCCATCCCCATGATCGCGGTGGCCACCAACCTGGCTCATGACGGGTTGTGCTCGCCGGTCGCGTCGTTGGAGCACCCCCACGGCAAGGGGTCGTTCGGGGTGGCGATGCCGCTCGCGGTGGTGGTCGACCTCGACTACGTGCGCGGTGCACCCGCCTCCCTCGTCGCGGCTGGCGTCGGGGACGTGGTGAGCAACCTGTCGGCGATCGAGGACTGGCTGCTGGCGAGCCGCGAGCGTGACGAGCCGGTCGACGGCCTTGCGCTGGCCTTCGCCCGGACGGCCGCCGAGGCGGTGATCCTGCGCACCGACTCCATCCGCGACGAAGCGTTCCTGATAGTGCTGGCCGAGACCCTGGTGTTGTCGGGCATGGCGATGTCGGTCGCCGGCACGTCCCGGCCCTGCAGCGGGGCCTGCCACGAGATCCTCCATGCCATCGACGAGCTGTTCCCCGGGACGGCCAACCACGGCGAGCTCGCCGGGCTCGGGGCCGCCTTCGCCACCCACCTGCGCGGCCATCACGACCGGTTCGCGCAGCTGGTCGAGTGCCTGACTCGGCACGGGCTGCCGTGCGTCCCAGCAGACGTGGGGCTGTCGGAGGAGCAGTTCGTGACGGCGGTGCTCGCCGCACCGCAGACCCGCCCCGATCGCTACACGATCCTCGAGCACCTGGCCCTCGACCGTGATCAGACGGCGGCAAGAGTGACGGCCTTCGTGGCGGCCGTCGCCGAAGTGAGAAGCGGCGCCTGACCTGGCTCGCTGGTAATGTTCGCGGCGTCCTCGCCGTCGTACCCAAAGGATCCCTAACGTGGCAAAGACCTCTGAGGAATCGGCGGAAGCACGCTCCGCCGAAGGTTCGAACGACGGTTTCCGGGTGGTCCAGCGGACCATCATGCGGGCCTCCCAGGAGCTTGACGTCCGTGCCCTTTACATGGGGACCGTGACCTCCATGACCAGCGCTCCCGACGCCTCGTCGGGGCAGTCCGGATCCGACCGCCGAACCGACGACACCCGCAGCTCCAAGGACGCACCCCAGGCCGACAGCGGCATCATCGGGTACGGCCGGGTCAACGAGGACGACAGCACGGTGGCCGACCCGGGCCGTCGGATCACGTTCGGCACCTACTTCAACGCGTTCCCGGCGAGCTACTGGCGACGGTGGAGCGAATACCGGTCCGTCCGACTCGAGGCCCGGCTCCGCGGCCAGGGGACGCTGATCGTCTACCGTTCGACCGCGCGGGGCCACGTGCTTCGCGCAGACTCTGTCCACGTCGGCAGCGACACCGCGACGACGGTCACCCTGGACCTGACCCTGAACCCGTTCATCGACGGCGGCTGGTACTGGTTCGACCTCGAAGCCGGCGACGGCGAGCTGGTGCTCGAGAGCGCCGAGTGGATGATCGAGACCGACCGGCTGGAGTCGGGCCGGGTGACCCTCGGCATCACCACGTTCAACCGGCCCGACTTCTGCGCTGACCAGCTGGTGGCGTTGTCGCAGAGCCCGTCGACCCTGGAGATCCTCGACGAGGTCATCGTCGTCGACCAGGGCACCCAGAAGGTCGTCGAGACCGAGAAGTACACCCGAGCCAAGGAGGTGCTCGGCGACCGGCTGCGCATCCTCGACCAGCCCAACCTCGGCGGCTCCGGCGGCTTCTCGCGCGCGATGTTCGAGGTCCTGCAGCAGGGTGCCTCCGACTATGTCCTGCTGCTCGACGACGACGTCGTCTGCGAGCTCGAGGGCATCAAGCGCGCGATCGCGTTCGCCGACCTTGCCCAGCGGCCCACGCTGGTCGGTGGTCACATGTTCAGCCTCTACGACCGCACGGTGATGCACGCCTACGGTGAGGCGCTGTCGAAGTGGACCTGGTTCTGGGGCCCCGCGCCGTCGACGACCCACTCGCACGACTGGGCACGCAAGCCGCTGCGGTCGACGCCGTGGCTGCATCGCCGCATCGACGTCGACTACAGCGGCTGGTGGATGTGTCTGATCCCGACCGCGGTCATTCGCGAGATCGGCTTGTCGCTTCCCCTCTTCATCAAGTGGGACGACGCAGAGTTCGGGCTGCGCGCGGGCGAGGCGGGCTTCCCCACGGTGTCGCTGCCGGGTGCCGCCGTCTGGCACGTGCCCTGGACCGAGAAGGACGACACCCTCGACTGGCAGGCCTACTTCCACGAGCGCAACCGGGTCATCTCGGCGCTGCTGCACTCGCCCTATGACCACGGTGGCCGGCTGGTGCTCGAGAGCCTGACCAACCACGTCAAGCGCCTGGTGTCGATGCAGTACGGCACCGGCGAGATCATCATGCTGGCGCTCCAGGACGTCCTCGACGGTCCGGAGCGGATGCACCGCGACATGGGCACGCGTCTCCCGCGCCTGCGCGAGATGGTGAAGAGCTACGACGACGGCCGCAGCAACCCGGCCCTCGACCTGTATCCCAAACCCCGCATGAAGAAGCCGCCGCGCCACGGCAAGGGCATCGCGAACCCGACCCACCTGCCAGGCAAGGTGATGATGGCCGCCACCGGTCTGGTGCGGCAGATCACCCCGCCGCGCACCTTGTCCGGCCAGTTCCCGGAGGGCATCGTCCCGCACGTCGACCAGCGCTGGTTCCGGCTCGCGCACTACGACTCGGCCATCGTGTCGGCGGCCGACGGGACCTCCGCCGCGTGGTACCGCCGCGATCGACGGCAGTTCATGGACCAGATGCGCCGCTCGTCGGAGCTGCACGCCCGGCTGTACCGCGAGTGGCCGGAGCTCAGCGCCCGCTACAAGGATGCCCTGGCCCAGCTGACTTCACCCGAGGTCTGGAAGGGCTCCTTCGAGGGGTTCGACGACTGACCCAGATCGCCTGCCGCTCCGCCTCGTCTTCTCGACAAAGTCGGAACCCAGCGGCGTGTCGACTGGAAATTACAAGATTGTAGTTACTCGCGACCTATTGGTAACCAGTGTTACTGGTGTGAAACTTGGGCCTTGTGTGAACCTTCCCCTCACACTTGGAGCAGTCGAATGCGTCCCAGCCAGGTCCGATACGTCACCGCCTGCCAGCAGCTGCTCGCCCTCGGTGTCGTCCTCGCTGTGCTCGCTCCCGCCGCCACGGTCATCTCGCTCGACGTGGTCATCTCACACCCCGGCGCGGCTCCTGCCTCGGCAACGACGTCCGACACCAGTGCGGCCCTGGTGCCCCAGGGGCCGGTGGCCGCGGTCGTCCAGGAATACTCGCTGACCGCGCAGCCAGGCTCCGGCGCAAGCCAGGACGGCCAGGCCGCACTGGGAGCAGCCGTCGGCAGGACCGAGCTGCGCGGCCGACCGGAGACCGTCGACGGCTACGGGACCGTGGGCGTCACCTGGAGCGGCACCGAGAATCTCGCCGACGGCGACATCACGGTCCAGGTGCGCACCGAGACGGACGGGGAGTGGTCGCCCTGGAACCCGATGCCGTACGACGCCGACCACGGACCCGACGCGGGCAGCAAGGAAGCCAGGAGCGCCCGGCCCGGAACCGATCCGGTTGTCGTCGGCGACGTCGACAGGGTGCAGGTCAAGGCCCTGACCACCGTCGGAAAGTCGCCGACGGACGTGAAGCTGGCGGTGATCGCGCCGGGCGAGGCAGCCGGCAGCGCGCTGCAGGAACCGGCGATCGACACCGCAGAGATCGACTCGACCGAGGGTGCCGGAGGTGGGGCGGCGTACGGCACCGCGAGTCTGCGGGCGCGTCGCTCAGCACGGTCACCGACAAGCCCAGGATCTTCTCGCGCGCCCAATGGGGAGCCGACGAGCGCATCCGCGACCCCGGGTCGCTGAACTACTACGAGGTGCACGCCGGCTTCGTCCACCACACGGTGAACGCGAACGACTACTCCCGCGCCGAGGTTCCGGGCATCCTGCGCAGCATCTACGCGTACCACGTCCAGTCCAAGGGCTGGTCCGACGTCGGCTACAACTTCCTCGTCGACCGGTTCGGCCGGATCTGGGAGGGCCGGTACGGCGGCGTCGGGCTGCCGGTCGTGGGTGCGCACACGCTGGGCTACAACGACTACGCGTTCGCGATGTCGGCGATCGGCAACTTCGAGGTCACCCAGCCACGACAGAGAATGCTCGACGCCTATGCCCGCCTGTTCGCGTGGAAGCTCTCGCTGCACGGCGTCTCCGTCTCATCGACCAGGCAACGGGTGGGCGACCAGGACTTCCAGGCGATCAACGGCCACCGCGACGCCGGCCAGACCGCCTGCCCAGGCAGGTACCTCTACGCCAAGATCCCCTCCATCCGGACGCTGGCTGCCGACTACCAGCAGTCCTGGAGCGGTCGACAGCGCGACACCGACGTCGTCTGGACGCCGTACCCCGACATCTTCCTGCGCAGGGCCGACGACAACGCCGGCTTCGTCCTGCCGACGCAGGGACTGCTGAGGCTGAACCGGCCGCGGGTCTCCGACTCGACCGGCTGGGCGCGCATGGACACGATCGTGGCGACGCCGGACGTCACCGGCGACGGCAAGACCGACCTGTTCGCCCGTGCGGCGGCCACCGGGGTGTCGAGAATCTACCCGGGCGACGGCACCGGCCACTTCGGCGCGGGCCTCAGGCCGACCAGGATGTTCGCGGGGCTCGACCAGATCACCGCCGTCGGCGACCTCAACCACGACGGCCGCAACGACCTGACCGCGCGGAACCCTGCCAACAACAGACTGCGGCTGCTCTACGGCACGGGCCACGGCGGCTTCGGGATGAAGCTGATGGCCAGCAACTGGAGCTACGACAAGACCATCGGCACGGGTGACTTCAACGGCGACCGGTTGGCCGACCTGCTGGCACGGGACCCTTCCGGAACGCTTTGGCTGATCCCGGGCACCAGGTCGGGCGGACTCGGAGCCCGGGTGCGCATCGACGGCAGTTGGGACGGTTTCGACGTCATCACCGGGTACGGCGACTACAACCGCGACGGCCGCGCCGACCTGTTCGCGCGCAGCGCCCGCAGCGGGAAGGGCTACGTGTTTCCGAACATCGGGGGCAACAAGTTCGGCCACTGGTTCGGCCCGATCCGGACCACCCGAGGTGTCGCCGCGCTGAGCTCCGGCGGGAACGTCGTCGACGGTGGGCCCGCCGACCTCGTGGGCCGTGAGGGTGACGCGCTGGTCGTGCTCGCGCACTCCGGCACCTGGAACACGAGCGCCCCGATGCGCGTCAACCTGGACTTCGGGAACGCCGATGCGCTGCTCAACGTCGGCGACTGGGACCGCGACGGCGACGGCGACCTGATCGTCAGGGCCCGGTCCGGCAGGCTGAACCTGCGTCTGTCGAACGGTCAGGGCGCGTTCGGAAGCCTGCGGGTCATCGGCACCGGGTTCGACCGGGTCGGCTTGCTGAGCGCCGTCGGGGACATGACCGGTGACGGCTATCCGGACCTGATGGGTCAACCGTTCGGTGGCGCGATGCGGATCTACCCGGGCCGTGGCGCGGCCGGTCTGGGCGTGAGCTACGTGGCCCACGGCAACATCTCGGCCGAGCGGCAGTACGGCGTCGGCCTCTGGGACGGCGACGGCTCTCCCGACAGCATGCTCCGGGTCGCCGACAAGTTGGTGCTGTATCCGGGCAACGGGCCGGGCGGCCTGACGGACCAGGAGCCGCTCGGCGTTGACGTGTCGGGCTACGACTGGGTGCTCCCAGTAGGCGACATCAAGGGCTCCGGCCACGCAGACCTGATCGCCCGCTCGAAGCGGACCGGCCACTTGTGGTTGCTGCCGGGCAAGGCATCCGGGGTCCGGCCCCGCGTCTTCCTGGCCGCGGGATTCGACCGCTACAACCTGGCCGGCTGATCGCCGAAGACCTCGGTCGCGCGCTCGTCGTCGTACTTCCGCTGCCACGCGTCCGGATCCGGGTTCCGAACCCAGACCGTCGAACCGCCCCGCACGAGCGGCTGGGTGAACGCCGCGAGCCCCTCCGGCGTGACGGGATTGGCTGCAGTGATCAGCCGGCTCCCGGGCCCGACGGTCTCGTCGTCTGCGAACAGCTCGGCCTGGGTCCGGCCAAAGGCCGCGAGGTCATCGGGGGTGGCTGGGTCCCATGGGACGAACGCGTCCGGCTGAGACCAGACCTCGACGCCGAAGTCGTGGACGCCGGCAGGGAGCGCTTCGGCGAACCTCACGCCCAACGGGCGCAGGGAGCAGGCGATCGCGGCGGGATGGTGCTGCCAGTGCTCGACCCGGTCCGGCCCACAGACCGCGATGTCTGGCTCCGGATCGCGAGTCGCGACCAGGCCGACGTTCCAGACGGCGCCGAGGAACACCGGGCCGAGCCAATGGCAGGGCAGGTCGAGGTGGACGGACCCGCCACGTTCGGCGTCGAACTCCTCGACCAGCAGTGAGCTGGTCTTGGCCACCCAGTTGGCGTACGTCGCGACCGAGAGCTCGACCCGTTCGCCGGTCGCGTCGTCGTAGAACGTCACCAGTGGACGACCCGGATCGCGGCGCAGGAGATCGGACAGCACGGCGGCGAAGGTGGTCATCAGGCAACCCTAGATGCGACGGTAGGCTCGCCAACCATGTCCGCCATCCCCGGCTTCTGGGCCGTCATCCCGGCCGGTGGTGCCGGTACCCGGCTATGGCCGTTGTCGCGTTCGGCGTCGCCCAAGTTCCTGCACGACCTCACCGGCTCAGGGCGGTCACTGCTCCAGGCCACGGTTGACCGGCTGACTCCGTTGGCCGAGGACCGCTGTCTGATCGTCACCGGTGCAGTGCACCGCGACCGCGTGCTCGCCCAGCTGCCGCAGCTCGACCCGGGGACGGTCATCGGGGAGCCGTCACCGCGGGACTCGATGGCGGCCATCGGGCTGGCCGCGGCGTATCTCGAGGTCCGGGAGCCCGACGCAGTCATGGGCTCGTTCGCGGCCGACCACGTGATCTCCGACCAGTCCGCGTTCGGCGACTGCGTGCGACTCGCCGTGGAGGTGGCCAGGCGGGACTGGCTGGTCACCATCGGCATCGAGCCGACCCATGCTTCAACCGCCTTCGGCTACATCCGCGAGGGCTCCGAGCTGTCCGGACTCGCCGGCGCCCACGCCGTACGACAGTTCGTGGAGAAGCCCACTGCCGACGTCGCGGCGGCGTACCTCGCGACCGGGGAGTACCGCTGGAACGCCGGCATGTTCGTCGTCCGACCCGCGGTCCTGCTGGACCTGCTCGCCGAGAACCACCCGGGGCTGGCCGCCGACCTCCGCGCCATCGCAGCGGGCGACAAGGACCTCGCCGAAACCTGGCCGGGACTCACCCGGATCGCCCTGGACCACGCCGTGGCCGAGCCGGCTGCCGACGCCGGCCGGGTCGCGGTCGTGCCAGGCACCTTCGACTGGGACGACGTCGGCGACTTCGCCTCCCTGGGCGACCTGTTGCCCCCGGTCGAAAGAGGTCCACGGGTCCTCGGTGACGCGACCCTCGTGCGCGCACTGGACGCGTCCGGCCTGGTCGTGCCCGCCGGTGGGCGGACTATCGCCCTGGTCGGGCTCGACGACGTCGTCGTCGTCGACACCGGAGACGCGCTGCTTGTGACGACTCGCGCGCGGGCCCAGGACGTCAAGCAGATCGTCGACCAGCTGAAGGCCGACGGTCGCGCGGACCTGACCTGACTGTCAGGCGCCGCCCGGCTCGGGGGAGTCCAGGTAGGGGTAGTCGAGCATGAAGTTCTTCAGGGCTGCGCCCGAGACGCCGGAGCAGTACTGGAACACCCCGACCGGCTTCTCGGTCGCGTCGTCGCCCACCCCGCCTTTCGACCAATGGGTCATCGCGACGTGCTGTCCGTCCGGGAACTTCTTGCCGTCCTCGTCGCTCGACAGCCACGGCACGGCCTTGAACTTCAGGCGCAGGCTGCCGGTGCCCTGGAGCTTGTCGGCGATCCCGCGAAGCTCGTCCATCTGGCCGCCGTCGTCGGCGACGCTCTGGTCGTACCAGAGGATGGTGTAGCCGTGCTCGAGGTTGTGCACGAGCTTTCCCAGCGGCGGCCGGTCCTCCTCGGTGTAGAGCTTTCGCTCCATTCCGTCCGGCTCGGGGTAGTGCTGGCCGAATGCCGGCGGCGCGTCGGGGTACTCGATCTCGGTGCCCTCGGGCACGTGTCCTGCTGGCCTCGGTGGCGTCCTTGGTCGTGACCTTCCCGCACACGTTCGCCGGCGCGCCGATGGCGGCCAGGTCGAGCCCGCGGAACTGCCGCAGGTCCCACCAGTTCTTGATCGGGCTGTACGCCGCCGCCCCGACGATCAGCAGCGCCACGGCCACACAGGCACCCACGATCGCCAACGTCTTGCGCCGCTCGGAGCGCGACTGCTTGCGGCGGACGTCGTCGGCGACGGCGCGGCGTGAGGACTTGTCGTTCTTGTCAAAGCTCGTGGCCACGAATTCAGGCTTTCGGGGTGGGGGACAAAAGGGACCAATGCTGGGTCGCCGGGGAGAGTCTACGGAGTTACGCCGGGGAACCGGAGGCGGATGGCCGAATCGTTGCGATCCCCGGCGCCGGTTTCGGCAGCGTCAGAGCAGCCAGCCATGGGCGAATGCGACCGCGCCGATCAGGTCGCGTGAGCCTCCCGAGACCGTGACCTGCAAGGGCGAGTCGACGACGATGCTCAGGTCCGTGTGCCGGGCTCGAGTGCCCTGGCCAGCGCGGCGGTGAGCTCGGCGGCGTCCACCGGCACGCCGAACGGCGCGAGGTCGCCTCCCCGGGCCGCGGCGACGACGGCCTCCCGGGCGCCGTACCCGAACAGGTCGGCTCCGTCGTCGCGGATCAGTGCGGCGGCGCCTGGACCGTCCTCGTCCGGCTGAAGCACGAGGTCGGGGCGGCCGCGGACGACCGCGAAGGGCCGCCCCGAGACCTTGCCCTGCGCGAGCTCGGCCGCTCCCGCCAGCTCGTCGGCAACTGCCATCTCGGTCACGGCCAACCGGTTGCCGTAGGAGTCGTGTCGGCCGACGAAGTCCTCGGCCACGAGAAGGCCGGCGGCTCCGATCGCGATGTCGGTCTGACCTGTCCGCCAGGCCCGGCCAGCGGTGTCGGTGACGATGACCGCGACGTTGCGCCCGGTACGGCGGCGCAGCTCGGCGCGGATCCGGCGTGCGGACTCGTCGGGGTCCTCCGGCAGCAGCAGCACCCACCCCGGCTCGACGTTGGAGGCGTCGACGCCGGCGGCGGCCATGGTCAGCCCGAGACGATTGCGGACGATCGACGTCGGGCCGCGACGGGCAACCAGCCGCACCGTCTCCTGCTCGATGGCCTCGTCACGATCGCCGGCGCGCAACCGCCCCTCGGCCTTGCTGACCACCTTGCTGGTGACCAGGACGATGTCGCCGTCCGCGACGTCGACGACCTCCATGATCAAGGCCACGAGGTCGTCACCCGGCCGGATCTCGGGCACGCCGTCGGGCGCGGTGACCTCCAGGCTCATCGAACGGATCTCATCGAACGGGTCTCATCGAACGAGGTCGACCGCGGCGGCCGCCATCGCCGCCGTCGCGTCGTGATCGGTCATCATCAGGGGTACGGCGCGACACCGGATCCCGGCCGCCTCGACCGCTTCGACCTCACCGGCATCGACGACGTCGACCAGCCAGCCGTCGAGGATCCCGTCCTCCTTGCGCGAGCCGTAGTGGCGTCCGACTGCGCCCGCCGTCACGTCGATGCCCACCGACTCGAGCAGCTGGTGAGCCATCCCGCGCACGTGTGTGCCCCCGACGATCGGGGACAACCCGACCACGGGAGCCGCGGTGGAACGCAGTGCTGTCACGGATGCCCGGCACTCCCAGAATCGTGCCGACGGACACGATGGGATTGGAGGGCGGCAGGATCACCAGGTCGGCGGCCTCGATCGCCTCGAGCACGCCGGGGGCCGGCGCGCTCTGCTCCAGGCCGACGAACAGCACGCTCTCCGCCGGCACCTCGGCATGCAGGCGCACCCAGTACTCCTGGAAGTGCACGACCCGCTTCCCGCTCGGTGCGTCGGGGTCGGCGATGGCGATGTGTGTCTCGACGCGGTCATCGCTCATGGGCAGCAGCCGGACCCCCGGCTTCCATCGTCTGCACAGGGCCTCGGTCACTGCCGAGAGGGGATAGCCGGCCTCCAGCATCTGGGTGCGCACCAGGTGGGTGGCCAGGTCGCGGTCGCCCAGCCCGAACCAGGTCGGCTCGACGCCGTACGCCGCGAGCTCCTCCTTGGCGTGCCAGGTCTCGCCTCGGCGTCCCCAGCCGCGCTCGAGGTCGATGCCGTCGCCCAGGGTGTACATGACCGTGTCGAGATCGGGGCAGACCTTCAGGCCGTGCATCCAGATGTCGTCGGCCGTGTTTGCGATGACCGTTATCGTCGCGTCGGGGTCCCCCTGAGTGGCCAGCACTCCGGTCCGGACGGCGCGTTGGAGGCCCTGCAGGAACCTCGCTCCGCCCACGCCGCCGGACAGTACGGTGATCGCTCGCGGCGCAGCCTGCATGGGGCCAACTCTGCCGGATCGGTCCGGAGCACCCGGATCCGGGAGGGCGTATAGCAGATCCGGGCTTGACTTTCGGGTACGACAGGCATGTAATTCCCACAGTGTCGTTATCAAAAACAAGGTGGTCCGTCAGGGTCATCGCGATGCAGGGTCGAAAGGGCGATTGCCGTGAGAGAACTGTTTCTCCTCGACGGAGACGCCGAAGAGTTGGGCTGGCAGGAGCGCGCTCTGTGCGCTCAGACCGATCCGGAGGCGTTTTTTCCCGAGAAAGGTGGATCCACACGGGAGGCGAAGAAAGTCTGCCTCACCTGCGACGTGCGCGACAGTTGCCTGGAGTACGCGTTGATGAACGATGAGCGCTTCGGCATCTGGGGAGGTTTGTCCGAGCGCGAGCGCCGGAAGCTGAAGAAGCGCGCCGTCTAGTCCGCAGTTAAGCGGCGGTTAGTCCGCTGATCGGACAGCCCGTAGGGTGGGCCGCCGTGGACGAGCAGCGCGCGCCGGACGTCGCCGGCCGAGAGGCCGGCGCGCCCCGCGGGGTGACCGCCGTGCTGGTCAGCCATGACGGTGCCCGCTGGCTGCCCGCCGTACTCGACGGACTCGCAGCGCAGTCGGTGTCGCCCGACCACGTCGTCGCGGTCGACACCGGCAGCAAGGACGAGAGCGCCCGGCTGCTGGCCGAGGCCCTCGGCGCCGACGCGGTCGTCCACGAGAAGCTCAACACAGGCTTCCCCCAGGCCGTACGACGCGGGCTGGAGGATCAGGCCGCGTCCGAATGGGTCTGGATCCTGCACGACGATGCGAACCCGGACCCGGGCGCACTCGCCGCGCTTCTCGACGCGGCCTCCGACGACCCCGAGGCCGACATCCTCGGCCCGAAGCTGCGCGAATGGCCCTCGCTGAGCCGACTCCTCGAGATCGGCGTCACGATCTCCGGGACCGGCCGTCGCGAGACCGGGCTGGAGCTCGGTGAGTACGACCAGGGGCAGCACGACGAGGTGCGCCAGGTGCTCGCGGTCAACACCGCCGGGATGCTCGTGCGCCGCTCGGTGTTCGAGGAGCTCGGCGGGTTGGACGACCGGATGCCCATCTTCGGAAACGACATCGACTTCGGCTGGCGGGCGGCCAGGGCCGGCCACAAGACCCTGATCGTGCCGAAAGCCGTGGTGTTCCACGCGGAGGCTGCACACCGGGGAGCTCGCAAGACCGCGCTGACGGGTCGGCACACCCACCTTGCCGAGCGCACCGCGGCGATCTACACGCTGCTGGCCAACTGCACCGCCGCGCTGCTCCCGTTCCAGCTGGTCAGGCTGTTCTTCGGCTCGCTGCTGCGGTCGGTGGGCTACCTGGTCGTGCGTTCGCCGGGGGAGGCCGCGGACGAGCTCGCCGCCGTCATGTCGATCTTCCTGCGACCCGGCACGATCATCGCCGCCCGAAGGGAGCGGTCACCGCTCGCGCACAACGACGCCCGGGTCCGGAGCCTGCTCGCGCCGCGCTGGCTGCCCTACCGACACGGCCTCGACACGATCAGCGACCTGGCCGCTGCAGCCACGAACCAGGCCGCCGACGTGGCAGAACGACGCCGAGCTGCGAAGCTGGTCGAGCGCGGCCAGCCGGTGCCGGTGCGGACCGAGGACGACGAGTTCGCCGAGGACTCCGGCCTCGTCGCCAGGTTCCTCACCAGTCCGGTTGCGCTGCTGATGACCGGCTTCGTCCTGGTCGCCTTGTGGGTCTGCCGGGACGCGCTCGGGGGTGCGGCACTGTCCGGGACTGGCCTCTCACCCGCGCCGGCCGAAGCCGCCGACTGGTGGCGCCTGCACGCCGAGTCGTGGCACCCGCTGGCGCAGGGCAGTGACGTGGCCGCCCCGGCGTACGTCCTGCCGCTGGCGCTGTTGGCTTCTCTGCTTTTCGGTCATCCCGGGGCCGCTGTCGGACTGCTCCTCGTCCTGGCGGTGCCGGTCGGCACGTGGGGGGCCTGGCGGTTCCTGCGTGTCGTCGGCAGGCTCGCCGACCCGCGCGGGGCCTCGGCGTGGCTGCTTGCCTGGGGCTCGATCACCTACGGACTGGTGCCGATCGTGAGCGGCGCCTGGGCCCAGGGCCGGTTCGGGACGGTCGTCGCGGCCGCCCTACTGCCCTGGCTCGCCCACGCCGCCCTCGGCTTCGCCGACCCCGCACCGGATCGTCGGCGGCGCGCCGGCTGGCGGACCGGCCTGATCCTTGCGGTGATCGCAGCGTTCGCACCCGCGGCGTGGGTGTACGCCGCCCTGGTCACCCTGACAGTCCTCGGCCTCGGACTCGTCCTGGCGCGCGGGCTGCTGGCCGACCGGACGATTCTGGTGCCGTTGGTCACCCCGGTCCTGGTGGCGCCGGTTCTGCTGCTGCCGTGGTTCCTGCCGATGGTGCTCGACGGACACGGCGCCACGCTGCTCATGGAGGCCGGCCGCCAACCCGGCCCGGTTGCGGACTCGCTCGACGCGATGTCCGGGCGGCTGGCCGGAGTCGCCGCACCGCCCTGGGCGGGCCTGATGCTGGCGGCGCTGGCGGTCCTTGCCCTGGTGCTGCGCAGGTCCCGCGGCTTGGTCCTGGTGGCCTGGTGCGCGGCCGGTGCCGCCGCGGTGCTCGTCGCGCTGCTCAGTCAGGAGGTGCTGCAGCTGCCGACCATCGACGTACAGCCCGGCACCGGTTTCCTGATCGTCGTGATCCAGGCTGCCGCGGTGGTCGCCGTGATGCTCGGGATCCAGCAATTGTGGATGGGCTCCGCTGACGGCGTCAGCCGGCGCCGGCGCACGCTCGCGGTGGCGACGCTCGCGGTGGCGGCCGCCGTGCCGATCGGCGGGCTCGGCTGGGCGATGTTCTCCGGCCAGCAGACTCTGTCCGAGGACGCGACCAGCAGCATCCCGGCGTACATGATCCAGAACGCCGAGCTCGGTCCCGAGCGCGGAATCCTCGTGATCACCGGCTCGGTCGCCGACGGGCTGACGTACACGGTGCAGCGCGACGACGGCGTCACGCTGGGCGAGGACGAGGTGCTGGCGCTGACGCCGCCGGATCCCAGCCTGACCGCGGACATCTCGGCGCTGATCTCCGAGCCAGCGCCCGAGGGGGTCGACGCAGTCGCCGAGCATGGGATCGAGTACGTCGTACTGCCCGGCCCCGCTGACGGACAGGTGGCCGCCGGGCTCGACGCGACCGACGGACTGGAACAGGCGAGCGCGGAGAGTCCCGAGACCCGCGCCTGGCACCTCGCTCCCGCAGCGTCCGCGAGTTCGCTCGCGGAGGGCCACACGTCGCGGACCCGCTGGTTGCTGATCGGCATCCAGGCTTTCGGGCTGCTGACGGTCGCCGTGCTGTGCGGCCCGAGCCGGAGGGCGTTCCGATGACCCCGGACCGGACCAGCAACCGACCCAGCGCCGGGCGTCACGGCGCCGTGGCAAGGAGCCGGACGTCGATCGTCCTCGCAGTCGTGATTCCGCTCCTCACCGTCGGCGCGCTGACCGCCACCAGCGGTGAACCGGCACCCCTGCCTGGGCCGGTCCCGCCGAAGGACACTGCGCTGACGAGCCTGCAGCTCGTGTGCCCACCACCGATCAAGGCTGGCGCCGTGTCGGTGTCCAGCGCCCGGGCCAGCGGCGAGGCGCAGCTGCGGTCGGGCGAAGAGCGTTCCACCGCCACTGTCGTCGAGAACGAAACCACCGTGGTCGACCTCAACTCGTCGGTGGTGGTCGACGGGCGGGGTCCGCTCGCGCCGGGGCTCGTTGCGGCCCAGATCGGCGAGACCGGCGCCGCGGCGACCGCGTGCTCGGCTCCGCAGCCCGACTACTGGTTCACCGGGGCCGGGTCGGCATCGATCCACTCCTCGGAGCTCGAGCTGGTCAACCCCGACGCCGGCGGGGCGATCGCCGACATCGAGATCTTCGGCGACAGCGGACTCCTGCCCGTCGACGCCGTGCGGGGGGTGACGGTGCCGGGTGGGACAGCCACCACGATCGACCTCGCGGAGACTGCGCCCGACCGCAGCGAGCTCACCGTGCACGTGACCGTCGCCCGTGGCCGCCTGGGCGCCTCGATGGTGAACCGGATCGCCGACGACCGCTCCTACGCGGACTGGTTGGCTCCGCAGGCGGAACCCGCGTCCAGCACCGTGCTGCTGGGTTTGGCGGAGGGCAGGGGCGAGCGTCAGCTGGTTGTCGCCAACCCTTCCGACGACCAGGCGCGAGTCCAGATCAAGGTGATCGGTTCGGACAGCACCTTCGCCGCGCTCGGGCTGGACGAGCTCTCCATCCCGCCCCAGTCGGTGTCGGTCACCGATGTCAGCGATGTGGTCGGGGACGCGGTCGCCAAGGAGGAGTCCGGGCTGCTGGTGACCTCTACGGTTCCCGTCACGAGCGGCCTGCGTTCGGTGGTCGGCTCTCCTGACGAGGACCTGAGCCAGGCCGTCGCCGTGACGCCGGTGCACGAGGCCGCGTTGCTGCTCCCGGAGGGCAAGGCCACGCTGGTGCTGGCCGCTCCCACCGAGTCCGACTCGGTGACGGTGACCTCGTACGCCGCGGACGGAGAGCTGCTGGGGACCGAACGGGTGGCCGTCAAGCGCCTGACCAGCGCCGCGCTCGACCTCCCGGAGAAGACCTCCCTGGTCGACGTCCGTGCCGAGGGAACGCCGCTGCCCGGGGCGGTCCGGGTGGTCACGGACCGCGGAGTGTCGACCCTGCCGCTACAGGAGCTGGTGCTGACCGGGCTGGTGCCGGCCGTGTCGCCCGGGTGGGTTCATTCGGCACCGTAGCGGGGATCGACGTCCTCGGCCGGCAGTCCGAGCAGCTCCGCCACCTGTTCGACGAGGACGGTGTGGACCATCGCCTCCAGCTCCAGACGGCCCTCGGACCGGTGCTCGATGGGGCGGCGGAACAACACGATCCTGGTCGGCGTGGTCCCGCTGCCGCGGATGAGCGAGGAGAGCGGCACGTGGTCCGGATGCCAGTCGTCGGGAATCTGCGGCGCGTCCTCGACGGCGTACTCCACCAGCCCCAGCTGTTGCTGCCAACGTTCCTCGAGGATCTCCACGACGCTGAGCACGAGGTCGTCGAACTGCTCGCGCTTCCTTGGGCGCTCCGGTGTGCCGACCCGACTGGGCAGGATGGCCGGGCCCCGCATTCCGCGCCCACGCCGGTCCCTGATCCGCCGCCCGGGCCGGGATCCCGGCATCTGCTCCACCCCGCGAGCCTAGTCCGGCGCCGGTCGGCTGCGCGGTACGGTCGCCCTCGTGAGTCCTACTCGCCGTTGTTCGCGTAGCGCGTGTGGCCGCCCGGCGGTCAACACGCTGACCTACGTGTACTCCGACCAGACCGCGGTGCTCGGGCCGCTCGCGACGTACGCCGAGCCGCACGCCTACGACCTGTGCCACCCGCACAGCGAACGGCTCTCGGCCCCCCGCGGCTGGGAGGTGCTCCGGCTGGCGCCGGACCCCGCTGCCGCCGGGCCCACGACCGACGACCTGCTTGCGCTCGCCGACGCCGTCCGCGAGGCCGCCCGACCCGTGCCCGTGGAGCAACCGGTCGCGGCGGGCGGCGAAACCGGCCGTGAGACCGGCCGCCGCGGCCACCTGCGCATTCTCAGCTCCGACTGACCCGTCGTTCCCGCCGCCCGCTGGACCGAGAACGAGCCGCTATAGGCTCACGCTCATGGCTTCGACCAGCGACCCCGGGAATCTGAACGCCATCTTCAAGGCGTACGACGTCCGCGGCACCGTGCCCGACCAGATCGACGAGGATCTTGCCCGTCGAGTCGGTACGGCGTTCGTGTCGGTGACGGGGGCTCGGAAAGTCGTGGTCGGCCACGACATGCGCGAGAGCTCGCCGGGCATGGCGGGAGCGTTCGCGATCGGCGCGGCGGGAGCCGGCGCCGACGTCGTGCTGATCGGGCTCGCGTCGACCGACCAGCTCTACTTCGCCTCCGGGCACCTCGGCCTCGCCGGCGTGATGTTCACCGCCAGCCACAACCCGGCCGAATACAACGGCATCAAGATGTGCCGCAGCCTTGCCCAACCCATCGGGATGGAGACCGGTCTGGGGGAGATCCGGGATGCGGTGGCGAGACTCGCGGGCGACGATCACGTCGTCTCCGCGCTGACGCCGGGGGCCATCACGAAGCACGACGTGCTCGACGCGTATGCCGCCCACCTGATCTCGCTCGCCCCCGTCGAGGGCCGCAAGCTGAAGGTCGTGATCGACGCCGGCAACGGCATGGCCGGCCACACCGCGCCGGCCGTCTTCGACCGGCTCGGTCCCGACCGGGTCGAGCTGGTGCCGATGTACTTCAAGCTCGACGGCACCTTCCCCAACCACGAGGCCAACCCGATCGACCCGGCCAACCTCGTCGACCTCCAGAAGCGGGTCGTCGCAGAGCGGGCCGACATCGGCCTCGCGTTCGACGGCGACGCCGACCGCTGCTTCATCGTCGACGAGACCGGCCGAGCGGTGCCGCCGTCGACGCTGACGGCCCTGATCGCCTCGCGTGAGCTCGACCGTGAACCAGGCGCGACGATCATCCACAACCTGATCACGAGCCGCGCCGTACCCCAGATCGTCACCGAGCTCGGCGGCAAGCCGGTCCGCACGCGCGTCGGGCACTCCTTCATCAAGGCGACGATGGCCGAGACCGACGCCATCTTCGGCGGTGAGCACAGCGGTCACTTCTACTTCCGCGACTTCTGGCGCGCGGACTCCGGGATGCTGGCCGCGTTGCACGCGCTGGCGGCCCTGGCCGAATCCGACCAGCCGTTGTCGGAGCTGTTCCGCAGCTACGAGCGCTTCGTCGCCAGCGGCGAGATCAACTCCGAAGTCGTCGACCCTGGGTCGGTCGTCGAAGAGCTGGAGAAGACCTACGACGGCCAGGACGGCGTCCGCATCGACCATCTGGACGGGCTCACCGTCGACGCGCCGGACTGGTGGTTCAACGTGCGGGCGTCCAACACCGAACCCCTCCTGCGCCTGAACGCGGAAGGCAACGACGACGAGACCATGAGCCGGATCCGCGACGACGTGCTAGCGGTGATCAGGCGGGACGCATGAAGATTGATCCGCACCCTCGAGGCCGACCGGGAGAATCCTTTTGAACATTGATCCGAAGCTGATGGAGATCATCGTGTGCCCCGACTGTCACGGGACGCTCGAGCCCGGGCTCCACGACGAAGTCGAGGAACTCGTGTGCACCGGATGCGGTCTCGCCTACCCCGTGCGCGACGACATCCCGGTCCTGCTCGTCGACGAGGCTCGTCGTCCGTGACGGTCTGGTTCGACGAGTCCCGGCTGGATGACCCGAGCGTCCTGGCCGGGTTCGACGCGTTCCTGCGCTCGCTCGCGGAGTCCGGTGCCCGGGTACGTCGCGAGGCCGGCGACGTCGCCGCCGCCACCGCCGAGGCGGTCGCTCGCAACGAGGGCATCCGTCCCCGCGCAGTCATCGCGGCCGGACCGGACTCGCGACTGCTGCGCGTGGTGCTCGAGCCGGCCTGCCCGGTGCCGTTCGTGGCCTGGCCGGGGCCGGCCCTTCCCGGCTGGGCGGGTTCGCTCGACCTCGTGGTGATGCTGGCTCCCGACGGGTCCGACACCGCGGCCGCGTCCGCGGTCGCGGAGGCCGTCCGCCGAGGGTGCCAGGTCGTCGTGGCCTGTCCCGCGGACTCGATGGTCGCGCAGCATGCGGCCGGCCGCGACACCTCGATCCTGCCGGTGACCACTCGCGACCAGCTGGCCACGGCCGTGGTCGTGCTCGAGTATCTCGACCGGGTCGCGCTCGGGCCGCGCGCCGACGTCGACGAGGTCGCCCAGGCGCTCGACGACGTCGCCATCAGCTGCTCGCCCCATCACGACCTCGCCGTCAACCCGGCCAAGATGCTTGCCATCGCGATCGCCGACGCCAACCCGATCGTGTGGGGCGGCTCGGCCCTCGCGGCCCGCGCCGCCCGCCGAGTCGCGGAGTCGATCCGGCGCTCGACCGGTCGGGGCGCCCTGGCGGGCGACGCGGAGCACCTGCTGCCCGTCATCGATGCCACGCGGCCGCGGAACGTGTTCGACGATCCTTTCGCGGACGAAGTCGGAGAGCCCCGGCCCGTGCTCGTCGTACTCGACGACGGAGTGGACGACCCGGTTGTCCGCGAGCAGCGCGGACGGCTCGTGTCGACCGCCGGGGAACGTGGCGTCCGGGTCGAGACAGTCAAGGCGATCGAGGGTTCCGAGGTCGCTCGCTACGCGACCCTGCTGCTGAGCGGCACCTACGCGGCGGCGTACCTCCAGATCGGCCTCGTCTCCGACTGAGTCTGTGGGTGGAGCACCCGGCGGCGGCTTCGGTAGCCTTCCGGCCATGGCAACCGAAGGTGGCACCAAGGCCGTCGTCGCGGCACTGCTCGCGAACACCGGAATCGCGATCACCAAGTTCATCGCGTTCTTCATGACCGGCTTCTCGTCGATGCTCGCCGAAGCCATCCACTCGGTGGCCGACGCCGGCAACCAGGGACTGTTGCTGCTGGGCGGCAAGAAAGCCCAGAAGGAGGCCACGGAGGAGCACCCGTTCGGGTACGGCCGCGAGCGCTACATCTACTCGTTCATCGTGGCCATCGTGCTGTTCTCGGTGGGTGGCCTGTTCGCGCTGTACGAGGCCTACCACAAGTACCACGAGATCCACACGGGTCACGCCGAGATCGGTGACGACTGGAAGCGCTTCGTCCCTGTGGGCGTCCTCGCCGTCGCGATCGTCCTGGAGTCGCTGTCGTTCCGCACCGCCATCATCGAGACCAACAAGATCAAGGGCAATGCCTCCTTCGCGCAGTTCATCCGCCGAGCCAAGCAGCCCGAACTGCCGGTGATCCTGCTCGAGGACCTGGCCGCCCTGCTCGGCCTCACGTTCGCGTTCCTCGGGGTGTGCCTGATGCTGATCACCGGCAACCAGTACTTCGACGTCGTCGGCACGACCCTGATCGGCCTCCTGCTGGTCGTGGTCGCGATCGTGCTGGCCATCGAGACCAAGAGTCTGCTGATCGGTGAGGCAGCTTCCCCCGAGGCCCAGAAGCACATCCGCACCGCCCTCGAGGGAACCGACGGCATCGACCGGATCATCCACATGAAGACCCTCCACGTCGGCCCCGAGGAGCTGCTCGTGGCCGTCAAGATCGGGGTGTCCCGCGGCATCTCCGCCGAACAGGTGGCCGCCGCCATCGACGCCGCCGAACAGGCGATCCGGGCTGCGGAGCCCACCGCGCAGGCGATCTACCTCGAACCCGACATCTACCGGGCCGACTACCAACCCCCCGAGCGCCCGGCGAAGCCCTCCGCTCCTGCCCACTGAGCGCTGGCCAGCCGGGCGCCGGGTTCGGTGCTGTTGTCGACCTGCCGTTGTCGACCAATTGGTGCGTAACGACGCGCGTCCGTGCCGTGTCGACGCGCAGTTGTCGACCAATTGGTGCGCAATGACGCGCATCGGTGGGTGTCGACGCGCAGTTGTCGACCAATTGGCGCGCAATGACGCGCCTCAGTGGGTGTCGACGCTGCCGTTGTCGACCAATTGGTGCGCAGTGACGCGCACTGCGGTGTCGACGCGCATTGTCGACCAATTGGTGCGCAGTGACGCGCATCCGGTCCGGAGTGTCGTGGCGCGGTGGCGGCTAGTGTCGGCGAAATGAGCCAGGGCGAGGCCGATCGGGAGCTGCTCGCGAGCCAGGTCAACTACTACCGCCTCCGCGCCGCCGAGTACGACGTGTCCTCGTATGGCGATGACCTCGAGGCGGCTCGAGTCGGTATTGCCGAGGTCCTCGATCTGTTGGCCCCACGAGGCAGAGTCCTGGAGATCGCGTGCGGCACCGGGATGTGGACCCAGGAGCTTGCCGTCCGGGCCGACTCGGTGGTGGCGATTGACAGCGCTCCGGAGGCGCTGGAGCTGGCCCGGCAGCGGGTCACCCGCGGCGACGTCGAACTCCAGGTCGCGGATGTGTTTGCGTGGGAGCCGGAGATCAGGTTCGACACCGTCCTCATGGCGTTCTGGCTCTCTCACGTGCCTCGCGCCCGGTGGAAGGAGTTCATGGTGCGGGTCGGGGCCTGGCTGCACCCCGGCGGCCGGCTGCTGGTCGTCGACGAGCATGTTGACCTCCGGCACCGCGAGAAGTTCGACCCAGCGCAGGCGGACACAGCCGTCCGAACGACGAGCGACGGACGCGAGCATCGACTGGTGAAGGTCTACCTCGACCCGGCCGAACTCGACGCTCTGTGTGTTCAGCTTGGTTGGCGGAGCAACATCACTGTGGAGAATGGATGGGTCGTCCTGTCCGCGACCCGCTCCTGAGCCGGGGGCGCTTCGGGGTGGGGCCGCGGCACCACTGAGCGCCCCACCACCGTCGCTGCGCTTGGCTCCCCGCGTCGGGACGCGTCACGGTTTGCGGGACCGTCGAGCTTGGTTCGAGGCGTCCCGCCACGCGTCGCTTTCACGCTTCGCGCCGGCGGCCCGGCGATCAGCCGCGCCGCGACCCCACCGCAACCCCACCGGGAGCAGCGAGGAAATCGTTGGACACCAGTTGCGGAGTTGGGTCTACCCTTGGCACATGCGCTCACGATCCAGCCCGTAAGTCCTAGCGCGCGGCTTCTCGCTGCGCATCGTCGCCTATCTCGCCTCACGAGACCTGGTCCCGCTGTACAGCGTCTACGCGCTGCTCTTCGCCGACCACGGTGTCTCGCTGGGCCAGATCTCCACGCTGTTCATCATCTGGTCGGTGACCTCGTTCGTCGCCGAGGTGCCGTCCGGCGCTTGGGCCGACACGGTCGACCGTCGCCACCTGCTGGTGCTTTCGGGCGTGGTCTACGCAGGCGCCTTCGCGTCGTGGATGCTCCTGCCGACGTTCACTGGCTATGCCACTCGGCTTCGTGCTCTGGGGCGTGTCCGGGGCCATAATGTCCGGGACCTTCGAGGCTCTGTTGTACGACGAGCTCACCGACCGTGGCGCCGAGGAGCAGTACGCACGGTTGATCGGCTGGGGTCAGTCCATTGCGATGGTGGCCGTCCTGGTCGCTTCGGTCGCGGCGGCACCCCTCTTCGCGTTGGGAGGCTACGGCCTGGTCGGCTGGTCCTCGGTCGCGCTCGCCGGGGTCCACACGGTGCTCGCAGCGACCCTGCCGGTGTCCATGAACGCACGGCGTCCCAACAGCGAGCACCACGTGCTCGAGGAGACCGAACGGCTCACGGCCCGTTATCTCAGCATGCTCCGATCGGGACTGGGCGAAGCCTCGACGGCCGTCGACGTACGCCGGATCGTGGTCATCGGCGCGGTTCTGTACGGGCTCAGCGCCTACGACGAGTACTTCCCCCTGGTTGCGCGCGACCACGACGTCTCGACGCAGACAGTTCCGATCCTGGTCGGGATCACCGTTGTGGGGGAGGCGATCGGCACCGCCCTGGCCGGCCGGACCGCGAACATGTCGGCGCGCGCGATCGGCGCGGCGGTGATGATCGGCGGCGCGCTGATCTCGGTGGGCGCCCTCGTCACGCCGTACGCCGGGTTCGTGGCGATCGGCGTCGGCTACGGGTTGCTGAGCAACACGATGATCGTCGCGGAGGCGCGGCTTCAGCAGGCGATCGCCGGACCGGCGCGAGCGACCGTGACGTCGGTGCTCGGTTTCACTTCTGAGGTCTTCGCCGTGGTGGTGTACGCGTCGTTCGCCGCTGCTTCAGGTGTGCTGTCCGTTCCGACGCTGGTCGCTCTGCTCGGGATCCCGCTCCTCGGCGTTGCCTGGTGCGTCGCTCGTTGGTTTCCCGCCGCCACACGCCCGCGAGGATTCTCCGGTTCCGAGATGCCGGAGATAATCTGAAAAGACCAGCCGCCGTACTTTTTGTGAGGACTCCGCATGGACTACAAGGTCGCAGACTTGACCCTGGCTGATTTCGGGCGCACCGAGATCCAGCTTGCCGAGAACGAGATGCCTGGCCTGATGGCGATGCGTGAGCGCTACGGCGACAGCAAGCCGCTCGCCGGCGCCCGGGTCGCGGGGTCGCTGCACATGACGATCCAGACCGCCGTTCTCATCGAGACGCTGGTCGCGCTCGGCGCCGAGGTGCGCTGGGCCTCCTGCAACATCTTCTCCACCCAGGACCACGCCGCCGCCGCTGTCGCGGTCGGACCCAACGGCACCGTCGAGGACCCGCAAGGCGTTCCGGTGTTCGCGTGGAAGGGGGAGTCGCTGGAGGAGTACTGGTGGTGCACCCAGCAGATCCTGACCTGGCCCGGCGGCAAGTTCGCCAACATGATCCTGGACGACGGCGGTGACGCCACCATGCTGGTCCACCTCGGTGTGGAGGCTGAGAAGACCGGCGTCGCGCCCGATCCGGCCACGGCCGGCAGCCACGAGCAGAAGATCGTGTTCGAGGTCCTCCAGAAGTCCCTCTCGGAGAGCGCGGACCGCTGGACCCAGGTCGCTGGTGAGATCAAGGGCGTCACCGAGGAGACCACCACCGGCGTCCACCGTCTCTACGAGATGATGAAGGAGGGCTCGCTGCTCTTCCCGGCCATCAACGTCAACGACTCGGTCACCAAGTCCAAGTTCGACAACAAGTACGGCGTCCGCCACTCGCTGATCGACGGGATCAACCGGGCCACCGACGTCCTCATCGGCGGCAAGGTCGCCGTCGTCTGCGGCTACGGCGACGTCGGCAAGGGCTGCGCGGAGTCGCTTCGCGGCCAGGGCGCCCGTGTGATCGTCACCGAGATCGACCCGATCTGCGCGCTTCAGGCAGCGATGGACGGCTATCAGGTCGCCACCCTCGAGGATGTGCTTGCGACAGCGGACATCATCATCACGTCGACCGGCAACAAGGACGTCGTGTCCGCCGAGCAGATGAGCCGGATGAAGCACCAGGCCATCGTGGGCAACATCGGCCACTTCGACAACGAGATCGACATGGCCGGCCTCGAGACCTGGCCGGGCATCGTGCGCAAGACCGTCAAGCCGCAGGTTGACCTGTTCACGTTCCCCGAGACGGAGACCGGTGGCGGCCAGTCGGTGATCATCCTTTCCGAGGGTCGCCTGATGAACCTCGGCAACGCGACCGGTCACCCCAGCTTCGTGATGTCGAACTCCTTCACCAACCAGGTCCTCGCCCAGATCGAGCTGTTCACCAAGCTCGAGGAGTACCCCGTCGGCGTCTACGTGCTGCCCAAGCACCTCGACGAGGAGGTCGCGCGCCTCCACCTCGGCGCGCTGGGCGTGCGCCTGACGGAGCTGACGCCAGGGCAGGCGGAGTATCTTGGCGTTGCGGTCGAAGGTCCCTACAAGACTGAGCAGTACCGCTACTGAGGCACGAGGGGTCTGCATGGCGCAGTCGGAGTACGGCAGGGTGCTGGTCGTCGACGACGACGCCTCGCTCGCAGAAATGCTCACGATCGTCCTCCGTCAGGAGGGCTTCGACAGCCGGGTCTGTGCCCGCGGTGACTTGGCTCTGGCTGAGTTCCGGGACTACAAGCCCGATGTGCTCCTGCTCGACCTGATGCTGCCCGGCAAGGACGGCATCGACGTCTGCAAGGAGATCCGGGCCGAGTCCGGCGTACCCATCGTCATGCTGACCGCCAAGACCGACACGATCGACGTTGTCGTCGGCCTCGAGTCCGGGGCCGACGACTACGTCGTCAAGCCGTTCAAGCCCAAGGAGCTCGTCGCCCGGATCCGAGCGCGGGTACGACGCTTCGACGCGGGCGCCCCGGAGTCGCTGATCGTCGGCGACCTCGCGGTCGACGTCGCGGGGCACTCGGTGACCCGCAACGGCACCTCGATCAGTCTGACCCCACTCGAGTTCGACCTGCTGGTGTGCCTGGCCCGCAAGCCGTGGCAGGTGTTCACCCGCGAGGTCCTGCTCGAGCAGGTGTGGGGCTACCGGCACGCCGCCGACACCCGCCTGGTCAACGTGCACGTGCAACGACTGCGGTCCAAGGTCGAGCACGACCCGGAGAACCCGGAAATCGTGGTCACGGTCCGCGGGGTGGGCTACAAGGCCGGAACGGCCCCGATTGGATGATGGCCCCGCCATGACTGGGTGGCGCACCCTCGGCGCCGTACGGCGGGCGCTGACCTTCTGGCGCCGGTCGATCCAGGCACGCGTGGTCCTGAGCACGCTGCTGCTCTCCGCTTTCGTCTTCGGGGCCGTGGCCTGGTTCCTCCTCCAGCAGACGCGTGACGGTCTGCTCGAGGGTCGGGTGGACACGGTCATCGCCCAGGCCAACAACGAGACGGCCGACGCCGAGTCGCGCCTCGAAGGGGTGTCCGGCACCGATTCCGAGCCGACTCAGCAGAAGGAACAGCTCGTCCAGCCGATCATCGTGCGCGGCTCCACGCGCGGATTCAGCGTCGTACTGACCGGCCCTGCGGGAGAGCAGAACACGGGCATTGCCGAAGGCGGCAACACCTCCTCGCTGGACTTGGACACTGCCAGCATCCCGCGCAGCCTCGAGGACCACTTCGACAACGACGAGCGCACCGCGTGGACCTACACCCGCATCGAGTACAACGACGGCAAGCCCGACGTGCCGGGGGTCGTCGTGGGTTCTCGGATCCGGCTACCGGCCGACGGCGAGACCTACACGATCTACTACCTGTTCCCGCTGGACCAGGAGGAACAGATCCTCGGTCTTGTCACCCGTGCGCTCCTCACGGCTGGAGCGCTGCTGCTGGTGCTGATGGCCGCCGTCACCTGGCTGGTCACCCAGCAGGTCGTCGCCCCCATCCGGCTCGCCCGGCGGGTTGCCGAACGGCTGGCCGCCGGCCAGCTCGAGGAGCGCCTTCGGGTGTCCGGCGACGACGACATCGCCCGGCTGGCGATCTCCTTCAACCAGATGGCCTCCAACCTGCAACGGCAGATCAAGCAGCTAGAGGAGCTCAGCCGGGTCCAGCGCCGGTTCGTCTCGGACGTCTCCCACGAGCTGAGGACCCCGCTGACGACCGTCCGGATGGCGGGCGACGTGCTCCACGACGCGCGTGCCGAGTTCGACCCGGCGACGGCCCGGTCCGCGGAGCTTCTCCAGACCGAGCTGGACCGCTTCGAGGGTCTGCTCAGCGACCTGCTCGAGATCAGCCGGTTCGACGCTGGTGCCGCGGTCCTCGACGTCGACGACGTCAACCTGGTCGACGTTGCCCACCGGGTGGTGCGCACGACGCGGGCGCTGGCAGACCAGCGCGGCACCCGGGTCGTCGTCAAGGCCCCCATGCATCCCTGTCTCGCCGAGGCCGACGTACGACGCGTGGACAGGATCGTGCGCAACCTGGTGACCAACGCGATCGACCATGCCGAGTCCGGCGACGTCCTCGTACTGGTGGCCGGCGACGAAGAGTCAGCGGCCATCGCTGTGCGCGACTACGGCGTCGGCTTCGCCGCAGGCGAGTCCGCCATGGTCTTCAACCGCTTCTGGCGCGCCGACCCGGCCCGGGCCCGGACCACAGGTGGGACCGGGCTCGGCCTGTCCATCTCGCTGGAGGACACCCACCTGCACGGCGGCTGGCTGCAGGCTTGGGGCCGGCCGGGTCACGGCGCCCAGTTCCGGCTGACCTTGCCCCGACGCGTAGGTCGCCCGCTTCGCCAGAGCCCGTTGCCGCTTGTCCCCGAGGACGCGGAAGCCCCGCCGGCGCCCACACCGGTGAAGGGGGCGCCTCGGATGATGCGCCGCTGGTGGGTCGTCGGTGCGCTGATCCTGGGGAGCGCTCTGACCGGGTGCGTGGACATCCCGGACGACGGCGCCGTTCACAACGCCGACGACGCGGGTGGCGTCATCGGCGAGTCGGAGGGGCGTTACGTGCCGCGCGGTCCGCAGGAGAATGAGTCCGCCCCGGACATCGTCACGCACTTCCTCGAGGCGATGACCGCCAGACCCATGTCAGTCGCGGTCGCCCGCGAGTTCCTGACCAAGTCGGCGGCCGACAGTTGGCGCCCCGAGGACGGCTTCCTGGTCTACGAGTCCAAGACGGCACCCCGGGGCAAGTCTGAACTCGAGGTTTCGCTGACGGGCGTGAAGAGGTTCGACTCGCGTGGCCAGTGGACCGGGACCCCGCCGGGCGGGACGCGGCGCCTCGGCTTTGCCATGGAGAAGACGGGCGGCGAGTGGCGGATCGCGTCTGCTCCCGACGCCCTCCTGGTCTCGGCCGACTGGTTCGCGGCCCAGACCCGGCCGATGTCGATCTACTACTTCGACCCCGCTGCCCTGACCCTGGTCCCCGAGCCGGTGTTCGTCCCGCAGGGTGACCAGCAGGCCACCTTGCTGATCCAGGCCCTGCTCGAAGGCCCCACGGATCCGAGGGTCGAACGGACGTTCGTACCCGAGGGCACGAGCCTGAACCTCTCGGTCACGGTGAGTCCGGATGGCATCGCCGACATCCCCTTGCGCGGAGACCTGTCCGAGCTGCCACTCGAGACCCTGGAGAAGATGGAGGTCCAGTTCGCCTGGACGTTGCACCAGGTGCCGTCCATCACGGAGATCCGGATCACGGTCGGCGGCCACCCGTTGCCGCTCCCCGGCGGCAGCTCCGACTTCAGTGTCTTCACGGGAGCCAACTACGACCCGGCAGGGACCAATGCCCGCGGGGAGATCTACGGGCTGAGCGACGGCCTCGCCATGCGGGTGCTCGACGGGGAGCCCCAGACCCTGCTCACCGGACCGTTCGGTCAGCGGCGGTTCGGGTTGCGTGACGTCTCGGTGGACCTCGATGCGAACCAGATCGCGGGAGTCACCGAGGACGGACAGCGGGTCATCCTTGCCACCGTCGCGGCGACCGACGAGTCCACGCCGCGCACGATCATCAGCGGGGGCGTGGACATCCTGCACCCCGCGTGGGACCTGTCGCACCGGATGTGGGTGGTCGACCGCCGGCTCGGCGGTGCGGTCGTCTCGGTGTTGGTCAACAACCGGCTCGTCTCCCTTGACGTGCCGGGCATCACTGGACATGACGTCATCGACTTCCTGGTGTCCCGAGATGGGACCCGGATCCTGGCGACGATCCGGGGGAGAGGCAGCGACCGGATCGTGATGAGCCGGGCGTTCACCGCGGGGCCGAACTCGACGCTGCACGCGACCCGGGCCCAGACGATCGTCGAGGGGAAGCGAGAACAGCTGCGGATCCGCGACATCGGCTGGCGTGCGCCGACCGAGATCTACTACCTCAAGGCGCTGGCGGGCAGGCAGTCCGAGCTGCTCAGCGCCATCGTCGACGGTTCGCCCCCGCAGTTCGACCCGGACGCCGTTTCGGGCATCCCCGGCGATCTCGGCGCGAAGCTGATCAGCTCGCCGCGGCCAGAGGAGCGTCCTTACCTCCAGAAGCCCGCTGGCGGCTTCGAGTCGATCGTCGCGGGGAGCCCGCCGCTCGCGGCGGACGCGTCGGCTCTGGACTACGTGGGTTGATCCACAGGCCGGTGGCTCGCCCTTGCGTCGCGGGTCCGCACCCGGTGCGATGAGGGCGTGTACGACGCGTTCAGCGATCTGGTCACCGGCAGCACCTGTCTGGGGTGTCGGCGAGGAGGCCGACTGCTCTGCCCCGACTGCCTGGCCGGGCTGCCAGCGGCGGCGCAACCGTCCTGGCCGACCCCGTGTCCCGCGGGCCTCGTGACGCCGTGGGCCAGCGGAGCCTACGAAGGACTCCTACGTGAGCTGGTCCTGGGCCACAAGGAGCATGGCCTGCTAGCGCTGGCTGCACCGCTGGGGCTGCTGCTGGCGCAGGCGGTCGCCGCGGCTCTCCCCGACCGTGGGACGTTGGTTCTGGTGCCGGTGCCCTCGCGCCGGACCAGCGTGCGGGCCCGCGGTCACGACCCGACGTACACCATGACCCGGGCCGCTGCCCGGCACCTGCGCGCCGTCGGGTACGACGCCGTGCCGCATCGGTTGCTGTCCATCCGCGGGGTCGTCCTGGACCAGGCCGGCCTCACCTCCGAGCAACGGGCCGACAACCTCGCCGGCTCCTTCTGGTGCCCGACGGCGGCCGTCGCGACCCTGGCGCGGCGCCGCCGACGGGCCCGGACGGTGATCTGTGACGACGTGCTGACGACCGGTGCCACGGCCAGGGAAGCGCAGCGCGCGCTCGAGTCCGTCGGGATCAGATCGGACGCGATTGCGGTGGTCGCCGCCACCCGCAAACGGACACCCAAACCGACACCCAAACCGACACCGGGCCCTCATGGGGCCGCAGGCCCCTCGCTGGTCTTGCGAGGGACGACCGACTAACGTCTTTGTATGGAGTCCGCCCGGGTCCGTGGTTGCGCCGGCGAGATACCCCCCGCGAGGTGGGTACAACTCCGGCAAGCCGATGCCAGTCGCAGGCGAAACGGTCCACGTAAGGCTCGTCCGTCCCGGCCTCACGGCCGAGTGGGGCAGCCGATCACGGTGCGGCTTAGTGGTAAGTCCTGCCCCGTCCCGCCGTCAGATACGGCGTCGTCCCCGAGAAGGTCGCTCAGCGGCCGTCTCGACGGACTTTCGGGAGAAGGCCGATAGTGGCAGAAGCTGCGAAAGCCTCAGCAGGCGATTGTGGGGTCGAAGACCAGGTCGGTCGGGCGGGCTCCTACAACCCGACACAATCGATGAGTACGGGAGGTAGTCCATGGATGTTGTGGTCAACAGCCGCCACTGCGAACTGTCTGAGCGGTTCCGAGGCCATGTCGAGGAGAAGCTGTCTCGACTCGAGAAGCACGATCACCGGATCATGCGGGTCCAGGTCGAGGTGGAGCAGGAACGCAACCCTCGCCAGCACGACCGTTCCTTCCGGGTCGAGCTGACCGCGTTCTCCAAGGGTCCGGTGATCCGGGCCGAGGCTGCCGCAGAGGACAAGATGGGGGCGCTTGACCTGGCCCTGGACAAGATGGCCGCGCAGATGCGACGCGCCGCTGATCGCCGCCGGGTGCACCACGGACGACACACTCCGGTCTCGGTCGGTGAGGCGCTGGCCGGGATGCCGCCGAGTGGGCAGATCAGCAAGGTTTCCGACGACGAGGTCATCGAACGGCAGATCGGGCCGATCGCGATCACCGGTGACGGGCCGCTTGTGGTGCGCGAGAAGACCCACCCGGCAGCACCCATGACGCTCGACCAGGCTCTCTACGAGATGGAGCTGGTGGGCCACGACTTCTACCTGTTCGTAGACAAGGAGAGCGAACGGCCAGCTGTCGTCTACCGGCGACGCGGCTACGACTACGGCGTGATCTCCCTCGATCTGAAGGCCTGAGAACGCAGAATCCGAACCTCGGGGTGGCCCCTTTGGGCCACCCCGTTGCCGTCTTCAATCGCCCGAACGGGCCATTTTTTGTGTGGTTCATGCCATGATTCCCGTGTGACTGATTCACGCACCGGAGACTCCGAGCCGATTCGCGTGCTCGTTGTCGACGACCAGGAGCTGTTTCGGCGCGGCATGGTCATGCTGCTCGGGGTCGAGAAGGGCATCGAGGTTGTCGGCGAGGCCGGCGACGGCGTCGAGGGCACCACGATCGCGGCCAGCTCCGCGCCCGACGTCGTACTTCTCGACGTGCGGATGCCCAAGCGCTCCGGCATCGAGGCCTGTGTCGCCATCAAGGAAGTCGTGCCGTCGGCCAAGATCATCATGCTGACCGTCAGCGACGAGGAGGCGGATCTCTACGAGGCCGTCAAGAGCGGGGCCTCCGGCTATCTGCTCAAGGACTCCTCCATCGAGGAGGTCGCCCAGGCAGTCCGAGTGGTGGCCGACGGCCAGTCCCTGATCAGCCCGTCGATGGCCGTGAAGCTGATCGACGAGTTCAAGCAGATGTCGCGTCCCGAGCGGGACCAGGTGCCGGGGCTGCGGCTGACCGACCGCGAGCTCGAGGTGCTTCGACTGGTGGCCAAGGGCCTCAACAACCGCGAGATCGCCAAGCAGCTGTTCATCTCCGAGAACACCGTGAAGAACCACGTGCGCAACATCCTGGAGAAGCTCCAGCTCCACTCCCGCATGGAAGCCGTCATGTACGCCGTGCGAGAGAAGCTGCTCGACATCCCGTGACACCCGCTCCAACCAAGGCCCGGCCGCCAACCAGGCTCGCAGAGCCTGTCGCTGGCCCAGGCCCGGCGGATCGCCCTGGCCGCCCAGGGTTTTCGCGATCCCCGGCACACGGTGCCCACGATGCGCACCTTCTCGAGGACACTGGCGCGCACCGGCGTACTCCAGGTCGACTCGGTCAACGTGCTCCAGCGCGCGCACTACATGCCGCTGTTCTCGCGGATGGGTCCGTACGAAGTCGAGCTGCTGCACCGCGCTTCGGAACAGCAGCCGCGGCGGATCATCGAGTACTGGGCGCACGTCCAGGCCTTCATGCCGGTCGACCTGTGGCCGGTGATGCACCACCGGATGGAGCACTACCGCACCCAGCGCGGCAAGTGGAAGGTGATGGAGGCAGATCCCAAGCTCGAGGCATCGGTGCTGGCCGAGGTCCGCGACCGTGGTCCGAGCACCGCCCGCGACCTGGACGACGGACTGCCGCGGGTCAAGGAGAACTGGGGCTGGAACTGGTCCGACACCCGCAAGGTGCTCGACTTCCTCTTCATGACCGGCGACCTTGCGATCGCCGGACGCAACCAGCAGTTCGAGGTCCTCTACGACTTGCCGGAGAAGGTCCTGCCGCCGCACGTGCTCGCACTGCCGCCGCCCAGTCCAGCCGAGGCCGAACTCGAGCTGGTCCGCCGGGCGGCGAAGTCCCACGGGATCGCCACCCTCGCCGGGCTCCGCGACTACTACCGGATGGACGCCGCGGCGGTGAAGCCCGCGGTCGACGTGCTCGTCGAGACCGGGGAGCTGCTCCCGGTGGCCGTCGAGGGCTGGGACAAACCGACCTACCTGCACCGCGACGCGACCATGCCCCGCAGCATGCACGCGCGCGCCGTACTCAGCCCGTTCGATCCGGTGGTCTGGGAGCGAGCCAGGGCCGAAGCCCTGTTCGACTTCCACTACCGGATCGAGATCTACGTCCCGGCGGAGAAGCGGGTCTATGGCTACTACGTGCTGCCCTTCCTGCTCGGAGACCGGATCGTCGGCCGGGTCGACCTGAAGGCCGACCGCAAGAACGGCGTCCTGCTGGTCAAGGCCGCGTACGCCGAGCCCGGGGCGCCACCGGAAACGGCCTATGAGCTGGCCGAGGAGCTTCGTGCGCTGGCCGGCTGGCTCGGTCTGGGCGACATCCGCGCCGAGCCCAGGGGCGACCTGGCGCCGGCGCTGAGCCTCGAGCTCAGCCGCGGCTGACCGCATTTGGGAGCCGACTTACTGGGGTAGCCAACGGGAATCCCGCGGGGGATGCTGCGATGCATGACCCCTCTAGCCGGCGTCGACCGCCGCTCTGTGATCAAGGGTGCCGCTGTCGCCACAGCCGCGCTCGCAGTCCCGCTTCGGGCCTTCGATGCGGCGGTTGCCGCAGCGCCGGCTCACCGGGGCATCTTCGGGTACGGCGTGGCCAGCGGCGACCCGACCGCGAACGCCGTCGTCATCTGGACCAGGGCCACACCACCGGCGCGCGAGGGAGAGCGGGTCGCGACCCCCGGCAGTGGCCGCGGCCGGCCGCTCAACGTGAAGTGGGAGGTCAGCCGGGACCGGCACTTCAGGCAGGTCGTGCGCAAGGGTCACGTACGCACCAGCCCGGACAGCGACCACACCGTCAAGGTCGACGTCCAGGGTCTCCGCCCCTACCGGAACTACTGGTACCGATTCAGCGCGAAGGGCGAGCACAGCCCGGTCGGTCGCACCCAGACCGCGGGAGACGAACCCGGGAGAACCCACGCGCTGCGGTTCGCCCTCGCCTCGTGCAGCAACTACACCGGTGGCTGGTTCACCGCCTACCGCGCGATCGCACGACGCAACGACCTTGACTTCGTCCTGCACGTGGGCGACTACATCTACGAGTACGGCAACGGTGCGGACCGCTACGGTCCGCCGGAACTGGTAGGCGTCCGGGACAGTCAGCCCGAGACCGAGACGATCGACCTCGAGGGCTACCGGCTGCGGCACGCGCTGCACAAGGCGGACCGTGACCTCCAGGCCGCGCACGCCAAGCACCCGTGGATCACGATCTTCGACGACCACGAGGTGGCCAACAACGCCTGGGCCCAGGGCGCCGAGAACCACCAGGCCGGTGAGGGCGACTACCTGGCACGTCGCGAGGACGCCATGAAGGCATACCTCGAGTGGATGCCGTTCCGACTCCCCGACCAGCAGCTGCCCCACCAGGGCACCCAGTTCTTCAAGCAGTTCACGTTCGGAGACCTCGGCGACCTCTCGATCCTCGAGACCCGGCAGAACCGCAGCGAGCAGGTCGCGCCGCCCGGCGGGGCCAACGTCACCGGTTTCGTGCCCCTTGGCATCCCGGAGATCGACGCGGCCCTGGCCGACCCGGCCAGGCACCTGCCCGAGCCCGAGCAGTTGCAATGGGTCAAGGACACCGTTGCCTCGACCGGACGCCGGTGGCACCTGCTCGGCAACCAGGTCATGGTCGTCCCGTTCCGGATCCCGGGTGCGATCTTCCAGTCCCCACTCGACCTGGTCAACGCTGACGCGTGGGACGGGTACGGCGCCGACCAGAAGTCGCTCCTGACTCATCTGGCGGCGCAACCCGCCGAAGCGGGTGACACCGTCGTCCTGACCGGGGACATCCACTCGTCGTGGGCCGCGGACATCCCCTCGGACCAGTTCGCGTCGACCACCTACGAGTCCGTGGGCGTCGAGTTCGTCACCCCGTCGGTCACCAGCGACGGCATCTACGAGCTCTCGGCGACCGTCGTACCGCCCGGGACCCCGCCGGAGGCCCGGGTCGCACTCGTCGGTCAGGTCGTCCAGCAGATCCAGGCCCTGAACCCGTGGACCAAGTACCTCGACGGGATCGGCCACGGGTTCCTGGTGGTCGACGTGACCCCGGACCGAGTCCAGGCCGACTACTTCCACACGGCCACGCCCAGCAGCGCGGTGCCCGAGCCGAGGGTCCAGCGCCACGTCCTGCCGACGTACAAGACGAGCATGCAGACGATCGCGGGCAGCCGGGCGGTCACGCCGGGCCTGGCGCGGATCGGGGGGCGTTCGGACCGGCCTCGGGGGCGGACCGGCCAGCCACCAGCTAGGCGTCGCACCTGGATCGTGGCCCTCGGCTTTCCAGGCTAGGTAGAGTGGCCCGCGCAACACTGCGCGCCCCAAAACCCCCAGGAGTTCATCACCGTGCCGTCCATCCTCGACAAGATCCTCCGCATCGGCGAAGGAAAGATCCTCCGTGAACTCGAGGCGATCTCCAAGGCGGTGGCCGCCATCGAGGACGACTTCGCCAAGATGAGCGACAGCGAGCTCCAGGCGATGACGCCGGAGTTCAAGGAGCGACTCGCCGACGGTGAGTCGCTCGACGACATCATGCCCGAGGCTTTCGCCGTGGTCCGCGAGGCCGCCAAACGGGTGGTCGGCATGCGGCACTTCGACGTCCAGGTCATGGGTGGAGCAGCGCTGCACCTCGGCAACATCGCCGAGATGAAGACCGGTGAGGGCAAGACCCTGGTTGCGACGATGCCGTCGTACCTCAACGCTCTGAGCGGCAAGGGTGTGCACGTCGTCACCGTCAACGACTACCTCGCCAAGTACCACGCGGAGTGGATGGGGCGCATCTACCACTTCCTGGGGCTCACCACCGGCGTGATCCTGCCGGCGATGACGCCGGCCGAAAGGCGCGTCGCCTACGCCTGCGACATCACCTACGGAACCAACAACGAGCTCGGGTTCGACTACCTGCGCGACAACATGGCCAACTCCATCGAAGACTGCGTCCAGCGCGGGCACAACTACGCCATCGTCGACGAGGTCGACTCGATCCTGATCGACGAGGCTCGGACCCCGTTGATCATCTCGGGCCCCACCCAGGACGAGGTCCGGTGGTACGACGAGTTCGCGAAGATCGCCCGCGGCATGGTCAAGGACGTCGACTACGAGGTCGACGAGAAGAAGCGCACGATCTCGGTGCTGGAGCCCGGCATCACCAAGGTCGAGGACCACCTCGGCATCGACAATCTCTACGACTCGGTCAACACCCCGTTGATCTCGTTCATGAACAACTCGATCAAGGCCAAGGAGCTCTTCCGGCACGACAAGGAGTACGTCGTGATGAACGGCGAGGTCCTGATCGTCGACGAGCACACGGGTCGGATGCTTGCCGGTCGTCGCTACAACGAGGGCCTGCACCAGGCGATCGAGGCCAAGGAGGGCGTGGAGGTTCGCGAGGAGTACCAGACCCTGGCGACCATCACCCTCCAGAACTACTTCCGGCTCTACAAGAAGCTGTCCGGCATGACCGGTACGGCGATGACCGAGGCCTCGGAGTTCGACAAGATCTACCGGCTCGGCGTCGTACCCATCCCGACGAACAAGCCCATGATCCGAATCGACCAGGGTGACCTCGTCTACCGCACCGAGGACGCCAAGTACGCCGCCGTCGTCGATGACATCGCCGAACGTCACGCGAAGGGCCAGCCGGTGCTGGTCGGCACCGTCTCGGTCGCGAAGTCCGAGCACCTGTCCGCCCTGATGAAGAAGAAGGGCATCCCGCACTCCGTCCTGAACGCCAAGGTGCACGCGGACGAGGCCAAGATCGTCGCGATGGCCGGACACAAGGGCACGGTCACGGTGGCCACCAACATGGCCGGCCGCGGCACCGACATCATGCTCGGCGGATCGGTGGAGTTCCTGGCCGACCAGGAGCTCCGAAAGCAGGGGCTCGACCCGGTCGGCGAGACCGGCGCCGAATACGAGGCCGCCTGGCCGGCCATGGTGGAGAAGATCAAGGCCCAGGTCGCCAACGAGCACGACGAGGTCAAGGAGGCAGGCGGTCTCTACGTCGTCGGCACCGAACGGCACGAGTCGAGGCGCATCGACAACCAGCTGCGCGGTCGGTCCGGCCGGCAGGGCGACCCCGGCGAGTCCCGGTTCTACCTGTCGCTCCAGGACGAGCTCATGCAGCGGTTCAAGTCCGACTGGGTCGACCGGGTGCTCACCATGCTCAAGGTCCCCGACGAGATCCCGATCGAGAACAAGCGGGTCACCGGCGCCATCGCCAACGCCCAGGGCCAGGTGGAGTCGCAGAACTTCGAGTCCCGCAAGAACGTGCTCAAGTACGACGACGTCATGAACCGGCAGCGCGAGGTGATCTATGGCGAGCGTCGCGAGGTCCTCGAGGGCGCCGACCTGCACGGACAGGTCCGCGGGTTCATCGAGGACGTCATCGAGGGGTACGTCTCTGGGGCCACCCAGGAGTTCGCGGAGGAGTGGGACCTCGAGGCCCTGTGGGTCGGCCTCAAACAGCTCTACCCCATCTCAGTCGACTACAAGGTCCTCGAGAAGCAGGCCGGCGGTCGGGCCAACCTCAACCGGGACGATCTGATCGAGCTCCTGCGCAAGGACGCGCTCGACGCGTACGACCAGCGCGAGGCCACACTCGGGGAGGCGAACACGCGCGACCTCGAGCGCAACGTGCTGCTCGCCGTACTCGACCGCAAGTGGCGCGAGCACCTCTACGAGATGGACTACCTGCGCGAAGGCATCTACCTGCGGGCCTACAGCCAGCGCGACCCCCTGGTCGAGTACCAGCGCGAGGGCTTCGACATGTTCGCCGCGATGATGGACGGCATCAAGGAGGAAGCAGTCGGCTTCCTGTTCAACGCCGAGATCCAGTTCGAGCAGGCCCCCGCCGGGGACGTCGAGGTCGACGCGTCCTCGCTGACCCTGCCCGACCTCGAGCCCGCCGTCGAACGCGCCGTCGAGCCGATGGCGCGCAACCTCCCGTCGGCGCCGCAGCCGGTCGAGGCGCCGGCCATGCTGGTCAAGGGCCTCACCAAGCCCAAGGCTCCGACGAACCTGTCCTACTCCGCACCCAGCGAGGACGGCGAGGTCGAGGTGAAGGGCAAGACGGTCACGCATGCCGACGACGAGTTCGCGGGCGTGGGCCGCAATGCCGAATGTCCCTGTGGCTCGGGCAAGAAGTTCAAGAAGTGCCACGGCGCACCTGGCGGGCCGACCGGCCTCACCGCGCGGGTCAACGGCTGACCATTCGGCTCTCGTCGGTGGTCGAGCTTGTCGAGACCACCAGAAGGGCAGGGTCCATGTCGGGTGGGCAGTTGTACGACACCATCGGAGCGACTTACACCGCCACCCGGCGTACTGAACCGCGCATCGCTGCGCAGATCTGGGCAGCGCTCGGCGATGCCCGGACCGTACTGAACGTCGGGGCGGGCACCGGGTCGTACGAGCCCCCGGACCGCTACGTCCTCGCCGTGGAACCGTCGGCGCTCATGCGCTCGCAGCGCCTGCCGGACGCGGCGCCGTGCCTGGCTGGATCTGCCGAGAGCTTGCCGTTCGACGACCAGTCCTTCGATGCGGCGATGGCGGTTTGCACCGTTCATCACTGGCAGGATCCGATCGCCGGCCTGCGCGAGATGCGGCGGGTGGCTCGTCGCGTGGTGGTTTTCCTGTTCGACACCAGTGACCCTCGACAGTTCTGGCTGACTCGCGACTACCTGCCCGAGTTCGCTGCCCTGAGATCCCGCAAAGTCTTGGCGTCGCTGCCCGAGTTGGCGGGCGCGATCGGAGCCCGGTTGGAGCCGGTGCCCATTCCATGGGACTGCGCCGATGGGTTCTTCGAGGCCCACTGGCGCCGTCCCGAGGCATACCTGGACGAGAGTGTTCGTCGCGGAGTATCGGTCTGGGACGCAGTCGGGCCGGACGCTGAGCAGAGGACAGTGCACAGTCTCCGTGGCGACCTCGCCTCGGGCAGGTGGGCCGAACGCAACCGCGACATCGTCGATCTCGACGCAGCTGAGCTTGGCGCTCGCCTGCTGATCGCCTGAACCCGCAGCGCCACTGACTGCCCCGTGTTCAATCGCATTGCGATCGCCGAGCCTGCCTGCCTAGCGTTGCGGAATGCCTGCTCAACTCGTCGCGCTCGCCTTCGATGCCAACGACCCCCTCCGTCTGGCTCAGTTCTGGGCCGGAGTTCTGGGCCGGGAGATGGTCGACGACGAAGACGGCTTCGTGCTCCTTCCGAGCGATGGCACCGAGTTCCGGATCGAGTTCTTCCCGACCCATGAGCCGAAGACCGGCCCGAACCAGATGCACTTCGATCTGACGAGTTCGTCCCTCGAGGACCAGCAGCAGACGGTGAAGAGGGCGCTCGAGCTTGGCGGCCGGCACCTCGACATCGGCCAGGGCCAAGACGCGGATCACGTGGTGCTCGCCGACCCCGAAGGCAACGAGTTCTGCGTCATCGAGCCGGGCAACAACTTCCTCGCCAACACCGGGTTCATCGGGGCACTCTCGTCCGACGGGACGCAGCAGGTCGGATACTTCTGGAGCGAGGCGCTGGGCTGGCCGTTGGTCTGGGACCAGGACCAAGAGACCGCGATCCAATCGCCGCACGGCGGTTCGAAGATCACCTGGGGCGGTCCGCCCGTGCGGCCGAAGACCGGGAAGAACCGGCTGCACTTCGACCTCGCCCCACCCATCGACGGCGATCAGCAGGCGGAGGTCGACCGTCTCGTCTCGCTCGGGGCGACCCGATCGACATTGGCCAGGGCGAGGTCAGCTGGGTGGTCATGGCCGATCCCGATGGCAATGAGTTCTGCGTCTTGACCCCTCGGTAGCACGGCGCCACGCGTCGATCCGTCGCAATCGTGCACCAGCACGATTGCGACTGCCCTCTATGCGGATTCGGGCGTCGCAATCGTGCATGAGCACCGTTTGGTCAGGGTCGGGCCGGGAAGTGTGGGCGCCAGGCGTCGCTCGGACGCGTTGGTACACCGGGCAGTCGTCGCCGGAGAGCCGAGTCGGCGCGAGTTTCCTCCCCCGCTTCGCTCCTCTGGAGAACTCGCGCCGACTCGGCTCTTTCCGTTCGCGACCACGACCAAGATCCGCCACTCGTCGTCGTCGATCGCCTCCCGACGGTCCAGGTCGGACTCCCAGTTGTCTTCGCGCTCGATGTGGTGGCGGCCGTCGTACTCGACGATCACTTTCACCTCTGGCCAGCACAGGTCGTAGCGGCGAAGCGGCTGCCCGTTGAGGTCGGCGACGGTGATGTTGACCTTGGGTTCCGGCAGCCCGGCCAGCACCAGCAGCATCCGGAGCCGGGTCTCCATCGGCGAGTCGACCCGCGGTCGGACGTAGCGTGCGGCCTGCCTCGCTGCGGCCGCGGCGGGAAGGTCCGTCGACGTGCAGTAGTCGACCAATTGGCGGCTAGTGACGCGGCCGGTGCGGACCAGGTTGTCGCCGACGACGACCAGATCGACCAAGTTCAGGATCGAGGCGAGTTCGACGAACATCTGCGCTGGAGCCGAGACCCGGAGGCCGTGGACGATGCGTACGTCGGGGCGCGGGTTGACGGAGCATCGGACTCCGGCCCGGGTCCGCCGCTGGTTGGGATCGAGTACGGAGACGTGTTCGTCGGGCAGGGTCGGGATCGGCACGTCATAGACCCGGGCGGCGGACGCGTGGCTGGCGAACGCGGTCTTGCCGACGACAGCGAGGGCGGCCCCTACCCTGACCAGCGGGCTGTCCGGGACCTCCGCCTCGACATAGACACCTCTGAAGACTCGGCGGAACATCGATCCCCGCAACAGCTTCGGATCCAGGCCCGCCCGGATCGCGTCCGCGCGGGTGAACGGACGTCGGGTGTCGAGCGCGGTAGTCATGGCGTCAGCCCTCTTGGACAGGTCGGCTCTGCTTCCGTTCGTCGCTGGCGCTCCTCAGGTCAGGCAAACTCCAGGGCGGTGCACAGCCAGCGGTTGTTGACGTGCTCGAAGCGGGCGGCTAGCGCGCGGGAGCGTTCGCCGTACCTCACGCGGACCGCGACTTCGGCGACGCCGGGGCTGATGAAGCAGGTGCGCACCTTCTGGACGGCGGGGCGTACGACGGGTCGGCGGCCACGGCCAAGGCCTGCTTGATGTACGCCGGCCTGGGCGACGACCTGGGCACGGCGACTCAGCTCCTCGTGGACCCTCGGCGAGGTCCACCGCACCAGCTGTGACGCCGGCCGGTCGCCGTTGACGATCTCGACGACCGCTTGGATGTACCGGTGCGACCACGACTCGAGTTGGCGGCGTACCAGCACATCGATCGGAACCACGTCAGCGCCCAGCCCGCTGGATGAGGCCGACATGGCCGGGGGATCGAGACGGGGGCCGAGGTCGAGGGCAAGGGTGCCTTGCGTGCTGCCCACCGCGACTCGCTGGCGCAGCCGGCTGACCTCGGCGTGGCGGGATGTCATTGCGACTCCTCCTGGATGTGATGGAGCGAGAGGGTGGTGCCGGGGAGGATCAGGTCTGGGTCGCCGCCGATGACCCGCTGGTTGCGGGCGTAGATCGCTCGGCAGGTCGTAGCGATGTCCGCGTCGCTGGCGTCGGGAGACAGGGTCGACGCGGCCAGGCTCCACAACGTGTCGCCGGCCCGCACCCGTACCGTCCGGGACATGTAGGCGCCGGGTCTGGGGCGCATCGCCTGCGTCCGATGGGGTCGTTCCTCGCCGCCGGTTGCGACGACGGTGAGCGTGGCCGGTGCCGCGACGACGGTTGCCCGATCCGGAAGCGGCAGCCCGACCAGCGTGGCTGGATGGGGAGACGGCATTGGTGCTTGACCTTCGACCGCCGTTGCCGGCGTCACGAGACCGGACGCCAAGGCCAGTCCGCAGGCTGACAGCAGCAGCCGCCGGAGCCCCTCGGGACAGCTGGCCCGGGCCAGTCGCGACGTTTGCGCAGTCCCTCCCAGGGCCGCCTCGACGGTGATCAGGGTGGTCACGAGCCAGAACCAGAGCCCACACGCCACCAGGGCCAGAGCGGCGAGCAGGGCAAGGAGTTCATCGAACGGTGCCGCCGCAAGCCGACCCGAGGAGATCAGGCTGACCGCGCGAACCACGTCACCGGCGAGGCAGGCAAGCAGGCCAGCGACCGAGACCGTGACGACGAGCCAGACGGCGGCACAGCGTGGGATCGAACCGCCCGAATCCATGGCTCAACCCCCTAATCCTTACGTTTGCTTCTGTTTGCATCATTTAAGACCCATCAGCGGTTGGATGCAACCGTAAGTGGCAGCCTGTGGAGACGCCTCGCCTCCCGGGCTGAGGGCGTGCGAGGCTCGAGGCATGACGTGGGAGGAACAGCTGTTCGCCTTGTTCGACGATCTCGAGCAACAGGCCGACGGTCTCTTCCAGGTCGAACGCGGGCACGAGATCGCCGACCGGGGGCAGGCCGAATACGCACAGGTGACGCTCGCGAGCCGGATGATGGCCTCGGTCGACCGGGTGGTCGTGGTCGAGGTGATCGGTGTCGGGAGTGTGGGCGGAACCCTGCAACGGGTCAACGCGGACTGGTGCCTGATCGCCGGTCAGGGCCAGGAGTGGATCGTTCGGCTGCCGGCGGTGAGTCAGGTGCGCGGCGCCTCAGACCGCTCGGTCCCACCGGCGGCCTGGTCGCCGACCGCGAGCCTCGGGCTGGGCTCGGCGTTACGGCGGATCGCGCAGGAGCGCCAGCGCTGTGTGCTGCGGCTGATGGACGGCGCCCGGCACGACGTACTCGTCGGCCGGGTCGGCGCCGATTTCGTCGAGGCAACCGCCGGGGAGTCGACTACGGCGCTCTATCCATTCAGCTCGATCGCGGCAGTGCAGAAGCGCGACTGATCCCGGTCAGCAACCAGCGTTCCGCCGAGCCCACGCGGTCCAGTGCAATATGGACTTCCGGGTGTAAAGTGCACTAACCGGACATGCGGCACTGGTATCTGTCGTGGGGGCGGATCCGGCAACGTTTCGGATACCCACATGCCCCAATCTCGCTTCGTCGCCGCCTCTGCGGCAGTGCTGGCCAGCAGCACGGCGGCTTTGGCGATCAGTCTCGGGTTGATCGGGCTTCCGGCCGCGGCCGCGGACCCCGACCCGGTCGTTCTAGGCGATGCGGCGCGCTTTGCCGTGCTGGCGGCGACGACGGTCACCAACACCGGACCGACCGTGCTCTCCGGCGACCTCGGCGTAAGCCCCGGTTCTGCGATTACCGGCTTTCCACCTGGTCAGGTCTTCAATGGTTCTCAGCATTCGGCGGACCCGGTCGCGGCAGATGCCCAAACTGCTCTGACGACGGCGTACAACGATGCTGCCTCACGGGCCCCGGACTTCAGTACGACGGGTCAGGATCTAGGCGACCGGACGCTAGAGCCGGGGGTCTACAACGCCGCGACCAGCATGCAGCTGACGGGTACGGTCACGCTCGACGGAGGCGGTGACCCGAACGCGGTCTTCATCTTCCAGGCCGGTACGACCTTGACTACCGCGTCCGGTAGTGCAGTTGCCCTCGTTGGCGGCGCTCAGGCCTGCAATGTGTTCTGGCAGGTGGGAAGCTCCGCGACGCTGGGCACCACGACGATGTTCGTGGGCACCATTCTTGCCTTCACCAGCGCCACGATTACGACAGGCGCCACCGTGCAAGGCCGGGTGTTGGCCAGGAATGGCGCGGTCACGCTGGACAACAACCGGGTCATCCGGGCGCCCTGTGCGGCACCCGGGCCCACCGAGACGGTCACCGAGACTGTGACCGAGACCTCCACCGAGACCGCGACCGAGACGGCGACCGAGACGGCGACTGAGACGGCGACCGAGACGGCGACCGAGACCGACGACGGCGACCGAGACCGCGACCGAGACGGCGACCGAGACGGCGACCGAGACCGCGACAGCGACGGTGACGGACACGGTGACCGAGACGGTGCCGGGGACTACGGCGACAGTGACGGACACGGTGACCGAGACGGTGCCGGGGACCACGGCGACGGTGACGGACACGGTGACCGAGACGGTGCCGGGGACCACGGCGACGGTGACCGACACGGTGACCGACACGGTGACGGAGACCGCGGCGGGCGCGACCGAGACGGTCACGGACACGGTGACCGACACGGTGACGGAGACGGCGGCGGGCGCGACCGAGACGGTCACGGACACGGTGACCGACACGGTGACGGAGACCGCGGCGGGCGCGACCGAGACGGTCACGGACACGGTGACCGACACGGTGACGGAGACGGCCGCGGGGGCGACCCAAACGGTCACGGAGACGGCGGCGGGCGCGACCCAAACGGTCACGCAGACGGCGGCTGGCGCGACCGAGACAGTGACGGAGACGGCGGCGGGGGCGACTTCGACGGTCACCGAGACGGCGGCGGGAGCGACCCAAACGGTCACGGAGACAGTAACGGCGGCCGCCACCGCAACGGGTTCGGGAACGGCACAGCCGAGCCCGAGTGCTACTGCCACGTCGGGCGGTCCCACAGTTCCCGCCGGACACCCTGGAACCGGTCAGTCACCAGGGGACGGTTCGCCAGGCGACCTCTGGCCGTTGCTGGGCACGCTAGCCGTTGGCGGTTTCGCAGCCGCGGCCGCCCTGGGTCTGCGGTTTGCCTGGGCGACGCAGCATCGCCGCAGGTGAGCGGAACTCCTCGGTGAGGTCACTCGGCTCGGGGTACGGGTTCCGGCTGGCTGCAGCGGCAGCGGTGACCGGTGTCGGGATCGGCTTGCTGATCGCGTGGCTCTATGAACCGTCTCCGGCGACGACGAACTCGACGCCCACGACGTCCGCTGTACCCGAGCCAACTGATAGGCGGACTCCCCCCGTGGAGAGGGCCGACCCGGTCCCGCCTCCGGTTCGGTTGACGATTCCAGTGATCGACGTATCCACCTCGCTGACGGGACTGGGGCTGCAGCCGGACCGGACGGTCGAGGTCCCCAGCGATGCGGACGAGGCCGGCTGGTATGAGCTGGGGGCGCAGCCCGGTGCCCACGGCTCGGCAGTGATTCTCGGGCATGTGGACTCGGACAGCGGCCCAGCCGTCTTCTACCGACTCAGCGAACTGCGTCCCGGGGATCGGCTCAGCGTGGACCGCCTCGACGGGTCGACCGTTCATTTCGAGGTCGCTTCGGTGATGACGTACGCCAACTCCCTGTTTCCGGCCCAGCGGGTCTACGCCGCGCAGGGCCGAAAACGGCTCAACCTGGTCACCTGCGGCGGTGACTACGACGACAGCAACGGTGGTTACCAGTCAAACGTCGTGGTCTACACGCTTTGGGCTGGCACGAGTCGGAGCTAGGAGACTCTAGGTCGCGTCGACGTCGTACGGCGGTGCCTCGCCCTTGGCCAGGGGGCGCAGCCCCTTGCGTTCGGGGCGGGCTCGTCGTCGTCGATGTCGTTCATTGCCTCGACGATGTGCTTGCGCACGATGTTGCGCGGGTCGAGGTCACGCAGTTCGAGGTCGGCGTAGTCGGGTCCAAGCTCCTCGCGGATCTCGTCGCGCGCGGCGGTGGCCATCTTTCGCAGCTGGTGCAGGAACCGGCCGGCCTGTCGAGCCAGGTCGGGCAGCTTGTCGGGACCGAAGACGAGCACGGCGATGACGGCGATCACCGCCATCTCGGGTAGCCCGACTCCGAACATGGATCAGAACTTACTGGAGGGGGTCAGTCCCAGCTGCATGCCAGCCAGACCGCGGCCGCGACCGGTCAGTGCCTCCGCGACCTTCACCAGTTCCTGGGCTGCCGGTGCGGTCGGGTCGGCGTCGACGATCGGCTTTCCGGAGTCGCCGCCCTCGCGCAGGGACAGGTCGAGCGGGATCTCCCCGAGGACCCTTACGTCGTAGCCGAACCGCGCCGAGAGCGTTGCCGCCACCCGAGCCCCGCCACCGGCGCCGAACACCTCGAGCCGATGCTCGGGGCCGCAGTGGGGGCAGGGCAGGAAGCTCATGTTCTCCACCACGCCCACGACCCGCTGGTGCATCATCGAGGCCATGGTGCCGGCGCGTTCCGCCACCTCTGCGGCGGCTTCCTGAGGGGTGGTCACCACGACGACCTCGGCGTTCGGCAGGTGCTGTCCGAGCGAGATGGCCACGTCACCGGTGCCGGGGGGCAGGTCGAGCAGGAGGACGTCCAGGTCGCCCCAATAGACGTCGCTGAGCATCTGCACCAGTGCCCGGTCGAGCATCGGGCCTCGCCAGGCAACGACCTGGTCCCTGCTCGGCTTCAGCATTCCGATGGAGATCACCGAGACCCCGGACGCGGTGGGCACCGGCATGATCAGTTCCCCGACCTGAGTCGGCCGGCTGTCGGCGACGCCGAGCATGGCGGGGACCGAATGCCCGTAGATGTCGGCGTCGACGATGCCGACCTTGAGGCCCTGGGCCGCCATGACCAGGGCCAGGTTGACCGTCACCGAGGACTTGCCGACGCCGCCCTTGCCGCTGGCGATCGCGAACACCTTGGTCAAGGACCCGGGCTGGGCGAAGGGGATCTCCCGTTGAGCCTGCCCACCGCGCAGCGTCTCCTGGAGCCCGGCGCGCTGCTCCGCGGACATCACTCCGAGCTCGAGGTTGACGGCGCTGACGCCGGCGACTCCCGAGACCGCCGCCGTGACGTCTCGGGTGATGGTGGCCTTCAGCGGGCATCCGGAGACGGTCAGCAGCACCGTCACGTCGACCGTGCCGTCAGCCTGGATCTCGACGGAGTCGACCATGTTGAGGTCGGTGATCGGTCGCTTGATCTCGGGGTCGTTGACAGTGGCAAGGGCGGCGTTGACCTGCTCGAGAGTGGGGGTGCTCATGATGCCCAAGGGTAGTGCGCGACTGGGCACCGCTCATCCAGCGGACGGGTGGTGGTCGCCATCAGACCCCTCCTCGTGCAACTCCTCGTGCAGATCGTCGTGCATGTCCTCGCGCAGGGTTCGCAGCTCCGACCGCAGGAAGTCGCGGGTGGCGACCTCGCCGACGGACATCCGCAGCGAGGCGACCTCCCGGGCCAGGAACTCCATGTCCGCGTGGGCGCGGGCGTTGGCCTGACGGTCCTGCTCGAGGACGACCTTGTCTCGTGACTCCTGCCGGTTCTGTGCGAGCAGGATCAGGGGAGCGGCGTACGACGCCTGAAGGCTGAGCATCAGGGTCAGGAAGATGAACGGGTAGTCGTCCCAGCGCCAGTCCTCGGGTGCGAACAGGTTCCAGCAGATCCAGATCGCCACGAACAGCGTCATGTAGATGAGGAACTTCGCGGTCCCCATGAACCGCGCGAACTTCTCGGCGAAGACGCCCAAGGTGTCGGAGTCGTAGTCCGGACGCCGGACCAGTGGTCCGCGGCGGGGCTCCTTGGGGGTGTCGAGGCGGCCTCGGGACTCAGCCATGCTCCGGCCTCCTCGCGGCCCGGTCGCGCCAGTTCTCCGGCAGCATGTGGTCGAGCAGGTCGTCGACGGTCACGGCGCCGAGCAGCCGCCCGTTGTCGTCGACCACCGCAGCCGCTACCAGGTTGTACGTCGCGAGGTGCGCCGCCACCTCGTCGATCGTCGCCTCCGGACGCAGTGGGTCGATCGAGTCGTCGAGTGCCCCCGCGACGAGCGTGGACGGCGGTTCGCGCAGGAGCCTCTGGATGTGGGCGACTCCGAGCAGGCGGCCGGTCGGCGGCTCCAGCGGCTGGCGGCAGACGTAGACCATCGCCGCCAGCGACGTGGTGAGCTCGGGGTTGCGGACGTGGGCCAGGGCGTCCGCGATCGTGGCGTCCGGCCCCAGGATCACCGGCTCGGGCGTCATCATCGCGCCGGCGGTGTGCTCCGCGTACGACATCAGGCGGCGCACGTCCTCGGCGTCCTCGGGCTCCATCAGCTCCAGCAGCCGCGCCGCAGTCTCGGGCGGCAGATCGGCGATCAGGTCCGCGGCGTCGTCCGCGGACATCTCCTCGAGGACGTCCGCGGCCCGTTCGGCCTCCAGGTGCTGGAGGATCTCGACCTGGTCCTCCTCGGGAAGCTCCTCGAGTACGTCGGCCAGCCGCTCCACGTCGAGCGCGGCGACGACCGCCGTACGTCGTTCGAACGGCAGGTCGTGGATCATGTTCGCGGCGTCAGCCGGTCGCATCTCGTTGAGCGCGGCGATCAGATGTGCGGCTCCCTGGTTGTCCTGGGGGGTGGTGAGGCCATCGACGTCGCGCCAGTCGACGACGTGAGTCTGTGCCTTCCGCCGGAAGCCCTTGGTTGGTTCCCGTACGGCGACCCTGCTGAGCACCCAGTCGCGGTTGCGGGCCTGCTCCATCCCCACGTCGAAGACCGTGCCCCGAGTGTCGCTGCCGCGGATTGTCACGACCTTGTCCAGCATCTGGCCGATCACCAGGGTCTCGCTCGGGCGGCGCTCGAAGCGGCGCATGTTCAGCAGCCCGGTCGTGTAGACCTGCCCGCTGTCGATGTTGGTCACCCGGGTCATCGGCACGAAGATCCGCCGCCTGCCGAAGACCTCGCCGACCAGCCCGAGCACCCGGGGCTGGTTCAGGTCGGACCTGAGCGCCACCACGAGGTCGCGAACCTTGCCGACCTGGTCGCCCTGCGGGTCGAAGATCGGCAACCCGACGAGCCGGGCCGCGAAGACGCGGGGAGGGGTGGTGCTCATGACGGCAACGCTACCGGCCAAGGACGGCCAGGGACGGTACAAGGAGCGCGGCCTCGCGTGCCGGGTGATGTCAAAGAACCCGTCCCCTGGCAGCGTTCATTGGGCTAAAGTTTGGGCTCAGGCGGAACCGGGCGCGATCCGCCGCTCATGGTCCATGCTGTGAACACCGAAGGAAGACTGGATGTCGAAGCAGGCGACGCATTCGCGCGCGCTACGCCGCCGACGCCTGTCGCTCGGTCTCCGAGCCCTGCCTGGGCTCGTCGTGGTCGCGGCGCTCGCCGTGACCCAGGGCTCCGTGCCTGCCACCACCGCCGGCTCAGAAGGACGCTCGGCCCCGCAGGTCGTGGCCGCGAACCGCGACGGAACTGTCGGCGCTTCCCGCGATCAGGACCGTGAGCAGGTGGCCAGCACCAGGCCGTACAAGGTCCAGGAGGGCTTCGAGTTCGTGCTGAAGCCGGAGGTTCTCGAGGCTCGCCAGCGCGCATTGGAGCCAGTCGTGTTCCGGGTGAGCACGTTCAACGTCCTCGGTGCGGGTCACACTACGGCGGGTGGCAACAAGCCGGGCTGGGCATCCGGCGCGACCCGGATGCGCTGGGCGATCGACCTGCTGCGTGGTGCGGGCGTCGACGTCGTCGGCTTCCAGGAGTTCCAGCGCCCGCAGTTCGCCGTGTTCAACAACTCGATGCCCAACTGGGGTGTCTACCCCGGAGCGCAGCTGCGCCGCCGCGGGGCCACGGCGAACTCGATCGCGTGGGACGAGGGCAAATGGGAGCGCGTCGAGGCCCACACGATCGACATCCCCTACTTCGGCGGCAAGCCCTGGCCGATGCCCTACGTACTCCTGCGCGACCGCTATTCGGGACAAGAGGTCTGGTTCGCGAACTTCCACAACCCGGCCGACGTGCACGGCCCGGCGGAGCGGCACCGCAACCGGGCAACTGCCCTCCAGATCAGCCTGGCCAACAACCTGCACGCGGACGGCACCCCGGTGATCATCACCGGTGACATGAACGACAAGGCGGACTACTTCTGCCCGATGACGGCCCGCGCTCCGATGCACGCCGCCAACGGCGGCTCGACGGGTGGCGGCTGCTCCCCGCCGTCGAACATGGGCATCGACTGGATCTTCGGCTCGACCGACGTGGACTTCGCCAACTACGTTCGCAACGACGGCCCATTGGTGAACAGGACCACGGACCACCCGTACATCTGGACCCAGGCGACTCTCAACTGACCCGTGGCGGCTCGGCAGGAGTGACCCTTCTCATGGTGGGCTCGCCTGCCCGGCGGCAGTCCGGGCCATAAACTCAGCCCGTTGCTCCACCGACGGAAGGTTCATCATGGGTCGCCTCTGCGAGACCGAAGGTCTCACCGACATTCAGGAAGAGTTCGTCAAGGCGGTCCGCCAGTTCGTGGAGGCGAAGATCCTTCCCGTTGCCACCGAGCTCGAGCACAAGGACGAGTACCCCACCGAGATCGTCGAGGGGCTCAAGGAGCTCGGCATCTTCGGGCTGATGATCCCCGAGGAGTACGACGGCCTCGGCGAGTCGCTGCTCACCTATGCCCTGGTCGTCGAGGAGATCGCCCGAGGCTGGATGTCGGTCTCCGGCATCATCAACACCCATTTCATCGTGGCCTGGATGCTGATGCAGCACGGCACCGATGAGCAGAAGCAACACTTCCTGCCCCGGATGGCCACCGGAGAGGTGCGGGGCGCCTTCTCGATGTCCGAGCCCGGCTGCGGATCCGACGTGAGCGCGATCACGACCAAGGCAGTGGTCTCGACAAGCTCGTCCGAGGGGACCCCGGAGACCTACAAGATCAACGGCCAGAAGATGTGGCTGACCAACGGCGGTTCGTCAACGCTGGTCGCCGTACTCGTGAAGACCGACGAGGGTGCCGAGTCGGTCTACAAGAACATGACGACCTTCCTCGTCGAGAAGACCCCTGGCTTCGGCGAGGTCGAACCGGGCCTGACCGTGCCCGGCAAGATCGAGAAGATGGGCTACAAGGGCGTCGACACCACCGAGATGATCTTCGAGGACTATGAGATCGGCGCCGAGCACATCCTCGGCGGGGAACCCGGCAAGGGCTTCTACCAGATGATGGACGGCGTCGAGGTCGGCCGGGTCAATGTCGCGGCCCGGGGTTGCGGGGTGGCCAATCGGGCCTTCGAACTCGGGGTCTCCTACGCCCAGCAGCGCGAGACGTTCGGCAAGAAGATCGCCGAGCACCAGGCCGTGCTGTTCCGGCTGGCTGAGATGGCCACCAAGATCGAGGCGGCCCACCAGATGATGGTCCGCGCCGCCCGCAAGAAGGACCGTGGTGAGCGCAACGATCTCGAGGCCGGGATGGCGAAGTACCTCGCCTCGGAGTACTGCTCCCAGGTGGTCGAGGACTCGTTCCGGATCCACGGCGGCTACGGGTTCTCGAAGGAGTACGAGATCGAACGGCTCTATCGCGAGGCCCCGATGCTGTTGATCGGTGAGGGCACCGCTGACATCCAGCGGATGATCATCGGCCGCCGGCTGCTCGAGGACTACAAGCTGCGCTGAGCACCTACGCCGCCGGCGCTGGCCCGGGTTCCCCGCCAAAGAACTCGACGGGTTTGATCGGGACTGGCAGTGTGGAACTCCGGACCCACACGAGGAGGATCGATGCCCGACGGCGCGAACGAGGACATCAAGGCCAAGATGCGCGAGGCGCTGGAGCGCAAGAACAAGGCAAACCACCCGACCGAGTCCGACGGCCAGGCCCATGGTTCGGAGAAGGCACATGGCCCCGAGGTCGCGGGTGGCGCCGCCCCGAAGATCCACCGCCGCAAGGCAGGCGGGGGCGGCTCCTGAGCGTTGCTCCGGCGTGCTGTGGGAAATCGCACGCCCGACGGGGTGTCCTGGGCGCGTAGTCGTTCGGCACGATGGGGCGAGCCCGATCTCGCGGGCTCGGGGTGTCGTGAGGAGTCGTTGGGATGCAGTTCGGTCGCAGCTATGAGGAGTTCGAGGTCGGCGCGACGTACAAGCACTGGCCGGGCAAGACCGTCACCGAGTACGACGACCACCTGTTCTGCCTGCTGACGATGAACCACCATCCGCTGCACCTGGACGCCAACTACGCCGGTCAGAGCACACAGTTCGGCAAGAACGTGGTGGTCGGCAACTACGTGTACTCGATCCTGCTCGGCATGAGCGTGCCGGACGTGTCGGGCAAGGCGATCGCGAACCTCGAGATCGAGTCGCTGCGTCACGTTGCGCCGACCTTCCACGGCGACACGCTGTACGGCGAGACCACGGTGCTCGACAAGTGGGAGAGCAAGTCCAAGGACGACCGGGGTGTGGTTCACGTCGAGACGATCGGCTACAACCAGGACGGCACGATCGTGTGCATCTTCCGCCGCAAGGTGATGGTCCCGAAGAACAGCTACCTCGAGGCCCGTGGTGGCGAGCAGCCCGGTCGACCGGTCCCCGCGCCGAAGTAAAGACGCGGGACCACCCTTTCTGACCACTCCTGAGCCCGGACGCTGGGGTATTTGCACTAACCCCAGCACGCCCAACTGGTTGAATCAGGTAGTTCTTGTCGGCTCCGAGTTTCGAGTGGTCATTGTCATACACACTCACTCCAGTCCTCGACTCTCGGGGGCGTGTGCCGATGCCTGCGGGCGGAGCGGCACAGGGGGGAAGGCCATGGTCTTCCGGAAATGGGTGGGCACGAGCATGGCCATACAGACTGAACCTTCGCGCCGTTTTGGGCCGAAGCGGAAAGCACTCATCGCTGCCGGGATAACGGCCGCCGTGCTGGGGAGCACCGGCTTTACCCCCGCTTACGCCGCGATTCCTGGGCCCAACGGGGTCATCACCGCGTGCTACTTGAGGACCTCCGGCGCCGTCCGGCTCATCGACCCGCTCCTGAGGAGCTGCAAGGCCGACAGAGAATCAGGTCACCTGGAACCAGTCCACCGGGGCAACTGGCCCCGCCGGCCCGGCAGGACCAATGGGTCCCAGGGGTTTCAAGGGCGATACCGGTGCTACCGGAGCAACCGGCGCAACTGGTGCGACCGGCGCAACCGGAGCCACTGGCGCCGAGGGCCCGGCTGGTCCCGCTGGCCCGGCCGGTGCTGATGGCACCGACGGCGCTGACGGAACCAACGGCACGGACGGTGCTGACGGCCAACGGGTCGACGGCACGAACGGTGTCGACGGCACGAACGGTGTCGACGGCGCGACCGGACCCGCTGGGGCTGACGGTACCGACGGAACCAACGGGATCGACGGGATCGACGGCACCAACGGCATCGACGGCACCAACGGGACCGACGGCACCAACGGCACGAACGGTGTCGACGGGGCTGCTGGCGCCCAGGGTCCTGCTGGTCCCGCTGGCCCTGCCGGCGCTGACGGCACGGACGGGACCAACGGAACCACGGTGTCGACGGCACGAACGGTGTCGACGGCACCAACGGTGCTACCGGTGCGACGGCACGAACGGTGCCGACGGTGCTGACTGGCGCCGACGGGGCTGACGGCGCGGACGGTGCCGACGGAACCGACGGTATCGACGGCACCAACGGTGTCGACGGAGCCACCGGCGCTACCGGTGTCTACCGGGGCCGACTGGTGCCCAGGGTCCAGCTGGTCGCCGCTGGCGCGGCCGGCGCCGACGGCACCAACGGTATCGACGGAACCAACGGCACCAACGGTGTCGACGGCGCCAACGGTGCTAACGGCGCTGACTGGTGCCGACCGGCGCTGACGGCGCGGACGGTGCTGATGGCGCCGACGGTGTCGACGGCGCCAACGGTGCGACCGGTGCTACCGGTGCTCAGGGTCCGGCTGGCGCTGACGGTGCCGAGGGCACCAGGGTCGATGGCGAAGACGGCGCGACCGGGTCGACTGGCGCGGACGGCACCAACGGCACCGACGGAACCAACGGTGTCGACGGCGCCAACGGGCGACACTGGTGCCACCGGGGCTGCGGGCAGGTCCAGGGTGAGACCGGTGCAACCGGACGGTGCTGCTGGCACCAACGGCACGAACGGCGTCGACGGTGCCGACGGGGCTAACGGTGCGACCGGCGCCACGGTGCCACCGGCGCCGACCGGAGCCAGGGTGAGACCGGTGCTACCGGTGCCGCAGGGATCCAGCGGCGTCGACGGTGCCGACGGGCTCGACGGTGCGACCGGTGCTGACTGGCGATCGACGGTGCGACTGGCGCTAACGGCGCCAACGGCACGAACGGTGTCGACGGAGCTACAGGTGCCACCGGTGCGACCGGAGCTCAGGGCGTCCAGGGTGACGACCGGTGCAACCGGCGCAACCGGTGCTGCCGGCACCAACGGTACCAACGGCACGAACGGTGTCGACGGGCTAGGGTGCCACCGGTGCCGACCGGAGCTGACGGCACCAAGGGCGAGACCGGTGCCACTGGCGCGACGGGTGCCACTGGCGACCAACGGCACCAACGGCACCAACGGTGTCGACGGCAGCCAACGGTGCGACCGGGCCACTGGTGCCACGGGTGCCCAGGGTGCGACTGGCGCCATGGGTCCGCAGGGCCTCCAGGGTGAAACTGGTGCCTCAGGGTGCCGCTGGAACCGACGGTGCCGACCGGCGCCGACGGCGCCACTGGCGCCACGGTGCTCAGGGCATCCAAGGTGAGACCGGTGCCGCTGGTGCCGGTCCGGCTGGCCCGGCTGGCCCGCAGGGCGAAGCTGGTGCCGTAGGGCCGCAGGGTCCGAACGGTCCGACTGGTGCCGACGGTGCTGCCGGAGCCGACGGAACCAACGGAGCCGCTGGCTCCACTGGAGCCACCGGCGAGACTGGTCCGATCGGACCGCAGGGTCAGACCGGTGCCGACAGGTCCGGCAGGTCCGGCAGGGGATACAGGTCCGGCCGGTCCGCAGGGTCCGCAGGGTGCCGACTCGACGGTTGCTGGTCCGGCTGGTCCGGACTGGTCCGGCAGGTCCGGCAGGTCCGCAGGGGCCACCAGGTGCCGACTGAGGTGCCCGGCCCTGCCGGTCCCGCGGGAGTCATCGGCAGCACGACCGTCGTCACGGAACTCGGCAGCTCACGTAACGGGCGGCTACGGCGCAACTCGTCGACGGGCATCGACGTGCGAGCTGTGGAGCGGGTACAAACTGCTCGGCGGTGGTGCAACCGTGACCCAGGGTCGGCTGCAGAGCGGCGTATCCCGTCTCAGCGCCGAACGCTGGCGGGACGGGCTGGACGGCGATCGCGGTCGACGCACTGCCGGTAACGGCAACGTGTCGATCACGGCGTACGCGTCTGCGCGTCTAACAGCAACAAGCACCAACGATGCGGGCCCGCCAGATCCTTGGCGGGCCCGCATCACGTTTGTGCACCTGTCCCGCTGTTCGGCCGTTTCGAGTCGCAGATGGGCGTAGTCTGGCAGTCAGTCGAGAGCGGGCCCCGGGGGGCGTGCGCCGCATCCGACTTCATCGTGTGACTCAGCAACCGGCTTTGCCCTGAACGTTCGCAGCCGCGGTTGACCACTTCGACCCGAGCAAAGCAACTTTTCAGGAGAGCAAGCCATGCATCCCACCGACCGTTCACGTCGAACCGGGCGGCTCATCAGCGCCCTGGCCATCACCTCAGTCCTCGCGCTCGGTGTCACGGCGTGCTCAGGAGACGACAACCCGTCGAGCAGCTCCAGCACCGCGCCCGACGCCAAGAAGGCGGCGGCCGCCGTCGAGTCCGGTCTCGAGGCGCATTCCGCGGGGGACATCACTACTGCAACCGCCGACTACAACGAGGCGCTGAAGTACGACGCGACGAACAAGTTCGCGTTCTACAACCTGGCGCTGATCGACGCATCCGCCAGCAACTACGGTCTGGCCGAGGAGAAGTATCGCGCCGCGCTGAAGACGGATCCCGCCTACCAGCCCGCGCTGTTCAACCTGGCGATCCTGCTCACCGAGCGCGCCCCCGACGAGGCCATCGGGCTCTACGAGGACGCCGTCGCGGCCGACAAGAAGAACGCGGCAGCCTGGCTGAACCTCGGACTTCTGCTGCGGGGCGAAGGACAGGTTCGCGCGGGCAACGAGGCAGTGATTCGGGCGATCGCGCTGAACCCCGAGCTCAAGGACCCCGCCAAGACCTGAGGCGTAGCCGCGAGTCCGGGCGACGTAGCCCGGAAAGTGACGGTCACGTCGCTCCGCGGCCCGACATGTTCGGGCCCGGGGCGGCCTCGGCCTGACGAGGCGCGAACGCCCGCGCCAGCGGCAGGATCACCAGGATCAAGACCATCGGGACGGCGAAGCCGAAACGCAGTGAGCCCGCTCCCACGAGCCCGGTCATCACGGCACCGAGCAGCGCGCCCGCGTAGTTGAACTGGTTGAAGCGGGCGATCACGGCATCCACCCGGGCCTGACGGTTGCCGTCGTCCAGGCCGGCGCCGGCGATCCGCGCGGCAGCGGAGAAGCTCAGCGGCGCGATCACCGCGACGGCTGCGCCGAGGACAGTGAAGCCCACCACCGCCACCGGCCAGGTCGGCGACCCGACGATCAGCGCCAGGGCCCCGGATGCGACCAGACCGCCCACCCGCAGCAGCGCGACCGGGCCGAACCTTGCGACCAACCGGTCCCCGGCCAGTCGCGTCAGTCCGCTGGCCAGCAGGTACGGGAAGGTCGCCAGCGCGACGAGCGACGCGGGTGTGGCGAAGGTGTGGTCGAGGTAGTTCGGTCCCCAGGTCGTGGCCGCGGTGTCGACCATGTAGAAGAGCACCATCGCGGTCCCGACCAACAGGAGCGGCCGCCATGGCACGTCGACGGCCGGCACCGTCACCGGCGACCCGGTCCGAGGAAGGAACGCCGCGAGGGCGACCACAAGTGGGAACACCGACACCAGACCGGCGACGGCGAGCGGAAGGTGTGCCGTCGAGAGGGTGATCGCGGAGCCGACGACGCCGCCGAACGTCCAAGCGCCGTAGAACGACGGCAGGATTGGCCGGCCATAGCGGTGCTCGAGGGCCACGGCCTGCATGTTGGTGGTGGCGTCGACCACGCCGAGCGCGACGCCGTACACGGCGAGAGCGGACACGAACACGCCAAGCCCGGGCGCGACCGCAATCAGGGGCACGGCTACCGCGATCAGGCCAAGGCCGAGCCGCAACAGGCGGGCGCTGGAGTGGCGCTTCGCGAGGACCTCGGCCCCGATCGAGCCCACGCCGGCAAGCCCAACCATCATCAGCAACAGCAGTGACAGCGACACGTCGGACAGGTCCCAGTGCTTCTGGATCGCCGGCAGCCGGGTGGTGAGGCTGATGAAGACCAGACCCTGAGTGGCGAACGCGGCGGCCACCGCGGCGCGGGTCCGTGTGATTGTCGGTCACGGGCCGATGATGACAGCCGCGTGCCGCGGAGTTCGGCGTTCGCTCGGCCATCCGCGCGGATTTAAGTCCCGCGGCGCGAAATGGCAGCCTCGATTGGATGAGCAATCTTACGAAATCCGACCCTGCGAGCGGCAAGCGTTCGTTTTTCGGACATTCCCGCGTCTTGGCAAACCTCTTCGGCGTGGAAATGTGGTTCCACACCCAGATGGTCGCCTTGTTCTTCCTGTCGATTGCGCTGGGTACGGCGCTGTCCGGCAAGCTCGCCGGCTACTGCGACCCGGCCAACGAGAATCCCTTCTTCCTGATGATCGGCGGCGCGGCGATCGTCGCCGGCGCGCTCGTCCTCGCCACCGCTCGTCCGGTCGGACGGTTGATGGGTGACGTCCGCTGAGAGCACACTCAGGGGCATGGTCGCTGAGGCAGAGATCGAGGTGTGGCTCATCCGGCATGGTGAGACCGAGTGGAGCAAGTCCGGGAAGCACACCTCGATCACTGACCTGCCGCTGACCGAGCACGGGGTCGAGGTGGCGAGGGAACTCGCACCGAGGCTTACCGGCGTGTCCTTCGACCTGGTGCTCTCCAGCCCCCGCCAGAGGGCCCGGCACACCGCCGAGCTCGTTGGCTACCCGGATCCCGAGATCGACGCCGACCTCGTCGAGTGGCACTACGGCGACTACGAGGGCATGACCAGACACGAGATTCGCGAGCGCGTCCCGGCCTGGTCGGTGTGGACGCACCCGGCGCCAGGAGGCGAGACGGCCCAACAGGTGGCCGACCGGCTGGACCGGGTGGTCTCGCGGGTCCGGACGACGGGTGGGCGTGCGCTGGTGTTCGGGCATGGCCACGCGCTCCGGGCCCTCACCGCGAGATGGATCCTCCAGCCGGTCAGCGAGGGCCGGTTCTTCAAGCTCGACACCTCGACGCTGTCGGTGCTCGGCTACGACCGCGAGGTCCCGGTCATCCTGCGCTGGAACTCCTGAGCCCTTCCGCCGGGAGTCCCCAACCCGCGACAATGCCCGGGTGGGTCTGGTTGCGGGCTGTCCCCGCTGCGTGTCCCCCGTCTTCCAACGGGACGACGCCTGGTTCTGCTCGAAACATGGCTCGATCGCGCCACTGTTGCGTCCTCACGAGGCGTCGTACGACGTGTTCGGTGAGGTGATCGGCATGGATCCGTCGTTCCCGACCTACCTGCCGTGGCCGATGGGTCCCGGCTGGTCCGTGACCGACTTCGGTGTGGTCGGAACGGCCGGTCGGGTGACTGCGTCGGTGACGTGTTGTTCGGGCACGAGTGAGCTCGACGGTCCCGTCGACGTGTTCGTGATCGCCGAGGAGTCCGGAACCGGCCTCGGGGCCCGCTGCGCCGGAACCACCTACACCGACCCGGGGCGCGAGGTGGGCGAAGGGCCACCGCCGGCGCGGGTGCGGATCGGCTCGAAGCTCGTGTCGCTGTGGCTGGTGTCGACCAGTGGCCACGACGAGCGCTTCGACCGGTCCGTGTTCGCCGGCGAGGCCGCGGGCCGATGGCTGTGGATCGTGCTGCGCCCCGCCTCGGCCATGCTGATGCTGCGTGACGACTGGATCCTGCGGGACGCAACCGGGGTCGGCCCCGAGATGCTGGACCTCGAGTTCGGCGGAAGCCCGCCAACCTGGTGATTGGTTGCGAGCACCGGTCGCGGCACTAGGCTGCGGTCGTGCGCATCGACCTCCATACCCACTCGGACAGGTCCGACGGCACCCTCAGCCCGACCGAGCTGGTTCGTCACGCCGCGGACGTCGGGCTCGATGTCATCGCGATCACGGACCACGACTGCTTCGCCGGGTGGCAGGAGGCCGAGCGCGCGGCGGCCGAGTCCGCGGTCGCCGTCGTGCGCGGCATCGAGATCAGCTGCCGCTTCGCGGGCGTCGGGGTGCATCTGCTGGGCTACCTCCCGGACCCGTCGTACCCGCCGCTGGTCGAGGAGCTCGACCGGATCCTCGCCGGGCGCAACAGCCGGCTCCCCGCCATCCTCGAGCGGCTGCGCGCGACTGGGCATCGACATCGACATCCGTGACGTACGACGGGTGGCCGGCGACGCGGCGGCGATGGGACGACCCCATGTGGCCGATGCCCTTGTAGAGAAGGGTGTGGTGGCGAACCGCGACGAGGCGTTCACCCGCTTTCTCGGCCCCCGGGGTCCGGCGTACGTCGACCGCTACTCAGCCGACCTGACCGAGATGATCGGGCTGGTCACTGCCGCCGGGGGAGTGACGGTCATCGCCCACGCGTGGGCGGGCCGGCACGACTCGTCCGCTCTTGACGCGGCCGGGTTCGCCCGGCTGAAGGCCGCAGGGCTGGCCGGCATCGAGGTGGACCACCAGGACCACACGGCGTCCGGACGCTCGGGGCTGCGCGCGATTGCCGACGAGCTGGACCTGCTGGTGACCGGCAGCAGCGACTTCCACGGGACCGGCAAGGTCGGTTTCGACCTGGGCTGCAACACGACCGACCCGGCCCAGTACGAACGGCTGATCGGCATGGCGATCAGCTCCAGCGCCGCCTCGGGCCGCCCCACCCCCGCGGTCGTGGCCTCATGGACAGCATCCTCGAGGTCGCGCTGCTCACCGAGGTCTTCGTGACCCTGTTCGTGATCATGGACCCGCCCGGAACGATCCCGGTGTTCCTCTCCCTGACCTCGGGACGGTCGGCGGCCACGATCCGGCGCGCCGCGTGGCAGGCGGTCGCCGTGTCGTTCTTCGTGATCTCGATCTTCGCGCTCTTCGGCCAGGCGATCCTGCACTACCTGCACATCTCGCTTCCGGCCCTCCAGGCGTCCGGCGGACTGCTGCTCCTCCTGGTCGCGCTCGAGCTGCTGACCGGCAACGAGCAGGAACAGTCGGCCGCTCAGGACGTCAACGTCGCCCTGGTCCCGCTCGGGACCCCGCTGCTCGCCGGACCCGGCGCGATCGTGGCGACGATGCTGTTCTCCCGACAGGTCGACTCCACGGCGACGTTCCTCGCTGTGGGGCTGGGCGTCGTGCTGGTGCACGTGTCCATCTGGCTGGCGATGCGGTTCTCGGTGCGGATCCTGAAGCTGATCCGCGAGAGCGGAGTCGTGCTGGTCACCCGGATCGCGGGCCTGCTGCTCTCGGCGATCGCCGTACAGATGGTGGCCGACGCGGTGCGCGCGTTCATCTCCGGCGAGGGGTGAACCGCGGGGTGGCCTACTTGCGCCCGACGCCCTGCACCTTCTTCAACAGCCCTTTGGGTACGACGCGGCTGGCGGCGATGACTACCTTGTAGCGCTTGGTCGGTATCGAGATGACCTTGCCCTGGTCGAAGTCCTGAAGTGCCTCGCGCACCAGCCGCTCGGGCTCGAGCCACATGAAGGCGGGTCGTGCCCTGCGCCGTACACCCATTCGTTCGTGGAACTCGGTCCTCACCATGCCGGGGCACAGGGCCATCACCGTGACGCCCTGCGGGCGGTACTCGCTGGCGGCCCATTCGCTGAACGTGTTGACCCAGGCCTTCGCGACGCCGTACGTGCCCCGCATGAGGAACGCGGCCACGCTGGAGACATTGATGATGCCGCCGTTGCCGCGCTGCGTCATCGCCCCCAGAGCCGCGTGACTGAGCCGCAGGACCGCGGTGACGAGGACGTCGTGCATCTCCTGCTCGGCGTCCACCGTGTTGGTCAGGAACCTGTGCCTGAGGCCGAACCCCGCGTTGTTGACCAGGAGCTCGACCGGCCGCTCGGAGTCCTTCAACCGTGCCTCGACGGTGCCGAGCTGTTCCCTGTCGGCGAGGTCAGCGGCGAGCACCTCCACCTCCACGGCGTACTCCTCAACGAGCTGCATGGCCACCTTTTCCAGCCGCTCTCGGTTGCGCGCCACCAGGACCAGGTCGTGGCCGCGAGCGGCCAGCTGGCGGGCGAACTCATGGCCGATTCCAACAGTGGCACCGGTGATCAGGGCAGTTCCTCGTGACGACATGCCGACCAGCATTCAGGGGTGACCCGATCCGGGCAACCCGTCGGGCATGATGGGACCCGATGACCACGACACTCGCGATCGCCAACCAGAAGGGTGGCGTCGCCAAGACGACCACGGTCGCCTCGTTGGGTGCCGCCCTTGTCGAACTCGAGTACAAGGTGTTGCTCGTCGACCTCGACCCGCAGAGCTGCCTGACCTTCTCGCTCGGCATCGACCCCGAGGACCTCGACGTGTCGGTGCATCACGTGCTGACCAAGGGTCTCGACCCCGCCGAGGCGATCCTGCGCACCGACGAGGGGATCGATCTCCTCCCTGCCACCATCGAGCTGGCGCGGGCCGAGGCGGACCTGCTCACGCGCACCGGACGCGAACACGTCCTCAAGTCGATGGTCGAACAGCTTGAGGAGGACGGCGCCGGCTACGACTGGATCCTCCTCGACTGCCCGCCGTCCCTGGGCGTCCTCACCGTTGCCGCGCTGACTGCTGCCGAGGGCGTGCTCATCCCGCTCCAGTGCGAGACGCTCTCCCACCGTGGCGTGGGGCAGCTGCTCGACACGGTGCACGACGTACGCCGCTTCACGAACCGGAAGCTCGAGGTCTGGGGCGTCCTGCCGACTCTGTACGACGGCCGGACCAACCACTCGCGAGCCGTCCTGGACACCATCTCCGACACCTACGACCTCGAGGTGATCGAGCCGCCGATCCCCAAGACGATCAAGTTTGCCGAGGCGCCCGCGGCCGGTCGTTCGATCCTGGCGACCAGCCGCAGCTCGAAGGGAGCCAGGGCCTATCGCGAGGTGGCCGGGAGCCTGATCAAGCGGGCCCAGCGTCCCAAGGTGCGGGCCCGGAAACCGGCGCGGAAGAAGGCCTGATCGTGGGTCAGCGCCGCCTCGAGCAAACCCGGCCGCGGTACGGCCGAATCGCGGCGGCGCTGACCTCGCTGACTGTGACGATGGTGGCCCTGCTGGGCGGTATCGGTGTGCTGCCGTCGTCCGCGGGACCTGGCGCGAAGGACGCGATGGTCCTCGAGTCGGCCGACGACACCTCGTCGGACCAGCCTCCGGAGACGTCCCCGGCCACGCCCGAGACGACGGCCCCCGAGACAACGGCACCCGAGACAACGGCCCCGGAGACAACGGACCCCGGAACCCTCGGCTCCGACGACAGTGACCGTGGAGCCGGTCGAGTCCCCGTCGTACCCGCTGCCGGCGCAGTCGGGAGAAGGCAAGCGCGTCGTCTTCAGCGAGGGCCAGCAGCGAGTCTGGCTGGTGCGCGAGGACGGCAAGGTCCAGCGCACCTATCTGGTCTCCGGCAGCCTCACCGACAACCTCGACCCCGGCACCTACGCGGTCTACTCGCGCTCGGAGCAGGCCTGGGGCATCGACAACTCCGGCACCATGAAGTGGTTCGTCCGCTTCACGACCGGGGACACCGGCGCCGCGATCGGCTTCCACGACATCCCGATCGCCGACGGCCAGCCGGTCCAGTCTGCCGTCGCAGCTCGGTCTGCCCCAGTCGCACGGCTGCATCCGCCAGAAGGAGTCCGACGCGAAGGCGCTGTGGAAGTTCGCCCCGGTCGACACCACGGTCGTCGTCATCCCCTGACCCGGCTCGTGTTGACACGGGATAGACGCCGACCCGGCTCGTGCTGACACAGGAAACACGCCGACCCGGCTCGTGTTCACACAGGAAACACGCCGACCCGGCTCGTGTTGACACGGCAGCCCAGCTGTGCACCTCGCGTCAACAAGAGCCAGGTCGGCGGTTCCTGGGCGTCAACAAGAGCCGGGTCGGCACGTGCCAAGCGTCAACAAGAGCCGGGTCGGCGGGTTGGGGCGTCAACTCAAGACGGGTCGGCGGCGGGGCGACGACGGCGGTTGCGGTTTCGGTTGCGTGAGGGTGCGGAGCCGGTCGGCTTCTCGGCCGAGTCGGTCCTGGACGCCGAGGCCGACGTGGAAGCCGTCTGGGCAGCCCCCTCGACCTTCTGCCCGCTGCGCGTGCGCGAACGGCTCCGGTTGTTGCTGCTGCGCTTGCGCGGGCTCCGCTCCGAGGAGGAGTCGGGCTTCTTCTCGACCGGCTTGGCCTCGACGATCCGGCCGCGGGTGCCGGGCGGGATGCCCTGCTCGTGGAAGAGATGCTCCGACGTGGAGTACGTCTCCGGCGGGTCCTCGAACGGCAGGTCGAGCGTCTTGTTGATCGTCTTCCACCGGGTCACGTCGGCCCAGTCCACGAAGGTGATCGCGATGCCCGAAGCGCCCGCGCGGCCGGTGCGGCCGATGCGGTGGATGTACGCCTTGTCGTCCTCGGGGCAGCTGTAGTTGATGACGTGCGTGACGCCCTGGACGTCGATTCCGCGAGCAGCCACATCGGTGGCGACCAGCACGTCTAGCTTGTCCGACCGGAACCGGGTGAGCGTCTTCTCGCGCGCCACCTGGGCCATGTCGCCGTGCAGGGCTCCAGCGGAGAACCCGCGCTCGGCAAGGTCGTCGGCCACGCGCTGCGCTGCACGTTTGGTCTTGGTGAAGACGAGGACCTTGCCGGCGTCCTCGGCCTGAAGCACCCGGCCGATGATCTCCGGCTTGTCGAGGTCGTGCACCTGGTAGATGAACTGGGCGGTGGCGGGCACCGTCGCGTTCTCGTACGACGACTCGGCCCGGATGTTCATCGGGTGGCGCATGTGGGTGCGCGCCAACGCGACGATCGCGGCCGGCATCGTGGCCGAGAACAGCATGGTCTGCCGGGTCTCGGGCGTCTTCGACAACAGCTTCTCAACGTCGGGCAGGAACCCCAGGTCGAGCATCTCGTCGGCCTCGTCGAGCACCAGCGACTTGACGTGCGACAGGTCCAGGGCACGGCGGTTCATCAGGTCGATGAGCCGGCCCGGCGTTCCGACGACGATGTCGACGCCTGCCTGGAGGGTGTCCAGCTGGGTGTCGTAGCCGACGCCGCCGTACACCGTGAGCACCCGGACACCGCGGTCGGCGCTGGCCAGGGCGAGGTCGCCGGAGACCTGGAGCGCGAGCTCGCGGGTCGGCGCCACGATCAGGGCCTGCGGCTTGCCGGGCACCATCTCGGCGTAGTCCGGGTCGTGCTGGGCGACGGTGCGCTGGATGAGCGGGATGCCGAAGGCCAGGGTCTTGCCGGTGCCCGTACGGGCCTGGCCGATCAGGTCGGTGCCCAACAGGGCGACGGAGAGGGTCATCTCCTGGATGGCGAACGGGGTGGTGATGCCGGCGCGCTCGAGCGCGTCGCATATCTCGGGGAGTACCCCGAGCTCTCTGAAGGTGGTCAGTGTCCTGTCGCTTTCGTGAGTGGTCTCAGTGCGGCCGACTCAGGACAGTGGATGTCTCTTCAGCTGTCGAGGTTTGCCGCGCACATCGTGCGGTGGGCGCCCCGCGGAGAAGCGGAGATGGTTGCGGAGGCACTCGCCGAGGCGGCCGCGATTCGAAGTCGAACGGCACCGCATCTGGGTCCAGTCTATCGGTAGGGTCTGGGCATGCCCGAATCATCGCCGGACGACATCCCGGTTGCTTTCGCGGACCCGCAATACCGGGCCGCCGTCGTCGACCTGCTGGCCGTGATCACGTACGGCGAGATCTCGGCCTTCGAGCGGCTCGCGGAGGACTCCAAGCTGGCTCCGACGCTGGAGGACAAGCTGGCCCTGGCCTCGATGGCCAGCACCGAGCTCGGACACGTCGACCGGCTCATCGAGCGGCTCAACGAGCTGGGCGCCGAGCCCTTCGAGGCGATGGCACCGTTCCGCACGGCCATCGACGAGTTCCACCGGCACACGCCGCCCGCCGACTGGCTGGAGGGCCTGATCAAGGCGTACGTCGGCGACGGGCTGGCCGCGGACTTCTACCGCGAGATCGCGGCCTTCGTCGACACCGACACTCGCGACCTGATCATCGCCTCGCTCGAGGACGCCGGACATTCCGCGTTCGTCGTGGACCGGGTGAAGAAGGCCATCGAGACGGACCACCGGGTCGGCGGCAGGTTGGCGCTGTGGGGCCGACGCCTGATGGGCGAGGCGCTCTCGCAGGCGCAGCGGGTTGCGGCCGACCGGGACGCGCTCTCGGCGTTGCTGGCCGGCGGCGTCGACCGACCCGGCATGGACCTCGCTGCCCTCGGCCGGATGTTCACCAGGCTCACCGAACAGCATGCCCAGCGGATGGCCGAGCTCGGCCTCGACTCATAGACGGGCGTCGAGTCAGCTGCGGAAGCCGACCTGACCGCTGACCCCGCCGCCGATCTCGACGTACGCGAGCTTGGCGGCAGGGACGATCACCTTGCGGCCCTTGCTGTCCGTCAAGGTCAGCACACCCTCGTTCGTGACCGCGGCGCTGACCGCTTCCGCGATGTCGTCGGCCGTGTCGCTGCTCTCGACGACGAGTTCCCGGGCAGAGTGCTGGATGCCGATCTTGATCTCCATGGAGCTCCTGTTCAGTGTTCGTCGGTGAGGGGGTAGCCGCGGATGCCGCGCCAGGCCAAACCCGGCGACCAACGCCCCGGCATCGGCACGGCTGATGCCACCGCCCTCCTTGATCCAGAACCGGGCGCTCACCTGGGCCATTCCCACCAACGAGACCGCGAGCAGCCGGGACGCCTCGTCGGGCAGCCCGGTGTCATCACGGATCACCTCGGCGATGAAGTCGGCGCACTCGTTCGTCACCCGCTCGACCTGGTCACGGACGGCGGGTTCGTTGGTCAGGTCGGACTCGAAGACGAGCCGGAAGGCACCGGAGTCGGCGGACACGTAGTCGTAGAACGCCGCCATCGCGGCCTCGACCCGCAGCTTGTTGTCCTGGGTGGACGCGAGGGCGGTGCGGCAGTTGTCGATGATCGTGTCGCAGGAGGCGTCCAGCAGCGCGAGGTAGAGGTCGAGCTTGCCGGGGAAGTGCTGGTAGAGCACCGGCTTGGAGACACCAGCGCGGTCGGCGATGTCGTCCATGGCCGCCGAGTGATAGCCCTGGGCGACGAAGACCTCGAGCGCCGACTCCAGAAGCTGGGCGCGGCGCGCGCGCCGAGGCATGCGACCGCCCCGGGGACGCTGCTCGGTGCTGTAGTGCCCTGTGCTCACGCGTTCTCCTCCTGACGGTGCTGCGGGATCGCAGCCTACCCGTCCGTAGCTAACCGTCCGGCGACGCGACCGGCCGGTCCGGATGACGGACCGGCGCCAGCAAGCCCGACGGTCGGAGGGAACATGATGAGTGTCCGGTGCGTTGCCCGGATGAACCGTCTGACCGCATCTGCCAAGGAGTCACCGTGTCCTACCCCGCGCTCGTGGAGCCGGCCGCCGAACTGACCATCGACGAGGTACGTCGATACAGCCGGCACCTGATCATCCCCGACGTCGGAATGACCGGGCAGAAGCGACTCAAGAACGCCAAGGTACTGGTCATCGGCGCCGGCGGCCTGGGTTCGCCGGCGCTGCTCTACCTGGCCGCGGCCGGCGTGGGCACGCTCGGGATCGCCGAGTTCGACGAGGTCGACGAGTCCAACCTCCAGCGCCAGATCATCCACGGCCAGTCCGACATCGGGCGCTCCAAGGCGGAGTCCGCACGAGACTCGATCAAGGAGGCCAACCCGTACGTCGAGGTCGTGCTGCACGACGAGCGGCTCGACAACGACAACGTCCTGCAGGTCTTCGAGGGCTACGACCTGATCGTCGACGGCACCGACAACTTCGCGACGCGCTACATGGTCAACGACGCGGCGTACTTCCTGAAGATCCCCTACGTCTGGGGCTCGATCTACCGGTTCGACGGCCAGGCGTCCGTGTTCTGGCCGCACGCCGAGACCGAGGACGGCCAGAGCGCCGAGGCGCCGTGCTACCGCTGCCTCTACCCCGAGCCGCCGCCGCCGGGCATGGTGCCGTCCTGCGCCGAAGGCGGCGTCCTGGGCGTGTTGTGCGCCAGCATCGGCTCGATCCAGGTCAACGAGGCGATCAAGCTGCTCACCGGCATCGGCGACCCGCTGGTCGGCAAGCTGATGATCTACGACGCGCTCGAGATGGAGTACCGCAAGCTGCGCGTCCGCAAGGACCCCGGCTGCGCCCTCTGCGGTGACAACCCGACCGTCACCGAGCTGATCGACTACGAGACCTTCTGCGGTGCCGTGTCCGAGGAGGCGGCCGACGCCGCCGTCGGCTCGACCATCTCGGTGGTGCAGCTCGAGCACATGATCAAGGAGCGGGACGAGAGGGCCCGTGACTTCGTGCTGGTCGACGTACGCGAGCCCAACGAGTACGAGATCAACAAGGTGCCAGGTTCCGTGCTGATCCCCAAGGGCGAGTTCCTCAACGGCCACGCACTCGAACAGCTCCCGTCCGACAAGCAGATCGTCATGTACTGCAAGACCGGCCAGCGTTCGGCGGAGACCCTGGCGATCGTGAAGGGTGCCGGGTACGCCGACGCGGTTCACGTCGGCGGTGGGGTCGTGGCCTGGGTCAACCAGATCGACCCGTCGCAGCCGAGCTACTGAACCTGGCCGCGGGGCCGCGGCTGCGTAACCCGGTCCCCGGCCACTCGTTGGCGTTTGAGTCAACACCAACGAGATTCGGGAGCACCTCAATGTCGAAGATCCTGACCCTGCGCACTGCCGCGGCTGCGGGCATTCTCGCCACCGCGGTTGCCGGCGCCACGGTGACCGCCACCAGCGGTGGCGCATCGGCCGCCCAGACGTGGGCGCCTGCCGCAACCGCCAAGATCCACCCCGGCACGATGATGTACACCGCGGGCGCCCAGTGCACGGCCAACTTCGTGTACACCGACTCCGCCGCCAACGTGTACGTCGGGTACGCCGCGCACTGCGCCGGCACCGGTGCGGCCACCGACACCGACGGCTGCAAGGCGACCAGCCTTCCGCCACGTGCTCAACGACGTCATGACGTCTCGCGGGCGGGAGCCTCCCTGGGCATCCCTGGTCTCTACGTGACGGGTGACCCCGGAGCCGTCGACGACGACGCCAAGCAGGGCCAGATCGGGGTGAAGCTGGGCCTCGGGTGGGCGAAGTCGCATTCCTTCGTCACGGGGCAGTGCCCGGTCAAGCGCTACAACCGGCAGCTCATGAACCTGATCCTGAGCGACAAGGCGCACATCGCGAAGGCGGTCAATGCCGAGACGATCGGGCTCGACGACGCTCCGCTCGGCTACGAGCAGTTCGACAAGGGTGCGGCGACGAAGTACGTCATCGACCCGCACGGCATGGTTGTCGCCTGACGGCGACACGGGGGTTCGGTGAGGCCGCCCCCGCCCCGCAGGGGCTGGCCTCACCGTTCACCGGCAGTGGCACCGCCCGGCACGGGTGCGCCTCACCGTTCATTGGCAGTGGCACCGCCCGAGCACGGTGCGCCTCACCGTTCACCGGCAGTGGCCCTGGAGCTTCTCGAAGCGGTTGTCGCAGGCGGCCAGTGCGTTGCCCGTACGCACCGCTTCGACCACCTCCCGGATCATCGCGGCCTCCAGCTCCGGGGCCTCGGCATGGATCTCGTGGCCGGACTGCACGGCCTCGACGTGGACGGAGTCCGTCGACAGCCCGGCGAGGCGGTTCTGGTAGCCGGACCACAGGCTGCCGAACTCCCCGGACGCCTCGCCCTGGGTGAGTACGCCGAGCGGGACGTCGCCGAAGTCGACTGCCCTGAGCTGCTTGGTGGTCGCCTCCTTGTCGACGCTGCGGCCACCCTCCATCCAGTCGATTTCACCGAAGAACGGGTGGGTGAACTGGGCAGGCACGGCGGAGTCCTCCAGCACGATCCCGGCCACCAGGTCGGCGTGTCTGGTGGCGAACGCCTGGGTGACCAGGCCGCCGTACGACCAGCCGACGACGACGTACGGCGCCGCGATGCCCTCGGCCGCCAAGCGTGCGCGCGAGCCCATCGGCGGCCGAGCCTGCGGACGGGTCGGGCGCTGTGGCGGCGAGGGGAGGGCTGTCCCCGATGCCGGCCCGGTCGTAGCTGCACACCTGGGTGGTCGTGCCGAGGTCTCGCGCCAGGGCGTCGTACGTGTGGCCGCTCGTGTTCAGCCCGGCGACGAGGATGACGGCCGGCTTGCCCTCCCCGACGCAGGTCATGGCGAGCGCCGGATCCTGGTCCGATCCGGATGCGGTGCCGCTCGTAGCGCGGTTCGGAGGGGCTGGCTGCAGAGGACGAGGCTGAGGGAGTGCTGCTCTCCTGATCGGCCGAAGGAGGGTCGTCGCCGCAGCCGGACGCGCTCACCACGAGGGCGGCGACGAGCCCGAGTCCCCACGCTCGAAGGTGCCTCATGGGGTGATTGTGTCGAAACCAGATTGGAACCGCGCAGGTGTCTAGCCCTGCCTGTTCGGCGAGTAGCCTCCCCCCATGCAGCAAACCCGGGGGCACGCGGGGGCGACCGCAGTGGCCGCCGTGCTCGGCGTGCTCCTGCTGGCCGTGCTGGGCTCCTGGGCCGCCAGCACCGGCCCCGGCGGGCTGTTCCGAGGCGACGGCCCCGGAGCCGAAACGGAGACCACGGTGCCGCCGAGCAGTGACCCGACCTCGAGTCAAGCGCCGAACGTCGACGCAACCTCAGTCGGGCTCGAACCCGGACTGGGGTTGGTTGCGGCACCATCGTGGCCACCATCGTCGAACTGGTGCTCCTTGCGATTGTGACCTACGGGCTCTACCGGGCCGGCAGGTGGGCGGCGCGCCAGTCCTGGTCGTGGCGGCGCCGACGCGACCCACCACAGCAGGAGGTGACCTTCGAGGTGCTGGACGACCCGACTGCTCTGGCCGAGGAACTCGTCGTAGGCGCAGCGCGCCAGCGCGAACTGCTCGAGGAGGGGTCGCCGCGCAACGGCATCGTGCGGTGCTGGCACGAGTTCGAGGTGTCCGCCGCTCGCGTGGGGCTGGCGCGCAAGCCCTGGCAGACCCCCGCCGAGTACACCATGTTCATCCTCGACCTGGTCGAGGCCGAGCACGGAGCCGTGGCCGTCCTCGCCGACCGGTATCGCGAGGCCCGCTTCTCTGACCACGAGGTGACGGAGGCCGATCGAGCCACCGCCCTCGCGGCTCTCGACCAGATCCACGCCGACATCTCCTCCCCGATGGGGGTACGCAGGTGAAGCGTTCGCAGTGGTGGGGTCGTGCGGCTGCGGCCATCTTCGTGTTCGTCGGGACCTTTGTCGTGTCCGCACAGCTGGACTGGGATCCCGAACCGGTGCGGCTCGCCCTCGTGATCGGCGTGGCGGCCGCGCTCATCGAACTCGTCGTGAGTGTGGCTCGACCCACCGCGGTCGTCGTGGCAGTGTCGACTCCGTCGTTGCGTCGGGCCAGCAGGGTCGGGACGCGCAGTTCGCGACCTACCTTCGCATCCTGGAGGCCAATCTCTCGGCGAAGACGCCTGGTCCGGTGCTGCAGAACCGGTTGGCGGCGCTTGCCGACCGCCGCCTCATGCTCCACCACGGCCTACGGCGGGACGACCCGCGCGGCGCGGCACTGCTGGGGCCCGAGCTCGTCCGCGACCTCGACGGCCCACCCCGGCGGCTGAGTCTCGACGAGGTCGAGAGTCACCTGACCAGGATCGAAGCGCTGTGAGCGAACAGCTGACGGTGCGCGAGGCGGGCGAGCTGGCCGGGAGCGTGCTCGCCGAGGTGGAGAAAGCCGTGGTGGGCAAGCATGAGGCGCTCCAACTCGTCCTCACCGCGATCCTCGCCAAGGGACATGTGTTGCTCGAGGACTTCCCGGGACTCGGCAAGACCTTGGCGGCTCGGTGTTTCGCGCAGGCTCTCGGGCTCGACTTCGCGCGTGCCCAGTTCACCCCTGACCTGCTGCCCGCCGACCTGACCGGCTCGTTCATCTACAACCAGCAGGCGTCCGAGTTCGAGTTCCGGCGCGGACCCCTGTTCACGGGGCTGTTGCTGGCCGACGAGATCAACCGCACCCCGCCGAAGACCCAGGCGGCGCTCCTGGAGGCGATGCAGGAACGCCAGGTGACGGTCGAGGGTGAGACCTTCCTCCTGCCTGCGCCGTTCCACGTGCTCGCGACCGCCAACCCGATCGAGTACGAAGGCACCTACCCGTTGCCGGAAGCCCAGCTCGACCGGTTCCTGCTGCGGGTGAGCTTCGGCTACCCGCACCGCCAGCGCAGGAGTACGACGTGCTGGTACGTCGACTGGCTCGTCGCCAGGAGGAGATCATCCTCGACCCGGTCACCGATGCGGCCGGGTTGCTGGCGATGCAGGCTGCGGTGGAGTCGGTGACCGTCGATCGGAGCGTTGGGGAGTACTGCGTCGCGCTGGCCGGAGCAACTCGCCAGCACCGCGACGTACTCACCGGGGCCTCGCCTCGTGGGTCGCTCGGCCTGGTGCTGGCTGCGCGAGGTTTCGCGGTCGTGCGCGGTCGCGACTACGTCGTACCCGAGGACGTCAAGGCGGTCGCCCGGTCGGTGCTCGCGCACCGGATCACGGTGAAGCCGGAGCTCTGGATGACCGCGGCCTCGGGCCGGACCGTCGTCGACTCGGTGCTCGCCGAGGTGCCCACCCCGGCCACGCTCGAGTCCGTGCCACGACCGTGACCGTGACCATGTTCATGACCAGGGTGAGCCGACGATGAACGAGTGGCGGGCGACGGCCGGCCTGGTGCGGGCGACGATCGTCGCGGCCACCGGCTTCGCGCTCGGGATTCTTCTGGGGAGCCCGGTGATGGTCGTTCTCGCCACGCCTTTCCTGCTCTGGGCGACGTTCGGGCTGGTCAACCGACCGTCGTCGGCGCCGGTCATCGCCTCGACCCTGGACCACACGACGCTTCACGAGGGGCAGGGCACGACCTCGCGCCTGCGGCTGCGATCGGCCGACGAGGTCGAACACGTCACCCGCGTGGTGGGGGCCACCCCGCACATCGCGCTGCATCCGGCGAGCGGTGCGGTCGCCGGCCTGTTCGACGGCAGCGCTCCGGCGCTCGAGGTCAGCCCACGCCGCTGGGGCCGACGGCGCGTGGGAGACGAGAAGGTCGGCCTCACCAGCACCTGGGGCGGCTTCCGCTGGGGCCCGGTGCGCGTGGTCGGGAGCGAGATCTGGTCGTTGCCGACCACGGCGCCGTTCGACTCCAAAGCGGAGGCGCCGCAGCCGGTCGGGCTGGTGGGTGCCAATCGCTCCCGCCGCCTGGGCGACGGGTCCGAGTTCGCCGGGATCCGTGGCTTCCATCCCGGCGACCGGCTACGGCGGATCAACTGGCGGGTCTCGCTGCGGACCGGCGACCTGCATGTCGTCACGGCCAGGTCCGAGGAGGACAGCGGAGTCCTCATCGTGGTCGACGGGCTCGCCGACCACGGCCGCTCCGGCGGCGTCGACGGGGAGGCCAGCAGCCTGGACACCACCGTCCGGTCAGCAGCCGCACTGGCCGAGCACTTCACCCGCACCGGCGACCGGGTGTCGCTGCGCATCGTCGGTGGAGCGAACGAGGCGGTCGGGTACGGCGCGGGCGCTCGCCACCTGCGTCGCCTTCAGACCACGCTGGCCCGGCTCCAGCCCGGTCGGCCGCGCGACTACTCGGTCGACCGGCTCCAGTTCCGGGCCACCGGGGGCACCGTCGTACTCGTGCTGTCGCCCATGCTCGACGAGGCTGTCGTCACCGCCACGGCCAATCTGGTCCGGCTCGGCCTCCCGGTCATGGTGATCGACACGCTGCCGCCCGACGCACCCCCCGCTGCCGAGGGGAGCGACTCACGCGCCGCCTGGCTGGCTTGGCGGATGCGGCTCACCGATCGAGAGGGTCTGTTGGCGCAGTTGGCGCGGACCGGCTGCCCGATCGTGCCCTGGCAGGGTCCCGGCACGCTCGACCTGGTGCTGCATCGGCTTGCCCGCCGCGCCCAGGCGCCGCGGACGGTGGCCCGATGACCTGGCTCCGGACCTGGTTGCGGACCTGGCTGCGGACCTGGCTGCGACCCAGTTGCATACCTGGCCCCGCAGCCAGCGAATCCTGCGCGCCGTGATCGCCGTCGGCCCGGTCCTGGCTCTGGTCGCCTCGTTGCCGGCGGGCGCAGCACCTGTGGTTGACCCTCTTCCTGCTGGTCTTCGTCCTGTCGGTCGGGAGCGCCCTGGTGACGGACTCCGTGATGGGCCTCGTGGCGATGCTGATCGTGATGTCCTGGTGGGCCACGGGGGTTCCCGATCCGCTTTCGGCGTGGGTGCTGGCTGCCGCGGCCGCGCTGCTCGTCACGCAGGTGTGCCTCGGTGCTCGCCGACTACGGACCACCGAGCCTGGAACTGGATCCCGATCTGCTCCGGCTGTGGCTTCGAAGGGCGGGGATGGTCTTCCCGGTCGTGCCAGTGGCGTGGCTGGTGGCTCGGCTTGCCGACGACGCCCCGGACGAGCCCGGCATCTGGGTCGCCGGCCTGGCCGCGTGTCTGGCCGCTGTGGTGCTTGCCGTTCTCGGCCTTCGGGTTCCGGAGAGCCGGGCACCTGATGTGAAGATCGGCTGATGCTGGACCACGAGGAGTACGTCGAACGCGTGCTTTCCTGTGTCGAACGCATCCCCCGCGGGCGGGTGACGACGTACGGCGCGATCGCGGAAGCCGTCGGAAGAGAGCTCGGTGGCGGCGGGCCCCGTCAGGTCGGCTCGATCATGGCCTCGTACGGCGGGCCGGTGCCGTGGTGGCGGGTGGTCCGCGCCGACGGGTCGCTCCCGCCGTCCCACCAGGGCGAGGCGCGGCAGGCCTACCTGGAGGAGAACACGCCGATGCGGCCGAGCGGGAACGTGGATCTCCGGCGCGCGCTCTGGAAACCGTGACCTGGGAGTCAGGCTTCGCGGGCGGTCGTGAAGAGAGCAGGTTCATCACGGTATGCAGGTCAACCTCCGGTTCCCATGGTCTGCACGCCATGGGAACCGGAAGTTCACCTGCATACCGTGATGAACCGCTCCTCCTTCCGACAGGTGCCCCGGCCCGACCGAGTCAGACCTCGCGCGCCCGGGTCCGCTCGGCCAGCCGGGCGAGAGCCTTGGGGAAGATCTCGGCCGGCGGGGTGACCAGCCCGGCGCCGACCTGGCCCACGCCGGCCTGCTTGCCGGCCATGCCGGTGTTGATCTGCGGCAGGATGCCGGTCCGGCAGACCCGGGTCACGTCGATGCCACTCGGGACGCCCTGGAAGTCGAGCACGGGCACCGACCAGCGGGGGTTCTCACCAAGCGTGATCTCGTGCATCCTCCGCGTGGTCGCGAGGGCATCCGGCACGGTGCCGCCCACGAACCGCACGATCGCGGGCGCGGTCGCCATCGCGAAGCCACCGATGCCGGCGGTTTCGGTGATCGCCGAGTCACCGATGTCCGGGTTGGCGTCGTCGGGGCCGTAGTCGCCGAGGAACAACCCGTCCGCGAGCTGCGCCGGGCCGGTGAACCACTCGTCGCCGGTGCCGGACACCTGGATGCCGAAGTCGGTGCCGTTGCGGGCCATCGCGACGACCATGGTCGAGCCGTCGATGTCGCGGGCGGCGTCGAGCGCCAGCTTGCAGGCCGGCATCGCCACATTGAGGAAGAAGTGGTCGTTGCCGCCGATGAACCGGAGGGCTTCTGCGATGTCGGCCAGGTCCATCCCACTGGTGACCATCGCCGGCGACAGGTCCCGCAGCAGCATCAGGGTGCCGGCCCGGTTGCGGTTGTGCGCCTCGTCGCCCATCTGCAGCATCTGCGTGAGGATGCCGGTCGCGTCGATCGGCCCCGTCTGTTGCACCGCCTTCTGCAGAAGCGGCCCGAGCACGTCGGACATCCAGCGCAGTCGCTGGATCACGTCCGGCGAGTACGCGCCGTACCGCAGCACCTTGCCGAGGCCCTCGTTGAGCGAGCAGTAGCTGCGCTTCCCGGTCTTCGGGTCCTCCAGCACGAACATCCACATCGACGGGGTGACCACGCCCGCCATCGGGCCGACGGCGCCGTGGTGGTGGCACGGCTCCAGGGTGACCTCGGTGCCGGACTCGAAGAGCCGGACGGAGTCCTCCGGGTCGTCGACGAGTCCTTCGAGTACGGCGCCACCCATCAGCGCGCCGCGGAGCGGGCCGGCGGCGCGGTCCCACTCGATCGGCGGACCGGCGTGCAGGAACGTCCCCCGCTCGAGGTGGAGTACGTCGGACGCCGGCCGGACGTCGACGACCATGGCCTGGACGTCGAGCATCCGGGCCAGCGCCTGTTCGTTGGCGGACCTGCGGAGCGGGTCGGTGGCGACGACTGCCAGGTCGGCTTCGGTGCCGGGCATCGGCGGTCGCCAGTCCACGCTGGTCACCGGGACGGCCTGGTCGGCGACGGCTGTCGCGAAGAGGTCCGCGCCGACACTCACGACGGTGGCCGGGGCGCTCATCGGTGACCTCCGATCAGCTCGACCGCTCGCCGGGTCGCGTTGGCGTTGGACCGGTGCACCTCGGCGCCGGCTGCGGCCAGGGTGGCGACCTGCTTGGTCAGTCCCTGGGGGTCCAGCTCGGTGCCGACCACCGAGAAGACGACGGGTTGCCGCACCTGCTGGAGTGCGTCGGCGAGTGCGCTCGCGGGATCCGGCTCGGCGCCATGGCCCAGGACGACATCCATCAGGATCACGCCGGTCCGGTCGTCCCGGGCGACCCGAGCAAGGTGCTCGAGCCGCAGGGTCGGGTCGATCATCGGGTGGGCGCGGCCCGCGGTCAGCGCGTCGTCACCGAAGTCGATCATCAGGTGGGCATCGGCGGTCAGGTCGGGTCCGAGGGCCAGCTCGGGCTGGAACGGGATGTTGCTGCGGATCGCGCCGAGGCTCTCGGCGGCGATCAGCATCGCCTCGTCGCACAGGGTGCCGCCGACGAAGAGCCCCCGCAGCAGGGACCCTCGCTTGTCGGAAAGCGCGGACGCGCCGGCAACCGGCCAGGTCGGGATGTCGCGGCCGAGCCGGGAGAGGACCGCCTCGGCGGCAGCGGTCAGGTCCGGCTGCCCCTTGCCGAGCAGGGCGAACTCGACCGGGGTGTCCAGGGTCTCGGCGTGGGCTCGGATCTCGGCTGCGACCTCGTCGGCCGGAGGCTTGGAGACGACCACGATCAGCTCCACCGCCGGGTCCTCGTCGAGCCGGGTCATCGCCGTACGCGTGGAGATGCCGCGGACGTCCGCGGAGAGGTCCCGCCCGCCGACGCCGAGCGCCGACGTGACCCCGACGCCCGCATGGTCGAGCAGGCAGAGCAGTTGCTGGCAGCCGGTGCCGGATGCGGCCACGATCCCCACCGGACCCGGCGTGACCGAGTTGGCGAAGCCGAGGCCGAGACCGCCGACGACCGCCGTACCGCAGTCGGGGCCCATCACGAGCAGCCCGCGGTCGCGTGCGGACCGCTTGAGCGCGAGCTCCTGGTCGAGGGGCACGTTGTCGCTGAAGATCATCACGTCGCGGCCGGCGTCGAGCGCGTCCATCGCCTCGACCGCCGCGCTCGGTCCGGGCACGCTGACCAGCACGAGGGCGTCGTCGGAGCGGCGCAGCGCGGCGGCGGTCGTCCGCGGCGGAGCCAGCTCGCTCGGTCCGTCGTCGCTGCGGCGCCCGGCGGCGGCCAACGCGGTGTCGACACCGGCAAGGGCAGCGGTCAGGTCGGTGTCGTCGGCGACCCGGATCGCCACGACCATGTCGTTGGGCGTGGCTTCGGTCGGGACGTCGAAACCCATCTGGGTGAGGACGTCGACGTTCAGCGGTGTGGCCATCGCAACCTGCGCGGCGACCACCCCGTCGATCCGCTGGACGTCCCGGCTGACCTGCAGCAGGGTCACCGAGTCGGCGTACGCGCCGCTCCGGAGCTCGACGTGTCTGCTCATCCGGGGTCCCTGCGGAAAGCGCAGCGAAGCGAGCATTTTCGTGGGGTGAATTTCATGCAGCTTTCCCTTCGTCGGTCAGGTGGGCCAGCGCCAGGCGGGCGCCTGCGAGCAGTGCGGAGCCCGAGGTGTGCCCGATCCGGCTGAGTGCGGCGGCGCGCTCGGCCTCGCGCGGTGTGCCGAGCGCCGCGACGTACGCCGCGAACTCCGGGATCACCTCTCCGTGGACGGCGCACTCGAGCAACGTCGCGGACAGCAGCGTGGTGCGGCCGAGGGCGGCGAGGACCTTCCCGTCGAGCTCGGGGGTCGCGACCCCGGCCGCGCGGTGGATCGCCAGCCAGCCGCAGAGCACGTCGTCGGCTTCGGGGGTCAGGCCAGGTCCGAGCCCGATCTTGGACACCAATTGGTCGACAACTGCAGTTTCCGAGCGCCGACGAGCCGCATTTCCGTCCAATTGGCGCTTTGGGACAGCCACGTCGAGCAGGCGCCGGATCGTCACCGGTGTGCCGTCGAGATGCAGCACCCCGTCCTCGACGACGGCCGAGCCACACGTGAGCGCACCCAGGTCTCGGCTCGCCAGTCGCAGGGCGCAGGGAACAGCGACGGCACCTGAGCCGACGACTCCGACGCAGCGCCCGCCGACGTCGAGGTAGACCGCGTGCTGGGCTCGGTGCAGGACCGGGACCGGCCCGTCGGGGCAGTCACGCAGCCGTTGCCAGACGCGCCGCGAGGCACTCGCAGCGACAGCATGGGCAACCACCTTCCCGACGCTAGCCGTCCGGGTTACGGTTTGCCGATGTGAGGTTGTGCCAACTATCAGGGGAAGGAGGCGCAAGTCTTGATAGCCACCGATGACGCCAGTGCGGAACTGGCCCGGATCGATGCCCTGCACACCGCGCTGACCCAGATCGTGCTCGAGGGCGGCAACCTGGACCAGATCGCGGCAGAGGTGGCCAGGGTGCTGGGAGACGGCGTGCTCTTCACCTCCACCGACGGCCGGGAGCGGGCCGCGGCCCTGAGCCCCTCGCGCCGCGACGAGCTGTCGGCCGCGGGCCTGCTGGACCCGACCGGTCGGCTCCGGGTCGAGCGCGTGGGTACAAACGGCGTCCGCGTGGGTGCCGGACAGGTGCGGATGCTGAGAGTGGCCGCCGGAGGCGCAGACCTGGCCCGGCTCGTCTGCCATCGCGCGGACTCCACCATCACCGAGGCCGACGTGCACGCCCTCGAACGCGCGGCGGCGGTGGCAGCACTGCTGATCACCCGGGAACAGGCCGTGACCGCGGTCGAGAACAAGTACCAGGGCGACTTCCTTCGCGACGTGTTCCTGGGGCGGGCCGGGGACCAGCAGTACGTCGCCGAGCACTCGACCGGGTTCGGCTGGCAGCTCGACCGTCCGGTCGTCGTCGTAGCCGCCGAGCTCGACCCGGTCCTGCCCAGCGACGGCCCGGTGTCGAGCCAGCAGCTACGGATGTGGCAGGGACGGTTCGCGGCTGCGTGGAGCCAGGTCAGCCAGGACATCGACCGGTCGATCCCCAGCGCCGACTTCTCCTCCGAGGTGGTCACCCTCCTTCCGGTCGACGACGATTCGGGCCAGGCCGTCGTACGACGGGCGGTCACGGCGGTCGCCGGCGACCGTGGCGGCGGCCGCCGTCCCTTCTCCGTGGGGGTCAGCCGCGTCGCAAGCGGGCTCGCTGACCTGCCCGAGGCCTACGCCCAGGCGCGCCGGGCGGTGGAGGTGGGGCGCCGGATCCACGGCAGCGGCTCGACCACGTTCTTCGACCAGCTCGGGATCCACCGGCTGATCGCGCTGATCCGCGACAGCGGGGAGCTGGACCGCTACGTGCACGACGTCCTCGGACCGCTGGCGGAGACCACGTCTGAGGCCGCCGACCTGCGCGAGACCCTGCAGGTGCTGCTCGACACGAACTTCAACGTCGCCGAGGCGGCCCGGTTGCAGTTCTTCCACTACAACACGATGCGATATCGGGTCAGCAAGCTCGAGCGGCTGCTGGGCCCGCTGTCCAGCGATCCACATCTCCGGCTCGACGCCGCGGTGGCGCTGCGGGTCCTCGAAATCACGGGGTGACTGACACGGGTCGCGGTGGGTGAGTCCGCAATCCTTGCCAGCGCCTACGGCGTTCCTTCGGCAGTTGTCGCCGGTGAGGGTGTGTGATTGGGGCCACTAACTTGTGGAGCCTCGGGCCGCTTACTTCGATGGAGGGTGCGTCCATGTCGATGTTCAAATGGGACCTCGTAGACCCGGCGCCAGGTGTTGCCGTCGCGCCGGACCAGCGACTCAGCTGGGGCAAGACCGCCGGGCTCGGCGCCCAGCACGTCGTGGCGATGTTCGGGGCGACGTTCGTGTTCCCGATCATCATGGGGCTCGACCCCAACCTGGCGATCATGTTCTCGGGTATCTGCACGATCATGTTCCTGCTGATCGTGCCAGAACAGAGTGCCCAGCTATCTCGGGACCAGCGCGTCCTTCGTCGCCGGGGTCGCCGCGATCTACGCGGACGGCGGCGACGCTGCCGACGTCACCGGCTCGATCATGGTCGCCGGCATCGTGCTGGCGCTCGTGGGTGTGCTCGTGCACTTCGCCGGCTCCGGTGTGATCCACAAGATCCTGCCGCCAGCAGTGACCGGTGCCGTGGTCATGCTGATCGGGTTCAACCTCGCGCCCGTCGTCGCCGGCATCTACTGGCCCCAGGACCAGTGGATCGCGCTGCTGACGGCTGACCTTCATGGTCTGCGCCGCCGTGCCTGCTCCCGGGGTTCTGGGCCCGGATCGCGGTCTTCCTCGCCCTGATCTTCGGCTACCTGCTGTCCTGGCTCTCGGACGCGATTGTTCGGCACGATCCACTCGATCACCGGCGCCAGACATCACCACTGGCTGGCAGCCGTTCGACCATGACCGGATCTCCTGGGCGGGCGTCGAGGCCGCGGACTGGATCGGGTTCCCCGAGTGGCGATCTTGCCAGCGGCGTGTCCGCTGTCCACGGACCCAGCTTCTCGATGACGTTCATCTTGCTCGTGCTGCCAGGCGTGATCGCGCTGATCGCGGAGAACACCGGCCACGTCAAGGCGGTGGCCGAGATGACCGGCACCGACCTCGACCCCTACATGGGCCGGGCCATCGGGGCCGACGGTCTGGCCACCGCCGTTCTCCAGCGCGTTCGGCGGCTCGCCGACCACGACGTACGCCGAGAACATCGGCGTCATGGGCGCCACCCGGGTCTACTCCACCGCGGCCTACTACGTGGCCGCAGCCGTCGCCATCGCTGCTGGGTCTCTGCCCGAAGTTCGGGGCCATCGTCAGCGCGACACCCGGCGGGGTGCTGGGCGGGATCACGGTCGTGCTCTACGGCATGATCGGCCTGGTGGGAGCCAAGATCTGGGTCGAGAACAGGGTCGACTTCGGCAACCCGATCAACCTGGTCGGACTGCCGCGGGCCTGATCGCGGGCATCGGCGGGGTCACCCTGACGATCACCGACGACTTCGAACTCGGTGGCATCGCCCTCGGCACGATCCTGGTGATCGTGTTCTTCCACCTGGTCAACGGACGAGCGGTCACGCCTCACGACCCGACGAGCGGAGTCGGGTCCGGAGTCCAGGACGGCGACGGCGACCGTGCGCCTCGTCTCGACAAGGGCTAGACGAGCGTGAAGCCAGCCCCCTTCTCCTACCGCCGACCAACCGATCTCCAGGACGCCTTGGCGGCCCTGGCCGCAGAACCGAACTCCAAGGTGCTGGCCGGCGGCCAGAGCCTGGTGCCGCTGCTGTCCATGCGACTGGCGGCACCGGCCCTGCTCGTCGACATCAACGGGTTGCCGGGACTCGACGAGATCACCGTCGACGACGGAGGAGTGCGGATCGGGGCGCTGGCGCGTCACGCGGCGGTGCTCGCGGATGCTGATGCCCGGCGGGTGCAGCCCCTGCTCGCCCTCGCCCTGTCGAATGTGGCTCATCCGACGATCCGCAACCGCGGGACGACGGTCGGCTCGCTCGTCCACGCCGATGCCGCGGCCGAGATGCCCGTCGTACTCAAGCTTCTGGGGGGCTCGGTCGACGTGGCCTCGGTCCGCGGCACCCGCACCATCGACGCCGACGACCTCTTCCTCGGGCCGCTGGAGTCGTCTGTCGAGCACGACGAGGTCGCCGTGTCGGCGTACTTCCCGGCCCTTCCTGCCGACGCCGGCGTCGGCTTCGCGGAGATCTCCCGCCGGCACGGCGACTACGCGATGTGCGGCGTCGCGGCCGTCGTCCGCCGGGATGGAGACGCGGTGGTCGAGGCCCGCGCTGGCTACCTGTCGGTCAGCGACGTCCCGACCGTCGTCGACCTGACCGCCGCACTGGCGGGTGGGATCACCGACGAGTCGCTGGCTGCCGCAGGCGAAGCAGCGCTGGCCGACCTCGAGCCCGCCGACGACATCCATGCCACGGCCGGCTACCGCGCCCAGCTGGTCCGGGTCCTGACCGGGCGGGTGCTGCGTGCGGCGTACGACGATGCTGGGACGAGGCGGAACCAGCCGCGGGACCCGCAAGCCGCGCCAACCGGGACCACCAATGGTGAGGAGAGGCATGGCTGAACCACTCCACGAGGTCAGCCTGGTCGTCAACGGCATCCGCCACGACCTCCAGGTGCCGGCGCGCCGGCTGCTGTCCGACGCGCTGCGCCACGACCTCGGCCTCACGGGCACGCACGTCGGCTGCGAGCACGGAGTGTGTGGTGCGTGCACGATCCTCGTCGACGGCGCCCCGATGCGCTCCTGCCTGTTGCTTGCCGTCTCCGCGGTCGACTGCGAGATCACGACGGTCGAGGGGCTGACCAACGCGGACGGCTCACTCGGGCACGTGCAGCAGGCGTTCAAGGACTGCCACGGCCTCCAGTGCGGGTTCTGCACGCCAGGTTTCCTGACCACGATCACCGCCGGGCTGCGTGAGAATCCCCAGCCCACACGGGAGGAAGCCCGCGAGATGATCGCCGGCAACCTGTGTCGCTGCACGGGCTACCAGAACATCGTCGCCGCGGTCGAGCGCGCTGCCGAGCTGGGCGCGTCATGACCGGCAAGCTGGTCGGCACCAAGGTCGCCCGCGTCGAGGACGAGCGGTTCCTGCGCGGCCAGGGAACGTACGTCGACGACGTGCTGGTCGACGTGCACACGCTGCACGCCGCCGTACTCCGCTCCCCGCACGCACATGCCCGGATCACCGGCATCGACGTCGACGAGGTGCTCGACCTGGAGGGCGTGCACGCCGTCTGGACGTACGACGACCTGGCCGGTGCGATGGCCCTCCCGTTGCCGCTGCTGATCCCGCACCCGACCCTGACCCACGGTCGGACCCAGTACGCGCTGGCCAAGGACGAGGTCAACTACGTCGGCGAGGCGATCGCGTTCGTGGTGGCCGACGACCGCTACATCGCCGAGGACGCGGTCGGCCGGATCCGGGTCGACTACGAGGTGCTCACCCCTGTCGTCGGCGTCGACGCGGCCCGGGCCGCGACGGCACTTGTCCACGACGACGTGCCCGGCAACCTCGCGGCCCGCATGGAACAGGAGAACGGCGATGCCCGTACCGCGATCAGCAACGCCCCCCACACCCTCACCCTCGACCTGACCATCGAGCGCAGCGCCTGCACGCCGATGGAGGGCCGCGGCACCGTGGCCCGTTGGGACCCCGCCTCGGGTCGCCTCCAGGTCTGGACGTCGACGCAGACCTCGACCGGCGTGCGGGCCGCCGTGGCGGCCAAGCTGGAGCTCGACCTCGGCCAGGTCGACGTGATCACCCCCGACGTCGGGGGCGGCTTCGGCGTCAAGATCAACCACCCGTGGCCCGAGGAGGTGCTGGTCCCGCTGGCGGCGAAGACGCTCGGCCGACCGGTGCGGTTCACCGAGGACCGTCGCGAGCACTTCATCTCCTCAGCCCACGAGCGCGGACAGGTGCACCACGTCGAGGTCGGCTTCGACGACGACGGGTTCCTGCTCGGCCTGAACGTCGAGTTCTGGCACGACCACGGCGCCTACATTCCCTACGGCCTGATCGTCCCGATCATCACGTCCACCCAACTGCTCGGCCCCTACAAGCCGAAGAACTACCGGGTCGTCTTCGAGAGCCTCTACACCAACACCGTGATGGTCACGCCCTACCGCGGTGCCGGCCGACCACAGGGCTGCTTCGTCATGGAACGCACCATGGACGCGATCGCGGCGTACCTCAACAAGGACCGCGCCGAGGTCCGCAGCACCAACTTCATCCAGCCCGACGAGTTCCCCTACGAGCACGGGCTGGTCTTCCAGGACGGCCGCGAGCTGACCTACGACTCCGGTGACTACCCGGCCTCGCTCGAGAAGCTCAAGGCACTGGTCGGCTGGGACGACTTCGAGGCCTACCGTGCCGAGATGGCCGCGGCCGGCCGGCGGGTCGGGATCGGCCTGGCCTGCTACGTCGAGGGCACCGGCGTCGGCCCCTACGAGGGTGCTCATGTCCACATCGAGACGTCCGGCAAGGTGAAGGTGGCAACGGGTCTGACGACCCAGGGCCAGGGCCACCAGACCGCATTCGCGCAGGTCGTCGCCGACACCCTCGGCGTGCGCTTCGAGGACGTCGAGATCGTCACCGGGGACACCCGCCGGATGCCGTACGCCGTGGGCACCTTCGCGTCCCGCGCTGCCGTGATGAGCGGCTCGGCGATCCACCTTGCGGCGTTGCGGGCGAAGGAGAAGGCGCTGCGGATCGCTGCCGACGCCTTGGAGGCCGACGAGTCCGACCTCGAGGTCGTCGACGGCCGGGTCCAGATCAAGGGCAGTCCCGACAACCACATCTCGCTGGGCACGATCGCCGTACTCTCCAACCCGCTTCGCTACGCCTTCGACGAGGCGTCCAAGGCCGCCACCCAGTTCACGGTCGGGGACCCGGGCAAGCCGCCGGTGGCCGAGGACGACGAGCCTGGCCTGGAGGGCCGGGACTTCTACTCGCCGGCGCGGTCGACGTTCGCCTCCGGCATGCACGCGGTGATCGTCGAGACCGACCCGGACACCGCCGAGGTCAAGATCCTGAAGTACGCCGTCGTGCACGACTGCGGCAACCTGATCAACCCGATGATCGTCGAGGGCCAGATCCACGGCGGGGTCGCGCAGGGCGTCGCCGGGGCGCTCTACGAGCGGATGGCGTACGACGACCACGGCCAACTGCAGAACGCCTCGTTCATGGACTTCCTGATGCCCTACGTCACCGAGGTCCCGGAGTCCATCGACATCGACCACCTCGAGACGCCGTCGCCACTCAACCCGCTCGGCATCAAGGGCGCCGGTGAGGCCGGAGTCATCCCGGGCTCGGCGGTCTTCGCCGCCGCGATCGAGGACGCCGAAGGCATCCCCATCACCGCCATGCCGATCTCGCCGTCCGAGCTCTTCGCACTCCGCCAGCAGGCAGGAAAGGACCCGTCATGAAGATCAGTGGTGTCTACGAGATCCCGTTCAGCCCCGAGCAGGTCTGGGACGCGCTGCTCGACCCGCAGGTCCTCGTGTCGACGATCCCCGGCTGCGAACGGCTGGAGTCCAGCGGCGAGAACGCCTACGCCATGACGGTGACGGCAGGCGTCGCGGCGATCAAGGGGACCTACTCCGGTGCCTGCACGCTCACCGACCTGACGCCCCACGAGTCGCTGGTCATGTCGCTGACCGGTGCCGGCGCCCCGGGCACCATCGACGCGACCGTGCAAGTGGGCTTCTCCGACGCCGACGAGGGCGGCACCCGGATCTCCTACGACGCGGACGCGGTCGTCGGCGGCATGGTCGGCGGAGTCGGGCAGCGGATGCTCACGTCGGTCTCGAGGCGGATGGCGAACGAGTTCTTCGACAACGTCGCCCAGACGATCGGCCAGCCCTCGGCGGTCGAGGCCGGGGCAGGCCGCAGCACCGGGAGCGGTCTCGACAGGCTCGACCACCGGAGCCTCAAGTGTTCACCGCGCCTGCGAAGGCGTCCGGCCTCGCAGGAGGACCTCCTCAAGGGGATCGCGATCGGTGCTGGCCTGGTGCTGGCGGGGGTCGTCGTGGGCGGGACGTTCGGTCGACGGCGGCGAGACCCGGATGACTGAGCTGAGGAGTCAGCTGGGCGTCGGGTCGACCGCCCGAGAGATGGTCGCGGCTGTCCGGTCCAAGGAGGTCTCCGCCCGCGAGCTGCTCGATCTGCACCTGGCTCGGATCGCCGAACGCAACCCCGAGCTCAACGCGATCGTCTCGCTCGACGAGGACCGCGCCCGGTCGGGCGCCGCCGCCGCCGATGAGGCAACCGCCTCCGGTGCCGAGACCGGTCCGCTGCACGGGCTGCCGTTCGCGTTCAAGGACACCCACGCCGTCGCCGGCTGGCGCCACGACGTACGGCTCGACCCTGTACGCCGACCACGTACCCGACCAGGACGACCTGATCGTCGAGCGGGTACGGCGCGCCGGTGTCGTCACGATCGGCAAGACCAACGTGCCGGAGTTCGCGGCCGGCTCGCACACGTTCAACAAGCTCTTCGGCACGACGCTGAACCCCGTCGACCCGACCCGATCGGCGGGCGGGTCGAGCGGGGGAGCCGCGTGCGCGCTCGCCGCCGGCATGGTCCCGCTTGCCGACGGGTCCGACATGGGCGGCTCGCTGCGCAACCCCGCGTCGTTCTGCGGCGTCGTGGGCCTGCGTCCGTCGCTGGGCCGGGTGCCCGAATGGCCGCTGTACAACCAGTGGGAGACCACTACCGTGGGCGGCCCGATGGCGCGCAACGTGGACGACCTGGCCCTGCTGCTCTCGGTGCTGGCCGGCCCGGATCCGCGCGCTCCGCAGGCTCTCGGCGACCCCGGCTCAGCCTTCGCGCCCCCACTGACGGCTTCGCTCCGCGGCCATCCGCGTCGCCCTCTCCGTCGACCTCGGTGGCGCCCTCGACGTCGACAGCGAAGTCGCGTCCGTGGTCGAAGGTTCCGCCACCGACTTCGTCCAGGCCGGAGCGGAGGTCGTCGCCGCGCATCCAGACCTGGCGGTCGCCGACGACACCTTCCGCACCCTGCGCGCGTGGCACTTCCAGGCGAAGTGGGGCCGCCTGCTCGCCGAGAACCCGGACGCGTTCAAGCCGGCCCTGGCCGACAACATCCGGGCCGGCGAGTCGTTGACCGGCGCCGACGTTGCCCGCGCCTACCGCCAGCGCACGCTGCTCGCCGAGACCATGCGCACCTTCTTCGCGTCGTACGACGTGCTGGTCCTGCCGGTCTCCCAGGTGCCGCCGTTCCCGGCCGACCAGGAGTTCCCGGCGGCGATCAACGGCAAGCCGATGGAGACCTACCTGGACTGGATGCGGTCGGCGTACTTCATCACGGTCACCGGCTGCCCCGCGATCTCGGTGCCGGCCGGCACCACCGTCGACGGCCTCCCGGTCGGGATCCAGATCGTCGCCCCCCACGGCGCCGACCGCCGCCTGCTCGAGATCGCCGCCGCGTTTGAGGCCGCGGTCACCCCCGGTTGAGCCATTCTCCGACCTCCGGAGCGAGATCATGTTCTCCTTGAGCCCATGCCCACACCTCGCGAACATCACATCGGCGCGCACCGAAGCGTCTTCGCGCTGTTCGCGCTTCTCCTCACCCTCGGACTGGCGTTCGGGCTCGCGTCGCCGTCGCATGCCGACTCGCCGAGGCTGCAGGAGGGCTCGACCGGGGCCGACGTCACGACCTTGCAGCATCTCCTGACCGCACAGGGACGGTCGACAGCCGCGGACGGCCGGTTCGGCAGCGGCACCGAGGCCGCTGTGTCGGCATTCCAGTCCGCCAACGGGCTGGAAGTCGACGGCATCGCCGGCCCGGCGACGTTCGGCGCGCTCTTCGTCTCGCTGCGTCAGGGCGACGACGGCCCCGCGGTCCAGGGACTCCAGGTACAGCTGAACAAGAACGGCTCGGCCCTCGTCACGGACGGGGTCTTCGGATCGGCGACGAACGCCGCTGTCCGGAGCTTCCAGTCTGCCCACGGGCTCACGGTCGACGGGATCAGCAGTCCGGCGACGTGGGCGGCACTGCTCGGCACCGTCAGTGTTGTCGGTAGCGGTTCGGTCCCCGGTGCGACGTACGACTCGCTGTCGGAGGAGCAGAAGGTCAACGCCCGCACCATCATCAATGTCGGCAAGGCCGGAGCGATCCCGCAGCAGGGCTGGGTGGTCGCACTCGCCACCGCGATGCAGGAGTCGACCCTGATCAACGTCAACTACGGCGACCGCGACTCGCTGGGACTGTTCCAGCAACGCACCTCGCAAGGCTGGTGCACCGTGGCCCAGTGCGTCGACCCGGTGCTCGCGACCACGGCCTTCTACGGCATCGCCAGCCACACCTCCAATCCCGGTCTCGTCGACATCAGCGGCTGGCAGTCGATGCCCGTGACGCAGGCGGCACAGGCCGTGCAGCGCTCCGGGTTCCCGGACGCCTACGCGAAGTGGGAGTCGCTCGCCCGCGAAATCGTGGCGCACGAGTCAGGCGCACCGGCGATCCCCTGATCGCGCCAGAAGTCGATGGCTTGCGGTGGCTGGCTGCGGTAGAACGAGTTCCATGCCACTGCACTGGTACTCCGTCGTCGTCGACTGCCACGACTTCGCGTCCCTCGCCCGTTGGTGGGCCGAGACTCTCGGCTGGACCATTGCCTACGAGGCTGAGGACGAGGTCGCGATCGAACCCGCTGACCTGGACGAGCGGAAGCTCACCTGGCACCAGACGCCCCCAGGGCTCGTCTTCGTGCCGGTGCCGGAGGACAAGACCGTCAAGAACCGGTTGCACATCGACCTGGCTCCGCACACCTCCGACGACCGGGACGCGGAGATCGCCCGGCTGATCGAACGCGGGGCGCGGCTGGCCGACGTCGGGCAGCCCGACTCGGTGACCTGGACCGTGATGGCTGACCCCGAGGGCAACGAGTTCTGCGTGTTGTCGTCGCGAGACGAGTAGCCGGACACGACGAAGGGCTCCTGCAACTCATACCTGCAGGAGCCCTCCCTCCATTGGGCCGTACGCCGACGACCTGGCCATAAACCGAGGTCGACCCGGAGGCGAACTGAACCCAAATTCCAGCGACCCCATGATTCCGTTCAGCCCGCGAGTTGTCCACAGGCACGCGTCAAATCTGTGCACTCACGCGCGTTTTCTGTGGAGGAAGGAACCGCTTCTGTGAGGGACACGCCGTTGCGCCGAAAATGCCCGAAATAGTTGGTCCGAACCCCTTGCGCGGGTGCTCCTCGAACGCATAGAACTTCTCTCACGCACTCCTTCGGGAGAGCGGATCACTCGGAAACGAGGGTCCATCCGGCGGGGCAACTCGTCGCAGTGGCAGGGTGACATTGCCGCTGGGACCGGAGTGGATGAGTGGTGACTGGGAGTGTCACCGGCCCGGTCAACAGAAGGGCCCCTGCAACTCATACTTGCAGGGGCCCTTCGCTTTCCCGCATTGCCTGAGGCTGGGCCCTAGCTCGATCCAGCCGCATCCGGTGCGTACTGGACTCGACTAGGACAATCCGGACACCTGCGAAGTTCTCCACAGGCTGTGGTCAAACCTGTGGAATCAGCGGTTCGTTCTGTGGATGACCGGATGCCTTCTGTGGGGGACACGCCGAGTCCCGAAAATCCCCCGAGATAGTTGGTCGCGACCCCTTGCGCAGGGGTCATCGGAGGACATAGAACTTCTCTACGCACTCCTTCGGGAGAGCGGATCACTCGGAAACGAGGGTCCATCCGGCGGGGCAACTCGTCGCAGTGGCAGGGTGACATTGCCGCTGGGACCGGAGTGGAAGAGTGGTGACTGGGAGCGTCACTGGCCCGGTCAAACGAAGGGTCCTTGCAACTCATACTTGTGAGGGCCCTTCACCTATTTCCGACCGTTCTCCCGAACCTGGTGACTGTCGCCTTCCTGGCCCGGCTGTCAGGACGTGCCAACGCAGGCGGGGCTGGACGGCAAGTTGTGCCCTCGCCCACGGGGGCTGCGTACCGATTGAATCGGGGACATGGCGGGCGACGAACGCAGGATCAGGGTCGGCATCGACACCGGCGGCACGTTCACCGACGTAGTTGCCTTCGACGAGGACACCGGTGAGCTGGTCACCACCAAAACCCCGAGCACGCCCGCCAACCCGGCCGACGGGTTCATGGCGGGCATCGAGAAGGTGCTGGGCCTGCTCGGCCTGCCACAGGGTCAGGGCGACGCGATCAGCGCGGTCAGTCACGGCACCACGGTTGCGACCAACCAGCTGCTCGAGGGCAAGGTCGACGCGCTCGGCTACATCACGACCGAGGGCTACGAGGCGATGCTCGAGATCGCCAGGCAGTCGGTGCCCGACGGTTACGGCAACTCCTACTTCTGGGTGAAGCCCGACCGGATCGTGCCCCGCCACCTCGTCAGGGGAGTCGGCGGCCGTCTGGACTTCACCGGCGCCGAGGTGCGCCCGTTCGACGAGGTCGGCGCGCGTGAGGTGGCCCGCTGGTTCAAGGCCCAGGGCATCTACACCCTCGGGGTGTGTTTCCTGCACGCCTACGCCAACCCGGCCCACGAGGAACGGATGCGTCAACTCTTGGCCGAGGAGCACCCCGACGCGGTGGTGTCGATCTCCAGCGAGGTGCTGCGCGAGTACCGCGAGTACGAACGCGCGATGACCACCCTCGTCGACGCCGCGGTCAAGCCGAAGCTGAGCAAGTACGTCACCAACATCAAGGAGCGGCTCGAGGCGTACGGCGGCCGCAAGATCCCGTTCTACGTGATGAAGTCCAACGGGGGTGTGCTGAGCGGCGACGAGGTCGTCCACCAGCCGATCACGACGGTGCTGTCCGGCCCGGCAGCCGGCGCGCTGGGCGCCGCGCTGATCGCGAAGGTGGCCGGCTTCGACAGGGTCCTCACCAGCGACGGCGGCGGCACCTCGACCGACGTCAGCGTCGTCATCGACGGCGAACCCACGCTCACCACCGAGGGCAGTGTCGGCGCCTACCCGAGCAAGATCCCGATGATCGACGTCGTGACCGTCGGTGCCGGCGGCGGCTCGATCGCCTGGCTTTCGCCCGAGGGCACCCTCAAGGTCGGTCCGCACTCTGCTGGCGCCGATCCCGGCCCGCTGTGCTACGCCAAGGGGGGCATGGACGTCACCATCACCGACGCCCACGTCTACCTCGGCCGCATCCCACCGCACCTGCTCGGCGGCGAGATTCCCCTCGACGTCGAGGCCGCGCAGGCCGGGGTGGAGGCGCTGGCCAAGGAGCTCGGCCTGACTCCGGAGGCGTGTGCGGCCGGCATCCTCGAGATCTCTGCCTGGAACCAGGCCAACGCCCTGCGCCAGGTCACCGTCAAGCGTGGCCTCGACGTCCGTGACTTCACGCTGACGACCTTCGGCGGCTCCGGCTCGCTGTTGCTCTGCCGGCTGGTCGACGTACTCAACCTGCCCGCGGTGCTGGTGCCACCCAACCCCGGCAACGTGTCGGCGTTCGGTCTGCTCACCGTCGACGTCAAGAACGACTACGTGCAGACCCATGTGGCGCTGCACGACGCGCTCGACCCGGACGGCATCCAGGTCGAGTACGACGCCCTGTGCGCGCAGGCCCGGGCGGCGCTGACCAAGGAGGGCTTTCCCGAGGAGCAACACAAGTTCCTGCGCACCGCCGACCTGCGCTACTTCGGCCAGGCGTTCGAGGTGCGGGTTGCCGTCGATGAGGGGACGCTCGACCAGGCCGCGCTCGACGAGGTGGCCGCGCGGTTCCACGCGGAGCACACCGCGCTCTACGGCTACGACTTCTCCGGCGACGACTCTCAGCAGGTCGAGTGGGTCAACCTGCGGGTCTCGGGCATCGGTCCGATCCAGCGTCCGGAGATCAAGAAGCTGCGGAAGCGGAAGAAGGTGCTTGTCCCCAAGGGCCGGCGGGACGTCTGCTTCGACGCCGATGACGGGTACGTCGACACCCCGGTCTACTGGCGGGCGGATCTTCCCCCGGGCGCGACCATCGACGGTCCGGCGATCATCGAGGAGTTCGGCTCGACGGTTCCGCTGCATCCCGGCTTCCACGCGCGGATCGACAACTTCCGCAACATCATCGTGACGAGGGAGGGCAGCTGATGGTCTCGACAGGCTCGACCACCGAGTCCCGCCGGGCACCCACGGACTTCCCGTTCGGCCACCTCACGGCCGACGCCGGCGCGAGCGCCGACCCGGTCCTGGTCGAGATCGTCCAGGGGTCCCTGGCGAGCGTGGAGATGGAGGTCGAGACGGCCATCGCGCGGACGTCCCGGTCGCCGATGATCCGCGACGCCCACGACTTCCGGGCCGGCATCCACGACCGGCTGCTGCGCAAGCTGACCGGCCGCTCCTACTCCGCGCTGGTCCATCCCGTCGCCCGCGACTTCCCGCTCGAGGAGATGAACGAGGGCGACGTCTTCTTCCACAACGACGTCTACCGGTCCGAGGGCGGCATCGGCCACCTGCCCGACCTGTGCGTCACCGTGCCGGTGTTCGCCGGCGCCGCCGACGACCGCCGGGTGGTCGCGTTCGTCCAGGCGTTCGGGCACCACGACGACATCGGCGGCGCCGTACCCGGTTCGATGCCCAGCCACGCCACGAGCGTCTTCGAAGAGGGCCTGATGGTCCCGCCCATCAAGCTGTGGGACGCCGGCGTGCCCAACCGGGCCGCGTTGGCGATCATGACCCGCAACTCCCGGATGCCAGAGTCGCTGGCGGCCGACCTCGACGCCGAGTGCTCGGCCTGCCTGATGGGGGCCCGCCGGCTCGGCGAGCTGTTCGACCGCTACGGACGCGACACCGTCGAGTCCTGTTTCGACGCGATCATCGACCGCACCACGACGACGTACCGCCGCGAGATCCTTTCCAAGATCCCGGTCGGCGAATGGGTGTGGGAGGACTACGCCGAGCACGACGGCGTCGACGAGCCGATGCTGCACACGCAGCGGATCACGCTGACCCGAACCGCGGCCGACGACCCGGACGGCGAGCGGCTGATCCTCGACTTCGGCGGGACCTCGCCCCAGGCGAAGGGCCCGATCAACCACTGCGGTGACTACGCCGACGGGGTGTTCCTGAAGAAGTGGCTGGCCCCGATCCTGCGCAACCTCGCCGACACTCCCGAGCGGATGGCCGAGCTCGACGTCAACGAAGGCATCGTGCCGCTGATCGAGATGCGGTTCCCGCCGCCCGGCACGCTGCTGACCCCGGTCTTCCCGGCCCCGACCAACGCCCGCACCTTCGTCATCCTGCGGCTGCTCGGCGTGCTCGCCGGTGTCGTCGCCAAGGCCGTCGACGGCCTGATGCCCGCCGACCAGGAGACGATCCGCTACACCGGCGTCTACGGCGACGACTTCGACGGCCGCCCCTACCTCATGCGCGAGGTTCTCGGTGGCGGCTCCGGCGGCCGCTACTACGCGGACGGCGAGGACACCATCCACGTCGTGCCCGACTCGCGGAACCTGCCGAGCGAGTTCACCGAGGCCCGCTTCCCGTTCCGGGTCGAGACCCTCGGCCTCGCGACGGACTCCGGAGGTGCCGGCCAGTTCCGCGGCGGACTCGGCTACGAGAAGCACATCCGGATGCTCAAGGACGCCCACTTCATGTCGATCGCGGATCGGTCGATCCTGGCCTGCTGGGGAGTCAAGGGCGGGCTCGCGGGTCAGCCGTTCTCCGTCGTGATCGACCCGGGCGGGCCCAACGAGCGCCAGGTCGAAGCCTTGGCCGACGCCGACGTGGTCAAGGCCGGCGAGGTGATCCGGATCCGCACGACAGGTGGTGGCGGCTGGGGGAACCCGTTGGCCCGCGACCCGGAGCTCGTCGTACGTGACGTCGTCTGGCGCAAGGTGTCCCCCGAGGCCGCGTTCGCCGACTACGGCGTCGTGCTCACGGGTTGGTTCGCCGAGGACAACGTCGGGTACGACGCGGCCGCGACGGCTGCGGAGCGAGCCGCCCGACCCGCGGCCAGCGAAGCGTTCTTCGACCGCGGTCCGGGCTACGCCCAGCTCGCCGGTGGCGCCCCGTCCGCCGCCGTCGACTGGATGTGACCGAGCGAGTCGGCGTTCTCGGCGGCACCGGAAAGACCGGCCGCGCCGTTGCGCTCGCGCTGTCGGAGAAGGGTCTCGACCCGGTGCCCCTGGGCCGAGCGGCCTGGTCGGACCTCGCGGGCTCGCTCGCCGGCTGCTCCGCGATCTACGTCATCGCTCCGAACCTGCACCCTGACGAGCCGGATTACGTTGCCCAGGTATTGACCGCCGCCAGGTCGGCCGGCGTCACCAGGGTCGTCTATCACTCCGTCACGGCGCCGTACGCGCCGTCGATGCCGCACCACCTCGGCAAGGCGAAGGCCGAGGACGTCGTCCGCCGTTCGAGTCTGACCTGGACGGTCCTGCAGCCGTGCGCCTACGTGCAGAACTTCCCGCCGATGCTGACCTCGGGCCAGGAGGTGCTGGAAGTCCCGTACGACGTGACCCAGAGGTTCGGGCTGATCGATCTCGCGGACGTGGGCGAAGCAGCGGCGACGGTGCTTCTCGACGACGCGCACGCCGGAGCGACGTACGAGCTGGGCGGGCCCGCGCTCGTCTCGCCGACCGACGTAGCCGAAGCCGCGACCGTCGTGCTCGGGCGCACGGTGAGGGCGGTCCGGGTGGATGCCCCGGAGGGGACACACCCGTGGCTGCGGGCGATGTTCGACTACTACGACGCCCACGGACTACCGGCGGGACCGCTCCCGGTGACCGCCCTCCTTGGACGCCCGCCGAGGACCCTCGAGGAGACGCTCCGGCGCGAGCTCCGCTGACGAGCGGGACGCTTTAGCGGGGCGGTCCGTCCGTCGCCTTACCGAGTTCTCAAGCGGGGAACCTCGGATCTGCCACCAGTTGGCCCGGGCGATCCGGTGCCTGAGCTGGACGTGCAGACAGGCTCGGCAGTCTGGTGAGGATCCCAGCCTCGATGCGAAGGGCGACGATTACGGCGACCGGTGCCGATTCAACAGCTAGCGGCGAGCAGGGCCAGGATCGCGGCTGGCAGGGCGATCGCCAGGGTCGCCACCGATCGTGGCCCGACACCGGCCTGCGCCTCCAGCGAGACGAGGCTGGGCGGTACAGTCGATCCGCGTGCCTGGCGGCGTGATTCCACAGCCGCAGCGCGTTCGCCGCGGTCGTCGTGAACGAGTGGCCGGGATCGGCGTCTCTCGGTGACCGCACGCAGGTGCTCAGCGTGAGCGGGCACGAGGACCGGACGCTGAGCGGGTCCTTGAGCAGCCGAGTCGACCGGTCCTCGGCGTTGGTCATGGTGAATACGGCGTACGGGTCCAGCGAATCGCCGGGGTCTGCAGCATGCCCTCGGGTCGGGAGCCAGATGGTCTCGACGAGCGCACCATCCTCGAGAACAGTCCGCAGCCGGACCAGAGGCGCGTGGCCGTAGGTGTCCACCGACGTGTACGCCGAGCTCGTCCGGCACCCCGAGCAGGGTGAACGCCGGCCGGGCCCGCCAGCGCGTTCAGCCCTGGCCCAGCTCGGCCGGTTCGAACCGATCCGTGTCCGACGGAGGGTGAGCCGATCGATTGGCGATCCGGCCGAGCACCCGGAAGCCCTCCTGCTCCAGCTGGCTGGACGGTCGTCGGCAACAGGGCCTCGCGGTGCTCGGTCTCGGTGGCGTCCGACGAAGTGGAGTCACGGCCATACTCACTCCTCGAGCTCGCTAGCGCAGTCCGTCGACGTTCACGCTGACCGGCCTGCCACCGATGCTAGGTGACCGAACGCGGTCCCGGGTGCGATTGACCAATCCGACCGTTGACGGCTGGTCGATCCAACTGATGATCGGGGCATGGAGAGCAGCGCCGCGACCGTCGAGGAGTATCTCGCCTCGCTGCCGGAGGATCGGCGCCAGGCCGTCAGCACCGTTCGCGACACGATCAACAAGCACCTGCCCGACGGGTACGCCGAGCAGATGGACTGGGGGATGATCAGCTGGGTCGTGCCGCTGTCGGACTATCCCGACACCTACAACAAGAAGCCGCTGTGCTTCGCGGCGCTCGCTTCGCAGAAGAACCATCTCGCCGTCTACCTGCTCGGGCTCTACCAGGACGGGCCCGAGGAGTCCTGGTTCCGGCAGCAGTACGCCGACCGCGGACTCAAGCTCGACATGGGCAAGTCCTGCGTGCGATTCCGCGAGCTCGAGGAGCTGCCTCTCGACGTGCTCGGTGAGGTGATCGCGATGATCCCGGTCGGCGAGTTCATCGCGCGTTACGAGGACTCGCGGCGTCGCTGATACTGGGCGCATGACTCGTCCGCTCACCCTGATCACTGGCGGCACCCGCGGGATCGGTGCCGCCACCGCGCTGAGGCTGGCATCGGCCGGCCACGACCTCGTGCTCGGCTACGCCAGCGATGCCCAGGCTGCTGACGAGTCCCGCCGCGCGGTCGAGGCGAAGGGCGCGGCCTGCCGGGCGGTGTGCGCCGATGTCACCGACCCGGACGGTGTGGATCGGCTGTTCGCGGAGGCGGGCCAGATGGGCCGCGTCACCGGCGTGGTCAACAACGCCGGCGCCACGTTGCACCTCGGACCGCTTGCCGAGACTCCCGTCGAGATCGTCCGGCAGACCGTCGACCTCAACCTGACCAGCGCCCTGCTCGTCGCGCGAGCCGCGATCCGGGCCCTCGGCACGACGTACGGCGGTGGCGGCGGCGTGCTGGTGAACATCAGCTCCGGGGCGGCCACCCTGGGCTCACCGGGGGAGTACGTGCAGTACGCCGCGGCAAAGGCGGGAGTCGACGCGATGACCATCGGACTGGCCCAGGAGGCCGCCCCGGAGGGCATCCGCGTGGTCGGCGTCGCGCCCGGCCTGGTCCGCACCCGCATCCACGCGGACGCAGGTGACGCCGGACGTCTGGAGCGGGTCGCGCAGAGGGTCCCGCTGGGTCGTCCGGCGGAGCCGGAGGAGATCGCGGAGGCGATCGCGTGGCTGCTGAGCGACGCCGCGTCGTACGTCACGGGGACGACGCTGCGGGTGGCCGGCGGTCGTTGAACTTGTCACCATCCTCGGAACAGAGAATGCTTCCCCTGGGCGGCCGGGCATCGGGCCCCGGTCCGAGCTGTGACGGGAGATGGCGATGACCCCACCACCGGAGCTACAAAAGGGCCTCAAGCAGCGGCACCTGACCATGATCGCGATCGGCGGAGTGATCGGTGCCGGCCTGTTCGTCGGATCGGGCGTCGTCCTCCAGACGACCGGGCCCGGAGCCTTTCTGACCTACGCCGTCACCGGTGTGCTGATCATCATGGTCATGCGGATGCTCGGCGAGATGGCCACTGCCAACCCCAGCACCGGGTCGTTCTCCGACTACGCGCGCGCTGCCATGGGCAACTGGGCGGGCTTCTCCGTCGCTTGGCTCTACTGGTACTTCTGGGTCGTCGTCGTCGGCTTCGAGGCGGTCGCCGGCGCCGCGGTCGTGCGGTTCTGGCTCCCGGACGTCCCCCTGTGGCTGATCGCCCTCATCCTGATGATGCTGATGACCGGCACCAATCTGCTCTCGGTGGGGTCCTACGGCGAGTTCGAGTACTGGTTCGCCGGGATCAAGGTCGCTGCCATCATGGTCTTCCTGCTGATGGGCAGTCTCTACGTCTTCGGCATCATCAGTGGCGACGGGACGCACTTCGGGAACCTGACCGACCACGGCGGCTTCCTGCCCCAGGGCGGCTCGGCGATCTTCTCGTCCGTGGTGATCGTCGTCTTCTCGATGGTCGGCGCGGAGATCGCGACGGTTGCCGCAGCCGAGTCACACGACCCGGAACGGGCCATCGCCAGGGCGACGAACTCGGTCGTGATCCGGGTCGGGACGTTCTACGTCGGATCCCTGTTCCTGCTCGCGTGCATGATCCCGTGGAACAGCGAGAAGCTCGAGGCGTCGCCGTACGTCACGGCCTTCGAGATCATCGGCATCCCCGGGCGCCGACCACGTCATGAACGCGGTCGTGCTCACCGCCGTGCTGTCGTGCCTGAACTCCGGGCTCTACACCGCGAGCCGGATGCTGTTCGTGCTGGCCGCCCGTCGGGAGGCACCGGCGTCCCTGCTCACGGTCAACGGCAGGGGAGTACCGGTACAGGCGATCCTGTCCTCGTCGGTGATCGGCTTCCTGTGCGTGATCGCCGCCTACATCTCTCCGGACACCGTGTTCGAGTTCCTGCTGAACTCGTCCGGAGCCATCATCCTGTTCGTCTACCTGCTGATCTGCATCTCGCAGTTCGTGCTGCGCCGCCGTACGCCGGACGAGGCGCTGAAGGTCCGGATGTGGGGCTTCCCGGTGCTGACCCTGCTGACGATCGCGGGCATCCTCGCGATCCTGGTGCAGATGGGGGTCAAGAGCGAGACTCGCTCGCAGCTTCTGCTCAGCCTGCTGGCCTGGGGCATCATCCTGGCTGCGTTCGGGCTCAACCGGCTCGGCCGCAGGGACGAAGCCGCCAACCCTGTCGAGGGCCTGGAGGGGGTCGAGAAGGTGCTGCTGCTCGCCAACGAGACCATGACCGAGGATGCGCTGGTGCGCGAGCTGGAGGACGTGCATGCCGCGACCGGGGCCCGGATCCACGTGACGGTGCCCAGCAACCCCGTGGACACCGGGCAGGCCGAGGTCGAGGGCGCGGCGTTCGTCTGGGAGGCGACCCGACGGGCGGCGCAGGAGCGCCTGGACTCGATGCTCGCGGCGCTGCGGCACCGCGGCATCGAGGCGACCGGAGCGCTCGGCGACTATCGGCCGTTGGTGGCGCTGCGCACCTCGGCGGAGGAGTTCCAGCCGGATCTGGTGATCATCTCCACGCATGCTCGCGAGCACTCCTCATGGCTGCGCAAGGACATCGTCAGTGCCGCCCGCGAGGAGCTGCCCGTGCCCGTGCGGCACGTGATCCCGGCCGAGGCCGACTCGATTGCCTGACCTGCGTTCCAACACTTGCCTGCGAAACGGCAGTTCTTTGGTTGATGTTGCCCGTGCTGGCGTGCCGTGCCGATCACTAGTTTCGAAACCATGAGGGTCTTGCTCGCGCTCGGTGGGAACGCGATGACGAACGCCGACGGGCGCGCGCGGGTAGAGGACCAGATCGCGGCTGCTCGGGTGGCGATGGAGTCCGTGGCGGACCTGGTCGCCCAGGACGTCGACGTGGTGATCACCCACGGCAACGGTCCCCAGGTCGGCAACCTGCTGGTGAAGAACGAGCTCGCCGCGGCCGTCGTACCGCCGGTTCCGCTGGACTGGTGCGGCGCGCAGACGCAGGCGACCTTGGGGTTCGTGCTGATGGACGCCCTGGACGCCGCCCTGGCGGAGCGGGCGGTCGACCGACGTAGTGCCGCGGTCGTCACGCGTGCGCTCGTGGACGCGAACGACCCCGGATTCACCAAGCCCACCAAGCCGATCGGCCGCTACCTCCCCGCGGACGAGGCGGCGGTGCTGGTCGAGCACGGCGAGACCTGGGAGGACCGGGGCGAGAAGGGCTGGCGCCGCGTCGTCGCGTCCCCGGAACCGCTGGAGATCATCGATGCGCCATCCGTCTCCACGCTGATCGAGGCGGGTTTCGTCGTCGTCGCCAACGGGGGTGGCGGCATCCCGGTCGTCCGCACCGACGACGGCTCGCTCGGCGGGGTCGAGGCCGTGATCGACAAGGACCTCGGCGCAGCGCTGCTGGCCCGTACGGTCGGGGTCGACGTGCTCGTCATCGCGACCGACGTACCCAACGCGGTCCTCCGGTTCGGCACCCCCGAGGCGGAGTCCGTCGGGCGCGTCAGCGTCTCGCAGATGCGGGCGTACGCCGCCGAGGGCCACTTCGCCAGCGGCTCCATGGGCCCCAAGGTCGATGCCGTCTGCCGCTTCGTCGAGAACGGCGGTCAGCGCGCCGTCATCACCAACCTGGACACCATCGTCGACGCGGTGCTCGGACAGGGCGCGCGGCACCGTCGTCGTACCCGACTAGCCATCTCCATGGTCGAGCCTGACGCGACCACAACCGAAAGGAACCACATGCCCGCCGCCATCGAAGTACGCAAGGTCCCGATCCACTCCGTCGCGGACGCCTCCGAGCTCGCCAAGCTGATCGACGACGGCGTCATGGCAGCCGACCGGGTGATCGCGATCATCGGCAAGACCGAAGGCAACGGGGGCGTCAACGACTACACCCGGATCATCGCGGACCGGGCGTTCCGCGAGGTGCTGGTCGCCAAGGGCGCACCCGGCGACCAGGTCAAGCAGGTACCCATTGTCTGGTCGGGCGGGACCGACGGCGTGATCAGCCCGCACGCCACGATCTTCGCCACCACCGATGCCGAGCCCATCGACGAGCCGCGGCTGACCGTCGGCTTCGCGATGAGCGAGCAGCTGCTGCCCGAGGAGATCGGCCGGACGCCGATGATCACCAAGGTCGCCGACGCCGTGAAGGTCGCGATGGAGCGGGCCGGCATCGTCGACCCCGCCGACGTGCACTACGTGCAGACCAAGACCCCGCTGCTGACGATCCACACCATCCGCGACGCCAAGTCGCGTGGCAAGGAGGTGTGGACCGAGCACACCCACGAGTCGATGGACCTGTCCAACGGAGTGACCGCGCTCGGGATCGCGGTCGCCCTCGGCGAGATCGAGATGCCGACCGACGCCGACGTGATGCACTCGCGCGAGCTGTACTCGTCGGTGGCGTCCTGCTCCTCCGGTGTCGAACTGGACCAGGCCCAGGTGGTCGTGGTCGGCAACGCGCCCGGAGTGGGTGGCCGCTACCGGATCGGGCACTCGGTGATGAAGGACGCCCTCGACGCCGACGGGATCTGGGACGCGATCCGCTCCGCCGGGCTGGACCTGCCGGAGCGCCCGCGCACCGGCGACCTCGACGGCCGGCTCGTGAACGTCTTCCTCAAGTGCGAGGCCTCCCAGGACGGCACCGTCCGCGGCCGCCGCAATGCCATGCTCGACGACTCCGACGTCCACTGGCACCGCCAGATCAAGGCTGCCGTGGGTGGGGTCACCGCTGCTGTCACCGGTGATCCCGCCGTGTTCGTCTCCGTTTCGGCCGCCCACCAGGGCCCCGAGGGTGGCGGTCCGGTCGCTGCGATCGTCGATCTCGGCTGAGTCTGTCGGGGTAGTCCGAGATGAAATGGCTCCTCCTACCGGCGTGTCGGGAGCCATTTCCTCTCGGACTACCCGCGTGCAGTTAAACCCGGCCCCGGACGGCCCAGGCCCGGGCCGTCAGCGGGATCGAGCCGTCGTCGAGCGACGGGCAGGCGTTTGCGCAGGGCCTCGCGAAGGGTGGCGAGGCGGGTTTCGTCGAGCGACTGGGCGTAGAACGGCGCCGGTCCCTGGCCGCCGAGGAACGGTGTCCAGTAGTCGTCGAACGACGCAAACACGGTTGGTACGACGATCGCCCGGGACTCGACCGCCTCCAGGCCGGCGTCCGTGAACCAGGACTCGAGCACCTCCGGGCGACAGAACGAGTACAGGTTCCCCTCGTAGCGCTCCTGGGCTGCCGGATCGAGCGCTCTGGCGACGTCCCAGAAATGCCGCATCATCCACATCTCGCCGGGGTAGTCCCAGACGTAGGCCGCAACGACGCCGCCTGTGCGGGCGACCCGTCCCATCTCCAGGACGGCGCGCGGGGGCTCCGGCACGAAGTTCAGGACCAGTCCGGACACGACCAGGTCGAACGTGTCGTCGGGAACGTCCAGCGCGACGGCGTCGCTGACGGCGAACTCGGCCAGGTCACCCGCGACATGCTCGCGCGCGTGCTCGACGTACGCACTGGACGAGTCCACGCCGAGCAGTCGCGACGGAGATGTCATCCGGATGACGGTCTCACTCAGCGCTCCCGTGCCGCAGCCGACGTCGAGCCAGCTGCTCCCGGCCGGTGGGTCGAGCCAGGCCACGAACTCCGCGGCCACCAGTCGGCTCCAGCGGCCGACGTAGGGCTCGTACTTCTCACCTGCCGACCACTGCGTCACAGCCGCCATGCTCCCACCTGTCTCGCCAGATACTCCGAGGTCGAAAGCACCGAAATCCGGGTGCTCTCGACCTCGGACTATCCGTCCAGCCACTTGCGGATGGATTCGTTGTGCTGGCCGAGGGTGGGCGGCGCGACGTGGGTCGACCGGCCGCCCGAGTAGGGGTTGTCGTCGAAGCGGATGGGTGACCCGGGGAGCTTCAGGTTGCCCTGGGTCGCGTGCGCGACGTCGAGCACCAGGCCCTGGGAGAGCGTCTGGTCCCAGCCGTAGACGTCATCGAGGGTCCGGACCTTGCCGGACGGCACTCCCGCGGAGGCGAGGATCGACAGCCAGTGCTCGGCGGACTCGGAGGCGAACAGACCCTCGATCAGGTCGATCAGCTCGTCGCGGTTGGCCACCCGGTCGGTGTTGGCCGCAAACCGGGGGTCGGCAGGGTCGAGGCCGAGCGCCGTACACAGGGCGCGCCAGAGCCCTTCGGAGCCACAGGCGATCTGGATCGGCGCCGTACCCGTCGCGAACATGCCGTACGGCGCGATCGCGGGGTGATGGTCGCCGGCCAGTCCCGGTACCTCGCCCGCGACCGTCCAGCGGGTCCCCTGGAAGGCGTGCACGCCGATCATCCCGGCCAGCAGCGACGTGCGCACCACCCGGCCGAGACCGGTGGTGGTCCGCTCGTGCAGGGCCGCGAGGACGCCGAACGCCCCGTTCATGCCCGCCAGCAGATCGGCGATCGGCACGCCGACCTTGGTCGGAAGCTCGGTCCCGGTGATCGACATCAGGCCGCCCTCGCCCTGGGCGATCTGGTCGTAGCCCGCCCGCTTCGCCTCTGGCCCGTCGTGACCGAACCCGGTGATCGACAGCACGACGAGCCGGGGGTTCAACGAGTGCAGACGCGAGATCGGGAAGCCGAGCCGGTCCAGCACGCCGACCCGGAAGTTCTCCATCAACACGTCCGCGCGCGCGACCAGCCGAGCCAGCACGTCCTGGTCGGCCGGGTCCTTGAGGTCCAGGACCAGCGACTCCTTGTTCCGGTTCGCCGACAGGAAGTACGTCGACTCGCGCTCGGCGTCGTCGCCGATGAACGGTGGCCCCCAACCGCGGGTGTCGTCACCAGTGGGCGACTCGATCTTGATGACCCGGGCGCCCAGATCGCCGAGCATCATCGCGGCATGCGGACCGGCGAGCGCGCGGGTCAGGTCGAGGACGAGCAGGTCGGACAGCGGGCCTTCGGTCATGCCGAGAAACCTAGTACCGCAACTGGCGACGTGGGTCCTGGAGTTGTCGGTGATGGATGGTTGGCTGGACACATGACGACGACGCCGACGTACCGCCTGGTGCGCCGCGACCTCGCCGTCACGCCCCCGACCCTCGACGAGCACCAGCAACGCGTTGTCGACCACGAGGGCGGGCCCCTGCTCGTGCTGGCCGGGCCCGGCACCGGCAAGACCACGACCCTGGTCGAGGCGATCGCCGACCGGATCGAGAACCGGGGTGCCAACCCCGACCAGGTGCTCGCGCTGACGTTCTCCCGCAAGGCGGCCGAGCAGCTGCGCGACCGGGTCACGGCCCGGTTGGGCCGCACGATGGCGACCGCGCTGAGCTCGACGTTCCACTCGTTCGCCTACGGGCTCATCCGCGCCTACAGCCCTGCGGAGCTCTACGAGGCGCCGCTTCGGCTGTTGTCCGCACCCGAGCAGGACGTCGTGCTCCAGGAGCTGCTGACCGATGCCCCCGAGTCCGTGCGCTGGCCCGACGGCCTCCGGCGCGCGCTCGGCACCCGAGGGTTCGCGAGCGAGGTCCAAGCCGTGCTGGCCCGGGCCCGCGAGAAGGGCTACGACGGCGCCGCGCTCCACAGCCTCGGCGTCGCCCACGACCTGCCTGAATACGTCGCCGCAGGGCTCTTCCTCGACCAATACCTCAACGTCCTCGACAACCAGGGAGCGGTCGACTACGCCGACCTGATCCGCCGCGCGGTGATCGAGGCGGAGACCCACCGCGAGCAGCTTCGCAAACGGTTCCAGCACGTCTTCGTCGACGAGTACCAGGACACCGATCCCGGGCAGGTCGCGCTCCTCCGGGCGATCGCCGGTGACGGACGCAACCTCGTCGCGGTCGGTGATCCCCACCAGTCCATCTACTCGTTCCGTGGCGCCGACGTCGGCGGCATCCTCGATTTCCCTGGGTCGTTCCCCAAGACAGACGGCAGCCGTGCCGACGTGGTCGCGCTGCCGACGACCCGACGGTTCGGCGAGCGGTTGCTGCGCGCGTCCCAGCGAGTGGCTGCCAACCTGCCGTTGTCCGGGAGCATCGACCCGGAGGCGCGGGCCGCGTTCCTCGCTCCCCGGGCCGACACGGGAGGTCAGGGCGACGGCCGCGTCGACGTACTGACCTTCGACACGGAGCGCGCCGAGGCAGAGCACCTCGCCGACCTGCTTCGACGCGCGCATCTCGAGGACGGCATCGGCTGGTCCGACATGGCTGTTCTGGTCCGGTCCGGGAGGGCATCGATTCCCGGCCTGCGCCGGGCCCTGGCAGCCGCCGATGTGCCGGTCGAGGTCGCCAGCGACGACACTCCGCTGGTGCAGGAGCCCGCCGTACGCTCCCTGGTCGACGCCCTCAGCGCGGTGGTCAACCTGGCCAACGACGACCCGCAGTCGGACGGCTACGTCGACCCGCAGCGCGCCCACGGCCTCCTCCAGTCGCCGCTGGCGGGCCTCGACGCGACCGACGTCCGAGCCCTGGCCCGGGTGCTCCGCCTTCGCGACAAGGTCCAGGCGGAGGCCGAAGAACGCCAGCCCCGATCCTCGCCCGAACTGCTTCGTGAGGCGTTGCTCGACCAGGAGATATTCGCCGGGCTGGAGGAGCAGACACCGGGCGTCGCAAAGGCGGCCGCCCTGTCCCGCCTGCTCGCGCGCGCCCGCACCAGACTCGACGCCGGCGTCACGGCCGAGGACGCGCTCTGGGAGCTGTGGGGCGGCACCGCCTGGCCCGCACGGTTGCAGTCAGCGATCACTCGCGGAGGAGCGGCGGCGCGCCACGCGCACCGCGACCTCGACGCGATCTGTGCGTTGTTCGAGGCGGCCGCCAAGGCCGAGGAGCAGCGCGGCTACACGTCCGTCGAGACCTTCCTCGACACCCTCGTCGCGCAACAGATCCCCGCCGACACCCTGGCGGAGCAGGGGATTCGCGGTGAGTCAGTGCGCCTGCTCACCGCCCACCGAGCCAAGGGTCTGGAATGGAAGCTGGTGGTGGTGGCGCACGTCCAGGAGGAGGGCTGGCCAGACCTGCGTCGTCGGGCCACCCTTCTCCAGGCCGACCGGATCGGCACCGACGGACTCGTGCCGCCCACCACCGTCCGCGAACTGCTGGCCGACGAGCGGCGGCTGTTCTACGTCGCCTGCACCCGAGCCAGGCAGCGGCTGGTCGTCACCGCGGTCGCGTCGACCGACGACGAGGGCGAGCAACAGTCCCGTTTCGTCGAGGAGCTGGGCGTCCGGGTCGAGCACCGACAGGGCCGGCCGGCGCGGCCGCTGTCGCTGGCCGGGCTGGTCGCCGAACTGCGTCGCGCCGTCGCTGACGACCGCAACTCCGACACCCTCCGAACGGCCGCGGCCGCGCGACTCGCGACGCTGGCCGCAGAGCATCGTGCCGGTCGAGCGTGGGCCCCGGCGGCGGACCCCGCGTCCTGGTGGGGCACGCGCGCCTTCAGCGAGAGCGACCTCCCAATCCGGCCCCCGGACCAGCCGGTTCGACTCTCTGCGAGTGCCCTGACCAGCCTTGCGCAGTGCCCGGCCAGGTGGTTCCTGGAGAGCGAGGCAGGAGGTGCGCGCGCCTCCACGCAGGCACAGGGCTTCGGCAACGTCGTCCACGCCCTCGCTGACCTGGTCGGTCGCGGCCAGATCGGCGCCGACCCGGGCATCGTCGACGAGCTCATGACCCACGTGGATTCCGTGTGGAGCCAGATCCCGTTCCGCACGCCCTGGTCGAGCGGTCGCGAGCGCGAAGAGGTTCGCAAGGCACTCGCCCGGTTCCTCGAGTGGCACCAGCGGCCCGGAGCCCGGACCGTCGTCGCGACCGAGCAGCAGGTCCGCGCCGAGGTCACGCTTCCCGACGGGCAACGCGTCGCCCTGCACGGCTACGCCGACCGACTCGAGGTCGACGAGAACGGCAAGGTCATCGTGATCGACCTCAAGACCAGCAAGTACGTCCCGACCGGCGACGAGATCAAGATCAATCCCCAGCTCGGCCTCTACCAGCTCGCGGTCGAGAACGGCGCCGTCGACGAGGTGCTGCAACCTGGGGTCGAGCCCGGAGGGGCGGAGCTGTGGCAGCTGCGCCACGCGGTCCGGGGGCAGCTCAAGGTGCAGGCCCAGGAGCCGCAGCAGCCCGATGAGTCCGGCCACCGGCCGATCGAGACCCAGCTGATGGCGGCAGCAGCCTCGGTCCGGGCCGAGGTCTTCCCGGCTCGACCCGGCGGACACTGCACCCACTGCGACTTCGAGAAGCTGTGTCCGTCCAAGAACGCGGGGACGGTGCTGTCGTGACAAATACGGTGAAGATCGCGTCGCCCGCCGACCTGAAGTCGGTGATGGGCACCCCCTACGAGGTCAGCCCGCAGCAGTGGGCGGCCATCTCCGCACCGCTCGAGCCCGCCGTGGTCATCGCGGGCGCCGGATCCGGGAAGACGTCCTTGATGGCCGCCCGCGTGGTCTACCTTGTGGCAACCGGTCAGGTGACGCCCGATCAGGTGCTCGGCCTCACCTTCACCACGAAGGCAGCCAATGAGCTGGCCCACAAGATCAGGGAGGCGCTCACCAAGGCCGGCTTCGGCCGCATGGCCTCCGGCGACGACTCCGACGAGGTGCTCGAGCCGGTCGTGGCGACGTACAACGCGTACGCCGCGTCGCTGCTCACCGAGCACGGTCTCCGGATCGGGCACGAGCCGGACACCCGGGTGATGGCAGACGCCTCGCGCTACCAGCTGGCCGCGCGGGTCATCGACCGGCACACGGGCCGGGTCGAACTGCTCTCCGACAGCCCCAAGCACGTCATCGACTACATCCTCAAGTTGGAGGCGGCGATGAGCGAGCACCTGGTCGACTCAGCGCAGCTGCGTGCCTTCGACGCCCGCGAGCGCCCGCTGTTCGCCGAGGGCCTGGCGACCGCGTCGAAGGACCTACGAGAGAAGGTCGAGAGTGCGTTCGCCCGCCGGGCGGAGGCGCTCGACCTCGTCGACGAGTACCGCCAGCTCAAGGCGATCGCTGGGGTTGATGGACTTCTCCGACCAGATCGCCCAGGCCGCGCGGCTCGCGGACGCGTACCCGGTCGTCGGTGACCTCGAGCGGGAGAAGTACCGCGTTGTTCTGCTCGACGAATACCAGGACACCTCCGTTGGGCAGGCGATGATGCTTCGCCGGCTCTTCCCCGGCGGCCATCCGGTCACCGCCGTCGGCGACCCCAACCAGGCGATCTACGGCTGGCGCGGCGCGTCGGTCTCCAACATCCTGCATTTCGGCGACGACTTCCCGCTGGCCGGCGGTGGCGAGGTCAGCAGCTTCCCGCTGACGGTCAACCGGAGATCCGACCGGCGGATCCTCGAGGTGGCCAACCGGCTGGCGGCGCCCCTCTACGCGGCGTTCGCGCAGGTGGAGCCGCTGGTGGCAGGGACGGACGACGAGGGCGATGTGCAGACCGTCGTGCACGAGACGTATGCCGGGGAGCTCTCGTGGCTGGCCACCGAGGTGAGCGACACCCACGCGGCGATGGCGACGCCGGCGTGGCGCGAGATCGGCGTGCTCGTCCGGGACAACGCGCACGCTGCCGATGTCTTCGACGCGCTGACCGCGGCGGAGATCCCGGTCGAGATCGTCGGACTGAACGGCCTGCTGCGACTGCCGGAAGTGTCCGAGGTACTCGCCACCCTGACCCTGCTGCATGACCTGACGGCCAACGCGGAGCTGCTCCAACTGCTCACCGGTCCACGCTGGGCGATCGGTCCGCGAGACCTGGCGCTGCTGGGCAAACGCGCCGACGAGCTGGCGTCCTCGCGCCGTGGGCGGCAGACGTCGGCGTCTCTCGGCGAGGAGCTCGCCCACGCGGTGGCGGGTGCGGATCCGACCGAGGTGCCGGCCCTGTCCGATGCGCTGGACGACCCTGGCGGGCTGGCCTACTCGAAGTCCGCCCTCCAGAGGTTCGCGCTGCTGTCCGCCGAGCTGCGTTCACTGCGTGCGCATGCCGGCGAGGCCCTGCTCGACCTCGTGCGCCGGATCATCGACACCTGCGGGATCGACATCGAGCTGGCCGCCTCGGTCAGCGAGGCCGCCCGGGCTCGGCGCGAGAACCTCGACCTGTTCGTGAAGGCCGTGGCCGAGTTCCAGGCCATCGACGGGACGGTGACGCTGCCATCACTGCTGGCGTGGCTCGAGGCCGAAGACGACCTGGGCAACGGCCTCGACGTCGCAACGCCGAGCGAGTCCGACTCGGTCAAGCTGCTGACCGTGCATCGCGCCAAGGGGCTGGAGTGGGATGCCGTCTTCCTCGTCGGCGTCTGCGCCGAGAAGTTCCCCCACACCCGCAGTCGCGGCCTTTGGCCGACCCGCCTGGAGATCCTGCCGTCGCCCTTGCGCGGCGACGTGCGCGACCTCCCCAGGCTGCGGACCCGCGACAAGGACGGGTACGCCGAGTTCCAGCAGGCTTCGAAGGAACACGAGGCCGCGGAGGAGCTCCGGCTTGGCTATGTCGCCTTCACCCGGGCCAGGCACCGGCTGACCGTGTCGTCGTACCTCTGGAACGAGGACCGCAAGACTCCGCTCGGTCCGTCGCCCTACCAGGAGACGGTCAGGGACTCGTTGGCAGTCTGGGGGCTGGCGCCGACCGCGTGGCTCGACAAGCCGGAGAAGGGGACGCCGAACCCACTCCAGGCGGGCGTCAAGGAGTTCGCGTGGCCGGTGACCGAGCACACCGCGGAGGCGCTGCGTCGGCTCGCCGCAGCCGAGCTCGTGCAGGACGCGATGGCCGAGCTCGACGCGGGTCGGCGACCGGACCTCGCCCTCGATCTTGTCGAGAGCGCGAAGGTCGAGGAGTGGGACTCGGAGCTGGCCCGGCTTCTCGAGGAGGCGCAGCGGGACCGTTCGACCCAGGTGGAGGTGCCGCTCCCGACGAGCCTGTCCGCGACGGCAGTGGCCCGGCTGCGTGAGGACCCGGCGGCCTTCGCCCGCGACCTCGCGCGGCCGATGCCGCGGCAGCCGTCGCCGGCGGCACGCTTCGGCACCAGGTTCCACGCCTGGGTCGAGGCGCGATTCGGTCAGCAGGACCTGTTCGACCCCGAGGAGCTCCCGGGGCAGGGCGACAAGGGCATCGACAGCGAGTCCGACCTGGCCGAGCTCATCGCGGCGTTCGAGTCGGGTCAGTTCGCCACCCGCACCCCCCACCAGGTCGAGGCACCGTTCGCGCTGGTGCTGGCCGGGCAGGTGGTCCGCGGCCGCATCGACGCGGTCTACCGGGAGGACGACGGCTACTTCGTCGTCGACTGGAAGACCAACCGGAAAGCCACCGCTGACCCGTTGCAGCTGGCGATCTACCGCCTCGCGTGGGCGGAGCTGCACGACCTGGACCCCGAGCAGGTCCGGGCCGGCTTCTACTACGTGCGCACGGGAACCCTCGTCGAGCCCGACGACCTTCCCGGCCGTGCCGAGCTCCAGGAGCTCGTCAGCGGGGCCTGATCGGCACAACGGGCCTCACGCACGATCGTGACGTCTCCATTTGCCTCCGAGGCCGTCCCAATCGCCCAAGTGCACGATTTGGTTGACCAGCAGTCAGCCGTCAGCGAATGGAGTCAGCTCGAGCCGAGCGCGGCCGTCAGGGCGATGTCGATCATCGCGCCGAAGGTCTGCTCGCGTTCCTGGCTGGTCGTCTCCTCGCCAGTGACGATGTGGTCGGAGACCGTGCAGATGGCGAGGGCTCGTCGGCCGTGTTTCGCGGCCAGGGTGTAGAGCGCGCTCGCCTCCATCTCGACCCCCAGCACGCCGTAGTCCACCATCCGGGCGAGCAGCTCGGGGCGGGCACTGTAGAACGAGTCGCCCGAGAAGATCAGGCCGATGTGTACGTCGTCCCGACCCGCCGCCGCGTCGACCGCGGCCCGAAGCAGCCCGAAGTCGGCGACGGGCGCGTAGTCGAGACCCTCGAACCGGATCCTGTTCATCGAGGAGTCCGTGCAGGCGCCGGAAGCGATGATGATGTCGCGCATCTTCAGCTTCTCGGTCAACGCGCCGCACGACCCGACCCGGATGATCGACTGCACGTCGTACTCGTCGAACAGCTCGTTCGCGTAGATGGCCAGGGACGGCTGACCCATGCCGGAACCCTGGATGGACACGCGTTCACCTCGCCAGGTCCCGGTGTACCCGAGCATCCCGCGCACTTCGCTGTAGCACTTCGCGTCGTCGAGGAACGTCTCCGCGATCCACTTGGCGCGCAGCGGGTCTCCGGGCATCAGGACGTGCGGCGCGATTTCGCCCGGGGCGGCGCCGATGTGGGTGCTCATGGGCTGATCATAGGAGCCTCGCGGGGGCGAGGTAGCGTGCGAGAGGTGACCTACCCGCACATCACGATGACCCTGGGCGCACACGACCGGGCCGGGTTGAACCGCTCCGACCAGGAGTGGCTGGACACGACGTGGGCGGACCCGGCGACGCGGGTGCTGGTGCTCGCGAAGGGACGGCTCCGCCCGTCGAACGGACGGCCGGACTGGCTCCCGACGAGCGAGGCGCCGGCTGGCCTACGGGTGCTCCTGGGCGAGCGCGACGGCGTGTGGCATTTCGCGGTCCTCCTCGACGAGGTGCCCGAGCCGTCCGAGTTCTGGGTGGGGCTCCGGGCGGTCGTCCAGTCCCTCGCCGACGAGTCGCCGGGGGAGGCGCCACTGATCTTCCACGCGTTCGGGGTGGCCGAGTGGCACCGGGTCACCAAGTTCTGTCCGCGGGACGGTGCGCCACTGGAGGTTCGTGTCGGCCGGCCACGAACTGGCGTGTGCGTCGTGTGGCCGGTCCCAGTTCCCACGGACCGACCCCGCCGTGATCATGATCGTGGCCTCGGGTGAGCCCGGCGGCGAGGACGAGCGGTGCCTGCTGGGCCGCAACGCGTCGTGGCCCCCGGGCCGCTACTCGACGCTGGCCGGCTTCGTCGAGCCCGGTGAGACTCTGGAGGACGCCGTACGCCGGGAGGTGTTCGAGGAGACCGGAGTCCGGGTCGGCGACGTCGACTACTTCGGGAACCAACCATGGCCGCTTCCGGCCAGCCTGATGCTCGGGTTCCTGGCCCGGGCCACGTCGACCGACGTCGCGGTCGACGGCTCCGAGATCGAGGACGCCCGCTGGTTCACGCGTGCCGAGATGAAGGATGGGGCGGAGACCGGCACGCTCGTGCTCCCGGGCGGCGTCTCGATCTCGCGGTCTCTGGTCGAGCACTGGTACGGCGGGCCGCTGCCCGGACAGTGGGGCTGACGTGCTCCTCGTCATCGAGGGCCATCAGCTGCCCGGCCGCCGTTGCGGGTCCTACGACGACGTCCACGTCGGCGTCCAGGTCCGAAAAGAGCCGGCCGAGCTCGTCCCCGGCGACGCGACGAGTGCGCGTTGGGAGGTCCCGATCGACGTGAGAGACGGCGACTTCCGCGGTCCCGCCGTACAAGGAAAGCGCGGTGAGCGCTTCGTCTACCTGACCTGGGGGGAGCTCAGGGACGGAAGCTTCACCATGTTCCGGCGCGCCAAGCTGATGCTGGCCGACGTGCCCGATCCCGAGTCCGCCACGGTGACGGCGCGGATCTCGCTCACCGACAGCGACGGAATGCCGCTGTGCGCGCGTGTGCGCGCCCCAGCGCTGGAGTGGAGCTAGGCACTGCTCCCTGGCCGGATCGTTACGCGGCGGCTGCGACGAGGGCCACGAGTGGTGGCAGGCTCGAGCCGACCGTGCCGAGCACACTGCCGCCCCGCGGGCGCCAGTAGCCCAGCGCGTCGGCGATGCCCATGGCGAGGCTGGCCAGCAGCATGTAGCAGCACGCCGTCAGGACGACCGCCCTGCCGATGGCCTCGTCGCCCGTTTGCAGGATGATCAGCCCGACGATCGTGCCGATCCCGGCCAACAAGTTCCGGAAGCCGACGACAAAGGCCCACATCCGCACGTCAGCGACGTTGTCGGCCTCGACGTGGAGAAACTTCCGCGCTGCAGGCCGGTGGAAGAAGAACATCTCGACTGGCGCCGCACCGATGTAGGCCAAGGCACCGACCAGCGCCGCGACCTGAGCCACCGTGTTCACGATGCTCCACCTTTCGCGCCGGTGGTCGCCGCCAGATCGGCGCGCCACTCGGGCAACTTCAGGTGAAGTACGCACGCAAGTGTCGGAATCATCGCCTGCCCCATTCGTCTGAGGTGGATTCCGGTCACGATCTCGCGGGCGCTTCGATAATTACTCCGTTGCGGCGCGTGACCTCGAGGACAAGGGGCAGGACCTCCTCCAGCGGCCGGTCCGTGGGGACGGTCCGGTCGAAGTCGGCGAACAGCCTGCCCGCGCCGCCCCCAGTGGTGACGGCGAGGAAGCGCGCCGCGTCGCTGGTGACCTCGAAGGTGCAGGCGCTGCCAGCCGGGAGCACGATCGTCGATCCCGGCACGAGGGCGAAGCGCTCCCCGTCGACGTGGACGTCGAGGCTGCCCTGGAGGAGGTACAGAGTGCCGGTCCAAGGCGACCTGTGCGGCGGCGCGGCAGGAGCCTTGGGGGCATGCACCTCGAAGACCTCGAACGCACCTCCGGTGTCCTCGGCACCAGCCTTGACGATGTGGGCGCCGTCGATCATCTCGTAGCGGATCCCCTGGTCGGGGGGTGTGACACGCGTGGTCGCAGTCATCTCGTGTTCTCCTCTGGTCCCGGGTGCTGACGACACCGATGCTGCTCGGGCGTCGGCGCCACGGCACGAGTAGTGGCCTACTCGACCGCGCGTCCCTCGAGGATCGGCTTGAGCGCGCTGCGTTCGTTCACGCCGAGCTTGTTGCAGATGCGGTAGAGATGCCCCTCGACCGTGCGAACCGAGACGACGAGCCGGTCGGCGATCTCCCGGTTGGTGCGGCCCCGGGCGGCCAGGGTGGCGATCTCGCGTTCGCGGTCGGTCAAGGGGAGCGGACGTACCGCCGCGGTCCGCGCCGGCGTGAGTGCACCTTCGCAGGCGTCATAGAGCCGGTGTGCCCGCGCCATGGCCGTTGACGCCGAGCCCCGCCGACCCTGTCCCCGGAAGATCGAGGTGGCGGTCGCGGCAGCGTCGGCGGCTGCGAGTTGGTCACCGAGCTCCTCCCAGCGATCGGCGGCCGCGAGCAGGCCGTCACCATCCCCGGTCGCCAGTGCCTCGGCCTGCCGTGCGGCGGTAGGGGCTCGCTCTCCTTCCACCGTCTGCGCAAGCTCGGCGAGCCTTCCGGCGACCGTGGCATTCCCGAACCCCAAGGCGGTCTGCAGGGCCAGCACCTCGTATGCCGGTGACGATCCGTGGCGCGCCACGTCGGCTGCCGCGTGCGCCGCGGCGACGGCCTCGCTGGTCGATCCTTCCGACGCAGCAACCCAGGCACGCGCGAGGTGGATCTCGGGCTCCATCAGGGTGTACGCCGGATGGCGCTGCGACTCCAGCTCCGTGAGCAGCCTGCGGGCCTCCTCCGTGTCGCCCAAGAGCGCCACCGCCTGGGTGAGATGCATCCGGCAGCGGTACCGGAACTCGTGCCCCGATTCACGTAGGCCGGCCCAGGCTTCGCGCAGGAGCCGCTCGGCCGTCCGGACACGTCCCCTCGCCAACTCCCCCTGGCCGAGCAGCACCAGGCCCATGAGGCGGGCGGGGCCGAGCACGTCCACGGTCTCCCGACGCACGCGCAGGGCAACCTCCTCGGCGCCCCTCACGTCGCCCGAGAGCCGCAGTCCCAGGATGTGCCAGTCCGCGAGGCCGAACCTCGGGATGCCGCCCTCCGCCGACAGCGCCGCCGCGTCGTACCCCTGGACCGCAGCCCTCTTGACGACCTCCACCTGGCCCAGGGCGGCACCGCTGGCGGCCACTCCTGAGGCGGCCATGAGTACCGCCAGCGCCGGCAGGTCCGCGTCGTCCAGAAGCGCAAGCCCTGAGTCGAGCGCCGGTCGGACGCGGCCGAGCGAGGCGTCGAAGGCGACCCGGATTGCGGTGAAGAAGGACCTGGCCGGCCCCTGAGCGTCGTCGAGGGCCGCGGCGAGAAGCGTCTCCGCGTCTTCAGGGCGGCGCAGCGTCCAGAACAGGTTGCCCAGCCGCGCACCGGTCACCAAGGGCAGGCGGCGCGCGGCGTCCCTCTCACCCGCAAGACCGGCCAGGGCCTCCTCGGCCTCCTCGCCCCTGCTCAGCCACGACAGGACGAACGCGTGGGCCAGTCGGGCGTCGAAACCGCCACCCGCGTCGTCCGCCGCCCTGGCCAGCCGCTCGGCGAGCGCCAGGTCGAACAGCCCGAGCGCTCGGCGGGCGGCCGCCAGCAGCCTGGCCGGATCGGGCGGGAGATTCGAGTCCAGAGCCAGCACAGCGCATCGAAGCTCCGCGGCCGGTGAATCTTCGTGCGCGAGGGCGGTCACGATCTGGCCGCGGAGGCGACGGGCGCGGGCCCGACCGATCTCGCTGCGCCGCACCTCGCCATAGAGGGGGTGAGCCAGTCGCACCGTGAGCCGGTGCTCCTGCACGACCCGCACCACGGCGCGCTGCTCCGCCTGCTCCACCGCCCCGGCCCCGGCGAGTGCAATCAGCGCGTCGAGCCCGATGGGCTCCCCGAGCGCGAGCAGGTCGACGACGTCGCGCGTGCCCTCTGGCAGCTGACCCATCTCGCTGCGGACGATCTCGGCCAACTGCACGCTGAGCTCCGGGGTCTCGGGCCATTGCCAGATCCCGGCCACCTTGCGGAGCCGTCCCGACCGCAGCTCGCCGTCGACGAGGTGCCGCAGGAACAGCAGGTTTCCCTGGCTCAAGGACCAGAGCCGATCCGCGCCCGCGGATTCGAGCGGAGCGTCGAGCACGCGTTCCAGCAGATCCCCGGTCTCGGCGGCGGACAGGGCCTGGAGCTCGAGGCGGGGCAGGTGCTCGTCCTTCCACAGGGCCGTGACCGCGTCCGGAGCCTGTTCCCCGGAGCGGAGCGTGACCAAGACCGTGGCCACCCCTCGGACGACCAGGCTGTGCACCACCATCGCGGAGAGCTCGTCGAGCTCATGGGCGTCGTCGACGACCACCAGCGGCGGCGACTCGGACGCCGAGCCCAGCGCGGTCGCCGCGCGGCGCACGAGCTGGGCAGGGTCGGAGCCCAGGTCGCCGAGTACCCCTTCCAACGCACCGAACGGCGTAGACCGGGCAGAGGCCGTCGCGTAGACCCAGCGGACGTCGGTCCCGGGTCGCGTCGCCTCTTGCACCGCCTCGCGGGCCAACCGGGTCTTCCCGACCCCGGCCGCGCCGGCGAGCACGACCCCGCCGGGCGACCTCTGCGCGCGCAAAGCCCCCGCCACGAGGCGAAGCTCCTCGTCTCGGCCGGCGAGCGGCCACGCCGATGCCACGCTACGAGGCTACCGAGAACCGTCGCGGCCGAGGGCCTCCCGAAGCTTCGCGGCGGCTACCTCCAGGAGTGGCCCCACCGCCTCGGGCTCCATCCCCAGCAACCGTGCGATCCGCTCGGGGGGCTCGCCCTCGTCGCTGAGGCGGAGCGCGAACGCGTGGACCGTAGGGAGTGCCGCCAGTGCCGCGGCCCGGCGGGAGGCATCGTTGGTCATGACTCCACCGTGGCGAACGCAGCCACTCCCCAGGTCGAGTAGTCGACTACCCGGATTGGTCCAGCTCGGGCCCTGCCCGGGGTCGCCGAGTCGGCGCGAGTTTCCTCCCCCGCTTCGCTCCTCCGAAAACTCGCGCCGACTCGGCTCCCTTCGCGGCTACGCCGCGAGCTTTGCCTTGATCTGCGCGATCGACGGGTTCGTCAGCGCGGAGCCGTCGTCGAAGACGAGGGTCGGCACCGTCTGGTTGCCGTTGTTGACCTGCTCGACCACGTGAGCCGCATCTGGTTCCCGCTCGATGTCGACGATGTCGTAGGCGATGCCTTCCCGGTCCAGCTGGCCCTTCAGCCGGTGGCAATAGCCACACCACGGAGTGGTGTACATCTTGATCGCGCTGCTCATCGCGGGAGTGTCTCCTTGGACGTCTAGGGTTGTCGCCGCGGGGATCCCGCGCACCACGACACAACCAAGCCAGCCAGGAGTTTCTTCCCATGCACCCGCTGCTCGAGCCGCTCGACCCGGAGCAGCGTCTGGTCGCCGAGACGTTGCGCGGACCGGTGCGGGTTCTGGCGGGCGCCGGGACGGGCAAGACGCGGGCGATCACCCACCGGATCGCGTACGGCGTCGCCACGGGCGTCTACCAGCCCACCGAGATGCTGGCTGTGACGTTCACCACCAAGGCGGCCGGCGAGATGCGCGAGCGGCTGCGTTCGCTGGGCGCCCCGGGCGTTCAGGCCCGCACGTTCCACTCGGCAGCGCTACGACAGCTGCGGTTCTTCTGGCCGAAGGCGATGGGTGGCGAGCTGCCGACGCTGACGGAGTCCAAGCTGGGCATGCTGGCCAACGCGACGAGTCGCCTGCGGGTCAAGGCCGACCGGGCCACCCTGCGCGACCTGGCGTCCGAGATCGAGTGGGCGAAGGTCAGCAACGTCTCGCCAGACCACTACGCCGCGCTCGCTCCTGGCCGGGGCAGGTCGGTCAACGGGATCGACGAGGAGCTGGTGGCGCGGATCTTCGCGGGCTACGAGGACGTGAAGCGCAACCAGGGGCGGATGGACATGGAGGACGTCCTGCTGCTCGGCGCTGCCCTCCTCGCCGACGACGAACGGGTCGCGGCGCAAGTACGCCGGCAATACAAGTTCTTCACCGTGGACGAGTTCCAGGACGTCTCCCCGATCCAGTCGGCCCTCCTGGACCTGTGGCTGGGTGGCCGTGACGAGATCTGCGTCGTCGGTGACCCCGCGCAGACGATCTACAGCTTCGCGGGTGCCAGCCCGTCGTACCTTCGCGAGTTCACGACTCGCTTCCCGAACGCGCAGGCCATCGACCTGGTCCGCAACTACCGGTCCACGCCCGAAGTCGTCGGGGTCGCCAACCGGCTGCTTGCCGGATCGCAGAGCCAGGGCGTCGAGCTGCGCGCCCAGGAGGCCTCTGGATCCGAGGTCACCTACCGCGCCCATCCCGATGAGGTAGCCGAGTCCTCGGCCGTGGCCGATGACCTCGCGGCCCTCAAGCAGCAAGGCGTTCCGTGGCGCGAGATGGCAGTGCTGTTCCGGGTCAACGCCCAGTCCGAGGCGTTTGAGGACGCCTTCTCGGCCGCGGGCGTGCCCTATGTCATCCGTGGCGCAGCCCGGTTCTTCGACCGGCCCGAGGTCCGCTCGGCCGTCACCCTCCTTCGCGGGACGGCGCGAGGCGGAGCAACCGCCGACGACCCGATCGAGGACGTGCGCGGCACCTTGGCCGGCCTCGGCTGGGCCACAGAGGCCCCTGCGGGCCGCGGCGAGGCCCGCAACCGTTGGGAGTCCTGGCAGGCCCTCGTGAGTCAAGCGGAGGAGTTCTTCGCCGCCACCGACGACGGGGGAGCCGGCGCCACCCTCGGTGACTTCGTCGACGACCTGGACCGACGGGCCGCAGAGCAGCATGCGCCCGTTGCCGAGGGCGTCACGCTCGCGACACTGCACGCAGCCAAGGGACTCGAGTGGGACGCCGTGTTCCTGTGCGGGATCCAGGAGGGCTCGATGCCGATCACCTACGCCGGTTCCGCGGCCGAGGTGGAGGAGGAGCGGCGGCTGCTCTACGTCGGCATCACCCGGGCCAGACGACATCTCAACATCTCGTGGGCTGCGGCCCGCAACCCCGGCGGGCGGGCCAGCCGCAAGCCGTCACGCTTCCTCGACGGGCTGCGTCCCGGAGTCATTCCCGAGTCAATGGCCGTGGGACCCAGGCGCCGGTCCGGGCAGGCGGCCGTGTGCAAGGTGTGCGGCCACCAGCTCGCGACCCCGGCTCAGCGGAAGAAGGGGAGGTGCGCCGACTGCCCGGTCGACTACGACGAGGCCCTGTTCGAACGCCTACGCGAGTGGCGACTCGACCGGGCCGGCGAGGAGAAGGTGCCGGCGTACGTCGTCTTCACCGATGCCACGCTCGAGCTGATTGCCGAGGTCAAGCCGGACGACGAGCAGAAGCTGCTGCGGATCAGCGGCATCGGCAAGATGAAGCTTGAGAAGTACGGCGCCGAGGTGCTCGCGTTGGTCGCAGCCGGCAGAGACGAGATGTTCGAAGAAATTTTCGAGAAATACCCAATAAATCGTTTGCCCATTACCTAACCCTGGGGGTACTTTCTTCGTACCCGCAAAACCACGCGCATCGCGACCCTGGCAAGGTCCCGCGCACGAAGATCCGAAGGAGGTGACCGCAGTGAGCACGAACCTGAACCAGATGACGACTGTGAACCAGTCGACGTTCCTCATGCCCATCTACGGCCGCGCCTTCGGCACGTCTGCGTGCGCCATCTGGGGCATCGACGTCCCGGTTCGCGACCGTCACGTGGCGGCTTCCCTCAAGGGAGCTTTCCCGGGGACCTCTGTCTGGAGACCACCAAACTGTTGAGACGAACAGAATGGCAGCCCTCCAGGCCGCGGAACCCGAAACCCGGGATCCGCGGCCTCTGTGATTTCACAGAGCAGTTTGACCGAAACCTGCATCACCCAGCGATCAAGGTCAGAAGGAGGTGACATATGAACATCAGCGTTCTCGACCATCTCGGCGGGGTCAGCCTCGGCGGTCTGCACGACGCAGCGGAGGGAGTCGACGAGGAACTGTTGCCGTGTCGGATCAACGACCCGGAGCTGTTCTTTGCCGAGCTGCCCAGCGACGTGGAGTACGCCAAGGCCCTGTGCCAGGACTGCCCTGTCCAGGCTCTCTGTCTGGCGAGCGCACTCGAGCGGCGTGAACCCTGGGGCGTCTGGGGCGGTGAGCTGTTCCTGCAAGGAGTAGTGATCCCCCGCAAGCGGCCTCGCGGTCGACCCCGCAAGAACCCTGTTGACGGCGGCGTCGCTGCCTGACCTCCTGGTCAGTTCGACATCCATCACGAAAGACACCCATGAACACGAACCCCAACTGGAGTAATGAAATGAATCTCATGCATGAAGACCTGGCCCGCGCGCAGATGTCCGAGCGCCTGGGAGAGGCGCACGAACTGCAGCGTGGCTACAACCTGGTCCGCGCCCGACGCTTGAGCCGCAAGGCCGAGCGCGCAGCTCAGCAGGCGCGCCTCGCATTGGCCCGCGCTCTCTAGGCATTCCTCTCCGTGGAGGATGTCGCACCCTGATCGCGGGTGTGCAGGTGAAGAAGAGGTCCGGTGTGGCGGAGTCATCCGCCACACCGGACCTTCTCGTTTGTCAGGGCTATCGTTGCCCCGTGGTGACCTGTGACATGTGTGGACAGACCGCCGAGGAGGCTGACGTCGCGCTGCACTGGACGACCGCGGTGGAGCGGGGTCAGAAGCGGTTCTTCTGCGAGGTGTGCTCGCGCAAGCACCTTCGTGCGATGGAGAGCAAGCTCGACAGCGAGTGGTGGTAGCGCGGGGGAGCGATGGGGCTCAGCCGGCCGCCGTCGCGTCGGCCCAGGCACATCCACATGACTGGTGACGGGACCATTCGGTCGTCTCGTTGCGCATTCCCGGGCCGAAGCGCAGCCCGGCCGACCAGGTTGCGGGCACCTCGTCGTCGACGAAGCTGACCAGATCCCGCACCGCCCAGCCAATCACCGCGGTGGCAACCGCTGGATCGACGGGTTCCGGGACCCCGTCGGCACGGTGCACGGCGGCTCGCGCGTACTGCTCCACGATCAAGGCTCGACGTGGGTCGGTGTCGCCCAGGTGGGCGTCCACGCAGCGCAGGCAGGCCGTCACTCCCGGCACCACGAACGGGCCGAGTCGAATGACGTTCTCGGCGAGCTGGACGAGCAGGTGGGGTGTGTCGGCGTGCGTCAGCGCGTCGGTCCGGGTCCGGTCGAACTCGCCGACGGCGATCACCAGGACGGCGTACGGCGTGCCGACGACGGGTACGCCACTGAGCCCGAGGAGGCGCTCGGCCAGGTCGCCGATCTCCGGCAGTGGACCGGACACCTCGACGGCAACCGGACGAGTCGAGCGGCGGGTCAGCACGGTCGCGGCCCCCCAGACCGGCGTGGGCGTATGCGGCAGCCACCGAGTGCGAGCCGAAGCGGGAGGCCGGCAGGTCGGCGAACAGGTCGTCGCCGTCGATGACGAGCCCGCCGGCGAGAAGCTCGGCGGACAGACGGGCGACCGCGGGGGTGAGCCGGGGAGCGGCGCCCTCGGCCAGGGAGCTCAGCAGCGCGCGGGTCTCGGGCACATCAGGAGTCACCACGGCCAACGCCGGGTCGAGTCCGATCTGCAGGTGCGCGTCGTCTCGGCGCGTCACGAGCACCCCGGGGTGCAGCACCGGCCGATCGGGAAACCTTGCAGGACGCGCCATGCCAGCACCCTGCCACGATCTGCGGCCACTCCGCGCGAGCTCTCCACAGGCCCCGCAGAGTAGCGGCGGCGCCGTACGACGAGGTGGTCGCAGGGCGCCGCCGCGGCAGCTGTGTTGGGGCGGTCTTACTGCTTGCCCAGGATCCGGTTCAGGTTGGTGCCGCAGACGGGGCAGACGGCCTTCGCCATCCGGGTGCCCTTGTCGTTGACCCGAACTTCGCCTTCGGCTTCGCGCTTTTCCTTGCACTTCACGCAGTAGAACTCGCCGCTCCAGGTCTCCGCCATGACGGCCTCCTTGCCTATTCTTGCTTGGTCGTCGCGACGGGGGGTTCGGGGAAGCCCGCCGGGGTCGGGGCAGCCTGAGCCACCTCTACCGCCTGAAACCCTACACACGCCTCCGCTCAGGCGTGGGAGGCGCACCGGAACTCCGGAATCGGCTCGGTAGTCTGCCGGCCATGTCGAATGACCATTTCACCCACCTCCGGCTGGACCGTCCGAGCGACGGCGTAGCCGTCCTGACCCTCGACAACCCGGATCAGCGCAACGTGATGTCGGGGGAGATGACGGCGTCGTGGGTGGCGGCCGTCGACCAGCTTGCTGGCGACACCTCGGTCCGGGTGGTCGTGGTGACCGGGGAAGGCAGCGCGTTCTGCGCCGGGGGCAACACTGGCTGGATCGCAGGTGAACCGGACGCCTCGGTCGACGAGCTCCGTACCCGGATGATCGCGTTCTACCGCGCCTGGCTCTCGATCCGGAAGCTCGAGGTGCCGACGATCGCAGCCGTCAACGGCCACGCCATCGGTGCCGGGTTGTGCCTGGCCCTGGCCTGTGACATCCGGTACGCCGTGGCCGGGGCCCGGCTCAGCGTCCCCTTCGTGAAGCTTGGCATGCACCCCGGGATGGCCGCGACGTACCTGCTGCCCGAAGTGGTCGGCCCCGCACACGCGCGCGACCTCTTGCTCACCGGCCGCGCCGTCGAGGCCGACGAGGCTCTCCGGCTCGGGCTGGTGAGCCGCGTGTTCAACCCCGAGGACTTCGCAGCCGGGATCCTGGAGACGGCGCGGGACATCGCCGCGACCGCCCCGATCGCGAGCCGCTACACCAAGCAGGCCCTGCTCGGCGGCGGACCCAGCAGCTTCGAGAGCAGCCTCCAGTTCGAGGCCCTGGCGCAGCCCACGACGCTGGCTACTGCCGATCTCCAGGAAGGGATTCGCGCGGCCCGCGAGAAGCGGGCTCCTGTCTTCCGTGGTTCGTGAAACCCCGCCGGGTGGGCTGCTGCACGCCGACCGGCAACAATGGCTGTCCTGAGGCTGAGGAAGGAAGACAGTTGGCCGGATACGACGCGGGTCCTGTCGCCGCGCTGCGACGGATCGGTTTCCTGCTCGAGCGCGGCCGCGAGGAGACGTTCAAGGTCAAGGCGTTCCGGCAAGCCGCGGCCGCCCTGCTGCCGCTGTCCGACGACGAGATCTCGGAGCGGACGGCGGCCGGCACCCTGACCGAGCTGCCAGGCATCGGAGCAAGTTCCGCCAAGGTGATCGACGCCGCCGTCAACGGAGTCATGCCCGAACGGCTGGCGCGTCTCGAGGCCGAGCACAAAGGTCCGCTCGTCCCAGGAGGGCGCGAGATCCGGGCCGCGCTGAAGGGTGACCTGCACTGCCATTCCGACTGGTCCGACGGTGGGTCCCCGATCGAGGAGATGGCTTTCACGGCGATCGAGCTCGGTCACGAATATCTGGTGCTCACCGACCACTCGCCACGGTTGACGGTTGCCCGAGGTCTCAGCGTCGAGCGACTGCGCCGCCAGCTCGAGGTCGTCGACGCCATCAACGCGCATCTCGATGGTTCCTTCCACCTGCTGAAGGGGATCGAAGTCGACATCCTCGACGACGGCAGCCTCGACCAGACCGACGAGATGCTCGGCCGGCTCGACCTGCGGGTCGCGAGCGTGCACTCGAAGCTGAAGATGGACAAGGAGGACATGACCCGGCGCATGGTTGCGGCGGTGGGACAACCGTTCACCAACGTGCTCGGCCACTGCACCGGCCGCCTGGTCACCGGCGGGCGCGGGACCCGGCCGCAGTCCAAGTTCGATGCGAAGGCCGTGTTCAAGGCCTGTCTGGAGAACGACGTGGCCGTCGAGATCAACTCGCGGCCCGAACGCCGGGACCCTCCGACCGTCCTGCTCGAGCTGGCGCGTGACATCGGCTGTCTGTTCTCCATCGACAGCGACTCCCACGCGCCGGGGCAGCTCGACTTCCTCGATCACGGCTGCGAGCGGGCCGAGCAGGCAGGCATCGAGCCCGACCGGATCGTCAATACCTGGCCGCGGGAGCGACTGCTCGCCTGGGCGAACAAGTAGCGTGCCAGTCATGGCCGCACCCAGGATCGAGGTACGCCGTTCGCGCCGGCGACGTCGTACGGTCTCGGCCTACCGCGAGGGCGACACGATCGTGGTGATGATCCCCTCGACGATGAGCAAGGCCCAGGAGGCCAAGTGGGTCGAGGCGATGGTGGCCCGGCTGGAGAAGAAGGAACGCCGCAAGCTCCGGTCCGACGACGACCTGATGCGCAGAGCAGCCGAGCTCAGCGACCTCTACCTCGGAGGCCTGGCGAAGCCGGACTCGGTTCGGTGGGTGGAGAACCAGAAGTCGCGGTGGGGTTCGTGCACGCCCGGCGACAAGTCGATCCGGCTGTCCTCACGTCTGCAGAGCATGCCGGCGTGGGTGGTCGACTACGTGCTGGTCCACGAGTTGGCGCATCTGATCGAGACCGGCCACGACGCGAAGTTCTGGGCCTGGGTGGACCAGTACCCGAAGGCCGAGCGCGCCAAGGGCTACCTGCTCGGCTACTCGGCGGCCACGAACATCGATCCGCCGCCGGGCGAGGTCGACTGACTCGCCTTCGCCGTGATCCGCGGCCTTGATCTCAAGCCGACTTGAAGTTCTATGCTCGCTTCGTGATCGACGAAGAAGTAGCCGGCCTGTGGCGCGACCGGCGGTTGACCACTCTGGGGACCGTACGGCGGGACGGTTCGGCGCACCAGGTGCCGGTGAAGTCCATGCTGGTCGGCGACGAGGTCCTGGTGCTGACCCGCCGGAGCACCGTGAAAGTCCGCAACGTCGCGGCCAACCCGCGGGCGAGCGTCGCCGAGCACACCTGGTCACTGTGGGCGACTCTGGAGGGGCCCGCTTCTGTTGCCGACGATCCTGCAATCCTGGCCGAGGCGCGGGCGGCGTACCTCGCTCGGTTCGGCACCGGGAGTCTGGGGGGACTGCGTGCTGGTGATCAAGGTCGACCGGGTGCTGTCCGGGCACTGATGTAGCGACCCCACAGGGCGGCGAAGACGAACATGATCAGCGAGTAGACGGCTGCCGGCACCGAGATCTCCGTCGAGTCGAGCACTTCGACGGCGATGACGATCGCGAGTGTGCCGTTGTGCACGCCGATCTCCATCGACGACGCGATCGCCTGTTCGTTGACGATGCCGAACGCCCGCGGCACGACGTAGCCGGTGACCAGGCTCAACGCGCAGAAGACCGCCGCTGCCAGGCCGACGTCGCCGAGGTAGTCCACGACGTTCTCACGCTGGTCGAGCAGGATTCCCAGCACGAGTACGGCGAGGATGACGGCGGACCCGATGCGGACCGGGCGGTCCATCGCGGCCGCGAAGGACGGCTTGAGGCGCTTGACGAGCATGCCGATTCCGACCGGCACGAGCACGATCGCGAAGACCTTGACGATCTCGACGAACGGCATCGACACCGAGTCACCCCGATCGAACCACTCGATCGCGAAGTTGGTGATCAGCGGAAGCGTCAGGATCGAGATGACCGAGTTGATCGCGGTCAGGGTGATGTTGAGCGCGACGTCGCCGTGGAAGAGGTGGCTGAACAGGTTCGCGCTGGTGCCACCGGGTGAAGCCGCCAGCAGCAACAGGCCGATGCCGAGCAGCGGAGGCAGGTCGAACAAGAGGACCAGCCCGAAGCAGGCTGCAGGAAGAAGCACCAGCTGACAGGTCAGCGCAACCGCAACCGCCTTCGGGTGGCGGCCCACACGTTTGAAGTCGTCGACGGTCAGGTCCAGACCCAGCCCGAACATGATGATGGCCAGGGCAAGCGGCAGGCCGACAGAGGCGAGCACGGAGTCCATGCTGGGCACGCTAGTGCCTGGTACGCCCGGCGAGACTCGAACTCGCACTGGTCAGGACCTAAACCTGATGCCTCTACCGTTGGGCTACGGGCGCGCAGCCAAAGTCTAGGAGGTGCCGAGGGTGCGGCTACGGGCGCGCGGACAAAGTCTAGGAGGTCCGGGATGCGGCTACGGGCGCGCACGCAAAGTTAGGAGAAGCAGGTCAGGTCAGATCAGAGGCCGAGGTCGCGGCGGAGCTTGGCGACATGGCCGGTGGCCTTGACGTTGTACTGGGCGAGCTCGATCTTGCCGTCCTCGCCGACCACGAAGGTGGAGCGGATGACGCCCTGGATGGTCTTGCCGTAGAGCTTCTTCTCGCCGAACGCGCCGTACGCGTTCAGCACGTCCTTGTCGGGGTCGGACAGCAGGTTGATCGTCAGGCCGTCACGCTCGCGGAACTTCGCCAGCTTGGCCGGTTTGTCGGGGGAGATGCCGAGCACCTCGTAGCCGGATGCGTGCAGTGAGTCGAGCGAGTCGGTGAAGTCGCACGCCTGCTTGCTGCAACCAGGCGTCATCGCGGCGGGATAGAAGTACACGATCACCTTCTTGCCGCGCAGGTCGGAGAGGGTGACCGGCGCGTCTGCGTCGTTGGTGAGGGTGAAGTCGGGGGCGGTGTCGCCGGCGGTGAGACGCACGGGTGCTCCTTGTCGTACCTGACAGAATCCGCGACGACCGTATCGCGCCGGTCTGGCACCGGTCTGACACGGTGGCCGGCTGCCGTGGTTGGTAGCCTTCCCACCTGAACGCACCACCATCGACTGGGAGCACACTCGTGGCCAAGGAACTGTCGTCACTCGAGTCCGAGATCGAGGAGACCCGTGAGCGGCTCGCGGCGACGATCGACCAGCTCGTGTACCGCGCCAACCCCAAGACGATCGTGGGACGCGAGATCACCACCATCAAGGCGCATTTCGTCGACGAGCGCACCGGTCAGCCTCGCACCGACAACATCCTTAAAGTCGCGGGGGCGTCGTCGGTGTGGTGGTTGTGTTCGCACTGATCCGCAAGATCGTTCGGTGAGCACGCCGATCAAGATGCTCCACGACCGGATCCTGGTCGAGATCGACAGCGAGTCCGGTGAACGCCGATCCAGCGGCGGCATCGTCATCCCAGCCACCGCGGCGATGGGGGCGCGACGTCTCTGCTGGGCGCGCGTGGTCGCCGTCGGGCCGCACGCCCGGTCCGTCGAGGCCGGCGACCGGGTCCTGTTCGAGGCCGAGGACAAGGCCGAGGTCGAGGTGTCGGGTGAGCTGTACGTCGTGATGCGCGAGCGCGACATCCACGCCGTCGCCGCCGAACGGCTCGGCGACACCGCCACCGGCCTCTATCTGTGAGGCCGGCCAGTCGCTAGGGAAGCGTTGCCCCGCTGACGATGACCGCGTGGTCGGTGGTTCGCTGAACGAACGGGGTGTCCACCCTCAGGTAGTCGTGGAAGTTCACGTCGCCGGTGCCGAAGAGCCAGTCAATCGGTGCGGGCCTGGGCAAGGTACACGTGGTAGCGGTGGCGCTGCCGCCGTTCGCAGCATGCATCGCGGCCTGACGGACGACGGGGCAGAAGACCCGCTCGCGGTCGTTCATGTCACCGATGAGGAACACGGGAGCCTCGAAGTTGGACCGGCTACCGTTGACCGCCGCGATCTCCCTCCTGACAGCCATCGCGCGCCACTCGTCGTTGTTGCCCACGTTCCTGTTCGAGACCGGGTTGTGCACGTTCATGAAGAACGCGAACCGTTTGGTCGCGTTGTGCTGCATGAGCAGGAACGGCATCTCGATCATGTTGCCGCGGAAGTAGGGGATTGGTCGCGTGGAAGCCTTCACCAGGGTCCAGACACTCTTGCGCCAGCCGATGCTGTTCGCGCCATCCCTCGGGCGCAGTGTGGCGGCCGGGAACAGCCCCCAGCTGCCACCCCGCAGTCTCTGGAACTCGGCGACCTGGACATCCTCCATCTCCTGGAACCCGGCGATGTCGATGTTGTGGTTGTCGAGGATCTGAACCGATCTGCCCATCCGCTCGACACCACTGCCCATCCACGCCCGGGGTCCCGACTTCGTGTGCCTGTCTCCGAGGAGATTGAACGTGGCCACCCGCAGCTCCGCGGACGCCCGAAGCTGCAGACTCTCCGAGGTCGAGGTCGAGGTCGAGGACGCTGGGGGAACGACGAGGGCGAGCAAGGCGGCGGCGGCGACGAAAGCCACGGCTCGCAAGGAGGCGGTCTTCATGCGCCCACCGTATGACCATTGGGACTGGTGTGATTAGTGTTTGAGCATATTGCCCCGAAAAGTCCGGTTCTCGACGATGTAGTCGTCTCGGGGCAGGCTGGTGTCCATGGCCCTCGCGGTTTGTCTGCTCTTCGACGCCCGCTCGGAGCGGCTCGTGCGCGGTCTCTGGACCCGACTCGAGGCCGAAGGCGTACGCACCCTCGAGTCGCACACTCACGGGCGCCACCATCCACATCTGTCGTACGCCGTACTCCGGACCTGGGACCTGCAGCGGGTGCGGGAGGCCCTGGCTGGACTACCTGACCGCGGCCGGTTTCCGCTGTCCATCCACGGCACACTGGCGTTTCCTCGTGGCCGCGCCGCCCTTGCTCCGTCGTTCAGCGCAGACGTCGGTGCTCGTCAGGAGGCGGTTGTCGGGGCCGTTGTCGGTACGGGCGCCGAACTCCACCGGAACTATGCGCCCGGAGCCTGGGTCCCGCATGTGTCGGTTGCGACCCGGGCGCAGGGGTCGCAGCTGGCCACGGTGGCCAAGGCGATCGCGGACACCCTGCCGCTGACTCTTCAGGTGGACCGCGCAGCACTGATCGACAGCTCCACGGGCGAGACCTGGCCGCTCGACCATGTCCCGTGAGACCCGGCGTACTTGGGCCTGGTCAGCAGGATCCGGGCTGGCCTCGGTGCGTGTGTCGTTGTCGACCAATTGGCGCGGAACAGGGCGTGGTTCTGGCTCGGTGGGTGTGGTTGTCGACCAATTGGCGCGGAACAGGGCGCGGTTCTGGCCGGGTGGGTGTGGTTGTCGACCAATTGGCGCGGAACAGGGCGCGGTTCTGGCCGGGTGGGTGTCGTTGTCGACCAATTGGCGCGCAAGTCGGCGCGCAAAGTCAGGCGAAACGGCTCGCGGCAGCTGAAGTAGTGCGAGCCCGCGTCTAGCCGCGGAGCGTGCCCGGGGACAGGCCGAGCTCGCGCTCGGCGTGGGCAACCGACCAGGTCACGACAGAGTCCCGGTCGACGGCAACCCGGTGAGCAACCGTTTGCAGGGCGAGGCCGTCGAGCATGGACAGGATCCGCCAGCCGGCCGCCTCGGGGTCGGCGCAGGTGAACCTGGCGTCAGCGAGCCCGGCCTTGATCACTCCGACGAGCAACTGCTGCCAGGCCATGTTGAGCCGCTGTGACGTCGACTGAAGAGCGGGACGACGGCTCGCCTCCGCCCAGGCGTCCAGCCACAGCTGGAACGCCCAGTCCTGTTCGGCACGCGTGTACGTCGCGAAGAAGACGCGGAGCTTCTCCACGGGGTCGGCCACGGCGGCGAGCGCTTCGCGGGTGCTCTCCAGGTCCTCGGTCGCGGCGAGATCGAAGGCGGTCGCCAGCAGTTCGTCCATCGAGGCGAAGTAGTGGTGCACGAGCCCCGGCGACGTACCCATCTCCGCCGCCACGTCGCGGACGGTGGTGGCCGCCATCCCCTTGCGCAGCATCACCGCGAGGGCGGCGTCGACGATCAGCTCCCGCCGCGCCTCCGGATCCATCCGCACTGTCATGCTGACCAGTCAAGCCTATTGATCACCTGTCCAACAAGGGCCTAGGCTCGCGGTGTGATCACCACGACACCGTTCCACCCTCGCCTCAGCGAGCTGAACAAGACGGGGCTCTACGGCCACTGGTCCGGCCACCTCTCCGCCCTGCGCTACAGCGACGCGCCGAAGCACGAGTACTTCGCGGTCCGCAACAGCGTCGGGCTCTTCGACACCTCGCCGCTCTACAAGTACTGGATCCGCGGCCGCGACGCCGAGGCCCTGCTCGCTGGCGTGTTCGCCCGCGACATCCGCACCTGCCGACCGGGCCGCGCCCAGTACACGATCTGGTGCGACGACCGGGGTTTCGTCATGGAGGACGGGGTGGTCTTCCGGCACTCCGACAACGAGTTCTTCATGACCGCGGCGCGTCCCAACGTCGGCTACCTCTCCGACCTGATCGGCAGGCTCCAGGTCGAGATCGAGGACGTGTCCGACCAGTACGGCATCCTCGCCATCCAGGGCCCTCGGTCGCGCGACCTCCTGTCCCAGCTGACCGATGACATCTCCGGTCTGCGCTACTTCCAGCACACCGAGACCAAGGTCGCGGGCTCGTCGGTCACGGTCAGCCGAACCGGCTACACCGGCGACCTGGGCTTCGAGGTAACGGTCCCGCGGGACGAGGCGCTGACCGTCCTCGACGCGATCCTCGAAACCGGGTCGGCCTACGGCCTGCGGCCGTTCGGCGAGGACGCGCTGATGATGCTCCGGATCGAGGCCGGTCTCCCTCTGATCGACGTCGACTTCAACAACAGTCGGCTCGTGTTCACCGACCACGACCGGGTCACCCCGAAGGAGCTGGGCCTGGGCTGGATGCTCAAGGGCGTCGACGGTGATCGCGCCTTCATCGGGCGCGACTCCATCGTGGCGGAGCTGAGGGACGGCACCTCACGCTGGTCGACGGTGGGAATCGTGGCTGACTGGCAGGAGTGGGACCGGCTCTACCGTGAGGCCGGCCTACTCCCGGAGAAGGACGAGCAGCCGCTCGGCTGGGAGTCGATGCTGTACGACGCTGACGGGAGCCACATCGGGTACGCCACCGCATTCATGTACTCCCCGGTGCTCCAGCGACACATCGGCATGGCTCGGGTCCGCCCGGAGCACGCCGCGATCGACAGCGAGGTGCACCTCGAGACGACCATCAACCACCACAACACCACCGTGCTGGCACGGACGGCCAAGATGCCCCTCTTCAACCCCGAGCGGAAGACCTCCACACCATGAGCGACAGCAACCAGTACGACGCCATCGTCGTCGGCGGCGGCCACAACGGCCTGGTCAACGGCGCCTACCTCGCCAAGTCGGGGCTGCGCACCCTGATCCTCGAGCGCCGCAGCTTCGTCGGTGGCGCCGCCATCACCGAGGAGCTTGTCCCGGGCTTCCAGTTCACCACCTTCTCCTACGCCCTGAGCCTGCTGCGGCCGCAGATCATCCACGAGCTGGACCTGGTCAAGCACGGGTTCATGCCGTTGATGATGCCGGCGGGCTTCCACCCCACGGAGGACGGCGACTACATCCTGGTCGGCGACGACAAGGACGAGAACATCGCCGAGATCCGGCGACACTCGCCGCACGACGCGGACGCCTACGAGCGCTACCACCACGACATGGACAGGGTGGTCCAGGCTGTCCAGCCACTGTTCGACAATCCGCCGCCCAACATCTTCGGCAAGGACCCCGAGGACCAGGCCGACATCAAGTGGCTGCTCGACCACCTGGGCGGGATCGAGAAGAAGGTCATGCACGACACCGTCCGGCTGCTGACCGGCAGTGTCTCCGACTGGCTCGACGACTACTTCGAGAACGACGCCGTCAAGGGTTACGAGTGCTCCTCCGGGATCATCGGCACCAAGGTGGGACCGATGTCCCAGGGGTCGGGTCTCGTGCTGCTGTTCCACAGCATGGGCGAGCACGACGGCCGGGTCGGCACCTGGGCGTTCCACAAGCGCGGCAACGGCGGGTTCACCCAGGTGCTCGCCCGCGCCGCCGAATCCTTCGGCGCCGAGATCCGCCTCGACTCCGCGGTGACGGCGGTGACGACGCACGAGGGCCGGGTCACGGGCGTCGCCCTCGAGGATGGCACCGAGTTCAACGCGCCCGTGGTGGTCTCGGCGCTGGACCCGCGGCGTACCTTCCTCGAGCTGGTCTCCCCGCGCGAGCTGCCCTCCGAGCTGGTCGACAGCATCGAGCGCTTCCGGTTCCAGGGCACCTCCGCGAAGGTCAACTTCGCCCTGGACGGGTTGCCGCAGTACCCAGCGCTGAAGGGACGCTCGGACCAGTACGCCGGCTTCACCAACATCGGGCCGACCATGGAGTACGTCGAGCGCGCCTTCGACGACGCGAAGTACGGCTGGTACAGCAAACGCCCGTTCATCGACGGGGCCATCCAGTCGGTCGTCGACCCAGACATGGCCCCTCCTGGCAAGCACGTGATGTCGTGCTTCGTCCAGTACGCGCCGTACCACCTCAAGGGCAGCGACTGGGACACCGAACGGGAGCCGTTCGGCGACACCGTGCAGGCCGTCCTCGAGTCGCACTTCCCGGGCTTCGGCAAGCTGGTGCTGCACCGCGAGGTCGTCACGCCGCTCGACATCGAGCGCGTGACCGGCCTGAGTGAGGGCAACATCTTCGCGGGAGAGTTCCTGGCCCCGCAGATGTACTTCTTCCGCCCGGCGCCGGGATGGAGCCAGTACGCGACCCCGATCGACGGCTACTACCAGTGCGGGTCCGGCACCCACCCCGGCGGCTGCGTGATTGGCTCGCCCGGCAAGTTCGCCAGCCAGCGGATCCTCAAGGACCTGACCCGATAGGACGCGCGGGTTACGCGGTTGATCGGTTCAACCTGGTTGAACCGATCAACCGCTCTCTTCAAAGACGCTCCCGAGTGCCATGCTTGAGGCGTGGGCGCCGACATCGTCGTGTTCAAATTCGAGACCTTCAGCGGGATGCATCTTGGCCTTCTCGTGCTGTTCGCGCTGGGCGTCTTCGTCATCATCGCCCTGGGCCGGGCCCATCGCGGCGGGCCGACGGAGCCAGGCTTCAGGCGGGGCATGGCCGTCGCGACGGTTGTGTTCGGTGCAGGAGTCCAGATCTACCAGCTCACGCCGGGGGACTGGGACCTCGACACGTCGCTGCCCCTCCAGCTGTGCGACCTGGCGACGGTGGCAGCGGTCATCGCCCTGTGGACGAGGAATCATTTGGCAGCCGCCTTCACCTACTACGTCGGCCTGACCCTCACCATCCAGGGGATCATCACCCCATCGCTCGCCGAAGACTTCCCCGACCCGAGGTTCTTCGGATTCTGGGGCCTGCACTTCCTCGTCGTGTGGTCTGCCTGCTACCTCACCTGGGGTCTTGGGCTGCGGCCGACCTGGCGCTCCTACTGGTTCACCGTCTCAGTCACTGCCGCGTGGGTCGTCTTCGCCTACGTGTTCAACGTGGTGATGGACACGAACTACGGATACCTGAACGGCAAGCCATCCAGTGCATCGCTGCTCGACGCGCTCGGCCCGTGGCCCTGGTACGTGTTCGCCGAGATCGCCATCGTCTTCTTCGCGTGGATGCTGATCATGACGCTTCCCTGGGTGCTGGCGGAGAAGCGTGCGACGGTCGAGCAACGATCGTCGTAGCGGCGGCTACGTGGGCCGGCCGAGCACGGCGACCAGCTGGGTCCGTGAGTGGACATCCAGCTTCGTGTAGACGTTGCTCAGGTGGTAGCCCACCGTCTTGACGCTGAGGACCAGGTGGCGCGCGACCTGCTGGTTGGTCAGACCCTGGCAGACCAGCCTCGCCACGATCTGTTCCTGTGGCGTGAGCGCCGGCCGGGTCGGGTGCTCGGGCAGTCGTTCCACGCCGCACGCCGACAGCTCGGCGTTGCAGCGTTCGACGAACGGAGCGGCTCCGAGCGACACGCACAGGTCCCGGGCGGCCTGAAGGCGATCGACGGCGGCCCGCTTCTCGCCGCGTCGACGCAGGAAGCGCGCGTACGACGCCTGGGTCAGGGCGACGTCGAGGGCCGCTGCTGCTCCGCTGCCGAGGGACAGCGATTCCTCGAAGGCGGCCCGTGCCGTTCGGTGATCGCGTCGAGCGGTCGCGAGCTCACCCCGAACGCGGGCCAGCCCTGCCAGGCGGGATCGCGAACCGCGCTCGCGGGCGGAGGACTCGAAGTAGGCGACCTCCTCGGCGGCTTCCTCGAGGCGACCCAGGTCGACGAGGGCCGCGACGTATTGCACCGGCCAGCCCAGCAGCCCGGGCTCGTGCGTCGGACCGCCGCGCAGACTCAGCAGCAAAGCGGACTGCGCCACGACCTGCTCAGACTCGGCACGACACCAGGCCAGGTGCACCGCGGCGTTCTCGCAGACGGCGAATGTGGCCGAGTCGCCCAGCGTCGTGGCCAGCGCTCGAGCCTCGCCGAGGCGCCGTTCGGCTTGCTCCCATTCGCCACGGGCGGCCGAGACGGTCACGGCGGCTGCATGCAGGTAGCCCTGGATCCACACCTGACCGGTGTCCTCAGCCAGGGAGAGTGCCTGGGTGGCGAGGGTGAAGGAGCTGCCCCAGTTGCCGAGCCTGTACTCGACATCGGCGAGCACCCCCATCGCCACCAAGCGGTTCGGTGCGAGGTCGCCGCCGGACTTCACGCTCAGGATGGAAAGGTCGGCACGAGCGCCGGCCAGGTCGTCAACGGCCGCGCGCAGGGCGCCCCGCGCGCACAGCTGGTGGTGCTGCCCCCGGTGGGCGATGGTCGGATCGGCTGGCACGTCCTGCTCCAGCCTGGCCAGTGCCAGCGGTAGCTGGCTGGCGAGCGTCAGTCCCATCGCGCGCGCCGCGGCGGTCGAGTCGGCCAGATCGGGCGGGAGGTCGTGCTCGAGCGCCCGGTCTGCCCAGTGGGCGGCCTCCTCCCCGTCGCCGCGCATGTTGCACAGCTGGGCGAGGATCGCCGCCAGCGGGCCGCGTCGCTCGGGTTCGAGCTCCTCGCTGCGCTCCCAGGCCCGCATCGCGAGGTCCTCGGCCTCCCGTGGCTGCCCGGCCAGCTGGGCGAGCTTGGCCTGCAGGTGAAACCGCCTGGCGCTCTCGGCGACGTTCGCCAGTGGCTCGGCCAGACCCCTTGCCGCCGCAACGTCGCCGGCCAGGAGGAACAGCCCGGCCGCCTCCATCAGACGCGCGTCCGCGACCTCTCCGGGACTGCTCATCCCTGCCGCCTTGAGGTACAGCTCTGCGGATCGGTGCAGGTCGCCGCGGTCCCGGTTCGCATCCGCGCACCGCACCAGTCCATCGGCCACCGCGGGGTCCGGTCCGCTCGATGCGGCAACAGCGTGCAGCAGCGCCTCCTCGCCGTGCAGCCGCTTGGCGGCTCGTGTGTGGAGACGTCTGCGTTCGGTGGGTCCGAGGTCGTCGTACACCACCGCCTTCACCAGCGGGTGTGAGTAGCGAAGTCGCCAGCCGTCGTCGGCGTAGCTGCACGTGACCAGCTTGGTCCGGGAGACCTCCTCGAGCGCCTCCTCGGCCGCGGTCACGCCGGCGACCTCCGCGGCGATGTCGACGAGGCAGCCGTCCGCGAGAACGGCTGCAGCCCGGGCCAACCCGCGCGCGTCCGCCGACAGCGAGGACAGATTGCCCAACACGAGAAGCGCATAGGTCTGCGGCGCGGGCAGCGGACCGGTCGCGTTGAGCTCGGTCGCGGGGAGCTCGTCGATGAGCGCACCGAGATAGAGCGGGTTTCCCCCGGTGTGCTCGCGCAGGCGGGACCCGGCCCGGCGGCTCATCCGCCCGCAACCGCGGGCGGCGCCGAAGTCGACCACCTCGGAGTCGGTCAGCCCGGCCAGCTTGAGCCGGCCACCCTGGGCATCGACCAACCGGAGCAGGCCGGGCGGGACCCGGTCGGCGGACTCCTCCCGGATCGCGAAGACGGCCATCACGCGGTCGGCCTGGAGTCGTCGCAGGGCAAACGTCAACGCGGTCATCGAGTCAGCGTCGGCCAGATGGGCATCATCGACGACGAACACGGTGGGCTGGAGGTCGTGCCGGTGGTCGAGAAACTGGAGCAGCTCGGCGCCCGCCGCGAACGGGTCGCTCCACGTGGCGGCCCGAGAGTCCAGCAGCTGGAGAAGGATCCCGAAGCTGAGGAACGTCTCCGCCTCGTCCCCCGACGCGGTCAGAGGCGGTCCACCTGGGAGTCTGCGGGCGAAGCACGAGAGGAGGGCGCTCTTCCCGACGCCGCCGGGGCCTTCGAGGAGGACGGTCTGGGGATGGCCGGTCATGGCCTCCGACTGCCGGGCAAACAGGAAGGCGAGCTCGTCCTCCCGCCCGACAAATGCCGGAGTGGTCATCGCTCACCCTCCACTGCTGCCCCCGCCTTCGAAGTTACCGGACCGGCTGCGATAGCAATGCGGCCGCCGCGCCGTGGCTGGATGACGACGAGGACGGCAGCGGCTCCGGCCGTCAATGAGACAGCCACGAGACCCAGCACCTGGTCGGACGGCCAGATGGAGCGATCGACTACAGACGTCGACACTGCGTTGCCCAGGCTCAGTGCGAGTACGCCGTACACCGCGACGTGGACGGCCCGACATGTCTCGCGGGCCTCGTCAGCCACGAACCGCACGGGCTTGTCCGCGAACTTCCCGGGCGGCCGGCCACCGGTCAGGAAGGTCTTGTAGGTCTCGATGGAGATAACCGACCAGCCGGCGGCAGCGACCGCGAGCAGCACCCAGTCGCCGGTGAAGCGGCACAGGACGAGCGCCCACAGAGTCGCGACGGCGGGGCTGCGCAGGAACTTCCAGCCGCTGAAGCCCTCGACAGGTGCGTCCTTCCAGGCGCCGCCGACGGCGGTGAGCCATCCACCCGCGCCGGCGATGAGCACGACGCCCCAGACCGGCAGCGGCGGCAAGGTCGACTGCAGTTCCCGAGTCGCCCAGCAGGCCGCTACGAGGCCCGCTGCGATGGCCGCGCCCAGCGGATAGCGGCGGGACCGGTCGTCGATCGGCCGCCCATGCAGGGCAAGTCGCATGGGTATCGAGTATGCGTCCTGATCGTCCTCGCGCACGACGCTCTTCCACCACTCGGTGGCCAGGCGCTCGAGTGCATAGCAGAGACCGATGAGGACGAGCACCGACTTCGTCGACTCGAGGTCGGTCGTGAGGCCGACGAGCAGCGACGCCAACACACCCAGCACCACGCTCCGAGCGAAGCTGGCGGGCCTGAACCCCTCGAACGGGGAATCCTTGAACGCCCCCCACGTCGCAGCGTGCAGACCACACATCAGGCCGACGAGGCCGAGCAGGAACATGGTCATCGTGCGCACATAGCGTTCGCAGTGGCAGTGGCAGTGGCAGTGGCAGTGGGTCGGTCTGGGTGGCGCAGGACCCGAGCCGCGCGATCTGCCGAAGGCCGACCGCGAGACAGCCCAGCGCAGCGCACTGGAGGACAAGCACGCCTGGGCTGTGTGCGGGTGACTCGTGGAAGACGAGCACGCCGAAGACCACGGCCACGAGGACACCGAGGACGTTGAGGACGGGCATCGATACCGACAGGGGTGCGAGTTGGTATGCCCGCTGGTTCATTGCGGTGCCGAGGAAGCCCGCCGTCACCAACGCCGCGAGTGGCACCACCAAGACGGTCGCCTCGCCTGTGGAGGCGGCAGTTCCGACGAGCTTGAGCAGGCCAGCGGTCAGGCCGAACATCACGCCGGCGGTCGCGCCGAGGACCGCCGCCTGACGCCGAGGCCGGTCCGCGAGGCGGCTGGACGTCAGGAGCACGAAGACCGCGATCCCGATCCCCGCGAGCACCAGTGCCACCGCCGGCGCGGGGGACGGCCGCGAAGTGGAGGGCACCGGGTTGACTCCCCACATGAAGGTGCCCAATCCGGCGGCGGTGATCAGGACGGCGCGGAGTTCGTGCCAGGTCGGTGTCTTCCGGTCCAGGGCCGCTCGCAGCGGCACGGCGAGAACGACACCCACGAGCATCAGTGGCTGGACGAGAGCAAGGGATCCGAGCCTGAGAGCGGTCGCGTGGAGCAGGAGCGCAGAGAACGAGATTGTGCTCGCGAGCAGCCAGACCGGCTTTCTCACGACATGGGCAAGGACCCCGATCGCGTGGTTCACCGTTGCCGGGACGGTGCCTGCGACCCGGTGCTGGAGCGCGTTGGACGCGGCGAACCCCATAGTGGAAAGCAGGCAGACGGCCACTGCTAGTGGGACATCGCTTGTGGTCATCTGGATTCCGCCTTCGGTCGACCTGATCGGTGGACCTCACGCTAGGAACAGATGGGGTGGTACCGCCTCGGGCGAACTCCCAGGTTCGGCGCTCGGCACACCCGGGTCTTCTGTCTCCAGGCGTTTGGACCTTGCTCAACCGATGAGTTGCATAACCGGGTGGGCGGGCAGGTCCGGGTCATCGGCTCCACGAACGTCGCTCACCTCCGCTATCGCGTCGTGAGCTGATTCCGTCGAGAGCGCCAGCGCAGGTCAGAACCGCCCAGGACCCGAAAGCCCGGGCGGTTCCGTTCGCGACCGATCAGGACGGCCTCAGCTGGCGCGTCGGAGCGGGCACCTGGGTCAGGCGCCTGGTGACCTGGAAGGTCCGGGTGCCCTCGGCTGTCGGTGACGCGGGCCTGGACGGGGCTGGTCCCGGTGACCCAGAGCCAGGCGGTGGCGGTTCCGTCGCGCTTGCCGGTGACGGCACGTTGGACGTTTCCGACGATGCTGAGCTGGATCGCCGCGGGGACGTAGGCGGGCCCGGGGTCAAGGAGCGCGCGGAGCAGGTTCCCGACGGAGGCGACCTCGGGCTTCGCACGCCACTCGGAGGTGTCCGCGGTCGAAGTCATGGACCAGAGGCCGAATCCGTCCCTTCCACCCATCGGGGAGTCGTCCAGCGTCTCGTACCGCATGGTGGGGATCCTGAGGCCGGCCATGATCAACACCGCCTGGGCAGCGTACGTGGCGGCCTCGGCTTCGGTGTTCATGCGTTGCCCGGTGTGCCGCCGGTCGTCCACCCGGTCTCGGTGACCTGGACGGGGTAGTTGTCCCCGAACGCGGCGTACACGTATTCGAGTCGCCGAAAGAGTTTGGTGGTGATGTTGCGACGCGGCGGCGTAGCTGTGCACTGCCTGGGCGTCCTGGTAGGGCTTGATTCCGGCCCGGACCAGGTCGAGGTAGTCGCGGCCGTTGTGGTGGTCCAGCACGATGCACGTGGGCGGCCGGGCCGAGGACCTTGACGTGGTCGAGGCGATGGTCGGCGCGGACGGTCCGGTAGATGGTCTTCTGGATCGCGACCGTGGCGGCTGCGGTCATCGGGGCGCCGCCGGAGCGGGAGTTGTTCCACTCGTTCGGCCCCTCGATGGCGCGGCACACGTCGGCGGAGTTGTTGGCGATGTACCGGATCCGGGCGACCAGCGCGGCAGTGGACATGCCGTGTTCGGTCGGGAACACGGTCATCACCCACCCCATGTTGTTGGCGCGCAGTCGGTGCGGTGGTGGCGTCGCCCATGCCGTCGGCGGTGAACATGCCACGGATGTAGGCGATGCGCATGCTGGCGATCCGGTCGAGGACGGCGGACCGTTTCTGGTAGCCGCCCGGGAAGTTGGGGTGGTCGCAGATGCCCCAGTTCTGTTGGACGCGCTGGGCAGACATCGGCCGGTACCAGCGGCAGGCGGCAGGGCCTTGGCGAGGCCGCCTGGGTGCCGGCGAGGGCGGGGCTGGCGAGCAACCCGATCCCGCGGTGCCGGCTACCGCAGCGCTGGTGGTGAGCGCGGACCGGCGGGTGTAGGTGGAATGGCCCGCCAGTGGCGGTGGTGTCGTTGTTGGTGGTCGTGGACACGGGGGATCAGCCTCATCTGGGTGAGCGTGGTGGATCGCGGGGGAATGCCTGCTGGAGAGCGGGCAGCGCGGACGCCATGAGATGGGCAAACTTGCCGGATGTGGCCGGGCCAGTGTGGAGGGGTCTTATAACGCATCGCACACGCGAGGTCTAGACGTGTTATCCCTAGGTTGACCCCAGTGTTTGCGGACGATAGGCCTAAAGGCCCTAGACCGGGCGTTTTGGGGACATTTGCCGCCTGAACCTGGGCGGTGATGGTGGGCTAGCCCGGCCGCCCGAGCACGGCACCTGGGGTGTGCTCGCGACCCAGCCGCCCCACCAGCGTTTCCAGCCCCTTCCTTCTCGACCCCCAGGGACAGCGGGACGGCGGCGGGCGATCGTGACAGAGTGTCCGGCAGTAGCGATGCGCGGCGAGGCCAGAAGTCGAGGGCACACTAGGAAGCGACCTTGGAAACCGTTTGCAGCAGGTGCGGTGAACAGAACGCGCCAGGAGCGCAGTTCTGCTGGTCCTGCAATGCCTACCTCGGGTGGCAGGACCAGCCCACGCCCGCGCCGCCCGACGCCAGCCATGCCGCCCACGCCGCCCACGCCGGCTGGGCCGCCCAGCCCACGCCGCCAAGGCCGCCGAGGCCGGCTGGGCCCGGCCCCGCGCCGGCCCAGCAACAGCACCCCTTCGACGCAGGCGTGGACGACGCCGACCTGACCGTAGCTGTGGACGGCACGCCGGCGACCGTGACCGTGAATCTCGCCAACACCTCGACGATCGTGGACGGATACGTCGTCGAGGCGCTCAAGGCGCCGGTGTGGTTGGCGGTTCGCCCTGGCCGGGCGGAGCTGCTCCCGGGCGCCCGAGGGATGGTGGTGGCGCAGCTGCGGATCGAGTCGCCCACGCTCGTGCCCGCCCAGCAGGAGGCGGTGCTGCTGCGGGTCCGCAACACCACAGGACAGTCGGCGTACCGCGACCTCTGGGTGCGGGTCACCGTGCCGGTCCTCGACGCGCCGATCGAGGTGCGCGCCGAGCCGCGGCTGCTCCGCGCGCGCGATCTCTCCCCAGCGGTCTGCACGGTGGTCGTCGACAACTCCCGAAGCAACCGCTGGGCGCACGTCCAGCTCTCGGCCGGCGACGCCGAGCATGTTGTCAGGACGACTTGGAAGTCCCAGGAGCTCCAGGTGCCCCCGGCAGGTGAGGCGCGGACCGAGGTGAGGTTCTCGGCGCCGCCGCCCGGCCCGGGGGGCGAAGTGAGTCGAACGATCACGGTCACCGCCAGCGAAGGGGAGCGGAGCGCGGCGACGACGCTGACGCTCGTGCAGACCGCATCCACGGCGGCATTCGAGCTGCTCGCCCTCCGGCTCGACCCAAGCGTGCTGCGGCTCGGCGGTCGGCGCCGTGGCCACGTGACCGCGGTGGTCGACAACCGCCGTGGAGCTGAGCCCGTGGTCGTCTCCCTGCACGGGGACGACCCCGAGGGCAGCATGGAGTTCGCGTTCACGCCCGCAACGGTCCAGGTCCAGCCCGGAACGGTGGCCTCGGTCCGGGTCACGGTCACGGCACCACGGACACCGCCCGGCCGGGAGGTGTCCCGACCGTTGGCGATCGTGGCCTCGGACGGTCGGACCGACGCGCGAGCCGAAGGCAGCGTGATCCAGGAGGCGTCCTCGCGGCGCGGTCTGGCCCGCGTGCTGCTCACGGTGCTGGGCGGCTTGGCGATGGTCGCCGGTGCGCTCATGCCCTTCATCCAGAACTTCGGCCGCGACTCGGCAGTTGCGCTGTCCGCCGAGAAGATCTCGGACGAGGTCCGCCCGAATTTCCCGAATCGTGACCTCCCGGAGAACCTCGACGCCGCGGGCTTCGAGAATGTGGTCTCGATCGGCCTGTTCCTGATTGTGTTGGGCGGGCTGGTGGTCTTCGGCCTAACCGGGCGGTCCGGTCGGCTTACGCGGGTCGCTGCCGTGCTCGGCGCCGTCCTCGTGGTCGCCACCTTGGTGGCGGCGGCGTCGGTCATGGGGGACGGATACGGCCCGGGCTGGGGGGCGGTCGTCGCCCTCGCCGGCTGCGTCGTGGGGTACGTCGGCGGCCTTCTCGCTCGCCGCTGATCGATCGATCGTCCACGGCGGCCGCGCCGCCAGGCGCCTGTCAGGTGGAGGGAACCGGCTCTTCACCCAGGTTGACGCTGGGATCGCTGGGTGCCGCCTGAGATCTTCCGACCCTCCAGTGTGAGTCGGGTCGGCCGAGCAGGAACCCTTGGGCGAGGCCCACCCCGAGCTCGCCGAGGTGATCGAGGTCGGCGACGTCCTCCACGCCTTCGGCGCACACTTGGGCGCCGAGGGCGCGCGCATACGCCACCAGCCCTTGCAGTACGGCGCCCTGGCCGGCCTGGCTGGCGCAGCCCTGGACCAGCGATCTATCCGCCTTGACGATGTCGGGGCGCAATGCAGCCATCCGGTAGAACTCGCCAACGCCGGCGCCGAGATCGTCCAAAGCGACGGCTGCACCTCGCGAGCGCAGCCGCGCCACAGCGTCGGCGAGAGTAGCGGCGTCGACATGCTCAAGGTCTTCGGTGAGCTCCACCACAAGGGTGTCGAGGCGGGCCGGCATCGAAGCCCAGAACCGACTGGAGGTGAGGGCCCGCGCGGAGGCGTTGACGTAGAGGTCCTGACCGACAGGTCGATCCGGAAGTGCGAGGGCGGCGGTTATTGTCGCGGCCTCCAGGAGATCCCCGTATCCGTCAAGGTATGCGAGGCGGAAGACTCCCCGGGGGTCGTTGCCCGTTCCGTCGAAGCGGCTAAGCGCCTCGTGCCCGGCGATTCTGCCCGTTGCGATGTCCACGATCGGCTGCAGCACGATGCGGAACGCGGGCAGGGCCGGTGACCGCGTCGTGTCGAGGGCGATGCCGCCATGGCTCACAACGCGGTCGCGGCCGGTCCTCTTGGCCTCGTAGAGCGCTTGATCGGCGCACGCGACCGCGTGTGCTGGTTCGGTCAGGGGGTCCCAGGTGCTCACACCGGCCGAGAAGGTCTGTCCGTGTGGGGTGACAGCACGCAGGCCGTCGATACGGGTCTGGGCCTCTGACGTCGTGAGGCCGGGAAGGAGGACGGCGAACTCCTCGCCGCCGTAGCGGGCGAGCAGACCAGCGTCTCCGAGCTGCTCGGTCCAGCTGGCGACGGTCTCACGCAACAGTCGGTCGCCGGCCTGATGACCATGGGTGTCGTTGTAGGCCTTGAAATGGTCCATGTCCATCATCGCGACGGAAAGGGGGGCTCCGTGCTCAAGGCTCGTCGCACACGCCCGCGACAGCTCGTAGTCCCAGGTGCGCCGGTTGGGTGCGCCTGTCAGAGCGTCAGACCTGGCGAGAGCGGACAACTGCACCGCCTGGACCTCGACGGTGGCCAGGATCCTTGCCATCCGCAGCATTACCAGCACCGAGATGAGCAGCGCACCGATGCCGATGACGGGCCAGAGCACGCCACCACCCGTGGCACCGTCGATCAGCAGCGTCGCAGCAGGCAGCATGATTCCGCAGGCAAGCACGAACACCCGGCGTCGTGCGGAACCGGTGTCGGCCCGCTCCGGCGCCAGCTCGGCGAGCGTCGTCATCGACGGCAGGCATGCTGCGGCCCCGACCGTCAGGTAGCCGAACAGAAACAAGAGGTCGGCCCACCAGGTCACCAGCGAGCCGGTCGCGATCATGTTCGCGTTCCAGACGACGTCCCCTGCCAGGGTCAGCCCCAACGCCGAGACCAGCAGACGGAAGGACGCCGTCCGCGCTCCGGGGGCGGCCCACATCCTGACCACGACGGCGATCAACAACACGTCACCGATCGGGTAGGCCGAACCGATGACCTTCCCGAAAGTCGTGAGCTCGGAGTCGCTCGCCATCGGCGCGATCACGAACACCGCAGCCACGACTGCAGCCCCCGTCGCGATGATCAGAGCGTCCAGCAGGGCTGTCATGTCCCGACCGGATCGCCTCGTGCGAACCATCAACAGGGCGCCACCCGCCATGACGCCATATCCGGCCAGGTAAAGGGCGTCCGAGGGCGCAGGATAGACCTCGCCGTTCCAGACCTGCTGTTCTACGGCGAACACCAGGTCGGCTGCAACCCAGCTGCTGAAGCCGCCGAGCACCAGAAACCAGCCCCGACGGCGCGCGGGATCGTGGTGAACCACCGCCAGCAATGCGATCAAAACACTGCCCGTCGCGATCACCTGGTAGTACGCGTCCAACGGGTATCCCGACAACGGCACTATCGGGAACAGCACGGCCATGACCGCCAGCAGTCCCAAGAATCCCAGGGAGCGTCGTACAAAGGGATCCGCCCCAACCACGCCTGCGAATTGTCTACGCGCCCAGTGGGGCTCCGTTGCGTGTGTCATCTGGAACCTCACGGGCACGTTGGCGGCAGCGCCGAACGACGTCCGGGTCGTCTTGAGAATATCAGCGCGTTTGCTGCGTGTACTCGGTTTGGTTCTGCCAGCCCCGGCCGGATTCCACCCCGCCACGACCGTCTGGCTGCGGTAGACGCCTGCTGTGTCCCGATCAGCTGGCGGGAACCGAGTTTCCACCCTGGTCGAGATGTTGGCCCTCGGGTGCCGACTCAGATCTGCCGGTCCGCCAGTGCGGGTCGGGGCGGCCGAGCAGGAATCCCTGGGCGAGGCTCACGCCTACCTCGTTGAGGTGATCGAGGTCAGCGACGTCCTCCACGCCTTCGGCGCACACCTGGGCGCCGAGGGCGCGCGCATAGGTCACCAAGGCTCGCAGTACGGCGCTCTGGCCGGCCTGGCTGGCGCAGCCTTGGACCAGCGAGCGGTCTGCCTTGACGATGTCGGGGCGCAGTGCGGCCATCCGGTAGAACTCGCCGACGCCGGCGCCGAGATCGTCCAACGCGACGGACGCACCCCGCGAGCGCAGCCGTGCCACGGCGTCCGCGAGAACGTCGCCGTCCACGTGCTCGAGGTCCTCGGTGAGCTCCACCACAACGTTGTCGAGACGGGCCGGGATCGAGGCCCAGAACCGGGCGGAGCCGAGGGCCCGCGCCGAGGCGTTGACGTAGAGGGCCTGACCAGCCGGTCGATGGGGAACGGCGAGGGCGGCGGTCATCGTCGCGGCTTCGAGGAGATCTCCGTATCCATCGATGTAGGCGAGGCGGAAGACTCCGCGAGGGTCGTTGCCGGTTCCATCGAACCTGGCCAGCGCCTCGTGCCCGGCGACCGCGCCCGTCGCGATGTCGATGATCGGCTGCAGCACGATGCGGAACGCGGGCATCGCCGGCGGGCGGGTCGCGTCGGCGGCCATGCCGCCATGGCAGAGAACGCGGTCGCGGCCCGTCTTCTTGGCCTCATAGAGCGCCTGGTCGGCGCAGGCGACCGCGTGGGATGGTTCGGTCAGCGGGTCCCAGGTGCTCACTCCGGCCGAGAAGGTCTGTCCGTGTGGGGTGACAGCACGCAGGCCATGGATCCGGGCTTGGGCCTCGGACACGGTGAGACCGGGAAGGAGGACGGCGAACTCCTCGCCGCCGTAGCGGGCGAGAAGTCCAGTGTCTCCGAGCTGCTCGGTCCAGCTGGCGACCGCCTCACGCAACAGCCGGTCGCCGGCCTGATGGCCATGGGTGTCGTTGTAGGCCTTGAAGTGGTCCATGTCCATCATCGCGACGCACAACGGAGTGTCTTCTTCCAGGCTCTTGGCACACGCCCTGGACAGCTCGTAGTCCCAGGTACGACGGTTCGGTGCTCCCGTCAGCGCGTCAGACCTGGCGAGAGCGGACAGCTGCACTGCTTGGATCTCGACGGTGGCGAGGATCTTCGCCATCCGCAGCATCACCAGCACCGAGATCAGGAGGGCGCCCACGCCGATGACCGGCCAGAGCACGCCGCCACCGGTGGCTCCGTCGATCAGCAGCGTCGCAGCCGGCAGCATGATCCCGCAGGCAAGCACGAACACCCGGCGTCGTGCGGAACCGGTGTCGGCCCGTTCCGGCGCCAGCTCGGCGAGAGTCCTCATCGAGGGCAGGCACGCTGCTGCCGCGATTGCAAGGTAGCTGCCCAGCCACAGCACATCGGCCAAGGGGCTGTACAACGAACCGGTGGCAATGACTTGCACGTTCCAGAAGATGTCTCCGGCAGTTGTCAGTCCCAATGCCGCGACCAACAGGCGGAAGGACGCCGTCTGTGCTCCCGGGGCAGCCCACATCCTGACGATCACCGCGATCAACAACACGTCGCCAATCGGGTAGGCCGAACTGACGACCTTCCCGAAAGTGGTGAGCTCGGAGTCGCCCGCCAACGGTGCGATCACGAACACCGAGGCAACTACGGCGGCCCCAGTGGCAATGATCAGAGCGTCCAGCAGAGCCGTCATGTCCCGACCGGCTCGCCTCGTGCGAACCATCAGCATGGCCCCAGCCGCCATGACGCCATATCCCGCGAGATAGAGCGCGTCCGAGGGCGCCGGGTAGACCTCGCCGTTCCACACCTCCGCCTCGAGGGCGAAAACCAGGTCGGCCACCACCCAACAGCCGAACCCGCCGATCACCAACAACCAGCCCTGGCGACGTACTGGACGGTGGTGAGCGACTCCTAGCAGCGCGATGAGCATGCAGGCTGTCGCGATCGCCTGGTAGTACGCATTCATTGGCAGCTGCGACAACGCTGGCAGTATCAGGTAAAGCACAGTCATTGCTGTCAGCAGGACCAAGACTCCGAGTGAGCCGCGCACAAAGGGGTCGGCTGCGACTACTGCTGCGACTGGTCTACGCGCCCAGTGGGGCTCCGTTGCGTGTGTCATCTGGAACCTCACGGGCACGTTGGCGGCAGCGCCGAACGACGTCCGGTTCGTGTTGAGATTATCAGCGGACCGGTCTTGTGTACTCGATTTTGGCTTTCCCGGACCGCCCGCAGCCGCGTGACGGTGAGGGCTAGGTCCCGCAGAAAGTCCGGTAGGCGCCGAGCTCCTCCGGCGCGGGGGCAGCGAAACGCTCGAGGCCAGGTCGCTCGTCGAAGGGGGCAGCCAATGCGTCGAGGAGTCCTTCGAGTGGATCGAGGTCGCCCTCGGTCGCGGCGGCGAGGACTTCTTCGACGATGTGGTTGCGAGGGATGTAGACCGGGTTGACCTGGTCCATCATTTCCGCGTTGGGACCGAGGGTGCGCCACCGCCGCACCCAGGCATCGAACGCAGTGAGGTCGACGAACAGGCCGCGTGCGGGCTCGGCGTCTCCGCGTGCCGCCGCGCCGAGGGCACGGAAGAACGACGTGTAGTCGACGTGGTTCCGTTGGAGCAGGGTGAGCACTTCGTCGACCAGCGGCGAGGTCACGGCCGCGTCCAGGCCTGCGGGCAGGCCGAGCTTGACCAGCACGCCGGCCGACCAGGCGGCGCTGTAGCCGCGGCTGAACCCGCTGAGTGACTCCACTGCGAGGGCGACCGCCTGCTCCTGGTCGTCGTGGAAGAGGGGAATGAGCGTCTCGGCGAGCCTGGCCAGATTCCACTCCGCCACGACTGGCTGGTTGCGGTAGGAGTACCGCCCTCCCTCGTCGATCGAGCTGTAGACCGTGGCCGGGTCGAAGGCCTCCATGAACGCGCACGGCCCGTAGTCGATCGTCTCTCCCGAGATCGTCGTGTTGTCGGTGTTCATCACCCCGTGGACGAACCCGACGAGCATCCACTGGGCGACGAGCGATGCCTGGGCGGCGACCACCGCCTCGAACAGCGCGAGATAGGGGTTCGCGGCGTCCGCGGCGCCCGGGTGGTGACGGCCGATGGCGTGGTCGGCGAGCCGGCGCAGGAGGTCGACGTCGCCGGTGGCCGCGGCGTACTGGAAGCTGCCCACGCGTAGGTGGCTGCTCGCGACTCGCACGAGTACGGCGCCTGGCAACACGGTCTCGCGATGCACCGGGCGCCCCGTCGCCACCACCGCCAGGGAGCGGGTCGTGGGGATGCCAAGGGCATGCATCGCCTCGCTCACGATGTATTCACGCAGCATCGGCCCCACAGCGGCCAGGCCGTCCCCGCCGCGCGCGAACGGCGTCCGCCCGGAGCCCTTGAGATGAAGGTCGCGCACCCGGCCTTCGGCGTCGACGTGCTCACCGAGCAGTAGTGCCCTCCCGTCGCCGAGACGAGGGGCGAACCAGCCGAACTGGTGGCCGGCGTACGCCTGCGCAACCGGCGTGGCGTCAGGCGGCAGGAGATTGCCGACCAGGAAGCGCAGACCGTCGGAGCCCCGAAGTGCGGCAGGGTCCAGGCCGAGCGCACTCGCCAACGGCTCGTTGAGCACCAGCAACTGCGGCTCGACGTACCTCGACGGCCTTCCAGGGGACGGCCATCTCCGCGAGCTCGCGGGCGAACCTGCCGTCAAGGGTGACGGTCGGCGCGGGTGAGACGCTCACCCCATCGAGACTACGTCGAGCACCGTGACCGGTCAGCGGCCGCGCTCAATTCCGGTGCTGCAAGGGTTTCGCGCAGGGCTCAAGTCGGCCGCCTCGGGAGCCGATACTTCCCGTGACAGGGGAGAACTACGCCAAGATCGGGAGCCGATTCGTGACGCCTGGAAGTCTCGTCTCGAAGGTGCTGGTGTTCATGCGCACGCCTGCTCCGGCAGGGGTTCAACCCCCCGCATTGACCGACGATCTCACCGGACTCGCGAACCGACGCGCGCTCTACGCCGGCATCGAGCAGGCTCTGGCCATCCGCGAACCTGACGCCGTAGTGGGCCTGGCTCTTCTTGACCTGGACGGTTTCAAGGAGGTCAACGACACCCTTGGACACCATGCAGGTGACCAGTTTCTCCAGCTGATGAGCGAACGACTCAGGGTCGCGCTCAGCGCCTATCCGGGCGTGATGCTGGCTCGACTCGGCAGCGACGAGTTTGCCGTCCTCGCCCCTGGCGCCTCGGGCGCCGCCGAGGTCTCAGCGCTCGCCGACCACCTCCGCGACGCGTTGCGCGACCCGCTCCAGCTCGGAGACTCGGTGGCTCTGCACATCCGTTTCTCCACCGGTGTTGCCGTGGCACCACAGCACGCCCACAGCCGGATGGATCTGATGCGCTGCGCCGACCTCGCCATGAATGCCGCCAAGGCCACCGGCGCAGGCCTTCCGCACCTCTACCACCGCGACCTCTCGCGACACAGTCAGGACAGCCAGGACTCCCTGATGATCGCCGAGGACCTGCACCGCGCCCTCGACAACCATGAGCTCACCTTGGAGTACCAACCGCAGGTCGACCCCCACGGAGCGGTTCGCGGCGCTGAGGCACTTGTCCGTTGGGTACGCCCCAACCACGGTCCGGTGTCACCCGGCGTCTTCCTTCCCATCGCCGAGAACCACCGGTTGATGCCGGAGTTGACCCGAGCGGTGCTCGGCATGGCGATCCGCGATGGTGCCGCCTGGCGACGGGCGGGCCACGAACTCACTGTCTCGGTGAACCTCTCCGGCAGCGATCTCCGCGATGCGGCGTTGCCCGGCTTCGTCCGCGACACACTCGTCGAACATGGTCTGCCTGCCGAGGCGTTGGTCCTGGAGATCACCGCCAAGAACGTGACGAACAACCCCGAGCTTTCGAGAGGCACTCTGGACCTGCTTCGCGATCTGGGCGTCACCTTGTCCCTCGGTGACTACGGAACCGGCCACTGCTACCTACGCACAATCCCGGTCCAGGAACTGAAACTGGACGTGGCCTTTCTGCCCGACATCGCGACCGATCCGCGAGACCAGGCCATCATGCGGTCCGCCGTGGCGCTGGCGCACTCTCTCGGGATGCGCCTGGTCGCTGAGGGAGTCGAAGACGCCGTCGCCGCACACGTACTCGCGGAAGCCGGCTGTGACCTCGCACAAGGCTGGCACTACGCGCGGCCGATGACCCTGAAGGATCTCGTCACCTGGCTCCGGCTACGCAGCCACGACAACGTACGCCACCTACGCCGCGCTTGAGCAAACCCGCTTCTGCCGCCGGCCCTCCGACCTGGTCACCCCAGCCAGCCGAGCCGAAAGGACTATGGCGGCAGGTCGTCCCGGATGTGAGACTCGGGACGCTTGTCTGTTTGGGGTTGTGGGACGCACGACGCGTCCGACATGGCAGGCAGCGGGCGCCCGCGCGGTCGCCTGCGGTGGGAACTGGGGGCTACACCATGTCGACTGCCGATTGGCGCACGCCCCGAAACCGCCTGACAGCAGTCCTGCTGGGCATTGGGCTCACGATCACGTGCACCACCCAGTTGTTCGTCCCGGCCCAAGGCGCAGCGCCGGCTGCCAGGGTGTCCGGCCTGGTGGCACCGGCGCCCGTCACCGGAGTCACGGTCACCGCCACCACCACTAGCTCGATCACGCTGTCCTGGACCAACCCGACCTCCGCCAACTTCACCGGCGTGATGATCCGCCGCGCCACGGGCAGCACCCCTCCCGCGACCCCTGCCTCCGGCACCCTGGTGATCGACAAGGCCAAGCCCGCGACCAGCCACGCCAACACCGGCTTGACCCCCGGAACGCAGTACTCCTACGCGCTCTTCGCCCACGACGCCGTCCCCAGCTACGCCGCTGCAGCGACCACGACCGCCACGACGAAAGCCGCGACGACGAGCGACTGGTCCCAGGCCCGGCACGACTCGGGGCACCGCGGGTGGTCTGCCGCAGAGAACTTGATCTCCCCGTTGAACGTGCAGAACGTGGTCGAGGAATGGACGGCCGCAGGCGGAGCGCCCGCGATCGCAGGCAACGTGGTCTACGTGATCAGCACCGAGCCGTTGGGCAGCACCGGCGTGCTGACGGCGTACAACCTGACGACGGGCGTCGTGACCTGGCAGCGCAGCACCGGCACCTGCGCGACTGGTCCGGTCTCGGTCACCGCGACCCTTGTCATCGTCGGATGCGGCGCACAGCCACGCGCCTACGAGCGTGGCGACGACCATGGCCTGGTCTGGGACGTTACGGATACCGACCCGGGCCAGACACTGCAGAACCACCTCGTCCTTGGCAACACGCTGGTGGCCTGGAGCCAGGACCGCGTGGCGGCGTACCGGCTCAGTGACGCGCAGCGGGTCTGGCAGCAGCTGCTGCCCGCAGGCGCCACCTGGATCCACGACGTCGCCTCCTTTGGCACCACTGTCGTCGTCGCCTACGACGACCGGCTGCGGGCGCTGTCCCTGGCGAACGGTGGGCAACTCTGGAGCAAGGCAGACGTGCGAACCTCCCAGATCGTCATCGCCGACGGCTGGGTGTACACGAACAACGGCAACGGTGTCAGCCGCTACTCCCTTGCCGCCGGTGCTGCGGGCTGGTCGGTCCGGGCCGGACAGGACATCTACCGCATCGAAGCCGCCGACAACGACACCATCTACGTCTGGAACGCCGTCTTCGACTTCGGCCCGCCGGCCCCGTCCGTGCTGCGGGCCCTGCGGACGACCGACGGAAGCCAGCGCTGGCAGTACAACGTGCCCTCCCGGATCGGTTCGGTGGCCGTCACCGGAGGGCTCGTCTGGGTGACCTCGACGGAGATCTACTCGCAGGGCCGCGGCAGTGACCTGATCGCTCTCAACCGGCTGACGGGAGTGCAGCTGAAACAGTTCCATTTCGAGGACAACATGTACGGCTGGACCGATGTCGCCTTCGGGGCGGGCAAGGCGGTCGTGCACCAGGGCGGCTCCTTCGGTGGCAGCACACCGCACACGCTGCGAGTCTTCGGGCTGGCCGGCCGCAGGCCCACGATCGCCACCCGCGTGCTGCCGATCGGACGAGTTGGCTCGGCGTACTCCTTCCAGCTTCGGAACGAGTCCGGCACGTCGACCTGGTCGGTCCAGTCCGGTGCACTGCCCGCGGGACTCTCGTTGTCACCGGGCGGACTCATCAGCGGCACGCCGACGGGCGCGCAGTCCAGCATGGTGCGGATCCGCGCCACCGGCGCCAACGCCCGGACCCACGAGCGCTCGTTCCCGATCATGGTCGTCGCCTCGCTGGCACCCGCCTGGTACTCCACCGGTCGAGACGCCACCCGCAACCCGCTCGAGCCGGGCACTGGCCTCCTCGACCTCGATGACGCCCCGACGTTCGCCTTCCGATGGAAGACGGCTGCTCCCGGTGCGGTGGCCTACGGTGGAGACCAAGAGGTCGTGGCGCGTGGAACCATGATGTACAGCGTCGCCTGGGACGGCGTGCTGCGCGCTTGGAACACCACCGGGTCGACGGCGAACCGTCCCGCCGTCTGGTCAGCATCCCCGACGACCGGGGGGTATGTCGGAGCACCAACGCTCAACAACGGCAGACTCATTGTCCGCGACGACGGTGGCCGCCTGCACGGCGTAAATGCCAGCAACGGCGCCCCACTGTGGACTACCGCGGATCCGGTTGCCGGGAACTATGAAGCGCCGCTCGTGGTGGGCACATCCGTCTTCCTGCGGGACCAGGCCAGCCAGATCCGCGCGTTCTCGGTGACCACTGGGGCTCCGTTGTGGAGCGGCAATGCCTCCCCAGTGAGCGACGTGCACTCTGCTCTGAGCAGCGACGGCACCCGCATCTACGCCATCGCCCAATGCGAGCTCTACGCCGTCAACATCTCCAACGGGAGCGTCGCGTGGCACACGCCCGTGGTCGCCAACAGCACGAGCTGCTCGTCCGGGAGCTACCTCCCGGGACCGCCGATCGTCCTGAATGGAAAGGTCTATGCCACCCAACCCGAAGGGAAGATGGTCGCGAACGCATTGACCGGAGCGCCCGAGGTACGGCTTCGTGGCCTGGGGCTTCAACGGTGGCACCAGCGTGGTCGTCGGCGGTGTGTGGATCTTCCTCAACGACAATCGTCTGGTCGCCGTCGACACGACGACCGGCGAGCTCCTCTGGTTGAGCGAGCAGACCGTCCCCGTTGGGGCCAAGGTCTCCGCCACCGGCGATCTGATCCTGGTCGCAACGGACTACGACGTCAAAGGTGTTGACCGGCTCACCGGCGCGATGGTCTGGGATGGCGGTGCGATCTCCGGTGTCAGTGGCTCCGCAATCGTTGGCACCACTCGCCGGATCTTCGTGCCGACGCAACAGGGAGTCCGCGCCTACGGACCGCTCTAGTCCGTGGTGTGATCAGCCCCAGGTCCCTCCGAAACGGTTGTCGGGAGCGAAGGTTCACGACCAACCTGGAGGGAATCGGCACCTGTTCGTCGAAACCACTTCCAGGCTTTCTGGTGGCCCGCTGTGCCGAGTGGCGTAAGTTGATGAAGTGAAGACACAGGGCCCGGTCCGGATCGCGATCGTGAACGACTATGACGTGGTCGTCCAGGGACTTGCCCGGATGTTTGAGCCGTTCGCGGACCGCGTACTGGTAGTGGAGGTCTCCACGAACGAGCCAGGGGTGGAGCGCGTGGACATCGCCCTGATCGACTCCTTCGCTCAGACCCGAGACCTCAACGAGGTGCTGGCAGAAGCCAACGCGCGACGACACGTCTTCTACAGCTGGAGCCTGGAGCCCGAACTGATTGAGACGTGGGCACGTTTCGGTGTCGTCGGATTCCTCGACAAACGTCTGGAGGCCGAGGAGCTCGTCGACGCCCTGGAGCGAATCAACGCCGGCGAGATCGTCGCAACGCTGGACTACCCAGCATCGGTCGAGGTCGACAACGGGGACTGGCCGGGCCGAGAGTTTGGGCTGAGCGCGCGAGAGTCGGAGGTCATTGCGCTGATCACCCAAGGCCTGAGCAACGAGGAGATCGCCGAGCGCACCTACATCAGCCAAAACACGGTGAAGGCCCACATCAAGTCGGCGTACCGAAAACTCGGCCTCGACAGTCGCACCCGTGCGGTGCTGTGGGGGATCGGCAACGGGTTCAGGCCGGACAAGATCCGGGCCAAGGCGCCCGCCGAGTAACGCCACGCAGCGCCGAGGCGGACCGCTGCGGTTTCAGTCCGGCGGGTCGCTCTTGAAGACGACTGGGCTCTTCGCACGCGTGTCGACGTGAAGTGTGAAGACATCGGGTCGCGAGTAGTGACCCACGGGGTCGAACATCCTCCGCTGCTGATGCACCGCGGCCAGGTCGAGGTCGGCGTAGACGATCTCCTCACGCTCCAGGACCGGCCCTGCGATTACCTCACCACCCGGTGCGACGATGGTTGTGTGGCCGCGCGACATCCAGTCGTCCTCCAGCCCATAGAGCGTCCCGCGCAGGTCCTCGGGCACGTCTGAGCCGCGCAGCAGAGGCGCAACGCCGATGACGAACTGCCTGCCCTCCTTGGCGATGTGGCGCAAGGTGGCCACCCAGGTGTCGCTGTTGTCCCACGTCGGAGCCAGGTAGATGTCACAGTGCTGTGCGTAGATCGCCGCCCGGGCCAGCGGCATGTAGTTCTCCCAGCACAGCAGCCCTCCGACAACGCCGAACGGCGTGCTCACCACACCGAGCTCGGAGCCGTCGCCCATGCCCCACACCGTCCGTTCCCCACCAGTGGGCATGAGCTTGCGATGCCGCTGCAGCAGCCGTCCGTCCGGGCCCAGATAGAGGAGGGTGTTGTACAGCGTGCCGCCCTCGATCTCAGTCACACCGATCACGACGTACGCAGCTGCCGCCTCCGCCGCTTCCCCGATTCGCTGGAGGGTCGCACCCGGGACGCTCACCGCATTTGCGTAGAAGCGCTTCACGAACGCGGTGTCGTTCCATGCCGGGGTGCGCCATACCCAGTCCGGATACGCGGGGAGGAAGGACTCGGGGAAGACGATCAGCTCTGCTCCGTGACCCGCGGCCTCCTTGACCAGGGCACAGACCTTGTCCGCGGTCGCCTCTCGGTCGAGGAACACGGGAGTTGCCTGTACTGCTGCCACGGTGACCATCAGTTCCTCCAGCCTGGTCGGCAGTGCGCCGATCTCATCGGCCGAGCACGTCGCGGTCACCGGGATCGCGCGCGGGGTCGTGCTCGGGCAGTACGTCGGCCGCCCAGTCGGAGCGCTTCCACTCTGGGACAGGCGTCAGGCAGTCACCTCGCGGCACGAACCGCGACCGTCGTACGAGTTCGTAGCGGTGGATGTAACGCGGACAGTTCGGGTAGACCGCACGCGGACGCACCCGGACGACGAACTGGGCCTCTGGGTAGTCGCCTCGAAGCGGGTCGTCGAGGTCGATGCTGGCCGTGCCCTCCAGCCGCATCCGGTGGCCTCGCTCGAAGTCGATGAACAGCAACCCCACGTCCGGGTTCACCAGGACGTTCCCGGTCGAGAGGTACATGCCGTTTCCGTCGTAGTTCGGGAATGCCACCGTGTGCTCATCCAGGACGCGGACGAAGCCCGGCTCGCCGCCCTTGTACGAACAGGTCGGTCGCCCCTCGGCGTCGGCCGTCGCGAGGAAGAACATGTCGCGATCCTCGATGAACTCGCGGTCGCGTTCACCGATGGTGTCGCTGACCAGCAGCTCGTCGATCCTGTCGGCCAGGGCACGCGTGTCGAAGTGATCTTGCAGCGAGCGGCTGCCGTTGTGGAATCCGGGCGCCATGGGCCCTCCTGACAAGGCGAGGTCGTACCGGCCGACCGGGTCCGACCTGCCCAGCCTCGGTCACAATTGTGACTCGCCCGCCGAGTCCCGTCGAGAAGAGTCGCCTCCCCAGCCTGGATCGCGGCCGAACGCCGCCAGGAGATCGGCCTGTGGCTCGCCGGTGGCGGCGGCGCGCGGGCCCACTGCACCCGCCGACCGGTAGAGCTCCTCGCGGTCTGCGAACCAGGCCGCAACCTCGGACACCAGGTCCGGGTCGAGGCGGGTGTCGCCCCCGGTGGCCGCTGCGAGGTCCCAGCCGTGGATCAAGTGGTCGGCCGCCAGCTGGAGCACGTACTCGTCCATCTGCTCCTCGCCGTACGACAGGTGCACGACGCCGTGCTCGGGGAGCGTCTCGGCCACCGCAGCTGTTGACTCGCTCGCTGCCGTGAGCGCGGCGTGGATCGGGTCGTCGCCGAGGAGGTCGCCCTCGAGCCGGTCACCCACGTCGGCGATCGTGCTGCCGCGCATCAGCGGCTCGGTCCAGCGGTCCTCGCCCACCACGTGGTTGACCAGCTGGCGCACGTTCCAGTCCTGGCAAGGCGTCGGCTGGTCCCATTGGTCCGGGCCGACGGCATTGACCCGGTCGGTCCAGCTCTCGACCGTGCGTTGGTACAGCGTGTTCAGTTCCATCGGAGTGCTCCGCTCTCGAGGGTCTTGCGTGCCTCATGGATCCACCAGTCAAGGTCCGCCTTCTCGCGTTCGCGGATGGCGGGTTCCGGGTTCTCTGCGATGTCGAGGGCCTTGTTCCACCCGAGCCACACGAGGCCCGAGAGCAGCGAGAGCCGCATGGATCTCTCGTCGTACGCCGGGCCCGCGGCGCGTTCATACGCCGCCAGCAGGTCCTCCCGGCTCGGTTCCACCACCGAGGAGCAACCCACGATGAACCGGGCAACATCGAGGGAGCCGGGGGCCGCGGCCGGCATCGCCCAGTCGAGCAGGACCAGGTCGTCCCCCTCGAACGCCATGTTCACCGTGGCCAGGTCACCATGGGTCAGCGTCAGTGGACCCTGCTCCAGCGCCGTCGCCAGCGGGCTGATGTCGTCAAGCAGTGCGAGCACCGGGCCAGCGACGTCAGGCGGAACCAAGCGATCGAAGATCCCCCAGCCGCGCAGCGCGAGTTCCATCAGTTCGTTCCCGGACGCCGCCAGCGTTCGGATCCGGGGCGGCGAGAAGATGCTGAGGACGAGGTCGAGTGGCGCGAGTCCCTCAGGCGGCTGCCCGAGGAACTGGCGGTGCAGCGCGCCGATCCGGTCCATGACCCAGTACGCGCGGCGTCGGGACAACCGGTCGGCATACGTCAACACGGTGGCGCCGAGGTCGCGCATGACGATGACAGTCGTGTCGCCCTCCACCCACGCGTCGACCAGCGCATGCGCCACTCCCGGCGGCAGCCTGTCGAAGACACCGGACTGCAACAGCAGGTACTCGCGTCCCACGCCGCCGCCAGTCAAAGCCAGGGTCAGGTCGGACGCGGCTGTGACCCGCTTGACCACGTAGGCGCGTCCGTCGGCGAGCCGGACCCTTTGGAGTCCAGCACCCGACTTTCCTGCATGACCCGACAGATCGACTCGCTCGACGACGTCACGCAGCAGCTCCGAAGGCGCCACGCGTTCACGGTGCCACTTCGAGTGCCGTTGACGCCATGGCCCGGGCGGGCCGTTCCACACGCACCGGCGGCGTACTGCCGGAGGCGGTCAAGTCCTTGAGGTGGACGACACCCGCCGCCATTTTCGCCGCTGGACTGCCATGATCAGACCACGGGGTTGCGACGGCCGATCGAATCCGCCGCTCCCCGTTCAAGCGGTGACGGACAAACGTCAGCCGAGAAAGGACCACGATGTCTGACCTGGATGCCTCGGATCTGCCGACAGGTCCGAGATTGCACGCCTACACGAGCATGTGGCGGCTGCGTGGCGACGCCTGGGCGTCGCTCGCCGACGTCACCAAGAGGATGTCGGACGAGCTGACCCTCGAGGACCAACGTCAGCCGCTGAGGCAGCAGGTCAGCGAGTTGGTGCGGCTGTTGGATCCGCTCGAGTCCTACTGGTCGTTCCCTGGCCGCGCCCACCTGGAACAGCTTGCCGCGCTCTGCGACTTGGGTGACTACGAGTCCGCCATGCAGATGGCCGACACCGTGACCCGGGTCATCTCCGGAAATCCCGCTGAAACCGACGCAAGTGGACGTCCGACATTCCAGGTCCTGGTCGTCGACGACCTGTCCGAGGCAGAGATCACCCAGCTTCACCAGCAGATGCGGCGGCTGCGACGGGACGAGGATCCGTTCACCTACGAGCTGCTCGTCGTGCCCAGCTTCGAGGACGCGCTGGTCGCGGTGCTACTGAACTCTGAGATCCAGGCGTGCGTCATCCGGCCAGGTTTCGGTGTGGTTTCCCAGCACCGTCTCGACGACCTGCGCCGCTTCATCGAAGACTTCGACCCGTACACGGTGCAGCCGCTCCCGTCGTCGGAACGGATGCTGTTGCTCGGCCAGCAGATCGCCGAGCGACGCCCCGAGATCGAGCTGTACCTCGTCGCCCAGATCTCCATCGAGGACGTAGCCGGCACGATGACCCGTAGGTTCCAGCGGATCTTCCACCGCGACGACTTCCTGGAGCTGCACCTGTCGATCCTGCGGGGAGTGGCCGCCCGCCACGAGATGCCGTTCTTCACCGCGCTGCGCGGTTACAGCCGGCAGCCGACCGGCGTCTTCCATGCCCTGCCGATCTCGCGCGGCAAGTCGGTGGTCAACTCGCCGTGGATCCACCAGATGAGTGACTTCTACGGGCTGAACATGTTCCTGGCCGAGACGTCGGCGACCTCCGGCGGCCTGGACTCCCTGCTCGACCCGTCCGGGCCGATCAAGCGGGCGCAGGAACTGGCTGCCCGGGCGTTCGGTGCCGACAAGACGTTCTTCGTCACCAACGGGACCTCGACGGCCAACAAGATCGTCGTACAGTCCATCATCCGCCCCGGCGACGTGGTCCTCGTCGATCGGAACTGCCACAAGTCCCACCACTACGCGCTGATGCTCGGCGGTGCCCGGGTCACCTACCTGGACTCCTACCCGCTGGACGAGTACTCGATGTACGGCGCGGTTCCGACATCGACGATCACCCAGTGCCTGCGCGACTATGAGGCGGCCGGACGCCTCGACCAGGTCAAGATGCTCTCGCTCACCAACTGCACTTTCGACGGCATCGTCTACGACGTCGAACGGGTCATGCACGAGTGTCTGGCGATCAAGCCAGACCTGGTCTTCCTGTGGGACGAGGCGTGGTTCGCGTTCGCTGCATTCCACCCGAGCTACCGGCGACGGACTGCGATGGCGACGGCGCGCCGGCTGCAGGAGCGGTACCGCAGCCCTGAGTACGCCAAGGAGTACGTCGAGGCGCAGGCGAAGCACGATCGCGAAGGTCACCCCGCCATGCCCGACCCCGACCGGGTCCGGATCCGGGTCTACGCCACCCAGTCGACCCACAAGACGCTGACCTCACTGCGGCAGGGGTCGATGATCCACGTCCTGGACCAGGACTTCCACCACCTGAACGAAGAGGCGTTCAACGAGGCGTACATGACGCACACCTCGACCTCACCGAACTACCAGATCCTTGCCTCCCTCGACGTGGGGCGGGCCCAGGCGGAGCTCGAGGGGTACCAGCTCGTGCAGCGTCAGGCCGAGCTGGCGATGAACCTGTTCGACGCAGTCGAGAAGCACCCTCAGATTCGCAAGTACTTCAAGTTCCTCAGCACCGAAGACATGATCCCCGCCGACTATCGCGAGACGGGCATCGAGTGCCCGCTGCGCGGAGGGTTCTCACAGATGGAGGAGGCGTGGTCGCAAGACGAGTTCGTTCGCGATCCCAGCCGCCTGACCCTTCACATCGGCCAGTCCGGGATCGACGGGGACACGTTCAAGCACAGCTACCTGATGGACAAGTACGGCATCCAGGTCAACAAGACCTCCCGGAACACCGTGCTGTTCATGACCAACATCGGCACCAGCCGCAGCTCGGTCGCCTACCTGATCGAGGTGCTGGTGAGGATCTCCGAGGAGCTCGACGACGAACTCGCCCGGCTCGGTCCGCTCGGCAGACGAGCAAGGACCCGAAGGGTGGCCGCCCTGACCGGCAACCCTCCGCCGCTGCCTGACTTCACCCGGTTCGCGGATCGGTTCCGGCATGACTCGATCAGCCCCGACGGCGACCTGCGGGCGGCATACTTCCTGGCCTACGACGCCGGCGCGTGCGAGTACCTCCCGACCGACGAGCTCGCCGCGCGCGTCGCGGAGGGCAGGGAGGTCGTGTCGGCCATGTTCGTCACGCCGTACCCACCCGGTTTCCCGATCCTCGTCCCAGGCCAAGTGGTGACCGCCGACATCCTGACGTTCATGACCGCCCTGGACACCCGCGAGATCCACGGGTACATACCCGAGTACGGCTTCCGCGTCTTCACCGAGGAGGCCGCTCAGAAGCGCGTGGACCGGTAGTCCCCCACCGCTCTGCGGAGCCGAGAAGCAGGGTTTCCGCTGGCAGCTCACTTTCGAGGCGGCCTCAAACCCCAGTTCTCGTCGGTGCCCCCTTCTGGGGTGCCGATGGTGTCGCGGACTATGGACGAAGCGTCATTCGAGTGCGGCAATGGAACCGCGTCGAGTCACCGGTTCGGGGTCACGGACCATCACACGAGTTTCGGGGGATTCTCCGATGGGTTCAATAGTTCCGGTCGCAGAACGCGGTCTGTCGTGACAACCGTGCGGTCGCCCCTCGATCACGCACATCCGGTCCGAAGAGTCGATCGGGTCAGTCGGCTGATCCTTGCCCCTCACTGCGACGACGAAACCTTCGGATGCGGGGGTTTGTTGGCGAAGTACCCACGGGAGTGCACCGTGGTGGTGATGTCGCGGCCCAGTGAGGTGAGGTGCAAGGAGTTCATGCGGGCCATGGACGTGCTGGACTACCAGGGTTGCGACTTCCTTCACCTGGAGGACGGAAGGGTTGGGGCGGACATGGCCTACCTGGTCCAGTTGCTCGACCTGACCGTCAAGCGGTACCAGCCCGACGAGCTATACGTGCCGTTCCCATCCCTGCACCAGGACCACATCGCCACCTACGAGGCTGGTGTGCGGGCCGGCCGGCTCTCGATGACCGATGGGCACTGGTTCACTCCCTCGATCTATGTTTACGACGTGTCGGCCTACGATGTCGGCCTCTACCCCACCGACCTGCGGTGGAACGTCTTCGAGTCGCTGTCCGAGGCGGAGATCGACAAGAAGGAAGAGGCCATGGCCTGCTATCTCTCTGAATGGGTGACCGGACCGCACCCAGCCAAGGCCACCAAGCAACAGGCTGCCGTGGTGGGCGCTGCCCGCCAGGTGGCCTGGGCCGAGCCCTTCGCGTGTGTGCGCACGGTACGACCCTGACTGTCGCCCGTACCAACCGGACCTTCTGGTGTTCCTGCGGCACGTGATCGGAGGGAATCCTCGCGTCAGAGGATGAAGCCGAACAGCGGGCTGTCCGGCGGGACCACCTGGACCCTGGCCGGTGACTGCTCCATCCTGGCGACAAGCGGGGCCAGGTCGGCGGGGCTCTGCAGCTCGATGCCCACCAGGGCGGGGCCGGTCTCCCGGTTGTTGCGCTTGACGTACTCGAAGAGCGTGATGTCGTCTTCCGGCCCGAGCACCTCGTCCAGGAACCGTCGCAGCGCCCCCGGCTCCTGGGGGAACTCCACCAGGAAGTAGTGCTTGAGCCCCTCGAAGACGAGCGCCCGCTCGACGACCTCGGCGTACCTGCTGACGTCGTTGTTGCCCCCGGACAGCACGCACACCACGGTCGAGCCCGGGGCGAGATCCAGCTCGAGGTGGAGGGCCGCGCTGGCGAGCGCACCGGCCGGTTCCGCGATGATTCCGTCGGACTGGTACAGCGCCAGCATCTCGACACAGACCTGCCCCTCCTGCACGGCGACGAGGTCCGGCCGCCCCCGGCGTACGGCCTCGAAGGTCCAGTCACCCACTCGCCGGACCGCGGCGCCGTCGACGAACCCCTCGAGGACCTCGAGGTCGACCGGTGCCCCGGCGGTCACCGCGGCTTGCATGCTCGCGGCGCCCGCTGGCTCGGCACCGATCACCCGCACGCCCGGAGTGTGTTCCCCGAGCCAGGCGAGCGAGCCGGCGATCAGCCCACCGCCACCCACGGGGACCACGATCGCGTCGGGCGCCCGCTGCAGCTGCTCGACGACCTCGCGGGCCACGGTGCCCTGGCCCGCGATCGTGCGGGGATCGTCGAAAGCCGGGACGACTGCGGCGCCGGACCGCTGTGAGTGTGCGGCCGCCGCTGCGGCCGCCTCGTCGTAGGTGTCGCCGTCGATCATCACCTCGACAAGACCGGCGCCCAGGGCGGCGACCCGTTGGCGCTTCTGGCGGGGGGTGGTCCGGGGCAGGTAGACCCGCGCCCTGACCCCCGCGCGGGCACAGGCGAAGGCGACGCCCTGGGCGTGGTTGCCGGCGCTGGCACACGTCACCCCGCGCGCCCGGGCCTCCGCGTCCAGCTGAGACACCAGGTTGTAGGCGCCCCGCACCTTGTAGGACCGGACCGACTGCAGGTCCTCCCGCTTGAGCCATACGTCGAGCCCGTGCTCGGCAGACAGCCGAGGGCTGGGCTGCAGCGGCGAGGGCGCAAGCACGCCGACCAGTCGCTCGGCTGCTGCGTCGACGTCGGCAGCAGTGACAGGGGGCACGCGGCCAACACTCTCAGACTGCCGCGGCGCGTAGGGTGTCGACGCCTGGCAACCACATTACGGGTGACCGTCCGTATCCCCGGTTCCCCGCACTCGGTTGGTGTTCTACCGCACCAGATGCTTGGTGACGTAGTGGGTCTCGCAGAGCGCCTTGGCCTCGGTCACGGTAGCGGAGTCGGGGCCGATCTGGTGGTCGGCAGCATCCCGGCTGGTCTCGTAGGCCCGGTAGAGGCTGTGGTGCTGTCTGATCAGGTACTTGACCCCGTCGGTGCCAGCGGCCCAGCCCGCAGGGTCGTCATGCCAGTGCAGGTACTCGGTGTCGGTCATCGCATTCCTTCCGGTACCCCCCAAACCAGCATTTTGCTCCCATTCTGCTCTTCTCGCACCTAGCACTCAACTCAGCTGATTAACTAGTGGGCGATCTTCGCCTCGAGCCGTCGGAAGACTTGACTCAGATACCTGAGGTCGTAGTAAACTACGATACACAATATCTGAGTTAAGAGGAGTAGATATGAAGGTGGTCATCTTCGGGGCGGGCCTGATCGGCAGCCAGGTTGCGGCGAAGCTCAGTGCGACCGGGCACGACGTGGTGGCGCTCGGCCGGGACGACGGCATCGACACGACGACCGGTGAGGGCGTGGCGGACGCGGTCAAGGGCGCTGACGTGGTCGTCGACCTCACCAACTCGCCGTCGTGGGCGGACGACGACGTGCTCGCGTTCTTCCGCGACTCGACCAGCCACCTGCTGGCCGCCGAGGAGGACGCTGGCGTCGGTCATCACGTGATCCTTTCGATAGTGGGGGCCGACCGGCTCACGGACTCCGGTTACATGCGGGCCAAGCTGGCCCAGGAGAGCTTGGTCAAGGACGGCCCGATCCCGCACACGATCGTGAGGTCGACCCAGTTCTTCGAGTTCATCGCGGGCATGGCTGACACGATGACCGTTGCCGGCGCCGTTCGCGCGACCCCGGCCCACCTGCAGCCGATCGCGTCGCACGATGTGGCGGCTCGGGTCGCGGAGGTGGCTGTTGGTGAACCGGCCAAGGGCACGGTCGAGATTGCCGGACCAGAGGCTCTGGGGATCGACGAACTGATCCGTCGCCAGTTCGCTGCGACTGGAGACGATCGGACCGTGACGACCGACCCCGAGGCCGGGTACTTCGGCGCGAAGCTCGATGATGCCGCGCTCACCCCGACCCCGGGCGCCGGCGCCTGGATCGCTCCGACCACGCTGGACGAGTGGCTGGCCGAGTCTCGATAGGCTCGACGCCGTGAAGCTCTCTGCCGGTGTGGAGTGGTCGATCCACTGCTGCGTCGTACTCAGCCAGGCCGAGAGCCCGGTGCCGAGCGCACGGCTGGCTGAGCTGCACGGAGTGTCGAAGACCTATCTGGCCAAGCACCTGCAGTCGTTGGCGCGCGCCGGACTTGTGCGGCCCAGCGAGGGCCGGGACGGCGGCTACGTCCTCACGCGTCCGCCTGAGCTGGTCTCGGTTCTCGAGGTCGTGCAGGCAGTCGACGGCGATCAGCCGGCCTTTCGCTGCACCGAGATCCGCCAGCAGGGCGTGCTGGCCGCGCCACCCGAGGACTGCCGTAGGCCGTGCGGCATCGCCAAGGTGATGGCCGATGCCGAGAGAGCGTGGCGGGAGTCGTTGTCACGTACGACGATCGCCGACCTCGCGGCCTCATTCGACACGTCGAGCGTCAGGCAGGTGCTCGGCTCTCCTGGATAGGGATGGAGACGAGCCTCGGCGCAGGAAGCCCGTACGCCGAGGCTCGCGAGCGGGCCGGCCCCGGCCATGTCTCCGCGCGGAATAGCCGCGCCCTAGCCTAGGTTGGCCCGCCGTGCCCCTCGACGATTCGCGACGCGTGTCCGTCCTGCTCGGGTTGCTCTTCGGGCTGGCCGGCATGGGGTCGTCCTCGGCGGCGATCGCGCTGCCACTGATGGGGGAGGACCTCGGCGTCGATATCGGCACCGCCACCTGGACGATCAGCCTCTACGTGCTGTTCCTGGCGGTCACGACCGCGGTCTATGGACGGGTTTCTGACCTGGTGGGTGTTCGGCTCCCACTGATGGTCGGCGTCGGGCTGATGACCGCCGGGGCGCTGGTTGCGGCGTTTGCGCCGTCGTACGGCGTGCTGTTGGTGGCGCGAATGTTCCAGGGCGCCGGTGCCGCCGCTATCCCAACCCTGGGCATCGCCGTGCTCAGCGTCCGGTACGACGGTGAGGTGCGCGGCCTGGCCTTCGGCCGGTTGGCGGGAATGGCGGCTTCGGTGAGCTGTCTCGGGCCGCTCCTGGGCGGGGTCGTGGAGCACGCGTTCGGCTGGCGCGTCGTGATGGCGCTACCGATTCTCGGAGTGTTTGTGATCCCGTTCCTGTGGAGGGCGCTGACTGGTGAGGGCAGCGGAGCCAGCCTTGACATCCTCGGTGCGCTGCTGGTCGCGGCGACCTCAGGCGGTCTGGTCCTGCTGGTCCAGTCGCCCTCGACCGGGTTGCTCGTGGCCGTGGTCGGAGTACTGCTGCTGGTGCTCGGGGTCCCGGCGGTGGCCCTGCGGGTGCGGCATCGGCCGCACGGTTTCCTGCCGCTCGCGGTGATCCGGAACCCGACGGTGGTGCGCAGCGCAATCGCGGCAGCCGCGGTGCCGGCCGCGTGGTTCGCGCTTCTGATCGCCGTACCCGCGGTGCTCGTCGGCGAGGGCTGGGCGGCTTGGGAGGTCGGCCTGCTGCTGGTGCCCAGTGCCGTGGTGGCGCTGTTCGTGCCGCGCTATGCCGGTCCCCTGCTCACCAGGATCGGGGGTGCCGCCTCGCTGGCGATCGCCGGGGTCGTGGCATCGGTCGCCTTGCTGTTCGCGGCGCTCGGCGTCGCGATGGTCTCGCCGGAGCTCCTGGCGTTCACCGTCATCCTGGTCACGGTCGCCTTCGGTCTCGGCCAGCCTGCGCTGAGCGCATCCGTCGGCGACGCCGTCCACCTCGATGTGCGCGGAGTGGCGCTCGGCGTCGCCACCCTGCTGTTCCTCGTCGGTGGCAGTGTGGGCTCGGCAGTCGTCGGCGGTCTCGGCGACCTCATCGGACCCGCGGGCAGCCTGGCCGTCCTCGCGGCCCTTCCTGTGTTGGGGCTCGGGGTGCTTCGTCCCGAACTTCGTCGGACGCCCTAGCCCGCCTGGTCGAGGCCATCTCGTCGGCACCCTCGAAGCCGACGGCACGCTTCGACAACCGCCCCGAGCTACAGCTCGGGATGGTCGATCACGCAGAACTCGTTGCCGTCGGGATCGCGGAGCACCACGAAGTCCGCGTCGTCGGGATACGGCCAGTCCTCCACCTTCGTCGCGCCGAGAGCGACCAGTCGCTCGACGTGCCGACGCTGAGAAGGCGGCGCGGTGGTCGCTCCAGGTGGCTGCGTAAGGACCGGGAGCGACCACCGCCAGCACGAAGGTGTGCAACCGAGCGGTACCCCAAGGCTCCGAGCACATTCCGCCCTTGCTCCCGATTTCACCCCAAAGGGTGTCTTGGTCGGCCAGGTGCTGTCCGGCCGGAGGTGAGGGCCGTGCTAAGTGGGTACGGACCGGACGACAGCACTCGACCACTGTGGAAGGAGCGCCATGACCGCGAGCGGGGGCCTCCCACGTGAGAACGGCCAAGACTCGAACGGGTCCGGGCGATGAGCGACCACTTTCCACGCCTGGCGGTCGTCACTGGGAGTGACTCCGGCATTGGGCAGGCCACCGCCACCTTGCTGGCGACCGAAGGCTTCGACGTCGGCCTGACCTGCCACGAGGACACCGACGGAGTGCAGGAGACCGCTCGCGAGATCGAGACCCGGGGGCAGCGCTGCTTCGTCGAACCGTTCGACGCCTCGGCGCCCGAGGCGGGGGTCGCGGTGGACCGACTGGCAAACCAGCTCGGCGGCCTCGGCGTTCTGGTGAACGTGGCCGGGACCGGCCACATGGACCCGGTGCTCGATCTCCCGTTCGACCGGTGGCGACACGTCCTGGCCACGGACCTCGACGGCCCGTTCCTGTGCGCGCAGGCAGCCGCGCGGATCCTCGTCGGGGCCGGCCAGGGTGGTCGAATCGTCAACGTCACCAGCGTCCACGAGCATCTGCCCCGACTCGGCGCGGCGGCGTACTGCTCGGCCAAGGCCGGTCTCGGCATGCTCACCAAGGTCCTCGCCCTCGAGCTCGGCGAATACGGCATCACCGTCAACTCGGTAGCGCCTGGGGAGATCGCCACCGAGATGACCGGGATGGACGAGTCCGACGCCTACCACCAGGAACGACCAGGCAACCCGCTTGGCCGCCCCGGACACGTTGCCGAGGTCGCGTCGCTGATTGGGTTCCTGGCGTCGCCGCGGTCGGCGTACGTCACCGGTTCGTCGCTCACCGTGGACGGGGGGCTCAGCCTGATGGCGGCGCACGGGCACGACCAAGCAGGCCCGGACTGGCGCCGGACCTGACAGAGACGTGGAGCCACCATTGGCCCGCGACAGCAGCTTCCGCACGAATCCTCGCCTGCGCCAGTGCACGAAGCGGAACATCCACACAGACGCCTGAGGGCGTTAGAGCTGACCTGTCTGGGTACACCGCGGAGCAGGCAGCGGCCGCTTGTGACTCAGGTTGCTCCGGGCGGCCGCTGACCCTCATCGCAACGGCACGACCGCCGACGATACAGACCGCCGGACGCGGGTACCGCCGCGGCGCGAACGACGCCTGGGGCTGTTGCCGGAGCAGTTGGACTGAGACGCTTTCCGTAACGCCGGTCCGTTCTCGGGCGACAACGGCGAGATCGGCGGGACGTCGCCGCTCCCGCTCTGCGGTGGGTGCTGCAGACACCCACGCGGGAGCGGCGACCACGAACTGGGGACCGCCCCGAGGCGGTGCCAGTACCCCAGACCGCGCGCCCGTCGAAGCCCTAGCGCTGGAGGCAGGGGCCACCCGCCGGAACTGGAGTATCGGCGAGTGGTCCCTGCACTTGGTATGACCGGCGAACGCCGTCGGGATGACGCGGGAACACTGGGGCATTCCGTCGCTGGCCGCTGACGCGCACCGGCCGGAACATGCCGAGGGGTGTCGCGGGTCTTACGCCCTCGTGCAGGTGTCCGAGCACCCGGGTCCGGATGCGTTGTTCGGCCACGTCGAGCGCAGCAGCATTTCTCGTGGCAGCTCAGGTGGCGTCTGCATACACCCGGCCCGTTCAGGCCGGAGCGGCTGTGGTTGTGAACCGGCGCGTTGCCAACGCCGCAGCACCCGTGCCGACGGCACTGGAGCCGATGACGATCGTCCACGCGAACGGGCCGATCGGGGTGCATCCGAACAGCTGGCTGACCCCCGGCGTCTCCACCAGGGCGAACAGCACGCCGACCGAGGCCAGTGTCGTGACCACGACCAACGGGCTGCGCCACCCGATCAGCAGGGTCTGACCGAGCTGGGTGCCGACGAGCGCGGCCAGCCCGATGGTGTCGGCACGGCGTCCGCGCCCGGTGTACCTGCCGACCGTCCAGGCCAGGGTTGCACCGAGCGCCGTCGTCGTACCCCGGATCGCCACCGTCCGCGCCAGCGGCGCGCCCAGGGTCGAGCCCACCGGCGCCGCTGCCTCCTCCGGACTGTGGCTGTGCGCCACCGCGACCGCCAACGCCGGGAACATGTCGGTCAGCAGGTTGACCACGAGCATCTGCCGCACGTTGATCGGGGCGCGGCCGCCCACAGCCGTGCCGAGCATCATGAAGCCCACCTCGCCGGCATTGCCGCCGACGAGGATCGACACGGCCTCACGCATCCGGTGCCACATCTGGCGCCCCTCGACGAGCGCGTCGTGGATGCGGGGCAGGTCGGGCTCGGCGAGCACGAGATCCGCGGAGGACCGCGCGGACGACGACCGCGCGGCGCCGACTCCGATCCCAACGTCAGCAAGCCGAATCGCCGCCGCGTCGTTCGTGCCGTCGCCGGTCATCGCCACCACGCGACCCGCATCGCGAAGCGCCTCCACGATCCGCACCTTCTGCTCCGGCGAGACTCGCGCGAAGATCGTCGTCTCGGAGGCGCGCTCGACCCTCTCCTTGTCCGTCATTCCGTCCAGCTCTGCCCCTGTGGTCACGTGGTCCGCGGGCAGGCCCACCTGGCGGGCGATGGCGGTGGCAGTGGTCGGATGGTCGCCGGTGACCATCACCGGCCGGATCCCGGCGTCGACCATGCGTTGCACGGCCTCGGCGGCAGAGTCCCGTGGCGAGTCAGCGATCCCCACGAACCCGACCAGCGTGAGCTTCTCCACCAGGGAGTCCAGGTCCTCGCTCTGGTCCGGTAGGCCCGACGTGCGCTCGGCCACCGCCAGGAGCCTCAGGCCCCGCTCGGCCAGCTCGTGCACGGCATCCTCCGCCTTGCGGCGGCCACGTTCGTCAAGGCGACGTGCCCGGCGGCCGTCACCGCCCGCGACCGACGTGCACAGCGCCAGGACCACCTCCGGCGCACCTTTGACTGCCAGCTCGGCCCTGCCGTTGCTCCCGCCCAGGGAGGCCGAGTAGCCGCGGCTCGCCTCGAACGACGACTCGCTTCGCAGGTCCCACTCGTCATCCACGGCGCCGTTGGCCGCCTCCAGGACCGCGCGGTCGGTGGCGTGCGGCACGTCTTCGATCTCCTCCTCGTCCACGGCCGGGCAGGCGCGCGCGGCGACCGCGAGCGTGCGCCTGGCGGCCGGGTCGTCCGGATCAAGGTCCTTCTCCCCGGCCCGGACCACGGTGACCGCCAGGCGCCCGGTCGTCAGTGTTCCGGTCTTGTCGAAGCACACTGTGTCGACGCGGCCCAGCGCTTCCAGGGTCCGCGACGAGCGCACGAGCACACCCTGCCGTGACAGTCGGCGCGCAGCACCCGCCTGCGCCACGGTCGCGACAAGCGGCAGCCCTTCCGGAACGGCGGCCACCGCGACGGACACCCCAGCGGCGATCGCTTCGCGAAGCGGCAGCCCTCGGAGCAGCCCCAGACCCGCGACCCCCGCACCACCCAAGCCGGTGGCGGGCAGTGCCATGCGTGTGATCTCCATGAGCCGGGCCTGGATCCCGGCTGCGGGGGCTCCCTTGCCGGCTGCCCGCGTCGCGCGGCCGGCCTGCGTCGACTCCCCGGTCGCGACCACGACCGCGTACGCCAATCCGGCAAGGACGGTCGTCCCCTCGAAGACCATGCAGGTGCGCTCAGGCAAGGGAACACCCGGGGTTGAGTCGACGTCCTTCTGCACCGGCACGGACTCCCCGGTCAGGCTGGACTCGTCGACCTCCAGGTCCCACGCAGCGAAAAGCCGCGCGTCAGCCGGAACCACGTCGGAGGCACGCAGCGAGATGAAGTCGCCGGGGGCAAGCTTCGGCGCCCGGACCTTGGTCAGTGGCAGCGACTCGAGCGCTTCACGGGCGCCGTCGGGATCCTGTGTGGCCTTCTGCAGTACGTCGCTGGACTCGAGCGCTGCGCGCCGTACCCGATGTGCGGTGACCGTCTGCTCGACCAGCAGGTCACGAATCGACTGCTCGGCACGCCAGCGTTGGGCGCCGCTGATGAAGGCGTTTCCGCTCAACACCATCGCCACCAGCACCGCGTCGATGGCCGAACCGACGATGGCCGACGCGGTCGCACCCAGCGCCAGCACGGGGGTCAGGGGGTCCTCCAGCTCCTCGCGCACCGCGACGGACAGCGCGTACGTGCCCTTAGCCGGCGCCAGGACTCGTCGGGGCACGGGCTGGTTGGCAAACCTGCGAACCTGCCCCCCGACCTGCCGAACGACCCACTCGAGCGACAGGCCTTCCTCGGTTGAGAGCTCGTCGAGCCGCTCCTTGACCTCCGTGGGGTCCAGCGCGTGCCAGGCAATGTGGATGACAGGTGCGGGCGCGCGGTGCCGGGTGGCCCGGCGGCCGACTCGCGCACCCTGGTAGATCCCCAGGAGAGCAGAGCTGTGCACGGGTGCCATCGCATGGGTCTTGCCCCTGCGCCGGCGTCCGCCCACCAGCGCGAGCAGCGTGCCGAGCGCGGTTGCGGCCTGCGCGACGTGGACGACCCGCTGGGTCAACGGCCGGGCGGCGGTCAACACGCCGAGAACCCGCCATGCGTCCTCCAGGCCCGGGCCACACAGCAGGTCCGCGCTCCAGCAGGAGCAGCCGCCGGAGTCGGCCAGGACGCCCACGCCGACATCCGCGGCGGCGAGGGCATCCTCGTCCCCAGCCGTGATGCACAGGACGCCATGGCCCTCTTCCTGTAGCCGGCGCACATGAGTACCCAGCGACTCTTCGGGAGTCAGCACCTCGTCGGTCTGGGGCAGCAGCTCCTTGACGACCGCGTGTTCCGTTGTCAGGACGCGCGCGCCGGTCTCGCGCGCGGCGTCGAGCAACGCCTCCGCGAGCGGGGCCAACTCCCCGCCGACCAGGAGCCGACCGAGCCGGCGGTTTCCCTGCCGCAGAACAAGCGGAATGGCGCCCGGGGGAGGGCTCTTGACCCGCGGATCCCGCTGCAGCTTCAGCTTGCCGTCGATCAGCGTCGGGCCGTCCTCCAGACCCGCCATCGTCTGGTCGCGCAGCATGCGACTGGCGTTGCGCCAGACAGCCCGTACGTCGTCGTACTCGCCTTCCGCGGTGAGGATCTGAGGCCGGTCGGTGCACAGCACCGCGCAGTCGATGACGACAGCCGAGACGCGGTCGAGGCGTCGGTAGGCCGAGGCATCCAGCGGTACGACGCCGCGGCCAGAGAGTTGACGCGCTGCTGTGGCCGCGAAGGACTCGCGCCCAGCCGCGCGGCGCGGGGAGCCGAGGCCAGGATCGTGTCCGCCGCCCGACGCGGCTCCCTGGTGAGGAACAGGACTCCGGCCGCGCCCGCGAGTGAACCCGGGCCCATGGCGTCGGCCCAGGTCTCGAGCGGTCCCTTGGGCAGTGGCGCAGGACGAGGCTGCCGCGGAGGTGCCTGGTCGGGCAACGACTCCGGAGAGCAGTACAGCTCGGGCTCACGGCGCTTCCACACCGATCGCGAGGCCAGCCGTTCGGCGAGCAGCTCGGTGCGGTGGAGCGCGTCGATGGCGGGTCCGATCGGCCTCTGCGAAAGCCCGCCCACCGCCGCGTAGGTCAGCGACATGACCACGTCAGTGCCGACCGGCCCGATCTGTTCGCGCAGCCGTTCGCGCAGCTGCGGCTGGAGGTCCATCAGCGTCAGGCCGACGCGTACGGCGCGCGGCAGTCGCGGCACCCGCAGCACCCGACCGGTGACGGCCGCGGTCAGGGCCACGTAGTCGGCGGCCAGCTGCACGACGGCGGCTCCCACCGGGGTCTCGTCCGAAGGGTGCACTGGGCGTTCCCAGGAGAAGTCCTCCTGCCGCGTGCCCTGCGCCGCTTCCACTGCGCGCACCGCGTCCAGCAGCGTCCCGACGTCGACCTGGCGCTCGTCGAAGGCGACCAGCACCTGCCCGGTGATCGCGTTGATCTCGGCCCAGCTGACCCCGCTCAAGCCGTTCAGCGCGCGCCGTACTCCTGCCGCGACGCGACGGTGCTGCGAGCCGCTGCCGGTGAGCCCGCGCACCTCGATCTGGGCGTGCCCGTGGTCCTCCCACACCCGGCGGTGGGTACGCCGGGAGTTCAGATCGGCAAGGGCCCTGGCCATCCAGACAGCGTGCTGCGGTGCCTGCTCCACGGCGGACACGCCCTGTCGCGCTACGCCGGCGGCGGCCGTCACCGTGCGGGTGGGCAGCTGGGCGGCTTCGCTTGCGGCGCGACTGGTCAGGTTTGTGCCGGCGGCCAGGACCTCGCTCACCACGCGGCGGGGCGACGGAGCAAGACCGACCAGTGCAGGGCCGGCCGCCACGCCCGTGGTTGTGGCCGCGACCACCGTGCTAGCCGCTGCGAGCGGCAGCTGGACTGCCGTCTCGGCTGTGAAAACCGCCGTACGGTAGGCAGCAGTCGTCGCGCCGCCCGCTACCGAGCCGGCCAGGCTCGCCACGCGTCCGGCGGACCGAACCACTCCACCCAATCCCACGTCCGCTCCTCTCACCGTCGTGGGAGCTGACCGACCTGTACCCCGGGACGTGAGGCGCATTCATCCGAAGCAGGACGAGCAGGTAGGCCGACAATCTTTTGACCAGAGCGTCAAGTCAAACCGACGGGCGCCGATGTGGAGGCATGATGGCTGACCGCAAGGGCCCGGAGGGCTACCACGATCCCTTCGCGGGGATCGGTGGTGCGGCTCCCGCGCGCAGCGCACTGACGCTGCGGATCGTGCTCGCCACGTTCGGGCTGGTGGTCTGTGCGACTGGCGCGGTCGCCCTGTTGGTCGCGGATGCGCCGACTGCGTTCGTCGCGATTGCGGCCGTGTTTGCGTTGGTGGCACTGGTCGACCTGGGCGTCGTCATTCGCCGCAAGCTGAACTCCGAGCCCAGCTGACATGGCAAGGTGCCTCTCAGAACCGGAGCCAGCCTACGTAATTCCCGATCAGTCAACATTTAACGACGGAACAGCCTGACGGGACGCTAGCCGGTCGCGAGCCGCAGGGCGAGAAGCAGGCCAGCGGTGCCGACCAACCATCGTAGGGGTTTCTCGGGCGTGACCCTGACGATCGCGGGCCCGGCGAGACCACCCAGGACTGCACCGGCGCCCAGCGCAAGCGAGGCCGCCCAGTCGACTGGAGCGAAAATGATGTAGGCGATCGCGGCCGTACCGTTGGCGACGCCGGTGACGACGTTCTTGACGGCGTTGGTCACCGCCAGCGGTTCGGTCCGCTCCAGCGCCATGGCCGCGAGCGCGATGATGCCGACGCCTGCGCCGAAGTAGCCGCCGTACGCGCCGAGCGCGAACACCACCAGACCCCACACCAGTTTCCGCCGGATACCACCGAGCCCAGGACTGCTGCCGGATCGCGCGGCGACCAACGCCCGCACCCGGTCGCGCGCAAGGAAAAGCAACGAGCCGAGCCCGAGGAGCCACGGGACTACCACCTCGAATGCCTCGGCGGGAGTCAGCAGCAGGAGCGCGGCGCCGGCAGCTCCACCGACGACAGAGACGGCGACCAGGCGCAGGATGCGGTCACCTTGACCACGCAACTCGCGTTGCGACCCGGCGATCGTTCCGCCGGTGACGCCGAAGAGGGCGACTGTGTTGGTGACGTTGGCGGTCACGGGAGGCAGCCCCACGGCGAGGAGCGCGGGGAAGCTGACGACGGACGCGAGCCCGGCGACCGACCCGGTCAGGCCGGCGCCGACACCGGCCAGCACCAGCAAGAGCGTCTCGCCGTTCAGCGGACCAGGCAGGGACGCTTGGGGTCGAAGGTCCACCCCGGGACCAGGTACTGCATGGCGACGCTATCGTCGCGGGCCCCCAAGCCGTGCTCGAGGTAGAGCTCGTGCGCGGCTGCCACCTTCGCCCGATCGAGCCGGACTCCGAGCCCGGGCAGGGTCGGCACCTGCACTGCGCCGTCGCGGATCTCCAACGGCTTCTCGGTGAGACCTTGGCCGTCCTGCCAGATCCAGTGGGTGTCGAGGGCTGTGATCTCACCGGGGGCGGCGGCACCGACCTGGGTGAACATTGCGAGCGACACGTCGAAATGGTTGTTGGAGTGAGACCCCCACGTGAGCCCGAAGTCGTTGCACAGCTGGGCGACCCTGACCGACCCTGCCATGGTCCAGAAGTGGGGGTCGGCGAGCGGGATGTCGACCGCGTTGGTGCGTACGGCGTGCGCCAGCTGGCGCCAGTCGGTGGCGATCATGTTGGTGGCCGTTCGCAGGCCAGTGGCGCGCTTGAACTCCGCCATCACCTCGCGCCCGGAGTAGCCGCCCTCAGCGCCGACCGGGTCCTCGGCGTACGCGAGAACGTCGTCGCGGCCGTCCAGCAGACGGATCGCGTCAGCCAGCAGCCAGCCGCCGTTGGGGTCCAGGGTGATCCTGGCGTCGGGGAACCGCTCGTGGAGCGCGGTGACGGCCGCGACTTCCTCTTCCCCAGCGAGCACGCCGCCCTTGAGCTTGAAGTCCGTGAAGCCGTAGCGCTGCTGGGTGGCCTCTGCCAGTCGGACCACCGCCTCCGGGGTGAGCGCTTCCTGGCGACGCACTCGCTCCCACTCGTCGGCGGCGTCGGGTTCGCGCAGATAGGGCAGGTCGGTCTGGTCGGGATCACCGATGTAGAAGAGGTAGCCGAGCATCGGCACACTGGTGCGCTGCTGCCCGTCGCCGAGAAGCTCGGCGACCGGGACGGCCTGCTCCTGACCGGCTAGGTCGAGCAGGGCAGACTCCAGTGCGGTCACTGCGTGCACGGTGGTGCGGAGGTCGAAGGTCTGCAGACCGCGTCCGCCCACGTCCCGGTGGGCGAACCTGGCAGCGACCTCGCGCAGCAGCGAGCGATAGCGCGCGACCGGTTGTCCGACCAGCTGGTCGGCAGCGTCGGCGATGGTCGTACGGATGGCTTCGCCGCCGGGCACCTCGCCCAGTCCCTCGCGGCCGTCGGAGTCAGTGACGATGGCGATGTTGCGGGTGAAATAGGGCGCGTGCGCACCGCTGAGGTTGAGCAGCATCGAGTCGTGGCCCGCGACCGGGACGACCTCGACCTGGGCGATCGTGGCGGTCATGGCAGGCGCAGCTCTCCGTCGATCCGCCGGGTCAGACCCCACGGGTTGTCGTCGCGGACGGCCTCGGGCAGCACCGCAGCGGGCAGGTCTTGGTAGGCGACCGGCCGCTGGAACCGCTCGATGGCCAGGCTCCCGACCGACGTGGTGCGGGAGTCGGAGGTCGCGGGGAACGGACCACCGTGCACCATCGCGTGGCCCACCTCGACCCCCGTCGGCCATCCGTTGAAGAGGATTCGCCCGGCCGTCAGCTCCAGGACGGGCAGCAGCCTCGCTGCATCGGCGTTGTCGGCATCGGCGGCATGCACGGTCGCGGTGAGCTGGCCCTCGAGGGACTCGAGGCGCGGCAGCAGGTCGTCGACACCGTCGTAGCGGACCACGACTCCCGACGCGCCGAATACCTCGTCGGTAACGCCCGCGAGGGTCGCCGACTCCACGAGCTGCGGGGCAGGTGCGTCGTCCCCGGCCGCGCTGCCCTGGGCAACGACTCGGACGCCGTCGACGTCGCGGAGGCTCGTGGTGCCGGCGGTGTACGCCGCGGCGATGCCGGAGGTCAACATGGGGGCGCCGGTCGCGCCGGCGACCGCGGTCGCCGCGGCGGTGAGGAACGCGTCGCCGGCCTCCCCTGCCGGCAGGAAGAGCAGGCCGGGGTTGGTGCAGAACTGGCCCGCCCCCAGGGTCAGCGAACCGACGTATGCGGTCGCGAGAGCCTCGACATCGTCCTCGAGCGCGCCCGGCAGCACGACGACCGGGTTGATCGAGGACATCTCGGCGTACACCGGGATCGGCTCCGGCCGCGCGGCCGCGGCGGCCACCAGGGCCAGTCCGGCCGTGCGGGATCCGGTGAATCCGACCGCCTTGATCTGCGGATGCGCGGCCAGCGCCTGGCCGAGCTCGATGCCGTCGCTGCCCATCGGCGCCCAGCAGGAAGGAGAAGGTACCGGCGTGCTGGCCCTGCTTCTCGACGGCGCGGGTGACGGCGCGTGCCACCAGAAAGCCTGTGCGCGGGTGCGCGGGATGGCCCTTGACCACGACCGGGCACCCGGCAGCCAGCGCCGAGGCCGTGTCGCCGCCGGCAGTCGAGAAGGCGAGCGGGAAGTTGCTGGCGCCGAAGACGGCAACCGGCCCGAGGGGGACCTGGCGCTGTCGAATGTCGGCTCGCGGCAGGGGTGCCCGGTCGGGCAGCGCCGGGTCGATGCGTACGCCGAGGTGGTCGCCGCGTCGCACGACGCTGGCAAACATGCGCAACTGCCCGGTCGTCCGGCCGACCTCGCCGGCGATCCGAGCCTCGGGCAGGTGAGTCTCAGCCACCGCGGCCTCGATAAGCGCTGCCTTGTCGGCATCGATCTCGTCGGCGACCGCGTCGAGAAATGTGCCGCGCTGCTCGGGCGTGGTGTTCCGGTACGCGGCGAACGCCTGGGTGGCGGCGGCGGTCGCGGCGACGACGTCGGCGTGGTCGCTCTCGGCGCCGGCGATGATCGAGTGGGCAGTGGGCGTCATGGCAGGCGTCCTCCCGGTCAGTTGATGCGCTTGATCAGGTCGCCGAGCTCGGCGACCTCTTGGTCGGTCAGGTCCGTCAGCGGCGGACGCACCGGCCCGGCCGGACGGCCGATGGCAGTGAGGCCGGCCTTGACGATCGAGACGGCGTAGCCCGGGACCCGGTCACGAATGTCGAGGTAGGGGATAACGAACTCGTTGAGTTGACGATAGACCTCGGCCCGGTCCTGGGCGCGCACGGCGTCATAGAAGGCGATCGCCCAGCCGGGGACGAAGTTGAACAGCGCCGAGGAGTAGGTGCTGACGCCGAGCTGCAGCAGCGGCAGGGCAAAGGTCTCGGCGGTCGGCAGCCCGCCCACGTAGATGAGCCGGTCGCCGACGCGCGCGTAGGTCCGCGTCATCTGCTCGATGTTTCCGATTCCGTCCTTGAAGCCGATCAACGTCGGGTTGCGGTCGGCGAGCGTGGCCACGGCCTCGTCCAAGAGGACGGCGTTGGCGCGACTGTAGACCACGACGCCCAGGCTGGTCGCCGCGCAGACCTGGCTGACGTGCTCGACCAGCCCGGCCTGGCCTGCCTCGGTGAGGTAGGGCGGCATCAGCAGCAGCCCGTCCGCCCCAGCCGCTTCCGCTGCCTTGGCCTGCTCGATCGCGTTGAGGGTGCTGCCGGTTGCCGGCGCGAGCACCGGCACAGTGCCGGCGACCTCCGTTACCGCTGCCCGCACGACCCGGTCGGTTTCCGCCAGCGTGAGCGAGAAGCCCTCGCCGGTGCCACCCGCGGCGAAGAGACCGGCAACCGGATGCTCGGCCAGCCAGGCGAGGTGCGTGCGGTAGCCCGACTCGTCGAACTGGAGGTCGGAAGTGAAGTGGGTGACCGGGAACGAGAGCAGGCCGGACTTGAGCTGGGCCGCGAGATCGGTCGGGCTGTAATCGGTCACGCTGCGTCCTTCGTTCGTGGCGGGCGGGTGCTGCCCACGCTAGGGAAGAGGCACGATGCTTGTCCAAGCCCGAAGTTGTATCCGGCGATGCTCGAACTGCATGCATCGACTCTGGCGACCGCGCCGATCCGTGGTCGCACTCAAGGTTCGTCGACCCAACTCGGGCCCGGGTCGTCGGGAACCGGTCACCGCAGTTCGGCGACCTGGCCGATCACGCCAAGCACGCGACGAATGAGCGGCGTTACCGACTCTCGCGACCAGATGGCATACAGCTCGACCGGTCGCTCGGGGTCAACGTCGAGCTGTGGGTCGCCGCCGCCGTGGACGAGGTCCCTGAAGACCACGCCCTCGACGTGGAGCGACGCTGCGGAGGCAGGGACAAGGGCGAGCCCACGGCCGGCCGCGACCAGAAGCATGGCGGTGAGGACCTGGTGGACTCGTTGCTCGACCCGAGGATGGGCGTTGGCCAGGAAGCGCACTGAGAGCTCGTGGAAGTAGCGCGCCTGCTGTGGGTGGAATCCGATCACCGGTTGCCCCTCGAAGCCCGACGGCGTCAGCGGCCGATCCAGCGAGGCGAGGGGGTGGCCGGCCGGGACGACAGCCATCAGCCGTTCGCGCAGGACGACCTGGGAGTCGAGGAACGACGTGTCGAACGGTGGGCGGGCCAGGCCGATGTCGAGCTCGCCGCGGCGGATGCCATCGACCTGTGCAACAGTGACCCGCTCCGACAGCAGCACCTCCACGTCCGGGAGCGCACCGGCGAGACGTCGCAGCAGCGGCCCCAGGACGGAGATCGCCGAGACTGCGGTGAAGCCGAGCCGCAAGACACCGGCCGCACCGGCGTCGACGCGGCGAGCAAGGTCTCCCGCGCTGTCCACCAGGTTGAGCAGCCGGTAGGCCTCATCCAGGAAGGCCGCCCCGGCACCGGTCAGCGTGACCCTGCGGTTGTCGCGCTCGAGCAGGCTGGCGCCGACAGCTCGCTCCAGCTTCTGGATCTGGCGACTGAGCGGCGGCTGCGTCATCGAGAGCCGCTCGGCTGCCCGACCGAAGTGCAGCTCCTCCGCGACAGCGACGAAACACCGCACCTGATCGAAGGTGACACTCATGCGTTCAAGGTATCAAGTCATGCCTCATCGGGCTTGGACGAGCATCGACGGTGGCTCCTAGTGTCGGTGATCACAACTCGTGCCAAGGAGTCTCATGATGCGCAAGCAGACCATTCTCATCGCCGGCCTCTCCGCCGCGAGCCTGGCCCTCACCGCGTGCGGTGGGGTATCGGACACGACCGGTGGTGGCGACGGGGGTGACTATCCCTCCGGCACCGTGGAGATGCTGGTTGGCGCCGACCCCGGCGGTTCCAGTGACCTCATCAGCCGTGCCGTGTCCAAAGGCCTGAGCGACGAATTGGGTGCCTCGTTCCCGGTGGTCAACAAGTCGGGTTCGAACGGCGCTCTCGCGGCGGCCGACTTGGCCAAGGCAGAGCCGGACGGCTCCACCATCGCCATCCAGAACGCGTCCCTCTTCGCCATCACCCCCCTCGCTGTGGCCGAGGACGAGGTCACGAACATCGACGACTTCGACGTCATCCAGGGCGTCTCCCGCGACGACTACGTCATGGTCACCAACCCCGACAGCGGCATCGCCAGCGTCGACGACCTCAAGGCCGCGTCCGGCAAGATCACCTTCGGGACCACTGGCGTGGGCACCGGCTCGCAGCTCTCGTGCGCCCTTCTGCTCGGCAGCGCCGGCGCCGAGGGGGAGGCCGTTCCGTTCGACGGTGGCGCCCCCGCGCTCACCGCCCTCCTCGGTGGCCAGGTCGACACCGCCTGCCTGCAGATCGGTGAGGCGATCGAGAACATCGAGTCCGACAAGATCGTCCCGCTGACAGTCTTCGGCTCAGAGCGGCTCGAGTACCTTCCCGACGTGCCCACCGCCAAGGAGCAGGGCCTCGACGTCGAGGTCGCGCAGTACCGCTTCATGACCGTCCCCAAGGGCACCCCGCAGGACGTCACGGACACGATCATCGAGGGCATGCAGGCCACCTTCGAGACCGAGGAGTACCAGGCCTTCAACGAGGACAACAGCCTTACGCCGATGGAGATCTCCGGCGAGGAAGTGCTGTCCCAGCTGGAGGCCGACAAGGAGCGCTACGCCTCCCTCGTCGAGGAGTACGGCATCAATATGGCGGAATGACGCCAGTCGAGCCAGTCCCACACACACCGAGGAGACGACATGAGCGAGCGCGGCGACGAGAGGCCCACCCCCTCGGCGGGGGATGACATCCTGGCCCAGCTCGAAGCCGAGGTGGCCCATGAGCTGGAAGAGCACCGTCCGCCCGCCGGGGGACCGGCGTACCAGGTCATCGGCGCCCTCGTCGCGACTGCCGTCGGCCTCACCGGCGCGGTTCTCGCATACGGTTACGGCCTCGGAACGCTGAAGCGTCCCGGGGCCGGGCTGTGGCCCTTCGCGGTGTCGATGCTGATCGTGGTGTTGTCGCTGGTTCTGCTGGTGATCGGGCGACGTCTGCAGGACAGCGAGAAGTTCACGCGCGCCAGTCTGCTCGTCCTGATCGGCCTCGCGACGTTCGTCGGGATCGCCGTCCTGCTGCCGATCATCGGCTTCGAGATCCCTTCGCTGCTGCTCTGCGTGGTGTGGCTCAGGCTCCTCGGCGGCGAGTCGTGGCGCAGCACCGCCATCGTGAGCCTCACGACCGTCGTCGCCTTCTACCTCCTGTTCCTGTATGGGCTGCGCATCCCGCTGCCCCACCTGTTCTGAGGACGAGAGCCCATGGATTTCAACGCCTTCCTCGACGGATTCGGCACCGTCACCGAGCCTCAGAACCTGCTCTACTGTCTGATCGGCGTGCTCATCGGCATGCTGATCGGCGTACTGCCGGGCCTCGGCCCGGCTGCCACCATGGCGATCCTGCTCCCGATCGTCGTCACCGTCGACCCGGTCTCCGGCATCATCATGATGGCCGGCATCTACTACGGCGCGCAGTACGGCGGCACCATCACGTCGGTTCTACTGCAACTGCCCGGCGAGGCGTCCTCGGTGGTCACCGTGTTCGATGGCTTCGCACTCGCCAAGCAGGGAAGGGCCGGCGCAGCGCTTGGCATAGCCGCGATCGGCTCGTTCGTCGGCGCGACGGTCTCGATCGTCGGACTCACCCTCTTGGCCCCGCTGGTCGCGAGCTGGGCCCTGGACTTCGGCCCGCCCGAGTACGCCGCGCTCGCGCTGCTCGGCGTGCTGCTCGTCGCCACGATCGGCAGTGGTCACACGGTGAAGGCCATGATCGCCGCCGCCACCGGCCTGCTCTTCGCCACGGTGGGTCGGGACAGCTTCACCAACACCGGCCGCTTCACCTTCGATTCCCTTCAGCTCGCCGAAGGCCTCGACTTCGTCGTCGTCGCCATGGGCCTGTTCGGCGTCGCGGAGATCCTCTACAACCTGGAGGAGCGGCACGGGAAGGTGCATGTCCCGGTCAAGGTCGGCAAGGTGTGGCCCTCACGTAAAGACGTCAGGCAGTCCTCCGGCGCCATCGGCCGCGGCTCGGTGATCGGCTTCTTCCTTGGCGTGCTGCCCGGCGGCGGCGCCGTCATGGCTTCCCTGGCGGCGTACGCCACGGAGAAGCGCATCTCCAAGCACCCGGAGCGTTTCGGGCGCGGCGCCCTCGAGGGCGTAGCCGCCCCTGAGACCGCCAACAACGCGGCCGCGACCTCGTCCTTCATCCCGCTGCTGACCCTCGGCATCCCGGCCAACGCCTCGATGGGCATGCTGTTCGCCGCGCTGCTGGTGCTGGGCGTGACGCCCGGTCCGCAGCTGGTCGAGGAGAACCCTGAGCTGTTCTGGGGCGTCATCAACTCGATGTACATCGGCAACCTGCTGCTCCTGCTGCTCAGCATCCCACTGGTCGGCGTCTTCATCCGGATCCTGCGGGTACGGCCGGCGATCCTGGCTCCGATCATCTGCCTGGTCACGATCATCGGCGTCTACACGATCAACAACTCGACGTTCGACATCTTCGTGATGATCCTTTTCGGCATCGTCGGCTATCTGATGAAGAAGACCGGCTTCGAGCCCGGGCCGATGGTGCTCGCGTTCGTGCTCGGGGCGATTCTCGAGGACAGCGTCCGCCGAAGCCTGCTGATCTTCAATGGCGACCCCACCCAGTTCTTCACGCGGCCGATCTCCGGCACGATCCTGGCGTGCTTCCTCCTCGTCTTGCTGCTGCCCGCGATCCAGGCCGCACGTCGCCGGCGTACTGCTCCCACCACCACGGCTGACCAGCCGGATCGAAAGGACTCGCTGCGATGACCATCCTGATCGGCTACATTCCCACCCCGCCCGGCGAGGCCGCACTCGACGCCGGACTGGCCGAGGCCGCCCGGTCCGGTGACGACGTGGTGATCCTCAACAGCCCGCGTCGCGGTTCGCAGGTAGACGTCGCGCTCGTCGACGACAGCACTGCCGACGGACTGCTGGCCAGGGCGGAGGAGCAGGGCGTCACCGCGCGCATCGACCACGCCGAGCACGGCGCCGACATCGTCGACACCTTCACCACCCTGGTCACGCAGAACGACGCCCGGCTGGTCGTGATCGGCCTGCGTCGCCGCAGTCCGGTGGGCAAGCTGGTGATGGGCAGCGACGCGCAGCGGCTGCTGCTCGAGCTCGACGTCCCGGTGCTGGCCGTCAAGCCCGCCCGGTGACGTCGCCCAGCCGGATCTCACGGGTCACCATCACACCGGTCGCGTTCGCAGACCCGCCGCTGCTCAACGTGGTCGGTGTCCACCAGCCGTTTGCGTTGCGCGCGGTCCTCGAGATTCACACCGACACCGGGCTGCTCGGGCTCGGCGAGACGTATGCCGACGAGACCCATCTGGCCCGGCTCGGCGCGGTCGCTGCCGAGCTCCCCGGTCACGATCCCTACGACCTCGCCGGCCTGCGGCGACTGGTGGCACGGGTGATCGCCCGCGGTGACGGCGGAGCCGGCGCCAGCTTCGGCGGGATGCTCGACGTCGACTCCGCGCTCGACACCGTCTACTCGCCGTTCGAGGTCGCCTGCCTGGACCTGCAGGGCCATGACACCGGCCGACCGGTGAGCGATCTGCTCGGCGGCCGGGCCCGCGAACGGGTGCCGTTCAGCGGCTACCTCTTCTACAAGTGGGACCGTCATCCGGGCCACAGCCCTGACGAATGGGGCGAGGCGCTCGGGCCCGACCAGCTCGTCGCCCAGGCGCACCGAATGGTGGACGGCTGGGGCTTCGGATCGCTCAAGCTCAAGGGCGGCGTGCTGCCGCCCGACGAGGAATGTACGGCGATCGAGGCCCTACACGACGCCTTCCCGGGCCTGCCGCTGCGGCTCGACCCCAACGGCGCCTGGACTCCGGAGACCTCACTGCGCGTCGCCGACCGGCTCGCCGGCGTGGTCGAGTACCTCGAGGACCCCACCCCCGGCATCACCGGCATGGCGCAGGTCTCGGCCGGCACCGACGTGCCGCTCGCCACCAACATGTGCGTCATCGCGTTTGAGCACCTGCCGCCGGCGATCGCAGCCGACGCCGTGCAGGTCGTGCTGTCCGACCACCACCTGTGGGGTGGTCTGCGGCGCTCCGCGCTGCTGGGAGGGATCGCCGAGACGTTCGGACTCGGGCTGTCGATGCACAGCAACAGCCACCTCGGCATCAGTCTCGCCGCGATGGTCCACCTCGCCGCCGCCAGCCCCCACCTCACCTACGCGTGCGACACCCACTACCCGTGGAAGGCCGAGGACCTGGTCGAGCCCGGGGTGCTGGAGTTCGTCGACGGATCGGTCGCCGTCCCGACGACCCCAGGGCTCGGCGTCACCCTCGATCGGGACCGGCTCGGCGAGCTCCACGAGCAGTACCTCAGGTGCGGGGTACGCCGCCGGGAGGACACCGTCTACATGCAGGGCATCGAGCCGGACTTCCGGCCGAACACTAGTCGCTGGTGATCCGTCGCCGGGTGTTGCCGAGATGCACCCTCATCGCCGCCCGTGCAGTGTCCGCGTCGCCGGCGAGCACGGCTGCGGCGACGTTGTCGTGCTCGCGGCCGACCCGTTCGACGTGGGTCGCGTCGGTCAGCGAGTAGGCGTCGCCGAGACGGGCCCGCGGGAGCATGATCATCATCGGCCCGAGCGCGTCGAGCAGGTCGACGTAGAAGCGGTTGCCCGTGGCGGCCGCCACCGCCCGGTGGAACGCGAAGTCCGCCTCCACCGCGTGCTCGGGTTCCGCAGTGAGAAACTCCGCCAGTGCGTCGCGGATCGCCTCGGCGCCCCTGGTGTCGATGTGGGCGGCCGCGAGCGCGGCGGCCTCGCTCTCGACTCCGATCCGGAAGTCCACCATGGCCAGCACATCGTGGTGGTTACGGATCGCGGTCGCCTCGAGCTGGAACGAGGTGGCCTCGGGCACGGCGAGCACGAAGGAGCCTCGACCCTGGAAGGTCTCGACCAGGCCCTCGGCGCGGAGCCGGGTCACGGCCTCGCGGATGACGGTGCGTGAGACGGCGTACTCCGCGATCAGCTCCGCTTCGGACGGCAACTTGGTCCCGGGCGCGAGCGAGCCGTCGAGGATCCGCGACTTCAGGCCGGCGACGACGGCCTGGGCGAGGGAGGTGCTCACACGCCGAAGGTAGCGGTCTCCCGGGTCAGGGAGCGCATTCGCTCGCTGAGCGTGAACCCGAGCCCCGGGCGGTCCGGCACCCACATCTGGCCGTCGCGGATCTCGATCCGCTCCTCGAACAGCGGGTTGAGCCACTCGAAGTGCTCGACCCACGGCTCGGTCGGGTAGCTGGCGGCGAGGTGGAGGTGGATCTCCATGGCGTAGTGCGGGGCCAGTGCCAGCCCGGCTTGCGAGGCGAGCGTCGCGAACCGCAGGAACGGCGTGATTCCGCCAATACGCGGAGCGTCGGGCTGCACGATGCCGCGGTAGCCGGCGTCGAGCAGCGCGAGGTGCTCCGGCACGGAGGTCAGCATCTCGCCGGTGGCGATCGGGGTGTCGAAGGTGCGGGAGAGGTCGGCATGGCCGACGGCGTCCCAGGCGTCCAGCGGCTCCTCGATCCAGATCAGGTCGAAGGCCTCGAGCTCACGGCACACCCGGCGGGCGCGGGCACGATCCCACTGTTGGTTGGCGTCGACCATGAACGGCGTGTCCCCGAGGTGCTCGCGAATCGCGGCGACCCGGCGCAGGTCCTCCGCCCAGTCGGGCTGGCCGACCTTGATCTTGATGCCGCCGATGCCCGCCTCCAAGGAGGCGGTCGCCTTCTCCTTGATCTCCTCGACCGATGCCTGCAGGAAGCCGCCCGAGGTGTTGTAGACCCGGCAGGAGTCTCGGTGCGCGCCGAGGAGCTTGGCCAACGGAAGATCGGCACGACGGGCCTTGAGGTCCCACAGCGCAACGTCGAGGGCAGCCACCGCCTGGGTGGCGACGCCGCTGCGTCCCACCGAGGCTCCCGCCCACATGAGCGACTCGTAGATCTTCGCGATGTCGGAGGGGTCCTGCCCGATCGCGACCTCGGCGACCTCCTTGAGGTGCGCGTACTGCGCCGGACCGCCCGCTCGCTTCGAGTAGCTGAAACCCATGCCCCGGTGGCCCTGCTCCGTCTCCACCTCGACGAAGAGCAGCACGGTCTCCGTCAGCGGTCTCTGCCGCCCGGTGAGCACCTTGGCGTCGCTGACGGGGTTGTCCAGGGGCAGGATGACGTGGGACAGGTTCAGGGTGCGGATGCGGTCGGCGGCCATGGTGGCAACTCCCTCGATGCGGTAACTTATATGATGAGTACTAAGTTATAGCATAAGTACGGAAGGTTTCTAGCGATGTCGATGCTCCGCCGGGCCAGCGCGACGTGGCAGATCCCGAGCCGGCGCGACCTCGAGCCCTTCGCCAAGACCCGGCCGGTAACCACTTCGATCATCGAAACGGCGAGGGGAGCGCCCGGCGGTAGCAACTGCGGCTGCGAGCCTCGTGACCGGTCGGTCAGAGCCCGACGGGCGTGACCAAGGTGCCGTCGACCAGGAAGCTCTCCACGTTGGCGAGCGCCAGGTCGGTCATCGCGGCCCGGGTCTCGCGGGTCGCACTCCCCAGGTGCGGGACCAGGACCACGTCGTCACGGTCGAGCAGCGCCGCGCGGCACCTGAGGCTCGTCGGCGAAGACGTCCAGGCCGGCCCCGGCGATCCGGCCCTCCTCGAGGGCGGTGACCAGAGCTTCCTCGTCGACGACCGAGCCGCGGGCGACGTTGACCAGGAAGCCGCCGGGACCGAGGGCGTCGAGCACGTGGACATCGACCAGGTGCCGCGTCTCCGATCCCCCGGCCGCGGCGAGGACGAGGACGTCACATCCCCGTGCTAGCTCGAGGGGGCTCGCGGCGTACGCGTAGGGGACGTCCTCGCGCTCGCGTCGGTTGTGATAGCTGATCGTGGTGTCGAAGGCCTCGAGGCGGTGGGCGATCGCCAGCCCGATCCGGCCAAGTCCCAGGATGCCGACCCGGGCACCGGTGACCCGGCGGGCCAGCGCGGGCACCCCTCCGCTCGCCCAGTCCCCGCGGCGGACGAACCGGTCGGCGGCCGACATCCCGCGCATCACGTCGATCACCAGGCCAACTGCTGTATCGGCGACGCAGTCGGTCAGCACGTCCGGGGTGTTCGAGACGACGACGCCGCGGCGAGTCGCTTCGGACACGTCGGTCGAGTCGTAGCCGACGCCGAAGTTCACCACTGCACCGAGACCGGGCAGTCGGTCGAGGTGCTCGGTGCGCACGCCCCAGGCCCCACTCGTGACGGCGACGGTCGCCTTGGCCGCCACGTCGGCACCAAGGTCGTCGAGCGGCATCGCGCCGTATTTCGCCCGCAGCGCGGAGTCCAGCTCGGCGCGAAGCTTCCCCACCATGACTACTCGGCCGCGATCCACGTCGTGACGGTAGGCAGGACCGGTCGGCATCGTCCATTGCCGATGCGGCATCGAGCGGAGACAGGTTTGCGCGGCCGTCGATGACTCCAGTGCGTACTTCGGCGGCCATGGCCAACCGCTGGGATGGAACGAATGCGTCGCCGCCCGCGCGGGTACCGCTGTCACACGGTGGTTTGAACCATGGGAGGTGTGTCTTGGCGCGCGCGATCTGGACTGGTTCGGTGTCGTTCGGGCTGGTGAACGTCCCGGTCGGCCTCTACTCAGCCACCGAGGACCACGACGTGCATTTCCATCAGTTCGAGAAGGGCACGTCCTCCCGCATTCGGTACGAGCGGGTCAACGAGGACACCGGAGATGAGGTCGCCTACAAGGACATCGTCAAGGGCGCCGAGATCACCGATGGTGAGTACGTGATGCTCACCCAGGACGAGCTCGAGGCCGTGGAACCCGGCCGCAGCCGCACCCTCGACATCTCCGACTTCGTCGATGCTGCCGAGATCGACCCCATCTACTACCAGAAGTCGTACTACCTCGCCCCGGCCGACGACACCGCGAAGAAGGCATACAGACTGCTGGTCCAGGCGATGGCCAAGGCCGACCGCATCGGGATCGCGACGTTCGTCATGCGCGGCAAGCAGTACTTGGCCGCCATCCGTCCGGCCGAGAACGTGCTGGTGTTGGAGACCATGTTCTTCGCCGACGAGGTCCGCGAGCCAGGCGAGGAGCTGGACGGGCTCCCGACCAGGACGAAGGTCGCCGGCAAGGACCTGAAGATGGCGGTGAGCCTCATCGAGGCTCTCACCACGTCGTGGGAGCCGAGGAACTACCGCGACACCTACACCGAACGCGTCGAGCAGCTCATCGACGCCAAGAAGAAGAACCGTGAGGTCGTCGTTCCCGAGGGCACCAAGGAGGAAAAGTCCGGCAAGGTTGTTGACCTGCTGGCGGCTCTGCAGGAGTCCGTGGACGCAGCGAAGGGCCACAAGCCGGGCAACAGCGAGAACCTCGCCAAGCTCGAGACCCGCAAGCGCAAGGACGCGTCGAAGTCGGCGGGCGGTGGCGCGAGCAAGCGCGCCAGCAAGAAGACCGACAGCACGAAGAGGGCCAGCACCGCCAAGAAGACCGGCACTGCAAAGAAGGGCACGAAGAAGAGCGCGACTAAGAGGTCGACCGCCAAGAAGACGACGGCCAAGAAGACGACGGCAAAGAACAGGAGCACCAAGAAGGCCGCCAGTTCAGGTCGCCGCAAGGCGTCCTGACCTCGGACCGAAGGATAAGCCGATTGCTGGCCACGGTGCTCATCGCTGGCGACGACGCGGAAGCCATGGCGCTGGCACGACCTCGCTTGTCCGAAATTTGTCCGCAGAGTTTCCCGCGCCCGTACGCCCGACAGCGTCGGCCGTGCCGTGCACGCGAGGTGTCGACATAGGGCTCCGAGGCGAGCATTTGTCATTGTCGTGACACGTATGGCCGCAACGGGGTCGGCGCGAGTGCCGGAGATAGTATGACGCGGCCCGTCCCAGACGAAAGGCAATCGGGTGCCCACTCCCGCACCGACGAAGCGCCGGTTGGCGGCGATCGTCCCCTGCCTCAACGAGGAGCAATCGGTTGGTGCCGTCATCCGGGATCTACGAGCGGTGGCGCCTGAGATCACGGTGTACGTCTATGACAACGGGAGCACCGACAACACGGTGGGTATCGCCCGTGCCGCGGGTGCTGAGATCCGCACGGAGTCCAGGCGTGGCAAGGGGTTCGTGGTCCAGCGCGCCTTCGCCGACATCGACGCTGACATCTACGTCATGGTTGACGGCGACGACACGTACGACGTCTCAGCGCTCCCATCGATGATCTCCGAACTGCTCGCGGGTCCGCTGGACCAGGTCGTTGGGGTGCGCCGCGCGGTCGACAGTTCGGCGTCCCGGCGCGGGCACGTCCTGGGCAACCGGTTCTTCAACGGCGTGGTGGCCCGCATCTTCGGCGAGCCGGTCCAGGACATGCTCACCGGTTTCCGAGTGATGTCGGCGCGCTTCGTGAAGTCGTTCCCGGCCAGGTCACGTGGTTTCGAGATCGAGACCGAGCTGACCATCCATGCGATCGGACTGCGCGTGCCGCAAAGCGACTACGAAGTCGGCTTCCAGGACCGGGCGGAGGGATCTGAGAGCAAGCTTCGGACCTACCACGACGGATGGCGGATCCTGCGTGTGATCTTCCGATTGGCCCGCTACGAGCGTCCCAAGGCCTTCCACGTCGCGATCGCGCTGATGTTCTTTGCCCTGGGGCTAAGTCTGGGACTGCCAGTCGGGCTGGAGTATCTGGACACTGGACTGGTGCGCCGTTTCCCCACCGCCATCCTTGCCTCTTCCGTGATGCTGATCGGGTTCCTCGCACTGGTACTTGGCTATCTGCTCGAGGCAGTCCGCCGGGTCCGTGACGAAAGCGCCCGGCTGGCCTATCTTCGCCTCCCAGCAGTCGAGGCGGGGTCATGAGGCAGACCCTGGTCACCAGCGCCAAGCTCGCTGGCCTCCTGGCGGCCCTCAACCTGGTCTTCCTGGCCTGCCTGGTTGTCGGTGCAGCAGTCCCCGACCGGGCCATCGTGGACCACCTCGTCTCCGATCTGGACCATGGCCAGTTTCCGGTATCCCACACCCCCGATGGTGTGGGTGGAAGGGGAAGCACGTTCACCGACTGCGTCGCGATTGGCTCGGGACTCGGCAAGCCTGATATCTCCGCGGCCGCTCGGGCCGTCCGGATGCCTCGCCTCAGTAGCTGTACAGATCAACCCGCGCAATTGGAAGCCTTGGAGCGCGGAGACGACGTCTCTGAAGACCTCTACTTTCGCTACTGGGCCGGGTACACCGTGCTGACCCGTCCTCTCCTCGCGCTGGGCGGGATTGAGACCGCACGCATGGTGGCCGCGGGTCTGTTCTCGATGTCGTTGCTCCTGCTCGTGCTGGTGCTTGCACGCCTGGCTGGGTATGCCTACGCGGTGGCACTGCTGGCGCCCCTGTTGGTGGCCTCGAACCTCATGACACTGCCGACCACCGGGCTGAGCCACGCGCTCAGCAACGCGGTCGGATTCCTAGGCACTGCACTGGTGGCCTGGGCCGCGACAAGATCTTGGCAGGTGTTGGCGTCGGCCGCTGTGATAGCAGGGGCGACCTACAACTTCGTCGACCTGCTGACCACCCCTGCCGTGACCTGGGCCATGACCGCCGGGGCCGCCGGGGCCGTGGCGCATCGCACCTTCGGATCGCGAGCAGCCACCCTGCGCTCGCTCCTGATCACAGGTGGACTCTGGCCTCTGGCGTTCGCTCTGACATGGATCGCGCGATGGGCGATCGCGATGCCCTTCTTGGGAGTCCAACAGGTTTTGGACGCGGTCCTGTCGAAAACCACCTACCGGCTCAACGGGGCCACGACGTGGGGGAGCACGACCCCTGGGGCCGCGATCAGACCCAACGTCACGCGTTGGCTCGACACCAGCCCCACCGCGGTGCCTGTCCTCGTCGTCGCGCTGCTCGTCATCGCGGTCGCGCTGGTGCTCACCTGGCGTCGTCACGGTCGAGGTGGCCTCCTCGACGCGGCAATAGTAGCTGCCCCGTCGGGCGCGGTGCTGGTCTGGCTGATCGCCCTGAACAACCACTCACAGATTCATTTGGCCTTCGTCTACCGCAACATCCCGGCCATGCTGGGCGTCGTGACCGCGGCCTGCGTTTTGGCTGCCTCTCGGGGGCACGCGACAGAGGCCGTGGCTAGCCCGTCCGACTGAGTGCTCGACGAAGCCGGCCTGTCACCGCGGATCGTTCGCCGTGGCGTAAACGCAATCGGGTGCTGTTGGACCCCGGCAGCCGGCGAGTACCCTGTGGGGTTTCGCCGGCCGGCTGAATACCTGCCCTGTTGCGGGGTCGTCCGGGCGCACGTCCATGACCCACTGGAGTGCACCCGAACTCGTCCGCCGATACAGCTGACGGTGAATGCTCACGGGGTCGTGAGCTGGTCCGTCCGCTGCGCAGCTTCGGGGCCGCCCGGGTCAGGGACAACACCGTTAGTAGTGGTCGTGGGCGTGCCGCGCTGCTGCGCCACGATTGTGCGGACCCCTGGGGGCACCGTCGTGGTCACGGGCTCGGCGCGCAGCTGCTTGACCAGGCTGTAGCAGACCCAGAACATCACCGCTATGAACGGAAGGCCAAAGACGATCACGGTCGTCTGGATGGCGGACAGGCCTCCGGCCAGCAACAGCGCGATCGCCACCGCGCCGATCATGCAACCCCAGACGACGACCAGCCATGTCTTCGGTCGGAGCGAGCCGCGCTGGTTGAACATCCCCAGAACCAGAGCGGCCGAGTCGGCCCCAGCCACGTAGAAGAGCATGATCAGTACGACGACGACCAGGGCAGTGAAGGTGGACGCCGGCATGGCGTCGAGCATCGTGAACAGCGTGTTCTCGACTCCGCTGTCGAGCGACGCACCCATGTCTGTGACGCCGTTGAGCTGGAAGTCGATGGCAGTGCCGCCCATGACGACGAACCAGATTGTGCTGACCAGGGTGGGGACGATCAGCACGCACACGACGAACTCGCGGATGGTGCGGCCCCTGGAAATACGGGCCATGAACGTGCCCACGAAGGGCGCCCAAGACATCCACCAAGCCCAGTAGAAGATCGTCCAGCCGGCCAGCCAGTCTCCGCCACCGAACGCGCCGGTCCGGAAACTCATCGGGAAGAACTGCTCGAGGTATCCGCCCGTCGTCTCGGTGAAGGCGTTGAGCAAGAAGATGGTCGGCCCGAAGACGAACACGAAGACGAGCAGGCCCACTGCCAGCGCTGCATTGGTGTTCGCCAACCACTTGATCCCCTTGTGCGTGCCACTGACTGCTGAGACGACGAACGCGGCAGTGAGCGCGGCGATGACGATGATGGCCACCGTGTTGCTCGTCGGCGCGTCGAAGACGCGCGTGAGGCCTGAGTTGATCTGAATCGCCCCGAGGCCGAGAGACGTGGCCGCACCGAAGGTGGTGATGAACACACCGAAGATGTCGATGGCTCGTCGAACTGGGTGGCCTGTCGGCTTCTTGGGGAGCACCAAGGAGCTCAGGAGGTTGGGTAGGCCCTTCCGGAACGTCGCGTAGGCGAGAGCCATGCCGACAACGCCATACAACGCCCAAGGGTGCAGGCCCCAGTGGAAGACGGTGTACTCCAGGCCGAGCTGAGCGCTGTCGGGCGTCGCCGATTCAGCCCTGCCCATGGGCGGGGTGAGCAGGTGGGACAGCGGTTCGGCCACTCCCCAGAAGATGAGTCCGATGCCCATGCCCGTGGCAAACATCATCGAGATCCAGGACACGGTGCTGAACTCTGGCCGTTCGTCGTCGCGGCCCAGGCGAATCCTGCCGTACCGCGAGACTGCGAGTAGCAACATCAAGGCCACGAAGCCGAACGTGGAAAGGACGTAGACCCATCCCGTGGCGTCGATGGTGGCATTGAGGATCGAGGTCGCCGTGTCGGCCAGGCTGGTCGGGGCGATGACCCCCCACAACACGAAGCCGATGGTGACCGCCATCGCTGCTCCGAAGACGACGTAGTCGACCCGGGCGTCGCGGTCGACCGCACGAACCTCGTGAGGCTCTGTTGGATGCTCGTCCGGGATGTTCTTGTCGATGTCGACACTCATGCTGACCCCTCTGGTCGTGTGGTGTGCGTGGGGTGCCACTCCAACTCGCGTTGTCTCGCAATGCGAATTAGGCGTCTCAGGCGCAACAATCCTGCGCGCTTCTGGATCTTGCTGTCAACACTTGAGGGCAAATTCAGTGATGTGCGCCACACCTGCCTGTTCCCGAGACAACTGGTGAGTGGCTCCGGCGCACCACCCTTGACCCTCGGGCCTGGCCCAGTCGACGCCTGTCACCTGTTGACAGAACGCGGAAGTGCCGCTCATGCTTGTATCGTCAGTCACGGTAGTTGCGTAGAACGGTACAACGAGGTGACTAACGCGACCGCCAGCCGTCTGGAAGGGCGGCAACCGCTCGTGAATCGCGATGGAGATCTGACTTGAACACCAACACGTCGCCGGCAGACATCGAATCCCTGGTCAAGGGTCGCGCCGTGGGATACAGCCTCGAGGCCCCCTTCTACACGAGCCGCGAGATCTTTGAACTCGACCTGGCGGCAGTATTCGCCAAGCACTGGCTGTTCTGTGCCACCGAGGCGGAGATTCCCGAGCCTGGTGACTTCGTGACGGTGGACATCGGCCCCTACTCAGTCGTCATCCTGCGTGACGATGACGAGAACGTCCGGGCCCTGCACAATGTCTGCCGCCACCGCGGCTCACGCATTCTCGACGCTCCATGCGGCACGGTCGGCAACCTCGTGTGCCCCTACCACCAGTGGACCTATCGAACCGACGGAAGCCTGATCTTCGCCGAGTCTCAACCTCCGACATTCAAAAAGGAATTCTTCGGCCTGAAGTCCGCCCACGTGCGGACGGTCGCGGGTTTGGTGTTCGTGTGCCTCGCAGACGATGCACCCTCCGACTTCGATGAGGTGGCGGGCGCCATCGAGCCTTACCTGAGCCCCTACGGGCTGGCGAACGCGAGGGTGGCACACCAGGTGGACCTCGTCGAAGACGGCAACTGGAAGCTGGTGATGGAGAACAACCGCGAGTGTCAGCACTGCGACGCGGCCCACCCGGAACTGATCACCGCCTACTTCCCGCTCTTCGGCTACTCCGAGGACGACATCACACCCCGGCTGCGCCCCGTCTTCGAGCGGTACCAAACGGCGGCGGCGAACCTGGAGTCGGCCTGCGCGGCGAGCCGGTTCCCGCGCGACGAGAGGCGAGAACTCGACACCCGCGCAACCGGCTTCCAGGTCTCGCACCTGCCGCTGGATGGCGCCGGGGCCTCATTCGGGCCGGGCGGCGAGCAGGTCTGCACGAAACTCATGGGCTCCATCCCCACTGCCCAGTTCGGCGACCTGTCCGTGCACCTGCAGCCGAACTCCTGGTTCCACCTCCTCGGCGACCACGCGGTGGTCTTTCGCGCGCTGCCCCTGGGGCCCGACAAGAGCGTCGTGCGGACCACCTGGCTGGTTCACGCAGACGCCGTTGAAGGCGTCGACTACGACCTCGAGCGTCTGACAGAGGTTTGGAAGGCGACCAACGTCCAGGACAGGGCCCTGGTAGCGAGGGCTCAGAACGGAGTCACGAACCCGGGCTACGAGCCCGGCCCCTACTCGTTGGTCGAGGACGACGTTGAGGCGTTCGTGAACTGGTACGTCGGACGTCTGCAAGAGCACCTAGGCGCCTGAGTCCCCGGCTGGATCCATCGTTGCTACTGGAAGGTTCCCAAAAGCATGACCGTCGTGAACGCCGGCTCGCAGACCGCGACTGCTGCGAGCGGGGAACGGTTCGCAGCCGAGGCGCGGTCTGGCTGGATGCCGCCACCGTGGGCACCGGACTGCTGGGGTGAGCATGAGAAGGCGGTCCTGATATGCCGCCGGGTTCTCGACATCACCCATGACGTCAAGAGCTTCCACTTCGAGCCAGCCGGGGATCTCGCATTCAGCTTCGACCCGGGCCAGTTCATCACGCTCCAGCTCGACATCGACGGCGAGAAGCTCGCTCGCTGCTACACCATCTCCTCGCCGCCGACGAGGCCGCACTTGATCTCGATCACGGTGAAACGGGTGGTCGGAGGCCCGGTATCGAACTGGCTGCATGACAACGTGGCCACCGGCACCCGTATTACCGCTCATGCTCCACTGGGCGGATTCACGATCGCGAGCAAGCCTGCCGCGAAGTACCTGTTTCTGTCCGCGGGCAGCGGCATCACGCCCGTGATGTCGATGACCCGGACGCTGTACGACCTCGGGTCCGACGCAGATGTCGTGTTCGTGCACAGCGCGCGTACGCCGGCCGACATCATCTTCAGGCGCGAGCTGGACGCCATCGCTGCGGTGATGCCCAACATCCGAGTCAGTCATGTTTGCGAAAGCGATTACCCCTCCGAGCGCTGGATGGGACTCCGCGGTCGTCTGTCGACCGCCATGCTCCAGGCGCTCGCTCCCGACCTCGAGGAGCGTGAGACCTACATCTGCGGGCCCGCCGCCTACATGGCCGCCGTGCGAAGAATCCTCGGGGACCTCGGGTACGACATGAGCAGGTACCACGAGGAAAGCTTCTCGTTCGACCGGCTACCGACGTCCGACGTACCCCCGACCGTCGACGCGGAACCCTCGTTGCTGTCCGCCGACGCGGACGACGCCTCTGGAGCGTCTGCATCGAGCACCGCGATAACCTCCTACAACATCGAATTCGTTCGCAGTGGCCTCACAGTCGCCTGCAGTGCCGACAAGAACATTCTCGACGCCGCGTTTGCGGCCGGCCTCAGGCTTCCCGCTTCGTGTACCCAGGGCATGTGCGGCACGTGCAAGACAACCATGCTGTCCGGAGAAGTGGACATGCAGCACCACGGAGGGATCCGCCCTCGGGAGGTTGCGCAGAGCAAGATCCTCGTTTGCTGTTCGAAGCCTTTGAGCGACCTCCGCATCGACAGCTGATCGGCGGCGTCATTATCAGCACCGAGGACAGGGGCGACGTTTGACTGCCGACGGGCTGGTGCCGCACGCGTCCGGCGACCTCACGCCCGCGGACCTGCGTTCTGTTGCCGCCGGGGCCGGTGGCCAGCAGCCGGACATCGATCCTGATCACTTGGCGCGGTCCGTGGACTATGCGCGCGACCGAACCAAGGCCGCGCTGCGCAGGCACGACCTTGCCGCAGTGCTGCTGTTCGACGCCTACAACATCCGGTACGTGACCGGCTCCTCGAGCATGCCGGTCTGGGCATTACACACGCTCGATCGCTACATTCTGGTCCCAGCCGAAGGGCCTCCGCTGCTGTGGGAGCGTCCCTCGGCGCACGCCTTGACGAAACCCTGGCTCGGGACATCGGTGCGTGAGGCCGGCAGCTGGTCGGTATTCGACGCCGGCGAGCGCAGCACAGAGCGCGCGAACGCATTCGCGGGCGAGATGCTCCGGACCCTCAAGGACATGCGCCTCAGTGGCGAACCCATTGGCGTCGATCGTCTGGACGCCTACGGCTTCCTCGCCCTCCAGGCTGCTGGCCTGACTCTGCGGCCGGCGCAGCAGGCGATGGAGGAAGCCCGCTCAGTGAAGTCCGTCGATGAGATCGAGCTGATCAGACGGTCGGTAGCCGTGTGCGATGCGGCCGTCGCACATCTCCACGAGACACTTCGACCCGGGATGACAGAGAACCAGGCCTGGGCGACGTTCACGGGTCACGCGTTCGCGAACGGCAGCGAGTACGTCGAGTGCCGGCTGTTGTCCTCAGGACCACGGACCAACCCGTGGTTCCAGGAAGCTACGAATCGGCGCATCGAACCCGGGGACATCGTGTCGTTCGACACAGACCTGATCGGACCCGCCGGCTATCTGGCCGACCTGTCGCGGGCTTACCTGGTCGGCGACGACAAGCCGTCCGCACAGCAGCGACGGCTCTACTACGATGCTCAGGCCTTCTTGGACGAGATCATCGGCGCGCTGCGCCCGGGCGCTGCCTTCGACGAGCTGGGGGAGCATCTGAGCCAGCGGCTTCCGAAGGATTACCACCCCCAGCGCTACCCCTTCATCGCTCACAGCAGCGGCCTTTGCGACGAATACCCCACGATCGTCTTCGACGATCACCATGGCGGAGAGGTCCAAGCCGGGATGGTGTTCAGCGTTGAGGCGTACGTCGGAGTCGAAGGAGAACGCGAGGGCGTCAAGTTGGAGGAACAGCTGCTCGTCACCGAAGGGGGCGTCGAATTGCTGAGCCACGCCCCGCACGATCCGCGCTTGTCGACTCGTTGAACCCGGAGGACCAGATTCGGGCCTCGTGCTCCAAGCGCTCGGCCCGACTCGCCGCCGAAGCGCTCCCGTTCGCCGGCGTCCCATGACCGGTCTGTCTGGACACGGAGGTATCGTTCTACCATGGCGAACAGTCGCGTTGTGCGGGACAACTCCGTCCATTCTGTGGACCGTGCGATCTCGATCCTGCAGGTATTGGCTCGCCATGGAGCCGTCGGAGTGACCGACATTGCGACCGAACTGGATGTGCACAAGTCGACGGTTTCGCGATTGTTGGGCACCCTCGAGTCTCGGGGCCTTGTCGAGCAGAGCTCCAATCGTGGGCGCTACCGCCTGGGCTACGGCGTTGTTCAACTCGCGGCCGGGGCGACCAAGAAACATGACCTGTCTGTCATCAGCCGCCCAATCTGCCACGATCTGGCCGACGCTGTTGGCGAGACGGTCAACGTGGCTGTCAAGGACGGCCGCACCGTGGTCAGCATCGATCAGGTGATCGGCTCCTCGACGGTGACCACGGTGAACTGGGTCGGACAACGCACACCGATGCACGCGACGTCGGCCGGCAAAGTCTTCCTCGCACACATGGCCGCTGATGAGCTCAAGACGAACTTGGCCGGTGGCTTGGAACGCTATACGGAACAGACCATTGTGGATGCCAAGGCTCTCGTGCAGCAGCTGGAGACTGTCCGCAGCCAGGGCTATGCCCAGACGCTCGAGGAGCACGAGGTGGGGTTGGCGGCCGTCGCTGCGCCGATCCGCGCACTCGATGGCCAAGTGATAGCCGCGCTCACCATCTCCGGGCCGAACTTCCGAATCAACGCGAACACGATACCTAGTGTGGCTCCCCACCTGATCTCCGCGGCTGCCCAGATCTCCGAACGCAACGGCTATCCAAAGCCCGGCTGACACCGCCAGCGGCCCTGCGACCTGGTTGCAATTGAGACCGATGTGATCACACCGCGCGGCGGATCCGTGAATAGAGGTCGATGAGCCGTCGGGAGGCATCGCTCTGACCTGCCCATTTCGGTGATGAGCGGCCTCTGTCGAACCAATTTCGCGCCGTTCCTTGTGTGATCTGTGATCACAAAGTAGCATTGGGCATCACCAGGTCCGATTCCGTCTTCCCTCGTCGGGATCCGCCTTCGCCCGTACGAACGCAAATTGCATGCCGACCGCGCCCGACTCGCCGTTGAGGACCAGAATGCCCAACCGACTCCTTCTCCTCGCATCGGAGAACAAGAAGCTCGAAGAGCTCACGACCAGCAACCGCTTCACCCGTCCCGTGGTCGAGCGTTACGTCGCCGGAGAGACCCTTGAGCATGCGCTCGCGGTGAGCGAGCAGCTCAACCGACGGGGCATCCTCGCGAGCTTGGACCTCCTCGGCGAATCAGTGCACGACCTCGACACCGCTGAGGCCGCGACCCAGGAGTACGTAGCGGCCATCGAAGGCATGGCCATCCGGACGAACGGCTCGACAGTGTCGGTCAAGCTCTCCCAGCTCGGCATCGTGACTGCCCCGGAACGCTGCGAGGCGAACCTCCGACGACTGCTGAACGTCGCGCGGGACCACGATGGCAAGGTCGAGGTCGACATGGAGCACAGCACCGTCGGCCGTGACACGCTGGCGATCTTCAAGGAGATCATCGACGAGTACCCCGAAACACGGGTGGCGATCCAGGCCTATATGCGACGGACGCCCTTCGATTTGCGAGAATTCACCGGGACACTCCCGCGGATCAGGTTGGTCAAAGGCGCCTTCGACGAGGACGTCGACGTCGCGTTCCGGTCGCCGGCCGATGTCACCGCCCAGTACCGGTTCCTCACGCGCTGGGCGTTGGCGAACCTTCCGGATCCGGCGTTCGGTACGCACGACGACAGCTGTATCGACGAAGTCAAGCGCACCGCGCGCGAGCTCGGGATCGACAAGCAGGCCTTCGAGTTCCAGATGCTGTACGGGGTCCGACGTACTCTCCAGGAGCAACTGGTCCGCGAGGGCTATCGCGTCCGCGTCTACCTCCCGTATGGAACCCAGTGGTATCCGTACCTAACGCGGCGCATGGCGGAGCGGCCCGCGAACCTGTTCCTCTTCTTGAGATCGCTCGCGGGAGACTGACGCGGATCGAGCCAACCTGACCGATTTCGAGGAGCGCAGCCATGACCCTCTCCAGCCAACAGGCCAAGCCGGCCCTAGTCGCAGACCACGTCTATGACGTGCTCGCCAACGCCATCTTCACCGGTGAGCTGGCGGGCGGGATCCGGCTTCGTGTGCGGGACCTCGCCGAAATGGTGGGCACCAGCGTGATGCCGGTCCGTGATGCACTTCGCCGCCTGGAGGAGAACGGCTTGGTCACGACCCTTCCGCACCGTGGCGCGCGGGTCCGCGAGTTCACCATCGGCGAGCTCATCAATATCTACGACGTGCGCAAGCTGCTGGAGGTCGAGGCGACCCGCAAGGGAGTCGTTCGAGCGAGTGAGAGTGACCTGGAGATCATGAGTTCTGCCTGCGAGCGGATGCACGTCGCAGTGGAGCAAGGCCGAGTCAACGACGCCTTGGACGAGGACGAGGTCATGCTGCGCCAGCTCTACCAAGCCAGCGGCAACCCCGTCCTCACCGACACCATCGAGACACTGTGGGCGCAATGCCGTGCCTACAAAGTCATCGGCGCCCGCACCGCCATCGAAGGTCACGACAACTCACTGTGGACGCCTCAGGCGGCCTTGGTCGCGGCGGTACGTGCTCGCGACGTGCAGCTCGCGGTCTCCATCACCCACGATTCCGTCGCCAGCGCACAACGGCGGCTTGAAGCACAAGCTCGAAAGCTGAACAGCCAGACCATCCAACGCAAGGAATCCGATGACAACGACCACCGTCAGCACCGCAGCGAACCCGCGAGTTCCTGCTCCGAAGAACGAGCCGTCCCGCGATCTCGCACCCGGCTCGGCCGACGCGCAGAGCGTGTCGGCCGAACTCAAGCGGGTCGGTTCCGAGGTCCGCGACCTCCCCCACGTCATCAACGGCGAACGACGCTTCACCGGAGACCTCTCCGATGTCGTCGCCCCTCACGACCACGCCCACGTCCTCGGCCGTCTGCCGCAGGCGGATGACGACATCACCACGTCGGCGATCCAGGCGTCCCTGGACGCGCAGCACGACTGGTCGAGGACGCCATGGTGGGAACGCGCCGCGATCTTCCTCCGCGCAGGCGACCTGGCATCCGGCAAATACCGCGACGAACTGGTCGCGACCACGATGCTCGGCCAGTCCAAGACCTTCCACCAGGCCGAAATCGACGCGGCGTCCGAGGTGGCCGACTTCTTCCGCTACAACGCCCACCTCGCCCAGCAGATCTACGCCGACCAGCCGCCGTCCCTTCCCGGCGACATCAACACCCTCGACCACCGGCCCCTCGAAGGCTTCGTCCTCGCGATCACGCCCTTCAACTTCACCGCCATCCAGGCCAACCTGCCAACCACCCCGGCCCTCATGGGAAACACGGTGGTCTGGAAGCCGTCGGAGAAGTCAGCACTCAGCAGCGAAGTGACCATGCGGCTGCTGGAGGAGGCCGGGCTCCCGCCGGGCGTCATCAACCTGGTCCACGGGTCGGGACACCGCGTCGCCGCGGCCGCAATCGCCCACCCCGAGTTCGCCGGCCTGAACTTCACCGGGTCTACCGAGGTCTTTCGCAGTCTGTGGAAGTCCGTCGCCGCCCACATCGACGACTACCGTTGCTTCCCGCGACTGGTCGGGGAGACCGGCGGCAAGAACGCGGTCCTCGCCCACCCCAGCGCGGACTACGACGCCGTCAAAACGGCACTCGTGCGCAGCGCATTCGAGTACCAAGGGCAGAAGTGCTCCGCTGCCTCCCGCGCCTACATCCCCCGGAGCTTGTGGAAGCGGCTCAAAGACGACCTCACCGAGACGGTGCGCTCCCTGCCCGTCGGTGACGTGACCAGTCACCGGACCTACGTCGGCGCCGTGATCGACGAGGTCGCTCTGCGGCGACTGGAACGCGCCTTCGACCGAGCAAAGGCACTCGACAGCCACGAACTGCTCGTTGGGGGCAGCGTCAACCCCGAGAAGGGGTGGTTCGTCGACCCGACCATCTTCACCACCACCGACCCGACGGCCTTCACCATGTCCGAGGAGTTCTTCGGCCCACTCCTCAGCGTCTACGTCTACGAGGATGCCGAGTGGAGCACCCTTCTGCCGCAGATCGACCAGACCAGCAAGTACGCGCTGACACTGTCGATCTTCGCCTCGAATCGGCTGGCCATCTCCGAAGCGCTGAACATACTGCGCAACGCAGCGGGCATGACCTACATCAACGACAAACCCACCGGCGCCTTGATGGGCCAGGTCTCCTTCGGGGGTGGCCGAGCGTCGGGCACCAACGACAAGACCGGCTCCCGGCTGTCTTTGCAGCGCTGGATCAGCGGTCGCTTCATCAAAGAATCGCTCACCCCCGCCACCGACTGGACCTACCCGTATCTGGACCTGCCATGACAGCGACGACGGCGCCACCCATTCGTCTGCGCTTGATCCAGGAGTGCTTGTAGTGAATGCCGATGCGGCGCAGTATGCGGTCATTGGTGCCGGGCTCTCGGGAGCCGCCACGGCGTGGCAGCTCGCGGCCCGGGGCCACGAGGTGGCGTTGCTGGAGCGCGCCACTCCCGGCCACCGTGGAGGCAGCTCCCACGGTTCGGCTCGCATCTTTCGTTACGCGTACCCCCAACACCTCTACACGCGTCTCGTTGTCGAGGCCAAGCCATTGTGGGACGAGCTCGAACGACTCGGTGACGCCGAACTCATCACCACGACCGGGGCACTCGACTTCGGAGTACTTCGTCACCCCGAACGCCTCGCCGACGTGCTCGCACGGTCGGGCGTCGAGCATGAGCTGCTCGCCGCCCAGCGCGCGGCAGAACGCTGGCCCCAGTTCACGTTCGGCACTCCGGTTCTCTGGCACCCCGGCGCTGGTGTCATCGATGCGCAAAGAGCAGTGGAGACGATGGTGGCCCGGGCGGTAGAGCAAGGCGCTCTGCTGCTGACCGGCTGGACGGTGAAGAGAGTCGATCGGACCCCATCCGGGTATCGGCTGATCTCATCGAACGGCGACCAGGTGCTAGCTGAGCAGGTCGTCGTGTGTGCAGGGGGCTGGCTGCCCGAGCTCCTGAGCGATCTCTCGCTCCCCCCAGGATTCCTGGCGGGGATGCCTTCTCTGGAGGTCCGCCAGGAACAGGCCTTTCACTTCCCCTACCGCGACGAAGTTCGGGCTGCCGGAGGGATCCCCGCCAAGGCCGCATGGCCCACGTTCATCTACAAGGACCAGCAGATCCAGACGTACGGGCTGCCGGGAGGTTCCGACGCCGACCACCGCGGCCAGAAGGTCGCCGAGTACAACGGCGGGAAGCGACTCGCCTCGGCCTCGATGCAGGACCAGGTCGTTGACCCGACCAATCGTCGCCGGATGGTCGCCTACGTCGAGCAACACCTCCCCGGCCTAGTCGCGGAGCCGTACGCAGAGACCACCTGCCTGTTCACGAACACCCCGCACGAGGACTTCGTTCTTGACCGTGCGGAGGGCGTCACGGTGGTCTCGCCCTGCTCCGGGCACGGCGCGAAGTTCGCGCCTCTTGTCGGCGCGATGGCCGCCGAACTTGCCAGCGGAGCAGGCAGCGCCGAGCAAGTGGCACAGGTTCCAGCCGAGTTTCGAGTCACCCGCGCCTGATGGCCAGCGACAGTCGCCTAGACCTTTAGAGGAATTCATGTCTGTGAGCGCCGTCAGTGTCACGTCTCTGCTGAGTGACATAGCCGGAATTGGCACCGACCCAGCTCGCGGGGGGTACTCGCGACCGGTCTTCTCGACGGCGGAACTCGACCTTCGCTCGTGGTTCCGATCGGAGGCGGCGGGTCGCGGCCTCGACGTCGAGACTGACCGCAACGGCATCATGTGGGCTTGGCTCGACGTCCCTGGCCGGCAGCGACAGGACGCCGTTGTCACCGGCAGCCACCTGGACTCCGTACCGGGCGGAGGAGCGTTCGACGGTCCACTGGGCGTGACATCGGCGTTGGTGGCCCTCGATCTGCTCCGCGCCCGTCGGCACGTTCCTGATCGTCCCCTGGCGATTGCGGTGTTTCCCGAGGAGGAGGGATCGCGCTTCGGCCTGGCCTGCCTCGGATCGGGTCTGATGGTGGGCAGCGTGGATGCCGACGCCGCCTTACAGCTAACGGATGACGACGGCGACAGCTTGGCCGACGTGATGGCTCGGAACAACCTGGACCCTCGCCACCTCGGGCGCGATCGGGAGGCGTTGGCTCGGATCGGAACGTTTGTCGAACTCCATGTCGAGCAGGGTCGCGGACTCGTTGACCTTGCACAGCCCGTCGCCATCGGTTCATCGATCATCGGCCACGGACGCTGGCGGCTCACTGTGTCTGGTCAGGGCAACCATGCCGGTACCACTCTGATGGCCGACCGTCAGGACTCGATGACCGTTGCGGCACGCATCGTGCTCGCGATCCAGGAGACCGCGCAAGCCACTCCGCTCGCCCGGGCCACTGTTGGTCGCTTGATCCCGATCCCCGGAGGCGCCAACGTGATCGCGTCCCGAGTGCAGATGTGGCTCGACGTGCGTCATCCGGACGACGACGTCGTTCGAGCCTTGGTGAGCACGATCCTTCATCGGGCACGCGAAAGCGCCGCTCAGGAAGGCTGTGCCGTACAGCTCCGCGAGGAGTCGTACAGCCCGACGGCCCGTTTTGATAGCCGGCTCCAGCGACGGCTCTCCACGGTCCTGCCCGACGCACCGATCATCGCCACCGGGGCTGGGCACGACGCCGGAGTTCTGGCCCCCTTCGTCCCGACAGCGATGCTGTACGTGCGTAATCCGACAGGTATCTCTCACTCGCCGGAAGAGCACGCCGAGGAGGCGGATGTCGAGGCGGGCGCGCTGGCCCTTGCAGAGGTACTGGCTGACCTGACGTCCTCTTCAAAGGCCAATGGTCCGGCGAGCCGGGCCTTCCCGACGCCGCAAGGGCGACGTTCGACCGAAAACGTCCCGCCGACAGACCAAGGCCACCCGTACCCGGGCTGACATCAGGCATCTCAACCACCACGGAACCAGGAAAGAGCATCACGTGAGCACCACAACTGGCAGAACCCGCTCCAAAGCGCTGCCGCGGATGGCGTTGGCCAAGACCGGTTGGGCGACCAAGCAGGCGGCTCGGATCGACCGCATCGAGTGCTACCACTGCGGCGGCGAGCTCACTAACTGCGAAGGCTGTGACGAGGCACGGTGCCTCACCTGCGACCCCTACCGGTCCGACGACTGCCGCTGGACCATCTAGACCGAGGAGCCAGCGCTGCCAATGGCGAATCCAATGACTCGCACTTCTGCCCAGAAGCCGCCCGTTGCCGTCTCCAGCGAAGGCGACCGCGAGGGCTACCTCGTCATTGGTGAGACGCCCGCGGCCCGCAGGGTGTGTGCCACGCTGGACAAGACTGCACGGGTGCGACACCTGGGCGCGCCCGCCGATGCAGACCTAGCAGCGGCTCTTCGCGACGGCGTGACCTCTGCATCCATCCTCGTCCGGGACGATGTGGCAGCTCTTCGGTACGCACTCGCACTCGCCCATCTCGATCAATCACTGCCAATGGTGGTGACCATCTTCGACCGAACGATCGCCGGTCAGCTGAGCAAGTTCCTGCCCCAGGCGACCGTCTTCTCTCCCGCGACTCTTGCCGCGCCAAGCCTGACCGGTCCGTGCCTTGAGCCCGACCTCTTGGCGTCCTACCTGCATTCTGACGAGCTGGTCGAGGTCCGCTCTCAAGGAGACAACGATCCGAGTCAGCGGCGCATGGCACCGCCGCGACTCACGCGCCGCACGCGGCTCGCAGCAGCCCTCAGGTGGGACCACCGCCACCACGACGTGGGGACGCGTTGGCTCCTGATCGGCTCGCTCGGCCTCGCCGCGGTACTGCTGGGCGACTGGTGGTGGCTGGTCCTTGTGAAAGGTCACCCAGTGGGGGAGTCGTTTCTCGAAGCGTCCCGGGTCGTCGCCACGGTGGGCCCGGGACCAACCGAAACCGGCGCAATCTACGGGGTGGTCTCGGCGCTCGCCATGCTCGCAACCATCGTGTTCACCGCGATGTTCACGGCCGGGCTCATCGACCGGCTCTTCGAGCCGCGATTGCTCGGTCTCCTCGGACCTACCACGGCGCCGCGCAGGCACCACGTGATCGTGGTGGGCATGGGGCAACTGGGTGTTCGACTGTGCGCACAGCTGATGGCACTCAACATCCCAGTCGTGGGTGTGGAAAGGGATCGATCAGCCGCCTTCCTATCCCTTGCGCGCCAACTGGGGATCCCGGTGCTCATCGGGGACGGTACGGAACGAAGAGTCCTTGAGAAGCTGAAGCTCAGCCGGTGTCGAGCCCTGGCGGCGGTGGGCTCCGACGACCTGGACAACATCTCGGTGGCCGTCGTAGCAGCCGCTGTGTCGCCCTCGACACGAGTCGTCCTGCGGGCCGGCGAACAAGAGGCCATCGCCGAGACGCGGTCACTGCTCCCGCTCGGCGTTGTCCGCGACGTGACGGAGATCGCCGCCACCTTCGTCGTTGCCCGTCTGCTCGGCAGGGATGTGGACGGAGTCGTCGCAGGATCCCATGCCATGTACATCCAAACCCGCGCCGGGGCTTACGAGGAGTTCCCGGTTTCGCGGTCGGAGGACTGTCGCCACAACAGCCTGCCCACGCATTGCGGGCACGCGGCGACACCAGGTGGAACCTGGACACGTCAGGCCGCAACATGACCAGACCCGCTCCCAGGCTTCAAAGCCGGCCAGCGGACCACCTGCCAGATAAGCCACGTCGCCCTGAAGAGGGGCAGCCCCTAGGGCCGTTCAGGCATCCGCCAAGCTGGAGTCCGAAATAGAGTGCACCAAAAGTGCAATACGCGGCACACCGAAACGAGTCGCAGGCCGTTGACCTGCATGTTGGTACGCCATCAGGGACTCGAACCCCGAACCCGCTGATTCCCGGAAGGCACTTCTCGGAGGTTTCTGACGTCGCCCGAATCTGCCCCCTGACCTGCCCCTTTGGCTGGGATCAGTTCTCGCAAGTACTGGCCACTTCCTGTGGCTTCGCTTTCATTTGTGCGCCGTAATCTGCGCCGTAGGGGTGAGGTGCTCGGCCTGTGGACCTGGTTGTGAAGCCTCCCGCCGTGCGGCGCGAGGTATGGCGCGGCCCCACCCTTAGGCGCGCAGCACGAACGGGTCGCCCTGGGGCTCGTCGCTGGTGTTGACCCACACGGACTTGAGCCGGGTGTACTCCCGGATCGCCTCGGTGCCGTGCTCGATGCCCATCCCGCTGTTCTTGAAGCCCGAGCGAGGGGACATCGGCGACATGGACCGGTAGGTGTTGACCCAGATCGTGCCCGGCGTCGAGTGCCGAGGCCATCCGGTGCGCCCGGCCGAGGTCCTTGGTCCACACGCCGGCGGCGAGGCCGTACTCGGTGTCGTTGGCCAGCCGGACGACCTCCTCCTCGGAGTCGAACGGCATGATCGAGGCCACCGGGCCGAAGATCTCCTCGCGGCTGACGCGCATGTCGTTGTCGGTGCCGGCGAACACGGTCGGCTGGTAGAAGTAGCCGTCGAGGCCGATGTCGGCGCGCGCACCGCCGGTGACCACGTTGCCGCCCTCGGCGCGGCCGATGGCGACGTACTCCTCGACCTTGGCCAGCTGCGAGGCCATCGCGAGCGGGCCGAGCTCGGTGCTCGGCCTCCAGCGGGTCGCCGATCCGGATGGTGCGGGCCCGCTCGGCCACGCGCTCGACGGTCTCGTCGTAGACGTCACGGTGCACGAACACCCGGCTGCCGGCGACGCAGGTCTGGCCGCCGGCGGCGAAGATGCCGGCCACGATGCCCATCGAGGCGGAGGCGATGTCGGCGTCCGGGAAGACGATGTTCGGGCGACTTGCCGCCGAGCTCCAGGGTGGCCTTGATGAAGCGCTCGCCGCAGGCGCGGGCGATCAGGCGCCGGTCGCGGTGCTGCCGGTGAACGACATCTTCTGCACCCGGCGGTCGGAGACCAGGGGGCTGCCGGCCTCGGCGCCGAACCCGGTGACGACGTTGACGACCCCGGGCGGGAAGCCGGCCTGGTCGAGCAGCTCGACCAGCTCGAGCAGCGAGGCGGAGGTGTGCTCGGAGGGCTTGATCACCATGGTGTTGCCGGCGGCGAGCGCCGGAGCCAGCTTGGTGGTGGTCAGCATCAGTGGCGAGTTCCACGGGGTGATCGCCCCGCACACGCCGAGCGGCTCGCGCATCGTGTAGTTCAGCAGGCTGCGGCTGGCGCCGGGGATGACGTCGCCCTGGATCTTGTCGGCCAGCCCGGCGAAGTAGTAGTAGTACTCCGGCAGCGCCGCCATCTGCGCGCGCATCTCGCGCAGGAGCTTGCCGTTGTCGAGGGTCTCGGTGCGGGCCAGCAGCTCGGCGTTCTCGGCGATCAGGTCGCCGAGGCGGCGGAGCAGGCGTCCTCGCTGCGGTCTGGGACAGGTCGCGCCAGGCCGGGTTCTCGAATGCGCCTGGGCCGCGCCGACGGCCGCGGTCGACGTCGGCCGCCGTGCCGCGCGCGGCCTCGTAGAAGGCGCGCGCCGGTGGTGGGGTTGACGCTCTCGAAGTACTCCCCGTCGGCAGGGGCGACCCGCTCGCCGTTGATGAAGTGGCTGCGCCGGGGCAGGGTGGTCTGGCTCGGCGGCGGCGCGGGGCGGCGTCGGTGTGGAGCGTCATGGCGTGGTCCTCTCGAAGTGCTTGGTCAGTGCGTGCAGCCAGCTCGCCGGGCCGTTCCAGGGGCAGGAGGTGGCGGGCCCCCGCGACGACCACGGCGCGGGCGTCGGGGATGGCCGCGGCCAGCCGGTGCGACATGTCGGGCGTGGAGCCCGGGTCGTCGCTGCCGGTGATGGCCAGGGTCGGTGCGGTGATGCCGTCCGAGCAGCGGGCCGACCTCGTGCGTCGCCGTGGCGAAGACGGTGTAGCAGGCCAGGTACGACGTCGGGTCGTTGGCGAGCATGGTGCGGCGGACCGTCGTCCACCAGGTCGGGTTCGCGGTGCCGCCAGGTCGTCGTCGAACCATCGGTCGACCGCCGCGTCCACGGTGGCGGGGAGGTCGGCCTGCGCGGCCTCGCAGGCGCAGCCGAGACCGCCTCGCGCTCGTCGGGGGTGCGCTGCGGCGACGCTGCTGACCAGCGAGAGGGTCGCGACCCGGTCCGGTCGGTGCGCGGCGAGGTGCTGGGCGACGAGGGCCCCGAGCGAGAAGCCGACGAGGTGCACGCGTCTCGGCGCCGACGGCGTCGAGCGACCTCCGACGACGTCGCCGGCCAGGTCGGCCGAGCGAGGTACCGGGTGCGGCCGGGCCGGATGCGCCGTGTCCGCGCAGGTCCACGGTCGTCACCCGGTGCGTCCTCGACGAGGGCGGGCAGGCACCGGTCCCACATGGCGTGGTCGAGCCCGACGCCGTGCAGCAGCACGACGTCGGGCTCCGGTGCCGGTGACGGAGTGGTGCAGCAGCACTCAGCGGCCGGTCACTGCTCGGAGGAGAGCGGCGCGAGCCGGGCCTGCGGGCGGCCCTGCTGCGGCGGCCGCCAGTCCCGACCACGATCTCGTCGGCGTGCGGGGCGTCGGCCACCCGCACCTCGATGCTCTGGTGGTGCGAGCGGATGGTGGCGTCGGTGACGTGCTTGAGCGGGATGTCGAAGACGGTGCCGGCGCCGGCCCGCTTCTCGACCGCGGGCAGCAGCGTGGTCGCCTCGGCGGCCTTGCGGAAGTGGTCGCCGAACTTCAGCGTGTGGATCAGCGCCGAGCCGTGCTCGATCTCGCCGTCCAGCCCGACGATCGCGGCCTTGCCGAAGGCCTCGACCGGGCCGCCCAGGGCCTCGACGACCCGGTCGGCCAGCAGCTTGCCGAGGTCCGAGGCGGTGGCGTCGATGCCGGGAGCGAGGTCCTCGACGAAGCCCTGCCCCGCCCACGGGTTCTCGATGACGGCGACCACGACGGCGGTGCGGGCCGGCGGGTCGACCGGTCGGCCGCCCTCGGTGAGGACCTCGTCGACGTAGGTGATGATCTTGCGGACGTTCATGAGCAGGCTCTCCAGGGTCTCGTTGGTGGTAGCGGGTCGACGGGGAGGTCCGACGAGCCGCACTGACGGGGTCGCTGGTGCGGTCCCCGATCCGGGCGTTGGGGCGGCCACCGGTGGAGCCGGCGGCGATCACGACGATCTCGTCGGCGCGGGGCGCGTCGGGCACCCGCACCGAGATGGTCTGGTAGTGGGAGCGGGTCGCCGCGTGCATCTTGTGCCACATCGGCACGGTCAGCGACGCGCCGGCGTCCGCGCCGGTCGTCGGAGAAGACGATGATCGACTCGCCCTCGGTGAGCTCGCGGAAGCAGGTTGCCGAAGTACGGCGTGTGGATCAGCGCGCCGGCGTGCTCGATCTCGCCGCCGAGGCCGACGATCGCGGCCTTGCCGAATGCCTGGACGCCGGTCGACCCCGCCGAGCGCCTCGATCAGGCGGACGGTGAGCTGGTGCGCCAGGCACCGGCGCGACGCCGACGACCTCGTCGTCGAGGTCGGGCACCACGCCCCGGCCGGCCCACGGGTTGGCGATCACGGCTGCGACTGCCACCCGCCGTACCGGCGTGCTCGACCGGCTCGCCGAGCTCGGTGACCAGGTCCTCGACGACCGTGCAGATCTTGCGGATGTGCGGTTCATCACCGTGGACCTATCTGGTCGCGATGCCGACCTGCTGGTCTCGATGATCGGCAGTGACCGCTCCGCTTGCATGCCAGATCACGGCGTGCTCGTCTTGTATGCAAGAGATTAGAGCCGAGTCATGCGTGAGTCAAGTCGAGAGCAAGTCAATCCGTGCGCCAGCCCGCACTGGCAGTTCGATGCGGCGATCGCTCATGCACGCGTGACAGCCCATGCCGCGATCTAGTCCGGTCCTCCGCGAGGGCGGTCGCCGAAAATTTCCTGGCGCGTTGACACTGCGATCTGTGATGTGCCTAACCTTCTGTGGCATACAAGCAGTCCCGGCTTCTAGCAGCCCCTGCAAGGAGAGCTCACATGTCCACTCACACGACCAGCGAGGCGAGCGGCCGCTTCGCCGTCCCCGCCGGCCCGGCACCCGCAGCCCGACCTCGCGACGATGCCGGTCGACGACCGGCCCGCCGCCGGACCGCGGCACGCCTCGGGTCGGTCTTCTGGACCTCGGTCGGCATCTCGGCCCTCTTCGTCGCCTGGGCGCGTGCTGTTCACCGACAACCTGACCACGGTCACCACCGACTCGCTGAACTGGCTCACCGGCATCTTCGGCTGGGCCTACCTCGTGGTCACCCTGGCGCATCCTGGTGTTCCTGGTGTTCCTGGCCTTCAGCCCGGCCGGCGACATCCGGCTCGGCACGGACGACGACCGCCCCGAGTTCTCGACGCTCACCTGGTTCGCGATGATCCTCAGCGCCGTCATGGGCATCGGCCTGGTGTCGTACGGCGTCGCGGAGCCGATCTCGCACTTCGCGACGCCGCCGCACGGCCTGGCCGAGCCGGGCACGCCGGAGGCCGCGGTCCGGGCGATGCAGTACTCCTACTTCGACTGGGGCCTGCACGCGTGGGCGATCTTCGCGGTGTTCGGGCTGGCCATCGCCTACTCGACCTACCGCAAGGGCGCCGGACGCTGGTCAGCCAGCTGTTCTACCCGCTGCTCGGCGACCGGGTGAACGGCCCGATCGGCAAGGCCATCGACATCCTCGCGGTGTTCGCCACCCTGTTCGGCACCACCACGTCGCTCGGGCCTCGGCGCCCTGCAGGTCAACAACGGCCTCGGCTCGCTTGTTCGGCGTCCCGGTCAACTCGGTGAGCCAGGTGCTGATCATCGCGCTCGTCACCGCCGTCTTCACCCTGTCGGCCGTGACCGGTGTCAGCAAGGGCATCAAGTTCCTCAGCCAGGGCAGCGCCGGCGCTGGCGATCGCCCTGTTCGTCTTCATGCTCGTCGTCGGCCCGACGGTCTTCCTCGCCAACCTCTACATCGAGTCCGTCGGCACCTGGGCCACCGACTTCTTCCGGATGAGCCTGCAGGGCACCGCATTCGGCGACCTGGAGTGGATGCAGTGGTGGACCTACTTCATGATGGCCTGGTGGGTGTCCTGGGGCGCCTTCGTCGGCGTCTTCCTGGCCCGCATCTCCCGCGGCCGCACCATCCGAGGCTTCATCATGGGCGTCCTCGTCGTCCCGACCGTCGTCTTCTTCACCTGGTTCACCGTCTTCGGCGGCACCGCCATCCACGTCGACATGTTCGAGGGCGGCACCATCGCCGAACAGACCGCCGCCGACATCAACAGCGCGTTCTTCGCCACCCTCGACTACTTCCCGCTTCGCCACCATCACCTCGGTGGTCGCGATCATCCTGGTCGTCATGTTCTTCGTCTCCGGTGCCGATGCGAACACCTACGTGCTCAGCATGATGACCTCCGGCGGCTCGCTCACCCCGCGCCGCTCGGTGCTCATCCTCTGGGGGGTCCTCACCGGCGTCACCGCCGATCGTGCTGATGCTCGCCGGCGGGCTCAACGCCCTCCAGAACACGGTGATCGTCACCTCGGTGCCGTTCCTGGTGATCATCGCCGGGCTCGCGGTGTCGTTCTGGAAGGAGCTCGTCGCGGACCGCAGGCGCGGCCGAGCAGGCGCTGGCCGAGCAGCCGGGCGGTGGAGCCAGCGGCTCGAGCACGCCTCGCCGGCGCCGCCGCCACCGGACCGAGACCGCGTCGCCGCGAGCATGACCAATCGGCCGCCGAGCAGTCCCGACCACACCAGACAGAGGAGGAACGACATGACGAACGACGACCGCAAGAAGCGGGTCATCGAGACCTGGGACGCGGCCTGGGACCGGGGCGAGGTCGACGCCCTCGACCACGCTGCTCAGCCCGGGCTACCGGCGGCGCAGCAGCTCGACCGACGAGGGTCTCATCCTCGAGCGAGTTCAAGGCCTCGATCGTGGCCACCCGCTCCGCGTTCCCGGACCTGGTCACCACTATCGACGATATCGTCGACGAGGGCGACCGGGTGGCGCTCCGCTGGCACAGCGTCGGTCGACACGACGGCTCCTTCCTCGGTGTACCGCGCGACCGCACCGGACGGTGCGAGGTCAGACGGCGCGACCTTCGCCCGGTTCGAGGACGACCGTCATCGTCGAGGAGTTCGTCACCTGGGACCCGCGCGCCCTGCTCACCGCGCTCGGCATCATCAGCGTCGGGGAGGACCGATGACCAGCACGCCGATGACCCCAGTGACCGCCAAGGAGGCACCCGTGAACGACGCACCCAGCCAGGCCGGACCTGGACCTGATGAAGCAGGTGAACCGGCAGTTCGTCACCGGCGTGACCGTGGTGACCGTCATGGACGGCGACCGCCCCCGCGGGCTGGCCGTCAACGCGTTCTCGAGCATCTCCCTCGACCCGCCCACCGTCATGGTGTGCGTGCAGCGGACCTCGTCGACGTACGAGTGCCTGTTCCGGCCTCGCACCTGGCGATCAACATCCTGTCGACCGACCAGCTCGACGTGGTCAACCGCTTCGCCTCGAAGGCCGCCGACAAGTTCGGCGGCCTCGACTGGAGCCCGGCCAGTTCGGCAGCCCGTTGATCGACCGGAGCAGTGCCCAGCATGGAGGTCGAGATCCGCGAACGCCTGCAGGCGAGCACCCACACGATCTTCATCTGCCGCGTCGTCGACGCGGCGGTCACCGACCACCACCCGATGGTCTACAGCGCCGGCAGGTTCTTCGACGGCGGGGCCCTGAGCCCCCTGGCTGAGCATCGCACATCGAGCTGGAGAGGACGCTGGATGAGTCCGAGCAACGACCGAGCGGCAACGGCCTCAACATGCAGGACCGGGTCATCGCCGAGATGCGGCGCCGCATCATCAGCGGCGAGCTCGAGCCCGGGCGTCAACCTGTCCGAGATCGCCCTGGCCGAGTCGTTCGGGGTGAGCCGCACGCCGGTGCGCGAGGCCCTCAAGCAGCTGCAGACCGAGGGCCTGGTCGACATCCGGCCGCGGGTGGGCACGTTCGTCACCACGCCGTCGCGGCGCGAGATCACCGAGCTCTTCGAGATGAAGGAGCTGCTCGAGGGTGCGGCCGCGCGGCTGCTCGCCCACCGCGGCCGCGTGCCCGAGCTCGACCGGCTCGAGCAGAACCTCGTCGAGGCGGACCAGGCCGCGGTCGCGGCGACGACCGCGACCGGTACGCCGAGCTGGTGCAGGAGTTCCACGACCTGCTGATCGCCGGGCCGACAACGCCAAGCTCGAGGCGCACTACCGGACGCTGATGAACCAGCTCGCCTACCCGCGGCTGGTCACCACCTCGCTGAGCCAGCCGGGCCGGGTCCTGCAGTCCGACCAGGAGCACCACCGCGTGCTCGAGCTGATCGTCGCCAAGGACGGCGACAGCGCCGAGCGGGTGATGCGCGAACACGTGCGCGCCAGCCGGCGGGCCCTGCATGGCCGGCCTCGACGGCTCCCTCGCTGGCGGTGCACCGCCACCGGACCGCATGAAGGTCGACCACGGTGCGGACTCCGCCTCCGCCATCGGCTGCCCTGGAGCGAGCACTTCACCGGCACCGCGTGGATGGACCTCCTCCTGCAGGAACCCTTGGCCCCGGTCGAAGGCGATGTGTCGATGGCGAGCGTCACGTTCGCGCCCGGCGTTCGCACCCACTGGCACCGCCACGAGGGCGGCCAGATGCTCCTCGTCGTCGCCGGTCGAGGGCTGGGTCGGCAGCCGCGACGATGCCCGTCAGGCGGTGCGGGGTGGGGGACGTCGTCTGGACTCCGCCTGGCGAGGACCACTGGCACGGCGCCACCGATCCCACGACGCTCACCCACGTCGGTGTCACCCTCGGGTCAACCCACTGGTACGCCGAGGCCGTCGACCTGCTCGCCTGAGCCCGCTTCGCGTTCCCAACCCAGCTCGAACACCCCGCGACGAAAGGTCCGCCATGCATTTCGACGACACCGTGCAGCAAGTACGTCGCGTCCCTCGAACCCGCGCTCCGGCGTGCTTCATCGGCGGCGGCTGATGGACGCCGACGGCCGCGACCTTCGAGGTCGACGACCCCGCCACCGGCACCGTCATCGCCGCGGTCAGCAACGGCACGACCACGGACGCAGGCGTTCGCCGCCGTCGACGCGGCACACGACGCCTTCGGCGCTGGCGCCGCACTGGCTCCGCGCGAGCGGTCGGAGATCCTCCGCCGCGCCTACGAGCTCGATGCTCGCTCGACATCGACCGGCTGGCCACCCTGATCATGGCCGAGAACGGCAAGGCCGAGGCGCGACGCGCGCGGCGAGGTGACCTACGCCGCAGACTTCTTCCGCTGGTTCGCCGAGGAGGCCGTCCGCAGCGACGGCAGCTACGGCGAGTCCCCGGCCGGCGGGGCCGCGCACCATCGTCACCCACCGGCCGGTCGGGGTCGCCGCCCTGGTCACCCCCTGGAACTTCCCGGCCGCCATGGTCACCCGCAAGATCGCCCCGGCGCTCGCGGCCGGGTGCACCGTCGTGCTGAAGCCCGCCGCCGAGACCCCGCTGACGGCGCTCGCCATCGCCCGGCTCCTCACGGAGGCCGGCGTGCCCGACGGCGTGGTCAACGTCGTCCCGACCCTCGACGCGCCCGGCGTCGTCACCGCCTGGCTCGCGGACCCCCGGGTCCGCAAGATCTCGTTCACCGGCTCGACCAACGTCGGCCGGATCCTGCTCCGGCAGGCCGCCGACCGGGTGGTGAACTCCTCGATGGAGCTCGGCGGCAACGCCCCCTTCGTCGTGACCGAGGACGCCGACCTGGACGCTGCGGTGGCCGGAGCCATGGTCGCCAAGTTCCGCAACGGCGGCCAGGCCTGCACCGCGGCCAACCGCTTCTACGTCCACGAGGACGTCGCCGACGACTTCACCGACCGGCTCGGGGCCGCGGTCGAGGCGCTCCGCGTCGGCCCGGCCGCCGACCCCGAGCACCGACGATCGGCCCGATGATCTCGGCACGGGCCGCTGGCCAGATCACCGACACTGGTCGAGCGCGGCGGTCGACGCCGGCGCCCGGATCGCGCACCGCGCCGTCCGTGCCCGAGGGGCTCACCGGTTACTTCTGCCCGGCCATCGTCGCTCACCGGCGTCGCAGCCGGACGCCGAGATCGTCGCAGGAGGAGATCTTCGGACCCGTGGCGCCGATCGTCACCTGGCGCACCGACGCCGAGCTCATCGAGCTAGGTGAACGCCTCGGAGTACGGCCTCGCCGCCTACGTCTTCGCCGGCGACCTGCAGCGCGCGCTGCGGCTCGCGGAGGCGATCGACGCCGGCATGGTCGGCATCAACCGCGGCCTGGTCTCCGATCCGTCCGCCCCCTTCGGCGGCGTGAAGCAGAGCGGCCTCGGTCGCGAGGGCGCCCGCGAGGGCCTCAACGAGTTCACCGAGACCCAGTACTTCAGCGTCGACTGGGCCGGCTGATGCGCGACCCGACGCGTGGCCGAGACCGGCCGCACCGCCACACCTGTTCCGGCACGACCCGTTCGCGGTCGCAGCACCAACACCGAGATGAAGGAGCCCTCGTGAGATTTTCCTTGTTCGTGCACATGGAGCGCTGGGACGAACAGCGTCAGCCACCGTCAACTGTTCGAGGACCTGACCGAGCTGACCCTGATGGCCGAGGCCGGCGGGTTCAGCACCGTCTGGATCGGCGAGCACCACGCGATGGAGTACACCGATCTCGCCCAGCCCGATGCCGCTGCTCGCCTACCTGGCCGGCCAGACCTCGAGATCCGTCTCGGGGCCGGGACGATCATCGCGCCGTTCTGGAACCCGATCCGGGTCGCCGGCGAGTGCGCCCTGCTCGACGTCATCAGCAACGGCCGCATGGAGGTTGGGCTCGCGCGAGGCGCCTACCAGTTCGAGTTCGACCGGATGGCGGGCGGAATCCCAGCCACCAGCGGCGGTACGCACCTCCGCGAGCTGGTCCCGGCGGTACGGGAGCTCTGGCAGGGCGACTACGCCCACGACGGTGAGATCTGGCAGTTCCCCACGTCGACAAGCGTGCCGAAGCCCGTGCAGCAGCCGATGCCGCCCATGTGGATCGCCGCGCGGGACCCCGACTCTCACGACTTCGCCGTCAAGTCCGGTTGCAACGTGATGGTCACCCCGCTGATGAAGGGCGACGAGGAGGTCGTGGACCTCGAAGAACAAGTTCGAGACCGCCGCTCGGCCAACCACCCCGAGCATACCGCGACCCGAGCTGATGGTGCTGCGCCACACCCACGTCCACGCGGCCGACGACCCGGAGGGATGGCTGCCCGCCGCCAAGGCGATCGCCACGCTTCTACCGCACCTTCGACGCCTGGTTCGGCAACAAGACCACGCCCAGTGGACGGCTTCCTCGAGCCCAGCCCGGAGTCGAAGTTCGCGGGAAGGCCCGAGTTCGAGCCCGAGTCCCTGCACAAGACAGCGATGATCGGCACCCCCGAGGAGGTCATCGACCGGCTGCGCCCCTACCAGGAGATCGGTGTCGACGAGTTCAGCTTCTGGTGCGACAACAGCCTCTCCGCACGAGGAGAAGAAGAAGTCGCTGGAGCTCTTCATCAAGGAAGTCGTACCCGCCTTCCAGTGACTCGGGGCAATGGGGGTCGACGAACCGGACACCGGGGGCCAGGAAGCGAACACGCGCGGTGTGCTGCGCAAATGTGGACGTCAGAGTATTGGATGTGGCGGATTGCAAATCCAGTCGCGAAAGCTCACCCGGCGTCTGGTGCCCGCGGTCAGCCACGGAGCGTCACCGATCAGGCAAGCGCGGCCGGCGATGACCCAAATGTGTAGCTCGTCGGCAGCCATGGACCAGCCCTCTAGGGCCGTTCAGGCGATCGCCGACCTGGAGCAGAAAAAACAATGTGCAGCAAAAGTGCACTGCACGGCACACCGAAACGGGTCGCAGGCCGTTGACCTGCTTGATTGGTACGCCATCAGGGACTCGAACCCCGAACCCGCTGATTCCCGGAAGGCACTTCTCGGAGGTCTCTTGACGTCGCCCCAATCTGCCCCCTTGACCTGCCCCTTTGGCTGGGATCAGTTCTCGCAAGTACTGGCCACTTCCTGTGGCCTCGCTTTCATTTGTACGCCGTATTCTGCGACGTGCTCACCAGTTGGGCTCGGGGTCGTAACCCAGAGGCCAGCGGTTCGAAATCCTCCTCCCGGGCCAGCAGACCTCGTTCTCTGTCCGACGCGCCGGAGCCAGTTCCTGAATCAACCGCGCGACGCGAGGACGGCCGGAGGCAATCTCTGGGCCAGCGACTCAGAGTTCACGCGAGTGTGGTGCCCCAGGTCAGGCTTGACCTAACGACTCGACTTAGGAGCGCACATTCACACGGCCCTGAGCTGCGCAAACGCGCCCGGACACGCGGATTGACACAACTTGACACCCCAGTAATCGGGGATGCTCGACAACACCGAGACCTGTGATGGCCGGGCGAGCGCGGGGCCTGGTCTAGCGAAGCCGAGGCGAATTCGAGGCTCGCATCGCGTTCGGTCAGGCTGGCAGCACGACCACGCCGTCTTCGTCGCTGACCACGGTTGCGCCGGGGTTGAAGACGGCTCCGCCGAAGGAGATGGGCAGGTCCTTCTGTCCGTGGCCGTGCTTGTGGCTTTTCCGGGGGTTGGTGCCGAGGGCCTTGACCCCGATGTCGAGGGCGCCGATAAGAGCGGCGTCGCGGATGGCGCCGTTGATGATGACGCCTTCCCAGCCGTTGTTGGCTGCGATCTCGGCCATTCTGTCGCCCATCATGGCGCAGTGGAGTGATCCGTCGCCGTCGACGACGACTACCTTGCCGTGACCGGGCTCGGTGACGACCTTCTTGAGCAGGGCGTTGTCTTCGTGGCATCTGACAGTGACGACGGTGCCTTGGAACTGGGTGCGGCCTCCGTACTGGCGGAATTGGGTGTCGCAGGAGGCGAGGGTTTCGCCGTGCTTGTCGTAGAGGTCTGCGGTGGGGGTGATGTCGGACATGGTTGGTTCCTTCCGGTGGGGTGACTCAGGTGGTGGTTGTGGGTGGTGGGTTGGAGGTGATGCTGCGTGCTGAGATACCGACGGCGGCCAGGGCTGCGGCGGTGACCCACAGGACGCCTGCGGCGCCGGCGCCGACGGCGAGGACGCCGGCGGCCGACGGGACGATGACCTGGCCGAGTCGGTTGCCTGTGAGCCGGAGCGACATGGCTCGTCCGCGTAGACCGGGGGGAGTGGACTCTGCGAGCCAGGACATGGTGAGGGGCTGTCCGGCTCCGAGTCCGAGCCCGGTGCCGGCGACGAGAACTAACGGGGCTCCGCCCCAGCCCGACGAGTCGTGTGGCGGGGGTTGGGCTTGGTGGGGCGGCTCCGGTCGGCGGGGTGACGGTGGCCGGGGCCGCCGTGTTGTGACCGCCTGCTGGCGGTGGTTGGCTGAAACGCAGCCGTCCGCCTGACCGGAGCCTGTCATGACGCTACCGCGCACCGTGTCCGATGTCGTTGCCGAGCACACGGTCTTCGAGATCGAGTGCATCGACCGGATGTATCTCAACGTCTACGTCCCGCAGTTGCAATACGCGGCGGGGATCGTGGGCTACGTGCAGCGCCAGCTCGGGTTGCCGATCGCCTCGACCGCGCCGTTGGGCAAGATAACCGATGCGTTCAGCGCGGCGATGCACCGCTTCGCTGTTGATCAGGGTGTGCCGTGGGTGAACTTCGTCAAGGGCCAACGCAAGGACGAGGTGATGCATGAGCACTTGGCCCGTTTCGAGGCGACCGGCCGCACCGAGGGGGTGCTGTTCATCGGTCGGGCCCAGGAGAAGACGACGCTGTTCCGCACCGAGAAACGCCGCGACGCCCAAGGCCTGTCCTACCCGTGGATCGTGAAGGCCACCGGGTTCGTGAACCACTTCTACCTCTATGCCGTGGACGCCGACTTCGGGCCGTTCTTCTTCAAGTTCTGCTCCTACTTCCCCTACAACGCCAAGCTGTGCGTGAACGGAAACGAGTGGGCCAAGAAGCAGGCCTCGCGGGCCGGGATCGGGTTCACCGCGTTGGACAACGCCTTCGCCGCGATCGATGACCCAGATGATGTGGCCGCCGTGCAGGCGATCTGCGCCAGCCTGGGCCCGGACCAGATCGACGCACTGCTACGCAAGTGGCTGGCCCGGGTGCCGCACCCGTTCTCGGCGGCTGACCGGGCCGCGGGCTACCGCTACGACGTCTCGATCCTGCAGGCGGAGTTCTCGCTGACCCAGATGCTCGATCGGCCAGTCTCGGGACGGATCTTCTTCGAACAAGTCATCCGCGACAACCTCGACCTCGGTCGACCCGACCAGGTCACCCTGGTCTTCGACCGCACGATCCGCAGCCGGGGCCCACGACCGACTCCGGGCCGGTTCCGGACCCGGGTCATCACCGAGGGTGTCACCCCGAGCCTGCACGTGGACTACAAGCACACCACCATCAAGCAGTACCACAAGGAAGGACGAGCGCTACGGACCGAGACCACCATCAACGACACCTACGACTTCGACATCCGGAAACGACTGACCAACCTGCCCGCACTCTGCGAGGTCGGCTTCACCGCCAACAGGCGCCTGCTCGGCGTCCAACGACTCAGCCATGACCCGGCCCGAGGCCGCGAAACCTTCACCGCCATCAACGACCCCGTGCTCACTGGCCAGGGAACCCGCGTCGCCGGGCTCCGCTTCGCCGACCCCCGCGCCCAGGCAGTACTCCATGCGCTGCTGGTTTTCCGGCTCCTGCCCGACGGCTTCACCAACCGTGACCTACGCGATCTGGTCTCCCCGCTGCTGGGCGGGGACACCCAACAGATGACTGCGGGTCAGATGACCTATGACCTGCGTCGACTACGTGCGCACGGGCTGATCACCCGCCTACCCCACAGCCACCGATACCGAGTCACCGACACCGGCCTCCGCGATGCCCTCTTCCTCACCCGCGCTCACGATCGGCTGCTACGCACCGGCCTGGCCGAACTCACCGACCCCGCACCCGGACCGCTGAAAGCCGCCAGCCGCAGCTACCAGAAAGCCATCGACAAGCTCACCAACGAATCTGGACTCGCAGCCTGAAACTTGACCTGAAAATCCGGCTTCGCCGGTCCTAGCCTTCTAGTAGGAGCCAGAGCGGCATGGGGATTGGGAGTAGAGCCATGCCGACTGCGGATGCCGCGATGCTGGTGGTGAGGAGCCGGGTTCTGCCCAGCCAGGCGGACAGTCGACCCAAGAGCAAGCGTGAGGTCATCGATGCGACGGCACGGACAGTGAGCAGAATGCCGATGGTGCCGGCGGCGATGCCGCGTTCGGTTCCGAGCGCGGGAAGGTAGACTAGGCTGATGTCGACGGCGGCCAGGACGACGCAGCTCGACCGTGAGTGCTCGGAGCAGGCCGCGTCGTCTCAGGAGCTCGCGGATGGACCCCGTCGGCTGCGCTGTGGTGGACTCCGAATGTGGCCCCGACGGCAGCATCAGTGAGGTGACGAGTAGAACCGCGCCCAAAGCGATGGTCCAGTAGAAGATGGTCTGGGTGTCGGGGATCGAGCTTCGGCCGCCGAAAATGATGATCAGACCGGGACCGATGGCCTGTCCGGCTGAGGCCGCGAAGGTGTAGCGACCGAACGCGGTGTCGTAGAGGTGCCTGGACGTGCGGTTGGCCACCAGGGCTTGTTGTCCCACGACCGAGCACAGGTGGCCGGTGCCGAGGAGGACGCTGGCCGCCAGGAGACCCCAGACGGTGCCGCCGAGCAGTGTGAACCCAGCGGCCGATGCCAGGGTGATGACCGAGCCGACGAGCATGACGCGACGCTCTCCGAAGCGATCGGTGGCTTGCCCGCTGGGCACGGCTAGGGCGAGGGGAACGATCGCGAAGCTGGCTCCCATGGCGCCGAGGTAGTGGATGGGGACATCGAGTTCGATGGCCTTGTAGATGGCGGTGGGGCGAAGCACGAACGTGATGGCCTGGACCAGCAGGGTGTGTCCGTAGAACGGTACGAGCCACGAGCGGATCTCGGGCGTGGCGGAGGTCATGTGGTCGGCCGGGCGCGGGTTGAGTTCTGAGCCGAGCTCAGGACAGGGGCGAAAGGACGGGGGCGGGGACGGGGTTGTCGCCTACGAGGCGATTGGCGGCCTTGGCCCCCAGGCTGGTGGCGATGTGCTGTCGCATCACCTCTGCGGCGCCGGCGCTGTCGCCGCGGATGACGGCGTCGAGCAGTTCGGCGTGTTCGCGCGCCTTCTGGTCGCGCTCCTCCTGGCTACGGACTACCTCTAGGCCGAGTCGTCGGTAGCGGTCCGCCTTGTCCCACAGACCGTCGAGAGCCGAGATGAGCAAGTCGTTGTGCGAGGAGACATAGATGGCGGTGTGAAACCGGCGGTGCGCGACCAGGTCCACCACGGTGGGATTGGTCAGCAGGGGTTCCACGTCCTTCGCGGCCTCGCGCATGATGCGGATGTCGTCCTTGGTGCGCCGTTCTGCCGCAAGTCCGGCCGCGAGGGGATCAAGGGAACGCCTCACCTCGAGGAGGTCGCGTGCCTCCTCGGCGGTGAGATCGGAGACGTGGGCGTCGCGGTGAGCGTCGAGCTCGACCAGGCCCTCGGACTTCAGGCGCCGTAGTGCTTCGCGCAGCGGCGTGGTGCTGACGCCGATCGTCTTGGCCAGCAACGCCTGGTTGAGGACCGTGCCGGGGCCGAACTCGCCCATGAGGATGCCCTCACGGATGCGGGTGTAGGCGTAGTCGCTCTTGGTGACGTACAACCCGGCCGGCTCTGTCATGACGGTCCTCCTTCGCTTGGTGGTTATAACGTACAGGCACGCGGTCGAGTTTGTCATCTGGAGGCCTCAAGCCGGCTGGCTGACCAGAACGAACCCGGAGCCGCAACGAGGCCGCTGAACGCCGGTATTTCCGCAGGTCACAGACCATATTGGACACCCATGAGAATCGCCTGGGCGAGCATCTCCAGGAAGAAAATCTGGCGGAGGGCTTGACGGTTACAGGTTATAACCTGCACAGTGTGGTCACCACAAACTCTCAGGGTCAAACAGGAGCGGTCACGATGCAGTCGTTTGCAGCGCACATTCGGGTTCACCTCACCAGGGAGCAGACGGGCCGTTTCGGCCGTGGCTCTCACCGTCGCCTTCGGGTCCCTTGCTGCTTGCGGTGGTGAGGAGACGTCCAACGTGGCGGAGAACAAGATCACCGTCGAGGGGGTCCCGGACTACTACCCCGACGGTTACGCGGATCTCCTGGAGGAGTCCAAGGATGAGGGCGGAAAACTCGTCATCTACTCCAACACCTCGGAGGAGAACTGGGCCCCGATCTTCCGCGACTTCCAGAAGAAGTTCCCCTGGGTCGAGGACGTCTCGGCCAACGACCTCGACAGTGACGAGGTGTTCCAGCGTGTGCTCTCCGAGCAGTCGACTGGCAACTCACCTGCGGACCTGATCGTGTCGAACGCCGCAGTCGCCTGGGCGGACTTCGCAGACCGGGAAGGCACCCTGATGGACTACGAGTCTCCCGAGCTCGGCAAGGTCCCGGACTTCGCCCAGCTCCTCCCGAGCGTGTACGCGATGTCGACCGACCCCATGACCATCGCCTACAACACCGAACTCATGTCGGAGGCGCCGACCGGCATTGCGAGCCTGGCCGAGATCGCCGAAAGCGACCCCGACACGTACAAGGACAAGATCACCGTGCGTGACCCGGAGAGCTCGTTCGGGTTCACGGTCACCCACGCCTTCACCGAGGCCAACACCGAAGGCTGGGACGAGCTGGAGCGGCTCCTGCCGTTCACGCGGGCGGAGACGTCCTCGGGCACCCAGATGGAGAAGATCCTGGCCGGGGAGTACCTGGCCGGGTTCTTCATCAGCGGCGGCCCCGCGTTCCCGGTCGTCAGTGACAGCGACGGCCTGGTCGACGTGGTCTACCCCGAGGACGGCACGACGGTGCTTCCGCGCGGTATCGGCATCGCTGCCGAGGCCCCCCACCCGGCAACGTCGAAGCTGTTCGTCGACTTCCTGCTCTCAGAGGAGGGCCAGTTCGCCGTCGCCGAGGGCGGCCTCTCATCGTTCCGCGACGGCGTCGCGGGCGAGGGCCTGCACACCTACCAAGAGGTCGTCGACGCGGTGGGTGAAGACAAGACCATCTTCGTCAACTACGAGCCGATCCCCAAGAACGAGGTCAGCTCCTGGCTTGACCAGTTCTACTCGTTCGTCGAGCCGGCGCCGGAAGAAGAGTAAGAGAGCCTACGGGACGATCGGAGCCAGACAGCATGTCAACCACCACGCAAGCACCCCGTGCACCGGGTAGCCAGCCACCCGAGTCGTACGAGCCGCCCCGCTACCGCCGGCCGTTCGGCATCGGCCGCGACCAGCTGACGCAGTACGCCGTGCTCGGCCTCCTGGCCTTGCTGGTGCTGGCTCCGATCGTCCCCACGATCTACCAGAGCTTCATCGACCGGCCGCTCTACGAAGCCGGGGGGATCTTCACCGTCGACGGCTACAAGGCGCTCTTCACCGATGCGGGTTTCGGCAAGGTCATCCTCAACACCTTGATGTTCGCCGGGATGACCACCCTTCTGACCCTGGTGATCGCCATCCCGATGGCCATCGTTGTCGTCCGGACCCGCCTGCCCGGGGGCCGCCTCATCGCCCTGGCCATGCAGTGGCCGTTCTTCATCTCGTCGTTGATCCTGGGCTTCGGATGGATCCTGATGTACGGGCCGGCCGGCTTTGTGAGCGTGCAGGTCGAGAAGCTGATCGGTGGCGTGCCCTGGAACCTCTACTCCATCCCTGGCATGGCGATCACCGAAGCCGTCGCCCTGGCACCCATCGCCTACCTGTTCTGCGCCAACGCGTTGCGGCAGTCCGATGCCTCCCTGGAGTCGGCGGCACAGGTGTGCGGCGCCGGCCCGCTTCGCATCCTCGGCCAGGTCATCATCCCGATGCTCCGCCCACCGGTGGTCTACAGCTCGATCCTGGTGTTCTCCATGTCGGTCGAGACCCTGAGCGTCCCCCTGTTGTACGGGCAGCCTGTAGGAATCGACGTGTTCTCCACCTTCCTGTACCGCAACGGGCTGCAGTCGGTCGACCCGGACTACACCGTTCTCGGAGCCGCGTCAGTGGTGATCCTGGCGGTGACCATCAGCCTGGTCGGCGTCCAGGCGAAGCTGCTCAAGGACGCCGCCCGGTTCGTGTCGGTTCGAGGCAAGGCCACCCGTCCCCGCAAGCTGGAGCTCGGCTGGGTCAAGTGGGTCAGCATCGTGTTCATCGCGTTCTACGTGGTCTTCGGGGCTCTGATCCCCATCCTGGGGTCTGGTGTTCCGGTCCTTCACGCTCGATCTTCACGCCACTGCGGAACCCGTTCGACTTCTTGACGATGAAGAACTACGAGACGATCTTCACGTTCGAGTCGTACGTGCAGTCGATCTACAACAGCCTCATCGTGGCCAGCGTCGGGGCGGTGCTGGTCAGCAGCCTCGCCGTGCTGGCTGTGATGGTCTCGCGTCGCTCGACCTTCCGGTTCGGCCGAGCCGTCGAGTACCTGGCCCTGATCCCGCAGTCGATCCCGGGAATCATCATCGGCATCGGCTTCTTCTGGGCGTTCGCCTTCGCTCCGTTCGGGATCGGCACCCTGCTTCAGGGAAGCCTTGGCGCGCTTGATCATCGCGTTTGGTATCCGCGCACTGCCGAGTGCGTTCGGGTCAGTTGCGCCGGCGATCATGCAGATCGGCGCCGAGCTGGACAACGCCGCCCGCGTCTCGGGTGCGGACTGGTTGATGACCTTCTTCCGCGTCCTGCGGGTGCTGGTCACCCCGGCGTTCGCCGGAGCCCTGGTGCTCACGTTCGTGATCATGCTGAAGGAGTACTCGCCAGCGGTGTTCCTCAGCTCGGCGGACAGCAACATCCTCGGGACCACGATGCTCGAGCTTTGGGCACAGGGGCGCACGGGTTCCGTCGCGGCGCTCGCATCCATCCAGATCCTCATCACTGCGACGTTCGTCGCACTCGCAGGCCTGCTCATGAAGGGAAGACACCATGCCTGAGGTAACAGTCACGAACCTGTCCAAGACGTTCGGCGAGAACCCGGTACTCAAGGAGGTCACCTTCACCATCAAGGACGGTGAGTTCTTCACCCTCCTGGGTGCGAGTGGGTGCGGCAAGTCGACCACGCTGAACTGCATCGCCGGCCTCGAGCAGCCCACCCGCGGGACGATCAGCGTCGGCGGGACCACCTTCGTCGACACCGAGAAGCAACGTCTTCCTCCCCCCGGAGGAGCGCAACCTCGGCATGGTGTTCCAGTCCTACGCCCTGTGGCCACACATGACCGTCGCGAAGAACCTTGCCCTTCCGCTCAACATCCGCAAGGTGCCGAAGGACAAGCAGAAGGTTCTCATCAGCGAGGCCCTGGACAAGGTCGGGCTGGCCGACCTGAGCGGCCGGTACCCGCACCAGCTCTCCGGCGGACAGCAGCAGCGTGTCGCCCTCGCCCGCGCCCTGGTGTACTCGCCGACGGTGCTGCTGCTGGACGAGCCGCTGTCGAACCTGGACGCCAAGCTCCGGGAGCAGGCACGGGCCTGGCTCAAGCGGCTCCAGGAAGACCTGGGCATCACCACCGTCTACGTCACCCACGACCAGGACGAGGCCCTGGCCCTGAGCGACCGGATCGCCGTCATGGCCGGCGGCAACATGATCCAGATCGGCAGCCCGCACGAGATCTACGAGTCCCCCGCCGCTCCGGAGGTTGCGGCCTTCATCGGCCGCTGCAACTTCCTGACGGGACGGGTGCTGACCCACGCAGGGTCCAGCTACAGCATCCGGCTCGACACCAGCGGCGACGTGGTCGAGGTCGAGAGCGAACAGGACGTCGGCCGTCGACCACGCCGTCACCGTCGCCATCCGCCCCGAGCGGCTGGAGGTCATGCCCCTCGGATCGGACCCGGCCGGCCAGAACCGACTCAGGACAGAGGTGCTGACCAGCTCGTACGTCGGTTCGCGCTACGAGTACGACCTCCGCCTCGGCTACGCAGGTGGTCCAGGTCCTCAGCAATCGCAGCGGCCTGGCCGGCGAGGCCGTCCTCGTGTTCGAGCCCAGCAACGCGCTGCTCTACCCCGAGCAGGTCCAGCTCTCCGACGAAGAGCGCGACCTTCTGACCGTCACCCCTGCCTGAACCCACGCTCTCTCGAAAGGCCACACCGTGACCACCACCCCCACCCACAGCTACCGACTCGGCGTCCTCCACGGCGACGGCATCGGCCCCGAAATCGTCCCGTCCTCCGTCGCCATCCTCGATGCCGCGCTCCAGGCCGCCGCGGTCGCGCCCGTGACCTGGGTGGAGCTCCCCCTCGGAGCCACCGCCATCGAGGAGCTCGGGGAACACACCCCCGGGCGACGCTCGAGGCGCTGGCCGATCTCGATGGCTGGCTGCTGGGACCCCACGACAGCGCGTCCTACCCCGAGCCGTACCGGTCGGAGCTCAACCCCAGTGGCACGATCCGCAAGCATTTTGGGCTCTACGCCAACATCCGGCCCGCCAAGTCATTCGAGGGTGGCAACGCCGTCGTGCCCGACACCGACCTCGTCATCGTCCGCGAGAACACCGAAGGGTTCTACGCCGACCGCAACACCTTCGCCGGCACCGGCGAGTTCATGCCGACCCCGGACGTCGCGATCATGCACGGCATCATCACCCGCCCGCCACCGACCGGATCGCCAGGTCCGCATTCGAGCTGGCGATGCGCCGCGACAAGCGCGTCACCATCGTGCACAAGGCCAATGTCCTGAAGATGACCACCGGCCTGTTCCGTGACGTGTGCCGCGACGTCGCCAAGGAGTACCCCGACGTCAGCGTCGACGACTTCCACATCGACGCCATGACCGTGCACCTCGTGCGACGCGCCGACGAGTTCGACGTGCATCGTCACCGAGAACATGTTCGGCGACATCCTCTCCGACCTCGCCGGCGAGATCGCCGGGTCACTGGGCATCGCGCCTTCGCTCAACTCCTCCGACACCCACGCCATGGCCCAGGCCGCCCACGGCTCCGCACCCGGACATCGCCGGCCAGAACATGTCCAACCCCATCGCGATGATCCTGTCGTCCGCCATGCTGCTGGACTGGCTCGGCGCCAAGTACTCCGACGACCACGTCCGCGATGCCGCCCGCCGTGTCGAGCAAGGCGTCGCCGACGCGGTCCGCAACGGCATCAGCACCCGCGACCTCGGCGGGTCGGCCTCCACCACGGAGTTCACCGACGGCGGTCGTCCACCAGATCAAGGCCGCCAGCTGACGGCCGGCCCTTCAACCAGAGCGGACCACCATGTCGACCAAGGACCCACCGTCGCGTTGGTGCACGCCAGCCCAGCTTCCATGGCGCCGGCGAATGAGGCGTTCGCGGAGCTGTTCCCCACGCGCGCCTCTGGCACCTGCTCGATGACCGCCTGGTCACCGACGCGGACGCTGCCGGCGGTCTGACCCCTCCGCTGCACGGGCGGATGGCGTCGCTCATCGCCTACGCCGTCGAGAACGGTGCCGACGCGGTTCAGCTGTCGTGCTCCATGTACGGACCGGTGGCGCAGCGGATCAGCCGCATCCCGTCCCGGTGCTTGCGTCCGACCAGGCAATGTTCGACGCCGTCGCCGGCTCGGCTGCGGGACGGGCCCTCGTGTTGGGGTCGTTGAGCTCGGCCGCGGAGGACAGTGCCCAACGGCTGCGCGATCACCTCTCCGAGATGAACGTCGACGTCGAGGTCGTCGCGTTCGTTGTTGTCGGCGCCGCCGCGGCCGCGAGCGCCGGAGACCATACCGAGCTCGGCCGACTGCTGGCCGACGCTGCTCTCTCCGGCTGCAAGAACGAAGACGTGGTCGTGTTGGCCCAGTACTCGCTCGCGCCCGCCTGGGCGGCCGCCTCCGCAGCCGTGCAGGTCCCGGTGCTGAGTCCACCGCACCTGGCAGCCACCACACTGCGTGATCGACTGCTCCGGAGGGCGACGATGACCGCGTTGGGTTGCATCGCCGACGACTTCACCGGCGGCACCGACGTGGCGGCCGCGCTGCGGCGCTCCGGTCTGAGCGTGGTGCTCCTGTTCGGAGTACCCGACAGCGACACCACCGCACCGGACTGTGACGCGGTCGTCATCGCGCTCAAGACCCGGACCGTGCCCGCCGACGAAGCCGTGGCTGAGACGCTCCGCTCCTACGAGTGGCTACGCGCGCGCGGATTCCCACGCGTGTACTTCAAGTACTGCTCGACCTTCGACTCCACCGACCGGGGCAACATCGGACCCGTCGCCGACGCGCTCCTCGGCCGCGATCGGCGAGACCGCCACGCTGATCTGCCCGGCCTCTCCCGAGCACGGCCGCACCACCTACCAGCGGCCACCTCTTCGTGGGCGACCAGCTGCTCTCCGACTCACCCATGCGGCACCACCCGCTGACCCCCATGACCGACTCGAACCTGGTCGACGTGCTGGGACGCCAGACCGACGCCCCGGTCGGGCTGCTCGCACTGGCCAGCGTCCGAAGCGGGCCCGAGGCCGTCGCCCAACGGCTCAAGCGAGCTCGAAGCCTCGGGTGTGCGGCACATCGTCGTAGACGCCACCAACGACGCAGACCTCGTCTCCGTCGCCACCGCCGCGACCGCGGATGCGGGTCACTGACCGGGGGCGCGGGACTGGCCGGGGCCCTCGGGACGTCCTCGCGGGCACCACCGCGTACCGCCGCCGACCAGGTCGCCGCGGCCCGCGACCTTCCGCCGGGCCCGGGGATCATCCTGGCCGGCAGCTGCTCGCGCGCAACCCTCGCCCAGGTCGCCGCAGCCACGGCCGTGTTCCCCTCCCATCGGCTCGACCCGGTGGCCACACCCGACCCCGACACCCTGCTGGACGCGGCCCTGGCCTGGTTGCGCGAGCACTGGGGTACCGGGCCGCTTGTGGTGTACTCCTCTGCCACGCCCGACCGAGCAGGCCGCAGCCCGCGAAGCGATGGGACCCGACACGTCGGCCATCCTCGAGACCACACTCGGCGGCGCTTGCCTGCGAAGCCGCCGCCCTCGGCGCGGCCCGCATCGTGGTCGCCGGCGGAGAGACGTCGGGCGCCGTCGTCCAGGCCCTCGGCATCCGCAGCGTCGTGGTCCTGGGCGAGGAGGACACCGGCGTGCCCTGGTGCATGCCCGCCGACACCCCCGGGCTCGCCCTGCTTCTGAAGTCCGGCAACTTCGGCGCCGACGACCTGCTGGTCCGCGCCATGCGCGGAGTGGCTCGTGAGCTCCCGAGGTTGGCGCGGAGATCTCCGCGCTGGGCGCGTCGTTCTTCCAGCGTGGGCTCACGTTCGGCCGCACCGGCAACATCAGCGTCCGGCTCCGGCGCACGAGATCCTGGTGACGCCGACCGGCTCCAGCCTCGGACGCCTCGACCCCGACGCGCTCTCGTCGATCGACCAGAACGGCGACCCACCTCGACGGCGCCAAGCCCTCCAAGGAAGCGTTCCTGCACGCGGCGGTCTACCGGGCCCGACCCGACGCCGGAGCCGTCGTCCACCTGCACAGCACCCACTCGGTCGCCGTGTCCTGCCTCGCCGGCCTGGATCCCGACGACGTCCTGCCGCCGCTGACCGCCTACTACGTGATGCGCGTCGGCCGGCTACCCCTGCTGCCCTACCACGCCCCCGGCGACGATTCGCTCGAGCCGCTCGCCGAGAAAGTCGCGGCCGACCACCACGCGTTCCTGCTCGCCAACCACGGTCCCGTTGTCGCCGCCCAGGACCTGGCCTCGGCCGCCGACGCCGATCGAGGAGCTGGAAGAGACCGCCCGCCTGTTCCTGCTGCTCCGAGGGCAGCCGCACCCGTCCGCTGACCACCGACCAGGTCGAGACCTGCACCGGAGGTACCCGCGGTGACCACGATCGGCATCGACCGGCTAACCGATTCGGAACCGACATCCTCACCGCCCTCGACGTGCCGGACTCCGACGCGTCCCTGGTCAGCGACAGCCTGGTCACCGCAGACATGTGGGGACACCCCTCGCACGGCATGCTGCGGCTCCCTGGTACGTCGCCCGGCTGCGTTCGGGCGCCATGCATGCGGTCACCGAACCTGTCCCGTCACTGACCTCGGCGCCGTCGCAGTCATGGACGGCCGCGACGGCATCGGCCAGGTCGTGACCGATCGTGCCTGTCGCGACGCGGTCCGCCATGCCCGCCAGTTCGGCATCGCCGTGATCGCTGTCCGCAACAGCAACCACTTCGGCACCGCCGCCTACTGGACCCGGCGGATGGCCGACCAGGGTGCGTCGGAATCCTCACCACCAACGGCAGCCCGGCGATGGCACCGTGGGGTGGAAGGGTGACCAAGACCGTCGGCGCCAACCCCTGGTCCATCGCCACCCCTGGGCCGAACCGACGCCCGGTGGTCCTCGACATCGCCAACACCGGCGTCGCCCGCGGCAAGATCTACGCCGCCGCCGAACGGGGCGAACACATCCCCGACCACTGGGCCATCGACACGCGACGGACAGCCCACCACCGACCCGCTCGCCGCCATCGACGGGCTCCTTGCCCCCATGTCCGGGCACAAGGGCTACGGCATCTCCTTCATGATGGATGTCCTCTCCGGCGTCCTCACCGGAAGCAGCTACGCCACCGGCGTCGTCGGACCCTATGTCCCGGACCGGCGCAGCGGATGCGGACACCTGGTGATCGCTATCGACGTCGCCGCATTCATCGACCCCGACGTGTTCGACGCACGGATGGCCGACCTGGTCGCCACCACCAAAGCGGTGCCCCGGGCACCAGGAGTCGAGGAGATCTTCGTGCCCGGTGAGATCGAGGCCAACGCCGAACAACACGCACAGAAAGTCGGCGCGTCACGCCTGCCCGACAAGACCGCTGCAGACCTGCGAGCCCTGGGCGCCACGCTCGGTGTGACCCTCGACTCCGAGCCGGACGTCGAGATGGGTCGGCTGATGTTGACCGTCATCGTCAACCTTCAGGTCCGACCCGAGCGGGTCGAGGAGTTCCTGGAAGGCATCCGCACCAACGCGCGGGCCTCGTTGGCAGATGAGCCCGGCTGCCTGTGCTTCGACGTGCACCGCAGCATGGACGACCCGAACCGGTTCGTGCTGTACGAGATCTACGCCGACCGGAGCGCCTTCTACGAGGCCCACCGTGAAGCCCCGCACTACGCTGCGTGGCGCGAGGTCGCCGCCCGTTGCGTCGAGGCTGGAGGACATGTGAACACGTTCGCGACGCCCGCGTTCCCCGAAGACATCCCGAGCAACCGCACGGAACTCGGGAGGGCACGGCCGATGACTCGGCCCAGCGGAATCAACGCACTCGACTCGTTCGGCACTGCCAGCACCCTCGAGGTCGGAACCCGCTCGTACCGGATCCAACGCATCGCCGACCTGCGCGATCCAGCGCTTCCCTACAGCCTGCGAGTCGTGCTGGAGAACCTGCTGCGCCACGAGGACGGCCACTTCATCACTGCCGACCAGATGCAGACGCTGCTGGACTGGGGCAGCCGCCCAGGACCACAGCAGCAGCATCGACCTGAGCCCGTCGCGCATCGTTCCTCCATGACACCAACGGCGTCCCGACCCTGGTCGACCTCGCCGCCATGCGGCATGCGATGGCCAGTTCGGCGCAGACCCCGCGATCGTGAACCCGCTGATCCCGGCCGAGCTGGTCATCGACCACTCCGTCATTGCCGACGTCTTCGGGCGCAGCGACGCCTTGACCCGCAACGTCGAGATCGAGTACTCCCGCAACAGCGAGCGCTACCGGTTCCTGCGGTGGGGACAGCAGACCTCGAGGACTTCGCGGTGGTCCCGCCCGGCGTCGGGATCATGCACCAGGTCAACATCGAGTACCTCGCCCGGGTCGTGATGGTCGAGGAAGGCTGGGCGTTCCCCGACGTATGCCTGGGCACCGACTCCCACACCACCATGGTCAACGGCCTCGGCGTCCTCGGCTGGGGGATCGGCGGCATCGAGGCCGAGGCGGTGATGCTCGGCGAGTCGCTGTCCATGCTGCTGCCGCGCGTTGTCGGCGTTCCGTCTCCACGGCGAGCTGCCCGAAGGAGCAACCGCCACCGACCTGGTCCTCACCATCACCGAGATGCTCCGAGCGCCACGGAGTGGTCGGGAAGTTCGTCGAGTTCTACGGCCCCGGCGTCTCCGCACCACGCTCGCCGACCGCGCCACCATCTCCAACATGAGCCCCGAGTTCGGCTCCACCTGCGCGTACTTCCCCATCGACGACGAGACCCTGCGCTACCTCCGGTTCACCGGCCGACCAGACGCCAGTCGACCTGGTCGAGGCCTACGCCAAGGCACCAGGGCCTGTGGCACGACCCGGACCACCAACCCCTGTACTCCGAGCTGGCCGAACTCGACCTCGGCACCGTCGTCCCCTCACTCGCTGGACCACGCCGACCCCAGGACCGCGTCCGGCTCGACAACGCCCAGCGCGCCTTCCGCGACGTCCTTCCCGAAGTCCTCGGCATCGACCGTCGACGACGACGCCGTGGTCCTCCTGGGTCGACGAGGCCTCCGAGGAGTCGTTCCCCGCCAGCGACTCGCCAGCGATCGACTCCGATGACGGCCGGCGGCGCAGGATGCCCGCTGCCGTGCACGCAGCGAGCTCATCGGCGAGCTCCCGGCGCGACCGCGAACGCCGGTCCACGTCACTGCTCGGACGGCAGGACCCATGCTTCGACCACGGCAGCCGTCGCCATCGCCGCGATCACCTCGTGCACCAACACCTCCAACCCATCGGTGATGGTCGCGGCCGGTCTCCTGGCCAAGAACGCCGTTCGAGCGGGCCTTCACAGCAGCCGTGGGTCAAGACCAGCCTCTCGCCGGGATCGAAGGTCGTCACCGACTACCTCGATGACGCCGGCCTGACGCCCTACCTGGAGAAGCTCGGCTTCCACCTCGCCGGTTACGGCTGCATGACCTGCATCGGCGCCTCCGGGCCGCTGATCCCGCGAGATCACCGAGGCGGTCAACGAGCATGACCTCAGCGTCGTCTCCGTGCTCTCCGGCAACCGAAACTTCGATGGCCGGATCAACCCCGACGTCCGGATGAACTACCTTGCGTCGCCACCTCTGGTCGTGGCCTACGCCATCGCGGGCACCATGGACATCGACCTGATGCGCGACCCGCTGGGCTCCGACCCGGCCGGGCGCCCCGTCTACCTTCGCGACATCTGGCCCAACTCTCGCGAGATCCAGTACGTCATCGACGCGACCGTCGAAGCGTCGATGTTCACCGACGCCTACACCCGTATCTTCGAAGGCGACGACCGGTGGACGTCACTGGACACACCCACCGGAGAGACATTCGCTGGGACCCCGACTCCACCTACCTGCGGCGCCCGCCCTACCTCGACGACATGGCCCGCGAACCCGCCCCGCGCGGACATCGAGGGCGCACGGGTCCTGGTCAAACTCGGCGACTCCGTGACCACCGACCATGTCTCGCCGGCCGGCGCCATCCCCGTGCACACCCCAGCTGGGCAGTATCTGACCGGGCTCGGCGTCGAGCGCTTCCAGCTCAACACCTATGCCTCACGCCGAGGAAACCACGAGGTGATGATGCGCGGCTGCTTCGCGAACGTCCGGCTCCGCAACCAGCTCGTTCCCGGCATCGAAGGCGGTTCGACACGAACCTCCTGACCGGGCAGTTGTTGAGCGTCTACGACGCTGCGATGGCCTACCGCGCGCACAGTCCCGCTGGTCGTCGTCGCCGGCAAGGACTACGGCAGCGGATCCTCTCGCGACTGGGCCGCCAAAGGACCGGCCCTCCTCGGCGTCCGCGCCATCCTCGCCGAATCGTTCGAGCGGATCCACCGCTCCAACCTCATCGGGATGGGCATGCTGCCCCTTCAGTTCCTGCCAGGACAATCCGCCGACTCCCTGGGGCTGACCGGCCAGGAGACGTTCGAGATCCATGGGTTGGAGGGGCTAGGCCATAGCGTCGTCCCCGAGGCCGTCCAAGTCCAGGCCGACGACAAAAGCTTCATGGTCAAAGTGCGCCTCGACACCCCACGAGACATCGACTACTACCGGCACGGCGGAATCATGAACTACGTCCTGCGCAGCATGCTCGACGAGCTTCCCGCGCCACCGGACGCTTGACAGGCAGGACGGAGTCCGCGCTGGAGATCGACCCTGACCGCTCGGAAGAACTTGGAGTGACGATCCGCCTGGGGAGCCCGAAATAAAGTGCACCAAAAGTGCACTACTCGGCACACCCGAACGAGTCGCAGGCCGTTGACCTGCGCGTTTGTACGCCATCAGGGACTCGAACCCCGAACCCGCTGATTCCGGAAGGCACTTCTCGCAGGTGTCGGGCTCTGCCCGAATCTGCCCGCTCAACCTGCGCAAATGGCGCGAGTCGGGGTCTCGCAAGTACTGGCCGTTTCCGGTGGTTTCGGTGTCATTTGTACGCCGTAATCTGCGACGTTCGCGCCAGCTGGACTCAGCAGGGCCGCCGGTCCGCTGGCCCTGCACCCCTACGTTGAGTGAGTCGGCGTGGTCCAAGTGACGCGCACGCCGTCGACCTGCGGCTTGGAGTTGGTGACGGTGCCGCCGGTGCCTCGGATCGTCATCAGAAGTGCGGCCAGCCGGTCGGTCGGGACGGTAGTGCTGTGCCAGGTCATGGCAGTCTCCCGATGAGCTGGACCAGCGGTCCGTTCAGGACCTTGCCGCTGAGCGGGTGGCTGTTCCGGGTGGGGGTGACGCTGAACCAGCCGTCCCAGTACGCGGAGTCCGGGCCGCGTCGGCTGCCGAACTCGAGGCGGACGTAGCCCACCTGCCGGTCGGCGTCGAGTACGCACGCCCCGTCGCGAAGCGGGGAGCCGAACACGTCACGCAGATGCTTTTCGTTCTGGGGCAGGACGGTGCGCATGGCGGGGCTCCTTAGCTGGCGGCGAGGAGGTGATCGGCCTCGGCACGGAGCGCGGCTGCCGCGCTGCGGTGACCCAGGACGGACGGGGGGCACGGGGCCCAGTACGGCGTCGAGGCGGCCTGGTCGGCTGCCATGTTGTCCTGGCGCCGGGCAAGGTCGAGCAGGACGGAGCGCAGCTTGCTGGCCATCGTGCCGTCGGTATGGGTGTTCATTGCTGCCTCTCTTCCTGGTTCCTGGGCGACTGCCCGGTGTTTGTCTGGTTTGAGTGAACCTCTCTCTCGGTCCGGTCACGACCGGGTAAGTACCTATTCGCATACGTAGATCGCACGGCTCGGCGTGCTGATGGGCCATCGGGCCAGTGCGGGCTGATTCCCAGCCAAACCCCTCGGTCTGAGCCGATTCAGGGGCAGGGTTGTCGGAGGCGGCTACCGGATTCAGGCTGTCGGTTACTACAGCCAGGCGTTGGGCCGATCGCTGCCTGGCCGAAGGCCGCGCCGGCATGCCTGACACGTCCTCCGGGCGACCACTTGGCCGCGTCGAACCCAGACCCGTGTCGACCTCGTCGCCGACCTCGACGCGGCACTCACCCTTGGGTTGCTCCGGCGACCGAAACGCCTCGAGTCGCTGCCGACCTGAGCGTCATCAGTGCACGGCAAGCTCGACGCAGAGCGCCGCGAGTCCCAGTGCCGCCGTGATAGCGAGCGCGAGGGCCTTGCGCCATGGCCCAACCCGCAGGCGCCGCACGGCGAGGAGGGTCACCACGACAAGCGTGACGGCCAGTGTTGCTGAGATGGCCCGTAAGGCCGTCGCTACGTCGATCACGCCAGCCGCGCTGATCCCCAGAATCCCCATCGGCACGACGACAACCCCGAACGATCCGAAGCTCACGTAGCCGAGGTGGGCGAGCTCCCTGCCAGACGGCAGCGTGCTGTCCCTGACCATGTGCGCGACCACGTCGGCGACGAAAACGGCCATGAGCGTGCCCAGCACCGTGAGAAGCAGCGTGAGCGCTGCGCCGTCGACGGTGGCGTGGTCCGCGTCCCGTTCGTAGGCGATCGTGACGGCCAGCGTGGTGGAGGTGACGTAGACCCGCTCCTTGAGCGCCTCCGACCGCTGCTGGGCGTTGGGGTGCGTACGGATGTGGGGGACACCTGCCGGTTACGCCGGCCTCCTCGTCGCTCACGGCCTGATCATTCGGTCTGCGCTTGCTCCGCTGCCCACCTTCCTGCGGCTTCGATCATCGGCTTGACGCTGTCGACCGCGCCGCCGCCGTCGCACGGAATCAGCGCGCCGGAGATGTAGCTGGCGTAGGGGGAGGCCAGGAACATCGCCAGGTGCGCGATGTCGTCAGAGGTGCCGAGGCGTCGCAGCGGCACGGAAGCAATAGCTGTCTCCTCCTCGCCGGGCTGCGCCAGCTTTCGCATGCCCTCGGTGCCGGCGATCGGGCCGGGCGAGATCGAGTTCACCCGGATGCCGTCGCCTCCCCATTCCAGCGCCAGGACCCTGGTCAGCTGGTCGACGCCGGCCTTCGCCGCGCAGGCGCTGGCCTGGTAGCGCATCGGGATGAAGGACTGTGGCGCGGAGATGTTGATGACCGCCGCGCCTGGCTTGGTGAGATGCGGATAGGCCGCGCGCATCACGTGGAAGGTGCCGATCAGGTCGATGTCGACGACCGCGCGGAAGCCGTTCGACGACTGTGCGTTGACGGCAGCCACGAAGTTCCCGGCCGCACCGGAGACCAGCACGTCGATGGTGCCGAGTTGGCTGGTCGCGCTGTCGAACGCTCGGCCGACGGCGTCGAAGTCGCGGACGTCCGCGGTGACGCCGACGATGTTGCCGCCGGTTGTCCTCAGCGCGGCCGTGGCTGCGTCGACGTTCGCCTGCTTGCGGCTGACGACGGACACGTTCGCGCCGTGCTTCGCGAAGTTCTCGGCGATCCCGAAGCCGATGCCGGTGGTGCCGCCGAAGACGAAGACGTGCTTTCCAGTGAAGTCCATTGTCAGCGCCATGGTGACCGCTCCCTTCCGATAGACATGGTCATGGGTTCATCAGGTAGGCGTCGGAGAGCGCCACGACCTGCTCCCATACCCGCTCGAACCTGCCGGTGTCGATAACGGGTTTGTGCACGTTGGCCAGTGCCCACTGCTGTTGGGCGTCGGTGGAGGACGCCTTGCCGTGCAGCTCGACCGCGAGTGCCGAGAAGTCCCGGACGAAGACCTCGAAGATCGTGTCGAGCACGTCGCGATCGAGCCCGGTCAGCCTTGCCTGCTCGAGGATCAGCTGCGCGTACACGACCAGCGTGAACAACTGCCCCAGCACCAGCCGGAAGTCCAGGTCCAGCTGTTGATCGGAGTCCGGAGCCGCGGTCCGCATCAGGGTGGCGAAACCCTCCGCTTGTTCCCCGAACTGTGCGACGTTGGGCAGGTCGGCGAACGGCTCGAAGGCCAGTCGCCAGTCGGCAAAGGTGACGTTGCCCAGACCGCGAGCCGGGCCCTGGTGGAACAGGAACTCGTCGTCGGCCTGGTCCTGTCGGGTGGGCACCGGCGGTTGCTCGGTCGGGGCGAACAGGTAGTTCGGCATGAACTTCAAGATCAGCGCGAGATTGACGTGCACCGTGCCCTCGAGCTTGGCAGGCGCGCCGATGTCCTTGCCAGCCCCGTGGAAGTACGTATCGCGCTCGAAGCCCTTGGCGGCGATGACGTCCCACAGCAACTCGATGACTCTCTCGGCCTCGGTGGTCATCTTCATCTTGGTGACCGGGTTGTACAGCAGGTACCGACGATCCTGCGGGCCGGCCGATCGGAAGTAGTCGATCGCGCGGTCACCGAAGGCCTTCATCGCGATCAGTCGAACGTAGGCGTCCACGAACGAGCGGCGCACGTGCGGGAAGTCGGTGACTGGGTTGCCGTAAAGGATGCGGTTGTGGGCATGGGTGACCGCCTCGTACATGGCGTGCTCACACATGCCGACCGAGGCGAACCCGATGTTGAACTTGCCGACATTCACCGTGTTCAAGGCGGCATCGAACGCCGCCTGACCGGTGTGCAGCACGTCATCCGCGCGCACCGGGTAGTCCTCCAGCCGGAACTCCGAGACGTACATCTGCGCCTGGACGACGTTCTGGACCAGCCGGTAGTTCTCGTGCTGGCTGTCCGCAGCGAAGAACACGTACCCATCCGGACCCTCCACGTCCGACCGTCGGCCGAACACCGACACCATGCGGGCCACATTGCCGTTACCGATGTAGTACTTGCCGCCCGTGGCTCGGAAACCGCCCTCACCGTCCGGGGTCAGCACCATGTCGGTGGTGTAGATGTCGGCCCCGTGTTCGCGTTCCGACAGCCCGAACGCAAACACCGCACCGCTGTCCAGCCACTGGGCCGCGCGACTGCGTGCCGAGGCGTTCTCGCTCTGCCAGATCGGTCCCAGGCCGAGGATGGTGACCTGCCAGGCGTACCAGTAGTCCAGGCCGTAGAACGCCAGGATCTCGCTGAAAGCCGAGATTCGGCTGGTATCCCACCGCTTGTCGCGGTCGCCGTTCGCCTCGCGCGCCGGCGTGCCCATCTTGGCGAACAATCGCTCCTTGGCGACGAACTCCAGGAAGTCTGCGTACCAGACACAATCGCGGTAGTCCTCCAGCAGCCGTTCCTTGCCCCGGTGCTCGAACCAGTCGATGGTCGCTCGAAGCAGCCTTCTGGTCTCGTCGTCGAAGTGGGACGGGTCGTAGGTGTGCGGGTTGAACAGAAGCGACCCGGCGGCGCCGTGCGGGTTGGTCGTGGACATGGTGATCTCCATCAGTCAGCTGAGTAGGAAGTCGGTGCTGGCCAGCGGGTGCTCATCAGACGAACGCCCCGACACCGGTGATGTCGCGTCCGACGATGAGGGTCTGGATGGTCTCGGTCCCCTCGTAGGTGTGCAGGGCCTCCATGTCGGCCATGTGCCGCATTACGTGGAAGTCGAGCAGGATGCCGTTGCCTCCGAGCAGGTCCCGCGCCTGGGAGACGACCTCGCGGGCCTTGCGGGTGTTGTTCATCTTGGCGAGGGCAGCGATCGTGTCGGTCAACTGGCCGTCCTCCATCAGGCGGCCGAGCCGCAGGCAGTACAGCTGCATCGAACTCACCTCGGCGAGCATCTTGACCAGCTTGTCCTGCACGATCTGGAAGCTCACCAACGGCTTGCCGAACTGGGTGCGCTCCGTGCAGTAGTCGATCGCGATCTCGTACGCCGCGGTCGCGTGGCCGAGCGCTCCCCACGCCACCACGTTGCGGGTGCCCGCGAGCACTCGGGCTGTGTCCTTGAAGCTCTGCGCGTGCGGCAGTCGGCTGGCCTCGGGCACGCGTACGTCGGTCAGGGTGATGTGGGCCTGCCACACGGCCCGGAGCGAGCCCTTCCCGTCGATGCGGCGGGCGTCGTACCCGGGGGTGCCCTTCTCCACGAGGAAGCCCTTGACCTGGCCGTCGGCCACGTCGCGGGCCCAGACCACGACCACGTCGGCGATGGTGCCGTTGCCGATCCACTTCTTCTCGCCGTCGATTACCCAGGTGTCGCCCTCGCGTCGCGCGGAGGTCTCCAGGCCGGCCGAGTCCGAGCCGTGGGTCGGCTCGGTGAGGGCGAAGGCGCCGATGGTGGCCAGCTGCGCCATGGAGGGCAGCCACCGCTGTTTCTGCTCCTCCGAGCCGAGCATGGCGATCGACTGCATGGCCAGTCCGGCCTGGACGCCGAGGAAGGTGCCAAGGCTGCCGTCGCCGCGGTTGAGCTCGAGGTGGATCAGGCCGGTGGCGATCGGGCTCATGGGCGGGCAGCCGTAGCCCTCGATCCCGTCGCCCACGATCCCGAGGCTTCCCAGCTTCTCGACCAGAGGGAGCGGGAACTCCGCGCGCTCCCAGTAGTCGTTGATGACCGGCAGCACCTCGTCGTCGACGAAGTGCCGGGTACGGTTCCAGTAGTCACGCTCCTGAGCCGTCAGCTGGTCGGCGATCCGGAAGTAGTCGGTGCCGCGCGAACGGCCGATTCCGTCAAAGATGGCGTCGAACATGGTGAGCCTGCCTTTCAGTCGAAGACGTAGCAGCCGGGCGCATCTGCCGGGGCGGCAGGCCAGCCCGCCAAGCTCGGTCGGCGCGGGCCTGAGGACGCCGCAACGCGCGTTGAGCCAGCCTGCCACGCCGGTCCACCAAATGTCCTGGGTCGCTGTTGCGCCGCGCAGCCACTCGGGACCGTGGGCTTTAGCCGCCGCAGCACGCGTGGCCGAACCAATGGGACCACCTCGCTCGGCTCGTGGGCGATCTGGGGAGGGGTTCGGTACGGCGCCACGTATCGCCCGTCGGATCCGGGCGCGGAACCAAGCGTCGTTACCTCGCCGTCGCGTGACTCAGCTCCGCGGTGCAGCTCGCCGCGGCGTGCCGTTATCGGCCGCACCCTCCACGCCCAGATGTCAGGGTGGCGTTGCAGGAATGGCGGGCGGCCAGCCACCTCGCGTTGCGAGCGTTGTGCGCTGTTCACCCCGATCGAGTCGACGTGGTCGTAGTCGTAGTCGCCGAGTGGTTCATCGCGTTCGGTTATCGGGTCGCCTGCCTGGCCCGGTCCCATCGGCGGCGATCATCTCCGGCGCCAAGTGCACGTGAGCCGCTGTGGATCAGTCCAAGTGTTGGTTGATCTCCACCACATTCCCCTCCGGGTCCGTGGTGTAGATCTGATACACGTTGCTCATGAGGTAGTTGCTGCAATCGGCGTAGTAGACGCCGCGCTCGTCAAGCTTTCGCTTGACCTCCTCAATGTCGTCCACCGTCCAGGCGATGTGGCCGTGCGTGATCGGATTGATCCACATGTTGTGTTCTCTCGCGAAATCGACCCGCGGCAGAACGACATGGAGCCCCGGGTCACCATTGCCCGGGTCGAACCAGGCGACCAGCTGCTGCTCGGGGTCCCCGACCCCTTCCTTGACGGGCATCACGATCTCGGTGAGACCGAGTACGTCGCTGTAGAAGTCAGCCACGAGGCGGACGTCGTGTGCGGGGACGTTGGCGTGATGGAGACGGGCCGGCCTTGGCTTCGCATTGGTCATGGGTCGGGATCCTTTCGAAACGTATTTCCGGATGAATAACCGGGTACCCGTACGTTACATGGCCTGCGAATCAGTGGCAAGACCCTGTCCGAAGTTCTTGCCGGGCTTGCTAGCGTCAGCGCATGCCAGCGCGCCCGCACCGCACCGTGGACCGAGTGACCGGGATCCTCGAGACCGTGTCGTTGAGCCCACGCGGCGTGACCCTGGCCGAGCTGGCGACCGCCCTGGGCGCGGCGAAGACGTCCCTGGCCGAGCTGACCAACGGGCTCCTCGCCCGCGGCTACCTCATCGAGGAGGAGCACCGGTTCCACCTAGGTCCGGGGCCGTTCATCCTTGCCTCGCGGGCGAACAAGCTCGCCGCACTGTCCCTCGATCACGAGCTCGTCGCCGAGCTGGGCAAGGCCCTCGGATGCCCCGTCCTGGTCGGGGTGCGCGTCGGGGACGCCATGATCTTCACCGACTACACGGGTCAAGAGTCACCCAGCCTGACGTTCGCCGCGCGTACCCACGCCCGCCGCCCCCTCTACACCAGCGCCGCCGGAAAGATCCTGCTCGCCAACGTCCCCGACGACGAGATGCACCGCCTCCTCGACCTCGCCGGCCCCCAGCACGCAGACGACGTGCGGCAGTTCCTCACCGAGCTCCCCGAGATCCGCTCCCGCCGACTGGCCTTCAACCGCGGAGCCACGATCCCAGACGCGTTCGTCGTGGCCACCCCCCTGCTGGCACGCGACGGCCGGATGATCGCGGCCATCAGCGCCGCCCTCGACAGCTCAGAGACGGATCGCCTCGACAATCTCGGCGAGGAGCTCAAGAAAGCAGTCGCCGCCCTCGGCTCCCACTACGGCCTGGCGAGCGGCACCGAAAACAGCGTCAGTAGATAACGCACCGGCCGCACCACACGTCGGATCCGGGCGCGGAACCAAGCGTCGTTACCTCGTCGCCGCGTGACTCAGCTCCGTGAGGTCATCCCTCACCGTGCACTGATCGCAGGTGGCTGCCTACGCCCTGAGTTCGGCCGCGCGCTCCGTCATCCACGCGGCGATCTGGGACCGGGAGGTGAATGCCAGCTTGGTCAGGATGTGCTCGACGTGGGCCTCGACCGTGCGCGTCGAGATCACCAGCCGGCTGGCGATCTCCTTGTTGGACATGCCCTGCGCGACCAGCCCCGCGATCTCCAGCTCCCGTCGGGTGAGGCCCGTCCACTCCTCCGGCGCGGCCGGTTTGGTGCGAGCGGGGACTTCCTCCTCCAGCGCGAACGCGATCGCATCGGCGAGGGTTAGCTGTGCGCCACGACGGAACGCTGCCTCGAACGCCTGCTCAGGGAGGCGCTGACGCGCCGCAGCCTCGCCCTCGGCGAGGTAGCTGGCGAAGAAGGGGATCTCGGTGAGCGACATGCCGATCACCCGCCAGATCGCGTCGGCTGCGCCCAAGAGCGTGGGCGACCGTTCGGGGTCCTGCTCGGCCGTGGCCAGCCATGCCAGCGCCTCCAGGCACAAAGCAATGCTGAGGTGATCGTCGAGATCGCGCTTCATCCGGAGACTGTCCTTCTCCAGAGCGGTCGCGCGGCTGCTGATCCCCGATGCGCCACGCGTCCAGTCCGAGCGCCCAGAGGGAATAGGAACGGAACCAGAGCTCACCGAGCGGCTCGGTCAATGCCAGGCATTCCCGGTGAGCCTCGATGGCCCGTTCCCCGGCGCCGGCGAGACCGAGGTTCATGCCGAGCAAGAAGGCGGTCTGGACCTGGCCCACGATGTGGCCCGCAGACCGGAACATCGCCACGGCCTGGTCGAGCAGGTCGACGGCAGAGCTCAGGTCCCCCGTGAACATCGCAAGCATGCCCGATGACTGCAGCACATAGGCCCGCGCGACGTCGTCCCCGGCAGCGTCGGCCAACCGCCTCGCCTCGTCGAGCAGCCGGGCCCCTTCGTTCTGTGTCGCTCTGCAGAACGGCAAGCCACGCGTCGAGGCGCAGGGCTCGGGCGCGCTCGACCGGGGCGGCGACTGGATGGGCAAGCGCGCGATCCAGCCAGTGGCGAGCTTCGCTCAGCGTTCCCCGGGCCACCCAATGGTGCTCGAGGGACGACGCGATGCGCATGGCCGCACCGGCCTCCTTCGGATCGGCGACCGAGAACTCGAGGGCGGCACGCAGGTTGGCGTGTTCTCGCCGAAGACGGGCGACCCACTCGACCTGCCGCGGACTGATCCAGTCCGCTTCGGCTCGCGCGGCAAGGTCGGCGTACCAGTCACGGTGGCGGCGCCGCCAGGTGTCCTCCTCGCCCTGATCCTCGAGCTTCTCCTGGCCGTACTGCCGGATCGTCTCGAGCATGCGGTAGCGGACCTGCGACCCGTACTCCTCCCGTCCCAGCACGGACCTGTCCACCAAGGACGCGACGACGTCCAGGACGTCGTCGGACGGAAGCTCCTCGTCCGAGCAGACCCCTTCCACCGCGTCGAGCTCGAAGCCGCCGGTGAACACGGCGAGCCGGGCCCACATCGTCCGCTCGTGCACAGAGCACAGCTCGTAGCTCCAGTCCATCGAGGCGCGCAACGTCTGCTGACGGGCGGGTGCGGTGGGGTCGCCGCGCGTCAGCAGCCCGTACCGGCTGCTCAGCCGGTCGAGGATCTCCTCCGGCGAAAGCGCCCGCAGCCGCACCGCTGCCAGCTCGAGCGCGAGGGGGATGCCGTCAAGCCCGCGTGCACAGCGCGGCGACTGCCGCGCTGTTCTGCTCTGTCACCGCAAAGGTCGGCACCGCGGCGGTGGCCCGCTCGACGAAGAGGGTCACCGCCTCGTACTGCTCGAGCGCCTTCGGCGTGGGCGCCGGTCCGTCGGGATCGGGCATGGCCAGCGACGGGACCGGCAGGATGTTCTCTCCGCTGACGCCGAGTGGTTGCCGGCTGGTCGCGAGGATGCGCAGCTGCGGACAGCCGCGAAGCAGCTCGGCGGCCAGAGCGGCGCATCCGTCGATGAGGTGCTCGCAGTTGTCGAGAACGAGCAACACCTGCAGAGGTGCCAGGTACTCGACCAGTGACGGAAGTCTGCCACTCGCGCGCCTGCTCCCGCAGCCCCAGGGCGCCGGCGACGGTGTGACGAAGCAGCGCGGGGTCCTGCAGGTCGGCCAGCTCGACCAGATAGACCCCGTCCCGGAAGGCACGGCGCAGATCGGCTGCCGCGCGCAGCGACAACCTGGTCTTGCCGACTCCACCGATGCCGGTGAGGGTCACCAGCCGGCTACCGGAGAGCAGCCGCTTCACCTCGGCCAGCTCGCGCCGGCGGCCGACGAACCGGGTGAACTCCGCCGGCAGGGTCATGCCCCTGGCCACCGGTGCCCCGGATATCTCGATCTTGCCCGCCATACCTACCGCCCGCTCCAGCCTTCCCAGGACGGAACACTCGATGCAACCGTAGCCGCACGCGGGGCGGACGCGCCCTGACCTTCACGAACCGCTTGGCCATCGGCGACAGCGCCACGGTGGCCACCACGATCACCGAAGCGCGGTTCGCGTCGGCGCGGGCCGTCTCAGGCCAGGCAACGCATCGGCCGCCCGCCGTTGAAGTCGATCATGTCGCGAAACGCGGCCATCAGGTCGATCGGCGCACCGGGCGCGGCCCCCTCGAGCTCGGCGTAGGCGCGGTGCAGGTTGCCGACGATGCGCTCGGAGTCCGACAGATCGGCGAAGGCGCCCAGGTCGGCCTCGCGGGCGGTCTCCAGCGGACTCAGTCCCGCCCGATGGCCTTCCGCAGCGAGCTGCTGGACGAATCGCAGGTAGTCCGCCACCTGGTCGATCACGTCGGCCCCGCAGACCTCACCGTGGCCAGGCACCAGGGTGGTGGCCTCGAACGAAGCCACCACTTTCAACGCCTCGGGCATCCAAGCGACCGAGCCCATCAGGACAAACGGGGTGGCGCCCTTGAACACCAAGTCCCCGGTGAAGAGCACGCCACGCTCCGGGATCCATGCCAGCACGTCGCTGCGGGTATGCGCGGGGCCGCCGACGTAGTGCAACTCGATCTTCAGGTCCCCGGCGTACAGGTCCAGGCGGTCCTCGAAGGTGAGGAACGGCGGCTCCGGCCTGATCCCTCCCCACTCCACGGGCGCCCAGATGCCATCGGGCGGCGGAACCATGACCGGGGCTGTGGCCACGATCTCCTCACGGCAATACCGGTGACCGACGATCGCCGCCCGGTCGAACAGGAAGTTGCCGTTGGTGTGGTCGCCGTGACTGTGGGTGTTCACCAGGACCCGCACGGGAGAGGTGGTGACGGCCCGGATGCCTTCGAGGTACTGCCGCGTGCGCGCCTCGGTGGAACAACTGTCGACGGCAATCACCCCGCCGGGGCCGGTCACGAACCCGCAGTTGTTGATCCACCATGACCCATCGGGCTGGACGTAGGCATAAACCCCGTCGGCGATCTCCCGGGCTTTCGGCTCCGGCAACGCGTCGTGTTCCTGCAGACGACTGGAGCTCATCAGTCCCCACCTCCGCGTGGTCCGGTCCTGACAGCACCTCATCCTAATCCCGATCTCTTTCGTAGGTTCTGGCAGAGCGCTACCGCACCACGCAGCTCTTCGGCGGAGACAGCAGGTTCGTGCGATCCATCAGCGGCCACATCGCGGCACTGGTGAACCTCCCGGGCAACCCCGAGGCGACGTACGCGAACCAACAACCCGGGCAACCCGGACGAGGATCCGACCGGTGGTGCGGCCGATGCGCTACCTACTGACGCTGCTTTCGACGCCGCCCGCCAGGCCGTGTTGGGAACCGAGGGCGGCGACTGCCTTCTTGAGCTCCTCGCCGAGATCGTCGAGACGATCTGCCTCGGAGCTGTCGATGGCGGCACTGATGGCCGCAATCATTCGGCCGTCGCGTGCCAGCAGGGGGGTGGCCACGACGTACGCGTCTGCGATCGTGACTCCGCGGTTGAAGGCCAGTCGGCGGGAGCGGATCTCGGGGAGCTCGGTGAGGAACTGCCGCACGTCGCCTGCATGCTCGGGGCCGGCGACATCCAGGAGGCGGTGCATCTCGTCGTCGGGGACGTTGGCGAGCAGGATCTTTCCGGCGGCGCTCGTGTAGAGGGGACGGCGGGCGTGGGTACGCGCGGCGAACGTCAGGCTGGGTGACTCTTGACCCGCGTAGTCGGTGAAGATCATGGCGTCCCCGACGCGTACCCCGACGAGGACGGCGCATCCGAGGGCCTTGCCCAGCTCGGCGACGATCTCGTGATCGAGGGACAGTGCGGCGAGCTTGTTCGCGCGCGAGGCAAGGATGAACGGCCCCGGACCCAGGTGGAACCGGTGCTCCTCCTCGATGAGGTAGCCGCGGGCGAGAAGTCCGTTGGTCAGCTCCTGGATGGAGGTCTTTGCTGCACCCAACGCGGCCGCCAGCTCGGCCAGGGTCACGCCGCGTGGGCTCAAGGACACGGTCTCGAGGATCCCGGTCACCCGGTCCACGGTGCGGTGCGGGCGCGCTGGCATGCGCTGACGCTAGCAAGCCCTCAAGAAACTTCGGACAGGTCTTGCCACAGAGACGCAGGTCAAGTAGCGTACGGGTACCCGGTTATCTATCCGGAAATACGTATCCTGAAGGGATCGACCCATGACCCATCACATCCGTTTCCCCCTACGCGCCCTACCTGCACGGCGGCGCCGTCAGTGTGCTCAACGCCTGACCGGAGAGGAATGCAGCCATGTCTTCTACGGTGTTCACAATCTTCATGCCGGTCGCTCTGGGGCTGGTGATGTTCGGCCTGGGTCTGACGTTGACCGTCGCCGACTTCAAACGGGTGGTGAGGTACCCGAAGGCCACAGCCGTGGCCTTGGTCTGCCAGGTCGTCGTGCTCCCCGTGGTCTGTTTCGGTCTGGTTCTCGCGTTTGATCTCCAGGGTGCGCTGGCGGTGGGCATGATGCTGCTGGTGGCCGCCCCGGGCGGCATCACGGCAAACCTGCTCAGCCATCTCGCCGGCGGCGATGTCGCGCTGAACATCACGCTCACCGCGATCAACTCCCTGCTGTCCGCGGTCACGCTGCCGGTCGTCGTGGGGCTGGCGACGTTGAGATTCATGGGAGATGAGGCGTCGATCGGTCTGCAGTTCGGGAAGTTCGTCCAGGTGCTTGCAATCGTGCTGATCCCGGTCGCCATCGGGCTCTGGGCGCGTCATCGGTTCAGCGCCTGGGCTGACCGGATGGAACAACCCGTCAAGATCGGCTCGGGTGCGGTGCTGGCGCTGGTGATCGTGGCCGCCCTCGCGCAATCCTTCGACGTCCTCACAGCGAACATGGGCAGGCTCGGCGGCATCGCCCTGTTGCTCTCCATGAGCAGCTTGGCGGTCGGCTACTTCGTGCCTCGTCTGTTCCGGGTCAGCCGCCGCCAGTCGATCGCCTCGGCGATGGAGATCGGCATCCACAACTGCACGGTGGCCATCATCGTCGCCGTCTCGGTGATCGGCAACGAGGTGATGGCCGTGCCTGCGGCCGTCTACGGGGTCCTGATGTTCGTGCCCGCGGGCATCGTCGCCTACCTGCTCTCCCGGCGCGCGGAGCCGACCGCTCAGCCAGCCACCGTGCAGGAGCTGGCCCCGGGGCTCGCCGAAAGCTGACGACGTCCAGGCCGATGCGCACCGCCGGCGCCGTTCGCGGCGGTGCGCATCGGTTCCACGCGACATGCACGAAATCCAATTCTCTACCCGTGTAGTCCAACAACCCGTGTAATCCAACAAGGAGAACTGACCCATGACCTCACCACTGTTCTCCCGGCCCGGCCACCACCGGCAGCGGCGCCCTGTTGCCGCTGGCCGCTCTGCCGCAGGGCGAGCTGCTGACCGTCAACATCGACCAGATCCCGATGTTCAAGGACCTGGCCGGCCCGGGCATCCACATCCAGCCGCTGCGGCTGGACCTCGAGAAGGGCGAGTGGGTGATCCTGGCCACCCTGGCGCCGGGTTGCGAGCTGCCGCTGCACTACCACACGGGTCCGGCGGAGGTGTGGACGATCCAGGGCCGCTGGGAGTACAAGGAGTACCCGGGCCAGCCCCAGACGGCGGGCTCCTACCTCTACGAGCCCGGCGGCTCGACGCACACGTTCTTCTGCCCGGCGGACAACACCGAGGACACCATCACGCTGGCCTGGATCCAGGGCGCGCAGGTCAGCTTCAACGAGGACGGCACCTTCCACTCGCTCAACGACGCGGTCGGCTCCAGTACCTCGTCGAGGCCGCGGAGGCCGCCGAGGGCACCGGGCCGATCCCCTTCATCAAGGCGGCCGCCGTCAACGGCGCCAACGCCTGATCCGAAGTTCTGAAGTTCCCCGGCGAGAGGTGCTGCCGGGGGAACTTGGAACTCAGCACACACATCCAAAACTCAGCACACAGAACGCAGAGGTGAAGCAATCATGCCGGCATTCGACGGCGTCCGGGTCCTCGAACTGGGCCAGATCTACAACGGCCCCTATTGCGGGCTGCTGTTCGCACAGCTCGGCGCCGACGTCATCAAGGTCGAGCCGCCGGGTGGTGAGCCGCTGCGCTTCCGCTCGCACGACCCGGTCGAGTCCCACGAGTTCGTGATGCTGAACTCCAACAAGCGCAGCGTGGTGCTCGACCTCAAGACCGACGCCGGCCGCCAGGCGCTGCTCGACCTGGTGGAGACCGCCGACGTGCTCATCGAGAACTTCGCTCCGGGCACCATGGAGCGCCTGCAGCTCGGCCCGGAGCGGCTCCTGGCGCACAACCCGCGCCTGGTCGTGGCCTCGGGCAAGGGCTACGGGTCCACGGGTCCCTACGCGCACATGTCCGCCATGGACATCACCGTGCAGGCGATGTCCGGCGCCGCCTCGGCCACCGGGACGCCTGACGGGCCGCCGACCAAGGGCGGTGCCGCGTTCGTCGACTTCTCCGGCGGCATCCACCTGTTCGGGGCGATCAGCGCGGCCCTGTTCCAGCGCGAGCGCACCGGACGGGGGCAGATCGTCGAGGTGTCGATGCACGACACCATCTACCCGATGCTGGCCTCCAGCCTGGGCGCCCTGCACAACCACCCCGAGCGGCAGCTCCCCGAACGCACCGGGAACCGGCACTCGGGCATGGCGATCGCGCCGTACAACATCTACCCGGCGAGCGACGGATGGCTGGCGATCATCTGCATCGCCGAGCGGCACTGGCACGGCGTGGCAACCGCTCTGGGGCGGCCCGAGCTGATCGACGACCCCCGGTTCGGCACGACGAAGGACCGGGTCGCCAACATCGACGCGGTCGACGAGGAGGTGTCGTCGTTCACCAGCACCCGCACGCGCGACGAGCTGGCGCGGGACCTGCAGGCCGCCGGTGTGCCGTGTGCGCCGGTCAAGTCGATCCGTGAGGTCGACACCGACGAGCACCTGATCCAGCGCGGCATGATCCAGTACGTCGAGCACCCGGGCCGGGGCCGGGTGCCGGTCCCCGGATGCCCGCTGCGGCTCACCGACTCTCCGGTCGGGCAGCTGCAGGCCGCCCCGCCGCTCGGCCAGTCGACCGAGGAGATCCTCGCGGAGCTCCGTCGAGCCGCCGATGCGGCCGACGCCGGCGACCCCGTCGTCCACGTCACCCCTGAGGAGCCCGCAGCATGTCGTTCACGCCTGAACCCGGCACCCCGCTGGGTACGTACTACGCCCAGACCAGACCGCGGGTCGGGACCGTGCTCGCGCGGCGCAGCCTCGGCACGCTGGACGCGGTGACCATCGGTCGCTACGCGATGACGATCGGCGCTTCGGACCCGAGCCCACTACGACCCGGAGGCGGCACGGGCGGCGGGTTACGCCGACGTGGTGGCGCCACCGAACCTGCTCGCCTCGATCGTGGAGTGGGGCCTCGGGACCCCGGAGGCCCAGCTCGCACCCGACGGAACTCCCCACGACGGTGAAATGCCGCTCGGGGGCGACCTCGGGCTCCGGGTGATGGGTGCCGGCGAGGAGATGGAGCTGGTCAACCCGGTGACCGCCGGCACGGAACTGGTCCTCGAGACCACCCTGGAGGCCCTCACGCCGAAGCAGACCCGCTCCGGCCCCTGCGTCTTCGTCACCGCCCTGAACACCTTCACGTCCGCCGACGGCGCCGTCCTCAACCGCAACCGCCGCACCGTCGTGCTGCGCAACCCCGTGCAGGAGTCCTAATGCCCATCACCTACCAGGTCGGAGACGTCCTTCCACCGCTCCGGCACACGACCACGGCCTTCCAGCTGTTCCGCTACAGCGCGGTCACCTGGAACCCGCATCGGATCCACTTCGACGAGTCCTACGCCCGCGAGGAGGGTCACGGCGGTCTCGCGCTGCACTCCCACCTCCGTGCGGCGCTCGCCCTGCGCTGCGTCACCGAGGGCCTCGGCCCAGGGTGGCAGGTCACGAAGGTGTCCTACCGGCTGCGCAAGCCGGTCTATGCGCCGGCCGACCTGACCTACACCGCCCGGGTGACGGCCGCCGAGGGCGACAGCCTGACCCTCGAGCTGATCGAGGAGAACCCCTCCGGCGAGGTCGGGTTCGAAGGCACGGTGCAGGTCCACACGACCGGGGGAGAGAACACAAACGGGCTCGTCTCGACGGCGGGGGCGACAGCATGACCTCGGCATCGGGACGCGGGCAGCGTCCCATCCGCGTCGGGAACTGCTCCGGCTTCTACGGTGACCGCGCTTCGGCCATGGCCGACATGGCTCGAGCAGGCGGCATCGACGTCCTCACCGGTGACTACCTCGCCGAGGTGACGATGCTGATCCTCGGCAAGGCGCGTGCCAAGGACACCAGCAAGGGCTACGCGACCAGCTTCCTGCAGCACCTGGACGCCGCGCTCGAGCACCTCGTCGCGAACGGGATCCGGCTGGTCGTCAACGCCGGCGGACTCAACCCCGCCGGCCTGGCCGACGCGACCCGCGAGCTGATCGCACGCCACGGTCATGACCTGCGGGTCTCCCACATCGAAGGCGACGACGTCTACGGCCGTCTCGACGCTCTGCAGCAGGCAGGCCACCCACTGCCGCATCTGACCAGCGGCGAACCGCTGTCGTCGTGGCCATATCAGCCACTGACCGCCAACGCCTACCTGGGCGGGTTCGGCATCGCGCGCGCTCTGGACAACGGCGCCGACATCGTCATCACCGGCCGCGTCACCGACGCCTCACCGATCGTCGGTGCCGCCGCATGGTGGTGGAGCTGGACCCCCGAGGACTACGACGCCCTCGCCGGCGCGGTCTGCGCCGGGCACGTCATCGAATGCGGACCCCAGGCGACCGGCGGCAACTTCTCCGGGTTTCGGGCCATCGCCGACCTCATCGAACCCGGGTTCCCGATCGCCGAGATCGCCGCTGACGGCTCCTGCGTGATCACCAAGAACCCAGGCACCGGCGGCGCGGTCACCCCAGACACGGTCACCGCGCAGCTGGTCTACGAGATCGGTGAACCCGCCTACCTCAACCCGGACGTGACCACGCACCTGGACACCGCCATGCTCACCGACCTCGGCGAGGACCGCGTACAGATCCACGGTGTGCGGGGCTCGGCGCCACCCGCGACGACCAAGGTCGCGATCACCGGGGTCGGCGGCTGGGAGAACAGCATCATCTTCGTGCTCACCGGCGCCGATCTGGACGCCAAGGCCGCCCTCGTCGAGCGATCGGTCCGCCGCGACATCGAGCAGGTCGACGGGATCGACGCGGTCGCGTTCGACCGTATCGGGAGGGCTCAGCACGACCCCGAGAGCCAGAACGCCGGAACCGAGCTGCTCAAGATCACCGTGCAGGGCACCCAGCAGGCCGCCGGGCGCGCCTTCTCGTCGCGGATGGTCGAGCTGGCCCTGTCCAGCTACCCCGGGTTGTACTCCCTCGGCCCTCCCCAGGCAGGGTCGGCGTTCGGGGTGTACTGGCCGGCACTCGTCGACCAAGAACTGCTCGACCACACCGTCCACCACCACGACGGCACGAGCGAGTCGATCGCAGCCGGCAGCCCACACGGCGCCGGGGGCCAGCTCACCCGGCAGCCCGAACCGTCGCCCGCGCCGTCGGTCGCCTCGCCATGGACCGCCGATGAACTGGTCGTCGCCTCCCTCGGCGAGATCGTGCACGCCCGCTCCGGCGACAAAGGCGGCGACGCCAACCTCGGCGTGTGGGTACGCGAACCTGAAGCCTGGGACTGGCTT
>CAWJOJ010000020.1:0-67501 GCA_963844385.1 uncultured Actinomycetota bacterium | reverse complement strand
TACCTCGGCGAGATCCGCATGTTCGCCGGAAACTTCGCCCCGGCCGGCTGGAGCTTCTGCCAAGGCCAGGCGATCCCGATCTCCCAGAACGACGCCCTGTTCACCCTGCTCGGCACCACGTACGGCGGAGACGGCATGGAGACGTTCAACCTGCCCGACCTTCGCGGCCGAGCTCCGGTGCACATGGGAACCGCTCCCAGCGGGACGACCTACCAGATCGGTGAGATGGCGGGCGTCGAGACCGCAACGCTCACCACGCAGCAAATGCCGGCACACACGCACCCGGTGCCGGTCTCCAGCAAGGCCGGGACCTCTGGGTCGCCGGTCGGGACGGTGCCGGCCGCCAGCACCGCCGACGCCCTCTGGGGCCACGGCTCGTCCACCGAGACCATGACGGCCACGACGCCCACCGGCGGGTCGCAACCGCACGAGAACATGCAGCCGTTCCTGGCGATGAACTTCATCATCGCCATGTTCGGCGACTTCCCGTCCCAATTCTGATCCAGTCCCGATCCACGAACCGAGGACCACGATGTCCGACGAGCCCTACATCGCCGAGATTGCCCTGTTTCCCTACAACTTCGTTCCGAGAGGTTGGGCCCAGTGCAGCGGCCAGGTGCTGCCGATCTCCCAGAATGTGACGCTGTTCAGTCTGCTGGGCACGACGTACGGCGGGAACGGCACGACGACCTTCGCGCTGCCCAACCTGAACGGCACCGTGGCGATCGGGACCGAGCAGGGCCAGGGCCTGACCGACCGCTGGCTCGGCGAGGAGGGTGGCACGCAGACCGTCACCTTGCTGGAGTCGGAGATCCCGTTCCACGTCCACAAGGTCTCCGCCGACGTGGACTCGGCGACCTCAGCGAGCCCCGCCGCTGCCCTGCCCGCCACGTCAGAGACCGACCTGTACCACTCGGCGACCAATGCCAGCACGCCGGTGAAGTTCGTGACGCCAGCCGGCAACAGCGAGCCGCACAACAACATGCAGCCCTGGCTGACCCTGACCTACTGCATCGCCCTCCAGGGCATCTACCCGTCGCACGCCTGATCGGAGACATCATGATCACCCCCCATCTCGGTGAGATCCAGTTCGTGGCGTTCAACTTCGCGCCCACCGGCTGGGCCTTCTGCAACGGTCAGCTGCTGCCGATCAACAACAACCAAGCCCTGTTCTCACTGCTGGGCACGATGTACGGCGGCAACGGCCAGACCACCTTCGCGTTGCCCAACCTCCGAGGCCGCGTGCCCGTCTCCGCCGGCGGCGGCTTCGAATTCGGACAAACGGGCGGAACAGAGTCCGAGACCCTCACCGTCGGGCAGCTGCCGGCCCACGCCCACTCCTACCCGGTGGCCGACCATCGCGGTAGCACCGGCGACCCCGGCACCCCGTCGGGTGCCCTCTTCGCAAGTGGCGTGCAGGCCTATGCCCTCGCCGCAAATGCGACCTTCGCCCCGAGCGCCGTCACGAGCGTGGGCGGCAGCCAGGCACACACGAACATGCAGCCCTACCTCGTCCTGAACGCCATCATCGCCCTCCAGGGCATCTTCCCGAGCCGAAACTGAGGCCGCTCGTGATCTCGCGCCGCTCGCACCGCCCGCACCGCCCTCGTCGCCGTCCTCACCCTCGTCGGCACGACAGCCGCCAGACCGTGGGCGGGCTCCCGTCGTACGCCGGGCCACTCGGCACCGGTGAGACCAGCCTGTCGGGCACCACGACCCCGGGCGGCATCGGCGAGACCGCCGTCGTGCGAGCTGCTGGCTACGACAAGAACCTGGTCGTCTGGGAAGGCGCCAGGGAGGTCGCCACGATGGGGAGCCAGGATGGCATCAAGCGCGAGATCTTCGGCCAGTACGTCTCATCCCTCGACGGATCCAAGATGGGTTCGCCGGTCACCCTCGCGACCTTCGGCGAGACCGACGACGCGACCCAGGACGTGGTGGACCCGGCAGCTGACCTCCCTCAGCAATGGCATGATCGTGCTCACCTTCGCGGCGGACCCGATCTCCGACTCTGTCCCTATCGGCACCCCGGTCGACACGACCGGCTTCGAGATCTATGCCAGCCTCATCCACCCCGGTGACCCCCTGATCCCGGTGACCGCGGTTCAGGTCAGCGACGTCGCCGGGGACAACCCGGCCTACGACCAGCGCCACCCCGATGTCGTCGGCATCGGTACCAACCTCCGCTTCGTCTGGGAGGGCGACTCCGACACCACCGGCGGCGAGGACGGCAAGAGCGACATCTGGACGGCTCTCCTGCCGGACAGCCTCGGTGGAGGCGCCATCTCACAGCGAGTCAGCATCCGGCACGACTCCGGGACGGAATTCGACAACACGCGGCCCCGCGTGAGCGCTAACCCGTCAGCCACCGAAGTTGTTTGGGAGGGCGTGGACACGGTCACCGACGGGATTCCGGTACGCCGGATCTGGGGTGCCAGGATCAGCTCTTTCCCGGATTCGCCGCGCCTCATCGGCTCCCTCTCGACGGACGGCAACCTCGAGGAGACCTCCCCAGACGTCGTCTGGGACGCCTCCTCGGGCTTCTACAACGTCGTCTGGTCCGGAGACACAGGCGGTGCCGGTGTGGCGGGCGACACCCGCATCTGGCAGAGATGGGTCTTCAGCAGCGGCAACACCACTCGGGTCGGCCAACGCCCTGACCGACGGCAGCACCCGCGACACGCTCCCCTCACTGGTGCAGGACGTGGGCCGCGGCCAGTTCGTGCTTGCCTGGGTCGGACGCGGCCCGACCGGCAGCGGCCCCGGGCACCACGAGCTCTACACCGGCCGATGGAGCCTCAACCCGGAGACGCTCACGCCGATCAAGCTCGAGCAGGACCGGCTGAGCACCGTCGACGCCGACGTCTCGGCCGTCAACGCCGAAGCCCTGCGTCCCGAACCTCGACTACCACCCAGGCAGCAAGACCGTCTACGCCGCCTGGGCCCGCGACACCTTCACCAGTGGCGCCGGCGTCGCCGGCCGGCTGATCGCCCCCCGCGTCGACCTGTCCGTCACAGCGAGCGCCAGCCCCACCAACCCCAGCCCCGCGCGGGACGGGCTGCACCCGGCCGAGCGCGCTCACGTTCTCGGTCAACTACGCCAACAAGGCCGGCAGCTCGAGTGCCACCAATGGCATCGACATCAGCCTCCAGCTCGGCACGTTCGTGCTCGACGAGACTCCGGTGACCTACACCGACATCGTGGGCCAGACCCCGACGTACACCTCCGACGGGCACGTCACGATCTCCACCCTCGCACCCGGCCAGAGCGGGACCGTGGTCTACCACGGCACGCTGGAGCCCGGCCTCACCGACGGATCGGCGCAGACCGCCACGGCCAGCATCACCACCGCTGATGTCGTCGACGACCAGACCCCGTTGGACAACTCCGTCAACGTGGGCGTGAACACCGACTACCCCCCGAGCGTGGTGTCGATCACCCGGACCACCGCCACGCCGACCAATGCGACCTCCGTGGCGTGGAACGTCACGTTCGACCAGACTGGTGTTCGACGTGGACACGGCCGACTTCGCGACCGCTGGTTCGACCGCCGGGAGCTCGGTCACGGACTCCAGTTGTTCCGGCGTCACCTGCACCGTCACTGCAGACACGGGCACGACAGACGGCACGATCGAGCTGCGTGGTGCCGGCCGACGCGACGATCACCGACCACAGCCGACAAGCCACTGGCCACGGGCAATCTGCCGTTCGGCGGTCCGGAGTACGACGTCGACACGACCTCGCCGACAGTGGAAGTCGTGTCCGACCTGGACGACCCGACCAACGACAACCCGCTCGCCTTCGGGCTCGAGTTCTCCGAGCCGGTCACCGGGCTGACCCCGGGTGAGCTGACCGTGGTCAACGGCGAGGTCGAGTGATCTGACGGGCACCGGAGACACTCGTTCGGTCCTGGTGGACCCGTCCGGCGACGGCGACGTGAAGCTCGGCGTGCCCGCGGGTGTCGCTCTCGACGCCGCAGAGAACGGCAACCTCGTCAGCGAGAATCTGTCCCGGGCCTACGACGGCACCCGGCCCGAGCTCGTCCTCGGCACGCCGATTGCTCCGCAGAACGGCCCGTTCGAGGTCACCGTCTCCGCTTCGGAGTCCGTCACCGGCTTCCTGCTCGATGACGTGACCGTCCTCGGCGGCACCGCGTCCGACCTCACCGGCGACGGCCCGTGGGCCTTCACCGTGACCCCGGACACCGAGGGCGAGGTGGACGTGGACGTCCGCGACGACGCGGTCACCGACCCGGCCGGCAACGGCAACCTTGCGACCTCGGAGAGCGTCACCTACGACGTCACCCGGCCGTCGGTCACCGTGGACTCCAGCGCGGCGAATCCCACGGGCACCTCACCCATTCCGTTCACGCTGACCTTCGACGAGCCCGTCACCGGGCTGGTGGTCGACGAGCTGACCGTCACCGGCGGCACCGCGACCATGTCCGGCTCGGGCACCACCAGGGCCATAGACGTGACGCCGTCCGGCGATGGAAAGGTGTCGGTCACAGTGCCTCCGGATGTCGCAGCCGACGCTGCGGGCAACACCAACACCCTCGGCGAGAAGGTCACGAGGACCTATGACACCTCCGGCCCGGCCGCGACCATCTCGACCACGGCACTCGACCCGACGAACAACCCTGTCGTCCCGGTGACCGTGACCTGGGACGAGCCCGTCACCGGCTTCGACTCGGACGACGTCGTGATCACCAACGGCACGCTGGCCGACTTCGACGGCTCCGAGTCGACGTACACCTTCGACGTGACGGCGACCGCCGACGGAGAGGTCCGGGTGGCAGTGCCCGCGGGAGCCGTCATGGACGCGGCCGAGAACGAGAGCCCGGGCGCGACACCACTGGTCACGCAGGTCGACACCACGTCACCGACCGGCGAGGCGACCTCGACGGTCAGCGGCCTCACCAACGCTGTCGACGTTCCCGTCACCGTGACGTACGACGAGCCGGTCACCGGACTGAGTCTGGACGACCTCACCCTGGTGAACGCCACGGCAGCCGATCTCACCGGCAGCGGCGACACCTACGAGTTCACGGTCGAGCCGACTCTGGACGGGGCCTTCTCGGTCGTCGTGCCCGCAGGCGCGGCCGCGGACTCCGCCGGCAACGACAGCCTGGCAACCGCGGAGCTGTCCTGGGTCTCGGACCGCACCTCGCCGACAGCGGACCTGAGCTACACCGGCCCGGCGAACGTCAACGCACCGGTCTCGATGGCGCTGCATCTCTCCGACGATGCCGTGCTGGCAGAGGGCGACTTCGAGACCACGAACGCAACGGTCTCGGTCGTCTCGGTCCTAGTCCGCGGTGCAGCCTGCCTCTTCGCGACGAATGTCAACGGGTCGACCCCCTGTGGGGCGCACGACTACACGGTCCTGGTGACCCCCACGGCCGACGGACCCTTCTCGGTCAAGCTCAAGGCCGGAGCGTTCACCGACGCCGCAGGCAACCCGAACACGGCCTCGGCCGAGCGCGGCGCGACGTACGACGGTTCGCCCCCGACGGTGACGGAACTGACCGCTCCCGGCTCGGCGAACCAGCCGTACGACGTGCAGGTGGTGTTCTCCGAGGACGTGCTCGGCTTCGACCTCGACTCGGTCGTGGTGTCCGGTGGCACGGCCAGCGACCTCACCGGCTCCGACGACGAGTGGGGGTTCACCGTCACTCCGTCCGCCGACGGACCGGTCTCGGTGTCGCTCCCGAGCCGGAACGGCGTACGACTCGGCAGGCAACAGCAGCCAGCCCGCCGGGCCGGCGCTCACTACCTACGACGCGACCCGGCCGACCGTCGTGGTCGACTCTCCGGCACCGGCCGCAACCGGCACCTCGCCGATCGCGGTGTCGATCACGTTCTCCGAGCCCGTCACCGGGTTCGTCGATCGATGACCTCGAGGTCACCAACGGCACTCCGATGAGCTTCAGCGGCGCGGGCACGTCGTACACCGTCGACATCGTGCCGGCGAGCGAGGGTGACGTGACCGTGAAGGTCCCGGATTCGGCCGGCGACGACGCGGTCGGCAACGGCTCCGTCGCAAGCAACCTGCTGACCCGGGAGTTCGACAGTTCCCGGCCGACCGTGGCGATGACCACGACGGCCGGGAATCCGACGAACCGGGCAACGATCCCGGTCAGCGTGGAGTTCAGCAAGCCCGTCCACGGGTTCGACGAAACCGACCTCGTCGCCGACGGCGGCGCGGTCAGCAACTTCGCGCAGGTTGACCCACGCACCTGGACGTTCACCCTGACCCCCGCTGGCGACGGTCCGGTCAGCGTGGAGATCCCAGAGAACTCGGCCGCCAGCAACGCCGACAACCTCGCGTTCGGTGCCACGCTCGACATCACGTCGGACCGGACGGCGCCAGTGCTGACGCTGACCCCGCCTGCTGGCCCGACCATCGGTGGACCCCGTGGTGTTCATCCTCGAGTCGAGCGAGCCCGTGGTCGGGCTCGACATCGCTGACGTTCGTCTCGGTGGCACCGTCGAAGCCCGCAACCGCAACCCTGGAGCCGCTCAGCGCGACACGGTGGAGGATCAGCGTGAGCGGCATGACCGCCGGGGGCCAGGTCACGGTCACCCTCCCCGCCGGGGCGACCAGCGACCTGGCGACCAATCCGAGCGCTCGCGTCGTCGCTCAGGGATCCTGGAACCCGAGCATCTCGTTCGCGTTCCTCCAGCAGCCGGCCACCCGGTGGGGCTACGGCCTGACGATCCCGACCAGTGTGGCCGGCCCCGGGCCGATCGTCTTCTCGGCGACCTCCTCGAACGAGCAGCTGCTACCGGTCTCGCAGATCACGATGACGGGCATCGGCGCCGAGCGTCGCATCACGATGTCCGGCGTCCCGGAAGTCTCGGGATGGAGCGATGTCGTCCTCACCGCGGACTTCGGCGGCATCGTCCGCCGGATCCCGCTCCGGTTCACCAGTCGGCACGCCCGGCGCGGACCGCCTGGTCGGGACACCAGGCACCGACGTGATCCTGGGTCTGCTGGGTGATGACAAGATCTGGGGCCGGCGGCGGCAGAGACATCCTGCACGCCGGCAACGGCGACGACCAGGTCCACGCCGGTTCCGGTCGCGACCTGATCGTCGGGGGCTACGGCAGCGACGTACTGTTCGGCGGCGCCGACCCGGACGCGTTCCTGGTGTTCCCGGACGACTCGCGACCGGACTTCGACCCCGACGAGGACATTCTCCTGGACTCTGCCGGCGGCGCTGATGCACCTCTTTGCGCGGTAGCCACCACCGAAATCAGCCGTTTCCGGGCGTACGGCGTCGGATCTGGACCGTGGAAGCGGCTCCCAACGGGCGAGATCATTAGCATCCCGCCGAGCGGGGCTCTAGGGTGTGCCCATGACCGCACCCGTCTCCGGAGGCCCCGACCTCCCCCAGAAACGAACGTTGGTGACCCAGATCCCGGGCCCGTTGTCCGCCGCCGCGCTGGATCGCAAGAAGCAGCATGTCGCCGACGGCGTCGGCACCGCCCTGCCCGTGTTCGTCGCGGCTGCAGGGGGTGGCGTCATCGTCGACATCGACGGCAACACGCTGATCGACATGGCCTCCGGCATCGCCGTCGTGAGCGTGGGCAACGCCGCACCCTCGGTCGTCCGCCGGGTGACCGAGCAGGTGGCCTCGTTCACCCACACCTGCTTCATGGTCACGCCGTACGAGGGGTATGTGGACGTGTGCGCGGCCCTCGGCGAGCTCACGCCGGGCGACCACGCCAAGAAGACGGCCCTGTTCAACTCCGGGGCCGAGGCCGTCGAGAACGCCGTCAAGATCGCCCGGTCCTTCACCGGCCGGGATGCGGTGGCGGTCTTCGACCACGCCTACCACGGCCGGACCAACCTGACGATGGCGATGACCGCCAAGAACATGCCCTACAAGCACCGCTTCGGACCGTTCGCCGGCGAGGTCTACCGGGCGCCGATGTCCTACCCGTTCCGCGACGGGCTCTCCGGCCCCGACGCGGCCGCCCGCGCCATCGACGTCCTCGACAAGCAGGTGGGTGCGGTCAACCTCGCCTGCCTGGTCATCGAACCGGTCCTGGGCGAGGGCGGCTTCGTGGTCCCCGCACCCGGCTTCCTGCCCGCGCTCTCGGAATGGTGCACCGCCAACGGGATCGTGTTCGTCGCGGACGAGATCCAGTCCGGCTTCTGCCGCACCGGCGACTGGTTCGCCTGTGACGACGAGGGCGTCGTGCCCGACCTGGTCACGACCGCGAAGGGCATCGCCGGCGGACTGCCGCTGGCCGGCGTCACCGGTCGCGCCGAGATCATGGACTCCGTGCACGTCGGCGGCCTCGGCGGCACCTACGGCGGCAACCCGGTCGCGTGCGCGGCAGCCCTCGGCTCGCTCGAGGAGATGCGGACCCACGACCTGGCCGGCCGGGCGCGGGCGATCGGCGCGCTGATGCAGGCGCGGCTGGCCGACCTCGCGTCGACGTACGCCGTGATCGGCGACGTCCGCGGTCGCGGAGCGATGATGGCGATCGAGCTGTGTGAGCCGGGGACGACGAAGCCCGACTCGGTGCGCGCGGCAGCGGTCAACGCGGCCTGTCACAAGGCCGGCGTCGTGACGCTGACCTGCGGGACCTGGGGCAACGTGTTCCGCTTCCTGCCGCCGCTCGCGACCTCCGACGAGCTGTTGCACGAGGCCTTCGACGTGATCGCGGAGGCGTTCGCCGCTACCCAGTGAGCTCTGGGGGTGCCGTCGTGGCGCTTCGCGCCAATGTGGTCGAAAACGACAGTTCGACCACGGCATCAGGGAGTGAGCTCGGTCATCCCCCACGGCGATCCGTACTCGGTCAGCAGGTCGAGGAACGGCACGGCGTCGAACGCCTCCGGGCCGAGGACGCCGGTGCCGGACCAGGTGCCGCGCGCGAGCAGCTCGAGGGCGACGACCGGGTTGATCGCGGTCTGCCAGACCACGCACTGATGGCCGTACTCCGCCATGCACCACTCGTTGTCGACCACGTGGTAGAGGTACGTCGACCGTGGGGAGCCGTCCTTGCCCGTGCCCGTGACCCAGAGCCCGGCGCAGGTCTTGCCCTTCATCTGCGGCCCCAGCTCGGCCGGGTTCGGCAGACCGGCGGCGACCACGTCCCGGGGTGACACCTCTCCCCCGGGCACCTTCACCTTGTCGGTCTTGTCGAGGCCGAGCTTGTGCAGGGTCTTGAGCACGTCGATGAACTCCTCGCCGAGGCCGTACTTGAACGTCGCGCGTCTGCAGTCGACCCAGCGCGGCATCAGGAGGACTTCCTCGTGCTCGACGTTGACGCACTCGACCGGGCCGATGCCCTCCGGGAAGTCGAAGATCTCGGGTTCGCTGAACGGTGGCGTCGTGAACCACTCGCCGTCCTCCCAGATCACCGGCGGGTTCAGGCACTCCTCGATCGTGGTCCAGATCGAGAAGGACGGCGCGAAGTCATACCCCTCGACGACCAGGCTGGATCCGTCGCGGGTGCCGAGCTCGTCGATCTCGGAGAACAGATGGTCGGCGGCGTACCGCGCGAAGACGTCGGACAGCCCGGGCTCGACGCCGATGCCGACGAGGGCGAGCCCACCGGACGACTCCCAGTCACCCGCCTTCGCAAACTGCTCGTCGCCGAGCTTGACACCGCATTTCTCGTACGGCGCGTCCGGGTGCGGCCGGGACAGCGACATCGCCATGTCGAGGTAGTCCACGCCCGCGGCGTGCGCACCGTCGAAGATCGGCATCACGAAGCGCGGGTCCACGGCATTCATCACGTGGGTGATCCGGTGCTCGCGACACAGTGCGGCCACCGACTCGGCCGACGAGGCGTCCACCCGCGCGGCCGAGAATCGGGGATCCGCTGCCGCCGCGCGCACCGCCCGGCTCTCGTCGAAGTCGGCGATCACGATCTGCTCGAAGAAGTCACGCCGGGCGGCGATCGCGCCGAATGCCCCGCCGACCCCGCCGGCACCGACGAGCAGGATCCGCATGAGCTCACCCGTGTCTGCCATCGGATCCCGTTCGGTCGACGTCCAGCTTGGGAAGCGAGCCTAACGAGGGGTCAACGGATTCTGTAGGGGTTTGAGCCGATTTCGAAGGAATCCACGGGATTGAGGGTTGCATCCTGGGGATATCGCGGTCACCGCACGTAGGACATGATGGTCTGAGGCAGACTGACGACATCAGGCTGACGATTTTGAGGGGGCACGAGGATGCGCCGGTCTACTGCGGTGGGGCTGCTCGCGGTGCCGCTGACCATTGCCGGTCTCTACTGGCTGATGCTGCACGGGTTCCTCGAGCTGACTGCCTGGCTGCTGGTCATCGCGGTGCTCGGCATGTTCGGCGCCGCAGCATGGGAAGGGCGCCACGGTCACCCGAAGTGGGCCGCGTCTGCTGCTGGTCGGTGCGCTCGCGACGGCCGGCACCGTCGGCTTCTACGGTTGGAACCTCAACCAGAAGCTGGACAACATCCGGCGTGCCGACGACGGCGTCCTCCAGAAGGGCGAGCGGCCCGAGAAGGCGGACACCAAGGCCATCAACGTCGTGCTGATGGGGGCCGACAACCCCAACCAGCTGGTCAAGAAGCCCACCATCTCCGAGCTGCTTGCCGACGGCGAGTGGGATCCGGGTGCGTACCGCAGCGACACGATCATGGTGATGCACATCCCGGAGGACCGGAAGCGCGCGTACGTCGTGTCGATCCCGCGCGACTCCTATGTGCCGATCTACGACGCCGAGGGCGAACAGGCACGGCTCGAACAAGATCAACGCCGCGTTCTCCGCGTATGGTCCGTTCGGGACCCTGCGGACCGTGGAGAACCTGTCCGGGCTGCGCATGGACCACATGGCGGTGATCGACTACGAGGGGTTCCGTGACCTGACCTCCGCGGTCGGTGGCGTGGACGTCTACGTGCCGGAGGAGGTCTACGACAGCGCCCAGGACCAGACCTGGCCCAAGGGCTGGAACCATCTCGAAGGAAACCTCGCGCTGAAGTACGTCCGGCAGCGGCACGGCCTGACCGAGGGTGACTTCGGCCGGATCGACCGGCAACAGAACTTCCTGCGCTCCTTGATGGACAAGGTGCTCGAGGACGGCACGATCGGAAACCCGGTGAAGTTCACCAACACCCTCGACGCGATCACCAACCATCTGACCGTGGACCAGAGCTGGTCGAGCGGCGACCTACGCGGGTTGGCCCTGGGCATGCGCAACCTCGACTCCGCCCACGTCAGGTTCGTCACCCTGCCCCTGGATCACTACGAGACCGTGGAGGGTGCCGGGTCGGTGAACATCATCGACGAGGCGCGGGCCAAGGAGGTGTGGCAGGCCGTCACCGACGACCGCATGGGCCGCTACCTCGAGAAGCACCCCGAGGACGAGCTCGGGGATCCTGAGGAAGTGGGCTGACCCTCTAGGCCTGGTGGACCGGCTCTCCGTCGACCCACGTGGAGACGACCCGCGTCGCGCCGATCTCGTCGAGCCGGTCCGATGGAACGGGTCCCGATCGAGCACCACGAGGTCGGCGACGGTGCCCTCGTCGAGGACTCCCGACTCGTCGCGGTGGTTGATCCGGGCCGAACCGCTCGTGTAGGCGGCGAACGCCGTGGCGAGCCCGAGTGCCTGCTCTGGCAGGAACGGCTCCTCGCCCTCCGGGCCGCTGGCGCCGTACGCCGTCCGGTTCACCGCGACATGGATCGCGGCAAGCGGGTCGGGCGTGGTGACCGGCCAGTCGGAGCCCATCACCAGAGCCGCTCCCGTCCGGTCCAGGTCGCCGAACGGGTACTGCCACCGTTGCCCGCTCCGCACCGAGGAACGGCAGCGTCAGCGTGACCATCTGGTCGTCGAGGCAGGCCCAGAGCGCCTGCAGGTTGGCGGCCACGCCGAGCCGGCCGAAGCGGGGTACGTCGTCGGGGTGGATCAGCTGGACGTGGGCGATGTGGTGTCGCCGCTCTCGCCGGCCGACCGCACCCTCGAACGCGTCCAGCGCCTCACGCACCCCACGGTCGCCGATGGCGTGCACGTGCACCTGGAAGCCCTCGGCGTCGAGCGCGGCGACGTACTCCTTGAGCGCCTCGCCGTCGACGAACGAATGGCCGGTGTTGGTGGTGGCGTGTCCGCACCTGTCGAGGTACGGCGCGGTCAGCGCGGCGGTGCCGTTCTCGGCGATGCCGTCCTGCATGATCTTCACGCTCGTGGCCCGGAGCCGGCCATGGGTAAACTCGGCGCGGCGCTCGACGAGTTCGGCCACCTGCTCCACCCCGCGCTCCCGATCCCACCAGAGCGCGCCGACAACCGTGGCCGTCAGGTCTCCGGACTGCGCTGCGCGCAGGTACGTGGACGACGGATCGTCCATCCCGCCGTAGGAGCCGAGGATGGCGTCCTGCCAGCCGGTCACCCCCTTCGAGTGCAGGTAGCGCTGCCCCTCCAGGAAGCCGGCGTCGTACTCCGCGGGGTCGGTCTCGGGCAGGTGCTGGCCCACCAGTCCCATCGCGCCCTCGTGCAGGGTCCCCGTCGGGCGACCGTCGTCATCGCGGTCGAGATGGCCGTCGGCGGGGTCGGGGGTGAGCTCGCCGATCCCCGCCAGTTCGAGGGCACGGCTGTTGACCCAGGCGCCGTGGTGGTCGCGGTTGACCAGGAAGACCGGTCGGTCCGGCACGATCGCGTCCAGATCGGCGGCGGGCGCCGTACTTCCCGGGAAACGCCCCCATCGCCCAGCCGCCGCCCAGGATCCACGGTCGCTCGGGGTTGGCGAGGGCGTAGGCCGCGATCGCGGCCAGGTATTCCTCGCGCGTGTGGACCCCGGACAGGTCGCAGCGGATCCGCTCGAGCCCACCCTGGACGGCGTGCACGTGCGCATCGACGAAGCCGGGCGCGACCAGCCCCCCGGCCAGGTCCACGGTTCTGTCCCATCGCTGGTCGAGCTTGTCGAGCGTGTATCGAGCCTGTCGATGACCACTCTCCGGGACCACCCCGCGGATCACCCCGTCCTCGACGACAACCGCCCAACCCGCGCGGTGCCGATGCCCGTCGAAGACCGATCCGTTCCGGAAGACCGTGAGCATGAGGCAATTCCTACCAGTTGCGATCCTGACCCGGCACGTAACGACGAAATCCGCATCATTGTGGTCAGATTCACCACGATTTCGCTTGAACAAGCCGTGCGGAAACCGGCACGATGGTCGGTATGGACCAGCACCCGGCGTACGACGACCTGCAGCGCGCTGCGAAAGACCACCTCTGGATGCACTTCACCCGGCACTCGACGTTCGACAACGCCGACGTGCCGGTGATCGTGAAGGGCGAGGGTGCCTACATCTACGACGCGAAGGGCAGGCGGTACCTCGACGCGCTCGCCGGCCTGTTCGTGAGCCAGTTGGGGCACGGCCGCACAGAGCTCGCCGACGCGGCCGCGAAGCAGGCCAGGGAGCTGGCGTTCATGCCGCTGTGGTCCTATGCGCACCCGACGGCGATCCAGCTCGCGGAGCGGGTGGCGGGCTACGCGCCGGGCGACCTCAACCGGGTGTTCTTCAGCAGCGGTGGCGGCGAGTCGGTCGAGACCGCGTGGAAGCTGGCCAAGAACTACTTCAAGCTCGTCGGGAAGCCGATGAAGCACAAGGTCATCAGCCGCACGATCGCCTACCACGGCACCACCCAGGGCGCCCTCTCGATCACGGGCCTGCCCGGCCTCAAGGCGGTGTTCGAGCCCCTGGTGCCCTCCACGTTCCGGGTGCCGAACACGAACTTCTACCGCGCGCCCCAACACGGTGACGACCTCGAGGCTTTCGGTCGGTGGGCCGCCGACCAGATCGCGGTGGCGATCGAGAACGAGGGACCCGAGACGGTCGCCGCGGTGTTCCTCGAGCCCGTGCAGAACGCCGGTGGCTGCTTCCCGCCGCCGCCCGGCTACTTCGACCGGGTCCGCGAGATCTGCGACGAGTACGACGTACTCCTGGTCTCCGACGAGGTGATCTGCGCGTTCGGGCGGCTCGGCCACATGTTCGGGGCCTCCCGCTACGGCTACCAGCCGGACATGATCACGTGCGCGAAGGGCATCACGTCGGGCTACGCGCCACTGGGCGCGATGATCGCCTCCGACCGGCTGATGGAGCCGTTCCTCCATGGCACCAACTCGTTCGCCCACGGCTACACCTTCGGCGGCCACCCGGTCTCGACCGCGGTTGCGATGGCCAACCTGGACATCTTCGAGAACGAGAACATCAACCAGCACGTGCTCGACAACGAGGACGCCTTCCGGGCGACGCTCGAGAAGCTGAAGGACCTGCCGATCGTCGGTGACGTGCGCGGCGACGGCTACTTCTACGGCATCGAGCTGGTCAAGGACAAGGACACCAAGGAGACCTTCAACGACGCCGAGGCCGAGAAGCTGCTGCGTGGCTTCCTGTCCCGGGCGCTCTTTGACGAGGGCCTCTACTGCCGCGCCGACGACCGGGGAGACCCGGTCGTCCAGCTCGCTCCGCCGCTCATCTGCGACCAGTCGCACTTCGACGAGATCGAGCAGATCCTGCGGGTCGTGCTCGACAAGGCCCACACGTTGCTCTGAGCGCCTCGCGGGAAATGCCTGGGGGTTCGATACGGCCGGGAGTTCGCGACGGCTTGGACGGGCGAACTACCAGTCGTTTTCGATTTCGCGGCGAAGCGTCGGCCTGCTCTACGCTCTCAGGCAGTTGCGTCGACGGCGAGCGCGGAAGGAGCGATGACAGGTCGCGGAGGGACATCGAAAACCTCGGGTGACGCGCCCCCGCGCCTCCGGCCGCATCTGCCAAGCCAGGTCGGCGCGCTTGTCCTCGTCGGCGCCGCCTACTACCTCGGCGCCCGGCTGGGCTTGAGCCTGTCTCTGGTCCGGGACAACGTGACGCCGCTGTGGCCGCCGACCGGCATCGCGGTGGCCGCCTTCCTGCTGTGGGGGAGGAAGATGTGGCCCGCCGTCGGGCTGGCAGCCTTCGCGGTGAATCTGCCGATCAGCGAAGGGCCCCTGCCGGCCGCCGTGACGGCGGCGGGGAACGTGCTGGCTCCTCTGGTTGCCGTGGCCCTTCTGGACCGGGTGGGATTCCGGCGACAGCTGGACCGCCAGCGGGACGCCTTGGCCATCGTGTTTCTGGGCGCTCTGGCGAGCATGCTGATCAGTGCCACGATCGGGGCGGTGACCCTCGTCGTGTCCGGAGCGATTCCCTCGGACCAGCTGCTCGTGGCGTGGGCGGTGTGGTGGACCGGCGATGCGATGGGGGTGCTGGTGGTCGCCCCCTTCTTGTTGTGTCTGCCGTTGTTCTGGGAGCTGCGGGACCTGGCCGTGGGCGCGCTGGGTCGAGGCCGGCACGATCCTGGTCGTGGTCGCGGCGGTGACCTCGTTGGCGGCGTACTCGAACCTCCAGCTGCTGTTCCTGGCGCTGCCCTGCTGGGGTGGGCCTCCTGGCGCCTTCAGCTGCGGGGTGCGGCGCCCGCGGCGATGATCTCGTCGCTGGTGGTGACGTGGTCAGCCGCTCGCGGCCTCGGGCTGTTCGAGCGAGGGTCGCTCTTCGAGAAGATGCTCACCCTGCAAGCCTTCAACGCATGCGTGGCCCTCACCTCCTTCTTCCTCGCAGCACTGGTGAGCGAGCGGATCCGCGCCGCTGACGCGCTGGAGGCCGCGGCCGCCGAGCTCGAGGAGCGCGTCCTGCTGCGTACGGCCGAGTTGTCCGCGGCGAATGCGCGACTGTCGTTGGAGATTCGGGAGCGGTCCGCGGCCGAGGAACAACTCAGCCAAGAGGAAGCACGCGCCCACAGGGAGCACCAGATCGCCGAGACGTTGCAGCGAAGCCTGCTCCCGGACCGGCTGCCCGAGATACCAGGCGTGGCCCTGGCCGCGCGGTACGTGCCGGCGACGGCCGACGTGCAGGTGGGGGGCGACTGGTACGACGTCGTACAGCTCCCCGGCGGGCTCATCGGGCTGGCCATCGGCGACGTCGCCGGCCACGGGCTCCCGGCCGCGGCCACGATGGGCCAGCTCAGGATGGCGCTTCGGGCCTACGCGTTGCAGGACCCATCGCCAGTGGCGGTGATGAGCGGAGTCCATCAGCTCGTGTCGCAGCTTCCGATGGCCGAGATGGTGACCCTGATGTACCTGGTCTTCGATCCGGCGACCCGAATGTTGCGCTTCACGAATGCCGGGCATCCTCCAGCGCTGGTCATCGACAACGGGACGTGTGTCTATCTGGAGGACGGCCTGGCGCCTCCGGTCGGGGTGACGGCGTACGCCGATTACACGGAGGCCAGCCAGGAGCTCTCGTCAGGAGCGACATTGCTGCTGTACACCGACGGGCTCGTGGAGCGCCGGGGAGTGTCCATCCAGGAGGGCCTCGATCGTCTGAGCCTCGAGGCAGCCGCACATGGGACGTCCGACCTCGAGGACGCTGTGCGATCGCCTCCTGTCGTCCCTGTCGAGCAGAACCAGGTCCCCGACGACATCGCCCTCCTGGCGATGCGAGCGGTGTCCCTTGTCGACGGGCCAGTGAGTCTCAACCGGCCGGCCGCGAAGATTGCTGGTCTTCCGCCAACCGGCTCGCACTAGCGTCAGCGGTGTCGGCGGCCCAGCTGGCCAGCAGGCTCAGGGCGTCCTGCGAGGGCGAGCCAGGTTCGGCGGTGTAGCCCAGAAGGCTCTGGCTCGGATCGGCGGCCAGCGGGAAGGCGTCGAAGGGCAGATCGAGGTCCCCGACGATCGGGTGGTGGATGGAGTCGCTGGCTCCTGAGATCGCGCCGTTGGGCATCCGCACGATGCTCGTCGAGCCCGGCCTTTTCCGTACGGAGCTCCTGACCCCGGAGTCGACGAGCTACGCCGAGTCCTCGATCGAGGACTACGCCGAACGCAACAGGCAGACCGTCGCCGGCTGGAACAGCATGAACGGCCTCCAGAGCGGCGACCCCGCCAAACTCGCCGACGCGCTCGTCCAGCTCGCAAACCAGGTCCAGCCGCCACGGCGGTTCGCCGCCGGTGCCGACGCCGTGACGACCTTCGAGCAGAAGGCCAACGACCTTCTCGCCCAAGCCGACGCCTACCGCGAGCTGTCCGGCAGCCTCGCTCACGACGAGGCGGCGACCCCGTCCACGCAGGCGTAACCCAAAGCCAAGGCGCAACTCAAGCGGGTTGGTCTGAAACAGCCAACCCAAGCGAGGTTGAAGAAACTCTCGAAAATACTTCTCCACAGCCCCCGTTTCAGCCTCGATTCCGGGGCCTCAATGTCGGTGCCTCCTGCTTGGATTGACTCATGTTGGAGACGATGTTGAACGGCAGTCTGGTCGAGGTTTCGAGCCTCGACGCGGAGTGGCTGCTCGACCTCGCCGCCGACGCCGAGGTCCGGGAACGGCAGGCCGGCCGGGCCAAGCTGCGGGCCGCTGCCCGGTGGTGTGTGCTGCACCCGGCCACCGCCGAGTCGGGGTTTGTGACCTGGTCCGACACCGGCCTGCCCGGGCCTGTGCCCCGACGACGAAGCCCTGGGTGGGGAGGGGACACCGCTGGTGGCGGCGTTCACCCCCGAACCGTTCGCCGCCGCGCTCGGGGTGTCCACCCTGACCGGGTTGCAGTTGTTGGCCGACGCCCTGAACCTCCAACACCGGCTCCCCCGGATCTGGGCCGCCGTGGAAGCGTTGGCGGTGGCGCCGTGGAAGGCCCGCAAGATCGCCCAGGCCACCCACCACCTCTCGAAGGCCGCCGCGGCGTCGGTGGACGCCCAGTTGGCGGACCGGGTCGGGTCGTGTGGGTGGCGGGCGATCGAGACCGCGGTCGCCCAGGCCATCGCCACCTACGACCCGCACCTGATCGAGACCCGGGAGAAGCAGGGCAGAGACGCCTGGGGTGTCCGGCTCTTCCACCGCGGGGTCGGCACCGACGGTGCCGACGACTGGGCCGGCACCTCCCATCTGGAGGTCACCGGCGACACCCTCGACCTCACCTCGTTTCATGACCTGGTCTGTGAGCAGGCCGCCCAGTTGAAAGCTCTGGGTGACACCGACACCCTGGAGGTCCGCAAGGCCAAGGCCGTCGGCGTGATCGCCAACCGCCAGGCTGCCCTCGACCTCGGCACCCTGCTCGGACCCGACGACCAGTCACCAGCCGACGCTTGGCCGCCGCGCCGCCTGCGGCCAAGACCAAGCTCTACCTCCACCTCACGCTGAGCGACCTGCTCGGCCCCGACAGCAGGGACGGCGCGACGGAGCGACGGGACCGGGTTCGGGACCGTGGAGAAGTTCGGGCCGGCCACCATCGCCCGGATCAAGGACTGGGCCGGCCGCTCCCGGGTCACCATCCAACCCGTCCTCGACATGACCCGCACCGACGCCATCGATGCCCACGACCCACCCGCTTGGATGCGCGAACTCGTCATCCTCCGTGACCGGCACTGCGTGTTCCCGTTGTGCACCCGGGACGCGCGAGCCTCCGACCTCGACCACATCACTCCCTACGAGGAGAACGGTCCGCCGGGCCAGACCCGGCCCGACGCTCTCGCGGCCTTGTGCCGTCGGCACCACCGGGCGAAGACGTTCCGACGATGGCGCTACCACCGCACCCCGGCAGGCGACTATCAGTGGACCGGACCCCACGCCCAGACCTACCTGGTCACCCCGCACGGCACCATCCCCATGCCAGCGAACTGAGTCTCGACAAGCTCGACCACCGCGGCGCGATGAGCGATCGCCTATTCTCCCGGCCAGTGCGGGGTGGCGCGGCCTGCCGCGTCGGCGAAGCGTGGAAGCGCCGCGCGGCGGGGCGCCTCGAACCGTCCGCCACGCATCTGGCGACGGTGACGCGTCCCGACGCGGGGCCCCGGCCCGCATACCGGCCGCCGAGAACCGCTCCAAGATGACGCATCCCCGTCACTATGGGGGTCCGGCGTGGCCGCCCGGCGTCAGTTCCAGTTGTCGATCTTGACGTCGTGCGGGTCGGGGGCACCTGCGCCGGTTTCGAGCAGCGACTTCAGGCTCATCAGGAAGACCGCCCACTTGGTGCTGCAGTGGTGCATGAACTCCACCGGCTCCTTCCAGCCGAGATGCTTGAACAGCACCGTGGTCTGGTCGTCCTCCTGCTTGAGGTCCCAGCTCACGTGCGTGCCGATCCACTCGTCGGGGCCGTCGACCACCTCCCAGAGCACGCGCTTGCCGTGATCGAGCTCGAGGACGTTCATGTCGAACCCGCCGGCACCGAAGCGGAACTCGAGCACTCCCCCGACGTCGCCGCTGCCTTGCGTATTGGTCGTCCACCAGCCGGAGAGACCTTCGGTCGTGGTCAGTGCCTCATAGACGTCGTCCGGGGACGACTTGACCCCGATCCTGTGCAGAATGTCCACCATTGTTGTTTCCCTTCTCTCGTGTTCTGGATTCACTGTTCTTTGCTGCGCTGAATGGCCTCGGCGATCCGCTTGATGCGCCGCAGCCTGGCGTCCCAGGTCGACCCGACGTCTGCGAGCTGGGCAGCCGCGCGGGCGAGTTGCGCATCGTCCACCCGGTAGCGCATCTCCCGCCCGACCGGCGTGACATGAACCAGGCCGACGCGGTCGAGGACCCCGAGATGCTTCGCGATCGGCCTGACGCGTGACCGGCAGTCGGTCGCTCAGGGTGGTGGCCGTTCCGCCGCCATCCGTCAGGAGCAGGTCGAGCATCCGTCGCCGCGTCGGATCCCCGATCGCCGACCAGAGGTCGTCGTCGACAGCGACGGTCATGGCGTGGAGGCCAGCCGGGTGACGTACTCGCCGATGCGCGGAACGTAGGTGTCCCAGCCGACGCTGTGCTCCTCGTAGGCCTCCTCGAGGACAGCGACCTCCCAACCCATCTCCCGGAACCCGGTCTCGGTGAGCCGGAGCATGGTGCCCGTACCCGAGGGGACGAGCTCGAAGGTCACCAGCAACGAGTTGGTGGCGGCCGCGACCTCCCCGCTGGCATGGACCCAGCGGAACGAGAAGAGCCGGGGAGGTACGGCGTCCACCACGGTGATCGGGACGACCTTCGCCTCTCCCGTGGCCCGGTCCCCCCACACCAGTTCACCGGTGGCACCGGCCGTCGGCTCGACCTCTGCCTCGACTCCGCCCCACCACTCCCGGATGTGCGCAGGGCTGCTGATGACGTCGAACACGACGTCGGGCGCGGCGTCGACGTGGATCTCCCGCTCGATGCTTCCGTACTCCATGTGGGACTCTCTTTCTGCAACGTTTGGTTGCACGTCACCGTAGCCGATTACTGCATGACACGCAACCATTGGTTGCCTGTTGATGCGGCTGGGGCGGGGCCACGTCATCGACCGCTGAGTCGAGTTGCGCACGCACCGGGTGCGTGCGGGACTCGACCTACGGGCCCCCGGCGACGTGCCGAGACTCCGTGACGCAGCCAGCTCTCTCGCACCGGTCAGACGGCAGGCACCGTGGCGACAGCCCCGAGGTCCTGGAGCATGCGAATCCCTTGGGTACGAGCCCGGCGATCAGGAGCGGTCGCCAGGACGACCGCATGCTCGTAGCGTTCGCCGAGCGCCGCCCAGGCGGTCGCAGCTTCGTTCCAGCGGCCGGCGAGGGTCGGCGCCCAGGGGCCCGGAGCGTCAACGGGACCAGGCACGTCGATCCCGGCCCTGTGGAGATAGGCGCACAGCTCGGCGTGCACCGATCGGTGCCCTGCGTCCTCGGCAAGGTCAAGGGCTCGCCGTGCCTGATCCGTCAAGCTCCCGAGCGAGCCGTCCAGCCAACCCAGCTCCACCTGGGCCACCGCCAGCGGACCGGCGACGAAGGTGTCGTCTGCGGCCCGCGGGTCACGCCGCGCGGCCGCCAGGACGTCGACGGCCTCGTTGTCGCCTCGACGGGCGAGCAGCCGCGCGAGGATGCTGCGCGCCAGCGCGGCCATCACACCTGGCTCGCCCGGGCTGTTCAAGAGTGCACGCAGGTCGGCAATGGCACGGTCCCAGTCTCCCCGGCTTGCGTGCACGGCAGCCGCGGTGAGACGCAGCCGGTACTGGCCGGCGAAGAACTCCCCGTCCGCCGCGACCCGCAACCCCTCTGCGACGAACCTGTCCGCGTCCGCCAGACGTCCGCTACGGAACGCGCCATGTGCAGCGTTCACGTAGCTCCGTACTCGCGTCTCCACCCGGCTGTCCGACCCGGCCAAGGAGATGGCGCGCCGAAGGTCCTCCTCCCCTCGCGAGTCCCCACGCGCCAGGCGGGCATCCCCCAGGTAGCACGACGCCTGCGCTTCGATGTCCTCACGCCCCAGACGTTGCGCGATGCCCACCGCCCGCTCGGCCAACGCCTCTGCCCGCTCGCTGGGCTCGGCGACGATACCGACGGCCGCCAGGTTGCTGTGGGTCCGCGCCAGCTCCGTCAGCGCAGCCGCGAGCCTGGCGTCGTCACGCACCGGTTCGAGAATCTCGACGGCTCGCTGCGCGGCCCTCCTGGCGTGCATCGGGCCTCGGGCGAACATGGCGACCCGCGCCAACACCAGCAGCGCATCGGCTAGCAGGATGGCATCACCTGCCTCCTCGGCTGCCGTCACCCCAGACTCGGCGCAGTTCATCGCGGCCTCGAACTGGTTGACGACGTAGAGGGAGTACGCGCGTCGGGTGCACAGGTCGGCGACATCGTGCGCGCCGAGCAGGGCGCGGTGTTCCAGCAAGACTCCCAGGACTCCGGCCGCCTGCCGGTGTGCCCCGAGCCGGGCCGACTCGAGAGCGGCGGTCGGACCGTGCTCGAGGAGTACGTCGACCTGCCCGGAGCGCTCCGCGTGATGCACCAACCGGGAGGACTCCACGCCCGGACGCACGAGCAGTGCGTCGACGACCAGCCGGTTGGCTTGGAGCCGTTCGCCGGCGGTGAGCGAGGACTCGATCGCCTGCCTCGCCAGCTCGTGGCGGAACGAGACGGAAGCGTCGCCTCCGATGATCATGCCGGATCGCTCAGCCTCGACGACGACCCCGGGATCACGGTCCCCGAGTGTTTCGGCGAGCCAGCGTTCGGTTCGTGTCGGGACGACGGAGAGCCGTTCCAGGAGCGTTCGCACCGGCTGCGAGAGGCTGCCGAGCCGTGCCAGGACCGCATCCCGCACCGTGGGAGGGACGCCGGTCCCACCGGCGAGGAGCACCTCGGTGACGAAGAAGGGGTTTCCCTCGGTCACCCGGTGGATCTCGGCCGCATCACCCTCGGAGACGACACCCAGCCGACGTACGGCCTCCACGCTCAGGGGCGGGAGGGTCACCCGTCGCACGGACGAGCCGGCCAGGCTTCCGAGGAGCTGGCGCAGCGGATGGCTGGCATCTACACCCGTCTCCCGAAAGGTCAGCAGGAGTGCCCCGGGGATACCGGGGATCCTTCGGGCGAGGAAGCGGATCGCGTCGAGCGTCGCGTCGTCCGCCCAGTGGATGTCCTCGACCACGATGACCGACGGATGTGCGGCGAAGACGTGGAGCAGACCCGGCAACGCGTCGTCGAGCCGGTCGCTCGCGAGTGCCTCGGCCAGCTCTGCGTGCTGCTCGGCCATGTCGCGGAACGGCCCGAGACTGCGCGGCGCCAGCAGGTCGTCGCAGCCGCCGACGACCACAGTGACGCCTCGGCTGACTCGGTCGAGGAAGCCGCGCACCAGGGCCGTCTTCCCGCTGCCGGCCTCGCCCGAGATCAGGACCACCGTGCCACGGCCTTCGTCGATGGCTGTGCTGACTGCAGTGCCCATCTGCTGGAGCTCCGCGTCACGTTCCACCAGCTGGGTTCGCGCGATCCCAGGACCAGCTTCAGCGCCGGGGTCGACCTGCCCGGGCCGCGGTGACGCCGGTCTCGGCCGCGAGCAGGTGTTCGCGCAGGGCGATGGCCTCGGGCCCCGGAGAGATCCCGAGCTCGGCGCTGAGGACTCGCTCCATCCGGGCGTACCGGCGCAACGCGGTCGTCCGGTCACCGGCGGCGACCGCCTCGCGCAGCAGCTCGACATGTCCCTCCTCGTTCGCCGGGTCCACCCGCAGCAGGTCCTCCCAGCGGCGTGCGCCACGTAGCAGGCGCGCGACGCGAAACCGCAGCAGTTCGCGGGGTTCCTCCAACCAGGACTCGGCAAGGTCTTCGGGAAGCAGGTCGCCGCCACCCCGCAACGCACGGGCGCATGCCTCGGGCGATACGGGCTCGGTCGCCAGCGCGGCGTCCGCGGCCGCCTCGAACGCAAGGGCGTCGACCTCGAGCGTCGCGCCGGGAAAGAGTGCGACGACCTCTCCCTTGAGTACGACGGCGTCTCGATCGCCCAAGGCTCCCCGGGCGTAGTGAGCGGCCTTGTGCAACCGAGGCAGTGCGGCGTCCAGGGTGAGGTCTGGCCACAAGGCGTCCACAACGCGGTCACGATGAAGCCTGCCGCCCGGCGACAGTGCCAGCAGCTTCACCAGTGCACTCGCGTGGCGGCGACTCCACCGACTGGCAGGAGTCGGCGTGCCATCCACCAGGACGGTGAAGCCGCCCAGCAGCCGCACCTCGACATGCACATCGAGGATCGTATCGCCGTAATCCCGCTGCGCCCTCCGGCTGATCAGCTCCCAGCCGGTGCTAGCGAAGGCCGAGCCGACAGTGCCGCGCACCGGGCGGCGTCGCGTGCGTGCCCTGCCTTGGTGAACAGCTGGGCTGCATTTGCGGCAAGGAGCGCGAAGTCGCCTTCCCGGTTCTCCGCACGGGCAAGGTGTGCCCTCGCCTCGAGGACCGCGCCGTCCCAGGCGCTTCCCTCCCACCGGGCCGCCGACTCCTGCGCGACCGCGAGATGCCGGCGTGCGTCCTGGAGGTCACCGACGTCCGCACAGGCAATGCTGGCCGGCACGGCCAACATCACCGCACAGAACGGGCAGCGATCATTCTCTCCGAGCGTCGCCTCGGCACGGTCGACGACGGCGCGCGCGGATTCGGCGTCCGGAGCCGCGGCGATGATCGAGCCGTAGATCCGCTGCAGCAGGTGGTTGCTGATCACCGACCACCGGGCCAGCAGGAGCGCCCGGTTCAGGAGCTCCTCGGCGCGAGTACCGATCACCCTGGGCCAGGTGCACTTCCGCCAGCCGCTGGAGGCTGTGGGCCTCCCCGCCGGCGCGTCGATGTCGTGGTGCAGCTCGACCGCCTCGGCAGTTCGCTCTCCGCCCGAGACAGGTCGTCCATGAGGAGTGCCGCCTCGCCGATCAGCGCCGTCGCGAAGGCGACCCCGCGCAGAGCGCCCGAGTGCGTCGCGCGGCGGCGGAGGCGCCTCGGCGAGGTCGATCACCTCGCGGTAGGGGATCGGTCCGTAGAGCAGGTACTCCGCGACGCACAGGTGCGCGTCGAAGAGTGCGCTTGCCAGGCGCGGTTTGTCCTTGATCTGGCGCAGTTCCTGCCGGAAGCGGTCGAACCACTCGCCTCGCTGATGCGCGATCAGTCCCTGGAGAGCGATCAGGTCGACGTAGTGCCACGGGTCCTCGGGCGTCGAGAAGCAGCGCGCGCGCGCGCCGCCGCCGCTTCCCACGCGCCTCGATGTCGCCGGTGAAGTAGGCGATGTTTCCGCGGGCCAGCAGGATCGGCCCGTCGGCGGCGTCCCCGTCGATCGTCGAGCCCGTCGAGCGCGGCCAGGGCGACGATCGAAGTCGCCGGCGAACGCGGCCGCACGGGCCAGTCGCGCCCGGACCAGTCGGTGCTCGGTGCCGCTCGTCACGCGGACCAGCGCTCCTGGTACGCGGACACCGCTTCCGGGATCGCCCAGCGCCATCAGCAGGTCGCCGCGCCGAGCGAGAAGCCGGGGTAGCGTCGTCCGGTCCGGCGTGCTCGCGCACCAGGTCCACCAGCGCGAGCGCGTCCCGGTAGGCGCCGAGCGCACCCGCGGTCTCCACGGCACGGAGCACGAAGGGCACCGCCCGGACGGCAGGCCGGCGGCAAGGAACTGGTGGGCCACCCGGCCCGGCGGGGCATCCAGCTCGGCCAGGCGCTCGGCGACCTCCCGGCGGGCTGCACGACCTCGACGTACGGCGGCATCTGCTCGAGCAGTGCCTCGCGCACCAGCGCGTGCCGGAAGCGGTAGCCGAACTCCGCGGGCTCGATCACGAGCGCCGTGAGGCCCATCTCCAGGTGCTGGTAGGCCTCGTCCTCGGTCGCCCCGGAGACCGCGAGCGAGCTCGTCGGTGGTGAACGTCGAGCCGAGCAGGGCCACCCGCTCGCACGTGCGCAGCGGCCGCGTCCAGGAAGCGCGGCGGCACCGCCCGCGCGCACCGCTGCCCTGCCCCGGGCCATCTCGAGGACCGTGAACGGAAGCCCGGCGCTCACCTCCCAGATGTGCGCTCACCGCCTCGGCCGAAAGGTCGGGGTACCGCTCCGCCAGCAGCCGTTCGGTGGCCGACTCGGTCAGCGGCGCGCAGCTCGATGCGGGTGCCCGATCGCCCGGGCGACCAGGCTGTCCAGCACCTCCCGGACCGGAAGGTTCGGCAGTCGGTCGGTGCGCCAGCGACGATGAGCACCGGCTCACTGACCGCGCACCGCGACAGGTAGTGCAGCAGGCGCAGCGACGCCTCGTCCGCCTCGTGCAGGTCGTCGACGACGATGAACAGGCCGTGCCCGGCAGCGGCCAGCCGGATCAGCTCGGCCGCCGCGACGAAGAGCCGTTGGTGCGCGGACTCGCCGCTCCAGCTCACGTCCCGACCGGAGAGCGCCCGCGCGAGCTCCTGCCGGTAACGTCGGGGAGGCCGTCGCACAGCGCCGGGTGCCTGCGGCACAGGTCGCTCGACGCCTCGAGGACCGGTGCGTAGGGCCAGGGTCCCTCGACCGCCGACGCCGTGCCCCGACCGGTGCGCCAGCCGCGCTTCCTGGCGATCGCCTCGGCGAGGTCGAGGACTGCCGACTTGCCGACGCCGGGGGGACCGGTGAGCACCAGGTTCCCCCTCGGCCCGCTTCGGCGCGGCTGCGAGCCGCTCGCGGAGCTGGTCGCCGACCTCGCGCCTCCCGAACACCCGTGTGACCTGATGCTGCCCGCTGGCCGGCGTGGTCGCCACCGGCGGCTCGCGCCTCCAGCCGGGCGCGCAACTGCTCGCGCCTCGGCGCTCGGCGCGGTGCCGAGGTCGCGGCGCAGCGCCTGGTCCATCCGCTCGAACTGGCGCAGTGCTCCCCGCACGTCCCCCCGATCGGCGCTCGCCCGGATCAGTGCGAGGTGCGCCTCCTCGTCGGCGGGGTCCTCACGCAGCAGGTCCTCCCAGCGGCCGGCGAGGCGCAGCAGGTCGAGGTGCAGGAGCCGGAGCGCGTCGCGGGCCTCCTCGGTCCATGGCTCGTAGAGGTCGTCGGGCAGGAGCACGCCTCCGTGTGCATCGAGCGCTCTCCTGTGCAGCCGCCGGCGTGCCCTTCGCGATCGCCGCCTCGCCGGCACGCCGGAACACGCTCGGCGTCGACCACGACCTCGGTCTCCGGCAGGAGGGCGACGATGTCGTTGCGCAGCACCACCGATCCGTCGTCATCGCCGAGTGCCCGCCGGGCATAGTGCGCGGCCTTGTGCAGTCGTGGGGCCGGCGGCGTCGACGGAGAGCCCGGGCCACAGCGCCTCGATCACCCGCTCGCGGTGCAGTCGCCGGCCTGGCGCCAGGGCCAGGAGCTTGACCAGCGAGGCCGCGCTGGCGGCGCGACCAGGCCTCCGGTGCGACCGGGACACCGTCCACGTCCACGCCGAACCCGCCGAGCAACCCTGACGGTCACGGTCATCGCTCCGCGCCCCTTCCCCTCCGGCGTCACGTTACGCGGGAGTCCGGTCGGGCGAAAGCACGGACGAGCGTCCCGCTCGCGAGCGCGGTGGGGCCGCGCCTGCAGAAGGTCGACCTCGTCGCTCATCGCGGAGCTGACCTCGCGCAGCAGCGCCCGGATCTCTCGCAGGTCCCAGCGCGTACGACGCGACCCCTCGGTGGCGTCGAACAGGCCGCTCGACAGGCGGTCCCGGGTCGCCTGGTACCGCGCGAGCGCGACGGCCTCGGGCACGGCGCCCGCCAGCACCTCGAGGATCGCGTCGGCAAGCAGCTCGGCGTCGCGGAGCGCGTCGGTGATGCCGTGCGTGGTGATCGGGTCCTTGAAGTAGCCGGCGTCGCCGACCAGCGCCCAGCCCGGGTCCCCAGAGTGCCGGCGCACGAAACCCGGGACGCCCGCCCAGCCGTGCATCCGGCCGACCGGCGTCGCCGCGGCGACCCGAGCGGCCAGCGCAGGAGCGGCTCTGGCCGAGCAGCGTCGGCGAACGCCTGCGTCGGCGCCCGACCGGCGGAGTGCCCGCAGTCCGTTGCGGCGTGGTGCTCACGAACACACAGTCAGTCCGTCGTTGGTGGGGATGAAGCCCCGGCGGCGGCGCCGCGCCGTACGCCCACTCGTAGCCGGTCGCGCCGGGAGTCGGCGTAGTAGCGGTAGAGCAGCGCGCTGCGCCGCCCGGCCGCGTCGCCGGACGACGGGCGCGCGCGACCTGGCCGCGACCGACGGACCGGACGCCGTCGGCACCGACCGTGATCGTGGCGCGCAGGTCGACGGCTGCGTCCGGACGCGCCCTGCGACCCGCACGCCACGCACCCGGCCGCTTCGGTCGCGCAGCAGCTCCGTCACCGTCGTCTCGTGCCGCACCGCCGCGCCCGCCGTCGCGGCCGCGTCGACCAGGATCCGGTCGAGCAGGTCGACGGCGAGGAGCGTAGAGGGCGTCGACACCGGCACTCGGGCGGATGGAGACCTGCACCGACTCGCCGTCGCGCGTAGTGGAACAGCGTCCGCCGGATCGGCGGCGTGCCGGCGGCGACCACGTCGTCCAGCAGCCCCCACCTGGACAGCTGCAGCACGCCGGCCCGCATCAGGCCGTGGGTGGAGACGCGTGTCGCTGCCGTACGCGCGCCCGGTCGACGAGCGCCACCCGGAGCGCCGGCCCGGGCGAGGAGCATCGCGGTCGAGGCTCCGGCCACCCGGCCGCCGACGACGACCACGTCGTAGTCGGTGCTCATGCTGCCGGCTCCTCGCTGGCCGCTCCGGCGCGGACGACGCCGTCGAGCCGGTGAGCAGGTGCCCGACGACGGCTCACGGCGTCGTGGCGGGCGCCGTCGATGAAGCCGGAGTCACGACGATGCTGGAAACGCTGGCCCGACGACGTACACGCCGGGTGCGGCGGTGACGCCTCGCTCCTGGCGGATGCTGCCGTCCGGCCCGAGTGATCGGCAGCCGGAGCCACGGGTAGTCGGGACGGTAGCCGGTGGCGACCAGCACGGTGCCGATGCGCTCACGGGCGAGGTCCAGGAACCGGGTCGGCGCCGGTACGTCGAGCGGCCGCGGCCGGGCCGCCGGCCAGACCTCGGCGCTGAGGCCGGCGCCGCGACGTAGTCGTCCACGGCGTCGAGCAGGCGGTGCAGCCTCGTCGTCGGCGGCGGCCACGCTGTCGGCCAGGTCCGGCCGGAACCGCGCCCGGGCTCCGTCCATCCGGTCGAAGCGGCCGACCAGCCGGACCCCGCCTGCCTGAAGAGTCGCCAGGTCGAGGTCGCGGGGGTGGCCGGGCTCGGCCGGGTCGGCCGACCAGCTGCATCGACGGCTCACGACGGGCCGCCGCCGGGTCGGAGACCTCGTGGATCGTGCGAGCGAGTCGGCCGGTGCTCTCCAGCCACCAGAAGATGTCCATGCCGCGGTACTGGCGCGGCATCCTGGTGTGCCGACCCACCGCGAGGAACACCTCGCGACCGGCCCGGTTGAGCTCGTCGGCGATCTGCACGCCGGACGAGGAGGCCCCGACCACGAGCACGCCTCCAGGTGCCAGCCGCGCCGGGTTGCGGTAGCTGTTGGACGTGAGCACCTCGGCGCCGTCCAGGCCCGCGGGCACGCGCGGCACACCGTGCGGGCCGGTCGCGATGACCACGTGGCGGGCACGCCACGTGCCAGCGCTCGGTGCACGACCCGGTATCCGCCCTGCGCCGCCGGGCGACCTCGTGCACCGTGGTGTCGCCGACGACCGGCGCGCCGAAGGACGCCGCGTAGCTCTCCAGGTGCGTCACGAACCGGCCGCGCGCTCATGAAGCCGTCCGGGTCGGAACCGCCGTGGTACCAGCCCGGCAGCCGGGTCATCCAGTTCGGCGTGAGCAGGTGCAGGGAGTCCCAGCGCTCGGTCCGCCACCGCTCGGCGACCCGGCCGCGGTCGAGCACGACGTGGTCGCGACCGCGCGTCGGTGAGCAGCCGGCTCACGGCGAGACCGGCGTGGCCGGCGCCGATCACGACGGTGTCGATCGTGTTCATGACGGTCCTCTCGGTGCCCTGTGATGTCGTCGGCACGGCCGGCCGGAGCTGCCGGTGGGTCCGGCCGGGCCCGTGCGGGTGTGGTCGGCGCTCAGCCGGTGACCACGTCGATGACGACGGGCGTCGGGTTGGTGAGCACGTCGTACACGGCGGAGCGACGGCGGGACTGCTCGACGATGCCGCGCAGGGTCTCGTCGTCGGCGTCGCCCTCGATGTAGAAGCTGACCCGGATCTGCTCGTAGCCGTTGCGCACGGAGCCCCCGGACAGGCCGAGGATCCCGAGCAGGTCGATGTCACCCTCGACGGTCGAGGTGACCTTGGTGAGCTCGACACCCCGGGCCGCGGCGATGTTGGCGATGCCGGCGGTGAGGCAGGCGGCGATGGCGTGCAGCAGGTACTCCACCGGCGTCGGGCCGTTGTCCGCTCCGACGAGGACCGCCGGGTGGTCGAAGTCGAGCACGGTGTCCGCTCTTGTGCTGCATCTCCTGCATCGCGCCGTAGAAGCCGGACGCGGTCGAGCGGCTGTGGGTCCCGGTCACCCAGGTGTTGCTCGGCCCGGAACTGGAACTTGGCGATCTCGTTCTGGCCCTTGACGGCGTCGAGGGTGGCGAACAGCGTCGCCGTGTCCACTCCGTTGCGGCGGTGGCTCTCGGTGGTGATGGTCATGGATCCTCCATGGTCGTGCCGGTCTCCCGGCGTTGTGTGTTGTCGCGCAGGACGCTAGGAACGGCGCCTTCCCGCGGCCTTCCCTGCGACTTCCGCGGCGGCTCTGGCGGTCCCCGGTCACGGCGGGGTCGCGCCAGACGACCGCCGTACCGTCCAGGACGCGACACCGTCCTGGTTGGTGATCCGGGTCGCCAGCGTCGTCACCGGCTTGTCCTCGCGGGTGTTCGGTGACGGTCGCCTCCGCGGTGATCACGTCACCGGGCCGGACCGGTGCGAGGAACCGCCAGGCAACTTCGAGAAACACGCTCCCGGGACCGGGAAGCTGCTCGGCGACGAGGGCGTTGAGCAGGCCGCTCGTAACGCCCCCTTGCACGACGATCCCGCCGAACCGGCTGCTCGTGGCCAGCCCCTCGTCGAAGTGGATCGGGTTGCGGTCCCCGGTGATCTCGGTGAACAGCTCGATGTCGCGGTGGGTAACGGTGCGGGTACGGCGCGCCAACGGCGCCGATCTGTGGACTGGTCATGACCGCGACCATCCCCGCCAGACCTTCCCGCGACCTTCCCTAGCGCGACCGCTAGGTCGACCAGTCTCAGGAGTCGAAGCCCAGCCCAAGCCGGTCGAGCGTGCGCAACCACAGGTTCCGCCGGCCGGCGTGCCGGTCGGCCTGGTCGAGCGACCACCGGGTCAGCGAGATGCCGGCATAGCGGAACGGCTCCGGCGGGAACGGCAGCGGCTTGAGTGCACCATCGACAACGCGGTGCGCTCGGAGGACTCGCCGTGCAACAGGTCCAGCATCACGTCGGCACCGAAGCGGGTGCCGAAACGCCGAGCCCGGTGTAGCCCAGGGCGTAGGCCACCCGGCCGCGGTGCGCCGTACCGAAGAAGGCGGTGAACCGCGTGCAGGTGTCGATGACCCCGCCCCAGCGATGCGTGAACCGCAGCCCGGACAGCTGCGGGAACGTCTCGAAGAACTGCGAAGCCAGCAGCCGGTGTGTCACCGGGGACTGCTCTCGGGCAAGAGAGATCTGCGACCCGAGGAAGTAGACCGCGTCGTAGCCACCCCACAGGATCCGGTTGTCGCGGGTCAGCCGGTAGTAGTGGAACTGGTTCGCCGCGTCACCGACACCCTCGCGGCCGGCCCAGCCGATCGACGCGAGCTGGGCAGCCGACAGCGGCTCGGTCATCAGCACGTAGTCGTAGACAGGCACCGTCATCAGCCGCAATCGCCGCAGCAGCGGCGGGAACGCGTTGGTGGCCAGGGCCACCCGGGCGGCGCGCACGGACCCGTGCGACGTGTGTACGACGCTCGCCGCGCCGTCCTCCGACAGTCGGGTCACCGGGGATCCCTCGTGGATCACGACCCCGCGGTCCAGGCAGGCCTGCCGCAGCCCCCACGCCAGCCGGGCCGGCTCGACCAGGGCGTTCCCGGTGCGATCGAGCAGGCCGCCGACGTACGCCGGAGAGTCGACGAGCTTGCGGACAGCGGCCGCATCGAGCACCTCGACGACGTGACCGTGGGCGACCATGTCGGCTGCCATCTCCGTGAGCTCGTCGAGCTGGTGCGCGGCCAATGCCACAGACAGCTCGCCGGTCTGCTCCCAGTTGCAGTCGATCCCGTAGCGCTCGATCGTGCCGCCGATCGCGGCGAGGTTCTCCGCGCCGAGGCGGTCGAGTTCGGCCAGCTCGGACGGCCACCGCGCCAGCCCGTTGCCGAACCCGTGGGTCAGGCTTGCCGACGTGAAGCCGCCGTTGCGTCCGCTGGCCTGGTCGCCGCACCGGCCGCCGTCGAGCACCACCACCGAAGAACCTGGGTACCGCTCGATCGAGCGCAGCGCCGTCCACAGCCCGGTGTAGCCGCCGCCGACGACAACTAGATCGGCCGTCAGGTGAGTGGAGAGCGAGGGGATGACCTCGGGCCGCGCGGGGTCGTCCAGCCAGAAGACCGATGGCTCGGCGTCGGCCAGGGATGCCCGCACCAGCCCCGGCGTGGAACTCATGGTCAGCGGGCGGCGGCCCGACGCCGCCGCCGGAGCTCAGCGGCGATCACGAACAGGAACGAGACGAGGAACATCAACGTGCCCACCACGAACAGCTGAGCGGGGAACTCCTTCAGCTTGCTGCCGTAGACGAAGAGCGGGAACGTGACGGACTGGCCGGCCGTGAAGTTCGTGACGATGAAGTCGTCGAAGGAGAGCGAGAAGGACAGCATGGCCGCCGCCACGATGCCCGGCATCGCGAGCGGAAGGGTAACCAGTCGGAATGTCTGCCACTCGTTGGCGTAGAGATCCATCGCCGCCTGCTCGAGACGCGAGTCCATACCGACCAGCCGCGCTTTGACCGTGACGACGACGAAGGACAGACAGAAGAGTGTGTGCGCGATCACGATGGTGATGAAGCCGAGCACGCTGTCGAAACCGACCGACACGAACATTGCCAGCAGCGACGAACCCATCACGACCTCGGGAGTCGCCATCGGCAGGAAGATCACCAGGTTCGAGGTCGACCGCCCACGGAACGAGTGGCGCACGAGGGCGAACGCCATCAGCGTCCCCAGCAACGTGGCAAGCAGGGTCGCCGTGATGGCCACCCCGAAGCTGAGCCGGAGGGACTCACACAACCCCTCGGGCTCGCAGATGGACGACCAGTTGCCCCAGGTGAAGGACTCGAACTCGGCCGTCGCCGAGCGCCCCGACGGCTGGTTGAACGACAGCGCGAAGATGTAGCCGATCGGCACGAAGATGTAGATCAGCACCAGGATGCCCACCAGGAGCACGAGGTGGTCCGAGAACCAGCGACTGGCCGGACGCCTCGACGGCTGTGCCGGACCGGCGTCGGAGGGCAATTGCTTTCGGATGTCGACGGTGGCCATCAGATCAGGTCCTCGGTGCCGGCCCGGCGGACGTAGACGATCACCATCAGCACGACCACCAGCATCAGGATCAGCGACAGGCTGGCGGCCAGCGGATAGTTGTGCTCGACCAGGAACGCAGACTGGATCCGGTTCCCGACCATGTACTGCTTCGGCGTGCCCAACAGCTCGGCGTTGATGTAGTCGCCGGACGCCGGGATGAACGTGAGAAGCGTCCCCGAGACCACGCCTGGCATCGACAGGGGCAAGGTCACCTTCCGGAAGCCGGTGAAGGGGCTGGCGTAGAGGTCGCCCGCCGCCTCGACCAAACGGTAGTCGACCTTGTCGAGGGACGCGTAGAGCGGCAGCGTCATGAACGGCATGAAGTTGTAGACCAGGCCCGCGATCACGGCGACGGGCGTCGCCAGAAGCCGGCCGTCGTCGGGAAGTACGGCGATCGTCTGGAGAAAGCTCGTCACGGGACCCTGGTCGGACAGGATCGTGCGCCACGCCAGCGTCCGCAGCAGGAAGCTCGTGAAGAACGGCGCGATGACCAGGACCAGCATGAAGTACTTCCAGCGCCCGGCCTTGAATGCGATCGCGTACGCCAGGGGGTAGCCGAGCGCCAGGCAGATGATCGTTGCGATGCCGGCGTACGTGAACGAGCGGCCGAACAGGTTCCAGCTGTCCTTGACCGCGTCAACGTAGTTGGCGAAGTGCCACGTCATCGCGTAGCCCTGCTCGTAGGAACCGCTCGGGTCGTAGAGCGAGGTGAAGAAGAGCTGGACCGTCGGGAAGATGAAGAACACGGCGAGCCAGAGCATGCCGGGGACCAGCAGCAACCAGCCCCAGCCACGGCGTTTGGTGGTCTCGCCGTCCACGACCGGCGCCAGCGGAGCCGGAGGTGGGGTCGATCCAGAGGTCACGCGTCGTCCTCCGGCGTCATCATGCCGGCCCGTGCGTCCTGGTCGGCGTCAAGCAGGAACGCGTGGGCGGGTGACCACGTGATGTCGACCTCGTCACCGTTCCTGAACAGCGACCGCTGTCCGGTGTTCTGCTCGAACACCATGAGTTCCTGCCCCCACGGCATGGCGACGAGGTACTGGGTGCTGACGCCCACGAAGCTGACGTCGGTGATCCGGCCGCCGGTGAGGACGTTCGTCCCGGCGTGGTCGTCTGCCCCGGCAGCGCCGGCGAAGAGCTTCTCCGGACGTACGCCGAGCCAGGCGTTCCTTCCCTCGGCATGCGAGCGCGAGGCCACGACGCCGACCTTCTGGCCGTGGCTGTCGACCACGACGTTCTCGTCCACCGTGTCGATGACGTCCACCTTGATCAGGTTGGACTGGCCCAGGAAGTTCGCCACGAACGTGGTCTCGGGGTTCTCGTAGAGCTCCCCCGGGGCGCCCATCTGCTCGATCAGACCGTGGTTCATCACCGCGATGGTGTCGGCCATGGTCATGGCCTCCTCCTGGTCGTGGGTGACGTGCACGAAGGTGACCTGCAGCTCGGTCTGGATCCGTTTCAGCTCGATCTGCATCTGGCGACGCAGTTTGAGGTCCAGGGCTCCGAGGGGCTCGTCGAGCAGCAGAAGGGCGGGTTCGTTGATGAGTGCCCGACCGAGCGCGACGCGTTGCTGCTGGCCTCCCGAGAGCTGTGCCGGTTTGCGCTGGGCGTACGGACCGAGCTGAACGAGGTCGATCATGTCCAGCGTCTTCTGCTTGTAGTCCTTGACGCCTCGGCGGCGGAGCCCGAAGGCGACGTTCTCGAAGATCGTGAGGTGCGGGAACAGTGCGTAGGACTGGAAGACGGTGTTGACCGGTCGCTTGTAGGGCCGCAGGTAGGTGACATCCTCGTCACCGATCAGCACGCGTCCCGCCGTCGGCTCCTCGAGACCGGCCACCATCCGAAGCGTCGTCGTCTTGCCGCATCCGGACGGGCCGAGCAGGGCGAAGAACGAGCCCTGCGGCACCCTGAGTGTCAGGTCGTCGACGGCCACGAAGTCCCCGAAGCGTTTGGTGACGCCCTCCAGCCGGAGATCCTTGCCGGTGTCAGCCACTGATCACCTCGTTGAACTGCCTCTGGAAGTCCGTCTCCTGCTCGTCACTGAGCGCCATGAACATGTAGCCGGACTCGAGCGTCTTGTCGTCGAGGAAGATGAAGTCGCTGTTCACGGCCGACTTGTCGAACTGTCCGATCTCTTGCTGGGCGCCCTTGACCGGACAGAAGTAGTAGTTCCAGGCGGACAGTTTCGCCGCGTTGACCGGGTCGTAGTAGAAGTTCATCATCGTCTCGACGTTGGTCTTGTGCTCGGCCATGTTGGGCACCAGCACGTTGTCGGTCCAGATGGCGAACCCCTCCTCCGGCGGGATCCACTTGTACTTCCCGCCGCCGAGCAGGTTGATCACGTCGCCGCTCCACGCCTCGCAGGCCACGATGTCGCCCGACTTCATGTCGTCGATGTAGTCGTTGCCGGCGAAGCGTCGGACCTGGCCGCTGTCCACGTATCCCTGCAGCAGCTCGATAGCCGAGGCGTACTGGTCGGCGGTGAACTCGCTTGGGTCGCTGCCGTCCATGAGCAACAGGAACAGCATCGTGTCGCGCATCTCGGTCAGCAGCTCGATCTTGCCCTTGAGGTCGGGTCGGGTGAGCAGGTCCTTGAAGCTCGTCACCGGGTCGGTGAGCTCGGAGTTGTAGCAGATGCCGGTCATGCCGCTCTGCCAGGGCACGCTGTAGTCGCGGTTCTCGTCCCAGGCCGGCGCCTTGAGGAAGTCGATCAGGTTCGCGTCGACGTTCGGCATCTTGGCATGGTCGAGCTTCTGGATCCACCCGAGCTCGATCATCCGCGCGGCCATGTAGTCGGTCACCACGAAGGCGTCACGCCCCGTGGACTTGCAGTCCTGCAGCTGGGGCGACACCTTGGCGAAGAAGGTTTCGTTGTCGTTGACGTCGCCGTTCTTGTAGTTGACCTTGATGCCGGTCTCCTGCTGGAACTTCTCGAGGGTCGAGGTGTCCTTGGCCTTGACAGGATCGACGTAGCCGATCCAGTTCGAGAAGGTGATCGTCTTCTCGTCGGCACTGCGGTCCGTGCTCTCGCACGAGCCCTCTTCGACCTTGGCTCCCTCGGTGCCGCAGGCGCCCAACAGGCTGGCGCCCCCCAGCGCCATCACCGACACGCCGGCCGTTCGGAGGAGCCCTCGTCGCGAGAGTCCTTGTCTTCCAGCGCCGAACAGTTCCCGAGCCACTTCGGCCGTCAGGCGGTCCGTTGCAATGTCCCGCCGCACAGAATTCCATGGTGTCGCCATCGGGATTCCTTCCCATTCCCACACGCTCTTGGGTCCGGATCGTGTCACGGAGATGTGCACAGAACAAGCGATTCCGTGGAAGCGTTGCCGTTTCACGACGAAATCCTTTGCATTTCGTGACATCGCCGTCACGATGCCTGGGGGAGTCCGGAACGCGTTCTTCGATGTGGTCGATACGAACGGGCGGTTCGACATTTGCGCGGGTTAGGTCGGCGGCGGTCGCACGACGGGGCGTACTTGTGCGGTTCTATAACCCACAAGGGATCTCTCGACGATCCATGCTGGCGCCACGACTGGCTCGACGAAACCGCCTGGGCAGAGCTGATCCGCGAGCACCTCGCACGCACCGACCGACGGGCGCCCGAACAGCGTCGCCACCTCGACAGCCGCACCGCACCCAGCCTCCGCTGATATCCACGCTAAGGGGCATAGGACAGCGAAACGGCACGCTGGAATCGAGTGCGAGTCGGTCCCGGTACCCCAAGCGTTCAGTTCTCCGAACAACTTAGCCATCGACGGCTAGCACCTTCGGGTGGTCTTCGGCGACCAGGCTCGGCGGGCGTTCGAGAGGACGCATACTGGCTGGGAGGTTCCCTGCCGCCACTTCCGCATCCCCGAATGGAGTGTCTTGGCCGACCAGTTCGACGTCGAGCTGGTGGACCACGCGTTGCTAGAAGAACTGCAGATGAACACTGACCTGATGGCTGCAGCGAATCAGTCCGATGCGCGGCTATCGCTCACTGAGATAGATCGAATCCTTGGAGTGGTCCCGGCCCCTCCGGGGGCGCAGGAGCATGCTCCCGACCACGTCGGCCCGGACAGCGGCCCAGGCCCTTCGTCGTCTGAGGTTGGAGGGATACGCATTCCGCGCCCGCGAGGCAGCAAAGGTGATGGGCGGGGGTGAGCGAGTTGTCGAGGAGTTCCGTGAGTGCCTCCAAGCTCGGACTGGTCGATGACGGCACCACGCACCGCCGCGTCCTGGCCGTCGTGACCTATCTGGAGACCCGGCAGACTGACCGGATCGACGGTGCCGCTATCCGGACGAGCGGCCGCAGGATACCTCGATGCGATCACGGTTCTGCCCGATCCGCGCGCGAGCGGCGCCTTCCTGGAGGTGCGTCTTGCCACCGAACGGGCCGGCAGCCCCGATGCCGTTCACAGCCGTCTTGATCGACGAGCTGGATCTCATTGTCATCGATCCTCTCCCGTCCTACGTGTGGTTTCAGGACATGGCCGACTTTGCTGACGGCATCGGCGACATTCGGCCAGCCGACGCCTGACCAGTCTCCGCAGGGGCGGGGAGCGTTCAGACGATTCAAGAACCGGGTCTATGAACATCACCCTGAACTGATTCCGGCGTGGCAGGCCCTTCATGATGTTCGAGCCCAGCGGGGGGCCGTCGAGTAGTTGTTTGACCTAGGACCCATCGACGACACGCCGCGCAACAGTTCGCGACCGACCACGCAGATCCCGGCCTCCCTTGAAGCCAGCCCGCTCGACGACGTCCAACGAATCTCCCCGACTGCTGCCGCCGGGGACCAAGGCGCGTCACTTCGCCGCGAGTCTCCGACGGCGATGCGAGGCTTGGGCCAACTCTGTCCACGGAGTAGCGGACGATGGGAGAATCTCCTTGAGGTGCTGCTCAGTCGGTTCATGATCTTGTCCGGGTTGTACCCGTCGAAGACGCGTCGTTCGACGAGCGGACCTGGTCATCCGCGCCGGCCAACCTCCACTACATCGCAGGGGCTCTGATCGAGCTGGACAGACGCATGGGTGTTGAGCTCCGGCCCCTTGTGGCGAAAGGGTGCCCAGAGGATGCTGGGAGGTAGGCGACTACCTAAGGAGATGGGCAAGATGCCCACAATGAAGCAAACGGCAGAAAACGTGAAGCACAGCGTCGAGCACTTGCTCCAGAGCTTCAAGCGGTCCAACAAGGCGCCGGGCAGATGCGCTCAGGGCCACTCAGTGGCAGCTGGAGCGGACAGGTGCCTTCAGGGCCACCCAGGTGCTAGCCCTCGTCCGTGTCAAGACGCCTGGTTCCGTCGGGTGTACCACGCGTAACCGCCTGGAGATCATCACCTGGACGTTCTACCGCGGGCGTACGTCTGCGTCCTCTGTGGCCTGAATGGTCCCTCAGAGTCAGACACCCGCAAGCACCGTCAAGGTGCAGTTGTCCTATTCGTTAGCCGCCGTCCCGCGCGGGAGCTGGTCACGCCGGAGCGATGTTCTGGTTGAGCCGGAAGAAGTTGCCGGGGTCGTAGCGCTGCTTCACCTGGACCAGCCGGTCGTAATTCACCCCGAAAGCGTCGCGTACCCGTTGGTCGCCCTCCGCACCGAGGTAGTTGACGTAGACCGCGGCCGAGCACAGCGGCTCGGTGCGCGCGAAGAGTTCGCGGGTCCAGGTGACGTTCAGGTCGGTGTCCGCAGGGTCCTCCCAGCCGCTGAGGATGAGGAGGCTGAAGGATGGGCTGCGGTGCTGGAAGGCGGTCGCGGTCTCCGGGACACGCGCGATGGCGCCGCCCATCGGCTCGATGGCGATGAGTGTGTACGGCGACGGTACCCGCGTCATTGCGTCGATGAGGACGTCGATGAGCTCGTCGCTCAGCTGGTCGACGAAGTTGGCCTTCCAGTAGTTGAGCCGCCCGGGCGGGAAGTGCGGCTCGATGATGCGCTGGATGTCCACGTAGGGCTGCGGCCGGATGTCGTCGAGCAGCGGCGTGCCGAACGCCCGCAGTGGTGCGAGGAGAGTCTCGGCATCATCCTGCGCCGGCCCGTTGACGACGGCTCGCCAGCCGAGGCGCGGCTCCCCGTCCGGACCCGGTGGCGAGGCCGGCGTAGACGATCACGCTGTCCGGCGCCTCCGCGCAGAAGCCGCGGTAGAAGCGGAGCGCTTCATCGGCAGCGCTCAAGCGCGTGCGCGATCCGGCCGCCCAGGAGGACCGGGCCTACCTCGTGCAACCGGAACTCGAACTTCGTGACGACACCGAAGTTGCCGCCGCCTCCGCGGAGAGCCCAGAAAAGGTCCGGGTGCTGCTGGTGGTCCGCGTGCAACGTCGTGCCGTCCGCGGTTACCACCTCGGCGGAGAGCAGGTTGTCGCAGGCGAGTCCGCAGCTGCGCATCAGATGCCCCAAGCCGCCGCCCAGGGTGAATCCGGCGATGCCCGTGGTCGGGATCAGACCGCCCGTCGTGGCAAGCCCATGCCGCTGGGTGGCCTCGTCGAAAACACCCCAGGTGACTCCCCCTCCCGCCCAGGCTCTGCGAGCCCTGATGTCGATCTCGACGGACTGCATCGGGGACAGGTCGACGACGATGCCGTCGTCGCAGGTCGCGTTGCCAGCGACGTTGTGGGAGCCGCCGCGGACAGCGACGCTAAGCCCGGCGTCGGCGGCGAATCCCAGGGCAGCCGCCACGTCCGCAGCGTTCGTGCATCGCGCGATCACCGCCGGTCGACGGTCGATCATGCCATTCCAGACCCGGCGTGCAACGTCGTACTCAGGCTGCCCGCGCGTGATCACCTCACCGGCGATCTGGGCTGCGAGCCGGCCGGTGTCGATGGGCGACACGAGAGCCACCTCCTCACGGTATACGCGCAGGGTGAGCCTGTCAGCCAGATGACGTCGTTCACCAGCACCAGGCAACGTCGCGATGCCGGTCACGAAGCTGAGCCCGGCGTTCTGGCGCCAGGCGTGGGCTCCGACGGTCACGATGACCGCTGCCAGCTCCGCGGTCGCCCCGGCTCGGCCCGGCGCTGCGGAGCGAAACAGGCAGAACGCCGTTAACAAGGTCGTGGGACCGAGTGGCATCCGACGGCCTCTAGATCGATGCATCAGCGGTGCGGGGCGAGGACAGCGCGAAGCGCCGCCCGCACGCCTTGCGTCTGCGGAGTCGGCGCTCTTGACGATCGGAGAGGTGAACGCGGCCGTCGGGGTGTCCTGTGCTGTCCTGTAATCGGTGATGTGCGATAGATCAACGCCGGCTGAATGTGCGGCATGCTAGGGCGAAGTTGACGGGCTGCCTTGCTGTTCAACCCGAAGTGGCCCCAGCGGGTCACGGCCAGGCTGCCGTTTACCTTCCGCAGCATGAGAGACCGGTCAAACGGACACACGAAAGGAACCGATCTCGTGTCCGTGGACGGTCCTTGCGAGGGGCCTGCTCGTCGCGGCCTGCCCGCGGAAATCCGCGGACTGACCCGGTTCCGTATCACTGGTGTCGGGCTGGGGAGTGAAACCGCCCGCGGGCCATGGGGAGGGCGGGCCGCGGGCGGCTTCGCCCAATGGTGTGGTCCGGGCCACGTACGTGTAGACGGGACCAAGCCAGACCTCAGGCGTCGGTTCGCGTCGCGGTGGTACCCGCGTCGAGCCGCCCCATGCCAGGCGGCGGCGTCAGGCGTCGCCGTCGCGATGAGGGACGGGCTGCGCACAGATGGACTAGCGGCCTGAGTGCGCGTAGTCACGTTTAGGCATCCCAGTTCGCATCGGTGCAACGCACACTCGGGCAGAGGGGATGCAGGCTATGCGAGAACCGGTCGCTGGCCGGACAGCCGCTGGCTGCAAAGCCGAGCAATCAGGTCTTCCATCAACGTAGGAGGTCGCCTCCGCGGTGCGCCGCCGTCGCTCCTGTCTCGGCCGCCACCGCGCTGCGCGCGCTCGTCGATGTCGGTCGCGTGCAGTCCGGCCAGTCGGTCCTGGTGCTCGGCGCCTCGGGCGGTGTCGGCAGCTACGCCGTCCAGCTCGCGAAGGCGTTCGGAGCCGAGGTCGCGGGCGTCTGCAGCACCACCAAGACCGACCTGGCCACCTCACTGGAGCCGACCATGTCATCGACTACACCCGTGACGACTTCGCCGACGGAACGCGGACCTACGACCTCGTGCTCGACATCGCCGGCAACCCCTCACTGGGGCGACTCCGGCAGGCTCTCAAACCCCGAGGGACCGCCGTCTTCATCGGTGGCGAGGGGTCGGGCGTCATCACCGGAATGGGCAGGCAAATACGTGGCGTACTCATCTCCCCCTTCCTGAAGCAGCGCCTCGCACTCCTCGTCACCAAGGAGCGGGCCAGCGACTACGAACGGCTCACCGACCTCATCGAAACCGGTCAGGTCGCCCCAAGCCTCGACCGCACCTACCCACTCGAAGAAGTGCCGCACGCCATGCAGCAACTCGAGACAGGGAACGTCCGCGGCAAGGTCGCCATCACCCCCGGCAAGTGACGGCAGCCCCGAAATCTCGGCTTGTGAGGCAGTCGAGGGGCCCTGCATGACGTCCCCGGAAAGCTGGCGCGAACTCGCCACGAATGCGGTTGCCCTGCAACACCCCGGGATGAACGTCGAGTCCAGTGCCGGACCCTTCCTGCTCTCCGCCGGTGCGGCGGTTGACCTCTTTGGACTAAACCTCACCTCATACCCCGCGAGATCTGCAACGCCGTCGTCCACGCCGCCCCGCACTGGCTCAACCGAGCGGCAGGCACGACCCCGGACCTCAATCTTTGCGATTGTTGTCCGGTTTCACCCCATAGGCGCGTATTGGCCGAATACTCCCCTGCGGCAGCGCGTAGACAACACCGACAAACAGGCACATGGTGGAGATACCGGTCCTTGGCGGGTATCCATGAACAAGGACCAGGAAGTCGACGCAACCGGCGCTTGGGGTATCGAGTTCCTCACATGTCAAAGCGGCGACCAGGACCGCCCGCGCGCGGTGGTTCCCCTCCGACGCGGGCGGTTCCCCATCCCTGGCAGCGGTGCGTCAGGCGCTCCTGACGTCCTCCGAACACCGGCGAGCTGCTGGCCCTTTGGTCCGCTTCAACCCAAACGGCGGTGCTGGCCGAACCCTCCGATCAGGCAAGATTTCATACCACCGACCTCGACGTGGACGTACCGCGGCGTCTGCGGACGTTGCCGCTCCCATGCTGGATGTTGCGGAATCCCCAGCCCCCGGGAGCCGTGATCCTTCGCCAAGCAGGGTGAAGGATCACCGTACTGGGGGCATGGGAGGGCATAGCGCGGGTACCGACCTCAACGGCCGAGCAGCTTCGGTCTCTTGGCGGTTCTGCCCGCGGGAGGTCGAACGGGACCGTCCACGGACCCGAGACCGTGGGCGGTTCGTTCCCATTCACGATGGTCTTGCCGTCCTCCGCGCCGGGCCCGTACGCTCCGCGAGGAGGTCTTTTTCGGGCACCCACTTTCTCGCAGAAGCCTTCAGGCAAGACAGAACCGCCCACAGCCCCGCACTGTGGGCGGTCTCTTGTTGTGCGCTGTCAGCCGGGATAGCCGTACCCGACAAGTAGCGCGCTCATGGCGCTCCTCCAGCAGCTGGCCCGGTCGGGCCGCGGGACGCGGCCGGCCCGAGCATCGGGCAAAGCCCGACTCCAACAGCAAAACGCTCCGCGCTCACAGCCACGAGGGCGGCAGGCCGGCCCGCAACGGGATCCCCACTCGGCGACGCGATGATCGACCACCTGCTGCGCACCGCCGGCCACTGGTCCGAGACCGACGTCCGCCAGAAGCTCATCCACCAGGCCGCGCGCATCCTCGGCTCCGAGGCTCCGAGCGCTGGCTCGACGGCTTCGAGCGCCTGCGCCACGAGCTGCACCTCGCGCCCGGCATCCTCGAGCACCAGACCGTCACCGAGAGCATGGAGCGCGACCGCAACCGCCCGGCCTACGCCTAGGCTCGAATCGATGAGATCAACGCCGAAAAGCGCAAGAAGACGGCCAAGGCCGATCCTCGGCCCCGGCGCCGGGCAGCCGAGCAGCGGCTCGCAGCGGCAACCACCACGCCCCGGCCCGGCCTCGACGTGCCGCCAACAGGTCCCGATCACGCGGGTCCCGCCCGGTGACACAACCTCGCTCAGAATCGCTCTGAGCGAAGTCCAGGCGGCATGTGCTCGAAACGGGGCCGTTTCCGGCCCCGATACTGCGTCAGGAAACCTTCCGAGCGTCTTCCGCAACGACACCGACCGACCCCAGAGGCCAGTTTCCTCGCCGCCCTCGCTTAGCTGTCGAGATGCAGCAAACCTCGAAAATTCCTACGACTTGTCAAACGTGACACGTTGCTTGCCAACACCCCCTCTTGGGAGCCGCGCTCCTCCTCTAGGGTCAGACGGAGCAGTCCGCTCAAGCAGGAGGACCCCAATGGTCAACGCGCAGGAGACCAACTTCGAGGGCGTCCTGGAGGGCAAGAAGCAGTACCAGGCACCGCTCTACCAGCGTGTCTACGCCTGGGGCAAACGGCAGCGGGACCAGTTGGTGGGACGACATCGTCGAGCTCGCGCGCACGCGACGGGACGAACCGACCGCCACGCACTTCATTGGCTCGCTCGTGCTGGCAGCCAGCCCGGACATCGGGGCCGTCGGAGTGCAGCAGTACCTCGTTGTGGACGGTCAGCAGCGACTGACCACGCTGACAATCCTGCTCGCAGCTCTTCGTGACCACCTGGCCAGCACCGTCGGTCCGGAACACCGAGGAAGGTTCGACAACCAGTACCTGATCAATCCATACGAGGCGGGCCAGCACGACGAAGCTGCTCCACCCTGGCGGATCGTGCGCCGTATCTCGAGGTCATCCGCGGAGGAGCACGAGCAGGCGGCAGCGACGCAGTGGGTACGGCCTACCGCCACTTCTTGAGCAAGATCGCCTCGGTTGACGATCCCGAAGACCCGGATGATCTGACCGAGATCGAGCACGCCGTCCTCCGCGGCCTCTCGGTCGTCGCAATCACTGCCAGCTCCGGCGACAACGCACACCCGCATCTTCGAGTCGCTGAACAACACCGGCCTCAAGCTGAGCCAGAGCGACCTGCTCAGAGAACTACCTCTTCATGCGGCTCGGGGACAGGGCCGAACTGGTCTACGACGCTGTGTGGTTACCGCTCGAGCGGAAGCTCAGCGCCGACAACCTCGAACTGCTCTTCTGGCAAGACCTGGTTCAGCGCGACGAGCGTGTCAAGCAGACCGACACCTATCTGGGCCAGCAGAAGCGCCTCGACCGGCTCGCCCGCGTCGAGGAGATCGAAGCCGAAATCCATCGGATCACCAGCCTTGGCGACGTGCTTGCCGCGATCCTCGATCCGCAGCGCGAGTCGGATCACGCAGCCGTGCTCGTACACCGGTCGGAGACGAGTCGCGCGGACTCGGATGGCGTTTTGCGTCCAGGTCAACGTCGGACCATCGCAACGCCAAGGCCTCGCCCTGACGAATGCCCAGGGCCAGCGCGGCCGCCCATCGGGCCGAGTTGCGACGCCTCGACGCCGCGCCGAGCAACGCATGGACTAGCCCGATTTAGTCAGCAAATGTCCCGATACCGCCCGGCCTAGGGCCTTTAGACCCTTTTAATTCCCAAACCCTAGGGTCAACCTAGGGTCAACACGTCTAGACCCCGCGTGTGCGATGCGCTATAAGAGCCCTCCGCACTTGCCTGGCCTCCCTCCGGCAAGTAGCCCTCTCGTGGCGTCCCCGCCGCCCGCCGCTCGGTGGGCATGCTCGCCCCCTTGCCGCCCGCTCGGCCGGCAATCCCGCGCTCCACCACGCTCACCCGATGAGGTCGACCCCCGTGCCCACCACCGCCATGACTCCCATGACTCCCAAGACTCCGCCCACCGCCCGTCCTGCCAGCCCTGGTCCCGGCGGCCGGTTCAGCTACACCCGCAGGTCCGCCCTCACCGCAGGCGCCGCCATCGCCGGCACCGCCGGCACCGCACTCCTCACCGGCCCAGCCTTCGCAGGCATCGCCGGCGGCAGCCAGGCCCAGGCCCTCGCCCTGCCGCAGGTCAGGCCGATGTCGGCCCAACGCGTGCAACAGAACTGGGGCATTTGCGACCACCCGAACTTCTCCGGCGGATACACCAACCGGACCGCCGTGATCGACCGGATCGCCGGCATGCGGATCAGCTACATCCGCGGCATGTTCACCTCCGACAGCAAGGGCGACGCCACGATCGCGCAGCTGCGCGCGAACAACATGGGCTGGGTGATGACCGTGTTCCCCACCGAGCACGGCATGACCACCGCCGCCCTGGTCGCCAGGATCCGCTACATCGGCAACCATGGCGCCGACGTCTGCAAGGCCATCGAGGGACCCAACGAGTGGAACAACTCGCGCTCCGGCGACGTCCCCATGACTCCCGCCGAGACTGTCGCGGTCCAGAAGACCATCTACCAGACCGTCCGGGCCGACCCCCGCCTGGACCATGTCGTGGTCCTCGGCCCGGCCGCCCACGCCATCGTGCTGGACAACCGCAACGGTCGCGACTATCTCGATCTCGTCAACGCCGGGATCAAGCCGTACCAGGACGCCCAGGCGGTGCACAGCTACGCCGCCGCCGCCGAGATCACCACCAAACTGTTCACCCGACTCGACTATGTCTACGCCGCCTTCGGGGACAACTATCCCGTCCAACTCACCGAAACCGGCTGGACCACCGGCGGCACCACCGGACAACCCCAGAACACCGAAGCCGAGGCCGCCACCTACGCCGCCCAGGCAGTGCTGCTCATGGCCGGCCTGAGAATCCCCACCATGCGGTATGAAACGCTGGACGACTCCCCGATGGGCGGGAGAGACGGATTCGGCCTGTGGTCATGCACCTCCGACACCGACACCTCCCTGTGGCGGGCCAAACCAGAAGTCGCCTCCGTCGGGAACCTGCTCCGCGCCCTCCTCGACCCCGGCCCCGCCTACACCCCCGCACCGATCCAGCTCCAGATCGTCGGAGACGTCCAATCCGCCGTCACCGGCAAGCGCGACAAGACCGCAACCGCCTGGCTCTGGACCAACGCAGACAGCCCGGCCCAGGCAACCGTCACCGACAGCCGGGGCACCCGCACGTTCCAGGTCACCAAGAACCTCACTCAGGTACCACTGCGACGCGCCGCCTAAGCTAAGGGCTGCGTCGACCCAACGACGCAGCACCAGGGGACCGGCGCCCGTGATCTCTGGGCGCGCTGCTGCATTAATCCACGCGTCGATGCGTGCGCCGCTAACGACGTCGCACACAGTCGGCGTGGATCTGGGCACATGACCCGTTACGGGACAGCACACAGCCCGAACTGCCGCGTTCGCCTCTCTGATAGTCAAGGCCCCGGCTTCGCCGGCGCACCGGCCTGCGGGCGGCACTAGCGCGCCGTCCTCGGCCTGGATCACCGGGCCGAGGCAGGATCCCAACAGTCCCCGGCGAGCCTGAGGTGCGCCATCGGCGCTGTCATTCCGCGTCGCGGTCGGACGCTGCGCAGTGACTGGCCGAGCTCACGCTCAATCCGATAGGCGCCGGAGTGGCCGGGCTGGTCTTCCAGGCCGACAGGAACATGTGCACGAGCGTGACAAGGATCCCCGGTTGCCTCGCTCGACCACCTGCTGCCGCAACGGGATCGAATTGGTGCTGTAATCGGGCTGTTGTACGGTTTGGCGCGTTGTGTGTGCCCCGTCTCGTGGCTCCGGGGGTGCCCTGCACAGGAAGTATTGAAGAGCCCGCCCCGCACCTCGCCTACCATCCGGATGGTTTCGCATGCTGCCCCTGCTAGGACTCGTCTTGGTGACGTGCGCCTTCGCGCATCTCGCCGCCGTGCTCGCGTTGGCTGCACTGCCGGGGCTCACTCGGCGCCTGGCCGCCGTTCCGGTGCTGGTCGGGGCCGGGGTCGGGGTTGCGGTTTCGAACGTGCTGTTCCCTGGCCAGCCCGTCTGGCCGGGATTGGTTGCCGGGGTGTTGCTTGCCGGCACGTGTGCTGCCTGGGTCGCGGTCAGACCGGCCTTGGAGGGGGTTGGCGCTGTCTGTTGGGTCAGTTGGCTTGCCTTCTCCGCGGCCGCGGCCACATGGGGGACCCTGTTCCTTGCGAGTCTGTCGCTCAGCCCGCCGACGTCGGTGTTGCTGTGGCTCACGGTGGCCCTAGCAGCGCTCACGGTGCCCTCAGCTGTGGTCACCACCAAGGAGGGTTGGGAGCCGTTGCTGCGGCGTCACTGGCGCCGACCCAGGGGGCCGCTTAGCGTGCTGCCCGCACGGCCACCACGGGTGTCGGTGCAGGTGCCCACCCACGCGGAGCCCCCCGAGGTCGTGATGGCCACGCTGGATCGGCTGGCGGTGCTCGACTACCCGAACTACGAGGTGTTGGTCATCGACAACAACACCAGCGATCCCCACCTGTGGCAGCCCGTGCGTGCCCACTGCGACGGGCTCGGTGACAGGTTCCGCTTCCTTCATGTCGAGGGCATCACCGGCGCCAAGGCAGGCGCGCTGAACTGGGCGTTCCCGCACACCGACCCCGATGCCGAGCTGATCGCCGTCGTGGACGCCGACTATCACGTCGAGCCCGAGTGGCTTCGACGCACCGTCGGCTTCTTCGACGACCCGCGCATGGGCTTTGTCCAGTGCCCCCATGCCTACCGCGACTACGACCACTCCCGGTTCGGTCGGTGGGCCAACTGGGAGTACGCGGTCTTCTTCGCGACCGGCATGGTCAGCCTCAACGAGAACAACGCTGGTCTGACCGTCGGAACCCTCTCCCTGATCCGCAAGCAAGCCCTCCACGAGGCCGGCGGCTGGGCCGAATGGTGCCTCACCGAGGACTCCGAACTCGCAGTCCGGATCCACGCCATCGGATACGACTCGGTCTACCTGACCGAGAAGTTCGGCCGCGGACTGATCCCGGAGACCTTCGAGGCCTACCGCAAGCAGCGGTTCAGATGGACCTACGGGCCAGTTCAGGAACTACGCAGACACTGGCGGCTGTTCCTGCCGCGCCGGCTTGGCGCCACCCCCAGCCGCCTGACCCCCGCCCAGAAGCTCCACCACGCCAACCACGGCATCGACGTCGTCTGCGTCGGCCTGCGCGCACTGACCCTCCCGCTCGGCGCCGCCCTCGCCGCGTCCATGCTGATCCACAACGAACGCATCCCGATGCCGGCCGAACTATGGGTAGCGTCCACCAGTGTGCTGCTCAGCAGCCTGCTGATGCGCTACCTGATCTACCGACGCGTCGTGGGAGCAACCCTGCGTCAGGCGGTCGGCGGAATCGTTGCCTTCGCGGCACTGTCTTTGGTCATCACCATCGCCAGCCTCAAAGCCAGCACCGGCCGTCCCGCAACCTGGCATCGGACCGGCAAGTTCCGGGCGAACAAACACGGCTGGCGGGTAATCCGGCAGGTCCTCCCCGAAACGACAGCGGCTGCCGTCTGCTTGACCGGATCCGGACTGCTGCTACTCCTCGCACCACTCGGCGGCATCATCACCATGCTGACCATCGCCGTCGCCATACAAGGATGCATGTTCCTCACCGCCACCGCCGTCGCCATCACCGCCGACCAGGCCCTCACAGACCGCGACCAGGCCGCCGCGGAGCACGCTGGGACAGACCACTTCGAAGATTCAATGGTGCCAGCAGCCTGACTGGCTGAGCACGACGTTTCTGCGGGCTAGGTCAGGCCGTGACTTATCGCCACATCGGCGATGATCGCAGCCAGACTCCGGTCAGCTGGCCCGATGCCACACGATCCCAAAAACGTCAGTAAGAGTGTCGGTGCCGGCGTCGTAGTCGTAGCTGATGTGGAAGCGTGCCCTGAACGGGTTCCTCCTGGCAGGCAGACGACACTTCCGACCATGACGAGTTCGTTGCCGTCAACGAAGCGGGGCCGGAGACCCGGGCCGGGTCGCCGTCCACGCGTTGGTGGCGGATTCGTCGAAGTAGATCATCGAATAGACATGGATTCCCGAGCCCATGATGTCCAATGTTTGGTTGCTTCCGTCCGTGTCAACTGACGTCCACGTGCCAGCCAGTGGTCCGCTGGCGGCCGACGCAGTCGGTGCGAAAACGGCGCCGACGAACCCGAGGATCACAGTGAGCGCTATCGAGAGAGATGCCCGTTTCATAAGGCCCCTGCTTTCCTCGGGGTTCGAACTGACTACCGAGAGCCTCTACCGAGCGGCTGACGTACGCTATGGCCTACCTGAGCCAAGCCATGCGGCTCATGGAGTCTAGGGTCATCGAACGACCGATCAGGGTGGCGCGGACGGGCTGTGGCAGAGGGCGAAGTCGCGACCACCCGGAGGCCTGCATGCACGCTCGACCTGTAGCCGGACCCTTATAGCTCGCGGCAGCGTCCCGCGGCGCGGGCCGGGATGTGGCCGGCCTGCACGAGCCAGCGCACGGTGTCGCCCATGGACTCTGCCAAGGGGCGTGCGTGGAGTCCGAGGTCCTCGACGGTTGCCGAGTAGTCGACGCGGGTGTCGGTCGCGATGAGCCGGGCGCCCTCCACGGTGTGCGGGAGGAACGGCCAGCCGGTGCGGTAGCCGAGCTTGAGCACGGGAAGCGCGGCTTTGAGCGGCATCCGCACCGCGGGGAGCCGGCGTCCGGTCAGGGTTCGTAGCGTCTCGTGCGGGACGGTGACGTTCTCGCCGGGGACGAGGTAACGTCCGCCGGGTCGGCCGAGGGCGGCGACGACCACGTCGGCGGTGTCCCGTACGTCTACCCATTGCATCCCGCCCCGTGGCCAGGTGGGAAGGCGGCCGCGCAGGATGTCACGGATCACCTGGTCGCTCTCACTGATGTAGGGGTCGTGCGGGCCGAGGATGGCGCCGGGGTTGACGATGGTGACCGGGGCACCAGCCTCCTGACGGTCCCGCGCGACGCCCTCGGACTCCACCTTGCTCTGGGTGTAGGGGCCGAGTGTGACGCCGAGCGGGCTCTGGTGGTTCAGGGTCGCTCCGGGTCGCAGTAGTGCGGCGATCGAGGACACCTGGACGATGCCGGTGCAACCGGCATCGATGGCCGCGTCCAGGACCGTCGCCGTGCCAGCCATGTTCTCCCGGAGCATCCGTGCCGCGTCGCGGCGCCGGTAGGAGAACGTGGCGGCTGCATGGATGGTCTGGTCGGCGCCGCTCGCCGCCTCCCGGACCGCAGCCGCGTCGGTCATGTCGCCGGCGACGACCTCGATGCGCGGATCGTTGGGGTCCACGCCGAGCGGCGCGAGATTCTCGCGCAGTCTCGCGGCCGACCTCACGAAGGCGCGGACCCGACGGCCCTCGGCCAGCAGGACTTCCAGGACGTGGATGCCCAGGAACCCTGAGGCACCCGTGACCATGACAACGCTCACAGAGCACATTCTGTCGCCCATGATCCCGCGGTGGCCATCGTTCGCGCCGCGAACACCGACCATAGCGGCCAATGGTCTGCGCGCTCGACAAAGCCGCGGCGATGACGGCGAGCTATGCCGGAGGCCGCCCGTTGAGTAGGTCCGCGATCAGATCACAGACCAGAGTGGCTGCGACCGGTCGCGCACAGGGCCGCGCGTAGCTTGGTCCTTCGCGATGAGCTTGGCAACGATCGAGACGTGGCAACCGATGATCGCGGCGGGCCTCCTCGTAGGCGACCCACTCGGACACCGAATGAGGATCCCGTTGCGGGCCGACCTGCCGCCGCCCTTGTGGCCGCGAGTGCACAGCGTCTTGCTGTTGGAGTTGGGCGCTGACCGGATCTATGTCGATCACGGCCTGACCGTCGCCAAACGAGAGCGTTGCACCACATCGTCGTCGACGAGGGCTTCGACACCCATCCGTGCTGCGACCACCCGGGCGGGACCGGTTCCAAGCCGTCCTCGAGCACATGGCACAGATACTGGGCGCCACGCTGCTGGCCCTGCCGGCGTGAGCACCGGCAGGGCCCCGCGACTTCCAATCCAGTCAGGACGCGGTGATCGCCCGGGACCTCGGTCCGCACATAGGTGACCAGGAGGACCGGCGCAGCCGGCGCCGGTCCACGGGATCCATGGGAGTTCACATGAGTGAAGCCGCTCGCGAGGAAGCCGCGCTCGAGGAGGAGGCGCGACAGCGCGCCGAGGAGATCAGGGCCACCGAGGAAGCAGCCGCCCAGGCCGCGTCCGCCGACACCGGTCCCTCCCCCGACGCTGAGATCGCACAGGTCCACCGGTCCGGCCGCCAGCACGACTACACCGCCACCGCCGCCTACCAGCGGCCCCAGCTCGGCCGCCGCCGCGGCCCGCGCCGGTAGGAGGCCGCGATGGCTACCGCACTCGCGCCGACAACGGGACCCTCGACCGTCCGCTGGGTCGACTGCTCACACAAGCTGGGGTCGCTGCCGTGCATGAACCACAAGCCGCACGAGGGCGACGGCCGCGGCTGCGTGCACCACTCCACGTCCGGCTTCCAGGACGACGAGTAGCCCGCCGCCGGGCTGCCGCACCGCCGGAGAACAGTCTCAGCCGTGCACCAGGTGAAGCCGCGGTCGTTGAGGCTGCTCGACGGCCGTCTCCAGGCGCTGCATCCGCTCGAGCGTCATCGGGTACCCGTAGCGACGCAGCAGCCCCGCCAGCACGCCACCGAGGCCGAGCGAGAGCACGAACTGGTCGGCCTCGGCCTCCGCCTGGAGCCCGATCCGCCGGCCGGCCGCCGGCACCAGGTAGGTCAGCGCGATGACCGCGCCCCCGAGCAGACCGGCCCAGGCCCGGCCCTCGACGACCGACTGCACCACGCAGACGACCCCCACGACGCCGCGCAGCGTCCAGGCCAGCCGCATGAACGGGAGCCAGGCGAAGGCCCGGCCGACGCCGCGGAACGTCGCCACCACCAGCCGCCACGGCGTCGTCGCCGCGAGCACGGCCAGCTCCAGCTGCGGCCGGATCGCCCGGCGCCGGCCGACCGCATGAGCCAGGGCGGCGGCCGCCTCCGCGCCGGTCACACCGCCGCGGTACGTCGCCTCGACCAGCCCAGGGCTGACCACCACGGTGCGCCGGCCGATCGCCACCGCCACCGGGGTGCTCGGTCGCTGCACCCGGCGCACGAACACCGCTCCGACGTCGACGCCGCGGCCACCCAGCCCGGCCAGCACCGGCGCCATCACCCGGAGCTCGGCCTCCGTCGCCGGCCGCGACCTGGTCAGCGCCGCGATCGCAGGCACCTGCAGCTGCCCCAGCGCCAGCGCGACCAGCACGCCGCCCGCACCCATGAACGCCACCAGGCCCAACGCCGGCGGGAGCAGGGCGCACACCACCACGGTGAGGACGAAGCTCACCAGCAGTGCCGGCGCCAGCGTCACGGCCCTCAACACGGTCATCGGGAACCTCATCTCGACCCTCCTCCAACTTGCAGCACTAGTGCGGATCTCTTGACTTTGCTCGCGGTGATCGTCCGGCGACCGCCGAACGACATAGGCGAACGAGACCAGTTTGTGCCCAGGTGCCGACAGCACCCCGAGTTATCCACAGCCCGCCGCTCGGCGCAGCGGGCCGCGGCCGGGACGTGGGTTCATGGGCGTGACCGACCTCCGGCTGAAAGGAACACCCGTGGACACCCTCAACGCTGACGCCACCTCGGACCGCCTCGGCTCGATTACCCAGCTGCTGCACCAGGCCGCTACCCAGGTGTGGAGCGACGGCGACGAGGCCGCCCCCGACTCCCCGCTCCACGACCTCGGGCTGGGTGTCTACCTCGCGCACTCCCAGGCCAGCGCCCTGCTGCCCGACGACTACGAGCTGCCCGACGTCGACGACCCGTTCCCCGACCTCGAGGAGCGCACGCGCACGCCCCTGCAGCTGCTCACCGAGGCCGAGGAACTGACCCGCCCGCTACCGCTGCACCAGCCGGACCTGGTCCACGGCTACCAACTGGTCGTCGACCTGTGCGACCTCATCCGGGAAGCCCGCGGTCTTGGCTACTGACCTGCGCCAGGCGTACGCCGACATCGACGAGGAGCTCTTCGACGTCGACCAGATCCCGATGACCTCGCGCGACGTGCGCAGCGTCGGCGAGATGCTCTTCGACGTCGACTACCTGGCTCGCCAGCTGCTCATGGACGTCGCCGGCGATGACGCCGGCACGCTGCTGCGGAGCTGGCCGACAATGGTCGTGGCCGCGGAGGACCTGTGGGCCTCGCTACCGGGTCGCCGGCCCGGCGGCGACGAGCGCGACCGGCCCATCACCAGCCTCTCGGCGCAAGCCTCGACCATCGAGGCCAGCCTGACCGGCCGGAAGGCCTGGCCAGGTCCGGGCCCGACCAACCCCCGCGTCGACCAGATGACCCAGACCCTGCTCAACGCCGCGGCTCTGGTGCGCCGCTACACCGCCGAGATCCCGCACGAGCAGACCGAGGCCCACCGCGACCTCGAGGCAGCCCGGACCAGGATCATGCACGGTCTCTACCTGACCGCCCACGCCGTCAACGTCGCACTGCACGACAACGGACGCGACCGCGTCAACGACACCCGCGAGTCAGGCCGCCGCGTCCAGCTCGCCCAGCACCACTCCCCCTACGCGATCGCACCCACCGGGGTCTGGGTCGACCGCATGTCCGCGTGCGAGAACACCGCCCGCAGCTACCTGACCCGCCGGTTCCACCGGTTCGCCCAAGCCCTCGCCGGCGAGGCGATCCGGCCCGTTGACGATCCCGGCCGTCTCGCCCAGGCGTTGGCCAACTGGGACATCCAGTCCCACCGCGCGCTCGCCCGCGACATCGAGCCGGCCAACGTCCTGCTCATCACCCGCACCCAAGGACTCATCGCCGGCGCGAGCATGGTGCTCGTCGATGCGGCCGCCACTGCCGGCATCCTCGAGCCCTCGGACCGCCTGGTGCCCGCGATCGCCGAAGCAGGCCGCTCCTGGGGCAACCTGGCCAGCCGTTGGGGCGACCTCGCTCCTTCAGGTGCCCGCCTCGAGGACCCACTGGCCCGCGCGGCGGCGGAGGTCCGTGCCGCATACCGCCAAATCACCCACGACACCACCACGCTGGCGACACCGCAGGTCATCGCCACCCGGCCAGGACTCCCCCAGGCCACCATGGCCACGCTCCGCGCGATCGAGGCTGGCTCCGAGCTCGCGCACGTCGTCGCTGAGAAGGCAGACGCCCCCAACCTCGTCGGTCCCGCCCGCGCCCTATCCCGCCGAGCGTACAACGACGTCGAGGCCGGGCTGGTCACCCCACCGGCCGAGGGTGACGTCGTCTGGGTCTCCCCAGCCGACATTCTCGCCAAACGCCCGGTCCCGCTCCCCCCACCCGTTACCGAGGCGCTGCGCTCCGCGGGCGACGCCACAACCGAGGCCTCCAGCACGGCATCCGCCATCGCCACGATCCACTCGCCGGGGGGAGGCGCCGTCGGTGGCGAGGAAGTATCCGGACCCGCAGGATGGCCGGCGAGAGGGAAGGGGATCGTTCAGGCTCGGTCCCACACTAAAGAGCCCAGGCCGGCGACGAGCAGCGCTTCGCCGCGGCGGCACGCGCGCTGATCAGGAATTACCACGACAATCCATTGCCGCTGTGGGTCTCGGGCGGCCCTGGAAGTTGCCTCCTCTCCTGTTCGGGACTGTTTGGCGCGGATCGTGGGGCCGGTGGAAGCTGCAGGTCGTCGGGACTCCAGTGGCTGCTGGCGGCGTGTTCGCGCAGATAGTCGCGCAGGCCCGGGAGGGTGAAGTCGACCAGCCCGTGGCCCCGGGGCTCGATCACCTCCGCGGCGATCAGTCGTAGCCGGTACTGGCCGGCGTAGGTGGCGTCGACGCCGAGGCGGGCGGCGATGTCGGCCATGCGGCTCGGACCGTCGTCGTGGGCCATGGCGGCCAGGAAGGAGCGGTCCACGCCGGAGAGGTCGGCCAGAGCGCTGGCGTGGACGAGCTGCCCGACCTTGCGGCGCGCCTGGTCGACGCCGCGACGAGCTTGGTCGACGTCGATGGTCGCGGCGGAGCTATCGGCCCGCCAGGCGTGCAGTCCGACGAGCTGGATCATGAACGGGTATCCGGCGGTGCCGGCCACGGCGACGTGCAGGGCGTCAGGAGTGATGTCTCGGCCGGCCTCACGGACGGGCACGGCGATCGCCGCGGCGACCTCCTCGGGCCGGACCGTGCGGAGGTGGCGCCGGTCGGCGCGGCGCAGGAACGTCGAAACCTCATCGGAGAGCAGGTCGTCGACAGCGGAGGGCAGGCCGGCGCCGACGAAGGCGACGTTGCGGCGCTCGCGGAAGGCATGCTGGATCGTGGTGCCGAGCTCGCGTAGATCGTTCAGGCCCTTGCGGTGGACCTCGTCGACGGTGATGAGGACACCGCCGCCGCCTCGCTCGGCCAGGAGGTCGGTCAGCAAGTTCAGCTGGGACCGCAGGCCCGGGCGGGGCGTGTGGCGCTCGGAGACCTCGCGGTCGGCGCCGAGTCCGCCCGGGAGCGAGACGCCGGTCAGGCGCGACTCGGTCTGGCGGGGATCGACTTCACTCAGCAGGCGCGGCAGGTGCTCATGGGTGATCCGGTCGATGAGGTTGGGCGTCGCGGTCTCGGAGATCACCAGCCAGCCTTCCGCGCCGGCGACGTCCTCGTAGGCGTTGAGCATGACCGTCTTGCCTGTGCCGCGCAGTCCGGTGACCAACGTGGCGCGCTCAGGCGATCCGGGGCCTCCTCGAAGCCCCTCGCGGAAGTCGTCCAGGTCGGTATCGCGGCCGACCAGCAGCGGGGGACTGGTCCCGAACGTGGGGGTGAAGGGGTTCACGGCAGACACCGTATCAATCTCTTTAAATTCTTTAAATATCTCCGCGGGCTCTAGCGGTCTCTAAATCCTTTAAATCTCGGTCGTCAGCGCGGAATGCCCGTGCCGGGTGTACCGGGGTTACCACCGGCGAACGGCGACCGGGTCGAGAGCCGGCGACGCGCAGCGCCGTCGGGGCTCTCGGCCGGCGGTCCGAGCTCGTCGACGTCGAGGCTCGCGGGCGGCGCCGGCTGGGCGGTCTGGCTGAGGGATTCGGCCAGGTCCTCGATGTCGGCTTCCAGGACCTGTTCGAGGAGGTCGGCGATGCTCGTGGGGGAGCCGTCGCACTCGGCCACCAGTGCATCGGCCATCTGATCGAGAGCTGCGTTGCCGCGGGCGGTGAAGGTGACGACTCCGGGGACCGGGTTCTCGGCTCGCCAAGTGCTCATGGGTCCACCTCGCTTTCATGGTCACCTACGTGCGTCAGGAGGCCCCTGAGCGATCACCCCTGGCGACTGAATCGCGCTCGACTCGCAGCGCGATGATCCGCCACCCCTCAGGGACGCGGCGCCGCGCGGCCGCGAACGCGTGGTCGTAGTCGAGGTCCTCGACGACCAGCTCGTCTCGGCCGAGGGTGTAGCCGCCGCGGTGGTCGGGGGGTATCTCCTGCACCGTGGCGTACAGGGTCAGGGTTTGCGCAGCGGTCTCGGTCACGGGCTCTGCTCCTGGCCGGCCATGGTGCGCAGCAGGTCGACGTCGCGCCGGAAGGCGGTCGGCAGCCCCGCGCTCTCCTGAGGGTCAGCCTCGTAGCCGATCAGGCCAGCCTCCACCAGGTCGGCCGCGGTCTCGAGGGAGCGTGCCACGCGCAGCAGGAGCGCGGGTGGCATCTGGACCGAGGGCTCGTCGTAGAAGTCGATGGTGGCCACCTGGTCGGTGAGTAGGAGGCCGAGGTGGCTCTGTGCGTGGGCGATCTGGGCCACCCGGTCGCGGGTGTGCTCGAGGTCGTCGCGCTCGACCATGAGGATGCGCTGGACCTCGCCCAGGCCAGCAACAACGCGGCCCAGGAACCTCACCGGCACGGCTGAGGTTCGCGGTGCGCTCATCAGGTCAGCCCCCGGGGTTTCCTCGACGAAGCCGAAGACGATCTCGCGGGCCATGCTGGCCAGGGTCTCCTCGGTGAGGTACTTGCGTGCGGTGGCTGGCGTGACGCGCATCTGATTCGCGACGTACTGCCACCCGCTCATCGAGCAGATCGCCGGCGGCCGCGCGCGACATCGTCATACCGAGCTCGGAGACGGCGGCCAGGAGGTCGTCGATGCGCTTATCGCGCCAGGATCGAGCAGCCACCCGTCAACCGGCCTGAGGGGAGTAGTGGCGCAGCTCGTGATGGTCGCGCCAGACCTGCTCCCCGTCGTGGAACTCGATGGTCCACTCATCGACCTCGGTCCGCTCGATCACCGTGGCCGGCTCCCAGCCCTCGCCATCGCGGCGCACAACCTCGACGCGCGCGCCGTCAGGAAAGGGGTTGTGGGACCCCAAGTACTCCCCGATGGTCTCGGCGAGGGGAGTGGTGCCGCCCTTGGGCGCGTCGTTGACCCACTGCTCCATCGGGTCGACCCGTACCCAGCGCAACGCGAGACCGGCGACGTAGTTCGCCTCAGTCGGCATCGTCGATGTCCTCGCCCTCGCGGAACATGGTCTTGGCGCGCCCGGGGCTGACATGGCCATCGGGGTCGGTGCCCTCGGTCCACAGTTGCTGGCGGTCGCCGTCGCCTTCGGGTGTCGCTCCGACGTTGTTCGGGATCGACCCGTCGGCCAACGGCGGGTAGGTCGCCGAGATGCCGCGCTCGCCCTTCACGACTGCATCGAGAAAGAAACTCAGCGCGCGCGGGTAGTGGCGACGCACCCAGGCTTCAGCGCGGCTCCAGGCGGCGTCATAGGCGTCCTGGTCGCCGCGTCCATCGTTGGCCTCGACGGCGGCGCGGTAGTCCTGCCAGATGTCGTAGGCCTCGCGGGCCTTGGTGCGCTCCTGGATGAGGGCGGGCAGGCACCCGCACTCTTTGTGCTCGTCGTGGTGGTAGCCGATGCATCGGTCGTCGGTACAGCCACACTCGTCACCGCGCCACTCGGTCTCCGGGATCCACATGCGATTGCCGGCCTGGTCGGTGACGTCGGTCAGCCAGCCGCCGTAGGTGATCCAGTCGCGCACGGTGATGCCCGTGTCCGCGAGGACGCGTCGAGCTTCGCTGTTCAGCTTCGTCATCGTGGATCTCCTGGGTGAACGGCTAGGGACAGTTTGACTGACGCCTCCGACAGTTGTGGGCATGGCTGTTCAGCTCTTGTTGTCGAGGGCAGCAAGGGCTCGGTCGATCGCGGCCCGCGCGGTGCGCAGTTCGGCGGCTACGTCAACGGTGCGTGGCTGCGGGTCGTTGCGCAGCACGAAGGCGCCGACGCCCTGGCGGGTCTCGACCAGGCCGTCGTCGACGAGCAGCTGCTGTGCCTGGCGGATGGTGTTCAGGCCGGGAACGTCGTAGTGCTTCTGCAGGGCCGCGATTGAGGGCAGCTGCTGGCCTGGGGAGAACTCGCCGGCGGTGATTCGGCGGTGGAGGTTCTCGGCGATCTCTCGGTAGCGAGCCATGAGTCATGGTAGCATGCCCCTATGTGTTACCTAGTGGGGCTGTGTGGACTAGTTGACATAAGATGTCTTATCGGCGCTCGAAAGCACGGGAGTCGCAGTAGGAGCCTGAGCTCTCGCTGGCAGGCATGGATCTGCTCGAGGTCAGACGCACCATGCGCCCTGAACCAGTTCGCCGGCACTTGTGCAGCGCGATCGCTCCCCGGCACGCCGCTGACGCGCCTCGGGGTCGATGACTTCATCGACGGGGTCTGCTGGTATCAGCGACTGATCGAAGCCATCCCTCGATGACTCCTCAGGCCGGTAGTCCGAGACGAGGCCATTCGGTCAAGACGCCGATACTTCCCTGACAACTAAGGGATGATCGGCCTTGTGTCGGGGTTCGAAGCACAGACGGTCAGCCTGACGCCGGAGACAGTCCGGCGCGCCGCGCTGCATGCTGCCTACCACCTCGTCGAAGCCGTCCAGCTTCCCGACGTCGTCGCGGCGCGCGTCGAGATCGGGCGCCGACTGGACGAGGCTGAGCGGTGCGGCTGGTCCGAGACCACGGCAACCCTGCTGTTCGCCCTGGCCGTCGACGCCCTCCACAACCTCCCCTACGACACTGCGGCCGCGGTCGACCACGTGATCGACAGGGCCGAGGAACTGGGCGAGGCGGGCATGCTCGCCGCGGGCCTGACCCTGCGTGCTCGACTCGCCCTGCGCGACGGCGACGTCGTCCGGCACCTCGCGGATGCCAGCCGGGCCGTCGTGGTCCTGGAAGACGAGCTCGATCCCCTGGCCCGGGGCAAGGGCCTCATCGGCGCCGCCAACGCGTATGACGACCTGAGCCTGTGGGAGATCGGGGACGAGATGCACGACCGTGCCGCGGAACTGGTCCCGCTCTGCGACCTCCAACTGTTGCAGCCGGTCATCGAGATCAACCGTGGGCTCAACTGGTTCTGGTGGACCGCGGCCCTGCTCGAGGTGGGCGAGGTCGAGCAGGCCGAGCAGCTGCTGCGCGACCGCACCGAGGACCTGACTGTCGAGCTGCCGCCCTCCTGGGCCCTCGAGCTGCGGATCAGCCGGCTGGCCCGCCTGATCCTCATGCGCGCCGCCGGTCAGGACGAGGTCGAGGAGCTCCGGGAGCTGGGGGCCCACTTCCCCGCCGACGAGGACGACCCGAACTGGCTGCCTCGGATGCAGGTCTACCTCGGGCTCGCCCACGACGCCCTCCAGCACCGCAGGTACGAGGTGGCCACCACGAACGCCGACGCCGCCCGAGAGCTCGCCCGCGTCCACGGGACCGCGTATGAGCGGTCATTCGCGGAATGGACCGCGATGCTGATCGAGGAGGGACGCGACCCGACTGTCGGATCGGTCGCCCGCGCCTATGCCGCAGGCCTGGCCAGGCAACGCTGGGACGAACGGATCGGTCGGCTCGCATCAGCGCGCGCACAGATCCACAGCGAACGCCAGCAGGGCCAGCACGAAGGTCTGGTACGACGGACGATGGAGGACCCGCTGACCGGGCTCGGCAACCGCCGAGCCTTCGACCAGCGTCTCCTGCACGAACGCGACAACCTCACCCCGCAGACCACCATCGCCATGGTCATCATCGACGTCGACCAGTTCAAAGCCGTCAATGACCGGTTCGGCCACGCCTGCGGAGACGCGGTGCTGTGCCGGGTCGGAGCGATCATCCGCTCGGTGCTCCGACCCGAGGACCTCGCGCTGCGCCTCGGCGGCGACGAGTTCTGTGCGGTGCTCACCGGCGCATCGCCCGAGGTGGTGCAGGACCGCGCGGATCGGATCGGGACCCTGGTGAGCCTGGAGGACTGGCAGGCCCTCGCGCCAGGACTAGCCGTCACGGTCAGTGTCGGAGCCGCGACAGCCGCCGGCGCCGCCGCGGTCGCGGACCTCTACCCGCGCGCAGACGCCGCCCTCTACGCGGCCAAGGCCGCCGGCGCCGGGCTGCTCCGCATCGCGCAGTGACCAACGTCGCGGGCTAGGTGGCCACGTAAGCCGGGGAAGGCGTACGAGCAGGAGGGGCGCGGTGGGAGTCGATCTATTCATTCGACGAACGCCTCGGGGTCCATGACTTCATCGACGGGGTGCGCTGCTCCAAGCAACTGATCGAAGCCATCCCTCGATGAGTCCTCAGGCCGGTAGTCCGAGACTTGGCCATTCGGTCAAGACGCCGATACATCCCAAGGGTTCCGATCGTGAACTGACTGACGCCCGACCGGCTGGCGAACCCAGCAATGAGGAAGGGCGCCAGTCCATCATGACTCAACATCACCCACCCGAGGTCGACACTGACCCCAGCCCAGCCGCTGGGCCTTCAGATGAGCAGCTGTTCGGCGGCGTAGACACCCACGCCGACACCCATCACAGTGGCGGTGATCGACAGCCGCGGACGGCGTCTGGATGATCTCCAGGTTCCCGCGTCCGCCGCTGGCTATCAAGCCGCGTTGGTGTTCTTGACCCGATGGCAGCATCTGGTGGCGGTGGGCATGGAGTCCACCGGCTCCTACAGTGCGGGCCTGACCCGGCATTTGTGTGGCAAGGCCTACAGCCGCCGCCGGGGACCCGGCGGCGCCGGATCGCCTCGAACAGTTCCACGCGTGAACCCGCCTGACCGACCTCCACGAACGACATTGACGTGAAGATCCGACCCCGGGTCGGGCCAACATTCGTGGACCACACTCCCCCGGCACGGGTGGGCCCGTAAGCCGGGACCCACCCCCGCGGCCGCACCGGTCGTCGGATCCACAAGGGGCCGCACCACGATCGGCGGGCTACCGGCGTCCAAATCGGTCTGAAGGCGTTGGCGTCATTCGTCCCGGCAGCTGGTGGCCAACTGCGCGGTAAGGGCAACTGGCCGAGCCGGATCGACCGGGGCGCGCCGGCCGGCGGGTCCGCCTTCCGGCTGCAGATCTTGGCTCGCGTATTTTGCATCTTCCTGCAACGCTCAAACCTGCGAAATGATGGGGCAGCATTTGGAGACCATATTCCGCGGACGCACTGCACACTTGTTCATGCGGGGTCGCATCAACGATCCCGGTAATGGGCCGAAGACCGTGCAGGCAGCACAGTGTGGTCTTTCGGCTACCACACTGAATGATCCTGAGACTAGGACCGAACTCACCCCCCGAGCTTTGGTCACCGTGCCCCCGCGCGCCGTCTCGGCACGAGGGCAGCGGACCCCCACCCGCTGCCCTCGCATTCACTTCCCTCGACGTTGTCCTCGTCTGTGCCGCCCGCTGATGCGGCATCCGCTCTCCTGACCCGACTTGTGCGCGTGCGTTCCAGGCGCGGCGTCCGGGCCAGGTCAGCGTTGGCGGCTGCAGCACACCGAAGGCCTGCAGGCGCTCTTCGCCACGCAGGCGGACACGCCATGAGGGCAATCGCTGACAGCAGTGTTCGAATCCGGATTCGGGGCACCATGCTTCCGAGCCAGCGTAGGAACTGGCGCGACGCCGACTCGGCCGGACGATCGGGGTGCGCACCGTGGTGCAGGAAACCGCGGGGCTCGACGACATGCTGGCCACCCGGCCGCGCGGGACGCTCGTTGGGCATCACTTCCTGGAGGAAAGCGTGCACCGGGCCGGGTCTGAGCCGCCGGTCCCACCTGGTCGCAAGCCACCGACGAGCAATTCGACGTTGTCGAGGGGCTGCGGCGGCTGCGGGTCTTCCGCAACAGGGGTGGACCAAGGGGCTTGCGCCGCCTGGAGAATCCCGTCCGGCCTGAAACGCAGCGAGGCTCGGCGGTCGCCTTTGTTTCGCCAGGCACTCCCCAGAACATATCCTTCGCGCCGAACCCCAGCGGGACTCGACCAGCGACTCACTCTGTGACGCGGTTCGCCTTGACCTCGAACCTGCTGCTCCCCGCGGCCGCGGATCTCTACAGCCCAGGTGCACTCGCATGGTTTTGTGACCAGTCCAGCACCCCGACGCTGGGCCCGACCGTCACCAACCGTCACGGTCCCGAGACCGTGTAGGCAGCCAACGTCGCTCGCCGAGTGCGGAGGGTATCCAGCGCCGCTGTGAGAGTTGAGCATGCCAGATCCTCAGGCGGGGCGCAGTCGTTCCGTGATGGTGACCACGCGTCTCTGCCCGGGCATGTCCTCGACCATTGGGGTGATGATGAGCTGGCGACGAACGCGGGCCGAAGAAGTGCGATTGAGTGCAGCTGGACGTGTATCGGGCCCCGAACGTGTGCGCTTGCCGCTTCCTGAGAACGGGCGCAGTGGTTCGGTGGGCTGGCGTCCATCTCGACTGCGTATGACGTGATGGTGCTGACCAGACCGTCGCCGTCGAACTCGTAGATGTCGGCGGAGGAGACGTACCGAGACGCTGGCATCCGGGCTCACATAGCGTCCGACCGCGTCAACGGCTGCGACCCGGTCACCCGCGACGGAGACGAAGCGGCTGAACTCAGCGCTCGTGACCTGCGCCATCTCGGTGGCCGAAGAGTTGCACGCCGCGACGACGGCGTCCCTGTCTTCGATCGTCGCCTGGCGGCACACCCACCGCACGTTGGCGGCAAGGTGGTGGTAAGTCCCGGTGAATCGGTGACCCGAGAAGGCCTCAGCGATCTGCAAGGCGTTCATGGGTATCTCCCTCTGTTTCCTAGTGAATTCTCTTGTCACTCGTGCTCCCTCCACGACGAGGATTCAGTCGGTTCATAGCATCTCCGGGTTCTCGGGGTCCTCGATCACCTCACCGGCCTCACCGGCCTCACCGGCCTCACCGGCCTCGCCGGCCTCGCCGGACAGCGGTCGCCTCCGTTACCGAGCAGCGAGCCTGCGCTCTCCGCCTGCCTGCAGGCCCCGGATAGCACGCTCAGCGGCGCGAAACGTCTTCCTATGCAGCCGATTGGGTGTCGATGTCCGAGCCAGCTATGGCCTTGGCGGCGACTCCCTCGTGCTCGGGCCTGCCTGGGGGTGGGAGCGCTCGTCCAACAGGACGATGCGGGCCACATGCCCAGCCTCCCTCGTCGATGCAGCAGGGTAGGGTCAGCCTGGGATGCCGTCGAGATTCAGGCTCGAGGCTGACGAAGCATTCTGAGTGGTGTCGATCCGGGTCTGGTCGGCGTTCCGGCTGCCGGTCGCGTAGCGGGATCTGCTCCGCGGTGTCGTCGAACAGCCGCTTGCCCGCCCCCAGGACGTTGGGAGGACCAGCAGCCGGTGCTCGTCGACCAGCCCCCGTTGGCGAGCTCGTGAACATGCTGCGCGTGCCGTTGACCAGGATGTCGCCGTTCAGGCTGTCCCGGAACCGGCAACCTGTCCGACGTCGATCACCTGGGTATTGATGCTCGGGGTGGGCCCCGGACTCGAACGACTTGTTACGGCATCTGGTTGAACTTGTCGGCGAACAGGCCGCGCGGCCCGGCCCGGCCACGCGAACCCTTCGGAGGTCGTCCGGCCGAGCAGCGGCGGGCCGCCCGCACCTGGTCATCTTGAACCGTCACCCTCGCACCGCGCTGGAACGAGAACGCCCACGCCGCGCAGGTGCGACTCCGAGCCACCCGCGTCCTCGACGACGCCGTCGACGGTGAGGGACTGCGAAACCACGATCCGCCCATCACCCGTTCCTCGGTTCGGTGTTTCGCTGGTGCCGGCATGTCACCACCTCCACGAACGGGCGAGGGCGAAAACGACAGCCGCCTGAGCGGGTTTTGACCACCACGAGCGCCCGGTGCACCCGTGCCGCCGGCCAGGGCCCGTGTGCGTCATGGCCCTCGACACCGTGGAGCATCGCCGCAGTGTCGATCTGCAGGTCACCGTGGCCCCTGGGTCCCTCGGGTCCTTCGGGTCCTTCCGCAGGTACTCGTCGTTGACCTGGCATCGGCCAGAGGTGAGACAGGGAGACGGCGAGAACCGACAGCCGTGAACACGGCTAGGGTTGGCCGTGGCCAGTCTTCCGGCCTTTGGCCCTGTTCCAATGAGGGTCCTCGTCGCCTGGCATCTTCATTCGACCTCCGTGGGCGGGCCGACAGAATGGCGTCAGGCCCCTGGTCTGGGCCCAAAGGTGCCGAGATAATCCGGACCCTGCGTCACCGAAACCCGACGCGCGCTCAGCTGTCAGAAGACTGCCGGGCCGCCGCCGGGGGCCGGCCCCCTCACGGCCGGCGCAGGTCCAGAGGTACGCCAGGTCCTGGGCGGCGGGTCCCGCTCCACCGAGATCGAGCGTGCCGACCACGTCGACGCCACCGAGGGACGCATGAACAGGTAGCGCGGACGGTAGTCGGGCATCGTAGAAGAGGTACCGTCATCCTGGCGCCGTTGGACCGGCTGAGCCCGTGGGTGACTTCGTGGGTAGTCGGTTCCCACCTGCACACCGGCCGGCGACGGCCATGGAGAAAGCGATTCGAGCAGAGAGGAGGGCAGGACGTGGTCTACCAGCAGGCGCGTCCCACGTCCCACCTCCCGCGTGCCACGAACAGAGAACAAGTTGCCCGGCTTGCCTCCGGCTGGCTTTCTGGCTGGGGAACCTCGGGGATGACGACGATGGTGACGGAGCCTTCGAGTACGAACGTGCCGGTGTCGTCAGTGAAGGTCTGGGTGAACATGGCAGTCGGTGGTCTCCGTCTTGGCTCCTCTCGTTTCTTCTTGAGACGTTGACCTCGGAAAAGACCTCCTCAGGCTCACCGCCTATCGGGGTGAACGTGCCAGTGATGTCGAGGGCTACGGGCCGGACCAGCTCGTTCCCATCGGTCAGCAGCCCCGGTGACCACACCCCGTTGCTGAACACGGTGATCGCGTAGGACTGGTCGTTGTCGCAGTCCAGCGTGAAGGTGTCGCCGTTCTTCGGGTCGGCCTGAGCAGCAGTGGCTGGCGCGGCGGCGAGCAGGGCTGCGGCTGAGATGACGGTCGCGACTGGCTTAATCATGGTTCGTCCCTCTTAGAGAGTTGAAAAGCCCTTAGCCATTCTGACGCCACCAGGTACGACGCAGCCAGTCAAGGTCCCGAGAAAGACGTGGTGCGGGTGGTCGGGGTCGCTTGCATCGGGACGGTGAACAGAACGAACATCCAGCCACGCAGGGCTGGGCGGACATCGAGCGCCGAGACACTCGGTGCTCGAGGGTGCGGTTCGCGACCGCCGACCACTGGTTCGAGTGGACCTGGTCCCAGGGTTACCGGTTCGTCCTGGAGAAAGCTGGAGCCCGCCGACCTACTCGCCGTGAGCCCGCGATCGGGTCAGTCGGCTGCTCAAGGAGATGGCGGTCCACGACGGCGGGTCGACCTGGCCGGCCAGAGGTGCACGCCACGCTCTCCTGCCCCTGAACGCGGGAACATCTGCCGCATCGAACGGCTCTTCTGCCATTACATCGCAGCGCGGTGGGCACCTCGGCTTCGGACGCGATCGCGCACCTGGTCGAGAACCTGTAGGCGAGACCGAAGTGGCGCGGTCACCTCGGCTTGCTGGCACTGCTCCGCCTGGGTCTTCCTCAAGGGGTGCAACGAGGCGGTCGGCATTCGCGCCGGCATCCTGCGGGAACGGCTGCTACTGGTGCTGTTGGCGCGCTCGGCACAAGAACACCGGCATCGAGCGCGTCGCCGACGGCGACCACGGACACAGCGAAGCAGCACTGCGCACGTCCGGCGCCTGCATGTGACGAAGGAGAATAGCGACGGGCGATCGCGACCCTGGTCAACGCCAACTACGCCGCCCGCGACCCTGACCTGTGGAGAACGGCTCGGCGTGTGCGTCGGACTCGATAATTCGGCTCGTGGGAGTGAACCCTGATGACCGAGTGGCACGCCCCGCTACCGCGGCCCCGGCGTGATGATCTACTGGCGGTCGAGAAGAGAGCACGGCTGATTGTCCTTCAGCCAACTCAAGATGCCTGCTCCTCCTCCGAGGTCGCCGCGATGATGGAGGGACTGCTGCACCACGGCACCGACGTGCCGGTCGAGGCCAACTACGTCGACACCCACGGCGCCGGGGACATCGGCGACTCACGCCTTCACCTACCTGCTCGGTTACTCCCTGCTCCCGGCGGCTGAAGCATTCGGCGCACCAGGCTCTACCTCCCCGATGCCGGGCATGTCGCCGCTCCCGGCATAAGTAGCACGGACGCCCATCGCGAAGAGCGGCGACGCCCCCGCGGATCCGTCGTCATGTCCGGTGACCGGAATCGGCGATACAACAGACGTCTCAGCGTCGCGTTTCGGACTAAACATCCCTTGGGGTGACCGCAGCCATCAGGCCGGGTGGTCGTGACGACGTCAGGGCCGCTCGACCGCACGCCGGCCCACCTGGCAGCTCGCCGCGCGGCACGGGGGATGGCCGCGCGGACGGGTCCTGCTCGTCGACGCTCTGGGAGGGGTATCTGGCCCCAGCTGCAAGTAGCGCCGACCTGTCCGGCCCTTGTACGTGCTCCCGGCCAAGGACCGGCATCTCCACCATGCTGCATGCTCGGCAGCCCTTGGTCAACACCGTACGTGTGGGAGTACTCGGCCATTGCACCCCTTTCAGGGTGAAATGGGACGGTAAGGTACGCGGGCGCCGGGATCGACCGCCTCGGCCACCCGCTCAAGATGACCCTGGTGCCGAGGTGTGCCGTCGTCTCGATCTCGGTCATTTTCGCTGCGGGCGACCTTGGACCAGTCGCAAGACGGCAGGCGACCAGCATTTGCCGGCTGTAGTTGTAGTCGCGAAACCTCTGGACCTGATTGTGTTGGTTGGCCGCCAAGTGCGCGGCGACCTAGTCCAGCTCCCTTCAGCACCCACGCGGCGCCGTCCTCAGCCATCGCTGTCGGCATCCGCCGCAGAGCTGACCCGCAAGCCGTCGCTGTCGTAGCGGAACACCTTCGCCTTGCCGATCCTGCGACCTTGGGCGTCGACCGCCAGCCTGTGCGCCTGTGCCTGGCGATCAGCTGCACAAGCTCTTCGGACTGAGTGGTTCTCGGTCATGGTTGACCTCACTATCGTCGTCGGCTTTTCCCTGCATGTGGTCGCACGCGCGCACGAGCGTGGCGCGGATGGGAAACCGGGCTGCATGTTGTCCTCGGACTGCAACACCGTCACGGCCCCGGTCGACAAACCTCGCTGGGCGAGGTTGCGGTCGCATCGCGGTCGTAGGTGCCGGTCTGCATCCAGTCGAGGACGGCGACTGTCGACCGAGCGGCCCCCGATTTCCTCGGTGAGCGCCTCGGCCTTCGCCGCGATGCTTTCCCCCGACACTGAGATACACTCGGCATGCGTCTTTGGCGAGATCCGCCCAGTAGAGATCGGACCGCCAACGTCCCGGACTCGTTAGGTGATGGCGATGAACGCGGCCTCTAGTCGGTTACTTCCAGACCAGCATCGAGTTCCGGCCAACACTGCAAGCCGAACACGACGACGCCGAAAGCAAGGGCCAGCAGCACCGCGCCACCCTCTTCGGACAACTCCTCAACGGCCTCACGAAAGGCGAAGCATCATGC
>CAWJOJ010000019.1:0-26935 GCA_963844385.1 uncultured Actinomycetota bacterium | reverse complement strand
GACGTCTGACTGGCACCCGAACACAGTTCGAAGCCAACAGCACCGGAGCCTGTGAGACCGTCTCAGACCCGGTGATGGGCAGCGAGGTCGCGGGCGAGCGCGAGGGTCTCGTCATCCAGGGGCGCCTCATCCAGCGAGTCGGAAGCGGCATAGGCGCCAATGATGGCGCGTTCGACCGTCTCGATCCTCAGGGAGGGTATCTCGCCTGTCAGCGAGCCGACTGAAGCTTCGTCAAACGGTTGACCGAGGAGTTCGTAGACCTGGGCGAGCACGGCTCGAACTCGGACCTCGTCGCCGACAACGATCAAGGAGCTGAAGAGCCACGCATTCCTGATGACCCGCTGTGCGGTTCCCGCAAGCTTCACGAGTCCGCGGGCATTGACGCTCTGGGCGCCCGGACAGTATTCGCCGTGGACAGCACCGACATGCGCGTCGATGCCCAAGCGCCGGAAGACATCGGCGAACATCTGACCGAAACGTTCGAAGCGGGAATCCATTCCGACGGCCGCGTTGGAGTCATGCACCGCGTGGTCCACTACGAGTGCCGATCCCGTGTAGGCCACAGCCCGCCCGCCGGTGGCGCGGACGAGGGGTTCGAAACCTGCCGAGCGTGACCTGCCAGCAGCGGCGGCGAATCCCGGGAGGCGCGTGTCCCGGCGGCCGAAGACTGTCACCGGTGCCGTTGGTCGGTAGACACGGAGCACGTCGCCCAAGTCTCCCGAGCCAACTCGCTTCACGAGAGCATGGGCGAGGGCGAGCTCCTGTGGCGGGTCACCATCGGCGAGCGGACCGTAGTGGAAACGCATGGGCCCATCTTCCCGCGTCGCCCATCCGCGCAAGTGTGCGGAGACACCGTGCTGCGCAGCTCGAGGTTGCGGGATGACGAGCCGACGGCGAACTCGAACCCGCCTGCCGGGCGTGCACGTCTGTGACGTACAGCTGCACCGTCTTCTTTGCAGGCACGCCCACCGGTGTTCGTCACCTCGCACGTCACGCTGATCGCGAGCGTTCGGTCGCGTGACCTCCCGGAACGTGGACGGTCATCTGGCCGTAGCCGAACGACGGTTACGACTAGCCGTAACCGAACGAGAAACTGACCTGCCGCTCGGGCTGGTCGTAACCGCGATAGCCGTCGAAAGCCCTTGACCGCCATAACGGAAGTGTGCCAGAATCCGCCCAGGCACAAGGACACCTTCTCCTCGACGGTGAGCTCGGCAAGCAGCGCTTCCACGGGTGCCTCACTTGGCAAGCGTCGGGACGAGGCCACTTCAGGACAGAGACTTGCCAAAGTGACACACGCCACTTAGCATCTACACCTAAGTGACGACTACACGCACATTTGTGCATAGGAGCCTGATGAGTAACTCACCTGTGGCAAGCGCCGAGAACGCCCGGCACGCCCTCCTGACCATGTGGACGACGCGGCGGTTCGAAGAGGCTGTCGACGATCTCTTCGCCCGAGGCCTTATGCACGGGACCATGCACCTGTCCATCGGGCAGGAGGCATCAGCCACAGGTTCGTGCATGGCGCTCCGGTCTGATGACGCGATCACGTCGACGCACCGCGGCCACGGTCACTGCATCGGCAAGGGTGCCGACCTGACCCGGATGATGGCGGAGCTGCTCGCCAAGGAGACCGGCTACTGCCGGGGTCGCGGCGGGTCCATGCACATTGCCGACGTCGCGACCGGCAACCTCGGCGCCAACGGCATCGTGGCGGGCGGCATTCCGATCGCAGCGGGGGCCGCACTCGCCTACCAGATGCGGGGTGAGGATCGTGTGGTCGCCTGCTTCTTCGGCGACGGTGCCGCCAACGAGGGTGCCTTTCATGAGGCCGTGAACCTGGCCGCGATCTGGAAGCTGCCGGTCGTCTTCATCTGCGAGAACAACAAGTACGGCATGTCCTTCTCGACCGAGAAGTCAATGGCGATTGACAACATCGCCGAGCGAGGTGCGGCCTACGGCATTCCGGGCGTCACCGTCGACGGCAACGACATCGAGGCCGTGTACGACGCAGTGCACGTCGCGGTCGAACGGGCTCGTTCCGGCCAGGGTCCCACGCTCGTGGAGAACCTCACCTACCGCTGGAAGGGCCACAGCAAGTCGGACAAGAACCTCTACCGCACCAAGGAAGAGATCCATGAGTGGCGAGGCAAGGATCCGATCCTGCGGTTCGAGGCGCGGATCCGCGAGACCGGCTTGCTCACCGACGCGGAGATCCAGACCGTGCGGACCCAGGCCCTCGAACAGATGCGCGACGCCGTGCGAACCGCCAACGCTGCACCCGACGCCGACCCGTCCGACCTCCTCGACGCCGTCTTCGCCACGGCCTGACCGCCACAACTTTCAGGAGAACAACTGTGACCACCACTGACGCAGACGCCGAGCGCCGGACCATCACCTACTCCGAAGCCGTGCGGGAGGCGATCGGGCAGGCGATGGAGTCCGATGACCGCGTGTTCATGCTCGGCGAGGACATCGGGATCTACGGCGGCGCCTTCGGCGTGAGCGGAGATCTCTACCACCGTTTCGGCGGCGACCGGATCCGGGACACCCCGATCTCCGAGCTCGGCATCGTCGGCGCGGCCGTCGGAGCGGCGCTCGCTGGGATGCGACCGATCGTGGAGATCCAGTTCTCGGACTTCACCAACCAGGCCATGGACCAGATCGTCAACCAGGCCGCCAAGATCCACTTCATGCTCGGCGGCGCGGCCACGGTACCCATGGTGCTGCGCGCCCCCACGGGTTCCGGCACCGGTGCTGCCGCGCAGCACTCGCAAAGCCTCGAAGCCTGGTTCGCCCACGTCCCGGGCCTCAAGGTCGTCATGCCGGCGACCGCCGCGGACGCCAAGGGGCTGCTTCTCTCGGCCATCGACGACCCCAACCCGGTCATCGTGCTCGAGCACAAGCTTCTCTACCGCACGTCCGGCGCCGTGCCTGAAGACGCCGTCCGGGTGCCGATCGGCAAGACCGCGGTTCACCGAACCGGTGCCGACCTCACCATCGTCGCTACCGGCGTGATGGTCTCACGCTCACTCGAGGCAGCCGACGTCCTGGCCACCGAGGGCATCGAGGTGTCCGTGCTCGACCCACGCACGCTCAGCCCACTGGACGATGCCCCGATCCTGGCCGACGTCAGCCGCACCGGACGGGCGCTGCTGGTCCAGGAAGCGCCCGGCCATGCCGGGTTCACTGCAGAGATCGCCGCCCGGATCACCGAGTCGCCGACCATCTACCGGCTGCTCGCGCCCATCAAGCGCCTCAGCGGCCTGAATGCTCCCATTCCCTACGCCCCCCAGCTCGAGACCGCGTCGGTGCCCCAGGTGGCCGACATCGTGGACTCCGCGCTCACCATCATGAAGGAGTCCTGATGACCCGGCTCGCGATCCGGATGCCCAAGATGTCGATGACCATGACCGAGGGCGAGGTATCCGAGTGGATGGTCGACGTCGGTGACGAGGTCGCCGAGGGCGACGTCGTCTGCGAAGTGATGACCGACAAGGTCGACATGGAGGTCGAGAGCAGCGTCAGTGGCACCCTGGTCGAGATCGTCGTGCCCTCGGGCACCGTCGAGGTCGGTGAACCCATCGGCTGGGTCGAGGGCGAAGACACCGGCGGCGGCTTCGGCGACCTGCTCTCCGAGCCAGAACCCGCACCCGAGCCTGCGCCTGCGCCCGTCGAGGAGGTCCCGGTCCAGGAGACGCCGAGGACCGTACTGCCCAAGGAGCCGGCGCCCGCTCCGACCGCCGCCGCTCCGAGTGCTCCTGCGGCGACCGGCCCCGTGGCGGCGGTCCCCCGGGCGCGCGGCCTGGCCGCCGAGCGTGGCATCGACCTCACAACAGTGACCGGCACGGGCCCGGACGGCCTGATCCGGGTGGCGGACGTCGAGGCGCTCGCGCAGGGGCCGGTTGCGGCCGCAGCCGAGCGATGGCACCTTCGGTCCAGAAAGTGCCAGAGGCGGCCCCAACCGCTCCGAAGGCACCCGCCGCGCCGACCCCGCAGGTGGCGGCCCGGCCCCCATCGAAGGGCCGCAAGGCTGCCATCCGGGCAGCGGTCGCCCGCAAGATGACCCCCACCGCGGCCATCCCCCAGTTCACGGTGTGGCGCGAGCTCGAGCTCGACTCAGCGAACACCCAGCGCCGGGGCATCTCGTGGACCACGGTCCTGCTCCGGGCCTACGCAGCCGCACTGCGAGATGTCCCTGACCTGCTCAGTCGCTGGGAGGACGACCAAGCCACCGAAAGCGGCCCACCTGCGATCGCGCTGGCGGTGGCCACCGACCGCGGCCTCCTGGTGCCGACGCTGACTGAACCGGACCTGGGCGACGCACATGCTCTGGACGCTGAGATCCGGGCGGTGGTGAAGGCGGCGCACACCGGCAAGCTCGACCCCAGCTACATGGCGGTCGCCAACGGCTCGATCTCCAACCTCGGCGGCATGGGAGTCGACCGGTTCCAGGCGCTGCTCACCCCACCCCAGGCCAGCGTCCTGTCACTCGGAACGATCCGGCAACGGCCCGTGGCGGTCCCTGGGGGCGTCGGACTCGCACTGACCGTGCACGCCGGCATCACCGTCGACCACCGAGTCGCCGACGGGGCGCACGCCGCACAGCTGCTCGACGCGATGGCACGACGACTCGGCGGAAGTCTCTGACCAAACCCTTGACGTGGCGCCCGTCACACCCCTATAAAGACATCGGAACATATGTGAAAACAATACGCACGGAGGTGAACATGCCGGCACCACGCGATCCAGGGACGCTGATGCGTGCAGCGCATCTCTACTACATCAACGGCAAGTCCCAGGCGGAGATCGCCACCATGCTGGACACCAGCCGATCCAACGTCTCCCGGATGCTTACCGAGGCGCAGCGTCAGGGCATCGTCGAGATCCGCATCCACGACCCCTCGGGTCGGGCGCAAGACCTGGAGGTCGCCCTGCAGAAGACCTTCGGGCTCCAAGACGTCCTGGTCGCGCAGCGCGGTGCTGGGGGAGCCGAGCGGATCGCCCACCAGGTCGGTGCGCTGGCAGCGCAGTTGCTTCTGCAACAGATCAAGGACTCGATGACGATCGCGATGTCTTGGGGGCATGCGTTGCAGGCGATGGTGTGGGCGACCACATCCGATCATGACTACAACGCCCAAGTGGTTCAGCTGGTGGGTGGGATGTCGTCGATCAGCAACGAGATCAGCGGCCATGAGCTGGTCCGTGAGCTGGCGGCCCGACTCGGATCTTCGTACCGCTTCCTGCACTCGCCGGCGACGTTCTCCTCCACCGCTGCCAGGGACACGATGTTGGCCGAGTCCTCGGTCGCCAATGCCCTGGGGGCCGCCCGGGATGCCGAGCTGGCGTTCGTCGGGATCGGCTCCCCCAGCCACGGCTCGTCGGCCGCCCTTCTGTCCTCGCTCAATCTCTCGGCCGCCGAGGAGCAGGACTTCTGGGCCGCAAACCCTGTCGGCGACGTTGCCGCCCGATACTTCAACGCTAGCGGACAGCCCATCCGGGGTGCTGTCGAGAGCCACGTGCTCGGCGTCTCGCTGGAGGAACTGATCGCGATCCCCAGCGTGGTCGGAGTGGCCTCGGGTCGCGCCAAGACCCCCGGGGTGCTCGCCGCCCTACGCGGTCACATCATCGATTCGCTGGTGTGCGACGAAAGCCTCGCACGCAGCGTGCTGAACCAATCTCGCCAAGCAGAGGACCTCTGACATGCATCCCATGTTTCTGTTGCTCGCCGCCGTCGTTGCCGGCTGGGTCGTGCAGCTCTACTTCACCTACCGGCAGTCGATGGCATTCAACGAAGAGGTGCGCGGGCTGCGCGCGGCCGGGAAGGTCAGCGTCGGCGTCGCCGGCAACCGCTATCGCGGTGGTCGAGCCTTCGTCGCGATCGCCGTCGACGAGCACGGCGTCGTGCGTGATGCGCTCACGCTCCGCGGGTGGACGACGTTCGCCCGAGCCCGTCCACTCCCTGGACTGCTCGGCCTGAAGGCCAACCAGGTCAAGGGCAGTCGCGAGGTTCCCACCATTTCACGCCAGCAGCGTGAGGCCGCGCGTCAGGCCGTCGAGCTGCTCCATCGGCAAGAGAGCAGGAGGACAACGAGCGACGCAACGGCTTAGCCAGCCCGCACGTCGGCCGCGGGGTGGAGCCCACGGCCGGCGCGCGAGACAGCAACATCGAGGCGGGAGACACCCGCTGAAACCAAAGATGCCAGGCAAGCATCACGAACCGGTTCTCGCGAGAGACCGCTCGACAGGAGTAATCATGCCATTCACATCCCTATCGGCGATCATCCCGTTCGCCGCCGAAACGACCGTCGATGAGCCGACGGGTTTCTTCGGAGCACTGGCCACTGCCGCCGAGTGGTTCATCGGCCTGTTCCAGGCCGGTGGCGAAGTGTTCCTGGGCCTGGTAGTGGGTATCATCCCCACACTCATCGTCCTGCTGACAGCGGTCAACGCCCTGATCCGGATGATCGGTCCGGAAAGGATCGACAAGCTCGGCGAGATGGCCGGCCGTCCCGGGATCCAGTGGTACCCGGTCCGCTACCTGGTCCTCCCCGTGCTGGCGGTGTTCTTCCTCACGAACCCGATGGCCTACACGATGGGCAGATTCCTGCCCGAGAAGTACAAGCCGGCGTTCTACGACTCCGCAGTCAGCTTCGTCCATCCGATCACCGGCATCTTCCCGCACGCAAACCCCGGTGAGCTCTTCGTCTACCTCGGCATCGCGGCCGGCATCACGGGCTTGGGCCTCGGGACCGCCGACCTGGCCGTCCGATACCTCATGGTCGGCATGGTCGTCATCCTGATCCGCGGCATCCTCACCGAGCTCATCACTGCCCGCATGCTCGCGCGGCGTACGACCCAGGAGGCAGCAGCATGAGCACCACGACAGCAAGCAAGCCCGGAGGCGGCGGCCCCATGGGCGCCTTCAACAACCTCCTCGTCACCATAGGAAAGTCCGTCGGCGGCGTCATCAACACCCTCTACCAAGCCGGGCGCGACACCATTGAGACCGTCATCCGCAACATCCTGCCGTTTATGGCGTTCATCGCCGTACTGATCGGCATCATCAACGAGTCCGGCCTCGGCGACTGGCTCGCTCACCTGGTGGAGCCGCTCGCCGGCAACCTGATCGGCCTGCTCGCGATCAGCATCTTCTGCTCCATCCCGGTCCTGTCCCCCGTACTGGGACCTGGTGCCGTCATCGCCCAGGTGGTCGGCGTCCTCCTCGGGACTCGGATCGCCGAGGGAGACATCCCGCCCCAGTACGCTCTGCCGGCGCTATTCGCCATCGACCCCCAGGTCGGCTGCGACTTCATCCCCGTCGGCCTGGCCCTCGGCGAGGCCGAAGCTCATACCGTGGAAGTCGGCGTGCCCGCCGTGCTGATCTCACGGATGTTCACCGGCCCCCTGTCCGTCGTGCTCGCCTACTTCGCCAGCTTCGGGCTCTACAGCTCGAGCAACTGACCGCAAACCACAAAACGAAGAGAGAGTTGATCGAGTATGCCTGAGTACAAGTCAGTCACAGTCAGCAAAGGCCGCGGAGGATGGGGTGGGCCCCTGACCATCACCCCCACAGCGGACCGGCCCCTCGTTGCGTCAATCACGGGCGGCGGTATCCACCCGGTTGCACAACGGATCGCCGATCTCACCGGAGGCGAAGCCTTCGACGGATTCTCCAGCTCGGCGCCGTTCGACAAGATCGCCGTCGCAGTGATCGACTGCGGCGGCACCGCCCGGGTGGGCGTCTACCCGATGAAGAAGGTCAAGACAGTCGACGTGCACGCCACCAGCCCGGCCGGACCGCTGGCGATGTTCATCACCGAGGACCTGTTCGTTTCCGGGGTCAAGGCCGAGGACGTGCAGGAAGCATGACGATCGACCAATCGACCGCTGTCTACGAGTCGGCGGTGACGCAGGTGGGAAGCCAGGTCGAGGAGTTCCTCGGCCATGGCCTGCTCATCTTCTTCGGTGCCGGCTCACCCCCGGAGCTGCACGACATCTCCGTCCTGCACGCCGCGACCGTGGCCGAGGACGGACCCCGTCCGGGCGACACCGTCCATCTCGGAGACGTCTCCATGGAGGTCCTCGCCGTCGGACACGTCGTCCGCGACAACCTGATCAACCTCGGCCACCTCGATCTGAAGGCCGATGGCCGCACGGAGGCCAAACTCCCCGGCGACGTGTGCGTCCGGACCGGTGACATTCCGCTGCTCACCGTCGGGGACACCTTCCGGATCACCCGGCCGACCCACCTGACAAAGGAACAGAGCCCATGAGTTATCGCGACAGACTTCAAGAGCGCCTCGACGAGACGGGCCGGCCTCTACGTGTCGGCCTCGTCGGCGCCGGACAGATGGGTCGCGGCTTCGCCGCCCAGCTGCTCCGGATGCCCGGCATCGCCCTCTCCGCCGTGCTCGACGTCGACCGCACCCGCGCGGTGGACGCCCTCGGCCAGGCAGGCATCACCCCATCCACGGCCACCGATCTCGACGCCGCTTCCCGGGCGATCGAGAACGGCCAGAGCGTGGCACTCGACGGCATCGGCGAGCTCGGCGGACTACCACTGGACATCGTTGTGGAGGCCACCGGCGTACCCGACGTCGGTGCGCGCGTTGCGGTCGAGTCGTTGGCTGCCGGTATGGGCATCGCGACTCTCAATGTCGAGTCCGACGTCACGATCGGCCGCTACCTCGCCCACCTCGCCGACCAGTCGGATGCCATCTACTCGGTCTGCCGCGGCGACGAGCCGGTGGAGACCAAGATCCTCGTCGACTACGCGCGCGACCTGAACTTCGAGGTCATCTGCGCAGGCAAGGGCAAGAACAACCCGCTGGACCCCTACGCCACCCCGGAGTCGCTCACAGGTCGCGCGGATTCCAAAGGGCATGAACCCGAAGATGCTGACCAGCTTCGTCGACGGCTCCAAGGCGATGATCGAAATGGCAGCGCTGGCCAACACCACCGGGCTCGAAGTCAGCAAGCGCGGGATGCACGGCCCCCCCTCCACCGTCCCAACGCTGCACCAGACCTTTGCTCTGGCCGAGGACGGCGGCGTGCTCGAGCGCGGCGGCGTCGTCGACTACTGCACCGGCCCGGTGGCACCCGGGGTGTTCGTCGTAGTCCGCACCAACGACCCCTACGTCCACCACGAGATGTCCTACCTGCAGATGGGTGACGGGCCCTACTTCGCGCTCTACCGCCCCTACCACCTCGCCAGCATCGAGGCGCCGCTCACTGTCTACGAAATGGCACTGGACAAACGCGCCAGTCTGCGCGCGGAGCGATGGACCGCCGAAGTGGGCGCTGAGACGAAGCGACCGCTGAAGGCCGGCGAGAAGATCGACGGCATCGGCGGCAGCACTGTCCGCGGGCTGATCGACCCGGCGGAGGAATTCGCACGCGATGGCGCCGTTCCCCTCGGCGTGCTTGCGGGCGCCGTACTACGCCGTGATGTTCCGGTCGACCACCTGCTCACGTATGACGACGTCGACCTCGACGAGTCGTCTGCGATCGTACGGATGCGCCGGATCCAAGAGTCGATGGACAAGGACACGCCAGTCCCGACACTGGTGGAGCTGCGCTCCCTGCTGGCGGGCTGAGCCACGACATGCCGGGTAGGTACGTGGGAACACAGGCGCTACGCTCACCGCGTGTCGTCGCCCACCGCCCGCTCGGCCCCCGGCCAACGCCGCCCCCGGGCGGCGTTGGTGATGCTGGCCGCCGGAGACGGACGCCGGACCGGGCACCACACCAACAAGGTCCTCCTGCCCCTCGCCGGTCGACGGGTCTTCACGTGGTCGATCCGCTGGGCCCGGCTGCTCCCGACCATCACCCACACCATCCTCGTCGTGCGGGACGAGGACCGTGACGTCGTCCTCGAGACCCTGCGCCGCGAGGTGGGGTCCCCCGGTGTCGAGATCGTGACCGGCGGCGACAGCCGGCACGCCTCGGAGTGGATGGCGCTCCAGGCGCTCGCGACCCCCATCACCGCCGGCGAGATCGATGTCGTCGTGATCCACGACGCGGCCCGCCCGCTGGCCCGGACGCGGCTCTTCGGAGACGTCATCGCCGCCGCCTCCGAACACGGCGGGGCGATCCCGGTGCGTGACCAGCAGCACCTGGCCGCGCTCAACGGCGCCGACCAGTCGTTGACCCGCGTGGTCGCCGTGCAAACCCCGCAGGCGTTCCTCGCCGGACCCCTCCTGGAGGCGTATCAGAGGGCCGAGGAGGACGGGTTCGTCGGCACCGACACCGCGAACTGCATCGAGCGCTACAGCGATCTGCCCGTGTCCTGCGTGCCGGGCGACGGGGGCAACATCAAGATCACCTTCCCCGAGGATCTGTTCCTGGCCGAGCGGCTGCTCGCCAAGGCCCACTGGGACCTCTCGGGTGGGGCAGAACCCGCACACCGAGGCCGCCCGCACTTGCGCGACCTGTGGCATGCAGGGGGGCAACCATGAGTGTCGAGTACGCCGAGCTCCACTGCGAGACGTGCGAACAGGTCACCGACCACGAGCTCCACTACGCGGGAAGGTTGCTGGAATCGGTGCGGTGCACCAGGTGCGGAAGTCATCTGGAGCTCTCCCAACGCGCCCTGCTGCCGGCGTACGCCCGGGACCTCGAGAGCCGAATTGTGAGCAAGCCCGGACGGATGCTGCGCCGAGCCGCGCGCGACCCGCTCGGCTTCGCCCGTCAGCTGCCCGGAGCGATCCTGCGGCAACCCAAGAAATTCGTCAGGGAGTTCTGGTCCCTGATCCGCCGCTGACCGGCGCGTCGGCACTCGTTGGGTCGCCCGGTTCGGCACGTACCTGGTGCCCAACCTCGTCCACACACTCCAGAAGATTCACCGCGGACGCATCGTCGACCCGGCGCGCCAATGAGGGTGCCTTCACCAGCTCCACCTTTCCCATGCTGCGCAGCCAGACCACCAACTCAGCGAAGTCGGACACCGGCGGCATGCGATCGGCAGCCATCGCTCGGCTCATCGTGGATTTCGACACCAAGGCAGGAGAGGTGATCGCCGCCAAGCCTTCCCTGTCGATGGTGCCCTGGATCCGCCCGTCGACAACAGTCTTCACGGTGTCGGTAACCGGCCGAAACGAGATGAAGGAATGCCCCGGGCGCTCGAAGGAGCGGTCTCGCACCGTGCGCAGGAACTGCGCCGAGGTGAGCGGGCAGAGCGGGTCATGCACGAGGAGCTCGCGTGCGGGCAGCCGCACCAGCTCATCCCACCAGCCATCGCCGGGACGAACCCGTGCCGGCACGTCGGCGGCCTCAACCTCGGCCCGGACCCGGGCCTCATGGTCTGCAGCGACACTGATTGCGGGCTCCACCGGGAAGGCCTCCACCAGGGCTCGGAGGGCGTGGATGTAGAGAGGTTGGCCATGGAGGGCCTCGAACGGCAGTGTGCCGCGGTCGCCCAGAACCAGCAGGGTCTGCGGCGATTGGGCGGCTTCGTCCTGACCGCGGCGGTTGGGCCCGATCGTCGTCACCCCCACACCGTAGCCAGTCCGGCGCAAGGGCTGGGAACCGGACCGCAGCGTCCTCGAGATCCGGCTATGCGCAGTCCTTGCAGATCAGCCGCTTGCTGTCGGCCAGCTGGCTGCGGTGGTGCACGAGGAAGCAGCTCATGCACGTGAACTCGTCGTCCTGACGGGGCTTGACCTCGACGGCCAGCTCCTCATGGGACAGGTCGGCACCGGGCAACTCGAACGACTCGGCCGCCTCGGCCTCATCCTCGTCGACCTTGCCGGAGTTCTTGTCGTGGCGTCGGGCCTTGAGCTCTTCGATGCTCTCTTCGCCCTGGTCGTCGTCGTTCTTACGCGGTGCGTCGTAGTCAGTGGCCATTTTTCTCCTTCAGCGGGGCGTTCCCGTCGTTCTCACGTCTTCGATCACAGCGTTCGACCACGTGGGGTAACTCGTCGTGACGGCGCCGCGATTGTGCACCATCAGCCACGATTGTGCACGCGCATTCCACACGACGTGTCGCAGCCAACAGTCAGCGGGGTCCAGCTATTCCCCGAAGAAGCCGATTTCGTCCACCAAACCGACGAGTTCCTCGAACCCGTCGGCCGGCCCGCACACTAGCGCAGACCCGCCCCATCGACCGGGTGTGAGCCGATGCTTCGCCCCAGCCTCCGATGCGATCAGCACAGATGCTGCGTAGTCCCAGGGGTGGACGCCCTCTTCCAGATAGCCGTCGAAACTACCCTCTGCGACGTGGCAGACGTCGAGGGCGCTGGATCCTATCCGGCGGATGTCGCGAACTCGCGGCAGCAGCCGGGTCAATGCCTCGGCCTGGCGGGCTCTGGCTTCGATGTCGTAGGAGAATCCTGTGCCCAGCAGCCGGTGGGTCAGCGGTACGGCGTGCCGGACCCGAATCGGTTGGCCGTCCCTGGTCGAACCGGTTCCGAGGGCCGCGACGTACTCAGTCCCCGAGGGGACGTTGATCACCACTCCCGCCACCATTTCGCCGTCGACTTCGGCGGCCACCGAGACGGCGTACCGCGGGAGCCCGTAGAGGAAGTTCACAGTGCCGTCGATCGGATCCACGATCCAGCGAACGCCCGACGAGCCGCCGATATCGTCGCCCTCCTCGCCCATGAATGCGTCGCCGGGCCGGCGGCCGAGGATCAGCTCGCGGATCAGCCGCTCGCTGGCACGGTCGGCCTCAGTGACGACGTCCGTGGCCGAAGACTTAGTGGCGGCGACCTCCACGGCTGCCAGGCTCCGGTCGCGCACCAACTGGGCCGCTGCCCGGGCCGCGTCGAGGGCAACGTCCCGCAGCTCCCTACTCATCGGGGCGCCCCGCACAGCGCCGGCCGGTCGCCTCGTGGGTTGGGACAGCAGCCCACCGGGCACAGGTCGGGTCGAGATCCGAGGGACCCAACGGTGGCGCGCTCGACGGTCTCGCCGCGTTCGACGGCAGCCCGTTCGAGGAGCAGGTCACGCACCACGGTGACGAACCGTTGGTCGATACCGGCCGTCGCCGCCCGCACGAACCGCAGGCCGAGCTGGGAGGCAGTCGCCGCAGCCTCCGTGTCGAGGTCGTAGACCACCTCCATGTGGTCGGAGACGAAACCGATCGGCACCACGACCACCGCCTGGCATGACAGCGACCTGAGATGGTCGTTGATGTCGGGCTCCAGCCACGGCACCTGCGGCGGCCCCGAACGGGAGCAGTAGACCAGGCCGTGGGCGTGCCGATGGCCGGTCTCCTGACGCACCCGGTCCACGATCTCCCCCATCACGCTGCGGTGCTGCGCGACGTACGCCCCACCACCCAGTCCGCCGCTGGAGTCGTTCATGGCGATGGGGATGGAGTGGGTGACGAACGCCAGGTGGGCGTCCTCGCGCACCTGGGCCGGGAGCTGCGCCAGCGCTCCCAGGGTCGCGTCGACCATCGGCTCGACGAAGCCCGGGTGGTTGAAGTAGCCGCGGAGCTTCTCGAGTCTCGGGGCGCCTTCGACCGCCATGGTCGCGTCGGCCAGGTCCTCGCGGTACTGCCGGCAGGAGGAGTACGACGAGTAGGCGCTGGTCATGAAGCACGCCGCCCTGGTGACGCCGTCGTCGCGCATCGCGCGCACGGTGTCGGTCAGGTACGGGTGCCAGTTGCGGTTGCCCCAATAGATCGGCAGGTCGATGCCGGAGCCTTTGAAGTCCTCCCGGAGCTCCTCCTGGAACTCACGGTTCAGATCGTTGATCGGTGAGCGTCCCCCGAACTGGAAGTAGTGCTCGGCCACCGCCTCCAGCCGCTCGCGCGGGACTCCGCGGCCACGGGTCACGTTCTCCAGGAAGGGGACGACGTCCTCGGGCTTCTCCGGTCCGCCGAACGACACGAGCAACAGGGCGTCGTACGGCGTGACGTCAGCGGGCATGGACTCATCCTAGAAAAGGCCTCGGACGTCATCGCCTCGGCACCCTAGTGTTGCGGGAATGCTGGGCACCTATCATCGCGTGCTGGCCCACCCCGGCGCCGTGGCATTCAGCGCCAGCGGTTTCGTCGGCCGGCTTCCGATCTCCATGGTCGGGTTGGGCATCGTGCTGCTCGTGTCGGAGCAGTCCGGCTCCTACTCCCTGGCCGGGTCGGTGGCGGCGGCGTGTGTGATGGCTGAGGCGGCCTTCGCGATCATGCAAGGGCGTTTCATCGACCGGCTGGGGCAGGGTCGGTTCCTACCGTGGGCGATTACGTCGTTCGCGATCTCGATGGCGCTGATGATGTGGTCCGTGCAGGCCGACTGGCCGCTCCCGCTCCCGCATGTGCTCGCGGCGACGGCAGGCGCCAGCCTGCCGCCGGTCGGCTCGTGTGTCCGGGCACGCTGGGCTCACCTGCTCGAGGATCGCAGCGACATCCACACGGCGTACTCACTTGAGGCGGTGAACGACGAGGTCGTGTTCATCCTCGGACCGACGACCGTCACCCTGCTGGCGACGGCCTGGCATCCCCTGGCCGGTCTCACGACCGCGGTCGTCGCTGGCGTGGCTGGCACGCTCGCGCTTGCGGCGCAGCGCCGCACCCAGCCACCGGCCAACCCGCGTCGGCGTGATCGAGTGCCGGGACCCCGGATCCCCTGGGAGGTGCTGGCTCCGCTCACCGGGGTCGGGATGTCGCTCGGGGTGCTGTTCGGCAGCGCGGAGGTGGCCACGGTCGCCCTCTCCGAGGAGCTCGGCCACAAGGCCTGGTCGGGCCCGGTGCTCGCGCTGTGGGCGTTCGGCAGCATGCTGTCCGGACTGATCTCCGGCGCCATTACCTGGCGGTCGTCGACCACGACCCGCATCCGCGTCGGCGCCGCATGTCTGACCGTGCTGATGGCTCCCCTCATGCTGGCCCACTCGTTCGGAGTTCTGGTTCCGACGCTGTTCCTCGCGGGCTTCGCCATCTCGCCCACCCTGATCGCGACCATTTCGCTGGTCGAACAGACGATGCCGAGAGCGCGGCTGACCGAAGGCATGTCCGTGCTCCACGCCGGTCTCGCGGCCGGCGTCGCCGCAGGCGCCCCCCTCGCCGGCCTGGTCATCGACCACATCGGCGCGTCCGAGTCGTACGGCGTCACCGTCACCGGCGGTCTCGTCGCGGTCACGTGCGCGATGTTGATACGCAACGCGTAGCGGGCGAAGGAGCCGACCCGGCCCTTGTTGACACAAAGGAGAGTCAGCGACGACTGTCAACAAGAGCCGGGTCGGCGACCCCGTCCACGCACGCGTAACCGATGGCAAGGGCGCAACCCAAGCGGGTTGGCCTGAAGCCGCAACCACGCCACGAGACCACCGAAACTCAAGCAAGGCTTGGAGAAACACCTCGAAATACTTCTCCACAACCCCCGTCTCCCGGCGTCGAGGTCGTGTTCGACGGGGTGGGCGGCGAGGTCGGCCGGGGGTGCCTTCGAGGTCACCGCAAACGGCGGTCGCTTCTTCGCGTACGGCTCCGCGAGCGGCAGCTTCGCCGAGTTTCGACCGGACGAGGCCGAGCAGCGGCAGGTGAGCGTGGTCGGCATCGACGACCGGGTCGGGCCCGCGGATCTGCGCCGTCTGACCGAGCAGGCACTCGCCCTCATCGCCCACGGCTCGATCCGGCCGGTGATCGGGCAGACCCTCCCGTTCGAGGAGGCGGCGGCTGCGCGCACCCTGATCGAGGACCGGAAGGCGGTCGGCAAGACCCTGCTCCTCCACCCGCGGCGCTGAGGGCAACCGTTACCCTGCCGCCCATGTGGCGGAACTGGTCAGGCCTGGAGACGGCACATCCAGTAAGGACTCTGGAACCGGGGAACAACCAGGAGATCGTCGAAGCCGTCGAGCAGGCGCGGGCCGAGAAGACCACCGTCAAGATGGTCGGGACCGGGCACAGCTTCACGGGGATCGCGGTCCCGGAGCACACCATGCTCCGGCCCACCGCCATGACCGGCATCACGAACGTCGACCGGGACGCGATGACCGTGACGGCAAGAGCGGGAACCCCGCTCAAGACTCTCAACCAGGAGCTCGAGCGACTTGGACTGAGCCTGAACAACATGGGCGACATCGCCGAGCAGACCCTGGCGGGGGCGGTGTCCACCGGCACTCACGGAACCGGCGGCCTCGCCGCGGGCCTCGCCGCACAGCTCGCCGGCCTAGAGCTGGTCACCGGGACCGGCGACACAGTCAAGGCAAGCCAAGACCAGAACCCGGACGTCTTCGATCTGGCCAGGGTCGGCCTGGGCGCACTCGGCATCCTCACCGAGCTGACCTTCCAGGTCGAGCCGCTGTTCGTCCTGGAGGCCGAGGAACGCCTGGCCACCTGGGACGAGGCTCTGGCGTCGTACGACGAGATCGTCGACGGGAACCACCATGCCGACCTCTACTGGTTCCCCCACACCGACCGGATGCAGATCAAGACCAACAACCGGCTCGACGTACCCGTCAGCGAGGCCGAACCGCTCCCCCGCTGGCGCGAGTGGCTCGACGACGACTTCCTGACCAACACGGTCTACGGAACGCTGACGAGGGTCCTCAACAAGATGCCGCGGGCCATTCCGCGCGCCAACCAGCTCGCCGGCCGGCTCCAGACGCCCCGCACCTACAGCAACGTCGCGCATCGAGTGTTCGTCGCCCGACGCGACGTGGTCTTCCGGGAGATGGAGTACGCCGTCCCACGGGCCGCCGGCATCGCGGCCCTCCGCGAGGCGCGGCGGCTCATCGATCGCTCCGACTGGAAGATCAGCTTCCCGGTGGAGGTCCGCTACGCGAGGCCCGACGACGTGCCGCTCTCGACTGCGTTCGAGCGCGAGTCGGTCTACCTCGCCTTCCACGTACACCGCGACGCCGACCACACGGCGTACTTCCGCGAGGTCGAGGCGGTCATGAACGCGCACGACGGACGGCCGCACTGGGGCAAGCTGCACTCCCGGACCGCAGCAGACCTGACCACCAAGTACCCCCGTTTCGACGACTTCCTGGCGATGCGCGACCGGCTGGACCCCCACCGGGTCTTCGCCAACGCCCACTTGGAGCGAGTGCTGGGTCCGTGACCGCAGTCTTCAGACACTGGACGGGCCAGCCGGCATGGGCGCGCGCCAACCCCGCCACATCGCCAGCAGCCGCAGGACGAGGCAGACGAGAGCCCCGGTGAGCGCCACCACGATGAGCGGGAACCCGAGGTCGCGTCCCACGACCGCGATCGCGCCGCCGACCAGTGCCGGTGTGGCGTAGAGGTCGCTGCGGAAGACGACCGGAGACCTGCCGGCGAGCAGGTCGCGCACCATGCCGCCGCCGATCGCGGTGACCATGCCCATCAGGGCCGACGGCACGGGACCGAGCCCGTAGTCGCCCGCCTTGAGCGCACCGGTGACGCAGAACAGCGCGAGCCCGAAGGCATCGAAGACGTTGATCAGCCGCTCCTGCCGGCCCAGCGAGGAGTGGAACCCGAAGGTCACCAGTCCCGCCGCCACCGGCACCAGGAGGTACCGCCAGTCGGCGAGCGCGGCCGGCGGCGTGGCATCGATGAGGACGTCGCGCACGAAACCGCCGCCGAGCCCGGTCGTGCCGGCCAGGACGAGGACGCCGAAGACGTCGTACTGCTTGCGTACGGCGACCAGGGCGCCCGAGATCGCGAACACGAAGATACCGACGAGATCGAGGAACACGAGCGTCGAAGGCATCCTCGGAGGTTATCGGCTGGCGCGCCGCATCGGCTCCGCAACCGGGTCCCACGGCTGGCGTAGGCTCGGCGCAACCGGAATCCGGATGACCAAGGACAGGACGACGATGTTGCACCTCACGCTCGCAGGGCTGAGCGAGGACAACAGGCGACTTCTGCTGGTCAACGACGGGGGCGAAGAGTTCTCCCTCGTCATCGACGCCAAACTCCGGGCCGCCCTCCGCGGCGAGCATGCCCGACTCGGCCAGTTGGAGATACACATGGACAGCGCACTCCGTCCCCGCGACATCCAGGCCCGTATCCGCGCCGGGGAGAGCCCCGACGAGGTGGCACAGGCAGCGCAGACGACGGTCGACAAGATCCTCCCCTACGCCAGCCCGGTGCTGGCCGAGCGCGAGCACATCGCCGGCCGCGCGCAGCGCTCCTCCGTGCGCCGCAAGTCCGGCGGCGAGGCCGGCGGTGCCCGGACGCTCGGCGAGGCCGTCACCGCGACCTTGCGCGCCCAGAACGTCGACCCCGACACCGTCGAATGGGACGCCTGGCGTCGCGAAGACGGTCGCTGGGCGCTCGTCGGACACTACGACGCCCCCAACCGCCAGGGCACCGCGAAGTTCACCTTCGACGCCCCGGGCAACTACGTGATCCTGGACAACGAGGACGCCAAGTGGCTGGTCGGCGAGACGGTGGCGAAGGACGACTCGACGCAGAAGGACGACCTGCAACAGGCCCGCAGGCGTCGGCTCCAGTCGGTGCCCGAGGACGAGCTCCCCCTGGGCGCGGACGCGATCGACCTGGTCAGCGAGGACGAAGCCGCGTCCGACACCGATCTCGCGCCGACGCCCGAGCCGCTGGCGGATGAGCCGGTGGCTCACGAGCAGGTCGGACAAGCGGCGGCCGGCGGCGACCTGGCGCAGGAGCCCGCTTCGCGGCGTCCGGCCAAGAGGAAGGGCCGCGCTTCGGTGCCGAGCTGGGACGAGATCATGTTCGGGGGAGGCAAGCCCGACTGAGGCCGACAGACGACCGGATAGTCTCCGGCCATGTCGTACTTCGTCACCGGCGCCACGGGTTTCATCGGGCGCTTCCTCGTCAGTGAGCTCGTCGACCACCGCGACGGACCGATCCACGTGCTGGTCCGAGCGAGTTCCCTGCCGCGGATGGAGGCCATGATCGAGCGGTGGGGCAGCGACCGCGTGGTCCCCGTGATCGGCGACCTGGGCCGCAAGGGTCTCGGCGTGGACAGGAAGACGAAGACGGCGCTGAAGGGGAAGATCGACCACTTCTTCCACCTCGCCGCGATCTACGACATGACCGCCGACGACGCCACCAACGAGGCGCTCAACGTCGACGGCACCCGCCATGCGCTGGAGCTGGCCACCGCGATCTCGGCAGGCTGCTTCCACCAGGTCTCGTCGGTCGCGGCGGCGGGCGACTACCACGGCACGTTCGACGAGACCATGTTCGCCGAGGGGCAGCACCTGCCCTCGGCGTACCACCGGACGAAGTACGAGTCAGAGCGCATCGTGCGCGAGGAAGCCACTCTGCCCTGGCGGGTCTACCGTCCGTCGATCGTGGTGGGCGACTCGGAGCTCGGCACCATGGACAAGGTCGACGGCCCCTACTACTTCTTCCCCGTGATCAAGCGGCTGCGCGACGCGCTGCCGTCGTGGCTGCCGATGATGGGCATCGACCTCGGCGACACCAACGTCGTGCCCGTCGACTACGTCGCGAAGGCGATGGACCACCTGGCGCACCTGCCCGACCGCGATGGTGAGGCCTTCCATCTGGTCAACCCGGAACCCCAGTCGGTCGTGGAGATGGTCAACGGCTTCTGTGCCGCAGCCGGCGCACCCCAGTTCGCCACCCCCGTCGACCGGCGCGTCACCAACGCCGGAGCGCTTGCGTTCGTGCCCCGGTCCATGCGGCCGTCGACCCTGGTCAACGGCGCGCTGCGCAGCGGCGCGGTTCAGGCCGCGCTCGGTCAGACCATCGGCCGTCTGGGCGTCCCCGCCGAGGTGCTGTCGCACACCAACTTCAGCGCCGTCTTCGACTCCCGCCGCACCGAGCAGGCCCTCGCCGGATCCGGGATCTCCGTGCCCGTGCTCGAGACCTACAGCCGGATGCTGTGGAACTACTGGGAGGAGAACCTCGACCAGAGCACGGCCCGGGACTCCAACGCCCGCAAGGCCCTCGAGGGCAAGTACGTCGTGATCACGGGCGCCTCGTCGGGCATCGGTCAGGTGACCGCGCTGAAGGTGGCCCAGGCCGGCGGCATCCCCGTCCTCGTGGCCCGCGGCAAGGAGAAGCTCGACGACCTCCGGCTCACCATCGAGTTGCGCGGTGGCAGGGCCCACGTGTTCCCGTGCGACCTCTCCGACCTCGAGGCGATCGACTCGCTCTGCGAGCAGATGGTGGCCGAACTGCCGTCCATCGACTACCTGGTCAACAACGCCGGCCGGTCGATCCGGCGCTCGCTCAAGCTGAGCCAGGACCGCTTCCACGACTTCGAGCGCACGATGCAGCTCAACTACTTCGGGGCGATCCGGTTGATCATCGGCCTGATGCCGACGATGCGAGGCCAGGGCCGGTCGCACATCGTCAACATCAGCTCGATCGGGGTCCAGACCAGCCCGCCGCGGTTCTCGGCGTACGTCGCCTCCAAGGCCGCGCTCGACGCCTGGAGCAACGTGGTCGCCTCCGAGGTGGTCGGAGACGGCGTCACGTTCACCAACATCCACATGCCGCTGGTCAAGACGCCGATGATCGCGCCGACGAAGCTCTACGACAAGTTCCCCACGATCTCACCCGCGCAGGCGGCGGACCTGGTGGTCAAGGCCCTCGTCGAGCGCCCGCACGAGCTCAACACGATGCTCGGCAACGCGGGTGCGATCGCCCACACGGTGGCACCGAAGGCCGCGTTCCGGGTGCTGAACATGGCGTACCACGTGTTCCCCGACTCGGCCGCCGCCCGCGGTGCGGACGCCGGCGGCAAGCGGGAGAGCGAGCAGATCATGGTGGCCCGGTTGTTCAGAGGGGTTCACTGGTAGCCACCGGCCGGGTCGGATCGCTGATCCACCCGCTCCAGCTCCCCGGATAGAGAGCCGCCCGGACACCGGCGACCTCCATCGCCAGCACATCGTGCGCCGCGGTGACCCCGGACCCGCAGTACGCCGCGACGTCGGCGCCCGCAACCGCGCCGACCTCTGCATAGAGCTCACGCAGCTCGGCCGGCGACCGGAAGCGGCCGTCGTCGCTGAGGTTGCGCGCCGTCGGGACGTTGACGGCGCCGGGGATGCGGCCGGCCACCGGGTCGATCGGCTCCACCTCGCCCCGGTAGCGCTCGGCGGCCCGGGCGTCGACGAGCACGCCGACTGACGGTACGCCGCCGGCCTCGACCATCGGCATCGCGCCCGGCCGGTTGGTGAAGTCACCGGGCCGGGGTTCCGGCTGCCCGGTCTCCACGCTCTCCCCCGGCCTCCCGCCAGGCCGCCCAGGCGCCGTCGAGCACGAGGACGTCCGGGTGGCCGTGGAACCTCAGCAGCCACCAGGCCCGGGCCGCCGCGTGACCGGCCCAGTCGTCGTACACCACCACGGTGCGGCCGTCGCACACGCCGGCCACCCGCATCGCCGCCTCGAACCGGGCCAGATCCGGCAACGGGTGACGACCGCCCGCCCCGGGCGGATCGGCGAGGGCAGTGTCGAGATCGACGTACGCCGCGCCCGGGATGTGACCGTCGACGTACTCGCCGAGTCCCGAGGGGCCGCCCGTCCGGTAGCGCACGTCGAGCACGGTCACCGTGCCCAGACTGTGCGCAGACGCTCGCGCAGCTCGTCGGCAGAGATCAGTGGCGTGGTCATGGGAGCAGGTCGACTTCGAGTGCCTGGAGCGCCCGGAGAACGGCGACGACCCGGGGAACCTCGTGGGTCCGGAAGACGCCGGTGCCGCCCAGGCCGGCCAGCACCGTGAAGAAGCCCTCGGCCGTGCGGAACTCTTCTTCGAAGAGATCGAACGCGTGCGGCATCGCGTTGCAGATCGGCAGGCCCAGCCGGCGCAGGCGGAACGTGTTGAGCAGCACCCCGGTCTGGTGGCGAACGCGGGTCATCGGGTCGGTCAGGTTGCCGTAGTAGAAGCCCATTCCGGGATCGATCACGATCCGCTCGACTCCGCGCGCCCGGGCAGTCCCGAGCCGGGCCGCGAAGTGGTCGAGGATCCCTGGGATCGGATCGGTGTGGGTCGTCGCCTCGGTGACCTCCCGGACGTTGGCCCCCTCGACCCAGCAGAGCACGACAGTCGCGTTGAACTCGGCGGCGAGGTCGAACATCGTGTCGTCGTCGGCCCCTCCGGTGAGGTTGATGATCTGCGCCCCTGCCTTCAGCGAGGCCTGGACCACGGACGGGTCGTAGCTCTCCGCCGACACGATGATGCCCTCGGCCGACAGTGCCTCGACCACGGGCACCAGGGCGCTGATCTGGTCCTTCGGCTCAACCCGGGCAGCCCGGGCCGTGCTGGACTCCGCGCCGATGTCGATGATGTCGGCTCCCTGGGCGCTCTGGACCCGCGCCTTGCGAATGGCGCCCGCCGTCGAGGTCGCGACGCTCTCGCGGTACGTCGAGTCGCGCGACAGGTTCACGGTCCCCATCACGAGAGGTCGGGCGTCGGTGTCGAAGGTCCGGTCCCCGACCAGGAGGGGGGCGACCGGTCGGTCAAGATCGTCGGGATGGCTGCCCGCCAACCGGGCCAGGCCGGACAGGGAGATCATCCGGCTGCCACGTTCAGGTAGCGATTCATCAGGAAGCCGTCTCCCGAGATGATGTGGGCCAGGTCGAAACGTGCCACCTCCGCCAGGGCGTGGGTCATCGGCGTGTGCTGTCTGCCGGCAAAGAGCGGGGAGATGGTGATGTCTGCCTCGTCGAGCAGCCCGGCGGCGATGATCTCGTCGAGCAGGGTCGGCCCGCCCTCGCACACGATGCGCCGCAGCCCTCGTGCCTCCAGCGCGCCCAGGACTCCCGACACGTCGAGGGTCTCCCCCTCGAGCACGATCACGTCCGCGTGCTCCCGCGCCTCGCGCAGCCGTTGCGGGTCCGCCCGACCGCCGGTGACGACGATCGGCTGGACCGTTGACTCCCTGAACATGGGCTCCTCCCACGGCAACAGGAGGGAGGCGCTGACGACGGCGATGACCGGAGCGGGGGCCGACCCCTGGGCCGCTCGCGCCTCGGCGTCCATCGGCTTGGCCCGCATCGGTCCGTAGCGCTCGGCCCGGATCGTGCCCGCGCCCACGAGGACGACGTCGGCGAGGCGGCGTACGGTGTTGAAGACCAGCCGATCCTCGTCCGAGGAGATCGACCCACTCAGCCCGTCGGGGCCCGCCGCGGCTCCGTCGAGGGTGGTCACCATCATGGCTCGGACCCATCGACCTGCCGCCGGCCACGGGTAGGCCGCGAGCACCTGCTCGGCGTCGACCGGCCCCACGCCTGGTCCCAGCACCATCTCCACAGCCGCAAACCTAGCCGGGCGGCCGCGCTAGCCGAACGGCAAGGGCTCGGGAGCCATGGACACGGCCCGAGCCCGTGCGGCGGTCAGCTTGCGGCGGTGGTGCTGGCGGCAGAGCACCTCGTAGGCCACGTCTGCGGGCGGCTCGTCGGCCGCCTCCACGTCGCCCACGACGACCACCTCGCCCTCGGTGACCATCACGCCGTCCTCGGTCCGGGCGTTGTGGGTGGCACGCTTGCCGCACCAGCACAGCGCCTCCACCTGCAGGACCTCGGTCCTGTCGGCCAGCTCGACCAGTCGCGCCGAGCCGGGGAACAGCTGAGTGCGAAAGTCGGTCAGGATGCCGAAGCAGAACACGTCGATCTGCAGCTCGTCCACGATCTTGGCCAGCGCCTCGACCTGAGCGGGGGAATAGAACTGGGCCTCGTCGCAGATGAAGTAGTCCACGCGGCCACCGTGCGTCAGGGCGTCCACGGTGTAGCGCCAGAAGTCGAACTCCGGCGTGACTTCCACCGCGTCGTGCGTGAGGCCCAGTCGAGACGAGATCATCGCCTGACCGGCTCGGTCGTGCGACGTGAAGATCCAACCCATCCGGCCCCGGGTGGCGCGGTTGTGGTTTGTCTGCAGGGCCAAAGTCGATTTGCCCGCATCCATCGTGCCGGTCCAGAAGGTCAGTTCAGCCACGGCGGGGATTCTGCCATTCCATCAGGCGACCAGGATCGGGATCAGCATCTCGTCGGGCGTCAGCGACCCGTGCACGCCCACGAGCGTGTTCTCGTAGGGGAACGACTGGCTGCACATGATCGCGGTGTCGGCGTGACAGGCCACCACCACGTCGCCGATCCGCAGCCGCACTCCTGGGTCGACCGGCCCGAACCACCCCCTGGCGCTCGCCTGGTCGCGGGTCAGGACGGTGGCGCGGTCACCCAGGATCTCCCGCCACGTCACAGCCACCTCGTCGGCTGCGCCCCGGCGACAGTAGAGATGCCGGAACCGGGCCTCGCCGCCCACCAGGGCCACCCCGTCGCGCAGCTCGAGCCGCTCGTCGACGTCGATCCGCGAGTCGACGGGGCTGTCGACCATGCCGTGGTCGGCAACGATGACCAGCCGGGTCGAGGACGGCAACGCCTCGCGCAGCTGTTCGGCCTCTGCGTCGACCATCGCGAGCTGCTGCAGCCAGGCGGTCGAGGCCACCCCGTACTTGTGGCCGGTCCAGTCGAGGTCACCGTCGTACAGGTAGGTCATCGACGGGCTCCGGCACGCGGCCGACAGCACGCACGCGATCCGCTCCCCCACCCTGTTGGCGCCCACGAACTCGCCCCCGCGGGTGGCGGCGACGGTGAGCCCGGAGCCCCTGAACTCGCGCTTGTTGACGATGGTGACGGCGACCCCCTCCGCGGCCAGCATCGAGAACGCCGTCTGGTGCGGCTGCCACTCGAGCGGGTCGACGTCGCGGTCCCAGCGCAGGTGGTCCAGGAGCAGCTCGGTGCCGGGGACCCGGGCCGTGAACCCGACCAGGCCGTGCCGTCCCGGAGCCAGACCGGTGCCGAGCGAGGTCAGCGAGGTCGCGGTGGTCGAGGGCACGCCGGCGGTGCCCACGATCGACATCAGCGACGACAGGAACGGCGCCGCGTGCCGGTAGCGGCTCAACAGCTCCGAGCCCAGGCCGTCCACGAGGAACACGACGTACGACGCTGCGTCTGGAAGCCTCAGCGAGGAACCGCCCAGGTCACGGATCAGGCTCTCGACCCCCAGCGCGGACGCGACCGCGGGGAGGACGTCGGAGAGGGCGTGCTCGTGGTAAGCCGGCTCGACGAACCCGCTCACGACGAGGGTGCGTTGCCCTGGGTGGCCGCAGAAAGGGAGGCCGCGAACTCGAGCAGCCCACCCACCGCGTCGCCACCGTCGGCTGCGGCCGAGACGCGCAGCGAGAAGTCGTCGGAGGCCAGCACACCGGTGTAGCCGTGATCGGCCTCGCAGTCAGGGTCGGCGCAGGTCGCGGGCTCGAGATCGATCCGCCCCACTCCGCCCCAGCCGATCGTGAGCACCGCCTCGGCGGCGGGCTGCGGACCCGACGTCGGGTTGGCGACCATCCGGGTCACCACCACCGAGCGCACCGACGCCAGCGAGATCGCCTCGGTCGAGGTGGAGGTGTAGGGCTCGGGCAGCAGGTCGTCACCGGCGTGCTCGTCGGTGTGCGCGAGGATCAGCCGGCTCGGGGTGAGCACGACCACGGTGATGTGGCGGCGTACCTCGTCACCCTCGATGGTCGGCTCGTGGTGGACGTAGAACGACACGACCTGTTCACCCGCGACCGCGGTTGCGACGCCGTCGTTGACGACCTCGGGATAGTAGCCGGTGTGCTCGATCGCACGTCGAAGGCTCTTGGCCCCGTCGGTCGTGGCAAAGCTGCGCATGCCCTGCAGTCTGTCACGCGGTCACAGCGACGGCCCCGGCGCTCAGTCCTACAGGGTGTCGCCGGGGATCACGTTCATCCTGCGCACGAACCAGTCCGACCGGGGTCGGCGACGGGCGCAACGCGCGCCGCAGCGGTGAGTACGGCGACCCCGTCCGCGCCGGCCAGCACCAGCGAGAGGTCGAGGGTCTGGACCTGCGGCAGGTCGTTCTTCAGCTGCGCGACCAGCCGGATCAGCCGCTCCACCGCCTCGACGTCGACCTCCTCGCCGCCCCGGTAGCCGAACAGCATCGGGGCCGACCTGATCTCGCGCACCATGGTCGCCGCGTCCCTGCCCTCGAGCGGCGGGATCCGGTACGAGCGATCCTGGAGCAGCTCGCTCAGAGGCCCGGAGATCCCGAACGACACCACCGGCCCGAACAGGGGGTCCTCCAGTCCGCCGATCGCGATCGGCACACCAGGTGTCGAGTTCTTCTGGACCACGAACCCGGCGGTGTCGGGGTGGTCGGCGATCATCTCCACGAGTGACGCCCAGGCGATCCGCATCTCCGCCGCGTTGTCGATGTTGCGCCAGACGTGGGCGAGGTCGGGCCGGTTGCGGAGGTGCTCTGCGGTCGCCTTGAGCACGACGTCCCAGCGCAGCGCCCGGCCCGCCGCGATCGCCTCCTTCTGGGTCGTGACCGTCTTGGTCTCCCACAGCTCGATCCCGTAGGCGCCCAGCAGCGCGGTCAGCTCGTCCGCCTCCAGGTCGCGGCCCTCTGGCGACCGCATCAGGATCTCGTTGACCAGTCGCTTCGCCGCCATCATGTCGACGTCCAGCGGCTCGACCTTGTGGTCGTCTGGCTGCCGGAGCCAGGCGGCGTACTCGACGACCCGCGCCAGGGCGCGCACCGCGGCCTCGACCGCGGGATAGGACGGGACCGACCCGCGGCCGGCCGTGGCGCCCGCAACGTCCGGCACGCGGAGGAGCTCCGGCACCCCCTCGGCCCCGAGGAACGTGGAGACGAGCGGCTTGTCGGACTGCTCCCCCACGGCCGCGAGCACGTTGGCGACGGCCGCGCCCGACACGTTGAGCGGAGGAATGTAGACCGCGACGACCGAGTCCACCTCGGGGTCGTCGATCGCGTCGTCGAGGGCGTCCTCGAAGTCCTCGGCAGTCGCCTCGGCGCCGAGCGCGACCGACTTGGTGACCCGCAGGCCGACGGCGGCAGCGGCGTCGGCCGCCAGCAGGCCGAGGGCGTCGGAGTTGCCGACGACGGCCACCCGACTGTCGGCCGGCAGCGGCTGGTGGGCCACCAGCTGCGCCACGTCGAACAGCTCGTCGAGGGTGTCCACCTGGATCACGCCGGCCTGGCGGAACATCGCGTCGACGGCCTCCGGCGGCGCCGCGATG
>CAWJOJ010000018.1:0-50091 GCA_963844385.1 uncultured Actinomycetota bacterium | reverse complement strand
GCCCGGATCCACCGATGGCTTGATGGCGATCGTCTGATCGGGGTTTCCGTCGGGTGAGGTGGTTGAGGACGTGATGGTTGGCCGGACCTTGCTGTCCGGGTGTTCCACTGTGGTCCTCGGGTCGCGCAGCGGTTGCTGCTGGGTGGTCAGGCCGCGAGGGCTGGTGGCGGGTCGCTGACCCGGTCGAACAGGGCCGTCCAGGCGGTCTCCCAGGGCCACGCCTGGGGGAGGTGCAGGGTCACCCGGCGTGCCGAGATCGCGACCCGTGCCGGCACCGTGATCAGTTTGCGGCGGATCGTCGCCGTGGTCGCTCTTGCCAGGTTCGGCTCGGTGAGGCTGGCGGCGGCGCGGGTGAGGTTGAACGCGATCACCGCAAGCACCAGCCAGGCGGCGTTGGCGGTGAACACACCCGACGGCAGGTGAGCCAGCGCGGAGCTCTTCAGGTCGGCGTGGACCTGCTCGATGATCGCGTGAGCGCGGTGGGTCTTGTCCGCGGCGATGGTGTCGAGGATCGCCGGGTCGGCGGTGGTGAAGAACGCGTGGAACCGCCACACGTCGAACAAGGTGCCCTGGCCGGCTGCGGCCTTCTTGTCGGCGTTGAAGTCCGGGATCCGGCGCACCACCAGCCGGCCGGGCACGCTGCTCGGACTTCTTCTGTCCGGCGAACGCGGTGAAGTCGATCTCGGCGACCTCGGCTCGGGAGACCCACCGGCCGGTGGCCTCGTCGAAGACCGCGTCGGTGTACTCGATCGTGGTCCACGCCTCGGCGGTCGATCGCCGCGATCGCGGCCTTGACCTGGGCTTGTCCATCCGCACGGTGACCGACACCGCGGCGCCTCCGGCCAGTGCGGCGTGGACGGCGCCGCGTCCGTAGAACGCCGAGTCCATCCGCACCAGCACCTCGCGCCTGGGGACCGAGGAGGCGCCGAGCCTGTCTTGACCGCGTCGCCGACCAGCCGCTTCGCGCCGCGCGAGGAGTTGCAGGCCCCTTGCGGAGCCGCTGCGCCACGATCACCGGCGCGCTCGCGTTGGTGGTCAGCGTGGCCAGCAGCGCGTTGAGGCCACGGACCCGGGTGTAGCCGAACCCGGCGCCCTGCTTGGCGTGACCGTGGACCTCGACGATGGTGTCGTCGACATCGAGCAGCGCGTACCCCGCGTCCGCGCGGCGTCGGACCGGTGTGCGCACCCACCAGCCGGGTGAGCCCGGCCAACGCGACCAGGAACCGGGCCGCGACCGCGTCGAGTTGGCGGACGTGGCCGAAGGTGAACGCCCGCAGGAACGACCCCAACGTCGACGGGGCGTACGCACGGGCGAAGACCCGGCCCATCCCGCCGTGCCGCAGCAACGCCATGTCATCGATCGAATCCGCGCCGGCGACCATGCCGCCGACCAGCGAGGCGACCTTCAACCCGGCGTTCGCGCCCTTGTCCGTCGGCACGCGTCAGGTGCGCATCGGCCAGGTCCCGCAGCCCCGCGGACTCCGCCAGCGCCAGCACCGGGACCAGCCCCGCCGACGACACCAGATTCGGATCGTCGAAGACCACCGACGTCGCCCGCAGCGTGTGAGAGAGTTTGTCGGGTAGCCCGAGCCCATTGCTGGGCCCGGGCCCCCTCAGAACCGGACGTGCGACTTTCACCGCATCCGGCTCAAGCAAGTCCCGTGGGCGTCTTGTCCTGGTCTCGCTGGTCCCGCTGCCGACGTTGTTGTTCGCGTTGTCGGCAGTGGGTGTGCATGAGGCGCGTGGTCTGATCGTCGCCGGGAGCCTCGCCCACGACGATGGCGGTCTTGCGTAGTGCCTTCGTCAGGGTCCTGGTCCACTGCTCCCATTCGGATGGGGATTGTGGTCCGTGGTCGGCGTGCAGCAGGAGCGTCCCGCAGGCGGGGCAGAGTCCCCGCTGCCGAAGCAGCAGAGAGGCCGTGCGCCCACCGAATTGCGCGTGCGCCTTGCGCCGCCGTGAGGCCCAGTACCAGTCAAGGGCGGGGTCGTCTGGTGACGCGGTGCCCATGACCATCTTGTGGCGGACGATCTTTGTCCAGGCGAACTGACGCAGGTAGATGCCGCTGTCGCGGTCACCGAATACCCACCGGTCGTTCCTGAACGGGTTGAACATGCCGAAGTACCGGGCCACGACCCAGTGCCTCGACTTGTTCGGGTGAGCGCGTAGTGCCCACCGGTAGAGGCGTCCCCACAGGTAATGATCGATCCCGGAGAACACCTCCTTCGAAACCACACCCCGGTAGTAGCCGGCCCAGCCCCGGATGATCGGGTTGAGCCTGCGGATCACCGCAATGGCGTTGGCTCCCTGTAGGGAGCGCACCTCGACGGCGAGTCGGCCCCGGATTCGCCTCACTGCCGCGTGGCTGGGTTTGATGAGCAGCTTCCCGCCGCTGTAGCGACGGACGTTGAACCCCAAGAAGTCGAAGCCCCGTTCGACGTGGACGATGTGGGTCTTGTCCTCGTTGAACGTGAGCCCCCTGGGGGTCAACCACCCAGCCAGCCGGTGTCGGACCTGTTCTGCCTGGTCCTTGGTGTGGCACATGACGACGAAGTCGTCGGCGTACCTCACCAGCACCGGGGAGTCGCGTGCCACGTGCGCGCCCATGGGGTCGCGGCGTGTGTAGCGGACTCCAGCGGCTTCTTCCATTCCGTGCAGCGCGATGTTGAGCAGCATCGGGCTGACCACCCCGCCCTGAGGAGTTCCCTCCTCGGTCGGGGCGAACCGGCCCTTCTCGATCACCCCGGCCGCCAGCCACCCGGCGACCATTCCCCGGGCGGGGAATGAGCCGAGATGCGCCAGTAGCCGGGCATGGTCGATGCGGTCGAACGCCGCCGACAGGTCCGCGTCGAGCACCCACTGCCGCTTGGACAATCGACCCTTCAGGGTCCAGTAGATCGCCTCGATCGCGTCGTGACAGCCGCGTCCGGGCCGGAACCCGTACGAGCGCGGCTCGAACCGCGCCTCCCACTCAGGCTCCAGCGCGTTGGCGACCCGGGCCTGTTGCACCCGGTCCCGCAACACCGGAATCCCAAGTGGCCGCTGCTTCCCATTCGCCTTCGGAATGTAGACCCGCTTGACCGGTCGAGCCTGCCAGGGTGCCGTGTGTCGGTGGAGGTCCACCGCCAACGCTGCCCTGTCCGGCGCGATCAGTGCGACCTCGCCATCGATGCCCGCCGTCTTGCGGCCAGCGTTGTACTGCGTCACCCGTCGCACGCTGACCAGCGTGTTCGACCGGCTCCGCAGCATCAGCTTCTGCAGGTTGCGGACCCGCTTGAGGTCCCCCTCCTGCGACGCCTTGAAGATCCTCTGCCGCAGCCGCCGTACGTCGTCCTCGACCGGGCGCCAATAGATCGCATCCCAATCGAGGCTGTCGTCTAGCGGTCCGTTCACCTCAATGGTGTCTAACTTGTCCGCAAGTGCTGGCATCGCCATCGTCGTCTCTCCAAAGACTCACCTGGCCCACGTCAGCAACCCTCACGGGTCCGCGCATCGCGCGGTATCCGGCCAGTTATCCGACCCCGCCGCCCGAAGGAGACGGCACTACGAGGATCGGTTTCCTGCTGCCTTTCGGCCACCGGCATTGGCTTCTTGGGCCATCCTGTTCCCGCCCAGGAGTTCGGCCTTCCTCACGGTCGGCCCACCGGACCAGTTGATCCGGACCATGACGGGGTTTCCACGTTCCACATGCGCAAGACCCGGCCGGGGAGGGTGCCGCCACATATCCCGGGGCGGCGGTGTCCACGCGGCCGGTCAAATGCCCCCGGCCGCCGCCTGCCGCTTCTCAACGGCCAGCCCTGCACCCCGGTCCCGCGTCCCATCCACCCGAGGCTCACCTTGACGAGACGTATTCGGCGGTTCACTCACGTTCACCCGTCCGGCCTTCCCCTCGCCTACGCCCCCGGATGGATCGAGGGTCGCTTCGGCTTCTACCCCGGGGCTTCGCACCCCGCCGTTACCGGCGACGCACGCCCGGGTGGGGACGGGCCATCGAACACTTACCCGGGCTACGTCATCGACGTCACCGCCGACCTCCAATTCAACGTGCCGCTTGCACATGCGACCTCGTGTCGCACCACCTCAGAGATGTCCCTTGCGTTCGGTCGAATCGTTGCCTGAAGAACTCCGATTCTCCCGCCACGCAAGGGCATTCTCGTTCTACGCCACGCTCGACCCACTCACCTCATCGGTGGATCCGGGCTAAGGCAGCTAGAGCAGGAAAGGCCATCCCCGCACCCGTCGCGGTCCCCAGGCTCGAGGCCGACCAAGCCACAGCCGCCCACGCCGCACAAGCACAACAGGCCGCATTCGTGACCGTCGACCACGAACTCGACTACCTCGCATCAGACCTCTACTGGGGCGGAGCAGAGCAGGCCGCGGGCGACCTCGCAACCATCCGTGCCGACATTGAAGCCAAGGCCGGCAACCTGGCCGACGCTGTAGAGGCGGCTGTCGACAAGTTCGCAGTGCGCGACTGGTTACAGGGGCACGCCTACGACACCTCGGCCAAGACCTGGCCATGTGACGTGCTCGACCTCGAGCGATACAACCTGACACGCAAGACGACCAACCCCGTAGACGCCCGGACCATCATCCTCGCGGCCGCACTCGCGTGCCTCGAATCACCCCAGGAGAACTGACCATGAGTGAGCAACAGATCGTCAATCCGCTAGCGGCACAACGCCGCATCGCCACCGCCCACGCAGCACGCACACCGGTAGACAACCAAGGTCGACCGATCACCACGACAGTGCGTGACATCTTCGACGGACTGGGCAACGTGATCGGTAGCGAACAGGGCCCCGACCGGAAGCCATCCGTCTTCACCTACGACGAACGAGGCCTACTCATCAGCGCAGACCCCGAATGACCACCACACACAAGGTCACCATCCGCGGCGTCACCGGCCCGACACCCGCGGGCAGCAGGACCAGACCCACGAGCCAACACCACGCACGCTGTAGCTGCGGCTGGCAGTACGTCTCCGTCACCGCACAACTGCTCACCCTGTACGTCAACGGACACCACGCCAAGACAGCACGCGACGCATGACCCCCATGCCAGCCCCTAAGTCTACAAAAAGGGTGGGGAATCCCCCCGTCGAACACATGTTCGCAAGACCGTGGTGGCTATCAAGGAATTAGCTACCGCTTGAGCTCTCCCGGTTTTGGTCCCACACATATCAGAAGGGTGCGCGATGAGCACCAAGCCAGTTCAGGCGCCGCAGGATTTGGGCGCGTCAGGCGCGAAATTGTGGCGCAGCATGGCGCGTCAGTGGTCTGGCGACAATCTTGCGCCGGATGCGCGTGAGCGTCGTTTGTTAGCGGATGCGTGTGCGGAGGCCGACGTTTTGGCGGCATTAAGTGCCGAATTGGTGGCTGCAATGGCCGAAAACCGGCTAATTGTTAAGGGTTCTCAGGGCCAACCCGTCACGCATCCTCATGTGGCGGAGGCTCGGCGTAGTCGTGCTCAGATTGCTGCGCTTCTGGGCAAGCTGGGTTTCTCGGATCCTGCCGCCGTTCTGTCGAGCCCGCTTTCTACGGGGATGAGTGTGGCGGAGGCGGGCCGGTTGGGCGGAATGGCGCGTAACGGCCGACGCAATGGGCAGGCGATCTGATGGCACGCTCGACGCTTCCGCCCCCGGGCGCTGGCACAGCACTCAGGGACGGTGTTGCAGGCTGGCTGAGGCATCTTGCGTCCGCTTTCCCCACGGAGGGCCTGCGGGCGCGTCTGGCGGCCGTAGAAGGCGGCCAGGAAGTGCTGCTCGATTCGCAAACCCTGTCGGTTGTGCTCGGCCGTTTGGAGTCTGCCAGTGCGCGGCAATTCAACTACAGGGCAGACCCGAGAACTTACGTCGGTTCATCCTGACGGCCGACGACCTGTTGATTGAAACCCAATCTTTTGAACCTGACAGGCCCAGGGGAGCGCTTACCCGCGGTCCGGTGACGTAGACCTTTGGCGGGACCCCGCCACCCCCAGCCATCCAACTTCGACGACGGCTGACTCGTCAAGGTGGATATACCCGGGCCCTTGGCGGGTATCCATGAACAAGGATCAGGAAGTCGACGCTACTGGCGCTTGAGGTCATCCAGTTCCCCACATGTCAGAGCGGCGATCAGGGCCGCCCGGCGCGCGGTGGTTTCTCTCCGACGCGGGCGGTTTCCCATGCCTGGAAGCGGTGCGGTCACTCAGCATGGACGCGCTCACCGAAGCATCCTCTGGCCCCGCCGTGGCCCTACATAGCGCGCCGTGCACCCCGGAAATCCACCCCAAGGGGTCTGGCGCCATTCCAAGCAAGGTAAAGAGACTTGAGCCAGGAAGGAGACATCCATGTCGACGTTACAACGTACTCGGGTCTTGGCTGCGCTTACCGCCATCTTCACGCTGTGGTCACTATGTACGGTCTCGCCCGCGTCCGCAGCATCGCGTAATGGCATCTGTGAGGAGGGGGAGTTCTGCTATTACTACCTCTCTACGAGAGGGGGATCGGTTTCGGACTTCTCAGGTTCGATTCGTGACTACGGTGGTTCCCAGCCAACATGCTATGAGTTCTTGGGGGCTGGTAGCGGCAAGGGGTTGTGCGTCAAGAACAATGCTGCCTCCGTGTGGAACCGAAGCATCTATACCGTCCGTGTGTACTTCAATACCGGATACTCCGGCCCTTATGAGGACGTATCGCCGGGGGGGATAGGCAACCTCAACTCGACTCTAAAGAACAACAATGCCTCCCACGTGCGCTTCAATGCGGTCCGCCCACCACCCACGCCTACGAGCGAGAGTATGGATTGTGACTCAAACGTCATCAAGCACGTCAATATTACTGGCTATGGACGCAGAGTTAACGTCTCGATGGTGCCGGGGTGGCGGGCAAGCGCTCCATTCGTGCGAGAAACACATTGGCACAATGCGTTAGCATGCATTGGTGACAGAATGCCCGCGGGCATGACGGGAACACAGATGTCGAGCCTATATAAGCAATACTCGTGTGTCATGCCGAGTGGGACTGGGTCAATGGCCTGCAGGACAGCTGGGATCTGGAGTCCTGGCGCGCCGACTTGTCCTGGACCCAAGTGAGAACGCGTGTGTTGTCACACCATTGCAATTGGGCCAGCGACGGCCAGGTTATTCGCTTGGACGCGTCCAAATCCGGATATGCGTGTCGCGGCGGAGAAGGGAAAGCGAGCTGTTCTGAAACCCTCCGCAGACGCCGGCTCTCACCCCTTTGTAGCCGATTTCCGCCTCGTCCTCGGTCTCGCAGGTTCCGGATACTCCCTCCAATGGGCTAATGGTAGCAATGGAAGTGATTACTATTTGCGACACCAGAACGGACGCCTTATCCTTCAATTATTAGAGCGGTGTGGGACCAACTGCGGGCCCTCTCCCGATAGCCCACATGCGGCGGCCCTCTTCGCGGCGGATGCCACCTTCTATCTCGAATACGACTTGTCTGGTCGGTTTGCCTTCAGGTCATACAATTATCCTGATCATTACGCTAGGCATTTTCTCGGGTACCTAGAGATAGGAACGAAGTTCACGCGCCCATACACTCCATTTTGACGGAGACCGCCGCTTCCTCGTTCGTTGATCAGAGAACGCTAGGAGTGGCAAGCCGGCACGTCTGCGATCTTAGTGGCCCGTTGACGCCCGTCCGTCCGTCGGAGCACGGCGGGGGTCGTCTGTTGACTCAGCAAGCTCCGGGCGGCTCCTGTCCCTCATCGCGGCATGGAACGGCTGGGCGCGGGTACCTCGGGGACGCGAACAATGCTCGGTGGGATGTTCGCCTTGGTCCCGGGTCCCAACAGCCGGGACACCATCGAGTAGGACCGCCCGCGTGACCGACTCCCTTTGTGCGCGCGGGCGGTTTCCGGTGCGCTCGCCAAACACCCCAAAGGGGCTATTGGCGGAAGTAGTCGGATTGGGACGCTTTCGTTAACGCCGGTCATTCTGGGGAGACAACGGGGGAGACTGGCGGGACGTCGCCGCTCCCGTGCGCGATGGGTGCTGCAGACACCCATACGGGAGCGGCGACCGCGGGCTGAGGACCGCCAGACGGCGATGCCAGTACCCCCACCCACGCGTTCGTACCCGATGCCGTGGACCACCTGCCGCAATTGGAGTAGCAGCAAGTGGCCCCCGCACTTGGTATGACTGGCGAACGGCGCCGGGATGACGCGGGAACGTCAAAAACCCGCGCTCGGCATGGAACGGCTAGGTGCGGGTACCGCCAGGACGCGAACCAACGCCTGAGTGTTCGCCTCGGTCCCGACCAGGCGCACTGTCCGGGACACGATCAGGCAGGACCGCCCGCGCCGCATCGCCTCCCCCGTGACGCGCGCGGGCGGTTTCGCGTCGCGGCTTGTCCGCTCAGTCCCTACTGGTGAGCAGACTCCGCGCCTTATTGCCACACGGTGCGGCAACACGGCGCACGGAACCATTCGCAATGACTATGGGTGTGGCCCGTTGCGGAGTGTTGAATGGGGGTTCAACCGTGGGGGTTGAGTAGCGGTAGGGAGTGGGTTTGCGATGCGGGACGTTGGAACTAGGGCGGGCTTAACGCTTGTGAGTGAGAGCCGTGGCGAGCAGATCAAGCGGAGGCGGACTCGGCATGGGATCGAGTCTTACGGCGAGTTCGCGGATGCTGTTGGTATGGACCGGACGACGGTGAGGCGTGCGGAGGAAGGTCGGGCGGCGGACCGGACGTACAACAAGCTTCGAAGCGTGGCTAGACAACTTCGAGCACGAGATTTCGTCCGAGGCGGAGGATGCGGCCAAGGCTGCGGGCGATGTGCCGGTTCCGGCCGATCTGGTTCGGTACCACATTAAGGCACCGGGTGGGATCGAGCTTTTTGTTGAGGGCACGTCGTCTAACGCGGCGTTGTTGGAGGCGTCGGCGTTGAAACTGTTGCGGGAGATGCGCGGCCAATCCAACGCGTGACTCTTGGCCCTCACTTTGCCAATCCGTGACCGGTTCTGTTTGCGTCTGGCCGGAGGCACTTCCCTGGACGCGGGCCGCGTCTTGATGGGCGATGTACGCGTGGGTACGATTTCGTCTGGCGGTCGATCTGGCGTAAGACCGCTGAGGGCCTACGGCCGCGGACGCTCACCGGCCCAAACGGAGCCGCCCATGGCAACCATGGGCGGCTCCTGCCACACCCCAGGGGGACTGGCCGCATCGTCCGATCCAAGATGGTTTTCTTACGTGGGTGGGAATGTGACAGGCCGGGACTGTTACCGCTCCCGGCGTTTGCGCTGCATACCCCACGGGGGGCCCACCGTGACGGGCGGGCCACGCGTTCATTGAGCGTCGCGCGGGTCAGGGCGCCCTGTGACTCTTCGCAACCACTGACAAGCATGGTGCAGCGGAAGGATGGTCTTCCTCCCAGCTATCAGGCGGTCGTAGCACTCCCGGCCGTAAGGACGCTGCGGATTGTCGGGAATCTCGTCGGTAGCGCGCCAGATGAACCCGGCGCTAATGTGAAGGAAGTAATCGGCGTTCGGTCCCGGAAAGAAGGGTTTTCGGTCCTCGTCAGTAGTCATCGGCAGAGCATGTGTGAACCTGCCCCGAACCCAAATCAGGCCGGGAATGTATTGGCCGGCCGGGTCCTGATCGCGAGCAGTTTTGTATTTCGAGTCCTTGTGACGTAGGCGGTCGTCAATCGTGTAGATCCACCAAAGCGTTTCAGCGGCCGAAGCGAACGCCTCGGGCAGCGCCATCTGTTCTCGCGCGTCCATATGTCGCTGGAGAGCCGACTCGAGCGACTGAAACGCGAGATCGAACGCGTTGGGTTCGGCGGGGTCATCTGTCACGGCGATCAGCATAGGGATGCGCCGGGACACGGGCCGCATGCGCAGCGCCGTCTATGCGGATTCTCCGACCGCCGCGGACTGTGATCCCGTTTCTTGGGTCGCTGGTACATGCGTCACAGAACAGGGGCGTTTCTTCCGCGACCATCCTCGACCGTCATCCTCGGCCCAGTCGAGAGTGCGTGACTCGACGCGTGCACCGCAGAGAATGCACGAATGCCCGGATGGGACGGTCATGGGGGTTCCTTCCGCGTGAGCGTGTCTGTTCTACTCCAATACGTCGGCAACAGGTAGCGAAATTGCCGCAACGGATTGGCCCATTTTGGCGCGCGGCTTTCACGGCGTGGAGTCGTGCTGGTTTTGCGCCCGCGCCTGTCGAGATGCGGTGCGGGAAATGCCACGTTCCGATGCGTCCTGGGGCCGATCTGCCGGTACTGCCACAGATGCTCACATGACGCTGGTCTAGACAGAGAGCATCTAAGTAGGTGCTAAGCGAGACTTTGATCTCGCGATGGCGGTGGCCGTCCTCGGTGCGTCGGGCGGCGTCGCCCCGGGCGCACTGGAGCGCACGGTCTTCATCGGTGAGCTCACCCTCGACGGTCGGCTGCGCCCGGTCCCGGGAGTGCTGCCGATGACGATCGCCGCCGCGGCGCGAGGCATCGACACGGTGTTCGTGCCGGAGCCGCAGGCGCGCGAGGCGGCCATGGTCCCGGGCATGACCGTCTTCGGCATGCGCTCGCTTGCGCAGGTCGTCGCAGAGCTGACGGGCGAACCGGTTCCGTCGGCTCCACCCGTCGAGGCGATGTCGGGCAGCCCGCTGCTGTCGTGGCGCGGAGAGAGCCGGATCGACGAGGTCGACCTGGCAGAGGTCCAGGGCATGGCCGATGCTCGCTACGCGGTCGAGGTGGCAGCGGCGGGCGGCCACCATCTGATGCTGACCGGTCCCAAGGGCGCCGGGAAGACCACTCTGGCCGAGCGGATCCCCGGGATCATGCCCGACCTCACCGTCGAGGAAGCGCTCGAGCTCGCAGCGATCCACTCGCTGGCCGGCGTCCTCCAACCTGGCGAGGATCTGCGCTCGCGGCCGCCGTTCTCCGCGCCGCATTCCTCATCGACGCGCGCGAGCCTCCTTGGTGGCGGCACCGGCAAGGTGCGGCCCGGCGACATCAGCCGGGCGCACTGCGGGGTGCTGTTCATGGACGAGTTCCCGCTGTTCAACAGTGACATCGTCGAGGCTTTGCGGCAGCCGCTCGAGAGTGGTGAGATCACGATCGGACGCGGTGACGAGACCGCGACCTACCCGGCCCGTGGCATGTTCGTCTTCGCCTGCAACCCGTGTCCCTGCGGCAAGTACCATCCGTCCGCCGCGCTGAGCGACTGTGAGTGCCCGGAGGTCCGCAGACGCGACTACCGGCGCAAGCTCAACGGTCCGATCACCGACCGGATCGACATCACCCGCCACGTGGAGCCGTTGACCGTCAAGGATCTGCGCGACCCAGTTGCCCCGCCTCCTGAGACAAGCGCCGTCGTCCGGGCACGCGTCGAGGCGGCTCGCGAGCGCCAGCGGTTGCGCTACAGCGACGACCCTTGGCGGACCAACGCCCAAGCACCCGGGCCCGTGTTGACCGATCGCTGGCCACTGACGGACCCGGCCGCACGGCGACTCGACACCGAGCTCTACGCCGGCCGACTCACCCGTCGAGGCGTGACCAGGGTGCATCGTCTGGCCTGGACGGTCGCGGATCTCCAGGGCGTGGCCAGCCCGGGAGTGCCACAGGTCGATGTCGCGCTGAGGCTGAGAAAGGGTCAGCCTCTCTTGCTGTCGTCCTTGGAGAGGGCCGAGGCCGGATGAGCCGAGACGAGGAACGGCTGGCCAGAGTTGCGCTGTGCAGGCTGGCCGAGCCCGGTGACCCACGGCTGGCCGCCTTGGTCGATGAGCTGGGGGCGATCCGGGTGCACTGCCACCTCGCCGCCGAACGGGACGTCGGCGGGATGCTCACCGATGTGGCCGCCCGCCTGGCCGGGCTGGAACCCGAGGCGGAGCTGGCGTCGGCGGCGAAGGCCGGGATTCGCTACGTCATCCCGGGAGACGCCGAGTGGCCGACTCAGCTCGACGACCTGGCCCGGGCCCCCTCGGTCCAGGACCGGGGAGGGGTTCCGCTCGGGTTGTGGGCGCGCGGGCCACTTCGGCTCAATGAGCTGGCCGACTCCGTCGCGGTGGTGGGTGCCCGCTCGGCCACCTCCTACGGCGGCGACGTGGCCGGGGGCGTGGGGGCGACCTTGGCCGAGGCGGGGATCTGTGTGGTCTCTGGTGCGGCGTTCGGGATCGACCAGGCCGCCCATCGGGGAGCGCTCGCCGGTGGTGGCGCCACCATGGCGGTGCTGGCCTGCGGTGCGGATCGCGTCTATCCGGCCGCGCACCGGCAGCTGATCGACCACATCGGCGAGACCGGAGTGATCGTGTCGGAGCTGGCTCCCGGATGTGCCCCGATGCGGGTCCGATTCCTGAGCCGCAACCGGATCATCGCCGCGCTGTCCCGGGCCACGGTCGTCGTCGAGGCCGCGCTCCGAAGCGGCGCCCTCAACACGGCCAACTGGGCTGACGGTCTCAACCGCCCCGTGCTGGGCGTACCGGGGCCGGTCACCAGCGCCCAGTCCCAGGGCGTCCACCAGTTGCTCCGCACCGGCAGGGCCGTGCTGGTCACGTCGGGAGCCGACGTGCTCGAGGTGGTCGGTCGATCCGGTGAACACCTCCTGGCGGAGCCGCGGGGTGAGACGCGGCCCCGCGACCGGCTCAGTCAGCGCGAGGCCCGGATCCTCGACGCCGTACCAGTCGCCCGGTCAGCCAGCGCAGACTCGATCGCCCGCACCGCCGGTGTCGGCCTGGTCGAGGTCGGCTCCACGCTCCAGCGCCTGCACAAGGGCGACCTGGTCGCGAAGACCTCAGGCGGCTGGATCCTCGGTGAGGCCGCACAGCCATGACGCGCTCGAGAGCGAGTTGGGTCGCGCGCGCACCGCCCACCCGGCTCGGGCCGCGGCGAGTCCGAACAATCCCGGGCCGACCCTTCGTAGACTCCGGACATGCCACCAGACGTCGAACCGGACCAGTGCGTGTCCGAGTCGATGTCGCGGACGTTGGCTGACTACGAGCGGCACCTGAGCTCCGAACGGGACCTCTCGGCGCACACAGTTCGCGCCTACCTCGGCGACATCACGGGTTTGCTCGAGCACGCTGCACTGCTTGGCCACGTCGACGTGAGTTCCCTCGACCTGCGCACCCTGCGCAGCTGGCTCGCCAAGCAACAAACCTTGGGAAAGTCGCGGACGACCATGGGGAGACGGGGTACCGCCGCCCGGGTGTTCACCGCGTGGCTGGTCCGAACGGGCAGGCTCGAGCGTGACGCGGGCGCCCTGCTGGCCTCGCCGAAGGCGCACAAGCCGTTGCCCGCGGTGCTGGACGGGGAGGAGGCCCGCCTCTTGATCGACGTGGCTTCCCAACTGGCCGACGACGGGAGCCCGGTCGGCCTCCGCGACGTCGCCATGCTCGAGCTGCTCTACGCAACCGGGATCCGGGTCGGCGAGCTGTGTGGTCTCGACGTCGACGACGTCGATCGCGAGCGCAACGTGATCCGCGTCCTCGGCAAGGGCCGCAAGGAACGCACCGTCCCGTTCGGGATCCCGGCGGCTCGGGCACTGCGGCGTTGGCAGGATCAGGGTCGGCCGCAGGTCTGGGCCGAGCCAGGTGGAGCGGCACTCTTTCTCGGCGCGCGTGGCCAAAGGATCGACCCGAGAGCAGTCCGACGCCTGGTGCACCGGCGCATTGCCGACGTGCCGGGAGCTCCCGACATCGGACCGCACGGGCTTCGACACACCGCCGCCACGCACCTTCTCGAGGGCGGCGCAGACCTGCGCAGCGTCCAGGAGCTGCTGGGCCACGCCTCGCTGGCGACCACCCAGCTCTACACACATGTGACGACGGACCGGTTGCGCAAGGCCTACCAGCAGGCCCATCCGCGAGCGTAGGTCGAGGTCAGGCTCGGACCAGCAGGTCTTCGAGCTGGTGCGGCCGGGAGACATAGACCGACACCGCCGCGAGTGGCGCCAGCAGCGCCAGCAGGCAGACCAGCGGAACGGTCCAGCCGCCCGTGTGCTCGTAGAGGTAGCCCATCCCGAACGGGCCGATGGCCGAGAACAGGTAGCCGACGGACTGGGTGAATCCCGACAGGGCGGCGGTGCCGCCCTCGGTGCGAGCCCGCAGGCCGATCAGCGTCAGCACCACCGGGAACACCCCGGTGCCGATACCGACCAGAGCAGCCCACAGCCATGCGCCGGCCGCCGGCGCGATGAGCAACCCGACGTACCCGACTGCATAGGTCGCCAAGAGGCCCATGAACAGCCACGTCTGGTTGGCCATGCGCGCGGCGAGGCCTGGCGCGACGAATGCCACCGGGATCGAGATCCCGCTGATGACCCCGAGCAGCAGGCCAGCCGTAGCGCTGGAGAACCCGGCGTCGCGGTAGAGCTGCGCGAACCAGCCGAACACCGCGTACGCCTGAAGCGACTGGAGCCCGAAGCACAGCGCCATCGCCCAGCCGAGCCGGGTGCGGGCGACGTCACCGAGCGTCACGGTGCGAGGGGCCTCGTCCAGCACCTGGTCGTGGCTGAGCAAGCCGAGCCACGGTAACGCCGCGATCGCGGCGGTCACCGCCCAGGCCAGAAGTCCCCAGCGCCACGACCCGAATGCGTCGGACAAAGGCACGGTGAGCATCAATGCAAGGGTGAGGCCCACCGCGAGCGCAGTCGTGTAGATCGAGGTCAACAACCCGATCCGGTCCGGGAAGTGCAGCTTGATCAAGGACGGCAGCAGCACGTTTGCCGTTGCCATCCCGCCGAGCGCCAGCACCGAGAGCAGCAGGAACACTGGTACCGAGTCGGTCAGCGATCTCAATGCGAGCCCGGCGACCACCGCGAGCAGGGCCACGAAGGAGGTGCGGTGCGCGCCGAGGGTCCGGGCGATCCGGGGAGCCAGTGCGCCGAAGACGGCAAACGCGAGCACGGGCAGCGACGTCAGCACGCCAGCGGAGGTCGGTGTCATGTCCAGCGCAGACGAGAGGTCGTGGAGGACCGGCCCGACGCTGACCGCGGCCGGTCGCAGGTTGAAGGCCAGGACCACGATCCCGACCAGCAGCATGATCCTCATGGCGCGGGTCTGGGGTGCGGGCACGGGCATCATCCTCGCGGACGAGGTCAGGGCGACCGGGCACGGGTTGCCCGGTCATCCCCGGCACGAAACAGACCGAGCAGAGGACGCCAGTCGGCGTAGGGAAGGAGCGCTGACCAGGAGTCCGCGGTCATCGACGGCGGCGATGCGGAGTAGAGCGGCAGCAGGCGAACGCGTTCGTGGCCCACGAGGTCGAGTGGGTTGAGATACACCTCGCCTCGCAGCCAGCCCCAGTGCAGACAGGCGGCCGGGAAGCAGTGCGATCCCGCGAGCTCGAGGTTCCCGATCCGTTCACCCTGCGCCACAGCGTCGCCGACGCGGACCAAGGCCGCCACGGGTTCGTAGGTGGTGCGGGTGGGGCCGTGGTTGACCACGATCACGCCACGTCCCGCCAACAGACCCGCGTAGGTGACGGTCCCGGCAAGGGCGCTGCGCACCGGCTGCCCTATCGCCCCCGCCAGGTCGACCCCTCGATGACCAGGCCCAAATGGGTCCGTTGGTGGGTCGAAGCCGCGCACCACGTCGGGCACGGGACGTAGCGGCCACACGCCCACGGGATCGGCCTGGGGTACCTCGAGCGCCGCGGCCCGCCCCGCGAGCGCGAGGGCGAACACGACGCTCAGGACGACGGGGACGAGGCCCGAGACCCGGATCCGATGGACGGTGACCATGTCCGCAATGCTCGTCGGACTAGGGGACAGCTGGGCACGCTCGGGGCCTGCCCTGTTGAGGGACGTCGTCCGGAACGGGCCTGTGGACGACTAGGGGTTCGTTCCGACTCGATGGGGCACTCCGTCAGGCCAGCCTGCGCCCCTCCGGCGGCACCACGCGGAGCCATCGGTAGCCATAGCCGTCCATCGCGACTTCCGCGCGCCCGTTCGCGTCGAGCTCGGTCTCCCCCTCCTGGAGCAGGTCGACCAAGCGGCAGCCGGGCTCGCAGTCGAGGAGCTGCAGCGGGACTGTGCATCGTTCCGACGAGAGGTTGTGTACGGCGAGCATCCGCCGGTCGTCCCACTGCGAGTCGTGGGCAAGCACGCTGCGATGTGGTTGGTCGAGGATGGTGAAGTCCGCCCATCCGAGCTCGGGCGACTCGCGGTACCTCCGGATCAACAACGACATGAAGCTCAGGAGAGAGTCCGGCTGGGAACGCTGGCTGGCGACGTTGACGTGCTCGGGGCCGAAGGGACCCTCGACGACGGGCCGTCGCAGGCGGGACGGTGCTGCGGTCGTGAAGCCGCCCTTGCGCTGCGCGGACCATTGCATGGGTGAGCGGACCGCCATCCGGCCCTCGATATCGAGGTTCTCACCCATCCCGATCTCCTCCCCGTAGAACAGCGACGGCGTGCCAGGGAGGGAGAACATCAGGCTGTAGGCCATCTTGATCCGCCGTGGGTCGCCGTCGAGCATCGGCGGCAGCCGCCGCCGCAGTCCTCGGCCGAAGAGCTGCAGCTCGGGGTCTGGGCCGAAGGCGTCGAAGACCTCCTGGCGCTCACCCTCACTGAGCTTGTCGAGCGTGAGCTCGTCGTGGTTGCGCAGGAACGACGCCCACTGGGCATCGGGGTTGATGGTCGGTCTCCGTTTCAGCGTGCGGGCGAGCGGTCGGGCGTCCTCGCGGGCCAGCGAGAGGTACAGGTTCTGCATGCCGACGAAGTCGAACATCATCGTCAGCTCGTCGCCGTCACGGCCGCCGAAGAACTTCTTCTGCTCGGGGTAGGGCAGGTTCACCTCTCCGAGCAGGATGCCGTCGCCCGTGCGCCTCCCAAGGAACGATCGCAACGCGGCCAGGTAGTCGTGGGGGTCGGCGAAACCGTCCTTCTGGTTGTCCGTGATTCCCTCCAGACCGAGAAGGAACGGCACGGCGTCGACCCGGAAGCCGGAGATGCCGAGCTCGAGCCAGAAGCCCATCACCTTCGCGATCTCGTCGCGGACCCTCGGGTTGGCCACGTTGAGGTCGGGCTGGTGTTTGTAGAACCGGTGCAGGTAGTACTCCCCGGTGCGCTCGTCCAGCTCCCAGATGCTGTCCTCCTGGTCGGGGAAGACCACCTGGTCGGAAGTGTCCTGCTCAGGCGCCTCCGCGCGCCATACATAGAAGTCCCGGAACGGTGAGCCCTTGCTCGACCGTGCCGCCTTGAACCAGGGGTGCTTGTCGGAGGTGTGATTCACCACCAGGTCGACGATGACCCGGATGCCGCGGTCACGGGCAGTCCGCACCAGCTCGACCAGGTCACCGTGCGTGCCCAGCCGTGGGTCAACGCCGTAGAAGTCGGTGATGTCGTAACCGTCGTCGCGGTTGGCCGTCGGGTAGAACGGCATCAACCACAAGCACGTGACGCCGAGCTCGTCGAGATAGTCGACCCGCTCCGTGACGCCGACGAGGTCGCCGACTCCGTCACCGTTCCAGTCGAGGAAGGTCTCGACGTCCAGGCAGTAGACGACAGCCGTCTTCCACCACAGGTCTGCAGTTTCACTGATCTTCATCCGTGCCTCCCGGGTACGACGGTCGTGGTTGTCCCGCGTGGTCAGTGCCCCCGCAGCTGCGGGAGCACACGCTCCGCGAACGCCTCCTGGAAGGCCCGCTGCTCCTGGCCGACATGGTGCAGGAACAGCTCGTCGAACCCGAGCTCGACGAACCCGGCGAGCCAAGCGGCGTGCCGGTCGAGGTCGTCGGAGATGAGCACGACCTGCTTCACCTGCTCGACCGCGACGTGCTCGGAGGCGATGTCGAAGGTCTCGGCGGAGTCGATGTCCCAGGAAGCCGGTGGGGAGAAGGTGTTGGTGCGCCACTGGTCGTGGGCGATCGCCTCCGCACGTTGCATTGAAGGGTCCCAGGACAGGTGCACCTGCAGGCGCAAAGGTCCCTTGCCTCCGGCTTCGCGGTAGGCGTCGATCATCTGGCGCAGCTTGTCGTGCGGCTGGTTCACGGTGATCAGCCCGTCGGCCCAGGCTGCGACCCCGCCCGCGGTGGTCACGCTGACCGCGGGGCCGACCAGGTGCGGCGCCGGGTCAGGCAAGGTCCAGAGCCGCGCGCGGCTCACGGTGACCAGTCCCTGGTGGGTGACCTCCTCGCCAGCAAGGAGCCGGCGGATGACCTCGACGCACTCCCGCAGTCTGGCGTTGCGGACCTCCTTGGGTGGCCACGGTTCCCCGGTGATGTGCTCGTTCGAGGCCTCTCCCGAGCCCAGTGCGGCCCAGATCCGACCGGGGAACATGGCCCCGAGCGTGCCGAGCGCCTGCGCGATGATCGCCGGGTGGTACCGCTGTCCCGGGGCGTTCACGACACCGAAGGGCAGGCTCGTCGTGGCCAGCGCAGCGCCGAGCCAGGCCCAGGCAAAGCCTGACTGTCCTTGGCGCTCGCTCCACGGCGAGAAGTGGTCGGAGGACATCGCGGCGTCGAAGCCGAACTGCTCTGCGCGCTGCACGTCCTGAAGCAGTTGCGCTGGGTGAATCTGCTCGTGCGAGCAGTGGACTCCGATGGTTGTCATGTGCGCGTTGGCCCTACTCGTTCTCGTCGACATGTGGCGGCTGCCCACTGTGCCACGTCCCCAGAGTGCCCCCCGATCATGCTGCTCCACCCCTCCGAGGGCCAATCCGGGCCCCGGGCCGTCTGGCGATGGTCAGGCGTCGCCGGTCTCGCCGAGCTTTTGGAAGGCGGCGAGCTCCTAGCCGAGTTCCGGACCGCGCCGGCGATTGGTCCGCGAGCTCGGCGGTGGATCGCCCAGCGCCGGTGTCGGTTCGGGTATCGACACGGAATCTCCGTCGAGATGGCCTGCCGCCGGTGGAGCAGGTCCAATTTCGAGGCCACGTCGTTGGCGTCGGCCCGTTAACGTAGCTGGACGGTCCCGTTGAGTTCGCTGGTGGTGTCCCGACGGTCGATTGGTCGCCGGACGGACGGGTCGAGTAGGCTGACCCCAGCAATCCACCCGGATTGACTACGCACGTTCGCAGACCGCGACGGACTCACCCTGGTGAGTCCGACCACCCGTGGGCGACGTTCCTCAGTCCCGACCGAAGGTCGGGTCGGCACGCGCGCGGCGTCAGGACAGCAGGCACCCGCCCGCTGTGCAACTGAAAACTACATGGCCGGCACGCCGGTCCGCCTCTCCCGAGGGAGCAAAGGCGGGCGCAACCGCGTGCGGCCAGGAACCAGGAAGAAGTCACCATGGCAGTCGTGACCATGCGCCAGCTCCTCGAGAGCGGCGTCCACTTCGGGCACCAGACCCGGCGCTGGAACCCGAAGATGAAGCGCTTCATCATGACCGAGCGCAACGGCATCTACATCATCGACCTGCAGCAGTCGCTGGCCTACATCGACCGCTCGTACGCGTTCATCAAGGAGACCGTCGCCAAGGGCGGCACCGTGATGTTCGTCGGGACCAAGAAGCAGGCCCAGGAAGCGATTGCCGAGCAGGCGACCCGCGTTGGCATGCCCTACGTCAACCAGCGCTGGCTGGGCGGCATGCTCACCAACTTCCAGACGGTGCACCAGCGGATCAACCGCCTCAAGGAGCTCGACGAGATCGACTTCGACGATGTCGCCGGCAGCGGCCGCACCAAGAAGGAACTGCTCCACATGAAGCGCGAGCAGATCAAGCTCGACAGGACCCTGGGCGGAATCCGTGAGATGACCCGGACGCCCTCGGCCGTGTGGATCGTCGACACGAACAAGGAGCACCTCGCCGTCGAAGAGGCGCGCAAGCTCCGGATCCCGATCATCGGCATCCTCGACTCCAACTGCGACCCCGACCTGGTCGACTTCCCGATCCCGGGCAACGACGACGCCATCCGCGCGGTCGGCCTGCTGACCCGGGTGGTGGCCGACGCCGTCGCCGAGGGTCTGATCGCCCGTTCGGGTGTCAAGACCGAGGGCGCCGAGGCCGGCGCCGAGGAGCCACTGGCCGAATGGGAGCGCGAGCTCCTCGAGACCAAGAACGCCCCCGCCGACGCCCCGGCCACGCCAGCCGCTCCGGCTGCCCCGGCTGGCCGAGACCGCTGTCGAGCGCTCCGGTCAAGGCTGCGGCTCCGGCTGCGGTCGAGACGGCGGTCGAGGCTCCCGCTGAGGCCCCACTGAACCAGCGGTGGAGGCAGCCGTGGAGGCAGCCGTGGAGGCGGTGGCCGAGGCTTCGCCTGAGGCTGTCGCCGAGACCCCTGCCACGGCTCCGGCCGACGCGGTGACGGAGGTTCCGGCGGACGCTGTCGCTGAGACCGCGGTCGAGGCGCCGGTCGAGGCGCCCGTCGAGGCGCCGGTGGCTGCCAAGCCACTGGCTGCCGAGGTCACCGAGGCTCCTGCCGAGACGCCAGCCGAGCCGCCGTACGGCCCCGACTCGGCCGCGCCGCTCGAGGACGGCTCCACTCCCGAGGGCTTCGAGATCAAGGGGAACGCGAGCTCGATGAAGTTCCACGAGCCCACCAGCCCGTGGTACGCCCGCACCAAGGCCGAGGTCTGGTTCCGCAGCACCGAGGCCGCCGAGGCCGCCGGATTCGACAACGCCGAGCACAAGGCCGAGGAAAAGGCCGAGGACAAGGCCGACGACAAGGCCTGACGACCGGCCCACCCGAGGCCGATCCCAGGAACTGAACCAACACACTTCACTTCGAGGAAGAAGGACAATGGCGAACTTCTCCGCCGCCGACGTCAAGAAGCTCCGTGAGCTGACCAGCGCCGGCATGATGGACTGCAAGAAGGCGCTCGAGGAGGCCGAGGGCGACCTCGAAAAGGCCGTCGAGATCCTGCGGATCAAGCTCGGCAAGAAGGCTGGCGAGCGCGCCGAGAGCCGCCAGGCGACGGCCGGTCTGGTCGCCACCTCGGGCGGCGCCCTGGTCGAGCTCAACAGCGAGACCGACTTCGTGGCCAAGAACGACGACTTCGTCTCGACCGCGCAGCGGATCGCCGACGCGGCGGCCGACGCCAGGGCAACCGACGCCGACAGCCTCAGGTCCGTACCGCTCGGGTGACTCGACGGTCGGTGAGGTCGTTGCCAACCTCGCCATGACCATCGGCGAGAAGATCGAGCTCGGTCGGGTGGCCTACTTCGACGGCCCGAGCGTGGTCTACCTGCACAAGCGTGCCGCCGACCTGCCGCCCGCGGTGGGCGTCCTGGTCGAGTACGACGGGGACAACGCCGAGGCTGCTCGTTCGGCCGCCATGCAGGTGGCTGCGATGCGCCCGAAGTACCTCACCCGTGACGAGGTGCCTGCCGACGTCGTCGCCAAGGAGCGCGAGATCGCCGAGGCGTCCGCTCGCGACGAGGGCAAGCCGGAGCAGGCGATCAGCAAGATCATCGAGGGCCGGGTGAACAGCTTCTACAAGGACACCGTCCTGCTGGAGCAGCCGTCGGTCACCGAGCACAAGAAGACCGTCAAGGCCGTCCTCGACGCCGCCGGCGTGACGGTCAAGCGTTTCGCCCGTTTCGAGGTAGGCGCCTGACCCGCTAGGTTGGCGCCTACGTCAGAAGGAGGCCGGCTCGATGACCCAGACCACGATCATCGGACCGGCCTTCCTTCATGCCTGAACAGTTCTGCCTGCCGAAGGGATTCCTCCTCCGTGATCGCCTACAAGCGTGTCCTGCTCAAGCTCTCCGGTGAGGTCATCGGTGGCGGCAAGGTCGGCGTCGACCCCGACGTCGTACAGAAGATCGCCAAGGAGATCGCCGCCGTCGCCCGCGCCGGCGTCCAGGTGGCCATCGTCCTCGGTGGCGGCAACTTCTTCCGCGGAGCCGAGCTCCAGCAGCGCGGCATGGACCGTGCTCGCGCCGACTACATGGGCATGCTCGGCATCGTCATGAACTGCCTTGCCCTCCAGGACTTTCTCGAGAAGGAAGGCATCGAGACCCGGGTCCAGACCGCGATCACGATGGGGCAGGTCGCGGAGCCCTACATCCCACGCCGAGCGATCCGGCACCTCGAGAAGGGCCGCGTCGTGATCTTCGGCGCCGGCGCCGGCATGCCGTTCTTCTCGACCGACACCGTCGCGGCCCAACGCGCCCTCGAGACCAAGTGCGAGGTCGTGCTGATGGGCAAGAACGGCGTCGACGGCGTCTACAGCGCCGACCCGCGAACCGACCCGACCGCCGTCAAGCTCGACGAGCTGTCCTTCCTCGACGCCCTCCAGCGAGGACTGAGGGTCGCCGACGCGACCGCGTTCGCGCTCTGCATGGAGAACAAGATGCCGCTGATCGTCTTCGGCATGCAGGAGGAGGGTGCAGTCCTGCGGATCGTTCAAGGTGAGAAGATTGGCACGCTGGTGAGCGCCTGAGTACGACGCCCGCCCGTCACGATCAGCCACGACCAAGGAGCAGCAGTGATCAACGAAACCCTCCACGAGGCCGACCAGAAGATGAAGAAGTCGGTCGAGGCGACCCGCGAGGAGTTCGCTGCGATCCGTGCCGGCCGCGCGACTCCGAGCATGTTCAGCAAGATCACCGCCGACTACTACGGCACGCCGACGCCCCTGCAGCAGCTCGCGTCGTTCACTGCACCCGAGGCCCGGATCATTCTCATCTCGCCCTACGACCAGAGTGCGATGGCGGCGATCGAGAAGTCCATCCGTGACTCCGACCTCGGCGTGAACCCGGCCAACGACGGCAAGGTGCTGCGCTGCGTGTTCCCGGAGCTGACCGAGGAGCGCCGCAAGGAGTACATCAAGATCGCCAGGGCAAGTCCGAGGACGGCCGGGTCTCGGTCCGCAACGTGCGACGGACGGCCAAGCAGGGCCTGGAGAAGTTCGAGAAGGACGGCGAGGTCGGCAAGGACGACGTGACCGGAGCCGAGAAGCGTCTCGATGCGATGACCAAGAAGTACACCGACGCCATCGACGAGATGCTGAAGAACAAGGAAGCCGAGCTGCTCGAGGTCTGAGCAACCCCACGCCATGACCTCCACCTCACCCGCCGCAGCGCCCCAGAAGGACCACGGCCGGGCGGGGCGGAACCTGCCCGCTGCCATCGCGTCCGGCGTCGTGCTGCTGGCGGCGATCGCGGCTTCGCTGTTCTTCTGGAAGACGGCGTTCATGTTCATCGTGGCGGCGGCGGTCGTGGTGGCGGTGTGGGAGCTGCACCGGGGCTTCCAGGCCAAGGCGATCAACCTGCCCGAGCAGCCGCTGATGGCCGGTGGGGTCGTGATGGTCGTCGTCGCCTACTTCTGGGGCGCGCCTGCGCTCGTGACCGCGACCGCCGTCACCGCGCTCGTGACGATGCTGTGGCTGTTGCGACGGGGAATCGACGGCTACGTCATGAACGCCACCGCGTCGGTGTTCACGCTGATCTACGTCCCGTTCCTGGGTTCCTTCGTGGCGCTGCTGCTCGCCGAGGGTGGGGCCTGGGACTTCGATCGCTGGGACGAAGGCGCCAAGGGCATCGTCGTGTTCATCCTGGTCACGATCGCCTCCGATATCGGCGGCTACATCGCCGGCGTGCTGTTCGGCAAGCACCCGATGGCCCCGGTCATCTCGCCGAAGAAGTCCTGGGAGGGCTTCGCCGGATCGCTCGCCTTCTGCGTCGCCGTCGGCTACGGGCTGGTGGTCTATCTCCTCGAAGGCGATTGGTGGGTCGGCGTCATCCTCGGCCTCATCGCGGTCGTGATGGCCACGCTCGGAGACCTGTGCGAGTCGGTCATCAAACGCGACCTCGGCATCAAGGACATGTCCCAGGTGGTCCCCGGACACGGCGGCCTGATGGACCGGCTGGACTCGATCCTGGCGACGATCGCGCCGATCTGGCTGCTGCTGCACTACCTCGTGTTCTGACCTGAGTCCTCGCCAGACCTCCCTACGACAGATCGTCGGCATCCGGGTCCACAAGGCGGCGTACCGACTCGGGGACGGGCAGGTCGACCGACCAGGGCGCCGGGACAGGGCGGTCGAAGACTGTCCGGACCGGCACGAGGCCGCTCCAGACGTCGTCGGCCGCACCGGCCTGCTCGGGCGTGGCGGGCCACTCGTCGGCCACCTTCAGGAGCCAGTTGTCGTCGGCGATCGGCAGTGCCATGGCCAGCGTGGCCGACAGTTCCTTGCGGCTCGACGGCCGGACCTCCGTCGTACGGCCGGGGATCAGCGTCTCGGCCAGCCGGTCGAGCATCCGCGTCTTCTCCGGGTCGGTCGCCGGCTCCAGCCGGCCGCGGATCATTGCCGATCGGTAGTTCACGGAGGACTCGAACGTAGTGGGAGCGACCACCAACGCGTCGAGTGCGAAGACGGTGAAGACCGCGGGCGAGCCCGCCGCGACCCGGCGCAGCACCCCGGCACCGGTGGAGCCGTGGATCAGCACCCGGTCGCCGTCGCGGGCAAAGAGCATCGGGACCGCCCAGGGTTCGCCGTCGACGACCGTGGACAGCGTGCCCACCCACTGGGAGTCGAGCAGCAGGTCAAGAGCGTGCCGCTCGGTCACGCCGAGCTCGGCAAACCGGGTGAGCTTGTCCATCACCACCAGCCCTGACGCCGCGCCCACCGCAGCAACATCAGGCTGATCGTCGCCATGACGGCGAGCACGACGATGAGCTGGATGAACTGCGTCTCATCGTTGACGATCACGTTCATGCCGATGACGGACGCGATTGCGGTGATGGGGAGGGTCACGGCCGCGATGACGGCCAGCCGCTCCATCGCGACGGTCATCTTCGTGTTGACCTTGGTCTGGTACAGCTCGATCACACCGAACAGGAACTGCGCCTCGCCGTCGGCCAGCGAGCGCACCCGGTCGAACTGGTCGGCGAGGTCCCGGCTCGTGACCCGGTCCTCGTTGTCGATGCCCCGGCCGATGCTGGCCATCCGCATCCAGACGTCGTGACACTGCGCCGCCGTCGTACGTGCCGTGATGAGCTCGTGCCGGATCAGGAACATCCTCTCCAGCAGGACCTCGGGGTCGCGCAGCTGCGACGACATGACGTGCTTCTCGAGGCCGGGAAGCTTCTCGGCGACTTCCGCGATCACCCCACGTTGCCTGCGGGCCACAGCAGAGGTGATCGCGTAGGCCAGGTCCACCGGCGACCGCGGCTGGAACCGGCCGCTCTCCAGCCGGCGCAGCGCGGCGTCGGTCTCGACCTGCGCCTGAGCGGGATCCACGTCGGGATTGAGCGGCCCGTGCACGGTGACCAGGAAGCGCTGGCCGATGATCTGGTCGAGCTCGAGGAGGTGTACGTGCCCGGCGGATCCCAGCATCGGCGACTGAGTTGTGATGAACGCGTGGTCGTCGTAAGCGTGCACCGTGGGGATGTAGTTGCGTCGGGCACAGGCCTCCAGCACCATCGGGTGGCAACCGAGCCCGGTGAGGACTGCTGCGCTGTCGTCGTCCCACACCGGTACGTCGATCCAGAAGAACCCGTCGTCATGGGCGAACAGCTCGAGGACGTCGTCGTGGTCGCGCAGGTGGACCCCCGACGCGTCGACGAAACGGACCTCCATGTGCCCAGAGTGGCGGTCCCGGCCGGGAGCGACAAGGCCCGGGGTCCCACGGCGTGGGTACGCCGGCAGGCGACCGCGTCGTGTGACGATGAACAAGGAGAGGAACCCACATGAGGGACCCGCAGCGTTCAGTCTCGGTGCACACGTGGCACCTGCCAAGCACAACGACGAGCATCGAGCGTAGGGCCGAGTGCAAGCGCCAGACCCGGGCCCTCGCTGGGCGGCTTCTTCGGTGGCGCCGCGTGGCTCGTCGTCGCCCCGATGCTGCTGCTGGTTCTCGTGCACCCCATGGCCCCGGACCACGACTCGGTGAGTGTCCTCGCGGCCGGCGTGGCCACGTTCGCGGTCCCCCTGGTGATGCTGGTCCCGGACCGCACCCACCGGTTCGCTGCCTTCATGCTGGCCGGAATGGCGGTCACGGTCATCGTGGTCACCGCCGTGATCTCGGCCTTCGTCATGCTGGTGGCCTCCGGCCAGGTCTCCTGAGTTCGTCGTACGGAGCGCCGCCGGGCGATAATCGGATCTCCATGACTGAGCCGATCAAGACCCTGCCCCTCGTCTTCGACCCACCGAAGGGCCGCGCGAAGCCGCCACCCCACCTTGCCGACCTCACCGAGGCCGAACGCAGGTCGTTGCTGGAGTCGAACGGTCTGCCCGGCTTCCGCGCGAAGCAGCTCTCCACCCACTACTTCTCCCGGCTGGTGGACGACCCGGCCCAGATGACCGATCTGCCGGCGGCACAACGCGAGAACCTCGTCTCGACCCTGCTGCCCACGCTGATGACGCCGCTGCGGACCCTTGAGGCCGACAAGGGCACCACCCGCAAGACCCTGTGGAAGCTGTTCGACGGCGCGCTCGTCGAGTCGGTGCTGATGCGCTACCCGGATCGGGCGACGGTCTGCGTCTCGTCCCAAGCGGGCTGTGGCATGGCGTGCCCGTTCTGCGCCACCGGACAGGGCGGTCTTCAGCGCAACATGTCGACGGCCGAGATCGTGGAGCAGGTCGTCGCCGGAGCCCGCACCCTCGCCCGTGGCGAGGTGCCCGGCGGTCCCGGCCGGGTCTCCAACGTCGTCTTCATGGGCATGGGCGAGCCCATGGCCAACTACAAGGCCGTGATCGGCGCCGTACGTCGACTCACCGACCCGACCCCCGCCGGTCTCGGCATGTCAGCGCGCGGGGTGACGGTCTCGACCGTGGGGCTGGTGCCGCGGATCAAGCAGCTGACCGAGGAGGGCATCCCGGTGACGCTGGCGCTCTCCCTGCACGCCCCTGACGACGAGCTGCGCAACGAGCTGGTGCCGATCAACACCCGCTACTCGGTCGCCGAGACCGTCCAGGCCGCGTGGGACTACGCGCGGGTGACCAAGCGCCGGGTGTCGATCGAATACGCGATGATGCGCGGCATCAACGACCAGGCGTGGCGCGCCGACCTGCTCGGCGACGTGCTCAACTCCTACGGCGACTGGGGCTGGGTCCACGTCAACCTGATCCCGCTCAACCCGACGCCGGGCTCGAAGTGGACCGCCTCGGACCCCGCCGACGAGCGCGAGTTCGTCCGCCGGCTCGAGGCCAAGGGCATCTCGACCACGGTCCGCGACACCCGCGGCCGCGAGATCGACGGTGCCTGCGGTCAGCTCGCAGCCCACGAGTGACCGGACGGGAGTCCGGTATCGCCGACTCGTCGGAAGTTGACCGGAGGAGCGAAGCGGGGGAGGGCGGCTTGCGACGTGTCGGCGCACGCGGGCAGGGCCCGCAAGGTCGTACGCCGACCGCAACCAAGAGCGGGTTGGTCTGAACCGCAACCAAGAGCGGGTTGGTCTGAACCGCAACCACAGCGGGTTGGTGTGAACCGCAACCACGCCACGAGCCCACCGCTGAACCGCAACCACGCCACGAGCCCACCGCACAAACTCGCCCTCTGCACGATTTGGCCATCGAAATTCAGCAATTCACGCGTTGCAACTCAGCTCATGCACCGTTGTGACGACCACCTGTTAGACGGCCGGTGTCGGCCGGGTGAACTGACCGACCGGACCGATGTGCTGGGTTCACGTGTCGTCCACGCAGGCCCGCGTGTCCGTTCCTGAGGGTCGCCTAGCGTCCGGAGCATGCGAAAGCACCAGTTCGACAATCTGGTCCAGCTGAAGCCGAGCAGTTCCGCCGCGTTGCGGGTGCTCGTCGTGTCCGAGTCGTTCCTTCCGCAGGTCAACGGCGTCACCAACTCCGTACGTCGGGTGCTGGAGCACCTGGCGGCCAACGGTCACAATGCGGAGCTCGTCGCACCGACCGGTCCCGCGACGTACGCCGGCTTCCCGGTGACCCATGCCCGAGGGGCCCGGTTGCCGTTCTACCGCGACTTCCGGATCGGCCTCGAGACCCGGCGCCGGCTGCGCACGGTGATGCTGCGGTTCCAGCCGGACGTCGTGCACATCGCGAGCCCGGCCACCTTGGGCTACCAGGCCGCGAAGGCGGCAGCGGAGCTCGGCATCCCGACCGTGGCGATCTACCAGACCGATCTGGTCGGCTTCGCCGAGCGCTACGACGTCCCCGGTGGACGCCAGGCGATGACCGCACTGACGAGGCGGATCCACCACCAGGTCGACCGCACGCTGGTGCCCTCGACTGCGAGCCTGGCCCAGCTCGAGGAGATGGGGATCCCGGGACTTGCGAGGTGGCCTCGCGGCGTAGACCTCGAGATGTTCGCTCCGCTACGGCGCAGCCCCGACCTCCGCGCGCGGCTCGCGCCCCATGGGCAGCTCCTCGTCGGCTACGTCGGTCGGCTAGCGGCCGAGAAGGAGCTGGAGCTCCTGACCCACCTCGACCGGATCGACGGCATCCGGCTGGTGATCGTCGGCGGCGGACCAGACGAGGCCCGTCTGCGGCGGCTGCTGCCCGACGCGGCGTTCCTCGGGGTGCTGCACGGTGGCGACCTCGGCTCGGCGTACGCCTCGCTCGACGTGTTCGTGCACACCGGGCGCCATGAGACCTACTGCCAGGCCGCTCAGGAGGCGCTGGCGAGTGGTGTCCCTGTCGTCGCTCCGCGAGCCGGAGGCCCGATCGACGTCGTCGACGACGGGGTGGCGGGCTTCCTCTATCGGCCGGGTGACGGCGACGACCTGGCGACGTACGTCGAGAAGCTGTGCAGCGAACCCGTGCTCCGACGGCGGATGGCGATCGCCGCTCGACGCAGCGTCGAAGGGCGCTCCTGGGCGTCGGTCAACGACGCCCTGGTGCGGCACTACCGCGACGTGGTGGACCCGGGAGTCGGCCGACGCGGGATCGCCTGATGGTCAGCAGTTGCCCGGGCCGCCGTAACGGAACGAGTTCGACGACGTCATCTTCAGCCGGTAGTTGTTGTCGGGGTCCGTGTGGCCCGGGGACAGCCTGACCGCGGGGCCGTCGACGTACGCGACGTCGGTGACCTTCGCGCTCCTGGGGTTGACCGGCAGCCTGCCGTTGCCCATGTCCTCGCACAGGCGCCCGCCGCCGTCGGCGACCTCACCGAAGACCTGGAACCACTTGGTGCCCGTGAAGTCGCCGCCCCACAGCCGGTCGGGATAGAAGCCGGACTGCCTGCCGTTGACGAACAGGAACCACTTGGCGTTGCGATGCTTCCACGCCAACCGGATCGAGGTCCCGACCCTGAGCGCCGAGCCCGGCCGCAGGCCCCTGCCCCGGTCGACGAACCCGCAGCCGAAGTTGTAGCAGTGCGGCTTGCCGTTGCGCCACCAGAAGACGAACAACCGGGTCTTCCCCCCGGCGGCGACTCTCCAGCCGGCCTCGACGAACGAGCGGGTCGCGACGTTCGGGGCGACCGCTAGCTCGACGAGCGAGTGTGAGCCGCTCCCGACCTGCCTCGGGTGGTGCACCGTGAACGTGGCGACCGCACCGGTTCTCTTGGTCCTGAGCCGCTGCGGCGTGGCCTCGGCGTAGTGGTAGGTGGCCGCCGCCGCCGTCGCCCGCCCCCCGGGCGGTGTCGGCGGCACCGGCCCTGCGGCGAGAGGTACGGCGGGCGTGCCCGTCAGCAGTGTCAAGGTTGCGACCAGGCCGGCGATTCCGGCAGCTGTCCCCGTGCGTCTCATGGCGATCAGGCTAGGTGCTGCGCGCGGATCCTGCCACGCCGGTGCCACGACCAACGCCGTCAGAACGCGCTGGCCAGCAGCTCTCCGTACAGCTCATGCTCGTCGACGTCGAGCCCCCTGGACCTGAACCAGTTGCACACGTTCGTGCAGTCACGCATCAGGAAGTCCATGCCGGCCAGGTTGCCCACGATGTCGACGGCCTGCGGGAGGTCGATGATCACGAGTCGCTCGCCGGCCGCCAGGATGTTGTACGCCGACAGGTCGCCGTGGGCGATCCCGTGCTGGGCGAGCACCGCCATCGCCTCGCGCAGCTGGTCGAAGTAGGACGCCAGCAGCTCGGGGGAGGGTCGGGTCTGCGCCAGCCGCGGGGCCGGTTCGCCGTCGACCGAGATGAACTCCATCAGGATCTCGGTGCCGTCGATCTGGATCGGGTAGGGGACCGGGACGCCGGCGGACCAGAACCGCTTGAGCGCCTCCCATTCGGCGTTGGCCCATTGGCCGGCGGCGAGCTCCCGGCCGAAGGTCGACTTGTTCTTGACGGCCCGCGCGTCACGGGAGCGTTTCGTGCTCCAGCCTTCGGTGTACGCCGCGCTGCGGTGGAAGGACCGGTGCTCGCGGGACCGGTAGCGCTTGGCCGCCATCACGCAACCCTGGGACGGTTCGTTGGGGTCGGCACGCTCGACGAGGAAGACCTCGGCCTCCTTGCCGGTCTTGAGGACGCCGAGCTCGGTGTCGATGGCGCCTTGTGAGGTCACGACCCAGTCGGGGCGCGGCTCCGGTCCACGGCACAGCGGCTCGACGGAGAGCCAGGTGGACCAGCGTTGGGTGGCGTCCTCGGGTTCGTCGTACGCCTGGAAGTCAAAGGTGAAGCGGGGATCGATCCCCCGTTTGTCGTGCTGAGTGTCCGATGTCATCGGTGGTGGTGCTCCAGTTCAGAGAGGAATGACGGGCTGCTGGGCAGGCCGACAGGACAGTCGTGGACATGTCACAACTCCTCTCGAACGGTGGGCACTACGATCACCATGCTGCGGGACCGCGGCAGGAGCCGCAACCGATTTACGGGAGTACGACGTGCAGCTGAGCTGGTTTCGCAAACCCGGCCCGGGCGAACCCGGCTCCCTGAACCTGTGCTACAACGCCCTCGACCGGCACGTCATCAAGGGTCGGGCGAGCGACGCCGCGCTGATCACGCCGGGCTCCACTCGCGACTTCGCCACCCTTCTCGAGAAGGTCGCCGAACTCGCCGGCGCGTTGGCCGCACTCGGCGTGAAGCCGGCGGACCAGGTCGCGACCAGGCTCGCCGACCCGGCCGATGCCCTCCTCGCGATGCTCGCGTGTGACCGTCTCGGCGCGGTCCACGGCGATGTCGCGACGCCCATCGTCCTGGTCACCTCCAGCGGCGAGGACGACCCAGGCCGCGCGGGTGCGGGTGCTGCGCGGGGTGGAGCCGGCCGACCCGGACCGCGACGTGACCTGGGAGGTCGCGGTCAAGGCCGGACGTGCGCACCCGGCGCCGTGCGAGCCCGTGAGCCCGGAGTCCGTGGCCTTCGTCGTCGGAGGCGACGAGATCCTGGTCAGGGACGCCATCGGTCACGACTCGGCACCCGGCCGGATCCTCGCCGACCTCTGCTCGGGCAGCGCCGTCGATCTCACTGGGAGCGGCTGAGTCAGCCGACCAGCCGCCCGACGACCTTGGCGACCTGGCTGGGTCGTCTGGTAGCCCGCTCCTCGGCATCGGCCAGGGCCGCCGCGCGCAGGCCGGCGTTGATGCCCAGCCAGCGCAGAGGCTCGGGTTCCCAGCGCCGGGAGTGGTGGCCGACCCAGGGCAGGCCCGTGAGGTCCGACTCGAGCCCCAGCACGAGATCGCGGAGGGTGCGGCCGGCGAGGTTCGTCGTACTCACTCCGTCGCCGACATAGCCGCCCGCCCAGCCGACACCCGTCGAGCGGTCGACGCCGACGGAGGCGCACCAGTCCCTGGGGATGCCGAGGGCACCGCCCCAGGAGTGCGTGATCCGGGTGGTCGCGAGCGCTGGGAACAGGTCGACCAGCGTCGTGCGCAGCTTGGCGAAGACGCGGTCGTTGCGGTCGAACGAGGGCCCGGTGCGCGAGCCGATGTGGTACGGCGCCCCCCGGCCACCGAACACGATCCGGTCGTCGGCGGTGCGCTGTCCGTAGATGATCAGGTGACGTTGGTCGGCGAAGGTCTCGCGGTGCCGCAGGCCGATCCTGCTCCCAGGTCGAAGCTGGCAGCGGCTCGGTGGCGATGACCAGCGAATGGATGGGGGCGAGATCGCGGCGCTGGCCTCGCAGGGTGTGGGTGTAGCCCTCGGTCGCCCGGATGACGTGCCCCGCGGTCACCACTCCCCGCGTCGAGTCGACCCGGCCGGGACCGATGGACAGCGCCCTGGTCCGCTCGAAGATGCTGACCCCGTGCCGTTCGCAGGCGGCGGCCAGACCGTGCACGAGTCTCGCCGGGTGGATCGCCGCGCAGTCCTCTGTGTACGTCGCCCCCAGAGTGCGGGTCGCGTCGAGGATGGCGGTCGCGTCCGGAGCGCTGAGCAGCGAGAGGTCGGACCGGCCCCAGGCTTCGGCCTCGGCCACCTCGGCGCGGGCGCGGACGAGTTGGGCCTTCGAGCGGGCCAGGGAGATCGTCCCGCCGCGGGCGTACGAACAGTCGATGTTCTCGAGCGCCGCGACCCGGCCGACCTCGCGGACCGAGCCGCGCATCGCCTCGTGCTGGGCCAGAGCTCTCGACCGGGACGACCCCGGGAGTGCGGCGAGCGAGGAAAGGGAGGCGGGAAAGAGCGCCGAGCACCAGCCGCCGTTTCGACCGGACGCGCCGAACCCGACGTGCTCCGCCTCGAGGACGGCGATCCGGAGCGATGAGCTCGTGGCCAGGTAGTAGGCCGTCCACAGTCCGGTGAATCCGCCGCCGACGATCGCCACGTCGAACGACCGGTCACCAGGGAGGGCCGCCCGGTGCGTGGGGGAGACCTGGGCGGCCCACAACGAGCCGGACCCTGCCGATGCCGGGCTCAGCGGACGCCCCATGAGTAGGTCTGCTTGCGGAGGTGGAGGTACATGAAGGTCTCGGTCGACTCGACCCCGGGGATGGACCGGATCGACTGCGAGATCAGGTCGAGCAGCGCGTCGTCGCTCTCGCACACCGCCTCGGCGAGCACATCGTAGGAGCCCGCCGTGACGACCACGTAGTCGACCTCCTCCAGGGCCGCGAGCGCGTCGGCGACCGGCTCCAGCGGCCCCCGCACCCGGATCCCGATCATGGCCTGGCGGGCGAACCCGAGCTGGAGCGGGTCGGTCACGGCCACGACCTGGATCACGCCGCTCTCGATCAGCCGCTGAACCCGCTGCCGTACGGCGGCCTCCGACAAGCCGACCACTTTTCCGATGGTGGCGTAGGGCCGTCGTCCGTCCTGCTGAAGCTGTTCGATGATGGCCTTGGAGACGTCGTCGAGCTGCGTTCCGGACTTCTTCACCCGGGCATCGTGACAGCCATGTCACGAAATGCAAAGGATATCGTCGTTACTTGGCAACTTATCCACGGAATCGCTTGTTCTCCGCACATCTCCGTGACACGATCCGGACCCAAGAGCGTGTGGGAATGGGAAGGGAATCCCGATGGCGACACCATGGAATTCTGTGCGGCGGGACATCGCAACGGACCGCCTGACGGCCGAAGTGGCTCGGGAACTGTTCGGCGCTGGAAGACAAGGACTCTCGCGACGAGGGCTCCTCCGAACGGCCGGCGTGTCGGTGATGGCGCTGGGGGGCGCCAGCCTGTTGGGCGCCTGCGGCACCGAGGGAGCCAAGGTCGAAGAGGGCTCGTGCGAGAGCACGGACCGCAGTGCCGACGAGAAGACGATCACCTTCTCGAACTGGATCGGCTACGTCGATCCCGTCAAGGCCAAGGACACCTCGACCCTCGAGAAGTTCCAGCAGGAGACCGGCATCAAGGTCAACTACAAGAACGGCGACGTCAACGACAACGAAACCTTCTTCGCGAAGGTGTCGCCCCAGCTGCAGGACTGCAAGTCCACGGGGCGTGACGCCTTCGTGGTGACCGACTACATGGCCGCGCGGATGATCGAGCTCGGGTGGATCCAGAAGCTCGACCATGCCAAGATGCCGAACGTCGACGCGAACCTGATCGACTTCCTGAAGGCGCCGGCCTGGGACGAGAACCGCGACTACAGCGTGCCATGGCAGAGCGGCATGACCGGCATCTGCTACAACTCCGAGCTCACCGACCCGGTGACGAGCTTCAAGGACCTGCTCACCCGACCCGACCTCAAGGGCAAGATCGAGCTGCTGACCGAGATGCGCGACACGATGCTGTTCCTGTTGCTCATGGACGGCAGCGACCCAAGCGAGTTCACCGCCGACGAGTACGCCTCGGCTATCGAGCTGCTGCAGGGATACGTGGACAGCGGCCAGGTCCGACGCTTCGCCGGCAACGACTACATCGACGACATGAAGTCGGGCGACATCGTGGCCTGCGAGGCGTGGAGCGGCGACGTGATCAACCTGCTCGGCGGCGGGAAGTACAAGTGGATCCCGCCGGAGGAGGGGTTCGCCATCTGGACCGACAACGTGCTGGTGCCCAACATGGCCGAGCACAAGACCAACGTCGAGACGATGATGAACTTCTACTACGACCCGGTCAACGCGGCGAAACTGTCCGCCTGGAACTACTACTTCTGTCCGGTCAAGGGCGCCCAGCAAGAGATCGGACAGTTCGACAAGTCGGCCGTGAACAGCGACTTCATCTTCCTCGACGACAAGACGCTCGAGTCCGGCTTCATGTTCATGGCGCTCAGTGACGAGCAGGAGACGGACTTCCAGAGGCAGTTCCACGAGGTGATCAGTGGCTGACACCGGCAAGGATCTCCGGCTGGAGGGCGTCACCAAACGCTTCGGGGACTTCGTGGCCGTCGACGACCTGACGCTCAGGGTGCCGCAGGGCTCGTTCTTCGCACTGCTCGGCCCGTCCGGATGCGGCAAGACGACGACGCTTCGGATGGTGGCTGGTCTCGAGGAGCCGACGGCGGGACGCGTGCTGATCGGTGACGAGGATGTCACCTACCTGCGGCCCTACAAGCGACCGGTCAACACCGTCTTCCAGTCCTACGCACTCTTCCCGCACCTCACGATCTTCGAGAACGTCGCCTTCGGGCTCCGCCGCCGAGGCGTCAAGGACTACAAGCAGAAGACGCTGGACATGATCGACCTCGTTCAGCTCGGTCCGTACGCCCAGCGCAAACCGGCACAGCTCTCGGGAGGCCAGCAGCAACGAGTCGCGCTCGGTCGGGCACTCATCAACGAACCCGCCCTTCTGCTGCTCGACGAGCCCCTCGGAGCCCTGGACCTCAAACTGCGTCGCCAGATGCAGATCGAGCTGAAACGGATCCAGACCGAGCTGCAGGTCACCTTCGTGCACGTCACCCACGACCAGGAGGAGGCCATGACCATGGCCGACACCATCGCGGTGATGAACCACGGTCTGATCGAGCAGATGGGCGCCCCGGGGGAGCTCTACGAGAACCCCGAGACCACGTTCGTGGCGAACTTCCTGGGCCAGTCCAACCTGATCAAGGTGGACGTCATCGACACGGTGGACGAGAACGTCGTGGTCGACAGCCACGGCCAGAAGGTCGGCGTCGTGGCCTCGCGCTCGCATGCCGAGGGAAGGAACGCCTGGCTCGGCGTACGTCCGGAGAAGCTCTTCGCCGGCGCTGCCGGGGCAGACGACCACGCCGGGTCGAACGTCCTCACTGGCGGCCGGATCACCGACGTCAGCTTCGTGGGCGTCAGCACCCAGTACCTCGTCGCCATGCCGTGGGGGCAGGAACTCATGGTGTTCGAGCAGAACACCGGACATCGCTCGCTGTTCAGGAACGGTGACGAGGTCGATGTCACGTGGTCACCCGCCCACGCGTTCCTGCTTGACGCCGACCAGGACGCACGGGCCGGCATGATGACGCCGGAGGACGACGAGTGACCTCTGGATCGACCCCGCCTCCGGCTCCGCTGGCGCCGGTCGTGGACGGCGAGACCACCAAACGCCGTGGCTGGGGCTGGTTGCTGCTGGTCCCCGGCATGCTCTGGCTCGCCGTGTTCTTCATCTTCCCGACGGTCCAGCTCTTCTTCACCTCGCTCTACGACCCGAGCGGTTCCTACGAGCAGGGCTACGCGATGACGTGGCACTTCGCCAACTACCTTGAGGCGGTCAAGGACAGCTGGAACCTGTTCGGCCGCTCGTTCACGTACGCCGGCATCGCAACGATCATCTGCCTGGCGCTCGGCTACCCCCTGGCTTACGCGATCGCATTCAAGGCCGGGCGCTGGAAGTACTTCATGCTGGTCCTGGTCATCGCGCCGTTCTTCACGAGCTTCCTGCTGCGGACGCTGGCGTGGCGCACGATCCTGTCCGACCAGGGTCCCGTGACGAGCTTTCTCCAGACGATCGCCGTACTTCCCGACGACGGCCGGCTTCTGGCGACGCCCGTCGCCGTGATCGCGGGCCTGGTCTACAACTTCATGCCGTTCATGACGCTGCCGCTCTACGCGTCCCTCGACAAGGTCGACTACCGCTTGGTCGAGGCGGCGGGCGACCTCTACTCCAGCCCCTTCACCGGCTTCCGGAAGGTGACCTTGCCGCTGTCGATGCCAGGCGTGGTCTCGGGGACGCTTCTCACGTTCATCCCGGCGTCCGGCGACTACATCAACGCCGAGCTGCTGGGCACGCCGAAGCAGTACATGGTCGGGAACCGGATCCAGTCTGCGTTCCTGGTCGAGCACAACTATCCGCTGGCCGCCAGCCTGTCGCTGATCCTGATGCTGGTGGTCGTGGTGATGGTGATCGTCTACGTCCGCCGGGCCGGCACCGAGGACCTGATCTGATGGCCACCGTCGACATCCGAAAGCAATTGCCCTCCGACGCCGGCCCGGCACAGCCGTCGAGGCGTCCGGCCAGTCGCTGGTTCTCGGACCACCTCGTGCTCCTGGTGGGCATCCTGGTGCTGATCTACATCTTCGTGCCGATCGGCTACATCTTCGCGCTGTCGTTCAACCAGCCGTCGGGGCGCTCGGCGACGGCCGAGTTCGAGTCCTTCACCTGGGGCAACTGGTCGTCCATCTGCGAGCCCGAGGGGTTGTGTGAGTCGCTCCGGCTCAGCTTCGGGGTGGCCATCACGGCGACCCTGCTTGCCACGTTGCTGGGGACTTTGATGGCGTTCGCCCTCGTGCGCCACTCGTTCCGTGGGCGGTCGACCTCGAACCTGGTGATCTTCCTGCCGATGGCGACTCCCGAGGTCGTGATGGGTTCGTCGCTGCTGGCAATGTTCGTGTCGGTCGGGTTCGACAGCGTGCTCGGCTTCGTCACCATCGTGATCGCGCACACGCTCTTCTGTCTGTCCTTCGTCGTCGTCACGGTCAAAGCGCGGCTGGTCGGTATGGACTCGCGTCTCGAGCAGGCGGCGATGGATCTCTACGCCAACGAGTGGCAGACCTTCCGCCTGGTTACCCTGCCGCTCGCGATGCCGGGCATCGTGGCGGCGGCCATGCTGTCCTTCTCGCTCTCCTTCGACGACTTCATCGTCACGAACTTCACGGCCGGCCAGTCCGTCACGTTCCCGCTCTTCGTCTACGGCAGCAAGCTGAAGGAGTTCCCCGCACAGCTGTTCGTGGTGGGCACGTTGATGTTCCTCGTCTCGTTCCTGTTCGTGATCGCCGCTGAGCTGCGGCGGCGGCGTCGGGCCGCTGCCCGCTGACCATGAGTTCCAGGCCGGGGCTGGTGCGGGCATCCCTGGCCGACGCCGAGCCATCGGTCTTCTGGCTGGACGACCCCGCGCGGCCCGAGGTCATCCCCTCGCTCTCCACTCACCTGACGGCCGATCTAGTTGTCGTCGGCGGCGGCTACACCGGGCTGTGGACGGCGCTGCGCTCGATCGAGCGGTACCCAGGTTCGTCGGTGGTGGTGCTCGACGGCGGCCGGTGCGGCGACCAGGCCAGCGGACGCAACGGCGGCTTCACGTCGGCCAGCCTGACCCACGGGTTCGGCAACGGGCTGGCGCGGTGGCCGTCCGAGCTGGCCGAACTCGACCGCCTCGGCGCGGAGAACCTCGCCGCGATCGGCGGCACGATCGAGCGCTACGGGATCGACTGCAACTGGGAGCAGACCGGCGAGCTGTCTGTGGCATTGGCCGCGCACCAGCTCGACGAGCTCACCGAGATGGCAGCCGACATGGTCGCCCACGGTCACGTCGTCGAGGTGCTCGATGCGGCCGCTGTCCGCAAGCTCGTCGACTCTCCGGCGTACGTCGGCGGCCTGCTCGATCGCACCGGGAACGCCCTGGTCGAGCCGGCCCGGCTGGCGTGGGGGCTGCGGCAGGCCTGCCTGGACCGCGGGGTCGTGATCCACGAGGGATCCCCGGTGACCCGACTGTCGGAGGACGGCGCGGCGAGCGTCGTACACACGTCGCACGGGTCCGTGCGCGCCGCCCGGGTCGCCCTGGCCACCAACGCGTTCCCGCCGCTGCTGCGGCGATTGCGGCTGATGACGGTGCCTGTCTACGACTACGTGCTGATGACCGAGCCGCTGTCGGCTGCCCAGCTCGCGTCGATCGGCTGGGCCGGCCGCGAGGGTGTCGGTGACGCGGCGAACCAGTTCCACTACTACCGGCTGACCCGCGACAACCGGATCCTGTGGGGTGGCTACGACGCGGTCTACTTCCTCGGGTCGCAGATCTCTCATGCCCGAGAGCAGTCCCCGGTGACGCACCGGCTGCTGGCTTCGCAGTTCTTCGAGACGTTCCCGCAGCTGTCCGGGCTGCGGTTCACGCATCGCTGGGGCGGGGTCATCGACACCTGCACGCGGTTCACCGCCTTCTTCGGTACGGCGCACCGCGGCCGGGTGGCCTACGCCCTGGGCTACACCGGGCTCGGCGTTTCGGCGCACCCGCTTCGGTGCCGACGTGATGCTGGACCTGTTGCACGGCGAGTCCTCCGAGCGCACCGCGTTGTCGATGGTGCGCTCAAGCCGCTGCCGTTCCCGCCGGAGCCGTTCCGCTACGCCGGCATCTCGCTGACCCGGTGGTCGCTCGACCAGGCCGACCGGCACGCCGGCCGGCGGAACCTGTGGTTGCGCACGCTCGACCGGTTTGGGCTGGGCTTCGACTCCTGAGCGGTGCCGCACCACCGCCTAGGCCTTCGGTCGAGTCCCGCACGCATCAGGTGCGTGCGGGACTCGACCTAGCGCTCGTCTGTGTGACATCAAGCAACCAACGGTTGCGCGTTAGGAACTGATCGGCTATCGTGACGTGCAACCAAACGTTGCGGAAAGAGGGTTCCACATGGAGTACGGAAGCATCGAGCGCGAGATCCACATCGACGCCGCACCCGACGTCGTCTTCGACGTCATCAGCAGCCCCGAGCACATCCGGGAGTGGTGGGGCGGAGTCGAGGCAGATGTCGAGCCGACGGCCGGCGCCACCGGTGAGCTGGTGTGGGGGGACCCGGCCGCGGGAGATGCGAAGGTCGTCCCGATCACCGTGGTGGACGTCGTACCTCCCCGGCTCTTCTCGTTCCGCTGGGTCCACTCCAGCGGGGAGGTCGCGGACGCCACCAACTCGCTGCTGGTGACGTTCGAGCTCGTCCCGTCGGGTGCGGGCACCCTGCTCCGGCTGACCGAGACCGGGTTCCGGGAGATGGGTTGGGAGGTCGCTGTCCTCGAGGAGGCCTACCAGGAGCACGTCGCCGGCTGGGACACCTACGTACCGCGCATCGGCGAGTACGTCATCCGGCTGGCCTCCACGCCATGACCGTCAATGTCGACGACGACCTCTGGTCGGCGATCGGGGACCCGACGCGGCGTCGGATGCTCGATCTGCTTCTGGCGGATGGTGGCGGAACGGCCACCACCCTGAGCGACCGACTGCCTGTCACACGTCAGGCCGTCGCGAAGCATCTCGGCGTCCTCGACCGCGTCGGACTGGTCCACGTCACTCCCGTCGGACGGGAGATGCGCTACCGGGTGGACGATGCGCAACTCGCCCGCGCGGCTGCCCAGCTGGCAGACGTGGGGTCGACCTGGGACGCCCGGCTACGGCGCATCAAGCGGATCGCCGAGGCCATTCAGAAGAGCAAAGAACAGTGAATCCAGAACAGCATCCAGAACACGAGAGAAGGGAATCAACAATGGTGGACATCCTGCACAGGGTCGGGGTCAAGTCGTCCCCGGACGACGTCTATGAGGCGCTGACCAAGACCGAAGGTCTCTCCGGCTGGTGGACGACCGACACGCAAGGCGACGGCCAGGTCGGGGGAGTGCTCCGGTTCCGCTTCGGTGCCGGCGGGTTCGACATGAACGTCCTCGAACTCGACCAAGGCAAGCGGGTGCTGTGGGAAGTGGTGGACGGCCCCGACGAGTGGATCGGCACGCACGTGAGCTGGGACCTCAAGCAGGAAGACGACCAGACCACGGTCCTGTTCAAGCATCTGGGCTGGAAGGAGCCGGTGGAGTTCATGCACCACTGCAGCACCAAGTGGGCGGTCTTCCTGATGAGCCTGAAGTCGCTGCTCGAAACCGGATCAGGGTCCCCCGACCCGCACGACGTCAAGATCGACAACTGGAACTGACGCCGCGTTCTGACGCGGGCCTGTTGACGCTGAACAAGCCGCGTGCGCCGCACTCGGCGCCAACAACCCCGCGTCAGAAGGTCGCTCGTGGCACCGCTCGCATCGCCAGGAGGGCGATGTCGTCGGGGACCTGGTTCGGCTCGAGCAGGGACGACAAGAGGCGATCGCACAACTCCTCGAGGTCGGACGCCCCATTTGCGGCTGCCTCGTGGCTCAGACGATCGAGGCCATCCTGGATGGACACTCCCCGGCGCTCCACGAGCCCGTCGGTGTACAGCAGCAGGGTCGCTCCTGACGCGAGCTCCTGGCTGACCTCCGTGTACGCGGCGTACGCCGTCACTCCGACCGGAGGCGCCAGGCCGTCCTCCAGATAGGCGCACGTCCCGTTGTCGATGACCAGGGCTGGAGGATGTCCGGCATTCGTGAAGCGCAGCACTCGCGTCGCCGGATCGAAGACCAGGTACATCAGAGTCACCATCTCGGCCATCGGAAGCTGAGACACGAGCTGATGGACTCCGTTCATCACCGACACCGGCGACGGGTCCTGCAACGCGTAGGCCCGAAGCGCCATCCTGAGCTGGCCCATCGTGGCCGCGGCCGGGAGCCCGTGGCCGGCGACATCGCCGATGGCCAGCCCGATGAGCCCGTCGGGGAGCTGTACGACGTCGTACCAGTCGCCCCCAACCTGCACGTCGGCCGTCGCCGGCACGTAGCGCGCGGCCAGGGCCACGTCTGGTATCTCGGGCAGCCGGTCCGGGAGCAGGCTTCGCTGCAACGTCTCGGCGATCTCGTGATCCCTTTGGGCCCGAGCTTCCTCATGACTGAGTTGTTCCTCTGCCGCTGACCGCTCCCGAATCTCCAACGACAGCCGCGCGTTCGCCGCGGACAACTCGGCTGTCCGCAGCAGGACGCGCTCCTCGAGCTCGGCGGCCGCGGCCTCCAGCGCGGCAGCGACGCGAATCCGATCGCTCACGAGAGCGGCCAGGAAGAAGGAGGTGAGGGCCACGCACGCGTTGAACGCCTGGAGGGTGAGCATCTTCTCGAAGAGCGAACCGCGCTCGAACAGCCCGAGGTCGCCGGCGGCCGACCACGTCACCACCAGAGACGCGATCAGCGCAGCGGGCGCCGCACCTCGCAGCTGAAGGCGCCAGGAGGCCCAGCCCAGCACGGGCAGCGCCAGGAACAGCAGGTGGAGGTTGGAGTACGCCGCCACCGAGGTCACCGCCGCGACCACGACCAGGATCGTGCCGGCCTCGACCCAGCGTGTCCACGGCCAGGTCCTCAGCTCCCAGAACAACGGAAGACACAACAAGAACGGGGCGACCACCAGGACCCCCATCGCATCCCCTGTCCACCACACCGCCCACGCCACGAGCAGCCTGTCCGCCGGAATCGCTCCGGACACGAAGAGCGTCAGCGCGCCGATCGTGGCACTGATCAGCATGCTCGCCAGAGCGCCCAGAAACACGATGGCCAAGGCATCCCGCTGGCGGTCCAGCTGTCGCCGGAAACCCACCCGTTCCAGAAGGGCCACGGCAACGAGGGGAGCCAGCACATTCCCGGCCGCCGTCACGGCGGCCGGCAGGGGCCCTTCGCTGATCGGCAGGTTCACCGCGAAGGCGGCCAGCGCCGACGGCGGGCCACATCTTCCTGCCCCACAGCAGGAACGCGGCCACCGCGATTCCGGTCGGCGGCCAGAGCGGCGTCACGTTGTCCCGGACCAGCGACAGGCTCAAGCCCAGCCGGGCGCCGAGGTAGTAGGCGGCGCCGACGAGGATCAGCGCGCCGATGTGGCTTGGCAGATGCGGTTGGAGGCGCGGGGGTGCGTCACCCGAGGTTTTCGCCATCCCTCCGCGACCTGTCATCGCTCCTTCCGCGCTCGCCGTCGACACGAACTGCCTGAGAGCGTAGAGCATGGCCGACGCTTCGACCCCAACCGAAAACGGCTGGCAGCTCGCTGGTCTAGCCGTCGCGAACTACCAGCCGTCTCGAGCCGCCCAGCATTTCCCGCTTTCGTTCAGAGCAGTGTTTGGGCCTTGTCGAGCACGACTCGCAGGATCTGCTCCATCTCGTCGAAGTGCGACTGGTCGCAGATGAGCGGAGGAGCGAGCTGGACGACTGGGTCTCCCCGGTCGTCGGCCCGGCAGTAGAGGCCCTCGTCAAAGAGCGCCCGGGACAGGAAGCCACGCAGCAGCTTCTCGGCCTCGGCGTCGTTGAAGGTCTCCTTGGTGTCCTTGTCCTTGACCAGCTCGATGCCGTAGAAGTAGCCGTCGCCGCGCACGTCGCCGACGATCGGCAGGTCCTTCAGCTTCTCGAGCGTCGCCCGGAAGGCGTCCTCGTTGTCGAGCACGTGCTGGTTGATGTTCTCGTTCTCGAAGATGTCCAGGTTGGCCATCGCGACCGCGGTCGAGACCGGGTGGCCACCGAACGTGTAGCCGTGGGCGAACGAGTTGGTGCCCTGGAGGAACGGCTCCATCAGCCGGTCGGAGGCGATCATCGCTCCCAGTGGTGCGTAGCCCGACGTGATGCCCTTGGCGCACGTGATCATGTCCGGCTGGTAGCCGTAGCGGGAGGCCCCGAACATGTGGCCGAGCCGCCCGAACGCGCAGATCACCTCGTCGGAGACCAGGAGTACGTCGTACTCGTCGCAGATCTCGCGGACCCGGTCGAAGTAGCCAGGCGGCGGCGGGAAGCAGCCACCGGCGTTCTGCACCGGTTCGAGGAATACTGCGGCGACCGTCTCGGGCCCCTCGTTCTCGATGGCCACCGCGATCTGGTCGGCCGCCCAGCGACCGAAGGCCTCGAGGTCGTCGCCGTGCTGCGGCGCCCGGTAGAAGTTCGTGTTCGGCACGCGGAAGGTGGACGGCACCAGCGGCTCGAACACCGACTTGAGGCCGGGCAGGCCAGTGATCGAGAGGGCACCCTGGGTGGTGCCGTGGTAGGCGATCGTGCGGCTGATGACCTTGTGCTTCATCGGCTTGCCAGTGAGCTTGAAGTAGTTCTTGGCCAGCTTCCACGCGGTCTCGACCGACTCGCCGCCACCGCTGCTGAAGAACACCCGGTTGAGGTCGCCCGGCGCGTAGCCCGCCACTCGCTCCGCGAGCTGGATCGCCGTTGGGTGCGCGTACGACCACAGCGGCATGAACGCCAGCTCGCGGGCCTGCTTCGCGGCTGCGTCGGCCAGCTCAGTGCGGCCGTGTCCGAGCTGGCTCACGAACAGGCCGGCGAGGGCGTCGAGGTACCGCCTGCCCTTCGCGTCGTAGATGTAGGCGCCCTCGCCCTTCACGATCACCGGCACGTCCGCATGGTCGAAGCTCGAGTGCCGGGTGAAGTGCATCCACAGGTGGTCTTTCGCAGCGCGCTGCAGGTCGTCGTACGCCGGGTGCTGGTCCATACCGACCATCGTGCAGGTTTCCCACCGCTTCTTCAAGCGAAATCGTGGTCAACCTGACCACCAGATGCGGATTTCGTCGTTGTGGGCGGTGTCATGGTGCAACTGATAGGAATTGCCTCATGCTCACGGTCTTCCGGAACGGCATCGGTCTTCGACGGCCACCGCCATCTACCCGGCCGGGCGCTCGTCGTCGAGGACCGGGTGATCCGCGCGCTAGTCCCCGAGGACGAGCTCGACCAGCGTTGGGACCGCGTCGTTGACCTGGCCGGTGGGCTGCTCGCGCCGGGCTTCGTCGATGCGCACGTGCATGCCGTCCAGGGTGGGCTCGAGCGGATCCGGTGCGACCTGTCCGGGGTCCACACGCGCGAGGACTACCTGGCCGCGATCGCGGCGTACGCCCTCGCCAACCCCGAGCGGCCGTGGATCCTGGGCGGTGGCTGGGCGATGGGGGCCTTTCCGGGGAGTACGGCGACCGCCGCGGATCTGGACGCGATCGTGCCGGACCGACCGGTCTTCCTGATCAACCGCGACCATCACGGCGCCTGGGTCAACAGCCGTGCCCTCGAGCTGGCGGGGATCGGCGAGCTCACGCCTGACCCAGCCGACGGCCATCTCGACCGCGATGACGACGGTCGCCCGAACGGGACCCTGCACGAGGGCGCGATGGGACTGGTGAGCCAGCACCTGCCGGAGACCGACCCCGCGGAGTACGACGCCGGCTTCCTGGAGGGGCAGCGCTACCTGCACTCGATGGGCGTGACCGGCTGGCAGGACGCCATCCTCGGCGCCTACGGCGGGATGGACGATCCGTCGTCCACGTACCTGCGCGCAGCGCAGTCCGGAGACCTGACGGCCACTGTCGTCGGTGCGCTCTGGTGGGATCGGGGCCGCGGGGTCGAGCAGGTGGCCGAGCTCGTCGAGCGCCGCGCCGAGTTCACCCACGGGCGCCTCCGGGCCACGAGCGTGAAGATCATGCAGGACGGCATCGCCGAGAACGGCACGGCCGCGCTGACCGCGCCGTACCTCGACAGGTGCGGACACGCCACCACCAACACCGGCCACTCGTTCGTCGACGGCGAGGCGCTCAAGCAGTACGTCGCCGCGCTCGACGCCGAGGGCTTCCAGGTGCACGTGCACGCCATCGGCGACCGTGGGGTGCGTGAGGCGCTGGACGCGTTCGAGGGTGCTGCCGGCCGGCGAGACCGGCGACACCACATTGCCCACGTCCAGCTGATCCACCCCGACGACGTACCCCGCTTCGGCCGGCTCGGCGTGGCGGCCAACCTGCAGGCGCTCTGGGCCTGCCTCGACGACCAGATGGTCACGCTGACGTTGCCGTTCCTCGGGGCGGAGCGGGCACGGTGGCAGTACCCGTTCCGCGACCTGGACCGAACGGGAGCACCGCTGGCGATGGGCTCCGACTGGCCGGTCACCACGCCCGACCCGCTGGCCGCGATCCACGTCGCGGTTAACCGGACGGCGTACGGCGCCAGCGGGCCGGAGGGCGAGGAGCAGTTCCTGCCAGAGCAGGCACTCGAGCTCGCCACGGCCTTCGCCGCCTACACGAGCGGCTCGGCCCGGATCAACCACCGGGACGAGTCGGGAGTCCTCGACGAAGGCACCGTCGCGGACCTCGTGGTGCTCGACCGGGACCCGTTCACCGGGCCGGTCGAGGAGATCGGCGCGACCCGGGTGGTCTCCACCTGGGTCGACGGAGAGCCGGTGTACCAGGCCTAGAACTCAGCCGACTTCCTCAGGATCCCCGAGCTCGTCCTCGGGGTGCTTCTCGAGGTAGCGGCCCATGCGGTCGTCGGTCACGGCCTGCCACATCTCCTTGGCCCGGGCCTCGTCGATGATGTTCACCGACCCGGCACCTTCCACCGTCTCGTAGTGGTCCAGGGGCAGGGTGACGAACCTGACGTGGTCGGCGTCGAGGTTGCGCATGCCCAGGGCCAACCCGCGGAGGTCGCCGCTCGACCAGCTCTCGTCCACGGTCAGATGGTTCGTGATCGCGTCGAGGGTATTGCTGAACTTCACCGGATTTCCGATCGTGCCGTCCTCGAGCACCTTGCCCATCAAGGCGCGCAGGAAGTTCTGCTGCCGGTCGATCCGACCGAAGTCGCCCTCGGTGAGGCCGTGCCGCTGCCGGACGTACTTCAGCGCGAGATTTCCTTCGATGTGGTTCCAGCCCTTGGGCCAGGTCTGGTCCTGGTAGCTGTCGTGGACCTCTTCCGGCACGTAGACGTCCACCCCACCGACCGCGGACGTCAGGTCACGGAACCCCTCGAAGTCGATGACCGCCATGTGGTCCATGCGCAGCCCGGACAGGTTCTCCACGGTCCGCAGGGTTCCGAACGGGCCATACGAGGAGAACGCGCTGTTGATCTTGTTCGAGCCGTGCTGCTCGCCCCGGTCGTCGTAGATCGGCACATAGGAGTCGCGGGGGATCGACACGATGTACGCGCGCTTCCGGTCCTCCGGGATGTGCATCACCATGATCGTGTCGCTGCGGTACGCGCCGGGGTCCCACTTGCCGTCGGCGAGCAGTTCGGTGATGGTCGGCTTCTTGACCAGCTGATTGGGGTTGTCGGCCCCCATCAGTACGACGTTGATGGCCTTGGTCTCGGCCTTCGCGGGCCGCTTGCCTTCCTGGAGTACCCGGTCGTCCACCCGATGGATGTTGTCCAGCTTCTTGTTGAGGTTCCAGCCGTACAAGCCGACGGTGCCGGCCGTCGCGAGCGCACCAGCCAGCAGCAACGCGGCCCACTTCGGGTGGCCGTGGCGCCCCTCCCATGCTGCGGCGCCGATCATGCCGAGCACCGCGATGGCCAGCAGCCAGGCAGTCAGCTCGAGGTACCCGTGCAGCATCAGCCAGTAGAGACCGGCAATGACCAGCGGTACCGCGAGCAGTCCCACCGCAGTAGACCGCCGCATCCTTGTGCCCCCTCATGATCGTCAGCCTGAAGTCGTCAGTCTGCCCGAAGCCATCATGTCCTACGGGCGGTGACCGCTACAGACTCCGTTGACCCGGTCGTTAGGCTCGCTTCCCAAGCTGGACGTCGACCGAACGGGATCCGATGGCATGTTCTACCTCGGTGAGTGATCCGTGAAGATCTTGCTCGTCGGTGCCGGCGGCGTCGGCGGGGCCTTCGGCGCCATCGCCGCCAGGCGCGACTTCTTCGAGCAGATCGTGATCGCCGATTTCGACGAGAGCCGGGCGGTGCGCGCGGCGGCGGCGGATCCCCGGTTCTCGGCCGCGCGCGTGGACGCCTCGTCGGCCGAGTCGGTGGCCGCACTGTGTCGCGAGCACGGAATCACCCACGTGATGAATGCCGTGGACCCGCGCTTCGTGATGCCGATCTTCGACGGCGCCCACGCCGCGGGCGTGGACTACCTCGACATGGCGATGTCACTGTCCCGGCCGCACCCGGACGCGCCGTACGAGAAGTGCGGAGTCAAGCTCGGCGACGAGCAGTTCGCGAAGGCCGGTGACTGGGAGTCGTCCGGCCGGCTCGCCCTCGTCGGCATCGGCGTCGAGCCCGGGCTGTCCGACGTCTTCGCACGGTACGCCGCCGACCACCTGTTCTCCGAGATCGACGAGCTCGGCACTCGCGACGGGTCCAGCCTGGTCGTCGAGGGGTATGACTTCGCGCCGTCCTTCTCGATCTGGACGACGATCGAGGAGTGCCTCAACCCGCCGGTGATCTGGGAGGACGGCGAGTGGTTCACGACGACACCGTTCAGCGAACCCGAGATCTTCGACTTCCCGGAGGGCATCGGTCCGGTCGAGTGCGTGAACGTCGAGCACGAGGAAGTGCTGCTGATGCCACGCTGGGTCGACTGCAGGCGGGCGACGTTCAAGTACGGCCTCGGGGAAGAGTTCATCGACGTACTCAAGACCCTGCACAAGCTCGGCCTCGACAAGACCGACAAGGTGAAGGTGCCCGGGGGCGAGGTGTCACCCCGCGACGTCGTCGCCGCCGGTCTGCCGAACCCGGCCGAGCTGGGGCCGCAGATGACGGGCAAGACCTGCGCCGGGCTCTGGGTCACGGGCACGGGCAAGGACGGCTCCCCACGGTCGACGTACCTCTATCACGTGGTCGACAACGAGTGGTCGATGGCCGAGTACGGCCATCAGTGCGTGGTCTGGCAGACCGCGATCAACCCGGTCGTCGCCCTCGAGCTGCTTGCGCGAGGAGCGTGGTCCGGCACCGGCGTCCTCGGCCCGGAAGCGTTCGACGCGGTGCCGTTCCTCGACCTGCTCACCGAGTACGGATCGCCGTGGGGGATCACGGAGCTGAATCCCTGACGTCGTGGTCGCCCTGTCGTTGTCGACCAATTGGCGCGAAATGATGCCTGGGACAGCTGGTCGGCCTGTAGTTGGCGACCAATTGGCGCGTAATGATGCCTGGGACAGCTGGTCGGCCTGTAGTTGTCGACCAATTGGCGCGAAATGACGCCCGGGACAGCTGGTCGCCCTGTAGTTGTCGACCAATTGGCGCGTAATGATGCCGGGACAGCTGGTCGCCCTGTGTTGTCGACCAATTGGCGCGAAATGACGCCCGGGACAGCTGGTCGCCCTGTAGTTGTCGACCAATTGGCGCGAAGCGACGCGACCGCCAACCACCAGCGTGGCCGAGCCGAGACAGCCCGAAGCTCACTCGGTAGCGGCGAACGCCTCCGCGATCACGTCGAAGGCCTCGTGCAACAGCTCGTCGGAGGTCGCGAGCGGGGGCAGGAAGCGGAACACGTTGCCCCAGGTGCCGCAGGTCAGGGTCACGACACCGGCCTTGTGGCAGGCCGCGTTGACCGCTGCCGCGCGCACCGAGTCGGGCTTCGTCGTCCCCGGCTCACACAGCTCGATCGCCATCATCGCGCCGCGACCGCGGACGTCGCCGATCACGGCGTACGTCGACGCGAGGTCGGCCAGCCGCGCCTGCATCAGCGCGCCGATCGCCCGAGCCCGGGCGGCGAGGTCGTGGGTGCGCATCTCCTCGAGCGAGCCGAGGGCGGCTGCGCACGCGACCGGGTTGCCGCCGTACGTGCCTCCGAGGCCCCCGACGTGCACGGAGTCCATGATCTCGGCGCGACCGGTGACGCCGGCCAGCGGCAGTCCGCCGGCGATGCCCTTCGCGGTCGTGACCAGGTCGGGCACCACGCCCTCGTTGTCGCAGGCGAACCAGTCGCCGGTGCGGCAGAAGCCGGACTGGATCTCGTCCGCGACGAACACGATCCCGTTGGCTGTGCACCATTCCGACAGCGCGGGCAGGAAGCCGGGCGCGGGGACCACGAAGCCGCCCTCGCCCAGGACCGGCTCGATGACCAGGCAGGCGAGGTTGACCGCACCGACCTGCTTGTCGAGGACGTCGATGGCGCGGGCAGCCGCGTCGGGGCCGGAGAGCCCGTCGCGGAACGGGTAGGACATCGGGGCCCGGTAGACCTCGCCGGCGAACGGTCCGAACCGGTGCTTGTAGGGCATGTTCTTGGCGGTCATCGCCATCGTCAGGTTGGTCCGGCCGTGGTACGCGTGGTCGAACACCGCCACCGCATCCCGGCCGGTGAAGGACCGGGCGATCTTCACGGCGTTCTCGACAGCCTCGGCGCCGGAGTTGAACAGGGCCGTCTTCTTCGCGTGGTCGCCCGGGCGTGAGCTCGCCGAGGGCCGCGCACACGTCGACGTACCCGTCGTACGGCGTGACCATGAAGCAGGTGTGGGTGAACGAGGCCACCTGCTCGGTCACCCGGCGGACGACCGACGGGGCGGCGTTCCCGACGCTCACGACCGCGATGCCGGACGCCATGTCGATCAACGTGTTGCCGTCGATGTCGACGATGACGCCGCCCCCGGCAGCCGCGACGAACACGGGCAGGGCGGTGCCGACGCCATCGGCGACATGCTGCTTCTTGCGGTCCAGCGCGGCGGCGGAAAGCGGGCCGGGGATCTCGGTCACCAACGTGCGTTTCTGGGGGAGGGCGGGGCCTCCGGAGACGGGTGCGGTCATGGGCACACCCTAGAGCCCCGCCGGGTGAGACGCTAATGATCTCGCCCGTTGAGAGCCGCTTCCACGGCCCAGATCCGACGCCGTACGCGCGGAAACGGCTGATTTCCGCCGTGACTACCGCGCAAAGAGGTGCAGCAGCGCCGTCGGCAGGTCCAGGAGCACGTCCTCGGTCGGGTCGAAGTCTGGTCGCGAGTCGTCCGGGAACACCAGGAACGCGTCCGCACCGGGGCCACCGAACAGTACGTCGCTGCCATACGCACCGACGAGCAGGTCCCGTCCGGCGCCGGCGTAGACGCGGTCGTCGCCGTAGCCGGCGTAGAGGATGTCGCTTCCGCCGGTGCCCCAGATCGTGTCATCGCTGGTCGGGATCGCCACGCCGTACCCCCACCGGGTAACCGGCGGGAACCTATGCGCTGGCTGCGGAGATCTGGATCCGGTATGCCTCGTAGTGGTGGAAGAGGAGGTCGACGATGCTGTCGTCGACTTGACCGAGACTTGATGACTGGTCAGGCCGACGAGTTCGGCGTACGACGGATCGATC
>CAWJOJ010000017.1:0-22768 GCA_963844385.1 uncultured Actinomycetota bacterium | reverse complement strand
GCGTGCCCTTGAGCCGCATCCGCTTCGAGCTGGTCAGTGCCCGCATAGGTGGCGGTCCCGTCGCCAGGGTCGATGAACTCCAGCCGCCATCCCGTGGGCACCCGCCTGATCCGCCACAGGCGACCGTGCTGTCCGGTGCCCGAGTACGTGCCCTGGAACTTGTCAAAGTTTCATCGATGTGACCGTTGTCTCCCTGTGGTGTCCGTTATGTGGAGAGGACGTTGGTAACTGTACGCGCCCTGAGCACGGCCGGACCTCGCCTTTGGGGTCCTGGGTCCCTAGGGCGACTAACCCCCGTTTGTCCGTTCCCGGTCTGGGATGGAAGTGTGGCCGTGCACATCTGGCCTCCTGAAAAGCTTCGTTGCCCCGGACCCCGGTGACTCAGAACAAGAGTCGGGGTGACCGCTGTGGCCGCAACCAGAATCCGCACCACAACAGCCGCGCGCACCCATGGCCATTCTCGGCCGCTGCCGTCGGCGTACCCAGCCGGCACTTGAGACTTTGACGAGGAGCCCTCGGAACCGGCGACTCAGCGAAGAAACGGAACGCCCGCGGATCCCCGCCGCGGGCGGTTCCTCCTTTTGTACCGCCCCATTGCGTGGGGAGATGGAAAATCCTCGGCGCCGAGAGCAGTCCGATTTCCGATTGCCGCAGTCTCCGCACCACATTGGGCTAAGATCTGGGCAACACCGACCCCCGCATTGCTCGTCGAGCGACAACTCAGACTCTGCGGTCGGCGACGTGGCATCCGACCGATGGTCGGACATCTAAACGGTGGGCGGGGTGTCAGTTCGGCTCGTCGACGTCAATGTCGATGTGCAGGACGAGCGATTGACCAAGTCGCCTGGTGGAGTGCACTTCGAGTTCTATGGCTCGACGTTTCATCGCCGGGTCTGCCTGACACCGGGTGCAGCGTGCCACAACGCCAAGGCGGCAAGCCGGGGCGTTCGATAGGAGGAGTTCTTGGCCAGACGAAGCCAGCGCCAGCCGGGCGCTACTCGAACTGCCCCCAGAAGCAGGCGCCCGGCCCGCAACCGCGACGAGGAGGGCATCATCCCGGTACTTGCCCGCGCCGTGCGTGAGGTCGAGGCGAGCGCCGAGCGCGGACCCCTGAAGCCCTCGGGACGCACCAAGTTCCAGGTTGTTGCCCTGCTGGTGCGTGAGGAGCGCGCCCGCGTCAATGCAGGCGAGTCCATCAGCGCCGCCGACCGTGCCGAGCAGCTGAAGCGTCTGGACGGGGTCGCGAAGATCCTGGCGAAGACCGCTGCCCGCGACACCTCCCTGCTCGCGCTTCTCGCCGAGGATGCGGTGGTGTCCGACGCGGCCCGGTCGCTCAAGCGCGACCTGATGCGGGCAGCCGGTATCGAGCCGTCCCCGGACGAATTCACCGCCGAGCCCGAGGCCCCCACCGCCACCTCCGAACGCCGGGTGGTCCCGCAGTCCGTCGTCTCGCGGCAGCTCGCCAATCCTTTCCTCGCCCCCGACTTCATGTCCGCCGCGTCCCGTGAACCTCGCCCGAGGCGCCTCGCCACCTGGGAATTGCTCGGCCCACTGCTCACGTCTTTCGAGCGCGCCGCCAGCGGAGCATCGGCATGCATGGCCCTGCCGGAGCCGTCCACCTCGCGTCCGCCAAGGGGGCGCCTCCCGCTGATGCGACACCAAGCACAGATGATCGCCGCTGCCGAGTCCGGGCACCGGACCTTCTTGCTCGCCGACGAGCCGGGCCTGGGCAAGACTGCTCAGGCGTTGCTCGCAGCTGAGGCCGCGAATGCCTACCCGCTGCTCGTCGTCGTACCGAACGTCGTGAAGACCAACTGGGCCCGCGAGGCCGGTCTCTGGACACCCAACCGCCCGGTCACGGTGATCCATGGCGACGGCCACACGATCGACGGCTTCGCCGACATCGTCGTCGTCAACTACGAGGTGCTGGACCGGCACGTCGGCTGGCTCGGCGACCACGGTTTCCGCGGCATGGTCGTCGACGAGGCGCACTTCATCAAGAACAAGAACTCACAGCGTTCCCAGCACGTCCTGCAGCTCTCCCAGCGCATCCGCGCCCGCACCGCGCGTCCTCTGCTGATGGCGCTCACCGGGACGCCACTGATCAACGACATCGAGGACTTCAAGGCGATCTGGCAGTTCCTCGGCTGGATCGAGGAGAAGATGCCGGGCGCCGAGCTGATGGACGCTCTCGAGGAGACCGGCATGACACCGGTCGACCCCGGGTTCTACCCCGCCGCGCGCGCCTGCGTGATCGATCTCGGCATCGTCCGTCGCCGCAAGGTCGAGGTGGCCGCAGACATCCCCGCCCGCCGTATCGCCGACCTTCCGGTCGAGCTCGACGACCACGTCGGCCGTTCGATCCGGGCGGCCGAGCGCGAGCTGGCGCGCCGCCTCGTGTCGCGCTACGAGACCGCCCTGGCGACGCGAACCTCGGGCGTGGTCGTGGAGGGCATCGACCACGACCTCGTACGTCGGGTCGCTGGGTGGGAGCTGGCCGACACCACCACCGCGAAGACCGGTGAGAACGTGTTCAGCATGGTGCGCCGGATCGGGCAGGCCAAGGCCGAACTGGCCGCGGACTACGCAGCCCAGCTGGCCCGCAGCGTCGGCAAGGTCGTCTTCTTCGCCAAGCACGTGGACGTGATGGACATCGCGCAGGAGACATTTGCCAAGCGCGGAATCGGCTACGCGTCGATCCGCGGAGACCAGACCTCTCGGGCTCGCCAGAAGAACATCGACGCGTTCGTGAACGATCCCGACGTGTCCATCGCGGTCTGCTCGCTGCTCACGGCAGGCGTCGGCCTCAACCTGCAGGTCGCTTCCAACGTCGTGCTCGCCGAGCTCTCGTGGACCGACGCGGAGCAGACGCAGGCCATCGACCGGGTCCACCGCATCGGCCAGGGCGAGCCGGTCACGGCATGGCGAATCATCGCCGCGCAGACCATCGACACGAAGATCGCGGAGCTCATCGACAGCAAGGCGGGGCTCGCCGCCAGAGCACTCGACGGTTCGGACGCAGACATGCCGTTGTCGGCAGACGTGCAGCTCGAGGCGCTCGTCGCGCTGCTGACCGACGAGTTGTCGGCGGCGTCCTAGAGGACACTACCCAGCAGAACGTGCACGCCCCGCCAAGGGGGGACCAAAGCGGGGCGGCTGCGCGAAGGTGCCCGAAATGGGGGTATCTCCGAGAACCTTCAGAACCATGCTAGGAGCATTGCCGCCACGCCGGTAGGGCAATTGGTCCCGCTGCCCGAACGTCCTCCCGTGGCCGCTCCCATGCTCCGCCCTGGAAGAATTGACGAAGTGGGACCGTTAACGGCCACCTGTTTGGGTACGGGCGGCTCCGAGGCGATCGGAGGCCGCTGGGGCTGGTCGCCTTGGGCCTGGGGTTGACACCCCGGCTCCCGGGGGCCCGACGGGGAGACCGCCCGCGGTCGAAGGTCGGTTGCCGCGGGCGGTCTTCCGTCCATTGGCCGGCTTCCCGGTTTCGGCATGATCTCCGGATCCGGCGTTCGTGATCGGCCTTGGTGACGCAGCCGCGGTCACCGATTTGATCCGTTTTATACCGATTTGCAACATACATACCCTTTATCCGCGTCCGCGGCGTACGTTCAATGTGGGGGCCCTCGTAGGTCAGGAGAGGTGGAAAGCCCGCATGCCCGTCACGGCTCTCGCGGCCCAGGACAACCGGCGCCACGAATCTGCGTCATAGGTGTTGGCGGTGGGCGTCTCCTCTGGTGAGGGGAGTTCCCGGCACGTTACGGCGGACCGGTGACCACTCATGAACCGCCCGCGGAGTGGGATCCGCGGGCGGTTTGTGCAGGCCAGGGACCGTGCTGGGAGCCGGGGTGGACGGTCAGGACCGGCACGACCCGGAGAATGAGTCCATCGTGACGCCGTTGATGTTGACGAACTCGCCGGAGTAGCCGGTCGCGGACAGGCTCAGTCGCACCGCCCCGAACACCCTGTCCTGGCGGTAGACACTGCGGTTGGTCGTTCCGAACGGGTACAGGGACTTCCCGCCCGTGCCTACCACCACCGGCGTCACACCGTCAGAGGCGGGCGCGAGGTTGCTGTTCCGCCTGGCGAACCGCTGGTATCCGTGGTCATGCCCGGACAAGAACAGCTCGGCGTCGTTCTCATACGCATGCCGCCAGAACCCGCGCGCCGAGTCGACGCCCGGTGCGTACTCGCCGTCAGTGATTGGTGGGTGGTGGGTGAAGACGATCTCGCAGGTCTGCGGCTCCTGTAGCTGGACGTCGAGCCACCTGGCCTGAGCGCCGGCGTACCCGCATCCACCCGGGATCTCGGCGCAGTTGGAGTTGAGGAAGATCAGCGTCCAGCCGTTCTCGTTGAAGGAGTAGTAGCCCTTGGACGGATCACCTGCCTTGGCACCGAAGTAGGCGTAGTACCCCGCGGCGTTGGCGGTCGCGTACTCGTGGTTGCCGGGTATCGGCTTGGTGATCGCGTTGAGCTTCGCGCCGACCTTGGGCTGATAGTAGGTGTTGAACTTGGCCAGGGACCCGTTCTCGTACTGGATGTCACCCAACGGCACGAAGTACGTCGCGGTGCTGTCGGCGTCGACGATGTCGGCGACCCTCTCGCACCCCGGCACCCCGTTGTCGTCGTCGCACAGGTCTCCGACAGCCCACACGACGAGCGGGTCGGCGGCCCGGGCGGGGTCTCGGGGCGTCACTGCTCCGAGTGCGGTGAGTGCCAGCACGGCGCTCGCGACGGCCGCGGCAACCCTCCTCGGCCTGCTCATCCGCACGCGCCGGCCCGGATCGAACCGGCGCCTGATTGAGCTGACTGAGGACTTCGATGAGGACGACACAAACTGCTCCTATACCCGCTGACCCGGCCGCCAACCGCCTCGGTTGGTCAAATCAGCCGCGCCGACGATTGCCCATGATGCAACAGGCCACGGGCCCGAGGACCGCCGGCTCCGATACCCGTCCGATACCGGCCGGCTGCCAACTGAATCTCAAACTCGAATCCATCCCGAACGATCTCATCGGCGGTCACCAGCCGTTCGAGGCGGTCGCCGGGTTGTACACACGGAAGGAAGAGCACATGAGTAGTCATCATCCGTCGGGCAAGTGGCGCCTCCAGCCGGCGATGGGAGTCCGTAGCCTCAGCCTCGTGATCTGCGGGCTCGTGAGCGCGCTGGTCGTGAGCGCGGCAGGCACCGGCCCGGCAACATCTGCGTCGAACGACCGCACCACGGCCTCGTCGTCGACAGCCTTTGCGCCGCCGGGAGCCTCTGACGCCGGGGTCATCACCGACTGGAACGCGACCGCTGTCGCCACCCTCCTCACCGACGCGGCCAAGTCGCCCGCCGAGGCCTACGTGTACTTCGCGTTCACCCACGCAGCGATGTTCAACGCCGTCGTCGGCATCACCGGAAAGTATCGGCATATCGGTGGCACGCACACGGTCCGGGCTGGGCGTCGCCCGAAGCCGCCGCCGCCAGCGCCGCGTACCATCTCCTGTTGCACTACTTCCCCGCGTCGAAGCCGCGTCTCGATACCGCCTACGCGGCCTCCCTGGCCGGTACGCCGGACGGCGCATCGGAACAGGCCGGTGTGAGGTTCGGCAAGCGCGCCGCGCACCGCATCATCGACCTACGGGCCGACGACGGCAGGTACGCTCCGCTCGAGTTCACCAAGCCGATCGGACCCGGTGTGTGGCGACCGGTGGCGGAACAATCGGTACCGTTCGCCCCGTTCTCCACGACCTGGATGGCAGAGCTGGAGCCGCTGGTGCTCGACGATGTGGCCCAGTTCCGCCCGCGACGCCCTCCGGCCCTGACTTCGGCCAGGTACGCGCGTGAGTACAACGAAGTGAAGGATCTCGGCCGTGCCACGGGAAGCCTGCGGACAGAGAGGCAGACGCAGACCGCACTGTTCTTCTCCGACATCGGCGTGGGCGGTCTCCAGGCATCGCTGCGCGACCTCGTCACCCGACGTGGATTCGGTATCAGTAAGAGCGCCCGACTGCTCGCGGTTGCCAACGTCGCTGCGACCGACGGATTCGTCTCCTCGTGGGACGCCAAGTTCCATTACGGATTCTGGCGACCCACCACCGCGATCCAGCTCGGCGACACCGATGGCAACGCCGCAACCGAGCCCGATCCAACGTGGAAGCCGCTTCTCTTGAATCCGCCCTATCCCGACTACACCAGCGGACTCAATACCGCAGTCGGCGCCATCTCTCGCGCGGTCGCGAAGGTGCTCGGCACCAACCGGATCGACCTGTTCATCACGTCGGTGGCTGCGGCCCAGACCCGGCACTACCGATTCGCCGGGAGCCTGAACCGGGCCGCGATAAACGCACGAGTATGGAGCGGCCTGCACTTCCGCACGGCAGACGTCGTCGGCAACCACCGGGCGCAGCGCATCGCGACGTACGTGTTCCATCACGAGTTCCGCCCGTAGCACCGCGCTCAGGTGCCGGCAGGCCACTCCGGGCAGGTGACCTCGTACGGCGTGGTCGGGAAGAACTCGCTCCACTCACGGCGGGTGAGGTTGCGGCCAGCGGTCCGGCAGGCTCGCTCCAGCCAGGCGCTCGGGTCAGCCGGCACCGTCCAGGTGCGACCGTCGACGCCGGCGACGACGATCCCGCTGCCGTCCCGCAGGTAGGCCATCCGCGCCTCGGGCGCGACGCCGGGCAAGGGGAATCTGGCCTGGAGCTCGCCGGTCCGTGCCGTCCCGCAGCGTCAGCCGGTCGTCCTCGAGGTGGGCGACCTGGCTGCCGTCCGGGGAGAACAGGAACCAGTCGTCACCCCAATCGAGGGCCGGGCCGAACCAGCGTCCATGTCGTCGACGTCGATCAGCTGCAGTTGCTCGTCCGGGTTCACCGCCACGAAGCGGGTGCCGTCCGGTGGAGAGGACCAGGCTCTGGCTGCGCCGGGGGGAAGGTCCCGGGGGTCCGCGACCTGCTCGACCTCGCCGGAGTCGGGATCGACGTGCAGGGCCGCGCCGGCCTGCGTGATGGCATAGAGGGTGCCGTCGTCGGGGTGGGGGTGGAGCTCGAGGACTGGTGCTCGGCAGGCTGATGGGGAGCCGCAGCGGCTTCAGGGTCGCGCGGTCCAGCACGAGGAGGCGGGGGTCGACGGGGTCGGTGAGATAGATCTGGTCACCGGAGGGGCTGAACGCGGGGACCGGCCCTCTGTCCTCGGGGAACGGGCGGCTGGCGACCAGCTGGCAGTCTGTGTGTCCCAGAACCTGATCGACGCGCCCTGGCGCCAGGTCAGCAGCCAGCGGGAGTCGGGGGAGAAGAAGTGGTAGCTAGTCGTGGGTCGCCTTGCGAGCTCTTCGGGGTCTCGCGCCCGGTGACGTTGTCGACGAACCAGATCAGGCCGAGGCGCTCGCGCACCAGCGTCCGTCCGTCCGGCGCGGGAACCGACACGGCGTACTCCGCGGTGTCGGAGGCATCCGCCCGAGGGAGAAGAGCCCGCGCTGCCCGGTCAGGTCCCACGAGCGGACGGCGTCCGCGCTGGAGCTGAACAACGTCTGGTCGTCGGCCGAGAACGCGATGCCCCAGGAAACGCCGGGCTCGGCGAAGCGGTGCCGTACGACGCCGGACTCCGCATCCCACACCACCAGCTGTCCCTCCCTGGTCGCGCCCGCGATCAGGGAGCCGTCGTGGGAGAACTCGAGTTGCTCGATGTAGTCGCCGGCGCCCGCCTCGAGGTCCCGGCCGCGGATCCGCAGGGTGGCGGTGTCGTAGCGGTACACCTCGCTGGCGGTGGCCACGGCGAAGGTCGAGCCGTCCGGGCTCAAGTCGGCCGCGAAGGCGCCGATCTCGTCGAGGATCTCTGGTCCCTGTCGCTCGGAGCAGCCGCCCGGTGTCGACGTCGTACACCCGGATCGGCCGGTCCAGGTCCTCACCGGTCAGCGCGACGTAGAGCAGCCGTCCGTCGGGACTGAGCTCCAGGACCGGGTCGTTGGGGAGCCTCACCTGGAAGACCGGTCGCTGCGGTCGTCGCCAGGTCCCAGACCATCAGCGACATCCTCGCTGTCGAACTCGCCCACGGCGGGGTCGTAGGGATAGCACCGCGGCCGCCAGCCGCCGTCCGTCGGCGCTGAAGCCGACGGCGTACTCGACCGCGCTGCTCTCGGGGAAGCCGCCCAGCTGACGCTCGGCCAGCGTGCCCCGCGGGCATGTCGTACAGCCGCAGCGGCTGGTCGTCGATGCGCGGCGGGTCGTCGCCGTTCCACTGGTTCGACCGCCATGGCCAGTGTGCGTGCCGTCCGGGCGAGAACGCGATGCCGCTCGCCGGGGATGTCCTCCTCGAAGTCGAGCGGCTGCCAGGGTCTTCGCGTCGAGCAGCAGTAATCCGCGTGCCGTCGCTCGGGGCGGCTGGCGGCGATGAGCGCGCCGTCGGGACTGGCGGCCAGGTCGACGACCAGGTCGCCTGCCGGCCGTACGGCGAGCAGGCCCGGGTTGCGCTGCATAGCGTGGCAGCGAGGTTCTCCCACGTCTCGGGCGAGGTGTCGACCTGCAACGCGGCGGCCGCGAGGAGCAGCGCCCTGGAGGGGTCCTCGTCGACCAGCGCCTGCGCCCCGGCCCGGCGGGCATCGGCCAGCATGGCCGCCGCGTCGGCCCGTGTCCCGGTCCTCCTGGGCCCGGTCCGCGGTGCGAACGCGCCACCACGCCGGCGACCATGAGCCATCACCAGGAGCAGGCCGATCGCCGGCAAGGGCGCCGCGGAGCCGGCGGTTGACCCGGCGCTCGCGGGCGATGCGGGACCTCGGCGGCGTGGAGCTCGGACTCGGACAAGGCGACGGACGCCTCGCAGGAAGGCTCTGCCTCGGTGTCGCTCAGGTCGGGGTGCGGCGCGATCGCGCCACTCCAGAGCGCGGCTGAGCCGGGCACCTCGGTAGAGCTCGCTCTCGGGCCTGCCCATCGCGTCCCACGCGTCCGCGGCGCCGGCCAGGTGCCGGAAGACCCGCTGCCCGTCGACGTCGTCGTCGAGCCAGCCGCGCAGGCGTGGCCAGACCCGCACGAGCGCCTCGTGGGCGATCTGGACCGTGTCGCCGTCGATGCTCACCAAGCGGGCCTTGACCAGCTGCTCGACCAGTCGCTCGTGCTCGTCGTCGGCGGCGACCTTCGAGCGAGATACCCGGGCACGCACCGGGTCGCCGTCCTCGGTGGGCATCACCAGGCGCAGCAGGAGGGTGCGGAGGCGACCGCGCTGGAGCGCGTCCATCGCGTCGTACAGTCCCTCGGCGGTCTGGGAGACGGCTGACCTGATTCCGCCCGTCGCCCGGTAGCCGTCGACGGTGAGCGTCGGCCCCTCCCGGCGCTCCCAGGTCGCCCGGAGCACGTGCGACAGCATCGGCAGGGCGGCCGGTTCGCCCTCGACCTCGCGGACCAGCAGGTCGACCAGACCCGGCTCCAGCCGTAGCCCCGCACGAAGGGCAGGGCCCTCGATGGCGCTGCGAAGGTCGGGCTCACTCATCGGGCCCAAGAGATAGAGGCCCTCCTCCAGGAGCCGCGCAAGGCCGGGGTACGGCGCCAGGTCACCGAGGTGGTCGGTCCGCATGGAGAGCACCAACGCGCCGCCGGCGGCGACGTGACCGGTCAGCATCGCGAAGTAGCGTTCCCTCTCGCTCGTGTCTGGACAGACGGTGACGGCTTCCTCGGCCTGGTCCACGACGAGGGTCTGCCGGGCCTTCAAGCCGAGCAGCGACTCCGCCGGCCGGCTGCCCGGCGTGGTCACCGCGACAGGTGTCCCGCTGCGCATCAGCGACGCGACCACGCCTGCCCGGACCAGTGAGGACTTCCCGACACCGGACGGCCCCACCACGGCGAGCACCCTCGACTCCCTCAGCTTCCGCAGGGCGGCCTCGACGTCGGCCTCGCGGCCGAAGAAGGCGTCCGCGTCGTCGGCGTCGTACGGCAACAACCCTCGGTACGGGCAGGTTCGGCTCACGGCGCGCGACACGACCGGGTCCAGGACAGGGTCCTGCCTCAACAGCTGCTGCTCGAGCTCGACGAGCTCGTGCCCCGGGTCCAGTCCGAGCTCGTCGACCAGCATCGTGCGTGCCCGCTTCAACGTCGCGAGGCCTTCGGCCTGCCGGCCGGCTTGGTGCAGGGCGACGGCGAGCAACGCCCAGCGGCGCTCCCGGAAGGGAGCCCCGCCGACCAGCGCGCGGGCCCGCTCGACCACGTCCCTTGCCCGGCCTGCACGCGTCTCGGCTTCCACCAAGAGCTCCTCGGCGTCCTGCCGCAGTCCCTCGAGACGAGCCGCCTCCACTCGGCCGGGCTCCCAGTCCTCCACATCGGACAACGCCCGCCCCCGCCACAGGTCCAGCGCCTCCCGCACCAGGTAGGACGTCCGCTCCGGGTCACCTCCGGTCAGCGCATCCCTGGCGCGCCCGAAGAGGCGCTCGAAGCGACGGCTGTCGACCTCCGCCTCGTTCAGGGCCAGGCGGTAGCCCGCTGCACCGGACTCGATGGCCGCGGCCCCCAGCTGTTTGCGAAGGCGCGCGACACATCCGTGCACGATCTTCGCCCAGGAGGCCGGGACGTCGTCGCCCCACAACGCATCGGCCAACGCTTCGGTGCTGCTCGCGTCACGGTCACGCACCACCAGCGCCGAGAGCACGACGCGGTCTCTCGGACTCAGCCCCTTGGCCTGCCCGTCGACCTCGAGCGGGCCGAGCACGGCGATACCCATGCTCAGACTGTCGACCCCGCCCCCGACGACGTCAACCGGACCGATACCCGGCTGATACCCGCCCGGCAGACGACTGATACCCACCAGCGCACTTCTGGAAGGACCAGCATCGAAAAGGAGATCAGATCATGCGAACGATCAAGCACGGAACCGCGGCGCTAGCGCTGGCGGCAGTACTCGCCTGCCTGCAGCGCGGACGACCCAGCAGCGACCGACCCAGCACCGACCGACCCAGCACCGACCGACCCAGCACCGACCGACTCGGGAGCCAACGAGCAGACGACGACGCGACTCCCACGCTGGCCGCCGGATGCCAGGCGGTGGGCTACCACCGAGATGAGCTCGCTCCTGGTTGCTGGGCGATCCAGGGCCGCGGGCTGCCCGATAGTCCCCTTGCCGAGCTCCACCTCCCCGCAGGCTTCACGGGCAACGATCCTGGGTCTGGGTCAACGGTGTGGACGACGGAGAGTGGGGTGCCGTCACTCTCTCGCCGGTCGGAGACGTGTACCCCGACCCCTGCACGCGCGCCGGGAAACCGCCGAAGCTCGGCCCCTCGGCGGAGGACTTCGCCGCAGCGCTCGCCGCTCAGAAGGTGACCACGACGACGGCGCCCCTCCCGGTGTCGCTCGACGGGCACGACGGGTTCTACCTCGAGCTGTCCGTCCCGGCCGGCTTCGACGTCAGCAGGTGCCGTGGCGAGGAGCTGATCGTCTGGGCCGGCCCAGGACGCTCCGGGCGCAGCACCCGGACTGGTGAGCCGGTACTGGGTGCTCGACCTGAACGGTCAGCGCGTTGTCCTCGTGGTCAACACCCAGGCCGACGCGACCCAGGAGACCGTCGAGAAGTTCACCAGCATCGCCGAGTCGGCAACCTTCGCCGAGAGCTGACCGCCGAGCAAGGTGGTCGAGACTCGCCCTGCTCGATGAGGTCGCGGGTCAGTGACTGGCCGGCGGCGGGTCCTCATCATGGCCGACCTCGTGGCCTTTCCTGCCCAGCGGCAGCACGTGCATGACCGCGACGACGACGGCCCCCCACACGGCGCCGATGACCGCCGATGCCAGGGTGTTCACGAGCCACCCCAGCAGGGCGCCGATGCCCGCCACGGCGTGGTGCACGTCCTCCTCGAGGTGGTGGACGAGCTCGTAGGGTGCGTGCCAGCCGAGCTCGTCGACGCCGACGAGCAGGATGTGGCCGCCGACCCAGAGCATGGCCACGATGCCGATGCTCGAGAGGGCGGTCAGCAGCCTCGGCATCCCCGCGACCAGCGCCCGGCCGGTCTTCTGCGACGCGGCCGAGGTGCGTTCGCTCAGGTGCAGGCCGACGTCGTCCATCTTCACGATCATCGCGACGATGCCGTAGACCAGCACGGTGATCACGAAGGCCACCACGACCAGGATCGCCGCCCGCAACACGAAGCCCTCGTCGGCGACCTCGTTGAGGGCGATGACCATGATCTCCGCGGAGAGGATGAAGTCGGTGCGGATCGCGCCGCTCACCATCTCCGCCTCCGCATCGGGGCCCGTCCTCTACCGCGAGGTGGTCGTGCTCCTCGTGACCGGTCACCTTCTCCCAGATCTTCTCCGCACCCTCGTAGCACAGGTAGGTGGCGCCGACCATCAGCAGCGGTGTCAGCAGCCAGGGCAGGAACTGGCTGAACAGCAGGGCCGCGGGCAGGATGAAGAGCAGCTTGTTGCGGATCGAGCCGATCGCGATCTTCTTGATGATCGGCAGCTCGCGGTCGGAGGTGACCCCGTGCACGTACTGCGGGGTCACCGCCATGTCGTCCACGACGACACCGGCCGCCTTGGTGCTGGCCGCCGCCGACATGCGCGCGAGCACCGCCACGTCATCCAGAAGGGCGAACAGGCCCCCGCTCATCGGGTCGGCTCGTTGACTGAGTTGATGACGTCCATGAAATTGCCTCTCCGAGCGTCGCCGGTGTGTCCTCGTCGTGGGGATGATCGCTGGCGGACCGTTTCCGGGTCAAACAATCTCCCAGCACGCTAGGGCATTCTCGCTTGACTCAGTGCTGGCGATGGGGCCCGCGCCCGGTCGTTGTCCATCGCGAACGCCGTCACGGCGACCACCGGAACGTCGCTTCCGCTCCTCCGGATCTGCCGGAGAGCCTCGGCGCCGTCGATGCCCGGGAGCTGCAGGTCCATGAGGATCAGGTCGGGCGACATCTCGTGCGCCAGCCGGACACCGTCTTCCCCGGAGGTCGCCTCGATGACCTCGTAGCCGGAGTAGGTCAGTACGTCCCGCACGAGCTTCAAGTTCTTCGGGTTGTCCTCGACCACCAGAACCCGGCCCTGAGTCATGGCGTCACCGTGGGTCCGAGACCGCTCTCGGGTGCCTGTACACGAGCGCCGATTGACGTCAGTGCAGTCAGCAACTCCTCGCGGCCGACCGGCTTGACGAGGTACGCTGCGGCGCCCAGGGCGACACCACGCGACCTCTCGTCGACGATCGACACGACGATTACCGATGTCGCGGGTCGTCGGGTCCGACTTGAGCTCCTTCAGCACCGTCCACCCGTCGATGCCGGGCAGCCTGATGTCCAGCAGCACGGCCTCCGGGTGCGTCCGGCGCACTGCGTCGAGCCCCGACGGGCCGTCGCGAGCGGTGGTGACCTTAAGTGCCGCACCGGACAGGTAGGCGCTGAACAGGTCCAGCGACGGCCGGTCGTCCTCGATGATCACGACCTCGCCACTCGTCGACGTCGACGCGCCGTCGTCCGATCGTGCGTCGCCGTCGCGCTCACGAGCAGGAAGCGAGAAGCCGAAGGTGCTGCCGACGCCCACCTCGGTCTCGAGCCACATGCGGCCGCCGAGGAGTTCCACAATGCGGCGCGACAGCGTGAGACCGAGGCCGGTGCCCTCTTCGCGGGAGCTGCCTCGGCCACCCTGTTGGAAGGACTCGAAGATCCGCTCCCGGTCCGCCTCCGGCACGCCGATACCGGTGTCCGTCACGGTGATGAGAATATCCGCCCCCTCCCGCACAGCCCGAACGACCACAGACCCGTCGTCACCGGTGAACTTGACTGCGTTGGTGACCAGGTTGAGAAGGACCTGCTTGAGACGGAGCTCGTCGGAGTAGACCCAACCCACCTCGTCGTCCATCTCGATGCGCAACTCGATTCCATGCATCACAGCTCGCTCGCGCAACATGGAAGCTGCACCGTCCAGCAGCGCACGTAACTCGAACGACGAGTAGTCCAGCTCCATCCGGCCGGCCTCGACCTTCGAAAGGTCGAGAATCTCGTTGAGCAGCTCCAGAGGTGCTTGCCCGATCCGTGGATGTCGCGGAGGTACTCCTCTTGACGCTCATTCATCTCACCGAACATGCGCTCCAGCAGGACCTCGGAGAAGCCGAGGACGGCGTTGAGCGGCGTGCGCAGCTCGTGGGACATGCTCGCCAGGAACTCGGACTTGTGCCTGCTCGCGAGCTCGAGCTCGACACTCTGCTCCATGAGCTCCCGGAACAACTGTGCGTTCAGCAAAGCCAACGCCGACTGGCTTGCGAACGTCTCCAGCAACTCGAGGGTCTCCTCGGTAAACTCACCGGTCCGTCTGCGGCGGACGATGAGCGACCCCACGATCTGGTCCTCGCGCACCATCGGGACGGCGGCCAACGAACGCCAACCGTCGTCGTGGAGGATCTTTAAGTGGGGGTCAAGGGGAACCTTGTCCAGGTCGACGACCGCGATCGGACGGCGAACCTTAGCGGCTCGGCCGACCAGCGACTCATCGAGGTCGATCCGGATGGAACGCAGACGCTCCACCACCGCTGAGTCAGTCCGGTAGACGCTTCGGACCATGAAGCAGCGGTCCCGTTCGGAGTACTCCATGATCGAGCCGCCATCAGTCCCGGAGAGCGCGACCGCGTGCATGACGATGGTCGAGAGCACGTGGTCGACGTCGAGGCTCGAGCCCACCGCTTCGCCCACCTCGCGCAGCGCCTCCAGTTCGTCGACCTTCTTCGCGAGCTCTGCGCTGCGGGACGCGACCTCCTGCACGAGCTTGACACCGTTGACGGCCATCGCGGCCTGGCCCGCGAAGGCAGTAACGATCGCCATCTCCCGCTTGTCGAACGGGTGGACGTCGTTGCGCCACAGAGTGAGCGCGCCGACGACCTCGTCGTCGAGGAGCATTGGTGCGCCCATGGTGGTGCGGAAACCGGCTACTTCCTGGAGATCGTGCCGACCGTACTCAGGATCGGCCAGCACGTCCGCAATCTGCTGGGTCCGGCGGTCCAGCCCAACGCGACCGATCAGCGTCTCGCGATCGACCGGCATCGGGTGCTCGGCGATGAACCTGATCGACGCCTCAGTGAGACCGGTCGACTTGATCAGTTCGTAGACGCCCTCGCGAAGGAGGTAGAGGTGGGCAGCATCCGAGCGACAGAGCCTGCGAGCACTCTCCACGATCGTTGTCAGAACGGTGTCGGGGTCAGCCGCAGAACGGCCCATCGCCGAAAGAACCTCGTCGGCAGCCTCGAACTGGTCCTTCAACGCGTCGAAATCTCGCCGGAGCCGTTCGTGTTCCTCGACACTGACACCGCCCGACTGCGGGCGTACTGCTCCTTCGGCCATCGCGTCCCTCCGAGTCGCTCGACCTCTTGGCCGTGGCGCCATGATCGAGTCTCCCGAAGATCAGCACCGACGGCAATCGTGTAGGCGAGCAGCGTGTCCGTAGGCGCCCTGGTGAGAATGAGGGGCGTTCGGGAAGGGTCATTCCGTTCGCGCCCAACTGACGCACCGTTGGAGCGGTAATGCCAGCCCCACAAGATGCAGGTCGCGTCGCCGGGGCGAGGCTGACGAGCACGTGGGGGACGATCGGCGCCTCCTACTGCTCGCTGGCATTCGGCTCCGAACGGGCCGCGGAATGAGCGCTGGGACTTCCCATTCCCGGAACCGCCTACGGCGACGCCCGAAGCCGCTTGCTGGTCGAGCCGGCGTCGTCCCACAAGGGATCCCCTGTGGGACGCCGAGAGCGGACTCGCCTGACCGCGGGACGGCGCCCCCAAGCCGTTCGGCTTGTGGGTCCGACTGGCTGGCAGCACTTCGGCACGCCCAGGGCATGCGAAACGGCAGGGGCCCGGAGCGCTTGGGCATCGTTTCAGACGGGTTGATGACTCAACTGATGAGGATTCGCTCGACTCAGGACCATTCTTGAGGCCTGACTGCCCTGCTCCAGAGTGAGACAACGCACGCTGGGGGCCTAGGACGCGTCGGTTCCGTGGGTGCCCTTCGCTCCCGGCTAGGGCCGGTACTCCAAATGATCCCGCCCCGACCGGGACTGCGGCCCCATGCAGCGAGCCGTCCCTGCTGCGCATCGTCGAATCCCGATGAAGCGAGGTGGGTTCGTTGAACGTGGTGGCCTTGACGATGGTGCCGATACTCCTGCTGGCCGCGTGCGCGGGACCGGACACGGAGCCACAAAGCCGGCGGACGCCCCCAGGGGTGACGACGACCTCGCCGCCCGTGCCTGAGATGGCTCCTGTCGAGCCGGAGCCCATGACCGGATCAGACAAGTGGCGGTTGACCAGGCCGGCAGGGCAGGACAGATCGAGGGGTATGCGACGCGCATCAGCGCAACTCCTGGTACCAAGGTTGGTCTCAAGGTCTCTACCGGGGCTCGGTCGTTCCGTGTGCAGGCGTGGCGCATGGGCGCGTACGACGAGGGGACCGGTCTGCTCGTGTGGAGGTCTGGTCGGCTCCTCGGGGGGCGCCAGCCGGATGCCACGTTTGCGCCGTACGAGACAAGGACGATCGTTGCGCGATGGCGTCGCAACGTCACGGTCGACACGACTGGCTGGCGGCCAGGGTTCTACCTGTTCAAGCTCAGGGCTCGTTCGGGCTGGCAGGTGCACGTGCCCTACGTTGTTCCATCGCCGTCGGCAGCCGGGACGCTCGCCATGGTCGCTCCGTTCACGACGTACCAGGCCTACAACCAGTGGGGTGGGTACAGCCTGTACCACGGCCCCGACGGCGACCGGCGCAGCTGGGCCGTCAGTTTCGACCGCCCGTGGTGGGGAGTGGGAGGTGTCAACGACTTCCGCAAGTCCGCTGTGCCGGTCGTCGTCCGGGCGGAGAAGCTCGGTGTGCCCCTGTCCTACTTCGCCAACCTGGACCTGGACGCACGTCCCGACGCGCTCGAGGGCGCCCGCGGCTACCTGTCCCTGGGTCATGACGCGGACTGGACCCCGGCGATGCGCATGCGAGTCGAGGAGGCCCGGGAAGCCGGGACGAACCTTGCCTTCCTTGGTGCCAACACCATGTACTGGCGGATTCGGCTGGAGGGACGGCTGATGGTCGGCTACCGGGACGACGCCTACCTCGACCCTTTGCGCGACGAGCGGCCTCGGCACGCGACGGCCCGTTTCCGCGACCAGCCCGCGGCGGATCCGGAGAACGACCTGATCGGGATGTTCTACGAGTGCTACCCGGTCGACACCGACTACCGAGTGGTGTCGCCGAAGTGGTGGGGGTTCCGGGGCACCGGCGTGAAGTACGGCGACGCGATCGCCGACCTGGTCGGCCCCGAGTCGGACCGCGTCTACCCCGACTCGGCGACTCCGCGACCTCTGCAGATCCTCAGCCACTCGACGTTCAGCTGCCGAGGCATCACGACGTCGACCCAGTCGGTCTACTACACGACGCCCGAGGGGGCGGCCGTCTTCTCAGCCGGCACACTGAGGTGGGTGTGCGCCCTGGTCGACGAGTGCGATCGGCCGCTGGGGCGCAGGACCAGCCGCTTCGTCAGGATCGTCACGTCGAACCTGCTGCGGGTGTTCGCCCGCGGCCCGGCCGGAACGCGGAGACCCGCGCAGGACAACGTCGACGACTTTCACCTACCCGGGTCAACGGCGTCCTCGCGAGTTGACCCGCCAGCGGAAGCTGCGCATCCGTCATCATGAGTGCCATGGCCCATCGCAGCGACCAGCAACGGCCCGGCGTCCTGATGCGCTGCCTGCTGGGAGGGACACTCGTCGCCGCGATCGCGGGCGCCTGCACGGACGGTCAGCCAGAGGACCCCGAGCCCAACCCGCGACCGGTCGCTCTCGAGGTCGAGATCGTTTCGGGGCCGACGAGCTCGACGAGACCGAAAGAACGGAGGTCGAGACGGGCATCGGTGACGTGCTGTCGACGTACATCGTCCTGGGGTTCCTGGGCGACTATCCGCGGGACGACTTCGTCCGCGCGTTCGACTCGTTCACCAGCGGGGCGGCGCGGGAGGCGGCGCAGGACATCGACCTGCTCACCGGAGCCCGGTTCTCCGACGCCGCAGGCTTGCCACCAAGCTCTACGCGCGCATCTCCTGCCTGGTCGCCGGCCAGGGCGTGGTGGGTGCCACCGCCAACGTGTCGTTCGCGTTCGAGGCCACCAGCAAGGACGACCAGCCGCGGCCGTTCAGCCTCGAGGGCAGGCTCATGCTCGTCCGGCAGGGCGGGAACTGGGTCGTCTTCGGCTTCGACGTGACGCCGCACAACGGGGCCCTACCGTGAGGGCACGACGAATGCACTCGCAATGGTGCTGTCCATCGCGGCGCTGGGCATGCCGGACGCGATAGCGCAGCACGCAGCCTTCAGCCTGATCGGCCTGGAGCATGCCAAAGCAGTGGACTTCGAGTCCGGCGTGGTCTGGGTGGAGCCGTCGGCTCCGATGCCCGCCCCGGCCAGGACGTGCTCAGCGGGAACGCCGACGCATCGGGCTATCGGAATCGACTTCGAGACCGGCGCGGCGACCGCGATCGGCATCCCCCGCGACTCGTGGCTCGAGATCCCGGGCCATGGTCTCGACCGGATCAATGCAACGCTGCCCGACGGCGGACCAACTGGTCGGCGACACCGTCGCCGAGTTGGTTGGCATCCAGCCCGACTATGTCCTGACTGCCGGGCTGGAGGGCTTCGCGGCCATGATCGACGTCATCGGGGGTGTGTCGGTGCACTCTCCCCTCGCGTTCGAGGACCCCAAGTACCCGATCACGGTGACGGAGGGGCGGAACGACTTCGACGGGCAGGACGCAGCCGCTTCGCTCGGGCTCGGCACGAGCTTCCGCGCGGCGACTTCGACCGGTCGGCCAACCACCAGGCGCTGCTCAAGGGCATCCTGCTGCGGCTCCAGTCGCAGGAGGATGACGTCGGGTTCATGGAGCGTGGCGCGCTGAAAGCGCTGGCCGAGTTGGATACCGACCTGTCGCCGACCGACCTCTATCGATTCGCCCAAGCAGTCACCCAGGTCCAGCTTCGCGGGGTCACCACGTGCGTCCTCGACGGCACGACTGGGACACAGTTCGGAGCCAGTGTCGTGTACGTCGACTCCCGGCAGGCCAAACTGCTGGGCAACGACGCGAGGGAGGACGCCCGGCTCGATGGTGGTTGTCGCTGAGCCCGGCTAACCCAGTCCCGCCTCGCGGGCCATCACGATCGCCTGCGCCCGGTGCGCAACTTGCAGCTTGGTGAAGATGTTGCTGGCATGGTTGCGCACGGTCTTGATGGAGATTCCCATCTGTCGGGCGATCTCGATGTTCTCGTGGCCTTCGGCAATGCGGGCGAGGATGTCCCGCTCGCGTTCGGTGAGCGGCGGGAAGAGCCGTGCCGTCGACTGCCGGTTTGGGACGCCCCTGAAGTAGACCATCACCCGCTCTGCGATACCGGGACCGAAGATGACCTCGCCCGCGCCCACGGCCTCGATGGAACGCACAATCTCCGCCCGCCGCGCGCCCTTGAGCAGATAGCCCCTGGCCCCAGCCCGGACGGCCGCGAACACCGAGTCGTCGTCCTCCATCATCGTCAGGACGAGCACCCCGATGTGCGGCGAGGACCGACGATCTGTTCGGTGGCCTCGATGCCGTTGAGCCGTGGCATCTGCAGATCCATCAGCACGATGTCGGGCTGCAGGGTCAAGCCGGCACTCACCGCGTCGACGCCGTTTGTCGCGGTTCCGACCACCTCGCTGGTGGTGGACGCGGCCAGGAGGGCCTTCAGGCCGGTCCGGACTCCTCGTGGTCGTCGACCACGAGGATGCGCAGTCTGTCCATTATCTACCTCGGGTTTTCGTCGATCGGTACCAGCGGTAGCCGCACCAGGACCGAGTGCCGTGGCCCGCGGCCGAAGTCAACTCGAAGGTGCCGCCGAGTTCCTCTGCGCGTTCCCGCATGGAGCCGATGCCGACACCCAGACGGTTTGCGGCGGGTAGGCCGGCGCCCGCGTCGCGCACCTCGATGGCGAGTGCGTCCGGATCCGTCCGGGCTCGACCTCGCAGGTGGGGGCCTTGCTGTGTTGGAGCGCGTTGTTCACCGCCTCGATCACGATGCGGTACGCCGCCACCTCGACGGCGGCAGGCAGGGGCTCGACGTCGTCGGAACCCCGGATCGTCCACAGCATCGTGTCGTCTGCTGCGCGGGCCGCGAGATTGTGCTCCTCGGCGCGCTGCCTCAGCGCCGAGACGAGGCCGAACTGGTCGAGAGCCGGGGGTCGCAGCCCGTCGACCAGCCGTCGGATCTCGCCGATGTCCGATCGGGTCTGCTCGGTGGCTGGCCGACGCTGAGCCACTCTGTGGGTCCTCGTCGATGAGGTCGTGGGCCACCTCGAGCTTCATCACCATGGTGGCCAGTGAGGGCCCCAGCCCGTCGTGGAGGTCACGGCGTACTCGGCGCCGCTCCTCCTCACGCGCCGCGATCGCTGTTCTCGAGAGCGCTGCAACTCGCGGTTGATTGCCACGGCCTGGACGAGCGCGCCGACCTGGCTGCCGACGTCCTCGAGCAGGCGACGGTCGCGGGGTCCTAAGGGCTGGCGATCGGGTTCCACTTCTAGCTGGAGCTGGCCCACGGTCACTCCGGCCACCTGAAGCTCGACGGACGTCGGCTCCCCGCGTGCCTCCCCGATGGAGGCTGAGACCGGGTCATCGGTGGAGTGCCCGTGGATCTGGACGGCGGCGTAAGACAGGCGCAGGCTGCGGCACAGCACTGACAGCATCTCGGCAAGCGCGTCGTCTGGAGTGGTCCGGGGCTCCAACTGCCGCAGCTGGGAGACGACTCGATAGGGGAACTCGCGGTCGCCGTACACCACTCCGCTGACGAATCTGCGCAGCCCGAAGGCAAGGGGAAGCAGGAGGAGAGCGACCACGCCGCCGACGAGCATGGACTCGACCGAGGTCTCCGTGGCCAGGTTGACCGCGCCTACCGCTCCCAGGAAGAACGCCCCGATGCAGGTGGCGACCAGGAGCTGCACGAGTGAGCGGCGCAGGACTGCATCGATTTCGGCGAGCCGGAAGCGCAGCATCGCCGTGACCAGACATGCCAGCACCGTGGGTGTTAGCAGCAGAGCCAGCACGAACCACGGCACAAGGGGCCGGCCGGTCAGGCGTTGTGGAAGGTCGCCCAGCAGCACCCGGATCGTGACGGCGGTGGCGACACCCAGCAGCATGAGCCGGATGGCGATCCGGTCCTCCCGCCCGGGCGCCCGCGCGTAGCCGTCGGCGAGCGCGAGGATCACAAGGGCAGGGTTGCGAGGAGCCCCGGGGCCGCAATCGTGATGAGTGAATGCAGGCGCGCCAGTTCCGAGTGGACACCTCGGGCAGCGACCAGCGCCCACATGGCGTAGCCGAGGAACGGGACAACAAGGACGAAGAGGAATGATGCCGGATGGCGTCGGATCCAGGACCGAACCCACGGGAACGTCAGTGCGATCACAAGTAGGAAGCCGATTCCCAGGGAGAACAGCACCTCGCCGCCCACGTGGGGCCACACTCCGCGCGCGCCGGCCAGGTCGATCACGCTGAGCCCGAGCGGGTACGCGGTCAGTCCGGCCGGCAATGTCACAGTCGACGCCGAGTAGGGCCCAGGCGGCCGGATCCCTTGGCCGGAACCAGAACACCAGCGATCCGCACAGCAGCAGCCCTATCGCGACGACCACCGCTGCGACATTGTCGGCCAGCCCGGCCGTCAACGGGTACGCCGCCAGCGTGACGTCGACCTCGATGATCCGGTCCAGGCCCTCCGCGGGGCGCCGAATCCGGTAGGTCACGACCTCACCAGTCTTCCCGGTCGACCGCCCCGCTGGCCGCCACCCAGTCAGCGATGGTCTTGCCGTCGACGGTCAGGATCAGATTGTCCGCCCGCAGAGGGGTCTCGCCGTAAGTCCGGAGCACGGTGATGGGAGTCGTTCCAACGGGACGCGCCGAAGGACGCCGTCGGCGTCGAGATGGTAGTCCCGTCGGACGGCCCGGCAAGGAGGGCGACTGCGATCCAGGCGACCGGGGTCACCCAAGCCACGAGGATCACGGCCAGCCTGCGAGTTCGGAACATGTCGCGTCCATAGTCCAGCGAACCTGGCTACATGGGAATGTCCGAATCGTCAGGGAATGTAATCGCAACGTAAAGTGCCCGCCCGCCGATCCTGGTCAGGATGCCGACGTCGATGCCTCGTTCGTCGTTGCCGTCAACGAGCATGCACGTGTCGGTACATACCGCCGAGCAGATCGGTGTTGAAGCGTACGAGTGAGGGTCGGTCCTCGGCTTCGACGATGGCCAGGATTTCCGCGTCCAGGTCTCGGATCACCTGGGCTGTCATGCGTGTGCCCTGATCCTTCGTCGGTGCTCTCGGTGACGAGTTCGAGCCAACCGATCCACTCTCCCCGGCCGGTGGCGGTGATCTGCACGCTCTCGGTGGGGTCGCCGGGCTGGCGGTCGAAGTCGCCCCGGTTCCGCCGCAGCAGCGCCCACGCGCGGGGCGCCAGGGTGAGCCGACGCCGGACGGCGCCATGCTGGTTGCGGTAGTAGACGTCGAGTGCGAGGAGCAGGTCTCGCATGCGGTCCCGTCAGCGTCGCTGTACTCGCGCTGGGCGATCAGAGCGTTGAAGTCCCGGTAGGCCGCCAAGATCGGGTGCCCTCGAGGAGACCCACCGGGTTGAAGGCTGTCGGGCGGGCGAACAGGTTCTCCACGTTGAACGAGGCCACCGTGGTCGTCACGATTTCCTCCGCTACGGCTCGACGGGTCGGGGCCCTATCGAGCGAGAGTGTCCGGACACCCCGAGTGATACAAGAGCATCCCGCGCGCGGCAGGCCTGGGCAAGCC
>CAWJOJ010000016.1:0-168939 GCA_963844385.1 uncultured Actinomycetota bacterium | reverse complement strand
CACGCGTTGCACCCTAGTGCGGGCCGACGACCGACCGCCGAGTGTCAGAACAGCTGCGGGACGAACGTCTGCTCGTGGATCGGCGGGCGTACGTAGGGTTCCTCCCGCATGCTCGGCAGCTTGACTTCGTCGGGCGCGACGTCGACGTAGTCGAACTGGCTGAGCAGATGGTTGATGCAGTTGAGGCGGGCGGCCTTCTTGTCGTCGGACGGCACGACGTACCACGGAGCCTGCTTGATGTCGGTGTACTGGAACGTGGTGTCCTTGGCCATCGAGTAGCGCACGTAGAGCTCGTGCTCCGCGAGGTCCATGTCGGAGAGCTTCCACCGCTTGAGTGGCTCGGCGTTGCGGGCCTCGAACCGCTTGCGCTGCTCCTCGAAGGACACCGAGAACCAGTACTTGATGACCTTGATGCCCGAGCGCACCAGCATCCGCTCGAACTCTGGGCAGCTGCGCAGGAACTCCTGGTGCTCCTCCTCGGTGCAGTAGCCCATCACCCACTCGACGTTGGAGCGGTTGTACCAGCTGCGGTCGAACATCACCATCTCGCCAGCGGCGGGCAGGTGCTCGACGTACCGCTGGAAGTACCACTGGGTTCGCTGCCGCTCGGTCGGCTTGGGCAGGGCAACGACCCGGACGGTGCGGGGGCTGGTGCGCTCGGTGATCCGCTTGATCACACCGCCCTTGCCGGCCGAGCCACGACCTTCGAAGATCACCAGCACGCGGAGGCCCTGCGACTGGATCCAGTACTGCAGAAGCACGAGCTGTTCCTGGAGACGGTCCATCTCAGCGTCGTATACCGCGGTCTTCAGCTTGCCCTTCTTGGAGTAGTTGTCGGGGTTAACCTCGCCCGGATTGGTCCGGACGTCGTCCGCCCCTTCCGGCGGTGCCACCGCGTTGCGCATGGTGTTCTCCTCCAGTCGCCTGTCCCGATCCTGACACCGTGCTCTACCGGGTCGGCGCTGGCAAGACCCGACGGGGTGACTGGGCGCGGCGGCAGGTATCTGAGCGGCAACTCGGGGATCCTCAATCTCGTTGACACCCCCCTCGACGGCGAGGACCGTTGAGAGACGGGATGTCGGTAGAAGGAGCCATGCCAGGGACTCGGAGTGCCTTGATCGTCGCGACCTACGCGTACGACGATCCCGGTCTGACGCGCCTGCGGGCACCCGGCAGGGATGCGGATGCCCTCGCGGACGTGCTCGCTGATCCCGACATCGGAGGGTTCGACGTCGAGACCGTCGTCAACCAACCGTGGCATCAGGTCAGCCTCGCCGTCGCTCGCTTCTTCCAGAAGCGCAAGCCGGACGACCTGCTGCTGCTGCACTTCTCCTGCCACGGGGTGAAGGACGACAGCGGCGAGCTCTACTTTGCGGCGAGGGACACCCAGCTCGACCTGCTCGAGGCGAGCGCAGTGCCCTCGACGTTCGTGAACAAGACGATGGACCGCTCGCGGGCCGGCCGGATCCTGCTGCTGCTCGACTGCTGCTACTCAGGTGCGTTTGCGCGCGGCCTCACCGCCAAGGGCACCGACACCGTCGACATCAAGGAGCGCCTCGGCGGGCGCGGCCGGGCCGTCATCACGGCATCCTCCGCGCTTCAGTACGCGTTCGAGGGCGACGTCCTCGACGCTTCGACGGAGGCTGCCGGCCCCTCGGTGTTCACAAGTGCGCTGGTACGCGGACTGCAGACCGGCGAGGCCGACCGCGACCTGGACGGTTGGGTGTCGTTGGGCGAGCTCTACGCCTACGTGCATGACGAGGTCACCCGGGTGACTCCCGACCAGACCCCGAAGAAGTGGGAGTTCGAGATCGAGGGCGACGTCCACGTCGCCCGGCGCGGCGCACCGGTGAAGACGCCGAGCCCGCTTCCGGCGCCGATCCTGGAATCGATGGGCAGTCTGCTCAACTGGGAGCGGGAGTCGGCGGTCCAGCCTCTGCGGATGCTGCTCAACGGCAACCACCCGGGACGTGCGCTGGCGGCCCGGCTGGCACTCGAGGAGATGGCGGCGCACGACGACAGCGACCGGGTGAAGGCCGCGGCTCGCGCGGTGCTCGGTGGGATCGTGGTGCCGGCGCCTCGATCAGAAGTCGTCCTGCCTGACTGCCGAGACCAAGACCAGGACTGAGCCCCAGATCGAGCCCGAGGCGAAGACTCCGCCCGAGCCCGAGCCCGAGCCGCAGCCGGAGCCGGAGGTCGCGCACGAGCCGGTCATCGCGCCGGAACTGGAGTCCCAGGCGGCGCCGGAGACCGAGGTACAGCCCGAGGCGAAGGCTGAGCCCGAAACCGAGCACGTGCCCGGGCCCGTGCCCGTGCAGCCTCCGCCTCCGGTCGTGGATCCCGGACCCGGGCCTCCGCCCGAGCCCGACCCGACAGGACCGGGACCGACCCCGAACTGGCGACTGCTCGGCGTGGTGGCGGCGTGCGTCGTTGTCGCAGTAGTGCTCGTGATCGTGGTGATTCAGCTGAACTCGGGCGACGATACGGATGGCGGGGGCGACAGCGGTGACGGGTCGTCGGAGCCGACGCTGCCGAACACGGTGGCGCTGCTGACCCGCGTGAACGACGAAGGGGACCGCCAGCTCATCGCGTGTCGACACGGACTCGGGAGAAGTCCAGGTCGTGGTCGATGACCCGGCGTACGAGCTGCCGACGATCTCGCCAGATCGGAAGTGGATGGTCTATCTGGAAGGCGACGGGGACGGCCGGGTGCCCCGACTCGCGCGCGTGGACGGAAGCGACTCCCAGCCGCTGCTGGACGACCAGATGACGCAGGAGTGCCCGTTCACGAGCCGGCCGGCCTGGAGTCCGGATGGCTCGATGCTGGCTTTCGTCTGCCTGGGTGCGGACCAGTCTCGCACCGGACTATGGGTCGTCAACCAGGACGGTTCCGAGGGCAAGGAGCTAGTGGACTCGGGTCTGCCGGCGCAGGGGCCGACCTGGGGAGACGACGGCCGGATCTACTATGTCGGCTCTGAGTTCGAGGGCGATCCCTCCAAGATCTGGTCGGTGGACCAGAACGGCGGGGAACCGAAGCCGCTCAACGATACAGAGGATGGCTGGGACAGCCACGTCGACTGGGCCGACGATGGTGTGCTCTTCTTGCGGTCGTCTGCGGAGAACGGACCGGGCGACGCCATGTTCGTCACCCCCGACGGTTTCAGCAAGGCCTTCTCCGACACGGGCGCCGTCGAGTCTCCGGCAGCCTCGCCCGACGGCACGGCTGGGATCTGGCTCGAAGACTCGCCCGACGACGCGGAGCTCAGCACGCTGTGGGTCCAACGCGACGGCGAAGAGCCGACCCAGCTCCTCACGGGCGACCTCGGCCCGCCCGCGTGGGGTAGTCGCTGAGCTCAGGATTCGGCCGGGGTGGCGACCTGCGTGATGAAGGCCTCGACCAGTGCGGCCTGCTGGGCCTTCGTCGGGGTGAGCTCGATGCTCTGGCCGTTGACGGTCACCCGCATGGTGCCCTCCCGACTCCCCAGCCAGCCCCGGATCACTCCGAACACCCTGACCAGGACATCGACGGTGGGCCGCACGGTCACGGCCAGCGCGCCCAGGGCCGCGATGTCGAGGCCCCTGGTGCCGGGTGGGGCCGGGCCAGCGGAGACACCCGAGACCGACTCGACGTCTTCGATGTCGAGGAGCTCGCGACGCAGTGCCAAGGTCATCCGGTCGACCTCTTCGGCATCGACCTGCGTCCCCTCTTCGTACAGCTCCACCAGGATCTCGTCGCTCATCTTGATCACCTCAGCCGCCCGCGCCACCCTCCGTCGAGTGTAGGGATCGCACTGCGCGCTGGGAACCGTCACTGCGGCGGCCCAGCGCTCTCCAGGTGCGGGCCCGGATCATGCGCGGTGCGCGCCGCCGTCGGTGGGACGATCGCTGGAGTCCAGGCGGGTCACGACCGGCTGACCGTCCTTGTTGGTCGTGGCCGTGTGCGTGGCCGGGTGCGTTGCCGGGTGCGTGGCCGGTTGCGTGGTCGGGTCGTCCTGGTCGGTGTCGTCATCGGACTCGATCCGCCCGCCGGCGTCGTACGACGGTTGCTCGACCTCGGCGGTCGACGTGTCCGGCTGGTAGTCCCGCGCGCGGTGGTCGACATCGGGGTCGAGTCGGTCGGCCTCGCGGACCCGGTCCTCGTAGCGCGCCTGCTCCGCGCTCAGGGCCTGATTGGCGCGGGCCGCATCCTCCTCGGCCTTCTGGGCGTCGAGACGGGCCCGCTCCGCACGGGCCTCGGCCTCCCGGGCTCGGACCTGCGCTTCCGGAATCACCGTGGCCGTCGAGCCGGCCTCACTGCGTAGACCTTCCGCCCGGGCGCGGTTCTGTTCCATCTTCTTCTTGTTCATCACATAGCCGACGAGGGCGATCACGGCGATGATCACCACGGCGAGGACGATCATCCATACGATCTCGGGTCTCACGATTGCTCCAGACTGTTCGGGACGGCAGGGCGTGCCGCCTCAACCAACTCACGTACCCGGGACGCGACCAGAGCATGCCTCGCGTGTCTCGGATCCGAGACAGCGGCTCGCGGTGGCCACTGTCATGGACCGGGCGACCAGAGTTGGATGAACCCATGACTTCGACTGTTTCCGTGGGTGTCGGCCCGGTGTCCTTCGACGAGGTCCTCGCTGTCACCCGGGGTGGAGCAGGGGTGTCGCTGACGACCGAGGCCCGGACCGCGATCGAGAAGGCCCGGGCCGTCGTCGAGGAACTGGCTGGCGCGCCGACTCCGGCGTACGGCATCTCGACCGGCTTCGGTGCCCTGGCCACCCGGCACATCCCGACCGAGATGCGAGCGCAGCTGCAGAGATCTCTCGTGCGGTCCCACGCCGCGGGATCCGGTCCCGAGGTGGAACGTGAGGTCACTCGTGGCTTGATGCTGCTGCGGCTCTCGACGCTCGCGACCGGCCACACCGGCGTACGACTCGAGACGGCGCAGCTGCTTGCGGACCTGCTCTCCCACGGGATCACCCCGGTGGTGCACGAGTACGGCTCTCTCGGCTGCTCCGGGGACCTCGCTCCCTTGTCCCACTGCGCACTCGCCCTGATGGGGGAAGGGGAGGTCCGCGACGCCAACGGCACCCTGATGCCCGCCGCCGACGCGCTCGCCGCCGCCGGGCTGGCACCGGTCGAGCTCGCCGCCAAGGAGGGGCTCGCCCTGATCAACGGCACCGACGGCATGCTGGGCATGCTGGTGATGGCGATCAACGATCTGCGGCTCCTGCTCAAGACGGCCGACATCGCAGCGGCCATGTCGGTCGAGGGCCAGCTCGGCACCGACCGGGTCTTCGCCGCAGAGCTCCAGGGGATCCGGCCGCACCCCGGCCAGGCCCTCTCGGCAGCCAACCTCACGCGCGTGCTCGCGGACTCCGGCGTCGTCGCGTCGCACCGCGGCCCAGACTGCAACCGGGTCCAGGACGCCTACTCGCTGCGCTGCTCGCCGCAGGTGCAGGGAGCCGCCCGCGACACGGTGGAGTACGCCGCTCAGGTCGCCGGACGCGAACTCGCCTCGGCCGTCGACAACCCGGTGGTGCTGGCGGAGGAGGGCCGTGTGGAGTCCAACGGGAACTTCCACGGCGCACCCGTCGCGTATGTCCTCGACTTCCTTGCGATCGTCGCAGCCGATGTGGCGTCGATCAGCGAGCGGCGGACGGACCGGTTCCTCGACAAGGCCCGCAACCACGGACTCAACCCGTTCCTCGCCGACGACCCCGGTGTGGACAGCGGTCACATGATCGCGCAGTACACCCAGGCCGCGATCGTCTCGGAGCTCAAGCGGCTCGCGAACCCGGCCTCGGTCGACTCGATCCCGTCGAGTGCGATGCAGGAGGACCATGTCTCGATGGGCTGGTCCGCGGCGCGGAAGCTCCGTCGTTCTGTCGACGGGCTCACCCGTGTGGTCGCGATCGAGGTCCTCACGGCCGCTCGCGCGCTGGACATGCGGGCACCGTTGGAGCCGTCGCCGGCCACCCGAGCCGTCGTACGACTCCTGCGCAACAACGGGATCCAGGGACCCGGACCCGACCGACACCTTTCACCCGAGATCGAGACCACGTTCGAGCTAGTGCGCACCGGCGCCGTCCTGCGCGTCGTCGAAGACACGATTGGAGAACTCGTATGACCACGTCCCCCAACCCCCGGCTGCCCATCCACGCCGCCACCGGCACGACCCTGTCGGCGAAGTCCTGGCAGACCGAGGCGCCGCTGCGGATGCTGATGAACAACCTCGACCCGGAGAACGCCGAGCGCCCCGAGGACCTCGTGGTCTACGGCGGCACCGGCAAGGCGGCCCGCAGCTGGGAGGCGTACGACGCCCTCGTGCGGACCCTCGAGGACCTCGAGGACGACGAGACGATGCTCGTGCAGTCGGGCAAGCCGGTCGGCGTGATGCGGACCAACGAATGGGCGCCGCGGGTGCTGATCGCCAACTCCAACCTGGTCGGCGACTGGGCCAACTGGGAGGAGTTCCGGCGGCTGGAGGACCTCGGCCTGACCATGTACGGCCAGATGACGGCCGGCTCCTGGATCTACATCGGCACCCAGGGCATCCTGCAGGGCACCTTCGAGACGTTCGCGGCCGTGGCCGACAAGCGGTTCAACGGCACGCTCGCCGGCACCATCACCCTCACCGCCGGACTCGGCGGGATGGGTGGCGCGCAACCGCTGGCGGTCACCATGAACGACGGCGTCGTGATCTGCATCGAGTGCGACCAGTCCCGGATCACCCGGCGGATCGAGCACCGCTACCTCGACGTACAGGCCGGGTCGCTGGAGGAAGCGGTCACGATGGCGACCGACGCCCGTGACGAGGGCAAGGCGCTGTCGATCGGCGTCCTCGGCAACGCGGCCGAGATGGTCCCGGCGCTGCTCGAGTCCGGCGCACCCATCGACATCGTCACCGACCAGACCTCCGCGCACGACCCGCTGTTCTACCTGCCCGTGGGGACGCCGTTCGAGGACTGGCAGGCCGAGCGCGAGGCCGACCCGGTCGGGTTCACCAAGCGTGCTCAGGACTCGATGGCCGCGCACGTCCAGGCGATGGTGGAGTTCCAGGACGCCGGGGCGGAGGTGTTCGACTACGGCAACTCGATCCGCGACGAGGCACGCAAGGGCGGCTACGACCGGGCGTTCGAGTTCCCGGGCTTCGTGCCGGCGTACATCCGGCCGCTGTTCTGCGAGGGCAAGGGCCCGTTCCGTTGGGCCGCGCTCTCCGGCGACCCGGCCGACATCGCCGCCACCGACCGCGCGATCCTCGAGTTGTTCCCCGACAACGAGCGGCTGCGGAAGTGGATCACGATGGCGGGTGAGCGCGTGGCGTTCCAGGGTCTGCCGGCGCGGATCTGCTGGCTCGGGTACGGCGAGCGGCACCTGGCCGGGCTGAAGTTCAACGAGATGGTCGCCTCGGGTGAGCTCAAGGCGCCGATCGTGATCGGCCGTGACCACCTCGACTGCGGCTCGGTCGCCTCGCCGTACCGCGAGACCGAGGCGATGCTCGACGGCTCCGACGCGATCGCCGACTGGGCGCTGCTCAACGCGCTGGTCAACACCGCCTCCGGCGCCTCGTGGGTCTCGATCCACCACGGCGGCGGCGTCGGTATGGGCCGCTCCATCCACGCCGGTCAGGTCTGTGTCGCCGACGGCACCGCGCTGGCGGCCCAGAAGATCGAGCGGGTACTCACCAACGACCCCGGCATGGGCGTCATCCGCCACGTCGACGCCGGCTACGACCGCGCCTCCGAGGTGGCCACCGAGCGCGACGTGCGCATCCCGATGCACGAGGGCTGATCCCTGTTCGGATAGTCCGAGGTCGAGAGCACCATCCCGAGCCACTTTGCCGTGCTCTCAACCTCTGACTACCTCGGACAGGCGAGGACCGAGCGCGACATGATGGCCCGATGAGAGCAATTGTCTATCGCAGCGGCGGCGGGCCCGAGGTCCTGACTGAGGTGCAACGTCGCGTCCCAGAACCCGGCGCCGGCGAGGTCCTGGTCCGTGTCCACGTCTCGGGGGTGAACCCCACCGACTGGAAAAGTCGTTCGGGCGCCGCAGACGACCAGGTCGAGCGGGTCCCGAACCAGGACGGTTCGGGCGTCGTCGAAGCGGTCGGGAGCGGCGTCGACCAGGCGCGGGTCGGTGAACGGGTCTGGCTGTGGGAGGCGGCCTGGCAGCGAACCGACGGAACAGCGCAGGAGTACGTCGCCCTCCCCGCCGCTCAGGCCGTCCCGCTGCCCGACGGCGCGTCGTTCGACCTCGGCGCGAGCATCGGCATTCCCGCGGTAACCGCACACCGCGCGCTGACCGTTGCCGAGGCGGGTCCTCACCGGCTCGCGCCCGGCGCCCTGACCGGCCGGAAGGTTCTTGTCGCCGGCGGCGCTGGCGCGGTCGGACATGCGGCGATCGAGCTGGCCCGCTGGGCCGGCGCGGACGTCGTGGCAACCGTCAGTAGCGACGAGAAGGCCGGCCTGGCGCGGGCGGCCGGAGCCGCTCAGGTCGTGAACTACCGGACCGAGGATGCCGTCGCCCGGATCCGCGAGTTCGCGCCCGGAGGTGTCGACGTGGTCGTCGAGGTCTCGCCAGCCGTCAACGCAGAACTCGATGTTGCGGTCGCGGCACCGGGAGCGACGGTCGCGTTCTACGCCAACAACGGTGGCGACCAGATGAGCGTCCCGGTCCGCCCGTCCATGACGACGAACCTCCGCTGGCAGGGGATTCTCCTCTACACAATGCCCTCGGGGGCGAAGGCGACAGCGATCGAGGACGTGTCAGCCGCCGTACGTGACGGTGCGTTGCGGGTCGGTGTGGAAGCCGGCCTGCCGCTGCACCGGTACCCGCTCGCCCGCACTGCCGATGCGCACGCCGCGGTCGAGGCCGGTGCGGTCGGCAAGGTGTTGATCGACATCGACTGAGCGGGCCGCCTTTCGGGGGCGTGTGGATCAGGGTCGTCACGCGCCTTCAGTGGCCAGTTCGGGACAACGCCCGTGAGAGCTTGCTCGAGCAGGCAGGATTGTGGCTGTGACCAAACCTCCGGCTCGTTCTCGGATCACCCTCACCGACATCAGCTCGCGCGCATGGGAGCATCCCGCGGACCGGGGCGCCCTCGTGGCGCTCCGCAAGCTCAAGGGCTTCGACACGGTTCTCAAGGCGCTGTCGGGGTTGTTCAACGAGCGTGCTGTCCGGCTGATCTATCTCGGCTCGGCGATCCGCGTCGACGAGCGGCAGTTCAGCCGCCTGCACCGGTTGCTCACCGAGGTCGCGCAGACCCTGGACGTAGCGGAGCTGCCCGAGCTGTACGTCTCTGCCAACCCCTTCCCGAATGCCCTGACGATCGGAATGAACAAGCCGTTCATCGTCGTCAACTCAGCGCTGGTCGACCTGCTGGACGACGAGGAGATGCGGTTCATCCTCGGCCACGAGCTCGGCCACGCGGTGAGCGGGCACGCCGTCTACCAGACGCTGCTGCAGCGCCTGATCCAGCTCAGCGGCGTACTCAACTCGATCCCGGTCGGTGGACTCGGTTTCCGCGCCATCATGGCTGCGTTGATGGAATGGTCACGCAAGGCCGAGCTGTCGGCCGACCGAGCAGGGCTGCTCGCCACCCAGGACCCGACCACTGCCTTCCGCGTCCACATGCAGGTTGCCAGCGGCGGTCACCTCGACGACCTCGACACCACGTCGTTCTTCGCCCAGGGCGCGGAGTACGACGGCGCCACCGACCTGCGCGACTCGGTCCTCAAGCTGCTGCTCGTGGAGGCGCGGTCGCATCCCTTTGCCGTCGTCCGGGCCACCGAGCTCCGCCGCTGGGTGGACGCCGGTGACTACACGCGGATCCTCGGAGGCGCCTATCCGAAGCGGGACACGGATGACGAGGCCAAGGTCAGCGACGCGGCCAAGGATGCGGCCGCCAGCTACACCGAGACGTTCCGTCAGAGTCAGGACGCGATTGGGAAGCTGGTCCACGACGCGGCCGGCGTTCTGGGCAGCGTAAAACTCTGGCTCGACGACGCCTTCGGCCGCGGCCAGTCCTGATCCGCGAGCTGTCACTTCTGGCCCCGCGAGCTGGCGACTACTTCTGGCCCCGCGAGATGGCGACTCTGGCCCCGCGAGCCGTCACTTCTGGCCCCGTGAGAGGGCCACAACTGCCAGCTGGCGGGGCCGCAACTGCCGGCTCGCGGGGCCACAACTGCCAGCTCGCGGGGCCACAACTGCCAGTTCGCGGGGCCACAACTGCCAGCTCGCGGGGATCAGGGAGTCAGGGCAGTGATCGACTCGTGGATCGACAGGGTGCGCTGGGCGGACTCGACGTGCAGGTTCTCGATCATCCGACCGTTGTAGGTGACGACACCGGATCCTCGGCCGTCCTCCCAGGCCTGGAGTACGCCGCGCGCGTCCGCCACGGCTTGCTCACTCGGGGCGAACGCCTGGTTGGCGCCGTCGACCTGGCCGGGGTGGATCAGGGTCTTTCCGTCGAAGCCCATCTCCCGTCCCTGTCGGCATTCGGCCAGGAAGCCGTCGGCGTCCTTCACGTCGTTGTAGACCCCGTCGAGGATCGCCTTGCCAGATGCCCTGGCAGCGAGCAGGGCGAGAGAGAGGCCGGTGAGCAACGGAGCCCGGCCGGGTACGTGTTCGGCGTACAGCTCCTTCGCAAGGTCGTTGGTGCCCATCACGAGCACGGTCAACCGCTCCGACGCAGAGGCGATGTCGAGGGCGTTCAGCATCGCAACGGGGGTCTCGACCATCGCCCAAAGCTTGGTTTTGGCCGGGGCCGACGCCATGGCCGCCACCAGTGAGCGGACCTCGTCGGCCGAGTTCACCTTGGGTACGACGATCGCGTCCGGACCCGCGGCGCAGGCAGCGGCGAGATCGTCGGCGTGCCACTGCGTATCCATGCCGTTGACCCGGATCGTCAACTCGCGCCGACCGTAGGCACCCGACTCGGCCGCTGCGCAGGCAGCCTCACGCGCCTCAACCTTCGCGGCTGGGGCCACGGCGTCCTCGAGGTCGAGGATCAGCCCATCGCAGGCAATCGTCCGGGCCTTCTCCAGCGCGCGCTCGTTGGACGCGGGCAGATAGAGGACCGAACGGCGCGGCCGAAACGCTTCTCGGTGGTCGAGCTTGTCGAGACCCACGTCAGTCCTCCACGGAGATTGCGTCGTACTGCATCTTCAGCTCTGGGTCGATCGCGGCCAGCTCTTCGGCCAGATCGACGAGCACCAGGCACTGCTTGAGCGACGCGTCGTCCTCCATCTTGCCGTCGAGCATCACTGCGCCGGTCCCGTCGCCCCCGTCCTGCTGCAGGGCGGCAACCACCCGGCGAGCGTGCCGGATGTCCTCGACCGATGGGCTGAACACCCGGTTGGCGATCGGGACCTGTTTCGGGTGCAAGGTCCAGGCCCCGACGCACCCCAGCAGGAATGCGTTGCGGAACTGGTCCTCGCACGCGACCACGTCGGAGATGTCGCCGAACGGGCCGTAGTAGGGATAGATGCCGTGCATCGCGCACGCATCGACCATCCGGCTGATCGTGTAGTGCCACAGGTCCTGCTGATAGGTGGCTCGTTCTCCGGAGATGTCGCCGTCAACAGGGTCCTGCCGGACGACGTAACCGGGGTGACCGCCGCCGACGCGAGTTGTCTTCATCCGTCGGTCAGCCGCGAGGTCAGCCGGGCCCAACGAGAGACCCTGCATCCGAGGGGAGGCACCGCAGATCTCCTCGACGTTGGCCACGCCGCGGGCGGTCTCCAGGATTGCGTGCACGAGGATCGGGCGGTCGAGACGGGCCTTGGCCTCGAGCTGGGCGAGGAGCCGGTCGACGTAATGGATGTCCTCCGCACCCTGCACCTTCGGCACCATGATCACGCCGAGCTGGTGGCCGATCGCCGGCGACGAGCGTGGTCAGGTCGTCCAGCAACCATGGCGAGTCGAGGGCGTTGACCCGGGTCCACAGCTGCGTCGGACCGAAGTCGGTGTCCGAGGCGATCCGCACCAGCCCGTCGCGTGCGGCCACCTTGTTGTCGGCCTTGACGGCGTCTTCGAGGTTGCCGAGCAGTACGTCGACCGTGCCGACCATCTGCGGAACCTTGGCGGCCATCTTCTCGTTGCTCGGGTCGAAGAAGTGGATGGCCCGCGACGGGCGTGCCGGGATCTCGCGCAACGGAGCGGGCGCTCCGACGGCGAGTGGGGCGAAGAAGTCCTTGGCGCTACGCATGAGGCGGACGCTAGCAGCGGGTCGCTGTTGGCCGTTATGACCAATCCCACGCTGATCAGCGACGCCACCATCGCCGACGGCGCTTGGGTTCGGGCTGTGGTGTCTCGGATGCGGCGACCCGCTCGGCCTGACGTTGGGCCTGACGCTGGGCCCTGCGCTCTTTCCAGGCCTCGACCTCCGCGTCGACATCACGCATCTGGGTGATCATCGGTGGTCCGCCCAGCGGCTGGATCCGCGCCCTGGCGACTCGTTCGTTGAAGTCCTCGACCTCCTTGCGCACCATCGCCGCGGACGACAGCTCATCCAGGACGCCGTCGAGCTCAAGGTCGTCCTTGCGGATCTGAAGCGATGGGGGCAGCACGCTTATCCGTTCACGCTCGACCAGCCTCTTGAGCCACCAGTCCGGGTCGTGGGTGCTGCCGAGATCCGCGATGGGCTTGCCGTATCCGGGCAGGTTGTCGAAGTCGCCCCGCGCCATCGCCTGCTGGATCTGGAGGTCAACCCACTTGGCCTGGTGCTGCATCCGGGCGGCCGCGGCCGAGTTGCCGGTGCGCTTGTCGCGAGCCTTCTCCTTGCCCACCTCGGCCGGATCCTCAGTAGGCCAGTCCTCGCTCTCGGACATCGTCATCACCCCACTCCGCACGATAGTCCGAGACGAAATGGTCCCTCGACACGCCGTGCCGAGGGACCATTTCGTCTCGGACTAGCGGCGCTAGAGCGCGATGCGGAGCAGTCCGGCGCCGGCAGCCTTGGCCGCGTAGAGGGCGGCGTCGGCGCGCGGGTAGAGATCTGCGACCGCGGAGGCGCCGGCGGCCCACGCGGCTCCGACGCTGACCGTGACCGAAAGTCCTGGTGCGAGGGACTCCCAGTCCTCCAGGCTCACCAGGGTGCCGATCCGGTCCGCACGGTCCTGGACGACGTGGGGGGACTGCGCCGGTGAGCACGGCACAGAACTCGTCGCCGCCGAGGCGGAGTGCGAGGTCGCCGGGGCGAAGCACGGATCGCAGGATTGCTCCGACCCGGCACAGCACCGCGTCGCCGCAGGCGTGGCCGAACCGGTCGTTGACCCGTTTGAAGTGGTCGACGTCGATGATCACCATGGCGATGGTGGTCTGCGGGGCGAGGCTGTCGCGTTCGTGGACGAGGCGCTGGTCGAAGGCTCGGCGGTTGCCGAGCCCGGTCAGCGGGTCCTCCATCGTGCGGCGTACCAAGCCCTCGTGCTGGCCCTGTTGGCGTTCGCTGTGGATCTGCGCGCGAGCGGAGGCGAGCCGGCCGATCCGCTCGTCCCAGCGTTGCCTGGCCAGGCCGGCGGCGTAGGCACGGGCGATCGATCCGACGGTCGGGTCGCGTCCCTCCTCGATCAGCATCGCGGTCCATTCGGCGAACGACCGCTCATTCGCGGTCCCATAGATGCGGGCGAGCTCGCGGGCGGCGTCGGCGTTCGTGGTGGCCTCGTCGTACCTCCGGGCTTGGAGGGCGCCGTGCGCGAGTCCGAGGAAGACCTGCATCCGGGGCCGCCAGTTCAGGCGGCCGTTGTCGGGGGGAAAGTGGTGCCCCAGCTCGCGGAGCTCGTCGATCTCATCCGGATCGGCGGCCTGCATCAGGATCAGGCCGGCCAGCCGGCCGATCCGCAGCTCGAAAGCCCAGGAGTCCGGCATGACGACCAGCAGGTTCTCGGTGCGGTCGCGCAGCAGCTGCTCGGCCTGCTCGTGCTCGCCCACCTCGAGCAGGGCCGCGGTCCACCAGAACCACGTGCTGACACGGTTGAACTCGATGACGGTGCGCAAAACCTGGTCGTCGCAGAGCTGGAGCAGGTCCTCGGCACGGTCGTGCAGCTCGTCCCCGAGCTCCCACAGGCTGAGGCTCTCATAGGCGGTGCCGGCACCGATGAGGCCGCTGCCCTGGGCCAGCGGATCGCTCTCGTCGTCCAGGACCACGACGGCCCGGCTGGCATCCGCGAGGTGCCCGACGACGTCGCCGTCGCGCAGGGCGAGCTCAGCCCGGAGGCACAGGCCCGCGGCGAGTATCCCCGCCTCGCCCAGTGCCTCGGACCTGTCGATCACACTGCCGATCGCCGTTGCAGCGTCGTCGGGGAAGTTGTAGAAGGCGTCGACGGCCAGCGCGTACAGCAGGGTTGCCGTCGTGTCGGGCCAGCCGCGCCGTTCTGCCTCGTCCAGTCGGCCCGCGATCTCGACGCGTGCCGCGACGACGTCGGGAAGCTGGACGGCCTCGATGAGGTGGTAGGCAGCATGCAGCGCGGCGCGCCGGACCGGCACCGACGCCTGGCCCGCGACGTTGGTCACTTTGCGATGCGGAGCAGTCCGGCGCCGGCCGCCTTGGCGGCGTAGAGGGCGGCGTCGGCGCGCGGGTAGAGATCTGCGACCGCGGAGGCGCCGGCGGCCCACGCGGCTCCGACGCTGACCGTGACCGAAAGTCCTGGGGCGAGGGACTCCCAGTCCTCCAGGCTCACCAGGGTCCCGATCTGGTCCGCGCGGTCCTGTACGACTAGGGGCGCTGCGCCGGTGAGCACCGCGCAGAACTCGTCGCCGCCGAGGCGGAGCGCGAGGTCGCCGGGGCGAAGGACGGATCGCAGGATCGCTCCGACCCGGCACAGCACCGCGTCGCCGCAGGCGTGGCCGAACCGGTCGTTGACTCGTTTGAAGTGGTCGACGTCGATGATCACCATGGCGATGGTGGTCTGCGGGGTGAGGCTGTCGGATTCGTGCAGGAGGCGCTGGTCGAAGGCTCGGCGGTTGCCGAGTCCGGTGAGGGGGTCCTCCATCGTGCGCCGTACCAGCCCCTCGTGCTGACCCTGTTGGCGTTCGCTGTGGATCTGTGCGCGAGCGGAGGCGAGTCGGCCGATCCGCTCGTCCCAGCGTTGCCTGGCCAGGCCGGCGGCGTAGGCACGGGCGACCGATCCGACGGTCGGGTCGCGTCTCTGCTCGATCAGCATCGCGGTCCATTCGGCGAACGACTTCTGATACGGGTTCCCTTGGACGCGGGCCAGCTCTCGGGCGGCGTCTGCGTTCGTGGTGGCCACGTCGTACCTGCCGGCCTGGAGGGCGTCGTGGGCGAGCCCCAGACAGACCAGCATCCGAGGCAGCCAGTTCAGGCCGCCATCGTCGTAGGCGGCCGGGAAGTGGTGCCCCAGCTCCCGGAGCTCTTCGAGCTCATCCTGCCCGGCGGCCCGCATCAGGATCAGGCCGGCCAGCCGACTGATCCGCATCTCGAAAGCCCAGGAGTCCGGCAGTTCGACCAGTAGGTCCTCGGTGCGGTCGCGCAGCAGCTGCTCGGCCTGCTCGTGCTCGCCCACCTCGAGAAGGGCCGCCGTCCACCAGAACCAGGTGCTTCCGCGGTTGAACTCGATGACCGGGCGCAGCACCTGGCTGTCGCAGAGCGGGAGCAGTTCCTCGGCACGGTCGTGCAGCTCCTCACCCAGCTCCCAGAGGCTGAGGCTCTCATAGGCGGTGGCGGCGCCGATGAGGCCGCTGCCCCGGGACAGCGGATCGCGCTCGTCGTCCAGGAGGACGACGGCCCGGCTGGCATCCGCAAGGTGCCCGACGACGTCGCCGTCTCGCAGGGCGAGTTCAGCACGGAGGGTCAGGCCTGCGGAGAGCATGCCAGCCTCACCCAGCGCCTCGGACCGGTCGATCAGGTGGTCGACCGTCGCTGCAGCGTCGTCGGGAAAGTTGTAGAAGGCGTCGACGGCCAGCGCGAACAGCAGGCATGCGGTGGTCTCGGGCCAGCCGGCACGCTCCGCCTCGTCCAGTCGGTCCGCGATCTCGACGCGCGCCGCTACGACGTCGGGAAGCTGGACGGCCTCGACGAGGTAGTAGGCAGCGTGCAGCGCGGCGCGCCGGACCGGATCCGGCGTCAGGCTGGCCGTCTGCACTTCGAACCCCGACACAATGCCGATCATCCCTTAATTGACTGGCACTTATCGGTGCTTGTCCGAATGCCCTCATCCGGCCTGAGGAGTCATCGAGGGAGGCCTTCGATCAGTCGCTGGTACCAGCGAACCCCGTCGAGGAAGTCGTCGACCGCCGAGGCGCTCGTCGTATGAATGGATCGACTCCCGTTGCGCCTTGGTCATCCGAAATGGTGCGAAGCGATACACGCGGTCGCAGATGGCGGTGAAGAAGCGCGAGTCGGTGGCAGCCATCAGGACGTACGGCGCGGGCACCGCGTCGGGAAACACCCCATCGATCGTCGCTTCGAGGAGCCGGAACGCATCGTCGTCGGTCGGCGAGACGGGGCTTGGTTCCCCGGCCGTGACCACGTCGATGGCGACAGTGTCGTCGCCGATCGATTTGTGCAGGTGCGCCAGCACGCCTGCCACTGTGTCGCCGAGCATCACCCGGACGTTGAGTCCGGCCGTCGCAGTCGACGCGATCACATTCCCGGCCGGTGCCCCGGACAGCGTGGTCACCGCGACCGTCGTCCGGGTCAGGGCTGCCGCCTCCGGGCCAGCGGCGATCAGGGCCCGGGACACCAACGGCTTGAGGCGACCCGCATTGGCCATCAGCGGACGCAGTACTGGCGCGGCGTACGGCGCCATCCGCTCCATGAGCTCGATGGTCGGCGCGGGCGTGCTCGCAGCGAACGGCGACTTCTCGATCCGGATGATCGCCCGAGCCAACCGGGCGATCGGCCCGTTCCTCGCGGGCATCGACGCGTGCCCGCCTCGGCCTTCGACGCGCAACTCGAGCGAGGTGGTGCCCTTCTCGCTCACCCCGATCACGGCAATCGGCCTGCTGACTCCGGGAAACGCGTCGTGGGCAACAGCGCCGCCCTCGTCGAGCACGAACCATGGCGCCACCCGCAGTTCGCTAAGGTGCTGGACCGCGAGTTGGGCTGCGCCTCCCGACACCTCCTCGTCGCAGCCGAAAGAGAGCCAGATGTCCCGGGCGGGGATGAAGTCCGCCTCGAGAAGCCGTTCGACGGCTTCGCAGATGCCGGCCACGCAGCCCTTGTCATCGAGGCTGCCACGCCCCCAGATCTGGTCGCCATCGTTGAGTGCATCGAACGGCGCGTGTTGCCAGCGCGCCGCCTCGCCGATGGGTACGACGTCCAGGTGCGCCATCAGCACGACCGGATTCTCGTGGGACTCGCCGGGCCAACGGAACAGCAGCGCATGCTCGGCGAGCCTCGTCAGCTCCAGCCGCTGGTGCAGGACGGGGTACTGCGTCTCCAACTCGGCCAGGAGCCGGTCGAAAGCCGCGGAATCGACCCTCGCCTGGATCACGGTCCGACACGCTTGGGATCCGGATCAGGGCCTGAAGACGCTCCACGGCCCGGACCTGCCGTGACTCCTCGACTCCCACCGCGCGCCTCCTGCTCCTACGCCTTCCCGGCTTATGTGACCACCTTGCCCGGGACGACAATCAATTCGCGAGGCGGAGCAGTCCAACGCCGGCAGCCTTGGCCGCGTAGAGGGCGGCGTCGGCGCGCGGGTAGAGATCTGCGACAGCGGCGGCGCCGGCGGCCCATGCGGCTCCGACGCTGACGGTGACGGCAAGTCCTGGTGCGAGGGACTCCCAGTCCTCCAGGCTCACCAGGGTGCCGATCCGGTCCGCGCGGTCCTGCACGACTTGGGGCGATGCGCCGGTGAGCACGGCACAGAACTCGTCGCCGCCGAGGCGGAGCGCGAGGTCGCCGGGGCGAAGCACGGATCGCAGGATTGCTCCGACCCGGCACAGCACCGCGTCGCCGCAGGCGTGGCCGAACCGGTCGTTGACCCGTTTGAAGTGGTCGACGTCGATGATCACCATGGCGATGGTGGTCTGCGGGGTGAGGCTGTCGCATTCGTGGACGAGGCGCTGGTCGAAGGCTCGGCGGTTGCCGAGCCCGGTCAGCGGGTCCTCCATCGTCCGGCGTACCAGACCCTCGTGCTGGCCCTGTTGGCGTTCGCTGTGGATCTGCGCGCGAGCGGAGGCGAGCCGGCCGATCCGCTCGTCCCAGCGTTGCCTGGCCAGGCCGGCGGCGTAGGCGCGGGCGACCGATCCGACGGTCGGGTCGCGGCCCTCCTCGATCAGCATCGCGGTCCATTCGGCGAACGACCGCTCATACGCGGTCCCGTGGATGCGGGCGAGCACTCGGGCGGTGTCGGCGTTCGCTGGCGGCCACGTCGTACCTGCGGGCCTGGAGGGCGTCGTGGGCGAGCCCCAGACAGACCTGCATCCGAGGCAGCCAGTTCGGGCCGTCGTCGTCTTCGGGGAAGTTGGCACTCAGCTCGCGGAGCTCTTCGACCTCATCCGCATCGGCGGCCCGCATGAGGATCAGGCGGGCCAGCCGGCTGATCCGCAGCTCGACGGCCCAGGCGTCCGGCAGCTCGACCTGCCAGGTCCTCGGTGCGGTCGCGCAGCAGCTGCTCGGCCTGCTCGTGCTCGCCCACCTCGAGCAGGGCGGCGGTCCACCAGAACCAGTTGAGCCCACGGTTGATCTCGATGACCGGCTGCAACAGTTGGAGGTCGCAGAGCGGGATCAATTCCGCGGCGCGGTCGTGCATCTCGTCGCCGATCTCCCACAGGCTGAGGTCGTCGTACGCGTTGGCGGCGCCGATCAGTCCGCTGCCCCGAGCCAGCGGGTCGCTCTCGTCTTCCAGGACGACGACGGCCCGGCTCGCGTCCGCGAGGTGCCGGACCACATCGCCGTCACGCAGGGCGAGTCGAGCACGCAGGGTCAGGCCCGCGGAGAGCATGCCCGCCTCGCCCAGTGCCTCGGACCTGTCGATCACGAGGTCGACGGCGGCTGCAGTGTTGTACGGAAGGTTGTGGAGGGCGTCGACGGCCAGGGCGAACAGCAGGGTTGCCGTGGTCTCGGACCAGCCGCACCGCTCCGCCTCGGCCAGTCGGCGCGCGATCTCGACGCGCGCCGCGACGACGTCCGGAAGCTGGACGGCTTCGACGAGGTGGTAGGCAGCGTGCAGCGCGGCGCGCCGGACCGGATCCGACGTCAGGCTGGCCGTCTGTACATCGAACCCCGACATAATGCCGATCATCCCTTAATTGGCAGGGATGTATGGGCGTCTTGACCGAATCGGCATCATCCCGATCGACACTCCGAGGTCGAAAGCACTCGAAACCAGAAGTTCCGCGTGCTTTCGACCTCGGGCTATCCGTCCCGGACGTCTCGAATCCGAGACTGGGGAGCGGCCCGGTGCGTTGACCCGTGACCACGGAGTCGATGGACTGGGGCGGTGACTTTCGAGCAGATGTGGCGGGACCTCGCCCCGGTCGGCCGGTCGGCCGCCAGCGGCGGCTACTTCCGGCAACCGTTCACCACCGCCGAGCGCGAGTGTCAGGCCTGGTTCGCCCAGGAAGCCGAGGCCCGCTCCCTCGAACTCGAGTACGACGGGTTCGGCAACGCCGTTGCCTGGTGGAACCCGCCCGCGGGGATAGTCCGAGACAAATGGCCCGACACGCCGAAAAAGGGGCCATTTCCTCTCGGACTACCGCACCGGTCCGCGATCCTGACCGGATCGCACCTCGACTCGGTGCTCGATGGCGGAGCGTACGACGGGCCGCTGGGTGTGGTGTCGGCATTCGCGGCGGTGGATGTGTTGCGCGACCGGGGCTTCACGCCAACGACGAGGATCGGGATCGGGTCGTTCGTCGAGGAGGAGGGGTCCCGGTTCGGGCTGGCCTGCCTGGGTTCGCGGCTGATGGTCGGGGCCACGACCGTGACCAAGGCTGAAGCGTTGGCCGACCGGGACGGCGTACGGCTCGGAGACGCTTGGGCGACCGCAGCGCTGGACCCGACGGCCGGGTCGTCGCTGCTGGACGACGTCGGCTGCTTCGTCGAGCTGCACGTCGAGCAGGGACGCGACCTCGTCGACCGGGGCGCGGCGGTCGGGGTGGCCAGCGAGATCTGGCCACACGGGCGCTACCGGTTCGAGTTCGACGGAGAGGCGAACCACGCCGGGACGACTCGGATGGAGGACCGGCACGACCCGATGCTGACCTACGCGATGACCGCCCTGGCCGCCAACAAGCAGGCCCGCCTGGCCGGCGAGCGGGCAACGTTCGGCCGGGTCGCGGTCGAGCCCAACGGCACGAATGCGGTGCCCTCGAAGGTGACCGCCTGGCTGGACGCTCGCTGCGCGACCGACGAGGCCCTGGCCAAGCTGGTCGACGCGATCGAGCGGCAGGGCGCCGAGCGCGCCGGCCGCGACGGGACCGTCCTGGCCGTGACCGCCGAGTCGGTGTCGGGATCGGTCGCGTTCGACGCCGACCTGGCCCACCGGATCGCGGACCCCCACGGCTGGCCGATCATCCCCACCCAGGCCGGCCACGACGCTGGGATCCTCTCGGCCGCGGGGATCCCCACCGCGATGCTGTTCGTGCGGAACCCGACCGGCGTCTCGCACTCGCCTGCCGAGTCCGCCGAGATGGCCGACTGCCTGGCCGGAGTCGACGCCCTGGCAGACACCCTCGAACGGCTGGCGTCATGACGTCGTACCTCCTCGAAAGGGCGCTGCTCCCCGACGGCGTCGCCGACAACGTGCTCGTGGACGTCGAGGACGGCCGGTTCACAGGCGTCGAGCCGAACACGCAGGTCGCAGCGGAACGGGTGCCCGGCCTCACGATCCCCGGGCTGGCCAACTGCCACAGCCACGCGTTCCACCGTGCCCTGCGCGGGCGGACCCAACGGGAACGCGGCACGTTCTGGACCTGGCGCGAGCAGATGTACGCCGTGGCCGGGCGGCTCGACCCCGACACCTACTTCGACCTGGCCGTGGCCATCTATCGCGAGATGGCCGCCAGCGGCATCACCAGCGTGGGCGAGTTCCACTACCTGCACCACCAGCCCGACGGCACGCCGTACGACGACCCGAACGCGATGGGTCTCGCCCTGATCGAGGCGGCCAAACAGGCCGGCATCCGGATCACTCTGCTCGACACCCTCTATCTCGCGGCCGGGATCGGCCGGCCGCCGGAAGGTGTCCAGCAGCGGTTCTCCGATGGTGACGCGGAGACCTGGGCGGATCGGGTCAGCCTGATCAAGGAGAGCGCCGGCGTGCGGGTCGGCAGCGCCTACCACTCGGTCCGGGCGGTGCCGCGCGAACAGATGAACGTGATGGCCGGCCCTTTCCACGCCCACCTGTCCGAGCAGCGAGCCGAGAACGAGCAGTGCCTGGCGGCGTACGGGATGACCCCGACCCAGGTGTTGGCCGAGGCGAAGGTGCTCGGTGAGGCAACGACGGTCGTGCACGCCACCCACCTCACCGACACCGACATCCGGCTGCTCGGCGAGACCGCGACGTTCGTCGACTTCTGCCCCACCACCGAGCGCGACCTGGGCGACGGGATCGGCCCCAGCCGGCGACTCCACGAGTCGGGCGCGCGCCTGACCCTCGGCTCCGACAGTCATGCGGTGATCGACCTGTTCGAGGAGATGCGCGCCGTGGAGCTCGACGAGCGGCTCGCCACCGAGCAGCGCGGGCACTGGACGGCGGCCGAGCTGATCCAGGCCGCCACCGCCACCGGACACGAGTCCCTCGGCTGGCCCGACGCAGGCCGGATCGCGGTCGGTCAGCGCGCAGATCTGGTCACGATCGACACGGTCAGCCCTCGCACCGCGGGCACCGGAGGCGACGAACACACCGCCGTCTTCGCCGCGACCGCCGCCGACGTCCTGCAGGTGATGGTCGACGGGCGCGTCGTCGTACGGCAGGGTGACCGCGAAGCCATCGGACGTGAGCTGGACGAGACAATCGGAAAGGTCTGGGCGTGACGGACACCAGCACCCTGGTCACCAACATCGGCGAACTGGTCACGAACGGCGAGCCGGCCATCATTCGCGATGCGGCGATCGTGCTGCAGGGCCGCAACGTGGCCTGGGTCGGCGGGGCTGCCGAGGCGCCCGCCGCGGACTCGATGGTCGACGTAGCCGGCCGCGCGGTCATTCCCGGCTTCGTCGACAGCCACTCGCACCTCGTCTTCGCCGGTGACCGGGCGGCCGAGTTCGAGGCCCGGATGACCGGCGAGCCCTACGCCGCCGGCGGCATCCGCACCACCGTCGCCGCCACCCGGTGCCGCCACCGACGAGCAGCTCACCAGCCACGTCGCGAAGCTGGTGCAGGAGATGCAGCGGCAGGGTACGACGAGCCTGGAGATCAAGAGCGGCTACGGGCTGACCACGAAGGACGAGGCGCGCAGCCTGGCCATCGCCCGTCAGTTCACCGAGGACACCACCTTCCTGGGCGCCCACGTGGTGCCCGCCGACACCGACCCGGCGACGTACGTCGACCTGGTGACGGGCACGATGCTCGACGCCGCCGCCCCGCACGCGAAGTGGATCGACGTCTTCTGCGAACGCGGCGCATTCGATGCAGACCAGGCGCGGCGAATTCTCCAGGCCGGCAGCGAAAGGGGGCTGGGCGGCAGGTTGCACGCCAACCAGCTGGGCGAGGGCCCCGGTGTCCAGCTCGCCTGCGAGCTCGGCCTGGTGGCCGTCGACCACTGCACGTACCTCACCGACGAGGACGTCGACGCGCTCGCAGCGTCGGGCACGATCGCCACCCTGCTTCCCGGTGTCGAGTTCTCGACCCGGCAGCCGTACCCGGACGCTCGCGCCCTGGTCGACCGGGGCGTCACGGTGGCGCTGGCCTGCGACTGCAACCCGGGCTCCTGCTACACGAGCTCGATGCCGTTCTGCATCGCCGTGGCGGTCCGCGACATGGGCATGTCGCCGGCCGAGGCGCTCTGGTCCGCAACGGCAGGCGGGGCCGCCGCGTTGGGGCGTGACGACGTCGGGTCGCTCACGCCCGGCAAGCAAGCCGACCTGGTGGTGCTGGATGCCCCGTCGTACGTGCACCTGGCCTACCGTCCCGGCGTCCCGCTCGTGACTCAGACCTGGATCCGGGGTCGTCCCGTCGTCTAAGGCGTCGCCGCAGGCACAGATAAGGCGGTTGACCGATGTGCGCGCCTACCTCAGTCGGCGAATCTCTTCATATCAACGAGTATGAGGAGTCAGCGATGAGCATGGACATGTACCTGAAGGCCGAGATCGACTACCGGACCGCCCGCCTGACGGAGACGATGCGCCGCAGCCGCAAGGTCAACCGGGTACGTCGTCCCCGGACGCCGGCGCAGAAGGTTGCCTGATCAACGACCGCGCAACTGACAAACGCAGGTGACAAAGGAGTGGACGGGCTGTCGGTGGCCACTGCGATGATTGAGGACGTGGCGCCGCCCGGACATCAAGACAGACATCTGATAGGACGTGACGCCGAGCTGGCGGAGATCGCTTCGCTGCTCGGCGTTCGTCCTGCGCGCCCGCTTGATCCCGCAATGCCCAATGCCGTCCTGTTGTCCGGTGACGCCGGCGTCGGCAAGACCAGACTCCTCACAGAGCTCCGCGACGTTGCGTTCGCCGAGGGCTGGCAGGTGTTCGCGGGGCACTGCCTCGACTTCGGCGACAGCGCGTTGCCCTACCTGCCCTTCTCAGAGGTGTTGGGGCGCCTGGCCACCGACCTGCCCGACGTGGTGACGACGGTTGCCGACGCCTACCCCGCCCTCGGTCGGCTCCAGCCCGGCCGGCGGGTGATGTCCGACGGAGAGCACGGTCGAGACGACAGCCACGCCTCCGCGCTTGACCGCGGTGACCTGTTCGAAGCGGTCCATGCGGTCTTCGAGGCGGTTTCCGAGAAGGCGCCGGTGCTGCTCGTCATCGAGGACGCCCACTGGGCCGACCAGTCGACGCGAGACATGCTGAGCTTCCTGTTCTCCCGACCCTTCTTCGGTCCGGTGGGGATCGTCGCGTCCTACCGCTCCGACGACCTTCACCGTCGCCATCCGCTGCGTCCGCAGGTCGCCGAGTGGTCGCGCGTCCGGGGCGTCGATCGGCTCCAGCTCGACCCGCTCTCGCCCACCCACGTGCGCACGCTCGTCCACCAGCTGCACCCGGAGCCCATCGGCGACGCCGAGGTCTCCGACATCGTCGATCGGGCCGAGGGCAACGCGTTCTTCGTGGAGGAGCTCGTCGGAGCGGCCAGTGGCCCTGGTCGTTGGGTGCCGGCCGACCTGGCCGACCTCCTTCTCGTCCGCCTCGACCGGCTCGACGACACCGCCCGCCAGGTGGTCCGGGCCGCCAGCGTCGCCGGCCGCCGAGTGACCCACGGGCTGCTGGCGGCTGCCTCAGGTGTCGAGCCCGGGGTCCTGGAAGAGGCGCTACGCAAGGCGGTCGAGATGAACGTGCTGGTGGCGCAGGGCTCCCGCTACTCCTTCCGGCACGCGCTGCTCGGCGAGGCGACGTACGACGACCTGCTGCCGGGCGAACGCGTCCGACTGCATGCCCGCTTCGCCGATGCGCTGCGCGAGGGCCACGGCCTCGGGACGGCAGCCGAACTGGCCCGGCACGCCCGGCTCGCGATGGACTACGACACCGCCATCGACGCCAGCATCCGGGCCGGCGACGAGGCGAGGTCCGTGGGCGGCCCGGACGAGGCTGCCCAGCACTACCAACAGGCCCTCGAGATGCTGGCCGACCCACGCCGCGCGCCCGACCCCGACTTCGATCTGTCCAAGCTCGTCGCCAACGCCGCCGACGCACTCACGTCCAGCGGCCACCCGGGCAGGGCCGCCGCCCTGGTCCAGGAACATCTCGGCCGGTTGCCCGCCGACGCTCCGGACGCCTGGCGCGCACGCCTCCTGGCGATCAGGGCCAGCGCGCTCATCTCGATCGAGTTCGACGAGGACCCCACCGGACTCTCCGCCGAGGCCGTTCGCCTGCTGCCTCCGGAGGCAAACGGACTGCGGGCCAAGGTGCTGGCGATCCACGCCCGGATCCTTTCCAGCATGGGGCGCTACGACGAGGCACAGGCGACCGGGCTCGAGGCGCTCGCCCTGGCCGAGAAGCTCCAGCTCAGCGGCCTGGCCAGCGATGCGATCACGACCCTCAGCGGACTCAAGCGCTCCGGGCCCGTGGACGGCCTGCGCGAGGCCCTGGTCGATGCCGTGACCAGGGCGGAGGAGTCGGGAGCCGTGCAGCCCGAGCTGCGTGGCCGTTTCCTGCTGGGCCGGTCCTACCAGGACTGGGCGGACTTCGACCAGGCGGAGAAGTGGTTCCGCAGCGGCTACGAGCGAGGCATCGAAGCCGGCATCCCGTGGGCGCCGTTCTCCGTCGACGCGCGCTGGAACCTCGCCTGGCTGCTCGACACCCGTGGGAAGTGGGACGAGGCTCTCGAGCTCCTTGACGTCACCGGTCAGTCGGCGCCTGCGCTCGTCAAGGCCACGCTCACGGCTCTGCGCCTGCCGATCGAGTCGGCCCGGGGCCGCGATGTGTCGGCCGAGATGGTCGCGTTGCGCCGGCACTGGCCTCTGGAGGGGTTGGTGGCCATCTACGGGGCGGCGCTCGGGATCGAGCGAGCCGGGCAACGTGGTGACGCCGCGGCCGCCGTCGCCTCCTACCAGGATGGCGTCGACGTCCTGACCGGCATCTGGCACGAATGGTTCGTGGCTCGGATCCGGCTCGCCGCGATGGCTCTCGCCGCGATCGCGGATGCGATGCCGACGCTGTCCGCCGACGAGCAGGCGTCCTATGTCCCGGTGGGCGAGCGCCTGCACGCCGACGGCCACACGGTGCTCCAGCGCCGCAAGGACCCGTCGAACCAATGGGGTCCCGAGGGACAGGCCTGGGTCAAGCGGCTCGACGCCGAGATGCTGCGGTTGCGCTGGCTGGCGGGCATCGACGCTCCGCCAGCCGACGTCCTCGTCCAGGCCTGGAGCGAGACGGTGCTGCTGTTCGAGGAGTTCGGCCATGTCTACTGGACCGCGGTCGTGCGCACGGTTCTGGCCGGAATCCTGCGGGCCACCGGCGACGCTGCCGGAGCGCGTGAGCAGGGCGACCGGGCGCGGGAGGTCGCCCATGAGCTCGGCGCGACCGTGCTCCTCGACCAGCTCAAGGCCATCGGCATCACCCCGGCCCGCGGCCAGCCCGGCTCGGCGACCCTGACGCCTCGCGAGCGCGAGATCATGGCGCTCGTCGCGCAGGGTCGCAGCAACGGCGAGGTCGGCAAGCAGTTGTTCATCAGCACCAAGACCGTCAGCGTCCACGTGTCCAACATCCTCGGCAAGCTCGGCGCCTCCGGCCGCACCGAGGCCGCCGCTATCGCCCGCCGTCAGGGGCTGCTCGACTGACCTGCCTTGCTCTGGGGCAGGATGGGCGGGTGCCCGAGGTATGGAAAAGAGTCGCCGCGGGTACGACGAAGTCACGGCGGATGACCCGTCGAACTTGCGCACAGGAGGACCGATGACGACCACCCCCGAAGAGCCGCTCAACGATGCAGACATGGCCACCTCGGGTGACCCCAGCGTTGGATCGCCGACGCCAGTGGATGCCGACGGGACCGACGGCGACGCGACCGACACCACCGATGGCGACTCCACGGACGCCGACGGGACGGACGCCGACGGAACCGACGGCGATGCGACCGACACCAGCGACGGCGACTCCACGGACGCCGACGGGACCGACGGGTAAGCGCACTGAGCGCACTCGAGCTGCTCAGCGGTGACGCCCAGGTCTTCCTCGAGAAGATCTGGGCGTCCCACCGCCATCTGCACCACACGGATCCCGCACGGCTCGTGGCGCTGCTCTCGCTCGACGACGCCGACCACCTGCTGACCGAGTCGGCGATCCGCACACCCGCGATCCGGATTGCGCGGGACGGCAGCGTGCTGAAGGAATCGTCCTACACCCGCGCCGCAACGCTGGCCGGCACGTCGGTGACCGGTCTCGTCGACGGCCGCAAGGCACTCCGACTCTTCGACGACGGCGCGACAGTGGTGTTCCAGGGGCTGCATCGGTACTGGCCCCCGCTTGCCGCGCTCGTGGCCGAACTCGAGCTCGAGCTCGGCCACCCATGCCAGGCCAACGCCTACCTGACCCCGCCGGGTGCGCAGGGGTTCGCGGTGCACTCCGACAGCCACGACGTCTTCGTGTTCCAGACCCATGGCTCGAAGCAGTGGGAGGTGCACACCGACGACGGGGTCGAGGAGGTCCTCCTCGAGCCGGGCCTGTCGATGTACCTCCCGACTGGGACCCCGCACGCGGCCCGCGCACAGGAGACGGTCTCGCTGCACGTGACGCTCGGTATCAACCAGCTCACCTGGCGGGGACTGGTCGAGCGCGCCTTACGGCCGCTGCTGGACGGTGTCGACGGCACCCACCTGCCGGCGGGCTACCTCGACGACCCCTCCGACCTGGCTCGCGGCCTCGGCGACCGCCTGGCCGGTCTTGCCGATGCCCTACGCGACGTGGATCCGGAAGCGGCCGCCGCCGCCGAGGTGCATCGGTTCCTCACCAGTCGGCCGTCCCGGTTGCGCGGTGGGCTCCAGGACGTCCTGGCGGTGCGCAACCTGACCGGCACCACGCAGCTGCGCCGGCGCGCCGGCCACCCGTGCGTCCTGGTCGATCGGGGCGACCGCCTGGGGGTCCTGCTCGGCGACCGGGAAGCTCGATGTCCCCGGCTGGCTTCGGCCCGCGCTCGAACAGGTGCGAGCGGCTGACCAGTTCGCGCCGACCGACCTCGACCTCGACCCCCAGAGTCGCCTGGTGCTGTGCCGCCGGCTGGTTCGGGAGGGCCTGCTCGAGGTCGTCGAGTGAGCGCGCCGTACCGCTGTGCGGCCGCGAGCGGCCTCCGCGACGAGCCGTTGGCCGGCACGGCGTCGACCGTCCGGCCCTTCCTGCTGGTCGAGAACCCCGGTCCGTGGGGGATCGATGCTCTCCGCGACAACCGGCTTCCCCATGAGGTGAAGCAAGGGCTCGGTGCCGCGGCCCGCGACGCGGGGGTCAGGGTCCTGTTCATCCGGCGCTACCACCGGCGCGCACCCCGCGACGGCTTCCACGTGTTCGCTGCCCACGCGGATCCAGCCTCACCCTGGCTGGAGTCCGCGCTGTTGGGCCGGTCCGAAGACCTGCTCGACCTCGACCTGGCGGCTATCGGCGCCGGGCGTTCACCCGGACTCACGACAGCCGACGGCAGTCTCTTCTGCGTCTGCACGCACGGTCGCCACGACGCCTGCTGCGCGGAGCGAGGTCGGCCGATCGCCGCGGCCCTGACGGCCGCGCACCCGGAGGAGACTTGGGAGGTCTCCCACATCGGGGGTGACCGGTTCTCCGGGAACCTCCTGGTGCTTCCGCATGGGCTCTACTACGGCCGGCTCGATGCCCCCACGTCGGTCGCGGTTGGGGGAGCCCACCTGGCTGGACAGCTCGACCTCGACCATCTGCGTGGCCGGTCCGGACTTCCGATGCCGGTGCAGGCTGCGGAGATCGCCCTGCGCCGCGCCCATTGGGAGACCCGCGATGACGCCGTGCGGCCGTTGTCAGCGCGGACCGAGGCCGGTGAGACGGTGGCGGTGTTCGGGCTCGGCGGCTCGGCGTACGAAGTGCGGCTGCGAACCGCCCGAGGCGATGACCTGCACCAGCTGACCTGTCGGGCCACCCGCGAGAACCCGGTCCCCAGTCACGAGATTCTCGGCATCCGTCGCCTGCCGCACGCTGCTGGGATTCCCACACCCTGACCCAGGGAACCCGAGTCCCCTGGCATCCAGCCCGCAGCGTCAGGCCGAGGGCCGGCGCCGCACGCTGAACGTGTCCGCGACATCTTCGAGCAGGTCGCAGAAGTCGGCATAGTCCTCGCGGGCGACGGTGCCGGTAAGGGTGAAGCCGACTCCCTCGATCAGCCAGCACCACTGCTCGGAGACCAGGTCGTGCTCGCTCGAGACGTGGGACACCCGGCGGTAGCGCGCGAGTCCGGGGCCGACCTGGTAGTCGTCGGTGTCCTCCTCGTCGAAGCGCTGGAGCAGGTCGCTGAGCGTGGCCAGCGCACTCTCCTGCCAACTCTCGAAGGAACAGTCGACGGGCTCGGCGTCCAGCACGCAGCTCGGCAGGTAACCGCTGCCTGGTGTGACGGGAGCGCGGGCGGCCACCACTATGCCGTGGTCGAGGTCGGACGTTTGCCGCCAACCTGACGGTACGCCGATCGAGATGTCGTCACGGCTCACCAGCCGGCGATCGAGCTCAGCGGCGGCCTCGGCGTTGAACTGCGGGGATCTCATGCGGCGACCGTAGGCAGCGTGGGTGCACCTGCCAACGGGCAAAGTCGGCGGCTGTGGAAACAGGCGGGTGGCGGGTGTCCGACGGGGCCTTGCAACAATGAGAGCGTGGTGGACAAAGAAGAGAGGCCGGTTCTGACCGGGCTCATCGCCCTGGTCGCGGTCGCGGCCGTGGTCGGCGCGCTGCTCGGGCTCGGAGCATTGTTCGGAAGTCGCATGCTCGGCATCAGCGGTGCCGAGCCGACGTCCAGCGACTCGACAGGTGGCGAGTCGCTCTACCTTCCGAAGCCGAAGGCCACCCGGAGCGGCACCGGCCCGCTGATCACGCTGGCTCCCGGCGAGAAGACGGACGGGCCCGGCGGCCCGAGCGAGACCAAGACGAAGAAGCGGGAGCGTCCGATCTCCCTGTCGGCCGGCCAGACGTCGGTGGCCTCCTTCCAGCAGATCGACCTGACCGGCTCATATCCCTTGGGCGATGGCGCCATCCTCCAGGTACAACGACTGGAAGGGGGCAAGTGGGCGGACTTCCCGGTCACCATGTCGGTGAGCAGCGGCACGTTCTCGACGTACGTCCAGACCTCCCACACCGGGATCAACGAGTTCCGGGTCATCGACACCGACACCGAGACGACGTCGAACTCGGTCAAGGTGAAGGTGGGCTGACCCGCCGGGTCCAGTAGCCGACCCACCCGGTACCCATCCAGCCAAGCGTCCCGACCACTGCGCAGGCGGCGGCGAGAGGCGCCAGGCTCGCGACCAGCGAGATCACCAACGGTCCTGCCGAGCCGCCGACGTCGCCGCACAGCCGCCAGGCCCCGAGGAACTGTGCGCGTCCCGCGATGGGCGCGTGATCTGCCCCGAGGGTCATCACGATGCCGGAACCCAGGCCGTTGCCGACCGCCATCAGCGCAGCCACGCCACTGAGGCCGAGCGCGCCGTCGACGAGCGGAAGCAGGAGTACGCCGGTGGCGATCGCCGCGGTCACGGCCATCGCGATGACCGGACCGGCCGTAGCGGTCCATCAGCCAGCCGCCGGGGTAGAAGAACGCCATGTCGATGAACGCGGCCAGCCCGAAGACCAGCGACGTGTGTGCGGGGGACAGCCCGACGTGGTCGGCCCACAAGGGCAGGAGGGACTGGCGGGCGGTCCGCGAGGCGCCGAGTACGACGACCGACGTCCCGATGGTCAGCAGCACGAACCGGTGCCGGTTCATCACGCTCCACACGGACGGCTGCTGGAGCGGTGCCGGCCCGCGTCTCCGCCGTGAGATCGGGCATGGGCAGGGCAAGCAGGCCGGAGAGCAAGGCAGTGGTCGCCGCCAGCACGAACACGGCCGGGATCCCGCTGACGTGGATCAGTCCAGCCCCCAGGAGCGGCCCGACGAAGAGCCCGACCCGCATGCTGCCGCCGAGCGTCGACAGGGCTCGGGCTCGGTTCGGCGCGGGCACCACGTCGATCATGAATCCCTGTCGGGCTTGCATGAACGCCGACCAGAGCACGCCGCTCAGGGCTATCGCGACACCCAGCACCAGGACGGATCTGGCACTGGCGGCCAGCAGCATCGCGGCCGCGTCCGCCGCACCCGCGATGACCAGCGTGCGTCGTTCGCCGATCCGGGCGACGACCGCCCCCGAGGGGAGGCTCGAACACAGCTGGCCGATGCCCATCAGCGCGACCACGAACGCCGCCGTACCGACGTCGGCTCCCAGTTCGCGGGCGCGGAGGGCGACCACGGGCATGGTCGCCCCGTAGCCGATGGCGTTCACGAACGACGGGCCGTACGCCACCCAGGCGATGTCACGGAGCCGAAACGAGGTCTCGCTGCTCGGCTTCCGGGGCACCCGTCTGATTGTGGTCCCGGAAGCTCGAGGATGTCGAAAGGCCAGTCACCGGGGGTAGCTGTGGATGCGGCTGGGCTCAGCGTCGGGTGGCCGCTGCAGACGCTCTTCAACGATGCCTTGGGGCTATGGCTGCGGTCGGCGCCACGACGACCGTCCGACCTCAGCCTCGAAGGCGGGCCGGACATCAACCGTGTCGTAGATGATGTGCAGATCCTTGATCCTGCCGTCAGACGCGAGCGTCGCCACGTCTACGACGTCGAACGGTGCCGCCGTACCGGAGGGTAGACGCCAGTCGAAGTGGAACCAGAAGCTCACCGTCGTCGCGCCGGTCTGGTCTACGCCGCTCATGACTGACTTCAACCTCAGGTTCGCCTGACTGGTGTCCGCAAACAGCGCCGGATAGAACTCGGCGGCTGGTCGCGGACCGTACAGCGGGGAATGGACGGAGCCGTCATCTGTGAAGAGACTGACTGCCAGCTCAGCATCTGCGTTGGTGAGGGCTCGCAGGTAGGCGGCAACCAGATCGTCCGCTGAGGTGAACACTCGGGCACGCTATCTCAGGGCCCTGCTGCCGAAGTATCTAGCAAACGACGTAATCCGTCAGGCGGTGTTGCGGCGAAGCACGGAGTAGCCGCGTCCGCCGTGTGCCTCGACCGCGTCCGCGATGCCAGGCACCTGTATCGGCGTGAGCCGTCGCGTGACTGTTCCGTCGCCCAGCTGGCCGAAGTCGTTCTGGCCCCAGTCCCAGAGTTGCCCCGAGACGGTCACGGCGAGCGTCTGGTCACGGCCGCATCCGACGAACGCGACTGGGGGAAGGCCGCTGACCGGCGCAGGCACCGTGCGGTCGACCCTGTTGCCGGAGCCGAGCTGGCCCAGGCCGGCTTCGCCCCAGGTGAGAACGGCGCCTCCCGCGCGAAGCGCGACCGAGTGGTTCGCGCCCGCGACGACCGCGGTGGCGTCGGTGATGCCCTGAACCTGGACTGGCGTCGCGCGGCTGGTCTTGGTGCCGTCCCCGACCTGACCGGAGCTGTTCAGACCCCACGACATGACTCTGCCGTCGGACCGGATCGCCAAGGCGTGGTTGCGCCCTCCGGCGAGGGCGACCACGCCGGTCAGCCCGGTGACCTGTACCGGTGTCCTCTGGATGGTCGTGTGCGACCCGTTGCCGAGTTCGCCGTTGGCCCCGCCACCCCACGACCTGACGGTGCCGTTGGCGAGCAACGCGTAGCTCATGTCGCGGCCGCCGACGATGTCGATCACGTTGGAGAGACCCGTCACCGTGACCGGCCTGAGCCGCCTCGTCGTCGTACCGTCACCGAGCTGACCCGTCGTGTTGTAGCCCCAGCTCCGCACGGTTCCGTCGGAGAGCAGGGCGAGGGTGTGATAGTGCCCGGCCGAAATGTTGGTCACGGTCGTGGTGCCGGTCGCGACACCGGTCACCAAGGTCGGGACGGAGCGGTCAGCCGTGCTGCCCAGGCCGGTGGCCCCCTTGGCGCCGTCGCCCCAGGTCCAGACGGTCCCGTTGATGAGAGCGGCGACATGCTCGCGACCCCCAACGACCTCGTCGACGTCTGCCAGGCTGGTGACCCGCGCGAACGTCGTCCGATTGCCGGTCCCGCCAGTGCCGAGCTGACCGTCGGAGCCGAGGCCGGTGGTCCAGACGGTATCGCCATCGTCGGCCACTGCCGGCGACGCGCAAGCCATTACGACCGTCGGCGCGACCAAGGCCGCCGCCGCGGCCAACTTGAGGACTCTCCGGACCCTGACGAACCGCATTGAACCACGCTCCTGCGGGCAGTGTTTCGCATCGACCCCCGTCCGCGCCATAGCACAAAGGGACGGGCGCACCACCCTAGGCAACGCCCGCAGGAGCCAGACGGAATGTCTCGTCGCTGAGATGGTTCTGGTGCCTACGACGCTGCCGGAATTCTGAGCCCTGCGGGCGGTCAGACCAGTCAGCTTCCACGACATGGGTATCGCCAGGCAACGGGGAAACGCGCAACACTGGTGCGTCAACGTGATCCGGAGGCTCGATGGAACCGAACCCGTCCACACCAGACCAGGCCACCAACCAGGCCTTCAAGGAGGACCTGCGGCGGCACCGTGCGGAACTGCGCGAGTCAATAGGCGCGCTGGAAGATGCCCTGGCCGCGCCACCCACCGCCGATCAGGCGCACTGGGCGCATCGTGTCCAGGCTGCTCTGGTGGAGCTCTCCGGCGACTTTCGTGAGCACATCGACATCACCGAGGCTCCTGACGGGCTGTATCACGACATTCTCAAGACCTCGCCACGGTTGTCCGGCAGCGTAGCCAGCCTCACTCGCGAACACGTGCTGATCTCCGGTCAGGTCGACAACCTGCTGGCCCGGGTGACAGCGCCAGGGGTCATCGACGACGTGGACAGAGTGCGCGGCCTGGGTACGGCGCTCCTGGGGAGACTCGTCCGACACCGGCAACGAGGCTCCGATCTCATCTTCGAGGCCTACCAGTTCGACATCGGCGGCGAGACCTGACCAGGACCTCGGCAGAAGCAAGGAAGGGCGACCCAATTTATCTTCCACGGAAGAGAAAATAGTTTCCAAGGAAGATATGCTGGTGGAATGGAGCGAGAACCAGACCACGTCGGCCGGATCATGGCGCAGTGGCGGACGGAGCGTCCGGACCTGGACGTGTCACCGCAAGGGGTCATCGGCCGGTTGCACCGGGTCGGCGCCCGGCTCACCGAGGAGCTGGTCGCGGAGTACAGCCGGTTCGGTCTCCGCGAGGGCGACTTCGACGTACTCGCCACGTTGCGACGCTCCGGAGCGCCGTACGAGCTGACGCCGGGGGAGCTCGTCGCCAGCACGATGGTCACCTCGGGTTGCATCAGCAAGCGGGTGGACCGGCTGGTCGAGCAAGGGCTGGCCTCCCGTCGGATCAGCGACCACGACGCCCGCGGCCGGGTCATCGGGCTGACGGCGAAGGGCCGACACCTCATCGACAAGGCGTTCACCGCTCACATCGCCAACGAGCACCGGCTGCTCGCCGGCCTCTCCGACCTCGAACGCACCCGGCTGGCCAGCCTGCTCGAGACGCTGGGCAGGTCGCTCCATGCGTGACCAGGCCGTACGACGGGTGGTCCAGCTGTTTGTGTCTTGCGTCGTGCTCGGGGCGGGTGTTGCCCTGCTGCTGGACGCGCGGCTCGGCTCGGATGGCTATTCGATGCTCATCAACGGACTCTCGATCACGACGGGCGTCGAGTTCGTCGTCGTCAACGTCGTCGTGGGCGTGGTCTTCGTCGGACTGGCGTGGCTGCGCGGCCGCACGCCAGGTCTCGGGACGGTCGTGCAGCCGGTGGTGGTGGGTTTCGTGGTCTCGGCGCTGCTGCCGGTCCTGCCCACGCCCGACTCGCTGGGCGCCCGATCCGTGGAGCTCGCGCTGGCTTTCGTGCTGCTGATCCTCGGTGTCGCGGGCTACCTGGCCGCGGATCTGGGCGCGGGTCCGACCGAGGTGGCGGCGCTGGCGTGGGACCCGCCGGTCCCGTTCCGGTGGAGCTACTCGGCCGTTCAGTTCCTCGGCGGCCTGACCGGCTGGCTGTGCGGTGCGGACTTCGGCGTCGGCACGATCATCGTCGTGGTCCTGATCGGCCCCTGCGTCGCCCGGCTGATCCCCCTGCTCTCGCCGGTCCGGGACAAGGTCTGACGCCGCTCAGCGGGGGATCCAGGCCATGACGTCCGGGTTCGGGCCGAGCCGGCCCGCTTCGCCCTGGTTGAGGGAACTGATCGCGGCCACCTCGTCGGGGGTGAGCGAGAAGTCGAAGATCTCGAGGTTCTCGCGCATCCGGTCGGCATTCATCGACTTCGGGAACACGATGTCTCCTCGCTCGATGTGCCAGCGCAACGTCACCTGCGCGGGAGACTTGCCGTAGTTGCCTCCGATGGCGCTGATCTCCTTCTCGGAGATCACCTTGCCCTGCGCGATCGGTGACCAGGCCTCGACCAGGACGTTGTGCTCGTGTGCGGCGGTGCGCGCTTCCTCGTTGGTGAAGAACGGATGCACCTCGATCTGGTTGACCGCAGGGATCACGCCGGTCTGCTCGATGACCCGGGTCAGGTGACCCGGCTGGAAGTTGGAGACGCCCACGGAGCGGGCGCGGCCGTCGCCGACGAACTCGGTCAGGGTCTTCCAGGTCGACACGAAGTCGCCGCCGTACAGGGTGGGCAGCGGCCAGTGGATGAGGAAGAGGTCGATCCGGTCGAGACCGAGGTCGGTCAGGGTCTGGTCGAACGCCCGGCGTGCGTCATCGGGCTCGTGGTAGCGGTTGCTGAGCTTGCTGGTGACGAACAGCTCGTCGCGGGGGAGGTCGGAGGCCGCGATCGCCTCGCCGACGCCCTTCTCGTTCTGGTACATCTGCGCGGTGTCGATGTGGCGGTAGCCGATCTCCAGAGCCTTCGTCACCGTCTCGGCGGTCTCCGCCGGCGGGACCTGGAAGACGCCGAAGCCGAGCTGCGGGATCGTGGTGCCGTCGTTCAGGGTCAGGTTGGGAATCGTCATGCTGGCCAGACAACCACGGCCGGCCAAGTTCTCCGATGGAGGGTCTCAACCACCGCGAGGGTTACCGGGCGAAACGCAACGTGACGATCTGGAACGGTCTGACCGTGAGCCGGTGGCCGTCCCAGGCGCCCTGTTCGATCGGCCGTTCGAGCAGGTCGACCTCGCCCGCGCCGGTCGTCTCGAAGCTGGGTGTCACGCTTGGCCGCAGTCCGCGCACCCCGCGGCTCGTACAGACGTACGACGACGTCGTCTCCGGAACCGTCCTCGGCGAGCTTCACCGCCTCCACGAACACGTCGCCGTCGACGCTGACCAGCGGCTCCACGGGCGACCCGGTCGCCACCCGCCGGGCAGGTTGATGGCGTACCCGGCCGCCGCGGCCTCGAGCACGCCCGCGCCGGGCACCACTGCGTAGCGGAACCGGTGAGTGCATCCGGACAAGTTAGCCGGTTGCCGGTTCCCGCCGAGTCTGCCCGCCATCCACCCGCTCACCAGGTCGTCGCCATCTCTACGGTCGCCTCCAGGACACTCGGCAGGACGTCGTCGGCGGACGGCATCGCAAGGATCTCGGCCCGGATCCGCTGGGCGGCCTCCGCGTAGGACGGGTCGGAGAGGATCTTGTCGACGGCGCTGCGGATCGACTCGCGGGACAGTTCCTCCGCAGGTACGACGACCGCCGCCCCGGCGCGCTCGACGGCGGCCGCGTTCCACGGCTGGTCTGCCCCGAGCGGCAGGCACACCTGTGGCAGCCCGTGGCAGAGGGCACCGAGCATCGTGCCCGCGCCGCACTGGGAGATCAGTAGGGAAGCACGGTCCAGGACCTGGGTCTGGGGGATGAACTCGGCGACCACCACGTTGCGCGGTTGTGGTCCCAGCGTGCCGGGATCCAGACCCGGGCCAGTCGTCACGATCAGGTCGAGGGGAAGGTCGCGTACGGCCTCCACCGCCGTCGCGAGCTGGCCGGGTGCCGTGTTCGAGACCGTGCCGAGGGTGAGATAGGCCAGTTGCGGGCGGGTCAACCGCTGCAGTTCGGGCAGCTCTCGGTCGCTGGCCTCGCCCGCCGACGGCCGCAGTGAGATGGCGTCGGGCCAGATTGCGTCGCCCAGGGGGCGCAGGGACGGCGGGCAGATGTCGAGTGCAGCCTGCGACCGCATGTGCTCCCATGCCTCCGGGTCGCCGGCCGCCTCGGCTGCCGCGGGTGCGAACGCGTCGTACTCGAGTGAACATCGGCCCGTAGCCGTGCGTCACGCTCGGCACGCCGAACCGCCGCGCGAAGATCGGTCCCGCGAGCTCCAGTGGATCGTGGACGACCAGGTCGGGCCGCCATTCGGTGGCGAGCTCTGCCAGGTCCGCGAACCGACGGCGGGCAGGGAGGCCGAACAGCCCGCGCGCGGAGGCGAGGATCAGTTCCTCCTCGGAGCTCGCCGCGAGGTCTGGCATCGCGGCCCGAGTCTCGAACATCTCGGCGAGGGTCGGCCCGACGGCGTACGCCGAGAGCCCGCGCCGACGCATCGCGTCCACCATGTCCCGGCCGGTGGCGACCCGGACGTCGTGGCCCGCCCGGGTCGCGGCCCGCATCATGGGGAGCATCGGGAGCAGGTGCCCATACGCCGGGCAACCCGTGAACAACACACGGAGCGGACGCTCAGACATAGCGCATCGCCCTCCGGTTCTGCCGTCCGAAGCGGTCGCGCGTGAGCAGCCACATCAGCCGGTATGCCGGGCCGGCCAGCGTGAAGACCCGGTCCCGCACGTCGTCGGGCAGCTCGTAGAGCGCCCACGGCACGATCTCGGCGACCTTGTTCAGCGGGACGCCCGCACGGAAGTGCTCTGCTTCGATGCGCTCGTCCTCTGCCGGAGTGATGTGCCTCTGGAGAAGCGGGATCGCCTCGGTCTCCTCGTGGGCGAGGTGGGCGTCGAGATGGTCGACGGCCTGGCGGAGGGTCTCGACCAGGCTGACCCGATCGGGTTCGGAGGCGACCCTGGCCGTGCGATGGGCGAGGCGGGCGAACCCGACACCGCACTTGGCGAGCAGCGGGTCGATCGCCGCGTGCTCGGCCTCCATCCCCTCGAGCGTCCAAAGGTCGGAACTGTCGACCCGCTCGGCGAGCAGCGGCCAGTAGCCGTTGTCCTCACCGGTGTGGTGGTGGTGCAGGACATACGCGAAGAGGTCCCAGCGCCGGGCCAGGGCCCGCCAGGTGGATCGCGAGCTCAGGGGCGTCGCGGCCGCGGCCGCAGCCAACGCGCGCAGGTCACGCCTGAAGGCGTGATGCATCACGTACATCATCGTCATGTCGAGCGGGCCGTCGGCCGTGGCGGCCTGCCCCGGCAGGGTGATCTGGGCGACCCGGGCGGTCGCTTCTGTCAGGTTGTCTTGTTCTCTCATGCGGACCATGGTTCGTGGGGCGTAGGTGCCCCGGACATCGGGCGCGCACCTCAGATCTGCCGGCGGCTGCCTTAGGTCGGGTCCGGACCGCCTCGGGCCGCCACCGCACGAGCCGGCCAGTTGGTGGTGATCATCCAGACCCGCCGGTCGCGCAGCATGCGTCGGGTGAGCCAACGACCGTCCACGGTCCAGACCAGCACCGGTATCCCGTGTCGGTGGGCCCAACGACTCAACCGGACAGTTGCGAGTGCGTGGTGGGCAACCAGGAGGGTGGCGCCGGACCCGCGGAACGACCGCGCCGGGAACAGCTCACGGAGCCGCGCGCGGAGCGCGTCCAGCAGACCGAGGCCCGCGGTGCTGTGTCCGATGGTCAGTCCGATGAGGCAGCGGTGCCCGTGCTCGTCGACCCAGCGGCGCAGGGCCACGACGCTCGTCTCCCAGTTCGTGGTGAAGGCGGTCCGGGCGGGGTCCAGGTGCCTGGCGCAGACCTCCGCCGCGGCCACCTCCCACGACTCCCCGGCGTCCAGCACCTCGTCGGGGGTGACGAACTTCAGGTCGACGTGCGCTCCCACGCGCGCCTCGGACGCGGCCCGGGCCAGATCTGCGAGCAGTTCGACCTGCGGTTCGTGGGCCAGGAGTTCTTCGGAGGACAGTTCGTCGACCGGGACGACCTCGCCGGTGGCGAGCGTGATCTCCGGGTCGTGATGGCACACGAACACGCCATCGCTGCACCGTCGTACGTCGAACTCGGCGTAGTCGGCTCCGACCGAGGCGGCGTACTGGACCCCCGCCACGGAGTTGTCGTAGCCCGCGCCCTCCCTGAACCCGCACCGGTGCGCCGAGATCAGGACGTGGGCACGACCGCGCATGGCCAGCACGCTAGCCGAGGCTCAGAAGGCAGAAGAGCGCAGGATTCGGGAACAAGCCGCCCGCATACTTTCGTTCAACCCACTGAACAGAGTTGAGTTGATCGGACTCAACTAATTTGCCAGACTGGCCACCATGGTCAAGGATGGCACCCACAAACCTGAGTTCAACCGGAGGTAACAAGATGGCTCGCGCGGTCGGTATCGACCTTGGCACGACGAACTCCGTCGTCGCCGTACTCGAAGGTGGCGAACCCACCGTCATTGCAAACGCAGAAGGCGCCCGCACCACCCCGTCGGTGGTCGCGTTCTCGAAGTCGGGCGAGGTCCTCGTGGGTGAGGTCGCCAAGCGGCAGGCCGTCACCAACGTCGACCGCACCATCCGCTCGGTCAAGCGGCACATGGGCACCAACTGGTCGGTCAAGATCGACGACAAGGCGCTGACCCCCCAGCAGGTGAGCGCGTTCGTGCTGCAGAAGCTCAAGCGGGACGCCGAGGCCTACCTGGGTGAGACCATCACCGACGCGGTGATCACCGTGCCGGCGTACTTCTCCGACGCCCAGCGGCAGGCCACCAAGGAAGCCGGCGAGATCGCCGGGCTCAACGTGAGCCGGATCGTCAACGAGCCCACCGCGGCTGCGCTCGCCTACGGGCTCGACAAGGGCGACGACCAGACGATCCTGGTCTTCGACCTCGGTGGTGGCACGTTCGACGTGTCCCTGCTCGAGATCGGCGAAGGCGTCGTCGAGGTCAAGGCCACCAGCGGCGACAACCACCTCGGTGGTGACGACTGGGACTCCCGCGTCGTCGAGTGGATGGTCAAGAAGTTCAAGGACAACAACGGCGTCGACCTGTCGGCCGACAAGATCGCCAAGCAGCGCCTCCAGGAGGCCGCGGAGAAGGCGAAGATCGAGCTGTCGAGCTCCAGCGAGACGACGATCCACCTGCCCTACATCACCCACGGCGAGTCCGGACCCCTGCACTTCGAGGAGAAGCTGACGCGCAGCGAGTTCCAGAAGCTGACCTCCGATCTGCTCGACCGGACCAAGGAGCCGTTCAAGCAGGTGCTCAAGGACGGCGGCGTCGCCGTTGCCAACATCGACCACGTGGTCATGGTCGGCGGCTCGACCCGGATGCCCGCCGTGACCGACCTGGTCAAGGAGCTTCTCGGTGGCAAGGAGCCCAACAAGGGCGTCAACCCCGACGAGGTCGTGGCCGTGGGCGCCGCGCTGCAGGCCGGCGTGCTCAAGGGCGAGGTCAAGGACGTCCTGCTCCTCGACGTGACCCCGCTGAGCCTCGGCATCGAGACCAAGGGCGGCGTGATGACCACGCTGATCGAGCGCAACACCACGATCCCGACCAAGCGGTCCGAGATCTTCACGACCGCCGACGACAACCAGCCGTCGGTCGAGATCAAGGTCGCCCAGGGTGAGCGCCAGATGTGGGCCGCGAACCAGCCGCTCGGCAACTTCGAGCTGACCGGTCTGCCCCCGGCGCCCCGTGGCGTCCCGAAGATCGAGGTCACCTTCGACATCGACGCCAACGGCATCGTGCACGTCTCCGCCAAGGACCACGCGTCCGGCCGCGAGCAGTCGATGACGATCTCCGGCGGCTCCGCGCTGTCGAAGGACGAGATCGACCGGATGGTCAAGGAGGCCGAGCAGTACGCCGAGGAGGACGCCCGGCGCCGCGAGGCCGTCGAGGTCCGCAACCAGGCCGACTCGCTCGTCTACACGACCGAGAAGTTCCTCGCCGACAACGGCGAGAAGCTGCCCGAGGACGTGAAGACCGAGGTCCAGGCGGACGTCGACGCGCTCAAGGCCACGCTGGAGAACGCCGAGGCGACCGGCGAAGAGCTGACCGCCGGAGTCACCAAGCTCGGTGAGTCCAGCCAGAAGATGGGTGCCGCGATGTACGCCGCCGCCGAGGCGGAGCAGGCCGCGGCCGGCGGCTCGACCGGCAGCACAGGTGAGGCAGACGACGACGTCGTCGACGCCGAGATCGTGGACGAGCCCGTCGACTTCGAGAAAGACGAGGGTGACGACAAGTGACGGAAGGCAACGTCACGCCGGAGGGGGAGCCGGGTTCCGAACCGGCTCCCCAACCGGGGTCCGAGCCCTCCGAGGCTGCTCAACCCGCGGATGCGGAGGACCTCCGCAACCCTCGGAGCCACCGGGTTCGTTCGGCGCGGCTGCCGCCGAGATGGCCAACGAGACCGAGGTGGAGGATGACGGGGAGGCAGCGGCCGACGACCTGGCGGTCACCCAGATGGCGCTCGCCGAGCGCACGGCTGACCTTCAGCGGCTGCAGGCCGAATACCTCAACTACAAGCGCCGGGTCGACCGCGACCGCGAGCTGATCCGCGAGAACGCGACGTACGCCGCCCTCGCGCCGATCATCGAAGTGCTCGACACGATCGACCGGGCGCGGTTGCACGGTGAGCTCGAGGGGGGCTTCAAGGCCGTCGCCGAACAGCTCGAGCGGGTCGTCGCCAAGCTCGGCCTGACCCGGTTCGGGGAGCCCGGCGACCCGTTCGACCCCAACATCCACGAGGCACTGAGCCACATCGGCGAGGACCCCGAGGTCAAGGTCACCACCTGCCAGCACATCGCCAAGGCGGGCTACCGCATCGGCGACCGGGTCGTCCGCGCCGCGCAGGTGCTGGTGGTCGACCCGCTCGAAGAGCAACGACAACTAGTCTCGACAAGCTGAAACCCGCGAGGAGGGGGGTGCGCACATGACGAACGCCGACTGGGCCAAGAAGGACTTCTACAAGGAGCTCGGTGTCAGCAAGGACGCCAGTCTGGCGGAGATCAAGAAGGCCTACCGGAAGCTCGCGCACGCCAACCACCCCGACACCCACCCGGGCGACGACGCGAAGCACGAGAAGTTCAAGTCGGTTGCCGAGGCCTACGACGTCGTCGGCGATGCCGAGAAGCGCAAGCAGTACGACGAGATCCGTTCGATGCCGGTGGGCTTCGGCGGCGGCTTCGGGAGCGGCGGTGGCTTCGACATCAACGACCTGCTCCGCGACCGGGCGGGCGCAGGTGGCTTCGGCGACATGTTCGGCGACCTCTTCGGCGGCGGTCGGACCCGCACCCAGCAGCAGCGGCGACCCCAGAAGGGTGCCGACGTCGAGACCACCACGACGATCGGCTTCGCCGACGCGATCGAGGGCGTGACGGTCAGCCTGCGGCTCACCAGCGACGCGCCCTGCCCCGACTGCTCCGGCACCGGAGGCAAGCCCGGCACCAGGCCGCACATCTGCCCGGAGTGCGAGGGCGCCGGTTTCGTGGTGGCCAACGTGGGGGGTGCGTTCACGATGAACGAGACCTGCCCGGCGTGCGGTGGCCGCCAGCTCGTCTACGACGAGCCCTGCCCGACCTGCCACGGCAGCGGCCGCGGCATGTCCGCACGCGCCATCCAGGCCAGGATCCCAGCAGGAGTGAAGGACGGCCAGAAGATCCGCCTGCGCGGCAAGGGCGCATCCGGCGAGAACGGGGGTCCGCCCGGTGACCTCTACGTCACCGTCAAGGTGACCCCGCACCGGTTGTTCGGCCGCAAGGGCGACAACCTGACGCTCGACGTACCCATCGCGTTCGACGAGGCCGCGTTGGGTGCGGAGGTGAAGGTCCCGACGCTCGGTGGTGCGCCGGTGACCCTGAAGATCCCTCCGGGCACCCCGAACGGGCGCACGTTCCGGATCCGCGGCAAGGGCGCCAAGAAGTCCGACGGCATCAACGGCGACCTGCTCGTCACGGTCGAGGTGCAGGTGCCCGCCGTGCTCGACCAGCCCGCCCGCGAGGCCGTCGAGGCCTATCGTGCCGCCACTGCAGGAAAGGCCCTCCGCACCAATCTGTTCGAGGGGTCATGACGACCAGGAAGGGTCGGCTTCCAGGCGGGCCTTCCCCGGCCCAAGACCGAATCGGGCGCCGGGGGCCCGCCACCACCAGCGTCCGAGGCTGCCGTCTATGTCATCAGCGTGGCCGCAGAGCTGACCGGACTGCACCCGCAGACGCTGCGCGGCTACGAGCGGCTGGGCCTGATCTCGCCGGGCCGCACGGGCGGTGGCGGCCGACGCTACTCCCACCACGACGTGGAGCTGCTGCGTGAGATCGCGAACCTCACCTCACACGGCATCGGCATCGAGGGCGTACGCCGCATCCTCGAGCTCGAGCACCGCCTCGACGCCCTCCAGCTCCGCAACGCCGAGCTCCAGGCCGAGCTCGACGCGACCCGGGAGAAGCTGCGGCAGCGCGCGCCCGGAGCCGCTGCCGGTCAGCAAGCTGCCCGCCCTGCGCGGTCGGCAACCGGGCCAGTCGATTGTCGTCTGGCGCCGCGGGAGCTGACGGACTCCGTCAGGGAGTCGCGAACACGTTTGCCGAGCGGGCTCCGTTTCCCGCGATGTTCTGCGCCTGCACGTCGAACCCGTAGGCGTGCCCCTTCGTGAGCGTGAGCGTCCTCGACGTTGCGGTCTCGCCGAACCAGGCTGTCGCGCTGGCGCCCGCCTCGGTCTGTCCGGCCGTGCGATCCCAGTAGAAGACCCGGTAGAAGTTGTGGGAGTGCGGGTAGGTGACCAGGGCCCACCGCACCGTCGCGGTCCCGTTCTTCACCGCCGGGGTGGTGACGCTGACGCCCGTGGGCGCCGAGGGGAGCGCGACCCGCGCAACGATCGACAAGACGTTGGACGTCGGCGCCTCGTGGCCACCGAAGCCATTCGCGTAGGGCACCACGCGGTACTGGAACGTGTGCCCGTTGACGGCGGTGGCGGTGATCGGGTTGGTGTCGAACGCCGGCCCGGTGGTCCAGAAGTCGGACCGCTTCCAGACAGTACCTGCGGTGGCATCGCGGCTCTCCAGCCAGTACCACATATCGCGGCCGTAGTCGTTCCACTTGAGGTGCACATCGCCGTCCGGGTCGCTGGTCCCCGTGACCGTCGTCGACTTCGTCAGCGGAGGGCAGTGGGAGGTGTAAGCCCACGCGTCGTACCACTGGTTGTCGGGACCGGAGGTGATCACACCGGGCGAGGTGTAGCCGGAGCTGGACCCGTCGAGGATCGGGCCGGCGTTGGAGGCGAGCAGCTTCTCGACCGGCACGTTGATGAACCGCGGCCGGTAGATCGACCCGTCGTGGTCGTTGCGGGAGCGGCACCCGATGCTCACGGCCGTGGTGTTCACGTTGTAGGAGAGCACCAGGTTGTCGGGGTCCGAGCTGATCCCGTCGTGGACGCGGACGTCGTAGTGCAGCAGGTAGTCGTCAGCGGCGTGGTTGCCCTCCGGCGGGCTGTAGAGCGTGACGCCGTTTCTGGAGAAGCTCCACGGTGAGCTGGCCGGGTGGGCCACGATGTCCCCGCCGTTCAGCCCCGGCTCCCGCTCGAACAGCCAGTAGGTGCCGTACAGCTTCTTCACCGAGTAGGACATGGTCGGCACGAACGTGCTCGACACGGGCGCGGCGTCGCTCTGCGCTCCCGACCAGCCGCCGGTCGCGGTCCGGAACTGCCAGCTCCCGAAGCTGGCGAGACTTGCCTTGGTGACGCGGGCCAGGAACAGCTTGCGGGCCTTGCTCGCATCCATCGAGGCCGAGCCGTAGACGTAGACGTAGGCGCCGTCCTCGAGCAGCGAGATCCCCCACACGCTGGGATGGTTGGCGTACGGCGTGACGGCCGGCATCAGCTGCGGCGTCGGGCTGGACACGCTGCCGTCGAACGCGGAGACCGGCTGCACGGTCACGGCCGTGTTGGTCTCCTGCCAGAGCCCGTCGGACGTCGGCACGTTGCGCCACCAGAACTTGACGACGTTCGTCCCGACGACCATGCCGTCGGCCCCCCAGTAGAAGCCGTTGCCGGTCTCGGTCACCGGGGTCTTCGCGTAACGGCTCCAGAAGTCGATGTCCGTGCGTTTCTCCATGCACGTGTTGCCGCCGGTGATCGTGCGCAGGGATGACCCGGTCTGTACGACGATCGCGTTGCGCAGCCCGCTGGTGTAGAAGGCGTCGGGCCGCAGCCGGTAGTCGCCCAGGAAACTGTCGGAGAAGAACCATGCCCGCTTCCCCGACGGCAGCCGGATCGACTGGGTGCCATCGCCGCCGGACCAGTCGTCGCACATGGCGCCGTAGCCGGACCCGTTGGCGTAGCTGTTGAACATCGAGCTCAACGTCGTGTTCTGGGTGACCGGTCCGGCCAGGTTGATGAAGAGCTGGGTCGCGTCGATGATCCCATCACCGCACTCCTCCTCCGGGCAGCCGTCGCTCAGCGGCCGGGCCGAGCTCTTCAACGCGCTCTCGATCTGGCCCGGGCTCATGGACGGGTACTCCGCCATGACCAGGGCGATCAGCCCGGCCACGTGGGGAGCAGCCATGCTGGTGCCGTGCATCGTCCCGAAGCCGGGGTCGCCCGGTCCCTCCGTGCCCTCGTTCGTTGTCGACCACACGTCGAGGTCAGGGGCGTCCCCGCCCCCGCCAGGAGCCGACACGTCCACCTCTTCGCCGTGGTTGGAGTAGTCGGCCTGGTCACCGGACTGGTCGGTCGCGCCGACGACCACGACATTGCTGCAGGCCGTGTAGATGCCGTCCTCGGTGCTCCTGTCCTCGTTGCCTGCCGCGACCACGACGGCGGTACCGCGGCCGGCCGCGCCGTTCACGGCGTCCTGGAAGCCGTCGTTGCACTCGAAGATGCTGTAGCTCCCGCCGATGCTCATGTTGATGACCTCGGCCCGGTTTGCGTTCGCAGGCACGCCCGAGACCGTTCCACCGGAGGCCCACGCCACCGCGTCGACGATGTCAGCAGTCTCGCCACCGCAGCGGCCCAGCACGCGGACCGGCTCGATCCGGGCCGAGGGCGCGACCCCGGCGACGTCGATGGAGTTCCAGCGGGCGCCGACCGTGCCGGCGACATGCGTGCCATGGAACGTCGAGTCCTCGGCCGGACCGTCGTCGTCGCACTCGTCGTCCGCGTTCCAGTCGCCCATGTCAGCCGGGTTGCTATCGCGGCCGTTGTCGTCGCGGGCATCGTCCGGGTCGCTGATGAAGTCATAGCCGGCGACCATCGCGGCATCCAGATCCGGGTGTGTGGTGCGTCCCGTGTCGATGACCGCCACGTCGATGCCGGCACCACGGCTGAAGCTCCACGCATGCGAGAGCCGTGCGCCGTCGCCGCGGTAGTGCCACTGCCGTTCGTACTCGGGGTCGCTCGGTTCAGTCGTGGGGTACACGATCTCGTTGGGCGCCGCGTAGACCACGTCGCCACGGGACTGGAAGGTGGCGACGAGGCGCCGCTGCCCTGGCGCCGCGAGCAGGCGTCCGGCCCGCACCAGCGTGGCCCCGGTTGCCAGCGTCCGCACGGTGTGCAGCGAGAAGCCGAGGCTGGCGCCGACCGAGTCCAGGGCGCGACCACGCGCTTCTGGGGTGGTCCGGGCAAGGGAGCCGGCGCGGAACTTCACGATGAACTCGCGGTACGCCGGCTGGTCGGGCGCGGCGCGTCCACTGCCAAATGACGTGGCTGCCGGGACCTGCCGGGCGAGGAGCTCGGGCTGCGTCGCGCCGCTCGAGTCGACGACGCCGACCAACGCCAACAAGAGGGTCCCGGTGGCCGTCAGGGCCAGAGATCGGAGCGTGGTTCCGCCTGTGGTCACGTGGCCGCCTTCTCCAGTGGGGCCCTGATCATCGCAGCGGTCCGGGCTCTCGTCACGCGCGTCGACCAGTCGGTCTAGTCCATGGGCACAGCGCAGAGGCGCCCCGGTCGTGCTGACCGATCGGCCCGACAATGCCAGAGTTGAGTGGAATGGACTCAACTTCGGGACTGTTGTCACATGATGAGGGCCCTCCCGCTCTCGACGCGCACAGACCCACACTGAAAGGTTGACTGCATGGACGCAGCGAAGTTCACCACCCGGAGCCGGGAGGCCGTCGAGGCCGCCCAGCTTTCCGCCACGAAGGACGGCAACAGCCACACCGAGCCGATCCACCTGTTGGTCGCGCTCCTGCGCGAGACCGACGGGACCAGCCGCTCCCTGATCGCCAACGCCGGCGTCGACGCGTCCGCCCTGACGGTGCAGGGCCGAGGCTCTGATGGAGGCGCTCCCCAGAGCCAGTGGGGCGACCGTGCAGCAGCCGGGCGCCTCGGCGGCACTGACCCGCGTGCTTGCGTCGGCACTGGACCTCGCCACGTCCATGAAGGACGACTACGTCGCCACCGAGCACCTGCTCATCGGGCTGGCCTCGGTGGAGAGCCCCGCCCAGAAGCTCCTCCTGGACGCCGGGCTGACCGCCGACGGGCTGCGCGACGGCCTCACCGCCGTCCGCGGCAACCGCAGGGTCACCAGCCCGGAGGCGGAGTCGACGTACGAGGCGCTCGAGAAGTACTCCGTCGACCTGACCGAGGCGGCCCGCGACGGGCGACTCGACCCGGTGATCGGCAGGGACGCAGAGATCAGGCGCGTCATCCAGGTGCTGTCCCGTCGTACGAAGAACAATCCGGTGCTGATCGGAGAGCCCGGCGTCGGCAAGACCGCGGTGGTCGAGGGCCTCGCCCAGCGCGTCGTTGCGGGTGACGTACCCGACTCCCTCAAGGGCCGAAGGCTCCTGTCGCTCGACCTGGCCGCGATGGTCGCGGGCGCGAAGTACCGCGGCGAGTTCGAGGAGCGGCTCAAGGCCGTGCTCGAGGAGATCAAGGACGCCGGCGGCCAGATCATCACGTTCATCGACGAGCTGCACACCGTCGTCGGCGCCGGCGCGGGCGGCGACTCCGCCATGGACGCCGGCAACATGCTCAAGCCGATGCTGGCTCGTGGCGAGCTGCACATGATCGGCGCCACGACCCTCGACGAGTACCGCGAGCGGATCGAGAAGGACCCCGCGCTGGAGCGCCGGTTCCAGCAGGTGTTCGTCGGCGAACCGAGCGTCGAGGACACCATCCAGATCCTGCGCGGCATCCAGGAGAAGTACGAGGCGCACCATGGTGTGCGGATCACCGACGCCGCGCTCGTGGCCGCCGCGACCCTGTCCGACCGCTACATCACCGGGCGTCAGCTCCCGGACAAGGCGATCGACCTGATCGACGAGTCCGCGTCCCGGCTGCGGATGGAGATCGAGTCGTCACCGGAGGAGATCGACCAGCTCCGCCGGTTGATCGAGCGGCTGAAGATGGAGGAGTTCGCGCTGGCCAAGGAGACCGACCCAGCGTCGGTCGACCGGCTCGCGAAGGTGCGTGCCGACCTCGCGGACCACGAGGAGGAGCTGCGCGCGCTCGAGGCTCGCTGGGAGCGGGAGAAGGCCTCGCTCGAGGGCGAGGGTGAGCTTCGTCGCCAGCTCGACCAGCTCCGGATGGAGGCCGACAAGCTGCTCCGGGAGGGCCGGCTCCAGGAGGCCAGCGAGATCAACTACGGGCGGATCCCCGAGCTGGAGAAGAAGCTGGAGAGCGTCGAGGCAGCCGAGAAGGCCGACACGGAGCCGTTGGTCGGCGAGGAGGTGGGCGCGGAGCAGATCGCCGACGTGGTGGAGGCCTGGACCGGCATCCCTACCGGCAAGCTGCTTCAGGGCGAGACCGCCAAGCTTCTCGAGATGGAGGCCGTGATCGGGAAGCGGCTGATCGGCCAGAAGTCCGCGGTCAACGCGGTCTCCGATGCCGTACGGCGCTCCCGGGCCGGAATCTCCGACCCCCACCGCCCGACCGGCTCGTTCCTGTTCCTCGGGCCGACCGGTACCGGCAAGACCGAGCTGGCCAAGGCGCTGGCGGACTTCCTCTTTGACGACGAACGGGCGATTGTCCGCATCGACATGAGCGAGTACTCCGAGAAGCACTCGGTCTCGCGGCTCGTCGGCGCGCCGCCCGGCTACGTGGGCTACGACGAGGGCGGCCAGCTCACCGAGGCCGTGCGACGTCGGCCGTACAGCGTCGTACTCCTGGACGAGGTGGAGAAGGCCCATCCCGAGGTCTTCGACATCCTGCTGCAGGTGCTCGACGACGGTCGGCTCACGGACGGGCAGGGACGCACCGTCGACTTCCGCAACACGCTGCTGATCCTGACGAGCAACCTGGGCTCGACGTACCTCGTGGACCCCTCGCTGTCGCCGGAGGTCAAGCGCGAGTCGGTGATGAGCCTGGTGCGGCAGCACTTCAAGCCCGAGTTCCTCAACCGGCTCGATGAGGTCGTCCTGTTCGACGCGCTCACCAGGGACGAGCTCACGCACATCGTCGACCTCCAGCTCGAGCTGCTCGAGAAGCGGCTCAACGTCCGGCGGATCACGATCCACGTCACCGAGGCGGCGCAGGCCTGGCTGGCCAACACCGGCTACGACCCCGCGTACGGCGCCCGGCCGCTGCGCCGGCTGATCCAGACCGCCATCGGCGACCCGCTTGCGCGGCTGCTGATCTCTGGCGAGGTCAACGACGGTGGCTCGGTCACCGTCGACCTCGGCGACGAAGGGCTGACGCTGGCCGTGGCGTGAGGCCGGCCGGACTCGTCCGTGGGCTGGTCGTTGTCGACCAATTGGCGCGCAACTAGGGCCCGCGGATGGGTCGGGCTGGTCGTTGTCGACCAATTGGCGCGCAACGGGGTCTGCGTGTGGGTCGGGCTGGTTGTTGTCGACCAATTGGCGTGCAACCACGGCCATGCCCGCGGATTGTGCGCTCTTGTCGACCAATTGGCGCGCAACGGTGGTCCGCGCGTGGGTCGGGCTCGTCGTTGTCGACCAATTGGCGCGAAAAGCCGGACCCTTCGCGGCCGGGATTGGGACCGGAATGGTGGAATGGAGTGGTGAGTGACGCAAAGCAGATCCGTCCCAGCCAGGTGACCATGGCCGGCTGGATGGTCATCGTGGGGTCTGCCATTGTCGTCCTCACCGTCTTCGACCAGATGGGCAGCTTCAACACGGTTGAGTCGCGGGAGGGTGTCGAGAAGTTCCTGGCCGACCCTCCCGCCAAGGGACTCGGCCTCTCGGTCGACACCGGCCTGACCCTCCTGCGGGTCAGCGCAATGGTTGCCGCCGGGTGCGCCACCGCAGCGGGCGTCCTGGGCTGGCACGTCCTGAGACGCCACCGAGCCTCGCGCGTCGCGCTGACCGTCGTCGCCGTCCCGCTGTTCTTCACCGGCATGGTGGCCGGTGGGTTCTTCTCGTCGCTCGTCGCGGCCTCGGCGTTGATGCTGTGGACGCGACCCGCCCGCGACTGGTTCGACGGCGTCAACCGCCCCACTCGGGAGGTCGTGCATCCGTCGGGCGCCAGGGAACCTGGGAGCAGCGGGCCGAGTCAGGAGCCGAGCTACGAGGCGGCGCCGTACGCCGGGTTCGGCGCACCCGCCAGGGTCGAGTCCGCCGAACACACGCGCCCTGCCCAGGTGACCTGGGCCTGCGTCCTGACCTGGGGATTCTGCGCAATGACGATCGTGACCCTGGTCGCCGGCTCAGTGGGCCTGATCGCCGACAGCGGCAGCGTGATCGACGAGGCCATGCGCCAGAATCCCGACCTGGCCGACGCCGGGATGAGCGACCGGGCGCTACTGATCGGCGTCGCACTCGTCATCGTTGCCTTGCTCGTCTGGTCGGTGCTCGCCGTCGCCGTGGCCTGGTTCGTCTGGAAGGGCTACGAATGGGCCCGGATCACGCTGATCTGCTCGGCCGCCTTTGCTGCCATCCTGGCGGTGTTCGCGGTTCTGTTGAACGTCATCGCGCTTCCGCTGCTGATCGCCAGCGGAGTGACCATGCGCTTGCTCCTGGGCAGGCAGGCGGCCGCGTGGTGCCGCCGACCGAAGGCGCCGGTCAAGGTCGGCTAGGGCGGAGATCCGCCGAGGCCAGCCGGCGCAAGCCCTCCTCGATGACTTCACGGTCCTTGCAGAACGCCCATCGGACGAGATGCCGACCGGCGTCCGCATCGTCGTGGAACCCCTGGAGGGGGATGGCCACGACGCCGGCGCGCACGGGCAGCTCGAGGCAGAAGGCCCGCCCGTCGTCGTACCCGAGATGACGTACGTCGGTCGTGGCGAAGTAGGTGCCCTCCGGCACTCTCGGCGGCAGTCCGATCGCAGCGAGGCCGTCGCACAGCAGGTCGCGCCTTGACTCGAGGTCCGCTGCGAGGCCGGCCGGCCACGTGTCCTCCTCGTCGAGTGCGACGGCGACCGCCGTCTGCAACGGCCCGGCCGAGGTGAAGGTCAGCCACTGTTTGGCGGAGAGGACGGCGCCCACCAGTTCGGCCGGGCCGGTGGCCCAACCCACCTTCCAGCCGGTGAACGAGAAGGACTTGCCGACGCTGGAGATCGTCAGGGTGCGCTCGGACATCCCGGGCAGTGTGCAGAGGGGGATGTGCTCGGCGCCGAACGTCAGGTGTTCGTAGACCTCGTCGGTGATCACGACCAGGTCGCGTTCGATCGCGACGTCGGCGACGGCCTGCAGCTCGTCTCTGTGTGAGGACGGTCCCCGTCGGGTTGTGCGGGCTGTTGATCAGCAGGAACCGGGTCCGGTCGGTGACCGCCTTCAGAAGCTCGTCCGGGTCGAGCCGGAAGTCAGGCGAGCGCAGCGTCACCGGACGGCGTACGGCGCCGGCCATCTGCAGGACCGCGACGTAGGAGTCGTAGAACGGCTCGAGCACGGCCACCTCGTCGCCGGGATCCACCAACCCGAGGACGGCAGCGGCGATCGCCTCGGTGGCCCCGGTCGTGACGACCACCTCGGTCGACGGGTCGAGCTCGATCCCGTAGTGCCGCTTCTGGTGCCGGGCGATGGCGGCTCGGAGCTCGGGGCGCCCGGGGCCGGGAGCGTACTGGTTCTCGCCGTCTTCGAGGGCCCGCATGGCGCGCCGGATCGCCGAGCGGGGGCCGTCGGCGTCGGGAAAGCCCTGCCCGAGGTTGACCGCGCCCGTGCGCATCGCCAGCGCGGACATCTCGGTGAAGATCGTGGGCGGGATACCTTGCAGTCGTCGAGCCAAACGCGGCATGGAGCCGAGACTAGTAGGCCGGGCAGTGCGGGCGAGACACAGGCCTCAGTCGCTCACCTGAGCGTGTTGGCGACGATGCCGCCACCACTCCCAGGCGATCGGGATCACCGAGAACGCCAGGATGACGAGGATGGCGTAGTCGATGTTCTCGCCGAGCGAGGGGATGGCCGCGCCCAGGAAGTAGCCGAGCAGGGTGATGCTGAGGACCCACAGCACGGCACCGACGGCGCTCCAGACGAAGAACCTCCGGCGCTGCATCCGCGTCACCCCCGCCACCACGGTGATGAACGTGCGCACGAACGGCACGAACCGGCCGATCACCAGGGCCTTGTTGCCGTGCTTGTCGAAGAACGTCTCGGTCTTGTCGAAGTACTTGCGCTTCAGCAATCCGTCCTTCGCGCTCGTAGAGCGGCGGTCCGATCCAGCGGCCGATCTCGTAGCCGGCGACGTTGCCGAAGAAGGCGAACACCGTGAACAGCGCCAGGGCGAACAGCAGGTCGAGGGACTCGTGCGCCGGCAGGATGTCGATCTTCCCGCCGGCGATGAACAGCCCCATCGCGAAGAGCAGGGTGTCGCCGGGAAGGAACGGGAAGAACAGCCCGCACTCGACGAAGATGATCAGCAGGCTGATCCAGAACAGCTCCTGGCCGAACTGATCGAGCAGCCAGTCGGGCTCCATCCAGTCCATGCCGAGCAGCATCGGCTGGAGCAGGTCAAGGGCGTTCACGGCGCAACCCTAACCGGACTGCGGTTACCCTCGCGCTGTCATGACGAATGGCGGTGCGGGCCAGGACGGCGGCGACCAGCGGGCGCCGTACGACCCGATGCCGCACGGTCCCGCGGAAGTCGGGGTCGGCCCGTGGCAGGGTCCACCGCCGACCGACCCGAGGTACGACCCGTCGTTGCTGGCCGGCGGCGACCGGCGCAACGTCGTGGACCGCTACCGCTACTGGACCATGGCCGCGATCGTCGCGGACCTCGACGCCCGACGGCACGACTTCCATGTCGCGATCGAGAACTGGCAGCACGACTTCAACATCGGCACGATCGTGCGATCCGCCAACGCGTTCCTGGCCGCGGAGGTGCACATCGTCGGCAACCGGCGCTGGAACCGCCGCGGCGCCATGGTCACCGACCGCTACCAGCACATCCGGCACCACGCGACGCCCGCCGGGCTGGCGGACTACCTGCACTCGATCGACGTGCGGCTGCTCGGCATCGACAACCTGCCCGGCTCCGCGCACCTGGAGACGATGACGGTGCCGCGCCGGGTGTGTTTCCTGTTCGGCCAGGAGGGCCCGGGACTGTCGGAGTCGGCGCGGGAGGTCTGCGACGGGACGCTCTCCATCGCCCAGTTCGGCTCGACCCGCTCGATCAACGCGTCGGCCGCGGCAGCGATCGCCATGCACTCCTGGATCAGGGAGTACGCCGACCTGTCCGGCGACGCTGCCTGGCGCGGCTGAGGTCAGCGGCTCTTGCCCGCCGTCCTCGTCCGGCTCCACCGAGCTGGCCTTCGAGGATTCCCAGCCGCTGTTGAACTGGAGTGAGTCGGGATCCAGGTGGCCACCCAGTCGTCGAAGGTCTCGCCCTCGTGAGCGGGGTCGGAGCCGGCACCGCCGCCGTCCGGAGACCAGTAGAGGTACATCCAGCGCGTCTCACCCCGGTAGTCGACCTCGAGGGCGATGCTCTTCCTCGCGTCCGTGGGGATCGGCTCGGGCACGAGGTCGGTCACAACGGCCCCGGCAGCTCGCTTCAGCTCACCAGTGTCTTGGCTGTAGAACACGCCCTCGCCGCTGTGTGCTTCAAGCTCTTCGCTGGGAGCCGACCGGGATCTTGATCGGCACAGTGGCGGCAGACGGGCTGGTCGTGGGCTCGCTGGCATAGTCCGGTCCTGGGTCGGCTGCGTTCTCGCCTCCACCGAACGCCCAGACTCCGGTGCCGACCACGACGACGGCTGCCAGTGTCGCCAGCCCCGCCGCGGTCCGGCGGCGGCGCAGGGCACGGTGCCCTGCGTCGAGCCGGTCGTGGACCGGCGGGTGCGCCGGCTCGTTGTGCCCGAGCTCCTCGAAACGCTGCTTCAGATCGGGCATGTCAGTTCTCCTGCGCTAGTGGGGTGGAGAGGAGCTCCTGCAGCCGGGCGATGCCGCGAGACGTGTGGCTCTTGACCGTGCCGGTCGAGATCCCCAGGTCGGCCGCGGTCTCCTCCACGGACAGATCCGTGAGGTGCCGGAGCACGACGACCTTGCGCTGCATCAGCGGCAGCTTCTGGAGGGCCGCGACCAGCTCGGCGCGTCCCGACACGTCGGCGCCCTCGGTGGCCTCGAGGTCGAAGCCCTCCAGTCCGGGCGACTCGCGCCGCCAGGGCCGGCGGGACTCGTCGACGTGCGCGTTGAGCAGGATCCGGCGCACGTAGGCGTCCTCACCTCCGGCGCGGCGCAGCCGCGGCCAGGCGACGTACAGCTTGGTGAAGGCGGTCTGCAGGAGGTCGTCGGCCTGGTGCCAGTCGCCGCAGATCGCGTAGGCGACCCGGCGAAGACGATCCTGGCGCGACACGACGAACTCGCTGAACGTCGCGTCCCTCTCTGCCTGCCGCATCCTGGTCCTTCCCGTTACAGGTTCCTCCCTGGACAAACGGAAAGCGAGGGCCGGTTCGAGACGGGTGCGGGTGCCCTCCTCAACCCAGGATTCCCGTTCGCCTTCGGTGAACACCGGCGTCCGGCGGAACACCGGCCCCCTTCCGACAGTTGAGCCGGTATCACTCAACCTTCCTGAGGGGCTTCGATGACCACCAAGCGTCTGCCTGTTCTCTTCCTCAACGACGTCGTGCTGCTGCCGGGCATGGTCGTGCCGATCGAGCTCGACGAGTCGGCCCAGGCAGCGGTTGACGCCGCTGCCGCCGGCTCCGACAACGAGCTCCTGGTCGCCCCCCGGCTCGAGGACCGCTACGCGTCGTACGGCGTGGTGGCGGCGATCGAGAAGGTCGGCCGGTTCCGGGGCGGTGAGTCCGCGGCTGTGCTGCGCACCGGTCGGCGGGCCCGCATCGGCAGCGGCGTCACCGGTCCCGGTGCGGCCCTGTGGGTCGAGGTCGAGGACGTGGAGGAGCAGCCGGTCACCGAGCGGGCCGTCGAGCTCGCCGCGGAGTACAAGAAGCTCGTCGTCGCCGTGCTCCAGAAGCGCGAGGCCTGGCAGATCGTCGACACGGTGAACGCGATCGACGACCCGGCGACACTGGCCGACACGGCCGGCTGGGCGCCGTACCTCTCGATGGACCGCAAGCGCCAGCTGCTCGAGACTCCCGACACCGAGGAACGGCTGACGCTTCTGGTCGAGTGGACCCGCGACTACCTGGCCGAGGCCGACGTCAACGAGAAGATCAGCGAGGACGTCCGGGAGTCGGTCGAGAAGAACCAGCGGGAGTTCCTGCTCCGCCAGCAGCTCGCGGCGATCCGCAAGGAGCTCGGCGAGGACGAGCCCGACGGCGCCGACGACTACCGCGCCCGGGTCGAGGCCGCCGACGTGCCCGACCACGTCCGCGAGGCACTGCTGCGCGAGGTGAACAAGCTCGAGCGCTCCAGCGACCAGAGCCCGGAGACGAGCTGGATCCGGACCTGGCTGGACACCGTGCTCGAGCTGCCGTGGCGAGTCACCACGACCGACTCCACCGACATCGTCGCCGCTCGCGGCGTGCTCGACGAGGACCACCACGGCCTCGACGAGGTCAAGGAGCGGATCGTGGAGTACCTCGCCGTCCGTTCCCGTCGGGCCTCGAGGGGTCTCGAGGTGATCGGCGGCCGCGGCAGCGGGGCCGTCGTACTCCTCGCCGGCCCTCCCGGCGTGGGGAAGACCTCGCTCGGGGAGTCCGTCGCACGAGCTCTCGGCCGCAAGTTCGTCCGGGTCGCGCTCGGCGGGGTGCGTGACGAGGCCGAGATCCGCGGCCACCGGCGCACGTACGTCGGGGCGCAGGCCGGCCGGATCGTGCGCGCCATCAAGGAGGCCGGCTCGATGAACCCGGTCGTCCTCCTCGACGAGGTCGACAAGGTCGGGTCGGACTTCCGGGGGGACCCGGCGGCCGCGCTGCTCGAAGTCCTCGACCCGGCGCAGAACCACACCTTCCGCGACCACTATCTCGAGCTCGACCTGGACCTGTCCGACGTGCTGTTCATCGCCACGGCCAACGTCCTCGAGACCATCCCGCCGGCGCTGCTCGACCGGATGGAGCTCGTGACGATCGACGGCTACACCGAGGACGACAAGGTCGCGATCGCCCGCGACTTCCTGGTCCCGCGTCAGCTGTCCCGGGCGGCGCTGACCGCCGACGAGGTGACCATCGGCGACGACGCGCTCCGCGAGATCGCGGCCAACTACACCCGCGAGGCCGGAGTTCGCGGCCTCGAACGGCTGCTGGCCAAGGCGTTCCGCAAGGCCGCCACCCGGCTCGCGACCGGTGCCACGTCCGTGTCGATCGACGAGCCGGCGCTGAAGGACCTGATCGGGCGGCCGCGGTTCACGCCGGAGGCGCACGAGCGGACGTCGGTCCCCGGCGTCGCGTCCGGCCTCGCGGTGACCGGGATGGGTGGCGACGTCCTCTACATCGAGGCGTCGGCGCTCCCGGGTGAGTCGGCGGGCCTGACCCTGACCGGCCAGCTCGGCGACGTGATGAAGGAGTCCGCGCAGATCGCGCTGTCCTACGTCCGGTCGCACGCCTCGGCTCTCGGGGTCGACCCGGACGCACTCGACGTACCCGTCCACGTGCACGTTCCGGCTGGTGCGGTGCCGAAGGACGGACCTTCAGCGGGTGTGACGATGACGACCGCGCTGGTGTCCCTCGCGACCGGACGGCCGGTCCGATCGACGGTCGGCATGACCGGCGAGGTCTCGCTGACCGGGCGGGTGCTCCCGATCGGCGGCGTCAAGCAGAAGCTGCTCGCGGCCCAGCGGGCCGGACTGACCGAGGTGTTCCTGCCGCAGCGCAACGAGCCGGACCTCGACGACGTGCCGGCCGAGGTGCTGGAGGCGGTGACCGTCCACCTGGTCTCCGACGTGCAGGAGATCCTGGCGCTGGCGCTGGAACCGGCGACGTCCGCCGCACCGGGGGAGTCCGTGGCAGCCTGACCCGTGTGACGGTCAGAGGGGTAGGCGCTGGCCGAGATAGGTGAGTACGGCGAGCACCCGTCGGTGTTCCTCGACATTGTTCACGAGGCCGAGCTTCGCCATGATGCTGCCGACATGGGTCTCGACGGTTCGCTCGTTGAGCCACAGCCTTCGGGCGATGCCGACATTGGTGCAGCCCTCGGCCATGAGCGCAAGGACCTCACGCTCGCGAGGCGTCAGCGCCGAGGGCGCGTTGCGCCGACCGATGAGCCGGCCGACCACCTCCGGATCCAGGGCGGAGCCACCGGACGCAACGCGAGCCAAGGTGTCCAGGAACTCGTCGACGTCGAGCACGCGATCCTTCAGGAGATAGCCGAAGCCGCCGCTGCTCACCAGTTCGACGGAGTGCCGGGTCTCCACATGCTGCGACAGCAGCACGATCGCCACGTTCGGCTGGTCTGCCCGGATCCTGCGGGCGGCGCGGGCACCGTCATCGGTGAGATCCGGCGGCATGCGTACGTCGATGATGGCCAGGTCCGGCGACGTCGCAGCCACCACGCTCACCAACGTCTCCGCGTCGGCCGCGCGTCCGACCACCTCGTGACCGGCATCGATGAGCAGGCTGGCCAACCCTTCCCGAAACAGGGCGGAGTCCTCGCCGATCACGATCTGCATGGAAGCACCGCCTCGATCGTCGTACCGGCTCCGGCAGGGCTGTCCATCAGCAACGACCCGCCGACTGCAGCAACCCGGTCGGCGAGACCCGCGAGCCCGGAGCCGTTTCGTGGTGCTGCGCCTCCGCACCCGTCGTCCTGGACCCGAACCTCGACCCCGCCGGGTCCCTGGAGGACACGAACCTTGATTGCCGTCGCGTTCGCATGCTTGGCCGCATTCGTGATCGCCTCGGCGGCCACGTAGTAGGCGGTGGTGGCCACGTCGTCGGCGAGCAGCGCAGGGGAGACATCGAACTCCACCGGGATCGGCAACGCGTTGGTGAGCGACGCCAGCGCGGCGGGCAGACCGTCCTCGAGGCTGCTGGGGCGCAGGCCATGCGCGACCTGGCGCAGCTCGGCGATCGCGGTGGCCAGCTCGGCGACGCCCTGGTCGAGGAGGGCGTCGACGTCGACCGTGCCGTTGCCAAGGTGTCGCTGCGCCAGCCGCATCGCCATTCCCAGCGAGACGAGCCTCTGCTGGGCGCCGTCGTGCAGGTCGCGCTCGAGCCGCAGTCGTTCCGCGTCGCCCGCTTGGACAAGCCGGGCCCGACTGGCCTCGACCTCTCGAAGGGCCTGGGCCAGCTCGGCTCTCAGCCGGGTGACCTCCACGAGGCTGGCGGAGGCCGTCGCAATCACTCTGAGTACGGCTGGTCCAGTGGCTGCAGACGCGCCCAGGGCTCCTACCTGGACGCCGCCGAGGGTCACTGGTACCAGCCCAGTGTCGACCACGGGAACCCCGTCGGAGTCGACGAAACCGGTCGTGCCGGGCACCAACAGGCCGACTCGCAGATGTGGGTCGCGCAACGCCGTACGGAGGACGGACTCCAGCTCCTCCGGCTGCGCGCCCTCGGTGTGCACGCGGCGTTGCAAGTCCTCGATCGCCGCCAGCGCTGCCCTGCGTGGCGGGAACAGTCGACGGTCGACCAGGCGTTGCAGGCGCGTGCGCAGGGGCGACAACAGGAGCGCGCACACCGCGGTCGCTCCGGCTGCGGCCGCTGCCGATCCGCGACCCACCACGAGGCCGAGGCCCAGCGCGAGGAGGGCATACGTCCCGAGCAGGACCACCACGACGACCGCATAGCTCACGGTGTCGGCGACAACGCGGTCGACGTCGTACAGGTCGTGGCGCAGCATCGCGATCGCGACCGACGCCGGCAGGAGAACCAGCGCGGCACTGCCTACGACGGTCGCCGCGGGCCCGGTCGATCCGGTCATCACGATCTCGGCGAGGCAGACGAACGGGTAGATGACCCCCGCCAGACCTGCCAGTGCGAGCCACTTGAGCTGGGCGCGCGGTTTCCCCGACGACCTGCGGTACCGGATGACCACTGAGACGCCGGTCGCAAGGAGCAGGGCAAGCAGTGCAGCGAACGCGACGTTCCCGGCGATCTCGACTGCCAGAGAGGGCGGGCCCCATGGGTGGGGCAGGTCCTGCAACGGTGCCAGGTAGGGCTGCGAGTCCACCGTCCCGTAGGCCTGCTGCGCCGCGCAGAGGCCCACCAGGGCGGGCGGCACGAAGCGCCATCGCGCACTTGGCAGCCGGCCGTCGGGAAAGTAGAGCAGGAGGAGCGCAACCGCAACGAACAGCCACCAGGCGCTCTCGTTCAGGACGGCGACGACCCGGTTGTCGAGAGGCAACGCACCTGGGTCGCGGACGGCGCAGGTGTAGTAGACGTCGAGCGCGGAGAAGAAGACGACCATGCCGCCGGCCCAGGTCAGGAGTACGCCGACGGGGTTGTTGGGCACCCGCCAGGCAACGACAGCACCCAGCACGGTGGTGAAGACACCGACTGCGCCCAGACCCGCGAACGCGACCGCCGTACCCCGACCCGGGTGGTGGTCGACCAACAGCCAGACGCAGCCCCCGACCATCGCCACGACGAGGGCGAGGATCCCGACCGAGACCAACCGCGGCCACCGCATCTGTGAACTGTAGGGCCGAGCACGACCAGCACGCCTCCGTGCCAGCACTGAGGTCCGATCTCCGAGGCCGCCACGATGTGCGGAACCGGCCCTCGGCGCTTCCCTTGGAGCACCAGTCCCCACCGGAGGTATCCGAGATGTCGATCGACACCACAACCGGCACCAGCCGCCGCGAAAGCACAGACTCCGCGACCCGCCACCGGGTTGCTCTCCTCGCAATCGTCATCGCCGTCACGTCAGTGGCCGCCGTGTTCGGTGGCCTGCTGTGGCCCGAACCCGCGGGCGGCGGTGAGACCTACACGTACGCCGACATCGAACCGATCCGCGACCTGTGGTGGGGACTCCTGATGGGTCTCTGCGTGCTTGCCATCCTCAACGTCCCCACCCAGGCACTGGCTGCACTCCTGCTGGTACGGCGACGTGGGGCCACCTGGGCAACGCTGGGTGCCGCTCTCATGTGGCTCGGTGTTGGCATGCAGGGCGCAGGCGTCGCCGCGTGGGCCGGTGCCTACTTCTTTCCGACCGACTCAGCGGTCGACCCAGCGGCGGGTGACAGCCGTCATCGAGGCGGCCAACCAGGACTCCGTCCACCTGTTCGCGGTGATGGTTCCGGGAGCACTCCTGGTCGTCGTCGGGACCGTGCTCCTCGCCGTTGGTCTGTTGCGATCGCATGCTGTGCCGAAATGGGTGCCGATCCTCTCCTTGGCGACCTTGCTGACGTTCGTGATCCCCGGCAACGGCCTTGCCGGCCTGATCACGAGCCTGCCCATGGCTGCAGCATCCATCGGTCTGGGTTACTACGCCTGGCGCGGCGTCAGCCACCCGTAGCGACGGCGCCGTCGAAGGACTCCGTGACAGCCTGATCGCGTGAGGTCTGACCAGAGGCAGCCGAGGCCGGCATTCGTGCTCAACGAGCACCGCCGGCCTCGGCTGCATTTCGACCTGCGCCTGGAGCAGGACGGCGTACTCCGGTCGTGGGCCGTCCCCCGCGGCCTGCCGACCGACAGCAGCGAGGACCGCCTGGCGGTCGCCGTACCCGACCACGGCCTCGAGCACCTGACCTACACCGACGAGCACAAGTCCATCGCCGACACCGGATGGTGGGAGGACGTGGGCAGCAACGACCGCCGGTTGCTGTTCGTGCTGCACGGGCGGACCGGGTCGGTGCGCTACGCGCTCATCCGTACCGGACAGGACTGGCTGCTGCACCGGACCCGCGATCAGCCGTGAGCTCTGAACTGGGACGCCCAGCCGAGTCGGCGCCAGTTTCCGGGATCAACCAGGTGCTGGAAGGGGGATTCGGTGACGCGCCGGAAGCGAATAGGGTGATTGCGACGTCCCGCAGCCCGTCCGAGGAGGATTCCCATGCCCATCGCCACCCCCGAGATCTACACGCAGATGCTCGACGCGGCCAAGGCCGGTGCCTTCGCCTACCCCGCGATCAACGTGTCGTCCTCCCAAACCCTCAACGCCGCCCTCAAGGGCTTCGCCGACGCCGGCGCCGACGGCATCATCCAGGTCTCGACGGGTGGTGCGGAGTACCTGTCCGGGCCGACGGTGAAGAACATGGTGACCGGCTCGGTTGCCTTCGCGGCCTACGCCGCCGAGGTGGCGAAGAACTATCCGATCAACATCGCACTGCACACCGACCATTGCCCCAAGGACAAGCTCGACGGGTTCGTGCGCCCGCTGCTCGAGCTGTCGGCCGAGCGGGTCAAGCGCGGCGAGCAGCCGCTGTTCCAGTCGCACATGTGGGACGGGTCCGCCGTACCCCTTGATGAGAACCTGAAGATCGCGCAGGAGCTGCTCGCCCTCGCGGCCGCTGCCCACATCGTCCTCGAGGTCGAGGTCGGCGTGGTCGGTGGCGAGGAGGACGGGGTCGAGGGTGGGGCGGGCGACCAGCTCTACAGCACCGCCGACGACGCCCTGGACACCGTCTCCGCGCTGGGCACGGGCGAGAACGGCCGCTACCTGACCGCGCTCACCTTCGGCAACGTGCACGGCGTCTACAAGCCCGGCAACGTCAAGCTGCGCCCGGAGATCCTCAAGATCGCCCAGGAGGCGGTCGTCGAGAAGCTCGGCCTGCCCGCCGGCTCCAAGCCGTTCGACCTGGTGTTCCACGGCGGCTCGGGCTCCTCGGCCGAGGAGATCGGCGCGGCCGTCGACTACGGCGTGATCAAGATGAACGTCGACACCGACACCCAGTACGCCTTCACCCGCCCGATCGCCGGCCACATGTTCGGCAACTACGACGGTGTCCTCAAGGTCGACGGCGAGGTCGGCAACAAGAAGGCCTACGACCCGCGGGCCTGGGGCAAGGCCGGCGAGGCCGGCATGGCCGCCCGGGTCGTCGAGGCCTGCGAGAACCTGCGTTCGGCCGGTACGACGCTCGGCGCCTGACTGGACCCGCCTCGCTCTGACGCGGGTGGCGGCGCAGGCCACTCAGACGGCGATCCGCGTGAAAAGTGCTCGAAAGTGAGCAGAACGTAGTGAACTGCCGCCTGAGCGGCCGCCAAGGCCGTGGCGGTCGGCATTGCGCGCCTGCTGGTGACCGAGCTCGGCCACGGACGACCGAGGACCCAGTTCCCGGTCCGGACCGCCACCGGAGTGGTGTGGTGCGACCTGTTGTTGGGTCGGCACGTGTTCGAGTTCGACGGTCGCATCAAGTACGTGCGACAAGCCGACGGCGGAGTCGCCAGTCGGCCGGTTGAGGAGGTCATCTGGGATGAGAAGAAGCGAGAGCGGTTGATCCGTGCCGAAGGGTTGGGGGTGTCGCGCATCATCTTCGACGACTACTGGGGCTCGGCCCGAGCGCAGGCGCTGGCGCGGTTGCAGGCGGAGTACCAGCTCACGACCACTCAACTGGGGACGGTCCTGCCCGATCACCTCGAGCGGTTCGCCCGTGAGATGGGCGGCCGTCGGGCCGCCTGACCAAACTGTGTCGCGGTCTTCTTGACGCTGAGTACGCCGCACGCGGGATGTTCAGCGACAGCAACCCCGCGCTAGAGCTCGGGTGGTGCGGGAGCGCTCAGGTGACGTGGTGTTGCAAAGAACAGCACCGTGAACAGACCGAGCAGCAGGATCGCCGAGGGCAGGAGCATCGCCTGTGACATCGCCTCGCTGAACGGCAGGTGCAGCTGCGCGGGCAGCGGGCCGCCGGCGCCCTCGGGGGACCCGGCCGAGCCCAGGCCGTGGGCTGAGAGCCGGGCGTCCATGACGACTGCGATCGCGGCCGAGCCCAGAACCGCCCCGACCTGTCGGGTGGCGTTGTAGACCCCGGCGCCGGCGCCAGCCGCCTGGATCGGCAGGTTGCGGGTGGCGGTGGCGGCGAGCGGCGCCCAGATCCCGGCCATGCCGAACCCGAGCAGGCCCATCGGCAGCAGGATTTCCCAGGTCGCGCTGTCGGCGGTCATCACCCTCGAGAGCCACCACAACGACGCGGCGGTGAACGCGAACCCGAGACTGCACAGCACGCGCGGGTGGATCGTGTCGGTGAACCGGCCGGCGATCGGCGCCATCACGATCGACAGCGCCGCCATCGGCACCAGAAGCAGTGCCGACTCGGTCGGGGAGAGGCCGCGCACGAGCTGTGCGTACAGCATGATCGGGAAGCCCATGGCCGTGGCCGCGAACGACATGGTCGAGATCGCGAAGGTCGAGATGGAGAAGTTGCGGTCGAGGAAGAGACTGAGCGGGACGAGCGGCTCGGCCCGGTTGTAGTGCTGCCAGGCGACGAACACGGCGAGCACGACGAGACCGGTGACGATCAGGCCCCACACGCTGATCGGGCCGGCGATCTTCCCCCAGTCGTACTGGTGGCCCTCCTGGATGCCGAACACGAGAGCGAACATGCCGAGGCCGCTGAGGGCGACGCCGAGCCAGTCGAACGCGTGGGCGTGGGTCGGCAGCCTTGGGATGAGCCGAACGGCCAGCACGAAGGCCAGCAGGCCGACGGGAAGGTTGACGAAGAAGATCCACTCCCAGCCCGAGGCTGTCGACCAGCACGCCGCCCAGGATCGGCCCGACCAGCGTGGCCACGCCCGCGGTGGCGCCCCACAGGGCCATCGCCTGGCCGCGGCGCTCCGACGGGAAGATCCTGGTGATCACCGCCATCGTCTGCGGCGTCATCATCGACGCGCCGAAGCCCTGGACCACACGCGCGAGGATCAGGGTCTCGACACTGTTGGTGAGTCCGCACCAGAGGGACGCGAGGGTGAAGACGAACAGGCCGACCAGGTAGACGTTCTTGGGGCCGAAGCGGTCACCCAGCCGGCCGGTGATGAGGACGGGAACGGCGTACGCGAGAAGGTATGCGCTGGTCACCCAGATCACCGCGTTCACCTCGGCGTCGAGGTCCGCGATGATCGCGGGAGTCGCCACCGAGACGATCGTCGTGTCGACCAGGATCATGAAGAATCCCAGACACAGTGCGAACAGGGCGGGCCAGGGATTGGCCTCGTCTGGAGCTTTCACGGTCGGCGTGTCAGGCACGGTTTCAGCCATGGTCTGAGTCAACACCCCAACGCCGACAGCCATTCCGAGGCTCAACTACGGTTGCCCCATGAACCCTTCCGATCTGCTCGCCGGACCGCCGCCGACCCACCTGCCGGAGGATCCTGCGACCGCCGAGCTGGACGGGGGCGCGGATCCCGTCGACGTCGTACGACGGCATCCCGCATCACCGTCGGCCTGGGCGGCCCTCGCCGGTCAGGCCCGCACCGACGGAGCCGACGACGTGACGGTCTACGCCTACGCCCGGGTGGGCTATCACCGCAGCCTCGACATGCTGCGCCGCAACGGCTGGAAGGGTCACGGCCCGGTGCCGTGGGAGCACGAACCCAACCGCGGCTTCCTGCGCTGCCTCGCGCTGCTGGCCACGTCCGCCCGCGCGATCGGTGAAGCCGACGAGTGGGACCGGTGCTCGGCGTTCCTCGACGACTCCAGCCACACGGCGTACGTCGAGCTCCTCGGCTGACCCTCAGGGCGTCAGCAGCGACCGGATCCGGTCGGGACCCAGCGCAACGATCAGCGTGGGCAGCCGCGGACCTCGGTCCTTGCCGACGAGCAGGTTGTAGAGAAGCTTGAAGAACTCCTTCTGGTCGGCCTTGACCTCGTCGGTCGGGTCGGCGTCGAGTGGGAGACCCTGGGCGAGCTTCGGGACCCCGTAGACGAGCTTCGTGACCGGTTCGAGGTCCGGCTCGCCGTCGGGCAGGTTCGTCACGAGCAGCTCGATCCACCGTGCCTCGCGCTCGGTCAGCGACGCCAGCCGGACGGTATCGGCCTCCGGGCGAACGACGGTGCGGTCCTCGGCGGCGACGAACTCGGATGTCCAGGTCATGGCACGAGTCAACCGCGGCTCGAGGTCGTCGACAGAGGCGTGCGGGTAGCCGACGTGTTCGACGATGTCGCTGATCAGGTCGGCCGACCCGGCAGTCACGTCGGCGACAGACGACAGCACCCTGAACGGGACGACCACCTCGGGTGTGGGGCAGCGTGCCGGCGGTCGACGTAGCGGCGGCACGTTCGTAGGCGAGCACCTGGGCGTCGCGGCGCTCGGGGTCGGCGGCCTTCCTGGCCGAGGGCATCCCATTCGTCGTAGAGCCGGACGACCTCGGGCCCGAAGTCGATGTTGAACGACTGCTTCGGCTGACGACGCACGTAGAGCCAGCGCAGGATCGGTGCCTCCAGCACCTTGAGGGCGTCGCTGGCGGTGGGCACGCCGCCCTTGGAGGACGACATCTTCGCCATCCCGGCCACGCCCACGAAGGAGTAGCCGAACCACGACGGCCGGGGCCAGTCCCAGATCGTTCTCGACCAGCTCGTGCCCGACGGTGAACGACGACCCCGGGCTCGCGTGGTCGGCACCCGCGGGCTCGAAGTCGACCCGCTCGAAGGCCCATCGCATCGGCCAGTCGACCTTCCAAACCAGCTTGCCCTCGTTCTGGGTGGACAGGTTCGTGACGCCCGAGAAGCTGCAGACCTGGCACTCGTAGCCGAGATCGGTCGTCGCGTCGTCGTACGACGTCACGACCGTCGTGTCCCGGCCGCAGTCTGCGGCAGTAGGGCTTGAACGGGAACCGGGCCAGATCGCCGGAGCCGGTCTCCTCGTCGTCGAGAGCCACCGAGTCCTCGAGGGCGGCTGCCTCCTCAGCGGTCTCGCCCAGCGCCGCCTTCTGCTTGGTGCGGTAACGGCCGAGCACTTCGTCGATCTCGTCGCGGCGGCGTACGGCGGTCAGGATCTGCTCACGGTAGGTTCCCGGCCTGGTACATCTGCGTCTGGGAGATCTCCTCCATCTCGCAGCCCAGCGCGGCAAGCGCGTCGCGCAGCGGAGCCTTGAACCGGTCCGCCCACGAGGGGTACTCACCCCACGGATCCGGTACGGCGGACAGCGGTCGCCCGATGTGCTCGTTCCACGACGGGTCCACACCCGACCGGCACCTTCCGGAACCGGTCGAAGTCGTCCCAGCTGTGGAGGTGGCGGGTGCTGACCCCGCGCCGACGCAGCTCCTCGGCGACGAAGTGCACGGTGAGGAACTCGCGCAGGTTGCCGAGGTGGATCGGGCCGGAGGGGCTGATGCCCGAGGCGACGGTGACGGTGGCGCCCGCGGCGACGGCTCCGGCCTCACCGGCGTGCCGGATTGCGTCGTCGGCCGCCCGGGTGACCCAGTCGGTCGGATTCTGCTGTCCGCCTCGTGCCATGTGGGGTGCCGCTCCTGCGCTGTCGATGAGCGGCAAACGCTACCCGAGGCGCCGGTGCGGTTCGGAACCGGCGAAAGGCGCCGGACCGGAGCGTTGCCCGAGTCCAGCGCCTTCCGTGAACGACGCGAGCGGTGCGACAGTCACATCCCCCGTGGTGCGGCAGTCGACGGTTGGCGTCTCTGTCCCAATGGTGTCACCGACTTCGGCGTCGCGTCGCCCCTGATCCGGCCAATGTCACTAAACTGCCAAAATGGCTCGGCGTACCGCTGATTCGCTGCTCTCCGCCCTCGGGCTCTCCGCGGAGCAGGAGCGCCTCTACCAACGTCTCGCACCCCACTCTGGCAGCGCACTTGCCGCTGTGGCGACTCGGCTCTCGGCGAACCCCGTCGACCTGGCTCGCGACCTGCGGCCGCTCGAGGAACGGGGCCTGGTCGTCGTCGACGGTGACTGGCTTCGGGTCGTGCCTCTCTCGGCGGCGATCTCGACGATGATCACGGCCGAGGCCGAGAGCGCGGCCAAGGTGCACGAACGGCTCGACCATCTCTCCCGGGCGATCCCGTACCTCACTGCCGCGACGGTCCGGCCGGGGCCCGGTGAGGTCACCGACGTCAGCGCGCTCGAGGGTGAGGTGAGCTCCGGTGGCAACGCGCTGAAACTGCTGACGGCACTCATCGAGAACAGCCGCGGCGACCTGCTCTGGCTCCGCCCGGACGCGTGGCGAGTCGCGCGGGAGAACGCCATCACCGCCGTCGTCGCGGCAGCTGTGCAGTCGGGACGCCGGTCGAGGGCGATCTATCCGGTCCTCACCCTGCAGGAGGCGCCGGAGGTGCTCCGGGCCCGGGCTCAAGCGGGTGAGGATGTGCGACTGCTGGCGGACCTGCCGACCCGGATGATGATCATCGGCAGCACACATGTGGTGCTTCCCGAGCCGCTCGGCTTCGCAGACGAACCCCGCCTCCTGATCCGCCAGCCGGCGATCGTGGAGAGCCTCACGATGCTCTTCGAGAGCATGTGGGAGCGAGCCACTCCGGTGCCGGACCTCGAGCACGGTCGAACCCGCACCGATCGCCGCTTCCTGCTGCATCAGCTCGCGGCAGGCGCCAAGGACGAGCAGATCGCGAGGGCGCTCGGCATCAGCCTGCGCACCGTACGACGCCGGGTGGCCGAGCTGCTCGACGAGCTCCAGGTGCAGAGCAGGTTCCAGGCGGGCGTCGAGGCGGTCCGGCGGGGGCTGCTCTGAACGGCCGGTCACGGCAGGGTCATCGAGTACGCCGCCTGCTTCGATGTGCCAGGTCCGCTGGCGCTCGGGGCCGTAGATCTCCCCGTCCGCGCTGCACCAGAACTCTCCGCCGGAGATCGACACCTCGTTTGCGCGTCGGTAGAGCACATCGGGCCGCTCGTGATGTTCGCCGCGGGACAGGCGCAGGGCGTACCCGACTCGTGCTGGCCAGCTGGCTGCGAGCGAGATCATCACGTCGATCCGGCCGTCCTCGGGGTCGGCCTCCGGGGTGACCTCGGTGCCGCCACCCACGCTCGAGCCGTTGCCGAGCGCGACCTGGAGCACTCGCTGGTCGACGTCGACGACGACGTTGCGGTCGAGCTCGATGTGCAGGCGGATGTAGTGGGGACGGAAGGCCGAGATCGCGGCGCCGATGGGGTAGCTCAGCCGGCCCAGCTTGACGGGACTGAGGCGGGTCTTCCAGGCCGCAGCTCGCCGGCTGGCCTGCGCGCCGACGCCGGCATGGACGTTGTTGACGACCACCTCGCCGAGCTCGTCCACAAGCAGGTCGACCGGCCGGACCTCACCATGCAGGATCAGCTCGGCGGCATCCTCGGGATCCAGCGGGATGCCGGTGCCCCGGGCGAAGTCGTTCCCGGTGCCGAGCGGGATCAGACCCAGGACCTTGTCCTTGAGCTCGTTGCGCTTGTGCAGCGCCGCGACCACGGCGTGCAGCGACCCGTCGCCGCCGGCGACCACGATCCGACGTGACGCCGCCCGATGCAGGACGCCGTCGAGCTCGCCCGGGTTCCCCGTGGCGGCCACCTCGACCGACGCCCGCCCGCGCAGGACCGAGAGCGCGGTCTCGAGACCCTCCTGGTCATCAGAGCCGGCATCGCTGTTGGTGATGACGAGCAGGGGGTCCATGTCCTCGACAGTAGCCACCAGCCGGTTTTGGTAACGTGTGGCCGCAAGAGCCCCGTGCCTTGTGCCGGGGTTTCCGGCATTTTGAACAGACCATCCACGAAAGGGTGACCCATGCCCGCAATCGTCATCCTCGGAGCCCAGTGGGGCGACGAGGGCAAGGGCAAGGCAACCGACCTGCTGGCCACCAGCACGACCATCGACTACTGCGTCCGCACCAGCGGCGGCCACAACGCGGGTCACACCATCGTGGTCAACGGCGAGAAGTTCGCGACGCACCTGCTGCCGAGCGGGATCCTCACGCCGGGCTGCACCTCGGTCATCGCCAACGGCGTCGTCGTCTCGCCCGAGGCACTCTTCCGCGAGGTCGACGGGCTCGAGGCCCGCGGCGTCGACACGTCCACACTGGTGGTCAGCGCGAACGCGCACGTGATCGCGTCGTACCACTCGACGGTCGACAAGGTGACCGAGCGGTTCCTGGGCAAGAACAAGATCGGAACGACCGGCCGCGGGATCGGTCCGGCGTACGCCGACAAGATCAACCGCACCGGCATCCGGATCGCCGACCTGTTCGACGAGTCGATCCTGCGGCAGAAGGTCGAGAGCGCCCTGGACGTGAAGAACCACTTGCTGGCCAAGGTCTACAACCGCCGCGCGATCAGCGTGGACGAGGTCGTCGATGACCTGCTGTCGTACGCCGACCGCCTGCGCCCGATGGTCCAGGACACCAGTGCTCTGCTCAACAAGGCCCTCGACGACGGCAAGACCGTGCTGTTCGAGGGCGCCCAGGCGACCCTGCTGGACGTGGACCACGGCACCTACCCGTTCGTCACCAGCAGCAACGCCGTCGCCGGCGGCGTGTGCACCGGCGCGGGCATCGGCCCGACCCGGATCGACCGGGTCATCGGCGTGATCAAGGCGTACACGACCCGGGTCGGTTCCGGGCCGTTCCCGACCGAGCTGTTCGACGAGGACGGCGACGACCTGCAGCGGATCGGCGGCGAGGTCGGCGTGTCCACCGGCCGCACCCGGCGCTGTGGGTGGTTCGACGCAGTCATCGCCCGGTACTCGTCGCGGGTCAACGGGCTCACCGACTACTACCTGACCAAGCTCGACATCCTGTCCCATTGGGAGCAGATCCCGGTGTGCGTGGCCTACGACATCGACGGCACCCGGCACGAGGAGCTGCCGATGACGCAGTCGGAGTTCCACCACGCCAAGCCGGTCTACGAGATGTTCGAGGGCTGGAAGACCGACATCTCCGGGTGCCGGTCCTTCGAGGATCTGCCCAAGAACGCTCGCGTCTACGTCGAGGCGCTCGAGGAGATGTCCGGCACCCCGTTCTGGGGGCTCGGCGTCGGTCCACCACGCCCAGCCGGTCTACGACGGTGCTCGAGGGCTGTACGACCGAATCGACCAGTAGCGGGCGTCGAGGACCTGCACAAGGTCGTTCGGCGACCCCGTCCAGTCGTCGATACGACGTCCGGTATCTCGTCCCGGAGACTCGACCTCCATCCGGGCCGAGAGCAGACGGTGCTCGTCCGCGATCCGAGTGGCCGCCTTGAACTCGGGCGGCCCGCGTTGTGGGCGATTGAGGTCACCAGGTGAACTCGATCAACCACATGACTCAAACGGTGTCATCGATGTCGGTCATGGAGGTACGGCGGGCACTAGCGTTTCGCTCATGCTGGACCCAGAGAGGCCGTCGGCCGATCATGGGGTCCTGCGAGCCACTAGCCTGTTCCCGCACGTTCTCATGCCTGGACCCCGAGCAGGCCGTCAACCGGATCCATGCCGCCTTCAACCCGCCTCCGGGCTACCGGACGCTGCACGCGAAGGGCCGCTTCTACAGCGGAACCTTCACGGCGACCCCGGAAGCGACGGCGCTCTGCCGCGCCGGGCACCTCCAGGGCGACCCGGTGCCGGTGCTGGTGCGCTGGTCAAACGGCAGTCCCAACGCCAAGACCGGAGACCACAAGCCCGACGTGCGGGGGCTGTCCGTCTCCTTCCGGCTGCCCGGCGGCGCGGCGACCGACCTGCTCGGCCAGACCGCAACCCGGTTCCCGGTCCGAACGCCGGAGGACTTCATCGCGCTGCTGGAGGCCGGCCGGGACCGCGCGAAGCTGCTGCGGTTCCTCGCCAGCCGGCCGCGCACCGTGGCCGCGCTGATCGCGAACGCGAGGGCCAAGTCGCTGGTCCCGCCCTTCAGCTACGCGGAGGCGACGTACTACCCGATCCATGCCTACCGTTGGGTCGACGCCGACGGGGCCGGCGTCTGGGTTCGCTACACGCTCGTGCCGCTCGCCACCCCCACTGACCGTCCGGAGGGCACCTTCGAAGGCAAGGAGCGGCTCCAGGACGAGATGGCGGCCCGGCTGGCCAATGGCCCCGTCCGCTACGAGCTGCGGGTCCAGGTGGCGGGCCCACGGGACGACCCCCACGACCCGATGTCGGTCTGGAAGGGGACGCGCGAGCTGCTCGCCGGGCACCTCGATGTGACCACAGTCGAGCCCGACCCGGAGGCCGACGGTTCGGTCGTCGTGTTCGACCCGGCCCGCGTCGTCGACGGGATCGAGCTGTCCGACGACCCCATCCTTCGCTACCGTCCGGCGCGCGTACTCCGCATCGGTGTCCCGCCGGCTGAAAGTCGCACTAGCCGGACCACTAGACTCGCGACACGTGAAAACCCTCGTGATCGGCACAGGTGGGCGCGAGCACGCACTCGCCCGGGCCCTGGCCCGCGACCCGGGCGTCACCGACGTGCACGCCGCCCCCGGCAACCCGGGCATGGCCGCCGTCGCGACGCTGCACGAGGTCGACCCCATGTCGGGCGAGTCGGTCGCGGATCTGGCCGCCCGGCTCGACATCGACCTCGTCGTCGTCGGGCCCGAGGCTCCGCTCGTGGCCGGGGTCGCCGATGCCGTCACCGCCCGCGGGATCGCCTGTTTCGGACCGTCGGCGGCCGCCGCGCGGCTCGAGGGGTCCAAGGCGTTCGCGAAGGACGTGATGCGCGCCGCGGGCGTGCCCACCGCTGCCGCCCGGCTCTGCACCACCGAGGCCGAGGTCATCGACGCCCTCGACGCCTACGGCCCTCCCTACGTCGTGAAGGACGACGGCCTCGCCGCCGGGAAGGGCGTGGTCGTCACCTCGGACCGGCAAGCCGCGATCGACCATGCGGCGGCGTGCGGACGCGTCGTGATCGAGGAGCACCTCGACGGCCCGGAGGTCTCCCTCTTCGCCATCACGGACGGGGCGACCGTCTATCCGCTCCAGCCCGCCCAGGACTTCAAGCGGATCTTCGACGACGACGAAGGACCGAACACCGGCGGGATGGGCGCCTACACACCCTTGCCGTGGGCGGCCCCGGGGCTGGTCGACGAGGTGCTGCGCGACGTGCTCCAGCCGACCGTGGACGAGATGGCCAGCCGCGGGACGCCGTTCCGCGGACTGTTGTACGCCGGGCTGGCGCTGACCTCGGCCGGTCTGCGCGTGGTCGAGTTCAACGCCAGGTTCGGCGACCCGGAGACGCAGCCGCTGATGGCCCTTCTCGACTCACCGCTCAGCCCGCTGCTCCTCGGCGCGGCGACGGGCGCGCTGCACGACGTACCACCCCCGGCGTGGAAGGACGGCGCCGCCGTGGCGGTGGTGATGGCGAGCAAGGGCTACCCGGAGTCCTCGTCGAGCGGCGACGTGATCATCGGGACCGAGACGCTCGACGTCGAGGAGGACGTCCACGTCATCCATGCCGGGACGGCCCGCAACCCCGACGGCGACCTGGTGACCGCCGGCGGGCGCGTCCTCGCTGTCACCGCGGTCGGCACCGACGTCGCGGACGCACGGGCGAAGGCCTACGAGGGCGTGGCCACGATCAGCTTCCCTGGAGCCCAGCACCGGACCGACATCGCGCAGAAGGCGGCGCACCTGTGAGCTTCCCCAATGTGCTGGCCACCCGGTACGCCGGCGCGGACCTCGCCGCGATCTGGTCCCCTGAGCACAAGATCGTCCTCGAGCGCCGGCTGTGGATCGCGGTCCTGAAGGCCCAGCAGGACCTCGGGGTCGACGTCCCCGACGGCGTCGTCGAGGCCTACGAGGCAGTGGTGGACCAGGTCGACCTCGACTCGATCGCTGCCCGCGAGCGGGTCACCCGGCACGACGTCAAGGCGCGGATCGAGGAGTTCTGCGCGCTCGCCGGACAGGAGCACATCCACAAGGGCATGACGTCCCGCGACCTCACCGAGAACGTCGAGCAGCTCCAGATCCGGCAGTCACTCGAGACCCTGCGCGACCGAGGGGTCGCCGCCCTGGTCCGGCTGGGTCGGCTGGCCGCCGAGCACGAGACGACCGTGCTGACCGGTCGGTCGCACAACGTCGCCGCGCAGGCCACCACGTTGGGCAAGCGGTTCGCCACGGTGGCCGACGAGATGCTGATGGCCCTCCAGCGGATCGAGGAACTGCTGGCGCGCTACCCGCTACGGGGCATCAAGGGGCCGATGGGCACCGCCCAGGACATGCTGGACCTGCTTGACGGCTCGCCGGAGCGGCTGGCGACAGCTCGAGCAGCGCGTGGCCGCTCACCTCGGGTTCGATGCGGTGCTCGACAGTGTGGGCCAGGTCTATCCGCGTTCTCTCGACTTCGAGGTCGTCTCGGCTCTCGTCCAGCTGGTCGCGGGCCCGTCCAACCTCGCCACCACGATCCGGTTGATGGCCGGCCTCGAGCTCGTGACCGAGGGGTTCAAAGAAGGCCAGGTCGGCTCGTCCGCGATGCCGCACAAGATGAACACCAGGTCCTGCGAACGCGTCAACGGGCTCGCCGTCATCCTGCGCGGGCACCTCTCGATGGTCGGCGAGCTCGCCGGCGACCAGTGGAACGAGGGCGACGTCTCCTGCTCGGTCGTACGGCGGGTCGCGCTGCCCGACGCCTTCTTCGCAGCCGACGGGCTGTTCCAGACGTTCCTCACGGTGCTCGACGAGTTCGGCGCCTTCCCGGCGGTCATCCAGCGCGAGCTGGACCGCTACCTGCCGTTCCTCGCGACCACCAAGGTGCTGATGGCGGCGGTTCGCAATGGCGTCGGCCGCGAGACCGCCCACGAAGCCATCAAGGAACACGCGGTCGGCGTCGCCCTCGAGATGCGTCAGGGGCTGGCGGTCAACGACCTGTTCGACCGGCTGGCGGCCGACGCTCGACTCGGCCTGACTCACGCCCAGATCGCGTCGTTGGTCGCCGCACCGATCGAGTTCACCGGGGCGGCTGTCGACCAGGTGCAGGCCGTCGTACGCCGCGTCGACGAGGTCGCGAAGGCGCATCCGGAGGCGGCGGCGTACACGCCCGGAAGCATCGTCTGAGTCCTCAGATCTCAGACCAGGGCGCGGCCCTCGTGGGTCGCGAGCTTGCGCGCCACCGTCTTGATGTCGGCCAGCCAGACGTCCTCGGGGACCGGGGGCAACATCTCCTCCCACTCCGCAGCCATGCTGCCGGTGATGTGCGGAAGCCGGGCCGTCCTCGCGATGAACCAGACATGGAGGTGCGAGCCGCCGTCACCCCAGCGGTTGACGTGCACCCGAGCGATGTGTGGCAGGTGCGACATGATCCGGCACAGCCACGTCGCGATCCGGCCGTACTCACCGGCGAGCCTGTCGTCCATGTCCGGGAAGTCCAGGTGCTCCTTGCTCCGCAGCATCAGCACCAGCGGCAGCCCTCCGGGCTTCTCGGACCGGGTGACGACCCAGCGCTCGGTCTCCCATACGCGCAGGCCGTCGTCGTTCGCGCAGGTATCGCACGGCTTCTCGTCGGACTCGCCCCAGCGTGACGGTTCGGCGTCCGGGTACGGCGGCTGGACGATCTTCGGCTGCAGCACGCCGTCGACGACCTCCCAGGGGAACATGTCCCACTCGTGCACCGGCGGCATCGGCAGGCGACCCTGTTCGCCGACGGCGGCGACGACCCTCGCGTAGACCTCTTCTGCGGATTCGGGCATGGGATCACCCTGCCACCACAGGATCCCAGAGGTCCGCCCGGGCCATGTACGACGGTCACCAGCCGGGGCAGTCTGTGTGCATGGCATTCACCATTCGCGTCGCTACGGCAAGCGACGCCCCCCGGCTGCGGCCGGTCATGGACGCCGCCATCGCAGAGCTCCAGCACGGCTTCCTCAGCCAGGAGCAGATCGAGTCGAGTCGGCTCATCATGGGCATCGACAGCCAACTGATCGAGGACGGCACCTACTTCGTCGTCGAGGACGACGGCCAGATCGCGGGCTGCGGTGGCTGGAGCCGGCGGGCGACCCTCTACGGAAGTGACTCGACCCCGGGTCGCGACGCCCGCCTGCTCGACCCGGCCACAGAGCCAGCCCGGGTGCGGGCGATGTACACGAACCCGGCGTTCGTCCGGCGCGGCGTGGGTCGGATGGTGCTTGCCGCCTGTGAACGAGCTGCCCGCCAAGAGGGCTTCGAGCGGCTCGAGCTCATGGCGACCATGTCCGGGCGACCGCTCTATGCCGCCTGCGGCTTCGTGGAGACCGAGCCGGTCACGGAGGCCCGCGCTGGCGACGGCGTGACGGTGCCATGCGTCCGGATGCAGAAGTCGATCGAGGTCTGACGTGTCACGATGCTGTGACATCCGGACATGGGGGAGGCATGAGGGACATCTCTGCCGGGGGAGACGAGACCTTCCGAAGGCTGTACAACGAGAACTTCGACGCGCTGCTCGGCTACGCCCTGCGTCGGACCGCTCGGCCCGAGGATGCCGCGGACGTGGTCGCGGACACGTTCCTGGTTGCCTGGCGGCGACGACGCGACGTACCACCAGGGCATCAGGCGCGTCTCTGGCTGTACGGCGTGGCCCGTCGGACGCTGGCCAACCAGCGGCGAGGCGAGGCCCGCCGGACCAATCTGGGCGAACGGCTCGGCGCAGAGCTCGCCCTCGTGGTGCCCGATCTGGCCGATGACGTGACGACCCACCACCTGCTGCACCAGGCGTTGGACCAGCTCGGCGAACGTGACCGCGAGGTGCTCGAGCTGTCCGAGTGGGAGGGCCTCGAGCCTCGCGAGATCGCGGTGGTGCTCGGAACCTCGGCCGTCGCCGCGCGGGCACGACTCTCCCGGGCCAGATCCCGGTTGCGCCGCGAGCTCGGTCACGATCCGCGACTCGGCGGACATGTCCCCAGTAACCATCCGCCACTCGCGACGAAGGAGGAGAGATGACCGACCACCTGCCCACCCGCCTCACCGATGATGACGTCTCCGGGCTGCCCCTCTCCGTCGCGAGGCAGGAGCTTCTGGAGGAAATCATGTCCACACCCGTCATCGACACCGTCGACCCGGCGACGCGCCCGCCCCGTCGTACCCGCGGCTGGGCGATCGCCGTCGCCGCAGCGGCTGCGGTCGCCCTCGTCGTAGCCGTTCCTCTCTGGACCTCGCGGGACGACGGCGCAAAGACCGTGCCGGACCAGCAGTTCGCAGGACCGGGCTCCACGGGGGAGCGCGCGGTCCTCACTGCACCCGGCTGGTCGGTCGAGTACGTCTCCGAGAACGCCGAGGAAGGCGAGATCTCCTACGTCGCGGATGGGCGGCAGCTGGACGTGCACTGGCGCCCGGCCGACCAGTACGACAGCTATGTCACCGACCGCGAGGACATCGGCGCCTCGGTCGAAGTGGACCTCTTCGGCGATCCATCGCCAATGTGGACCTACAGCGACGATGACCACGCCACGATCAGTCCGGTGCACGGCGACCACTTCTTCGAGGTGCGCGGATCGGGAATGGGCGAAGCGGCCTACATCTCCTTGCTCGGCCAGTTGGAGAAGGTCGATCCCGCGGGCTTCGAGGCCTCGCTACCGCCCAACATCGTCACGCCCTCGGAGCAGGACGCCACCATCGCGGAGATGCTCGATGACATCACCGTGCCCGACGGCTTCGACCCGAAGTCGATCAAGGTGGACGGCTACAACGAGCGCTACCAGGTGGGCGCGCCGGTCACCGGCAAGGTCACGTGCGCCTGGATCAAGGCCTACGCCGATGCCCAGGCCGCGGGCGACCAGGCGGGCGTGGCAGAGGCTGCCGCTGCCATGGACGGCAGCCGCGACTGGGCCGTCCTTCAGGAGATGGCCGATCAGGGTGGCTGGTCCGATGGCGGTCTGGGACACGGCCGATCTGATGGTGGCCGGAAAGCCGGCTCGTCAGGTGACCCCGAGCTTCGACTGCGGTCAGGGGCAGTAGCCACCTGCTGCTTGGCGGGCGTCGACCACGGTCGGCGCCCGCCAGTACGCTCGTCGACATGTTGATCCCCGCCGCGCCGGTCATCGAGGGTGCGACGCACATCCACTCCGGCAAGGTCCGCGACCTGTACGTCCTGGGAGACGGCAACCTGCTGATGGTCGCCAGCGACCGGATCTCGGCGTACGACTTCATCCTGGAACCAGGCATCCCCGACAAGGGCGAGATCCTCACCCGCATGTCGCTGTGGTGGTTCGATCGCCTCGACGTCGACAACCACGTGATCTCGACCGACGTTCCCGCCGTGGTGGCGGGCCGCGCAGTCATCTGCGAACGGCTCGACATGTTTCCGGTCGAGTGCGTTGCCCGCGGCTACCTCACCGGCTCGGGGCTGCTCGACTATCGGGCCACCGGCGAGGTGTGCGGAGTCGCGCTGCCGCCTGGCCTCGAGGACGGCTCCCAGCTGCCGGAGCCGATCTTCACTCCCGCCACGAAGGCGGAGCTCGGCGAGCACGACGAGAACGTGTCGTACGAGGCAGTCGTCGCGACGGTCGGTCCGGATAGCGCGCGGGCCCTCCGCGAGCAGACGATCGATGTCTACGCCAGGGCCGAGGCCATCGCCCGCGAGCAGGGGATCATCCTGGCCGACACCAAGTTCGAGTTCGGACGACGATCGGACGGAGCGATCGTGCTGGCCGACGAGGTGCTCACCCCCGATTCCAGTCGCTTCTGGCCAGCGGAAGAGTGGCAGCCCGGCCGCACCCAGCCGTCGTACGACAAGCAGATCGTCCGCAACTGGCTGACCTCCGCCGAGAGCGGCTGGGACCGGTCCTCTGGGGAGCCGCCGCCAGACCTCCCCCCGCATGTCGTGGACCTGACCCGGCAGAAGTACGTCGAGGCGTTCGAACGGCTCACCGGCACCACGTTTTGATGAGCACCGACTGATGGGTGCCCCGACTGGTGTGGTGGTCGTCGCGTTCCGGCAGCCGGTCCACGACGTCTACGCCTACCTGTCAGATCCGGCGCGGCGCCCCGAATGGCAGGGGAGCCTGCGCCGCATCGAGGGCCTGCGCGGCACCGGAGAAGTCGGTACGACGTGGGTCGACGTCACTGCCGTGGGTGCCCGTCCGGTGATGGAGGTCGTCGAAGCGACCCAGGACCGGACCTGGACCGAGACCGGTCGCTGGCACGGGGTCACAGCCGGGCTCCGGCTCGAGTTCGAGGAGACGCTCGGGTCGAGCGGTGGTACGACGGTCCGGGCGACGGTGGTCGTGACCGGGCGATCCTGGCAGCGGCCGGCGTGCTGGGCGCTCGGCAGGCTGGCGCCGTACGCCGTCAAGAACGACCTTCAGCGCGCCGCGCGCACGCTGTAGGTTCGCCTCAACGAATCCGTGCGCCCGTTGGAGGAGCCGTGCCCAACCTTTCCGAGTTCCTCGAGGAGTCAGCCCGCAAGTACCCGCAGAGGGACGCGGTGGTGCTCGGTGACACGAGACTGACCTACGCCCAGGTCAACGCAGCGGCCAACCAGGTCGCGAACCTGCTGGTGGAGCGTGGCATCCGGCCAGGTGACAAGGTCGCCCTGACCTGCCCGAACCTGCCTTACTTCACGTTCGTCTACTTCGGCATCCTCAAAGCCGGCGCCGTCGTCGTACCGCTCAACGTGCTGCTGAAGTCGCGTGAGATCGCCTACCACCTGGGCGACTCGGACGCGAAGGCCTACTTCTGCTTCGAGGGCACCGACGACCTGCCGATGGGCTCCGAGGGGCACCGCGGCTTCACCGAGACCGACGCCTGCGAGCACTTCATCCTGATCACCGCCAACCCTTCGGCGGAGGCGCCGTTCGAGGGGGTGACGACTCTGGGCGCCGCTGTCGCCGGCCAGCCGCCGACGTTCGAGACCGTCGAGACCGACGCCGACGACACCGCCGTGATCCTCTACACGTCCGGAACCACCGGCCAGCCCAAGGGCGCCGAGCTGCGGCACCGCAACATGCGCGACAACGCGCTGGCGGGCAAGGAGCTGTTCGGCGCCGACCCCGAGCACCCCGACACCTACCTCTGCGTACTGCCGCTGTTCCACTCGTTCGGCCAGAGCGTCGTCCAGAACGGCGCCTTCGCCTTCGGAGGGACCGTGGTGATGCTGCCGCGCTTCGAGCCGCGGGCCGCGCTCGCGCTGATGGCCAAGGAGAAGGTGACCTACTTCGCGGGCGTCCCGACCATGTACTGGGGCCTGCTCGGCGCACTCGACGACTCCGTCGACGTCAAGGCGCTGGCGGCCAGCATCCGGACGGCAGTGGCAGGTGGGTCGGCGTTGCCGGTCGAGGTGCACAAAGAGTTCAAGAGCAAGTTCGGGGTGACGATCCTGGAGGGCTACGGGCTGTCGGAGACCTCACCGGTGGCCAGCTTCTCGCCGTACGGCGAGGAGCCACGGGTCGGTTCGATCGGCGTGCCGATCCCTGGCGTGGAGATGAAGCTGATCGATCCGGACTGGAACGAGATCGAGGACGACCCGGACGCGATCGGCGAGATCGCCATCAAGGGGCACAACATCATGAAGGGCTACTACAACCGGCCGGAAGCGACAGCCGAGGCCATCCGCGACGGCTGGTTCCGCAGTGGCGACCTGGGCCGGCGCGACAAGGACGGCTTCTACTACATCGTCGACCGCTCCAAGGACATGATCATTCGCGGGGGTTACAACGTCTACCCGCGCGAGATCGAAGAGGTCTTGATGACCCATCCCGCTGTCTCGCTGGCCGCGGTGATCGGCGTACCCCACGAAAGCCACGGCGAAGAGATCAAGGCGTTCGTGATCCTCAAGAAGGACACCGCGACCACTCCTGACGAGCTTGTCGCGTGGGGCAAGGAACAGATGGCCGGCTACAAGTACCCGCGCCTGGTCGAGGTCGTCGACGAGCTCCCGATGACCGCCACCGGCAAGATCCTCAAGCGCGAGCTTTCCTGAGAGCCTCAGGTGCTCGGCGAGCGGCGTCACAGCTGCGCACACCGGCAAGATCCTCAAACCCTGACTCAGGCGAAGGGGTCTGGCAGACCGCCGGGCAGCTTGGCCAGCAGTTCCCGGGCCGACGCGAGGTGCTTGTGCTCGACCAGCACCTCGTAGCGGGTGGCCACCACTTGAGTGATCGACGAGAAGTCGCGCTGCCCCCGGGTCGCTGCGTAGCCGACGAGCGCCCAGACCATGCCGAAGAGCGCCCCGATGGTCGCCGTCGACAAGACGATCGCCAAGATCGAGTCGTCGCCGAACATCGAGAAGATGAGCCCGATGAACAGGCCGAGCCAGAGGCCGGAAAGTGCGCCGGCGAGCGCCACCCGACCGGTGGTGAGCCGCCCGGTGATCCGCTCAACCTGCTTCAGGTCGGTACCTACGATCATGCAGTTCTCCACCGGGAACTGGTTGTCAGAAAGGAAGTCGACGGCCTTCTGCGCCTTCGTGTAGTCGTCGTAGACCGCGAGGGACTGTGGGAACTCCAGGGCGAGGGCGCTGCCGGACCGGGGCTGTGGGGTCTGCATGAATCCATATTGCACAGGTGCGCATAGTCCGAGGTCGAAAGCACCGGCTCATGCCGGCGAATCAGGTGCTCCCGACCTCGGACTATCGGTCGGCCCTAGACTCGACCTGCAACTGCACGCCCTCTGCCTAGGAGCCAGCCCGTGGCCCGTGTCGTCGTCGACGTCATGCTCAAGCCCGAGATCCTCGATCCTCAAGGCAAGGCCGTGCACGGCGCGCTGCCGCGCCTCGGCTTCACCGGGGTCAGTGACGTGCGGCAGGGCAAGCGGTTCGAGCTCGAGGTCGACGGCGAGGTGACCGACGACGTCCTCGCGCGGGTCAACGAACTGGCCGGGACCCTGTTGTCCAACCCGGTGATCGAGGACTTCGCGGTCCACGTCGAGGAGCGCAGCGAGTGAGGATCGGCGTCGTCACCTTTCCTGGTTCGCTCGACGACGTCGACGCCCGTCGCGCCGTACGCATCGGCGGGAACGAGGCGGTCGCTCTCTGGCACGGTGACCACGACCTGCAGGGTGTCGACGCCGTGGTGCTGCCCGGCGGTTTCTCGTACGGCGACTACCTCCGTTGCGGGGCGATCTCGCGGTTCTCGCCGGTCATGACCGAGGTGATCGAGGCCGCCGGCCGCGGCCTGCCGGTCCTCGGGATCTGCAACGGGTTCCAGATCCTGTGCGAGTCCCACCTGCTGCCGGGTGCCTTGATCCGCAACGACCACCGCAAGTTCGTCTGCAAGGACCAGCGGTTGCGGATCGAGAACAACCGCACCCCCTGGACCTCCGCGTACGCCGAGGGCGCCGAGGTCACCATCGTGCTGAAGAACGGCGAGGGCGGCTTCGTCGCCGACGAGGACACTCTCGACCGGCTCGAGGGCGAGGGGCGGGTGGTGGCTCGCTACCTGCACGACAACCCGAACGGCTCGTTGCGCGACATCGCCGGCATCGCCAACGAGCACGGCAACGTGGTCGGGCTGATGCCACACCCGGAGCACGCAGTCGAGGATCTCTGCGGGCCCGGGACCGACGGACTCGGCTTCTTCACCAGCGCGCTCGACGCCTTCACCCCTGCCTGAGTGACGCAGCGCCCCGCGCGGGTGCAGGATGAGCCCATCGGCTCACCGGGAGGAAGCATGGCGAAAGGCACGAAGGACGATCCGTGGGTGCTGAAGACCTCGCGCAAGGGCTACCGCGGCCGGTTCGGCATGTACCTGCCCCCGCTCATGGAAGCCCTCGGCCTCGCCGAGCTGGAGCACAACCCCCGCAACAACCGGATGCGCGCGATCTGACGCCTGTCCGGCGTTGACACCAAGGGCTAGAATAATTCCGAAATGTCCGAGCTCAACGACCTTGCTAGCCTCGGGCACGGCGAACTGGAACTAACCAGGCGACGGCTGCTGGCCGCCGGCGCCGTAGGCCTGTCTGCTTCCGCGGTGTCAGCATCCGTCGGTTTCGACGCCGCCGCCGCCGCGTTGCCCATCGTCCGGCCCATCTCGTCGCAGGCCGCGTACTCCGCGCTCGGCGTCTGCGCCCTTCCGCAGCAGCTCACCTCGCCGTACCAGTACATCAGTCAGTGGATGGCGGCCCTGTCGCAGACCGGTGCCTCGTACTTCAGGGGCAGGTACGAGCACGGGACCCCGGCCGCGGCACAGACCGTCAGCGCGGCGCGGTCACGCAACATCAAGTGGGGGATGACCGTCAGTCCCGACCTGAACTTCTCCGACTCCGCGCTCGTTGCTCGGATCAAGCACATCGCCGCGAACGCAGCGGACCGTTGCCTGTACATCGAGGGCGTCAACGAGCCCAACTACAACCGTGACACGGGAACGGTCCCCACCAACTGGGCCGCACGCACCGTCACCAAGCAGCGGATCATCTGGCAGACGGTCAAGGGTGACTCCCGGCTGTCCCACGTCAAGGTCCTCGGCCCGAAGCTGCAGGCGGTTGTCGGCACCGAGAGCCACTACCAGGCCCTGGGTGCAGCCGGCATCGCGCAGTACATGGAGATCGCCGCACTGCCCGGCTACCCCTCCGGCCTGTACCCCTATCCCCTGTTGAACCAGCGGATCGCCTGGGTCAGGCAGTACTGGGGCGGCAAACCGACGTGGATCAGCGAGACCGGCTACACCAACGCCCTGGCCGCCACCGTCGGCCAGGGTCCCGTTCCCGAGGACGTCTCGGCGACCTACGCTCCTTCGCTGCTTCTCGAGGCGCTGGACCGAGGTTGCCGAGGAGTCGCCGTGTTCGAGCTCCTCGACAGCCCCAACGCGGCCAAGGACGACGTCCAGGACAACTTCGGGCTCTTCGCCATGCAAGGGGGAAAGGCGCCGCCCTGGCGCACGAAGCCGATCGCGAGCGCCCTGCAGACGTTCCTGTCCTCCCTGAAGGACCCGGGGCCCGCGTACACCCCGGCGACCATCGGGCTGAGCGTGACCTCGTCGGCAAGTGACGTGCGCAGCACCGTCACCGCGAAACGTAACGGCAACGCGATGGTGCACCTCAGACGCGCCAGGAACTGTTGGGATCCGGAGAGGAAGGTGCGGCTTGCCGTGCCCGAGGTGGCGGTCAGGGTCGAGACCGCCCAGAGCATCCGTACCTTCATGGTGGACCACCACGTGCGCTCGGTCGCTCTGTAGACGGTTGCCTAGCGCTGGAGCGCTGCCCAGGTGTTCCAGGCGGCCACTCCGGTTGCCGGGAGCCCGTTGCGCCGCTGCCAGACCCGCAGCGCCCGCTTTGTCGCAGGGCCGAAAACACCGGTGGCGTCGTGGTCGTGGTTGCGGAGCGCGGCGTTCAGCGCTCGTTGCAGCCGTCGTACGGCGTACCTGCCGGAACCGATCTTGACCACGGGCGTGTTTCCGTCCGTGAGCAACGTGACCCAGTTGTTGATCGTCCACGTGTCCGACGGGGTCGCGCCCACCCGACGCTGCCAGGTGTTGGCAGCCCGAACCGTGGCGGCGTCGTAGCGGCCGTGGATCCGGCCGGAGTAGAGCTCCTTCTCCTTCAGTAGGCACTGCAGGGTCTTGACCCGAGACGGCCAGGCGTTGCCGGGAGCGAGCCGCTTGTAGTTCCACCAGTCGATGGGCACTCCGCCGCAGTGCTCGGGGCGTTTCGGTGCGATCGTTCCCCGGCCGACGTCGAGGTAGTTGCGATCGATGTTGATCGTGACGCCTCCCCAGGTTTCGAGGTGGCCGCCCTGGTACTGCTTGACCCGGCGGTGCGGGTTCCACCGCTCGTCGCTGATGTACGTCGTGCTGGTGTTGGCCACCCCGTCCCACCGGGCGATCCAGATGTAGTCCGGGTAGGCGAAGTCGCGGCCGGAGGCCAGGGCCTGGTCGAGCATCACGATCCCCGAGCCGGCGCTGGAGTACACGCCGGTCTGGTAGCCGAGTGCGCGCACCTTCGTCACCCACGCGCTGAGGAAGCGGAGTGCCGACTCGCGACACCTCGTCTGGGTGTGGTCGAAGCCTTCGAGGTCGTACCACAGCGTGCTTCCCCGGCTGATCCCGAGTGCGGTGGCGGCCCGAACGGTCTTCCCGCCCTCGGCGCGGCCCTGGATCCTGGCGTCGGGGTAACCGTTGTTCGGGCCCGGGGTCGGGTCGATCGTCTCGTCGTCGTCGTACCTCGGGAAGTGCGGCGAGCACGACGCCTGCGGGCCGAGTGTGATCGGCAGCAGTCGCCAGCCCTGGTTCAGCTGGCTCGTGATCCACCGTGGGGTCAGGTTCGGCTGGCTCCGGCATCCGCGGGAGTCACCGGAGATGTAGATGCCGACCGCGAGGAAGGGAGAGTGGTTGAGCCAGCGGTCCATCTCCCACTGCTCCGGTGCCAGGCACTGGTCGAAGCCGTAGCCCGTGAAGTTGCCGGGCGTCGTCACGTTGCCGCGCGCGACGGCACTGCCAGGGGCCAGGGTCAGCACCATCAGCAGGCCGGTGCCGACGGCCGCGAGGGGGAATCCGAATCGGCGGACAAGGGTGCGCATGACGCTCTCCAATGGGTGGCCGAATGCGGTGGCCGGGTCAGGGGGCCGAGCGGGGGACCAGAGTCGGGAGCCTCGGCCGATTCTCGGTCAGTGAAGTCACTTTAGACACACAAGTAACATTGGCAACACCCTTCACAATTAACTACAAATCTGTAATTCGAATTGGGCACCGAAAAGGCGGATCCGGTGGCTGAGAATCCGATAGCGATCCCGTTAACGCTGTTGGCGTTCCGCCCCATCGACCGAAGCCCATGACCTGGGTCTGGCTTCGCCGCCGGTAGATTGAAACCCGTGCCGAAGACGCAGCAGCCCCCGCTCGACCACAGGCTCGACACCAGGCTCGACACCGTCGCCGTCGCCACCGAGGACCCCACCCGGGAGCAGCCCTGGGCCGATCTGGGTCTGAAGGCCGACGAGTACGCCCGGATCCGCGAGATCCTCGGCCGGCGGCCGACCAGCTCGGAGCTGGCGATGTACTCGGTGATGTGGAGCGAGCACTGCTCCTACAAGAGCTCCAAGGTGCACCTCAAGCAGTTCTCGGAGATCCCGCAGGAGACACCGGTCGGCAAGATGCTGGCAGGAATCGGCGAGAACGCGGGAGTCCTCGACATCGGGCAGGGCTACGCGGTCACGTTCAAGGTCGAGAGCCACAACCACCCGTCGTACGTCGAGCCCTACCAGGGAGCAGCCACCGGCATCGGTGGAATCGTCCGCGACATCCTCGCGATGGGCGCCCGGCCGGTCGCGGTCATGGATCCGCTCCGGTTCGGGCCGCTCGACGCGCCGGACACCCAGCGGGTGCTGCCGGGGATCGTTGCCGGCGTCGGCGGCTACGGCAACTGTCTCGGCCTTCCGAACATCGGCGGAGAGGCGGTCTTCGACGAGACGTACCTCGGCAACCCGCTGGTCAACGCGCTCTGCGTCGGCGTGCTCCGCCACGAGGACCTGCATCTGGCCAAGGCGTCCGGGGCCGGCAACCTGGTCATCCTGTACGGCGCGAAGACCGGTGGCGACGGCATCGGCGGCGTGAGCGTCCTCGCGTCCGAGACCTTCGACGCCGGCGGGCCGGCGAAGCGACCCAGCGTCCAGGTCGGCGACCCGTTCATGGAGAAGCTGCTCATCGAGTGCACGCTGGAGATCTTCGCGGCCGGGCTGGTGGCCGGGATCCAGGACCTCGGCGGGGCCGGGCTCTCGTGCGCGACGTCCGAGCTTGCGAGTGCCGGTGACGGCGGCATGCACGTCGAGCTCGACAAGGTCCCGCTGCGCGACTCCACCCTTGCGCCCGAGGAGATCCTGATGAGCGAGTCGCAGGAGCGGATGATGGCAGTCGTCGAGCCTGACGACGTCAAGGCGTTCCTCGCGATCTGCGAGAAGTGGGACGTCGACGCGACCGTCGTCGGCGAGGTCACCGACACCGGCCGGCTCCAGATCGACTGGCACGGTGACCGAGTGGTCGACGTACCCCCGCGCTCGGTGGCGCACGACGGCCCGACGTACAACCGGCCGTTCGCCCGCCCCGACTGGCAGGACGACCTGCAGGCCGACGGCGCCGAGAAGCTCCCGCGGCCCGAGACGGGCGAGGAGCTGAGGTCCACCCTGTTGAGGCTGGTGGCGAGCCCGAACCTCTGCGACAAGTCCTGGATCACCGACCAGTACGACCGCTACGTCCGCGGCAACACCGTGCTTGCCCAGCCCGAGGACAGCGGCATGATCCGCGTCGACGAGGAGACCAACCTCGGCGTCGCCGTCTCGACCGACTGCAACGGCAGGTTCGCCAAGCTCGACCCGTACGCCGGTGCGCAGCTCGCGCTGGCCGAGTCCTACCGCAACGTCGCCACCGGCGGCGCCAGGCCGCTGGCGATCTCCGACTGCCTCAACTTCGGGTCTCCCGAGGACCCGGACGTGATGTGGCAGTTCGCCGAGGCCTGCCGCGGACTGAGGGACGCGTGCGTCGAGCTCGGCATCCCCGTCACCGGCGGCAACGTCAGCCTCTACAACCAGACCGGCGAGACGGCCATCCTGCCGACACCCGTGGTGGCCGTCCTCGGTGTCATCGACGACGTGACCCGGCGTACGCCGTCCGGATTCGTCGCCGACGGTGAGCGGATCTTCCTGCTCGGTGAGACGCGTGAGGAGCTCTCCGGCTCGGAGTGGGCGCACGTCGTGCACGGCCACCTCGGCGGAGTGCCGCCGACCGTCGACCTCGCCGCAGAGACGGGCGCTCGCCGAGCTCCTGATCGCGGCGGTCGGCACGATCACGAGTGCCCACGACCTCTCCGACGGCGGTCTCGCGCAGGCCCTCGCCGAGTCGGGGCTCCGGAACGGCATCGGCGCCACGGTCGCCCTGCCCGGCGACGCCTTCGTCGATCTCTTCTCCGAGTCGGCTGCCCGAGCGATCGTCAGCGTCCCCGACGACGCAGTCGACAGGCTGGTGGAGCTTGCCCGCGAGCACGGCGTCCCGCTGGCCTCGATCGGCCGGACCGGTGGGTCCGACCTCTCCGTGGAAGGCCAGTTCACGGTCCCGCTGGCGGAGGTGCGTTCCGGCTGGGCCGCCACGCTGCCGGCCGCGCTGGCCTGACCGTGTTCGCGACCGTTCCCTACGGCGACGACCCGAGCCAGTTCGCTGAGCTCTCCCGACCGGCGGGGAAGTCTCGCGGAGTGGTGGTCGTCATCCATGGCGGGTTCTGGAAGGCGGCGTACGACCTGTCGCTGGGGCGACCGCTCGCCGCCAGTCTCGTCGCCCGGGGCTGGACCGCCTGGAACCTCGAGTACCGCCGGGTCGGCAACGGCGGCGGGGTCCCGGCGACCCTGGACGATGTCGCCGCCGGGATCGACGCGCTCGCCGACGTCGGCGACCTCGACACCGCGAAGGTCATCGCTCTCGGCCACTCCGCCGGCGGCCACCTCGCAGCGTGGGCCGCCGCGCGCGGTCGGTTCGAGCGCTGGCAGCCCGAACGGGTCCGGCTCACCGGAGTCGTCGCCCAGGCTGGGGTCCTCGACCTGCGCAGTGCGTACGACGAGCGGCTCGGCGGGGGCGCCGTCGAAGCATTCCTGGGCCATCCTCCCGGTCCCGACGACGCCCAAGCCGACCCGATCCGGCAGGTTCCGCTCGACGTCCCGGTCTGGTGCGTCCACGGGCGCGACGACACCACCGTCCCGATCGAGCAGTCGCGGGCCTATATCGCGGCGGCCACGGCTGCCGGGGGCGTGGCCGACCTCGTGGAGATGGCGACCGACCACTACGCGGTGATCGACCCGGAGGCCGAGATCTGGACTCGCACGCTCGCCGTGCTCGACCGGCTCTGATCGGCTCTGACCGTCACGCGGAGACGGATCACGGCACCCGCTCGCCCGGGGCCGCACGCCAGACGACGGGCCGCGGCACGGACCGGATGCTGGTGCTCAGGGTCGGGATCAGCGCGACCGCGGCCGTGAGCCCACCAAGAACCGCGATCGCGGCGCCGCCGCCCAGACCGGCCAGCAGCCCGCCGGCCAGCATGGGCGCCAGCGGCATGGTGGACATCGAGACGAACTGCATCGACGACTGGACCCGGCCCTGGAGCTCGGTGGGAGTCATCGCGATGCGGTAGGCGCCGATGCCGGCGTTGCCGGCCGGGTTGAGGAACAGGCCGAGCCCGAGTGCCGCCGCGACCACGGCTGGGTCGTTCCAGAACACCATCGGCACCACGAGCGGGACGAAGCTCCAGGACACCAGCACCGTCAGCCAGCCGGTCGCGAACCGGTCGATGATCCACGGGGCGGCCAGCGCGCCGAGGATGCCGCAGGCACCGGCGGCGGTCTCCATCAGACCGATGTGGACCGGGTGGAAGCCGGCCTGGATCAGGCGCAGGACTGCGACGAAGAACAGCGCGTTGACCACCAGGTTGATCAGGGCCGCCCACACCATCAGCACCCGGAAGAACGGGCGGGTCCGGATGAACCGGATGCCCTGGAGCAGTTCCTGGCGCGGCCGCTTCCGCGGACCGTCGACGGAAGGGGCGGACAGGTCGGCACGGATCCGACCGAGCAGCACGAACGAGACCGCGAACGACAAGGCGTCGGCCGCGAAGGGCAGCCAGCGCGTGACGCCGTACAACGCGCCGCCGACCGGTCCGCCGAGCAACGACGCGACGTGCTGCCGCGCCTGGTTCTGCGACAGCGCCGTCGGCAGGTCCTCGTCGGGTACGACGGCCCGCACGGCCGAGATCTCAGCAGGCGCGAAGACACCGGCACCGACCCCGGTGAGGAGTGCGACGAACAGCAGGTGCGGGATCGACAGGCTGCCCAGCAGCGCCGCGCCGACGAGCGAGCCGTACAGCAACACGCCGGATCCGCTCGCCAGCCGCATCAGCCGGATCCGGTCGAGACGATCGGCGAGCACGCCGGCGGGGAGCAGAGCGAGCGCGAAGCCGAGCAGGTGGGCGGTCTCGGCCGCAGCCGCCACGAACGTGGAACCGGTGAGCTGGTAGGCCAGCAGCGGGAACACGAACATGCTCATCCGGCTGCCGAGCTCGCTGATGGTCTGACCGATCCAGAGGACCGTGAAGTCGTGGTTTCGGGAGAGGGCGCGGTAGCTGGACATATCCGCACCATAACTTGCGCAAGTAATATTGCGCAATACTACGTGCGGGAATGCGCTAGGCTTTTCCCATGCCTTCCAAGAGGACCGCTCCAGAGCCGGTGCAGGACCCGCGGATCCTGCGGGCGATCTCGCATCCGGTGCGCACCCGGATCCTCGACGAGCTGGGCGCGGGTGGTCCGCAGCGCGCCGCCGACATGGCGAAGGTCCTCGGCGTGCCCGCCAACCAGGCCAGCTTCCACCTCCGACAGCTCGCCAAGTACGGGCTGGTGGTGGAGGCCCCGGAGGAGGCACGCGACGGGCGGGATCGGGTCTGGCGCGCGGTCCACGAGGCCGGCTTCAACATCAACACCGCAGACATCGCCCAAGCCCCCGGTGGCAAGGCGGCGGTCACCGTGTTCCGGCGGCAGTGGACCGCCGGCGCGCACGATGCCGTCGACCGGGCGGAGTTCGCCGAGCGGCAGAAGGACGCGATGGTGATGGTCAGCGACACCGCGATCCGGCTGACGAAAGCCGACGCACAGGAGTTCGCGGACCAGCTCAACCGGCTGGTCGAGGACTGGCGCGTGCGCGGCCGGGACGCCGCGGAAGGGGCCCGGACCTACCAGCTGCTGCAGATCCTGCAGCCCGCCCGCGAGGTCCAGGCCTGATGGCCGCGCGCCTGCGTCCGGCCGACCCGGCGGAAGTCGCCGCTGCGCTGGCTGAGCCCGAGCGCACCCGCGCCGGCAGGCAAGCTGCTCACCAAGCACTTCCTGGCCGTCCTCGCCGAGCGCGCCCCGGGCAACTCGGTCGAGATCCGGGTGCCGCCGTACGCCGCCGTCCAGGTCATCCCCGGCGTCCGCCACACGAGGGGTACGCCGCCCGCGGTGGTCGAGACCGACGCCGAGACCTGGATCGCCCTGGCCACTGGGCAGCTGGACTGGGCGGCCGCGACGGAGGCCGGCCGGGTGCGGGCTTCGGGGGAGCGGACCGACCTCTCGGCGTACCTCCCGCTGACCTGACCACAAATCACGGTGCCCGAGGTCGCGTGAAACGACCTCGGGCACCCGACCGGGCAAGGGCTCAGCTGGACTTGTTCATCGACCGCACGCCCGTCCAGAGCCCGACGACGGCGACCAGGGTCGCGCCGGCGATCCCGGCCAGCACCGTCGAGACGGGGAACGCGCCGGCGAACAGGGCCCGCTCCGCGTCCACGACGTGCGTGAGCGGGTTGAGCTGGGACGCGAACTTCAGCCAGCCCGGGCCATCGTCGACCGGCAGCAGCATCCCGGCGAGCAGCAGCACGGGGAACAACAACGTCTGCTGGACTGCCCAGAACATCCAGTCCCGGCCTTGGCAGGCCAGCGCGAGGGAGTAGGACAGCGACGAGACTCCGACGCAGAACACGCTCAGGATCACGATGCCCACCAGCGTGCCGCCGAGGTGCAGGTCGTAGCTGAACGGCGTCACCACGATCAGGATGATCGCGCTCTGGGCCACCATCGGGACGATCTCCTTGAAGGCCCGACCGAGCAGGAGAGACGAACGCGTCAGCGGGGCGACCAGCAGGCGTTCGTGCGAGCCGGTCTGCATCTCGAGCAGCAGGTTCGAGCCCACCATCGAGGTGCCCATCAGACAGGACATCGCGACGATGCCCGGGACGAACCACTGGAGTGCGGAACCCGACCCGGTGTCGGGAAGCAGCGGGGCGAACAGACCGAGGAAGACCAGCGGCTGGATCATGCTGAACACGACCTGGAACGGGTCTCGGGCCAATGGCTTCACCTCGCGGCTGAAGACGGTCCAGGTGTCGGTGGCGATCTGGGGGGTGACGGTGCTCATGCTGCAGCCTCCTCGTTGTCCATGCTGTCGTCGGTGTTGACGGCCTCGCCCTCGCGCAGGCTACGGCCGGTGAGCTGTAGGAAGACGTCGTCGAGCGTGGGTCGGACGACCTCGACTGACGACACGGTGATCCCGGTCCGGTCGAGGTCGCGGATCAGCTGGGCGGCGAAACCCGGCCCGTCCGCACGGCGCACGGTCACCTCGTGGACCACATTGCCGACGCCGGTCACGAGGTCGGAGTCCTGGGCGCGGTTGGCGGCCTGGACTGCATGATCATGGGTTCCGAAACCGAGAGTGACCCGGTCGCCCAGCGACTCCTTGAGCCGTTTCGAGGTGTCGTCGGCGATGATCCGGCCGTGGTCGACCACGACCACGCGCTCGGCCATTGCGTCGGCCTCGTCGAGGTAGTGCGTCGTCAGGACGATCGTCGTGCCGGCGTCGTGCAGCCGGACGATCTGCTCCTGCAGGTTCGCCCGGTTCTGGGGGTCCAGCCCGGTCGACGGTTCGTCGAGGAACAGCAGCTCGGGGGCGTGCACCATGCCGAGGGCGATGTCGAGGCGGCGCCGCTGGCCACCTGACAAGGTCTGGACGGTCCGGTCCACGACGGCTCCGAGGTCGAGTCCCTCGATCAGCTCCTCGGCCCGAGCCTTCGCCTGCGCCGGGCGCAGTCCGTAGGCCCGGCCCTGGTTCAGCAGCTCGTCGCGCCCGCGCTGGGTGTGCGCGGCGCCGTTGCCCTGCCCGACGTACCCGATGTGACGGCGTACGTCGCGCTGCTGGCTGACCACGTCGAAGCCGGCCACCCGCGCTGATCCCGCGGTCGGCGGGATCAGCGTGGTGAGCATCCGAAGGGTGGTGGACTTGCCGGCGCCGTTGGGCCCGAGGAAGGCGACGAGCTCGCCCTTCTCCACCCGCAGATCCAGGTCGCGGACGGCTTCGACCGTCTGCTTCCGGACCGTGAAGTGCTTGGTCAATCCCTGGGTTTCGATCATCGGTGTGGTCATAGAAGAAGGCTATGAAGGCTTTAGGCCACTTTCTGACCGCAATAGGATTTAATCTCGAAACATGGCGAACACCAGCACCCGAATGTTGCGACTGCTCTCGATGCTGCAGACGCATCGCTACTGGCCGGGCCCTGAGCTCGCCGAACGTCTCGAGGTCAGTGCGCGCACCCTGCGCCGCGACGTCGAGAGGCTTCGGGAGCTGGGCTACCCGGTCGACGCCTCACGCGGTGTGGCCGGCGGCTACCAGCTGCAGGCCGGCGCCGCCCTGCCTCCGCTTCTGCTGGACGACGACGAGGCGGTCGCGATCGCGGTCGGGCTCCGTGCTGCGGCCGGCGGCACGGTGGCCGGGCTCGAGGAGAGCGCGGTCCAGGCGCTGACGAAGATCGTGTCGGTCATGCCGCCCAAGCTGCGGCGCCGGATGGACGCGCTCCGCAGCCAGACCGTCGGCGGTCCGGCCCGAGGTCCGGTGATCGACGCCGGCGCGCTGACGAAGATCGCGCAGGCCTGCCGCGACGACGAACGCCTGCGGTTCGGGTACGCCGCCCGCAGCAGCGACCTGGCCAAGCGGCACGTCGAGCCACAGCGACTCGTGACCCTCGACCATCGGTGGTACCTCGTCGCCTACGACCTCGATCGCCACGACTGGCGCACCTTCCGGGTCGACCGGATCACCGAGCCGGAGAGCACCCGGGTCCGGTTCCGCCAGCGTGACCTGCCCGGCGGAAATGCGCTGGACTACGTCCGGTCGAGCCGAGCCGCCATCCCGCGGAAGTACGACGTGCGCATCAAGGTCGGCGCGGACGCGACGAGCGTGGCTCGACACGTCATGCAGTGGGGAGACGTCGAGCCGATCGACGCCACCACCTGTCGGATCACCATGGCCGTGGACTGGTTCGAGTGGCCGATGATGCTGCTCGCGGACATCGGCGCCGAGTTCGAGGTGGAGGGCCCCCAGGAGCTCGCCGACCTGGTCCGCAACGTCGGGGAGCGCTTCACCCGCGCCGGCACCGCGCAGGCTGGTTGATCCACGAGTCTCAGACAGGTGACAGATGTCATGGGCGACCCATGTCGGAACCACCCACAACGGTGACGCCATGCACTGCCGGTTCGGATCGTCCGGGCCGAGGCTTGAAGCATGAACCAGCACACCGAACCCGCCATCCGCGTCCGCGGCCTGCGACGCACCTACGGCACCGGTCCGACGGCTTTCGAGGCGGTCCGCGGCGTCGATCTCGACGTCGCCCGCGGCTCGATCACCGCCCTGCTCGGCACCAACGGCGCCGGGAAGACCTCGACCCTGGAGATCATCGAGGGCCTGGGGAAGGCGACTGCGGGTGAGGTCCGGGTTCTCGGACTCGACCCGATCCGGGACCGTGCTGAGGTACGCCGTCGTACCGGCGTCCTCCTCCAGTTCAGCGGCTTCTCCGGTGACCTGACCGTCGCCGAGACCTTGAGGATGTGGGCGGCGACGGTGAGCGGTGCCCGGCCGGTCGCCGACGCGCTCGCGATGCTCGACCTCACCGACCGGGAGCGGACGCCGGTCCGGGGGCTCTCCGGTGGCGAGCGACGCCGCCTCGACCTCGCTTGCACCCTGATGGGCCAACCAGAGCTCGTCCTCCTCGACGAGCCCACCACCGGCCTTGACCCCGAGAGTCGACGGGATGTGTGGCGGCTGATCGGCGGCCTGCGCGACTCCGGGGCCACCGTGCTGTTCTCGACCCACTACCTGGACGAGGCGGAGGCGCTGGCCGATCGGCTGGCCATCATGAACGCCGGCCGCATCGTCAGCGAAGGGACACCGGCCGAGATCACCGATGGCCACCCCTCGACGGTCAGCTTCGCCCGCCTGGACCGGGAGCTGCCGGAACTGGCGGGCGGCATGGCTTCCCACCAGGGGGCGACGACGACCGTCCGCACCATGGACCTCCAGAGCACCCTGACCTGCCTCCTGACCTGGGCGGCCGGCGAACGGATCCGGCTGGACAGGCTGTCCGCCAGCACGGCGAGTCTCGAGTCGGTCTTCTTGGCGATCGCCGACGGCAACCACCCGAACCGGACCCACGAGATGCCGCTCACCGAAGGGAGCCTCCGATGACGACCGCGACGACCACGGCCACGACCAAAACGGTGACCAGCGCGATCAGGCGCACGACGGGACTGGCCCGCGCCAACGCCCTGCTGATGCTGCGGAACAACCTCACGATGGCCTACGCACTGGTCATGCCGTTGCTGCCGATGGCGCTCCTGCTCACCGGCGACCGAGGCGACGTGGAGATCGGGATGGCTGCGGTTGGCGGTGCGCTGATGCTGGCCCTGCTGTTCTCCGTCTACTACAACCTGCTGTCCGCGATGGTGACCCGGCGCGATGAGCTGGTGCTCAAGCGGCTTCGCACCGGCGAGACCCGGGACAGCGAGCTCCTGCTGTCGATGGCGCTGCCGGGCGTCACGGTCACGCTCGCTCTGTCCGTTGTGCTGATCGGGCTCGGCGCGGCCCTCGGGCTGCCGTTGCCGTTGAACCCGCTGCTCTACGCGGTCACCGTTCTCGTCGCCTCCGCAGCATTTGCGAGCCTGGCGATCTGGACGGCCGCCTGGACCCGCAATGCCGAGGCAGCGCAGATGACCAGCGTCCCGATCATCCTGCTGACCGTTGTCGGGTCGCAGCAGTTCCCCGACAGCTGGAGCCGCTTCGTCGATCTCACACCGGGAGCAGCGCTGGACGGGCTCATGCGACTCACCTGGTTCGGACGTGACGGCGACGCCACGGTCGACCTGTCCGCGAGCTGGGCGGCCTCGGGCGCTCCACTGCTGGTGCTCGTGTTCTGGACCGGGCTCGGCATGTGGCTGGCGCACCGGTCGATGCGCTGGGAACCGCGAGTGTGACCAGCCGGTTGTCAACGGCGACGGGCTAGGGTCCGGGGCAGAGGAGGGCCGATGAAGCTGTGGCGCGGCTGGGCCGAGCGAAGTCAGGTGGAGCGGGTCGACCTCTACACCCGGCAGTCGCTGTACGTCCTGGTGTGGGGGTTCTACGCAGTCGCGCTGGTCGGGGGCACGGCCGAGGCCGCAAACCAGCCGGTGCTGTTCACCGCTCTCGTCGTGGGGACCGTCGTGCTCGGCGTTGCCTGCACCCTGCTTCTTCGGGACGCCGCCAGCCTCTACCCGGCGTACGGACCCCTTCCGAAGCGGAACCTCGCCCTGGTCTGCGTCCTGTGCCTGGTTGCCGAAGGTCTGGCCCTTCTGCTGCCGGACGAGCTCGCCGAGGTCGGCGGCCTCGTCGTCTGGGCCACGCTCGCCTGGTCCATCGGCGGGCTGCGCGACCGGCGGATCACGGCCGCGCTGATGCTCGTCCTGGCGGTTGTTCCGGCTCTGCCCACGCAGTCGCTCTTCTGGGCCTGGTACGGCGTCTTGGCAGGTGCCTTCCTGATCTTCACTGTTCGCGCCTCACTCTGGCTCCTGGACGTTGTCGCCGAGCTCGACCGGGCCAAGGGCGCGAGGGCGGCACTGGCCGTCGCCGAGGAGCGGCTGCGGTTCTCCCGAGACGTCCATGACGTCCTCGGCCGCCGCCTCTCGACCATCGCGGTGCAGGCCGAGCTGGCCTCCACCCTGGCCGAGCGCGGCGACTCACGCGCAGCGGAGCAGATGCTCGACGTGCGTGCGGTCGCTCACGAGGCCCTGCGTGAGGTCCGCGAGCTGGCTCGCGGCTACCGCGCGATCGACCTCGAGCAGGAGCTGCACGGCGCCTCGTCGCTGCTGCGGTCGGCGGGCATCGAGACCCGGATCGACGTGGCTACCTTGCCCGAACCCTGGCACCAGGCCGCCGGTTGGGTGGTGCGCGAGACCGTCACCAACGTGCTCCGACACTCCAGCGCCAGCCACGTCGTCATCCGGTACGACGGGCGTGACCTGATCGTCCGCAACGACGGCGTCGGGCCGCCTGCGAGCACCAACGGACCGATGGGGACCGGCCTGCTCGGTCTACGGGAGCGGTTGGCTCCGCTCGGCGCCACCCTCGACAGCCTGCGCGACGGCGACTGCTTCGAGGTGGTCGTGCGCCTGCCCGCCGCGCCCCGCCCCCAGAACCTGTCCACCGAAGGGCAGCACGCATGATCCGGGTCCTGCTCGCCGACGACGAGAACCTCATCCGTGAGGCCCTCGCGCAGATGCTCGACCTCGAAGCAGACATCGAGGTCGTCGCCCAGGCGGCCTCCGGTAACGAGGCCGTCGCGGCCGCCCTGCAAGTGCGCCCCGACATCGCCGTACTCGACCTGCAGATGCCCGGTCTCGACGGCATCGCGGTCGCCGAGGCGCTGGCCGAGTCGCTGCCCGACTGTGGCTGCGTGATCGTCACCAGCCACGGCCGGCCCGGCTACCTCAAGCGCGCGCTCGCCTCCGGCGTACGTGGCTTCCTGCCGAAGACCACGTCGGCCACCACGCTCGCCGAGGTGGTCCGCAGGGTGCACGCGGGCGGCCGACATGTCGATCCGGAGCTCGCCGCCGAGGCCATCGGTGCCGGCGACAGCCCGCTGACCCCGCGCGAGGCCGACGTCCTCGAGTTCGCGGCCGACGGCGCGCCCGTCGACGAGATCGCCCGGCGAGCCTCGCTGTCGCCCGGCACCGTCCGCAACTACCTGTCGAGCGCCATCAGCAAGCTCGGCGCCACCAACCGGCATGACGCCTGCGCGACGGCGCGGAGGATGGGCTGGATCTGAGCGGCGCTCTACGGGTGCATCCGGGTGCCCTTGACGATCTTGTCGACGGCGTTGCGCGGGCCGTGCACGCCGAGGCCGACAAGGTCCAGGTCGTCTCGGCCGACGTCGCGGACCGCGGCGCGGTTGTCGTCGTCGTTGCCGGTGCGGAACAGGTCCGAGGTGAACACGGCGACGGGGAGCTCGCGGCGCAACGCCCGCGCGTGGGCGGCGATCAGCGTCTCCTTGCTGCCCTCGAAGACCAGCACCGGCTGCCCGAACATGGCCAGGTAGGTCGTGTCGTCGGCGTCCTGGTACGGGTCGCCGATGATCTGCGGATACGCCGCAGCGACCCCGCTCGCCAGGAACGCGGTGACGTTGACCCGCTGCCAGGTCTCGAGGTCCTCGCGCAGCAGTACGGCCACCTTGGTGTCGAAGCGTCTGTCCATGCCGCCATCCTGGGTGGGCGACGTGACGAGGTCTTGTACGTTCCTCACATGGGGTCCTCAGCCGAGATCCGGGCCTGGCGGCCGGACGTCCCCGGCGTCGCCGAGGTGTTGCACGCCCATTTCCCGGACCACGCCTACCCGCGGCACACCCACGACACCTGGACGCTGCTGATCGTGGACGCCGGCGTCGTCGCGTTCGAGCTCGAGCATCAAGAACACGGTGCGCTGCGCAGCTTGGTGACCCTGCTGCCGCCGCACGTACCGCACGATGGCCGCTCGGTCGACGCGCGAGGCTTCCGCAAGCGGGTGGTCTACCTGGATGCCGACCAGGTTGACGAGTCCTTGGTCGGCCGTGCGGTCGACCACCCCGGCTTCGGCGACCCGCTGTTACGGGACCGGGTGGCCTCACTCCATGAGTCGATGCGACACCCCGGAGACGAGCTGGAGGCCGAAACCCGGTTGGCGCTGGTGCGGGAGAGGCTCGAGGCACACCTGCGCCACGACGTTTCGGAGCCCGTTGCAGCCCGCGACGGCGGGCTCGCACGACGGTTGCGAGACCTGCTGGACGCCCGCGTGGCACAGGGCATCGGCCTGAACGAAGCGGCCCTGCTGCTCGGCGTCCACCCGGGGCACCTGGTCCGGGCGTTCGGACACGAGTACGGCATCGCTCCGCATCAGTACCTCATCGGCCGTCGCCTGGACCGGGCCCGGCGGCTGCTGCTCGACGGACGACGGCCCGCGGACGCGGCAGCGGAGGTCGGCTTCTTCGACCAGGCGCACCTCAACCGGCACTTCAAGCGGCTGCTCGGCGTCACGCCCGCGGCGTACGCCCGGAGCGCGTGACCACCAGCGGGGACGACGGTCAGCGCTGCGCGTCCTCGAGCGTGACGGCGGGGCGGGGACGCGTGTCGACGCTGAGCCGGAAGATGTCGGGTCGGTGGTAGTGGCCGACCGGGTCGAACTGGCGGCGGCCCGCGTGGACCGCGGCAAGGTCGACCTCGGCGGTCAGGATCGTCTCCGTCTGGCGGGCCGGGCCGGCCAGGAGATCACCGTTCGGCCCGATGATCACGGTGTTGCCCGGCTCGATCCACGGATCGTGGCCCTCGCCGACCGGCCAGACGCGCTCTCGCTGCGGGAAGTCGGGCGGCAGCTGGTCGACGTGCACACACGGGTTGACGCCGATGACGTAGCAGCGACCCTCGGTGGCGATGTGGCGCAGGCTGTTCACCCAGCGGTCACCCCTGGCCAAGGTGGGAGCGACCCAGATGTCCACGCCTTGCGCGTACAGGTAGAACCGGGCCAGTGGCATGTAGTTCTCCCAGCAGGTCAACCCGCTGAGTCGGCCGTACGGGGTGGTGATCACCGGGAGGGTGGATCCGTCGCCCATGCCCCACACGGTCCGCTCGGACCCGGTGGGCATCAGCTTCCGGTGTTTGCCGAGGAGGCTTCCGTCCGGTCCGAAGTACAGCGTGGTGTTGAAGATCGTCGTGCCGTGAGGCTCGCGTTCGTCCACGCCGATCACCAGGAAGACCCCGGCGTCCCGGGCCGCGGAGCCCAGCGCATGGGTGACCGGGCCGGGCACGAGCACGGCCTGGTCCACCAGGCGTGCGTACCACTCCTCGTCGCCCTCCCAGATCCGCTGGGAGTCGATCCAGATCGGGGTGCCGGGGATGAACGCCTCCGGGAACGCGACGATCTGCGCCCCCAGATCCGCCGCCTGGCCGAGCAGGTCGATCGCCTTGGCCAGGCAGGCCTGGGTGTCCATCAGCGTGTACGCCGCCTGGACCGCCGCGACGGTGACCGGCCCTCGGTGGCCGTTGGTGATCATCGCGTCGCGCTTGCCACGAGCAGCTCGCACGGTCCGACGAAACCGCTCGGTGTCTCGAACCGGGTCAACGCGGCCTCGATCTCCTCCCAGACCCCGGGTCGTTCATCGGCGGGAAGGCCGGCGAGCATCTGGTGCAGCGCCCCGAACGACTCGCGTTCGAACCGGACGCACTCCGCCGCCGAGGCCAGCCGCACGGGTGCCGGCACCGCCTCCACGGTCACGTCCCGGAATCCGGCCTGAACAAGAGCGGCCTCCAGCACTCCGGGACCGCCGAGACTGAACGGGCCCGGTTGACCCGGCTGCGGCGGCGGCAGCTGGGCACGGGTGCGGATGATCGACACCGGGACCGAGAAGAACTCGTTCCGGTCCGGGGTGGAGTAGACGATCGCGGCGATCCGGCCGCCGTCGCGCAGCGCCCGGCGCATCCCGGCCAGTGCTCGCTGCTGGTCGGGGAAGTAGATCAGCCCGACTCGCGAGATCACCGCGTCGAAGGTGCCGGGCGCCAACCCGTCGAGATTCTCGCCGTCGGCCTCGACGGTCTCCACCGTGGTCAGCCCGGCCTCCGCGGCGGACTTCGCGGCGTACGTGAGGATGGCCGGGGAGATGTCGGTTGCGACGACCCGGCCGCTCGGCCCGGCCCGCCGGGCCGCGGCCAGGGTCTGTCCGCCGGCGCCGGCGGCAACGTCGAGCACGTGGCTGCCCGATTGCACCCTGGCCCGGTCGAGCATCTGCTCGGTAGCCTCCCCCAACCAACTCTCGAGTACCGGTCCCCAACGGTCCCAGGCCTCGGCAGCGTCCTCCCATTGCTGCCGGGTCGTGGTCTTGTACTGCACCGGATCGAAGCCCATGGCAGTGCCTCCTTCTCTGTGTGGTGTCATCGGTGAGGAGTTCACTGTGCGCGGCACGGGCTGGATCCGGCATCCGTGGCCAGCACGGATCTTCGGGTTCCGTGGTCGTCCGGGGTGCGGGAGGATGACGCGTGGTGACGAGCAAGCGGTCGGAGGTCTCAGCGGTCACGGGCCGGGAGCGTGAGGTGTTGTCCCTCATCGAGGCGCACCTGACGAACAGCCAGATCGCCGATCAGCTGTGCCTGTCGGTGCGCACCGTCGAGTCCCACGTGTCCTCCCTCATCCGGAAGCTCCAGGTCACCGACCGGCGCAGCCTCGCCCGGAGGGCGGAGCAGGCCGGCATCGTCCGGCCACGCGATCACGGCCGCTGGCCGGCCGAGGTGTCCTCGTTCATCGGCCGTGAGCCCGAACGCGACGCCCTGCTCTCCGCCGTCGCCGAGCACCGAATGGTCACGGTCACCGGGCCGGGCGGGGTCGGCAAGACCAGGCTGGCCCGGCTGGTTGCCCGGGAGCTCGCCGCAACCCGCAGCGACGGAGGGTGGTACGTCGACCTGGTCCGGGTCACCGACCCGGACATGGTGATCGCCGCGGTTGCCGCGACGGTCGGCCTGGTGGAGCCTCCGGGTGGTTCGCTCGTCGACGCGGTGGCGGTCGCGCTGAGCGGCAGTGACGGTGTGCTCGTGCTGGACAACTGCGAGCACGTTCTCGGCGCCGCCCGCGCCTGCGTGGAGCGACTGCTGACGTCGTGCCCGTCGATGCACGTGATCATCACCAGCCGGGTCAGGCTCGCCGCGCCGTACGAGTGGGTGTACGAGGTCCCCGGCCTGTCGGTGGGCGACAGCGGCGGCGATGCAGTTCGCCTGTTCCTGGAGCGGGCCGCGGCCACCGGGAGTACCGCGGAGGTCGACCCGCGTCAAGTCAGCATCCTGTGCCGCGCGCTGGACGGCATGGCACTGGCCATCGAGCTTGCCGCGGGCCGTTACCCGTCCCTCGGGGTCGACGGCCTGCTCGCCGGTCTCGACCACCGACTGCGCTACCTCACCAGCGGAGCGCGCGGGGACGATCGCCACCGCTCGCTGGAGGACGCGATCGCGTGGAGCTACGACCTGCTCGGCCCGGACGACCAGGCCCTGCTCGGCGCGGTGTCGGCGTTCGCGTCCTGGTTTGACGTGGACGCCGCCGCCGCGATCACCGACCCCTCCAGCACTCGTCCCGACGTCGCCGACGCCCTCGCCCGGCTGGCCGACCACCACCTGCTGGTCGTGGCGCCCGGGCAGCCGACCCGCTATCGGGCATTGGAGACGATCCGGCAGTACGCCGACGAACGACTCAGCCGCGCCGGGCAGGCCGACACCGTCCGTGATCGGCACCGGGTCTGGTGCCGCGACCGGCTGAGTGTCCTCGCCGGGGAGCCCCACGACGACGACTGGTGCGTACGCTTCGACCGGGTGGCCGACGAGGTTCGGGCGGCGATCATGTGGGCCGCCGAGCACCGGATCGACGCTCCCGTCGCCGCCCTGGCCGAGCCGCTGGCCGAGCAACTGCTGCTGCGTGGACAGCTGGCCGAGGCCCAACGGCGGTACGAACAAGCCGCTCGCCACGGACCGCCGGGTCGCGAACGCGTCCGGCTGCTGCGACTTGCGGCCGGAACCGCCGCGGCAAGGGTGACCGGCAACGACACTCTCCGGCTGCTCGACGAGGCGACCACCGAGGCGCTGGCGATCGAGGACCGCGACACCGCTGCGGAATGCCGGGCCTGGATGGTGATCTACCTCCGCATGATGCCGGGCATCATGGCCGTGGTGCCCAGTCCGGACGAGGGTGACCGGTGGCTCGGTGAGGCCCGTGGGCACGCGACGGACTCGCCCGTGGCCGAGGCGGTGATCGGCGTCGCCACCGCCGCCGGGCTGCCCGAGTCGGACCCGGACAGCACTGAGCTGGCCACCCGGGCCCTGGCGTTGACCCACGAAGCCGATGCCCCTCTGGTCGAGAGCGTGGCCCTCGACCAGCTGTGTGGCGTCGCGCTCGCCCGGGGTGACCTCACCGCCGCGATCGAGGGAAGCCGTCGTCGCGGCCAGGTGCTCGACGCGTTGCCCCTCGACGCCTCGACCGCGTACCAGTTCAACGACTACTTGCTGATGGCTGCCGAGATCCATCTCGCCGCCGGCAACCTGACCGAGGCCGGCCGCTACGCCGACCGGCTCGCCGGCTTGGCCACCTACCGCGAGCAGTCCCATCTGGCCACCTCCCGGCGGATCAAGGTGGACGCGATGGCCGGCGACCTGGACCGGGCGGCCGAGCAGGGCGAGCGGTTCCTGGCCGCGTGGGAGCGTGCCGGGCGGCCGATCGCCGGGACCCTCAACGTCACCACGTACGCGCTGGCCATGGTGCACGCGCTGCTCGGCGACGAAGAGGGCCGCCGCGCGTGGACCGAGGTCACCGTTGCCGTGTCCGGCGATCCGACGCGACTGGAGGGCTGCCGCACCGGCTTCGCCCCGACCTTCGACGCCTTGGTCGCCTTGGACCGGAATGACGCGGAAGCGGCGACAGCGCGGTTGTCGGCCGACGTCGACGACCGCGAGGTGTGGAGCACCTGGATCATGGGCCTGTGGCGTCCCTGGTACGCCGCCTTGTGGGTGGAGGCGGCCGTGCTGGCCGGGAGTCCAGACGCCGCGGACCGACTCCGGCGCGGCGCGGCGGCCACCCGGGAGAACCTGATCGCGGCGGCGATCGTACGGCGCTCGGCCGCCCTCGCCCGCGGCGATCATGACGATCTGCTGACCTTCCCCCGGACCTTCGCTGAGCTCGGCTGCCGCTACCAGGAACGCCGCAGCCAGACCCTGCTCGACGGGGATCAGCTGGCAGGTCTCCGGGTGATCCGGTAGTGAAGGGTCAGGAACGGGAAGCCGAAGACCCAGAACGCGTGCTCTGCGTGGAGCGCGCCCTCCTCGACGAAGACGTCGAGCTCCTCCTCGAAGCCGTGGACGGCCAAGGCAGTGAGCTCGTCTGCCTCCGTGTCGACGTGGGTGAGGTAGTGGCCGGCTTGGCCGTCGTGGACCCTGCTGGTCAGCGTGAGGCCTCGGTCGGGCCGTGCCCGCGGGAACAGCGTGGCGGTGAAGCTACCCTCCGGCACCGGGAACCCGACGCTGACGTAGCCGCAGCCCGCGTGCGTGTAGGTGGTGTAGATGCCGATCATGATCGGCTCATCGTCATCGGCAAACGACCGGATCCAACCGCGGACCGACACCGTGCCATCAACCCCGGTGACCGTGTCGATTCGGCTGCGGATCCCACGTTGGCTCTCGCGCTGGTTCATCGGGAGACTCGCCTGTCCCAAGGGACGCGCGACCACGGTGCGGTACAGCAGGTAGCCGGGCCGCACCCACAGCCTCCACTGAGGGACGATGTCGAGGACGAACCGCGTGGTGTGCTCGTAGAACTCCCGCACCAGCGGGTCGACCTGCTCTGGGTCGAGCCCCGGTCCGGCCAGCGCGTCGAGGGAGGCCACGATCCCGGTGTCGGCGGAGTCGGCGGTGTAGCGGGCGCCGAGTTCCTCGGCGAGGTCACGGACATAGCCGGTGCCGACGTACGTCGACCGCGCCGGCCTGGGCACCACGAACGGCAGGTCGGCGGCGCTGACCCGCTCGGCGAGCAGGCTGACCTGCGCGTCGCGGAAGACCAACGCGGACAGGCTGCGGTAGGCCAGCACGGTGCTGCTCGCCACCGCTGCCGACCGGGCAGGCCCGCGGGAGAGTGCCTGGCCGACGGCGGCACCCACGACCGGGCCCATCGCCACCTTCTGCGGTCGCAACCCGATCGCCCCAACCAGGGCGCCCGTGGCGGTGCCGACCGCTCGCGGCCCGGCACCGGTCGCCTTCCCCAACGCCCAACCCAGGGGTGCTGCCAGCGCGGTGCTCACCGCGATGCGCTGCCACAGGGCCGGGATCTCGCCCTCCTTCTGCCGGGCGCGGGCCACCGCCTCCGACGTACCCAGGCCGACCGCGCCGAGCAGGCCGGCGCCTGCCGCCGACCTGACGCCGCGGTGCGCGGCCAGCGATGCTCCTGCGAGGCCCCCGATCGCCGCCGCGAAACCGACGGAGGAGCTGGTGGCCACGCTGTCGACCCTAGCCGCGCCCCGATCAGGACCCGCTCTCAGGCGGGGTGTACTGGCTGGCGGTGAACTCAGCACCCATGGGGTCGGCGATCACCGCATCCCTGGTCCAGTCGGTGTCCCCGCGGCGTACCACCTTGCCGCCCAGTGCCTCTGCCCTCGCCGCAGTCTCGTCGCGGTCTGCCACCGTGAAAGTGACGTGCCAGCCGGGGTCGGCGTCGACTGCCGGGTTCAGCCACGCGATCGCGTCGGCGAACCCGGGAGGCACGGCGTCGCCGGACTGACGCTCGTGGATGCCCGGGTCGATCGTCGAGGCCAGGTGGTCGCCATAGCCGGGACGCCGCACCATCGTCGAGAAGCCGAGGTCGTCGAACTCCCAGCCGAAGACCTGGCCATAGAACCTGGCCGAGGACTCGTGGTCGGAGGCCACGAGATCGCTGAAGTTCCAGGAACCAGGGGTGTTCGTGATCTGCGCGCCGAGACGTCGTCGAGCCTGCCACAAGCGGAACTGCACCCCCGCCGGATCCGCGCAGGTCGCCGTGCGACCTCCCTCACCGGCGTCGGCAGGTGAATCGATCACCCGACCGCCCGCAGCCACGACCCGGGCGGCGGCCGCCTCGATGTCGTCCACGGCGACGTAGGTGTTCCAACTCGGGGTGGCGGTCGAGGATGCGGCACGTCCTCCGACGCCCGCCACGTCCTGGCCGTCGAGCTGTGCCACGAGATAACGCACAGGTGCCTCCGGCGGCGTTGCCTGTGTGAAGGTCCACCCGAACAGCCCGCCGTAGAAAGCCTGAGCCGCGTCGACGTCGTCGACCTCGATGTCCACCCACGAGGTCACGCCCTCGGGGTAGGTCCTCGACTGTGTGCCTGCCTTTGTCATGGGATCTCTCCTCTCGACCCGCAGGCTATGGGACGGCACCGACTGTCGGCGCCCGAGGACCAGTGCGAGGTCGGACGTGCGCGTGCCTACCTCAGCGCGGCGCGTCAGAGATTGAGCTGTTGCAGATCCGCCCGGCGTTCACGCAGTCCCGCACCAGCCGCGCCAGGGCAGGTTGGTTCCAGGAGTTCCAGAAGTCGGCGTGCCCGCTGTAGACCCCTCCGGAGGACAGCCGCACGCCTGCGAGCGAACCCGCTGATCTGGTAGCGGAAGTTCAGCTCGAGCGACGGCACGGGAACAGGATGGCTCGCGGGGCATCCACGGACACCGCCCTGGCCGGAGTAGACCAGGTGGCTCTTGTGGTTGGCCGAGTCCAGAGTGCGGCCGTTCCAGCAGTTCGGAAACTCGATCCGCAGCGTCAGCCCAGGTCGTTCGGGGCAGGAGGCCGGCGGCTTTGCCGTACCTCGGACGCCGTCACCGCAGTGCCAGTTGGTGATCCACGTGGGCTGCGGATTGGAGGCGGTGGCCATGTGCGACCCGGCGATCATCTTCAGGCCGTGCGGGAACGGGCGGATCGATGACGTCGCTGGGCATCCGCCTGGCGCGGTAGTACGCGATGACCCGGTCGGGCGCGACCCGCCGGCCGTTGTTGAGCAGCGTCGGCGTCCAGTAGGCCGCGGTGTCTCCCGGTCGGGAGCAGGTGGTGGGCTTGCCTGCGAGGCTGGCGTTGGTGCTGAAGGCGTTGGTGGATCTGTTGGCGAAGAAGTCGTGCTGGTGGGCGGCGCCACGCTGGCGCGGGTACACGATCGGGTCGTCGGAGTTGGTGTGCGAGGAGCGGCAGACGACCTGGATGGAGCCGAAGCTTCGCCCTTGCGCCCCCGCTCGCCGACTGATCGGCTTGTTGGGCGGCTGACTGATCGGCTGAAACATGGCTGGCCGGCCGACTGGCGGCTGTGCCAGCTGAGCCGGCGGCAATCCCAGCGGCCACCAGAGCTCCACCGGCTGCAAGAACTGCGACGTACTTCTTCACGTGGCTTTCCCTTCGACGTTTCCTGGCCCCCGTCGAATTGCCCGCGTCACTGTGGCAACACCGGACATCGGTGTCAAATGCACCGTCAGCGAGAGCTGAGGCCGAGAGTCAGCGATGCCCGCGGTGCGCGCGGTGCACGGCGATGGCCGCAAGCACCGTCAGCACGGATGCGGCGACGGTCCCGGCCGGGACGCGCGCGTCGGTCCGGCGGCTGCAGAGCGCGTGGTTGGCCTGGCTGGAGAGTACGGATCCGTTGCTCTGGTGGGACAGGACCGAGCCAGCGCTCTGGTTCGACAGCAGTGAGGCGGCTGACATCGACGACCCGATCGACCCGGCCGAGGCGAACGAGCCGACGCTCGCGAACGACGCGAACGAGGCGGCGCAGCCGATCGAGAGCACCGAGTCCTGGGAGCAGATCGAGAGGACGGAGTTCTCTGACCAGAGCGACCACACGCCCAGCAGCGTAGCCCGCTATCTCACGTTGTGTCGTTCGGCAGGTCAGGTCAGCTCGTCGAGCAGCTCCCCGAACCTGGCGACATACTCGTCGACATCTGTCTCGTCGTGCGCCACCGAGACTGTCGGGCCGAGCCACGGCACCCGACCTGACCCCTCCGTAGACCCGGCTAGCCGCACCCGGCCGGTCGGTCGACGAGCCGAGCCAGCATCTTGGGCGCCTGGACCAGGTAGCTGTCGGTCATGAGTTCCGCGACCTCGTCCCAGTCGACGTCGTCGGTCAGCACCAGGCCGACCACGTTGCCGCCCCAGCCGGGCCGGAAGAACGGGTAGCCCAGACGACCGAGGACCTCGAACTCGCCGGGCGGGGCGCGAAACTGCAAGGTGGTGACCGGCCCTGGGACGCCGCCAGCACGAGCCGACGCTCCCGGATAGTCCTCGGCGCGAGTGACGACGTGGGCGAAGGTGCGCTTGCGGATCCGCCACCGCACGCCGACCCAGGCGGGCTCCTCGTAGGCATCGGGCAAGGACAGGCAGATGCCGCTCAACCTGTCCACGATCTCGAGCGGGACCATCGGTGCGTCAGCCATTGCGAGACCCCTGACCCATCTCGCGCACCGACGTTCGCATCACCCGATTCTAGAACCGCGCACCGACAGCTGATCAGACCGATGGCTACGAGACCCGCCCGTTCGCTCGGAGGATGCCGAGGGCCAGGACGGTGGCGATGCCGCGCCACTCGACCGCCTGTGCGGGCGACCACTGGAGGATCTCCACGGTCCATCCGCCGTCCTCGCGCTGGCCGGCCTCGAGCCGGTCGAGGTCGGCCGCGATCTGGTCGTCGGTGAACAGAGCGCGGCTGGGCAGCCCGGGTCGGGGAGAGCAGTCGAGTGGGGTGAGCTTCTCATTCTCGGTGCCGCCCGCTACGGCGAGGCAGCCGTCCGCGTCGAACGCGGGCCGCATCCGTTCCAGCGCGGCAGCGGCACGGGGCGGGTCGGGGACGGCGTCGAGGAAGTCGATGGCGAACTTCACGTTGTAGCCGCCGACCGGCCCATCGCTCTCCTGCTGGCCCTCCAACTGGCTCCAGCACCACTCGGTGGCCGCATCCAGCCACCCCTTGCCCGCACCGGCCTGCCAGAGCTTGCCGGCGAGGGCGTAGGTGAGGAAGCCACTGCCCTCGGACGGCTCCATCCAGGGTGCTCGCGGGTAGCCGGCGGCCGATGGCAGCACGGTCGGTACCCCGCCGTCGGACTGGGAGATCGCGGCGACCCATTCGGCGGCGTCGGCCAGCATCGGGTCGTCCGTCGCGCCGGCCTCGACCAGCACCTCCAGGGCCTGGAGGGTAGCCGCGGGCTGGCTCCCTGGGCACCGGACGTCTGGTTCGAGCGCGTGGCCGAACCCGCCGTCCGGGTTCCGATAGGCACGCAGGGCGGCCAGGAGGGGCTCGTTCGGGGCGCCGTCGATCAGGGTGGCCAGCCGATGGCGCTCGATGACTCGGCCGTTGGCGTGCACGAATTGTCGGGCTGCTTCGATGTCGATGGTCATGCCACCGACGCTAGGCGGCGCTCAGCCCGGCGTCTTTCAGGAATCGGACAGGTGTGCTGCCCGTCAGGCGGCGTACCTCTTCGGTCATGTGTGCCTGGCTGGCATAGCCGGCCAGCACGGCGCGGACCGCCAGCTCCTCACCGTCCAGCGCCATCAGCCGGCGGAGTCGGGCGACCCTGGCCAACGTCTTCGGTCCGTAGCCGACCGCGTCCAGCGTCCGTCGCCGAAGCTGGCGTTCGCTGACCCCCAGGCGCTCCGCAACCCGCGCGACCCGCGCTGTCGGTTGAGCCAGTGCCCGGGCCGCGGCGACGACCAGCGGGTCGGGGGCGGCGCGACGCTGCGAGACCCCTCGAGCCAGCAAGCCCAGCCGGTCGGACGGGGTCGCCGTGGACATCACCTCCGCCGTCAGACCTGTCTCCGCCCCCCAGACGAGCGACAGGTCGACCTGCTGGTCCCGTACCTCCGACGCGGGGATGCCGAGAACCGCACCCGCGGCGCCGGGCAGCAGGCGAATGCCGGCCGTCGACGAGCCCAGCGGCGGGACGACGTGCGGACCGGTGTCCGCGCCGACGACCTTCAGCCCGTCGCTGCCGAACCACACCACATCGACGCACCCGTCGGGCACCACGAGCTGGGACTTCGTGCGGACCCGGTCGTTCTCCCACAGGCACCCGACGACGTCCTCGAGGCCCGTGGGCGACGCGTACTCGCGGTACGACGCGGCCATCTCACGAGGTTAACCCGTCTCCTGGGTGGCTGGTGCGGATGCTCCTGCAGGCCGTCATCCGGTGACTGGCCGACAGCGGAGCCTTTCTGTGGAGGCGAATGCCGACCGATCCGCTGGGTACGTCGTCGCCGGGGGGTGACGCGCGACCCGGAGGTATCCGCACATGGCGAAGCAGAAGCAGGAGCAGCGCATTGTCGAGCTCGAGCAGAGGGTGGATGCACTGGCGGCTGCCCTGTGGGAGGTCACGAGACTGACGTTGGTGTCGACCTCGGACCGCGTCCCGCCGCCGGAGATCCCGGTTGCGCTCGCCGGACTGTCCGGCATCGCTCTGAAGCTCCAGGACGGCGGACTCGTTGAGCCCGAGAAGCCAAGGGCCGATCCGGAAACCTAGGGCAGCCGAGCGTGAGAGTGTGTCGGTCATGGCCTTGAGCAAGTATCAACTCAGAGCATCGATCGCGGTGTCCGACATTTATCGGGCCGTCGCGTTCTACGAAGGCAAACTCGGCCTCCAGTCGGTCGAATCTGGTCCGAGCGCCCACATCGCCGACGGCAGCCGTGTCTACGCTTCTGGCGGCGGACCGGCGCTGAACGTGTTCCAGTCGGACACCGCCGGCAAATCCCCGGCAACGCTGGCGACCTGGTACGTCGACGACATCGACCAGATCGTTGGCGAGCTCTCGGCTGCGGGCGTCGAGTTCGCGCGCTACGACCAGTTCGAACACGACGTCAACGGGATCACGCCTCGGGCCGGCGGTGGGCGTATCGCCTGGTTCCAGGATCCGGACGGCAACACCTTTGCTCTCGAAGCCGACGTCTGAGGGCCCGATACACAGAGGAACGCACGATGCCGACAACACGGTTCACGGTTCATACGAGCTTGTCGCCGAGCGATGTGATGGAGCTGTTGACCGACTTCGGCCCAGACCGTGCCAGGCGGTGGCCGAACATCGACAAGGCACATTTCAAGGTGCACGATCTGGGCCCGGACTGGGCCGAGGTCACCGAGGGCAACGCGATGGGCTGGGAGCACGAACGCTACGCGTGGGACGCCGCCGCCGGCACCGTCGCGATTGACACTCTGGACTCGAACCTGTGGGGGCAGGGCAGCGGCTGGCGCTACGAGCTCACGCCGGCGGCTGGGGGCACCGACGTGCAGGTCACGCTGACCCGCGTGGCCGGGTCCTTGCGCGGCAGGCTGGTTGGTGCATTCATTCCCATTGCCGGATCGCGCACCCTCGGGTGGCAGCTCCAGTCGGTGCTACGGAAGGCAGAGTCTCGGTGACCGCCACACACCGGCAGTTCCGCTAGCTGCGCTAACCCTGGCCGTACATGAGCGAGCCCGGCGTGGTGAGCATCTCGCCGGTCTCCAGCAACGTCTTGAGGCCGGAGAGGATCATCGGCCAGCCGCCGTACAGCTCGGCGTTCGCGCTCTCCGGGAGCTGGTCGTGCACGACCGTGAGCCGGCAGGAGTCCCCTACTGGCTCGATCTCCCAGGTGACCCGCGTCGTCCCCTGCGCCTTGACGTCATCGCTCCACAGAGCGTTGAACGACTGGACGAGCAGGCGGGGCGGATCGACGACGAGGTTCTCGCCCTGGGCGATGTCGACGACCCCGGGCACACCCGCGAGGTACGACGACCCGGTCGCCCACTCCGACTGGGTCTGGACCCCGAAGCTGTACTTGGCGCGCTGCGCCGGATCGGTGATGGCCTCCCAGATCCGCTCAGGGGTGGCCTTGATGTAGATCTCGAACACTGCTGTGTCCCCGACCGGGGCGGTGCCCTGGGCGAACGAGACGGTGGTGACGTTGGTGGTCATGGTGTCTCCTCCAGTTGGGTCTTGAGCTCGGTGAGCGCGGAGGCCCACGGCTCGGCGTACTTGCTCACCCAGCGGTCGTGGATGAGCCGGATCGGGACAGGGTTGAGGAAGTGCAACTTCTCGCGCCCGCGCTTGCGGGAGACGACGAGGCCGGCCTCCTCCAGGATCTTGAGGTGCTTCATCACTCCGAAGCGCGTCATCGGCACTCGCTCCTCCAGGGCGGTCAGCGTCTGACCGTCCTGGGCGAACAGGGCGTCGAGCAGGTCGCGCCTGGTCGGGTCCGCAAGGGCCTTGAAAACCGAGTCCACGCCGCCACGATAGGTGACCATTTGGTCACATGTCAACGGGTTCCACGCCGGATGGTGCTTGGATGCGTTCATGAGCGATCCCGTCGAACTCGTGCTGGCCTACGTCGAGGCCGCCCAGCGAGCGCGCGCCTCCGGTGGCCAGGAAGACTTCGAGGCGATTCGCGCCTATCTGGCGGACGAGGTCGAGATCCGGCTTGCCAGCCCTTGGACCAACGAGCCCTGGCGGACAGCTCTCACCGGGGCCGACGCCTTGGTCGACAGGCTGCGCTCTGCCGCGAACGCCGGCTCGCGCCTGACGACCGAGACCGTCAACGCCGTAGCGGCTGGCGGCGACGTGTTGATCGAGCAGGTGTCCACCCTGCACACCGATGAGGGGGACAGGGTGAGCTGCGTCGCTCACCTGTTCACTGTCGTCGACGGCCGGATCGCAAGGATCCGGACCTACCGGAATGACGTCGGGCTCCCCACGAGTTGATCGACCACCCAGTTTCGCGCTCGTGGACGGGTCCGGTCGCGGCACTAGGGTGGCGATCATGAGTGACGAGATCCGCGCAAAGGTGCGCGACGTACTGCCTGGTGTCCGCCAGAACCTCGAGGACCTGGTCAGGATCGAGTCGGTGAGCGCCGACCCCGCCCGTCAGGGAGAGGTGCAGCGAAGCGCCGAGGCCGTGGCCGCGCTGTTCTCCGCCGAGGGTTTCGACACCCAGATCTCCAGCGTCGACGGCGGCGCGCCCGCTGTGATCGCACGCAAGGCCGGGCCGCCCGGATCGAAGACCGTGCTGCTCTACGCCCACCACGACGTACAACCCGAGAACGACCACGCCGAATGGGACACACCCCCGTTCGAGCCCACCGAACGGGACGGCCGGCTCTATGCCCGCGGCTCGGCGGACGACAAGGCCGGGATCGCCGCGCACCTCGCCGCGATCCGGGTCTGGGGGGCGGACCTGCCGGTCGGCGTGACCATGTTCATCGAGGGTGAGGAGGAGGTCGGCTCCGAGTCGCTGACCGCACTGCTGGCCAAGCACCGCGACGAACTGGCCGCCGACGTGATCGTGATTGCCGACTCCACCAACTGGGACATCGGCGTCCCGGCACTCACGACCAGCCTCCGCGGCCTGGTCCGCGCCGACGTCGAGGTCCGAACCCTGACCCACGCTGTGCACTCCGGCATGTGGGGCGGGCTGGTTCCCGACGCGCTGATCACGCTGAGCCGGCTCATCTCGACCCTCCATGACGATGAGGGCAACGTGGCCGTCGAGGGTCTGTACGCCGGTCCGGCCGCCGACGTGGCCTACCCCGAGGACCGGTTGCGGGCCGAGTCCGGCGCCGTGTCCGGGGTGCAGTGGATCGGGTCCGGCTCCACGGTCGAGCGCCTGTGGACCAGGCCTTCGCTCTCGATCACCGGCCTCGACGCGCCGAAGGTCGACGGAGCCAGCAACACCCTGGTCGCCTCGGCGCGAGCCAAGGTCTCGCTGCGGATCGCGCCCGGAGACACCACCGCGAATGCGCTCGCCTGTCTCCAGCGTCACCTCGAGGCCAATGTGCCCTGGGGCGCGGAACTGACCGTCACCGTGGTCGACACCGGCGAGGCCACCCTCATCGACGCCACCGGTCCGGCGTACGACGCGGCCCGGGCGGCGTTCACGGAGGCCTGGGACGGGACCGAACCGATCGACATGGGCGTGGGCGGCTCGATCCCGTTCATCGCCGAGTTCCTCGAGACGTTCCCCGAGGCCAGCGTCCTGGTCACCGGCGTCGAGGACCCTGACACCCGCGCCCACGGCCCCAACGAGGGACTGCACCTCGCCGAGTTCGAGCGCGTGTGCCTCGCGGAGGCGTTGCTGTTGCGCAACCTGGGCTGAGGCCACCCCGCGCCCCGAATGGGTCGGGGGCCGCACCGCGCATAGACTCCTGACTGTGGCCAACCCAAAGCCCACGCGCCAGCCATCCAGAAAAGGCGGCGACGGGCGTCTGACCTCCGCCATCGACCCCCACGACCTCGGCCCCCAGGACTCCTGCGGCGTCTTCGGGGTCTGGGCACCCGGCGAGGACGTCTCGAAGCTGACCTACTTCGGTCTCTACGCCCTTCAACACCGCGGCCAGGAGTCCGCCGGCATCGCGGTGAGCAACGGCCGCCAGATCCTCGTCTACAAGGACATGGGGCTGGTCTCCCAGGTCTTCGACGAGTCCACGCTCGAGTCGCTCAAGGGGCACCTGGCGATCGGGCACAGCCGCTACTCGACGACCGGCGCCAGCACCTGGCACAACGCCCAGCCCACGTTCCAGCCCACGGCGTACGGCTCCCTCGCCCTCGCCCACAACGGCAACCTGATCAACACCGCCGATCTGGTCAAGAAGGTCGGGGAGATCGGTGACGACATCGGCGAGCTCGACCTGCACCTGCGGCTTCCTGGCGCCACCAACGACACCGACGTTGTCACCACGCTGCTCGCCCACCATCCCGACAGCACCGTCGAGGAGAAGGCGATGGAGCTGCTGCCCCAGGTCCAGGGCGCCTTCTCGTTCGTCTGGATGAACGAGCACACGTTGTACGCCGCCCGCGACCCGCAGGGCATCCGGCCGCTGGTGCTCGGGCGGCTCGAACGTGGCTGGGTCGTGGCCTCGGAGACGGCCGCGCTCGACATCGTCGGCGCGGCTTTCGTTCGCGAGATCGAGCCCGGCGAGATGGTCGTGGTCGACGAGGACGGCCTCCGAAGCCGCAGGTTCGCCGAAGCGGCTCCCAAGCACTGCCTCTTCGAGTTCGTCTACCTCTCCCGACCCGACACCCGGATGGTCGGGCAGCGAGTACACAGCGTCCGCGTCGAGATCGGCCGCCAGCTCGCCCGCGCCTTCCCCGCCGAGGCGGACCTGGTGATCCCTGTACCGGAGTCCGGCACCCCCGCCGCGATCGGGTACGCCGAGGAGTCCGGCATCCCCTACGGGATGGGCCTGGTCAAGAACTCCTACGTCGGCCGCACCTTCATCCAGCCGTCCCAGACGATCCGGCAGCTGGGCATCCGGCTCAAGCTCAACCCGCTGCGCGACGTGATCGAGGGCAAGCGGCTGGTCGTCGTCGACGACTCGATCGTCCGAGGCAACACCCAGCGAGCACTGGTCCGGATGCTCCGCGAAGCCGGTGCCCGCGAGGTGCACGTGCGGATCTCGTCGCCGCCGGTGAAGTGGCCGTGCTTCTACGGCATCGACTTCGCCACCCGCGCCGAACTCATCGCCAGCGGCCTGACCAACGACGAGATCTGCAGGTCCATCGACGCCGACTCGCTGGGCTATGTCTCGCTCGAGGACCTCGTCGAGGCCACGAGCGTGCCGATGGACCACCTGTGCCGGGCCTGCTTCGACGGCGAGTACCCGATCGAACTGCCCGAAGCCGATCGGCTCGGCAAGGGTCTCCTGGAGATCCAGCCCGTCCCCACCGACGTGGACGGGCTCGCCGTGTCGCTCGCCGGTGGCGGTGCCGCCGACGCCCTCCGTCATCCCTAGCAGTCGTACCGCAACAGGAGACCTCCCGTGAATGACCAGTCAGCGACCGATGCGTACGCCGAGGCGGGGGTCTCCATCGAGGCCGGTGACCGGGCCGTCGACCTGATGACGAGCTGGGTCCAGAAGGCCAGCCGACCCGAGATGATCGGCGGGATCGGTGGGTTCGCCGGGCTGTTCGACGCCTCCGCGCTGAAGTCCTACGAGCGACCCCTGCTGGCCACCAGCACCGATGGAGTGGGCACCAAGGTCGCGATTGCACAGGCCATGGACAAGCACGACACGATCGGTTTCGACCTGGTCGGCATGGTCGTCGACGACCTGGTCGTGTGTGGCGCCGAACCGCTGTTCCTCACGGACTACATCGCCACCGGCCGCGTCGTACCCGAACGCATCGCGGCCATCGTCAAGGGCATCGCGGAAGCTTGCATCGAGGCGGGGTGCGCGCTGATCGGCGGTGAGACCGCCGAGCACCCGGGGCTGCTGGGGCCGGACGAGTACGACGTCGCGGGCGCGGCGACCGGTGTGGTGGAGGCAGATCACCTGCTGGGGCCCGGCCGGGTCCGGCCGGGCGACGTCGTGATTGCGATGGAGTCGAGCGGCCTGCACTCCAACGGCTACTCGCTGGTCCGCCACGTGCTCCTCGCCAACGCAGGCTGGACCCTCGACCGGACGGTCGACGACCTTGGTCGGACGGTGGGGGAGGAACTGCTCGAGCCGACTCGGATCTATGCCAAGGCCTGCCTGGCCCTGGCTGCCCAGACCCAGACCCATGCGATGTGCCACGTCACCGGTGGCGGCCTTGCGTCGAACCTCGAGCGAGTGCTGCCCGTCGAGCTGGCGGTGCGGATCGACCGCGCGACGTGGGTGCCCGCACCGATCTTCGACCTGGTGCGCAAGGTCGGCGAGGTCCCCCAGGCCGACCTCGAGCGCACCCTGAACTGCGGCGTCGGCATGGTGTCGCTGACGGCACCCGAGGACGCCGAGAAGGCGATCGAGGTGCTCGAGCGATTCGGTGTCCACGCCTGGGTCGCGGGCTCCGCCGTCGCGGCGTCCGCGGACAATGCGGGCCGGGTCGAGCTGGTCGGCCAGCACTCCGGTTGGTGAAATCGCCCACACGGCGGTCGAAATTCGGACCGGGTGTGCGGGAACAGCCACGGAGCAGGTAGCGTTGTGCCTACGATAATCCTGACAGTCAGACCGGGAGCCACAGTGCCCCGGCCAAGCGTGCGAGGGGGTCGGACCCTATGGGGCGCGGCCGAGCTAAGGCAAAGCAGACGAAGGTCGCCCGCGACCTGAAGTACCGCACTCACGAGACGGACTTCGGGGCGCTGGCCGCCGAGCTGCATGGAGGCGACACCGGCAACGGTGCCGAAGCCGATCAGGTCGAGTCGTCCGAGGACGACGACGAGTGGCCTGATTACGTCCATTCGCGACGCGACTGACTGACCTTCAACCACCGCTTCCCGGGCATCAGGCCCGAGAAGCGGCATCCGTCTGCCTGGATGTCAGCCGTTGAGCCAGATCCCGCGCAGCCGGCCGACCTCACGCATCCGGCGCTCGGCAAGCCGGTCCGCGGCCACGGCCGGAGGTACGCCGTCGACTGCGGCCAGCTCGAACACCCGCCGAGTCGTGTCGAAGATGCCCGAGGCCCGCTGCTTCGCGCGGTCGAACGAGAAGCCCTCCAGCTCGTCGGCCACCTGGATCACCCCTCCGGAGTTCACGCAGTAGTCGGGCGCATACAGGATGCCCCGGTCGGCGAGCGCCTTCTCGATGCCCGGATGGGCCACTTGGTTGTTCGCGGCTCCGCAGACGATCTTCGCCGAGAGGGTCTCCACGACCTCGTCAGTGAGCGCGCCACCGAGCGCGCACGGTGCGTAGACGTCCAGACTCAGTCGCGACGAGGGCATCCGTGGACTCGACGACCACCACCTGCGGGAACTCCTCACGCAGCTGCGCCACCGCGGGTGCGTAGACGTCGGTGATCACGACCGAGGCACCGTCCTCGATGAGGTGCCGGGTCAGGTGCCGGCCGACCTTGCCCACGCCGGCGATCCCGACCGTCCGGCCCGCCAGCGTGGGAGCACCCCACACGCTCTGGGCCGCCGCCCGCATTCCCTGGAAGACGCCGTACGCCGTGAGCACCGAGCTGTCGCCTGCGCCGCCGTGGGCGACGGTTCGTCCGGTGACGAACGAGCACTCGCGGGCGATCTGGTCCATGTCGACCGAGTACGTGCCGACGTCGCAGGCGGTGAAGTAGCGACCGTTCAGCGACTGCACGAACCGGCCGTAGGCCCGGAGTAGCGCCTCGGACTTCAGCGTGTACGGGTCGCCGATGATCACGGCCTTGCCGCCACCGAGGTTCAACCCGGCCAGCGCGTTCTTGTACGACATCCCGCGCGACAGGTTCAGCACGTCGCGGATCGCGTCAGCGGTGCTCGGCGTAGGGATAGAAGCGAGTGCCCCCGAGGGCGGGGCCGAGCGCGGTCGAGTGGATGGCGATGATCGCCCTGAGGCCAGTGGGGGCGTCGTTGCAGAAGACGACTTGCTCGTGCTCGGAGCCCAGGTCGAAGACGTCGGTGTCGGGAACCGTTGCTGACATGTGGTGATGTCGACTCTCTCTGTTTTCGGTGCATCCGGGGTGGTGATGCACTGGTTTGCCCGGCTGCGGGGGTGCTGCGGCCGGTCAGTGACACACTAAATCGCTCAAAAGGGTAAAAAAGTGGTGCAGACGCCTCATTTCATTGGAGGTGACGCTGGCTAGTGGCACACTCTAAGTATCCCACCGGCGCTCGCGGGGAATGTTGGTTGGGATGGAGAGTGGGGATAGAAGGTATATGAGCGCGCGATCAAACGACACAGATACCCTTCTCACGCCTGCCGAAGTGGCAGCCCTGTTCCGGGTCGACCCGAAGACGGTCACCCGATGGGCGAAGGCCGGGAAGATCAGTTCGATCCGCACCTTGGGGGGGCACAGAAGGTTCCGTGAGAGCGAAATCAGAGGTCTCCTCGGGGGGGACGCAGCCTCCGAAGGCTGATCCCAAGGGATTCAAAGAGGTCGTGGCTCGGGCCACGCCCCGCCTTGCGCCGCTCAGTCGGCCGGCCCCCTAGCCCGATCTGTAGCCCGATCCGAGGGCACCGAACCCATCACGATGACGTCGCCGTGAGTGCCGTAGCCCAGGACGTCTCCGCCGTACCTCGTGCCGTCGAAGGTCAGCATCAGCCAGTCGTCACCGTCCGGCACGATCATCGGCCAGGGAATGTTCGTCGGGTACGGCGCGTCGAGGGCGTCGACCTCGCTCATCGTCAGGTCGTAGACCGGGAAGCGTTTTCGCACTCCGCGCGGGTTGGCCGGACCGTCGCTCGCCAGCATCCGCCAAGCCCCGTCGATCTTGCTGAGCACGATGCCCTCGGTGGCAGTGCGGGTGAGGTCCTCACCGACCAGGTCCAGGCGATCCAGGGTGACACCGCGGCACAACGCCGGATGGAACGCAAAGAACTTCGTCGCGGTCACATAGCCGACGTGCCAGACGCCGTCGATCCGGGTCAGGTGCGGGTCCCACACGCCAACCCCCGTGGAGGGCACGGCCAGCACCGCGGTGTCCAGGACATGCTCCCCACGGAGCAGGTCGGCCGTGGTCCGGGCGAGGTTGATGGACATGCCGGTTCCGTCGAAGTCGCCCCAGGTGCTGGTGGCGACCAGCCAGGCGTCGCCGTCGCGGACCAGATGGGTGGCGTGGTCGCCGTACACACCGGGACTGCCCGGCCGGCGGAAGAAGAGACTTGCCCGGTGCGCGAGCTCGCGGCTCTGCGGATCGAACGTCCACACGCCGGTGTGGCCGGTCTCGAAGAAGCCTGGCCCGGCGTGGGTCGCGGTCAGCACGATCCGGCCGTCTGAGTGGACCACTCCGCCGTCGGCGTCGGTGGCGACGTGCAGGTCGCGCAGGCCGAGCTGTCCGAACGCCCCCGCCTGCAGCCGCGCGACGGGAGCGGGGTCGTTGTCCTCGGGTTGCCACTCGAAGCCAGTCGACAGACCGCCGAGGAAGCTCTCGTCGCGGATCTCGACCGTCTCCGAGAGCTTGACGCGACCCCGCGCCGTCCACTCGCCACGCTGTCTCGTCAGCACCGTCAGGTGGGTGCTGGTCAGGGCCAGGGCTGCCGAGTCGACGCTGCCGTCCGGACGGCCGCGGCGGCGGCGCTGATGCCGCGAGGTCTTGCCGGCAGCGTCGACCAGGTTGATGCCCAGGAGCCGCCGACCACCGTCGTACCAACCCAGCAGGCGACTGCCGTCGGCAGCGTTCCAGCCGAACTCGAGACGCCCGGCGATCTCGGCGTGGTCGAGCTCGAGCACGAGAGCGACGTACGGCGCGACCGCTGGGTGGTCGACCCAGACCGATGACGGCGCGCGGCCCGGAGCCCAGCCGAGGTCCACGCGGACCTGCCCCGGGGAGATCAGGTCGACCGGGCGGAGTCGATCGAGGATCTCGAACCGGGGCAGCACACGATCACTCTCTCAGGGTCAGCGCAGCCCGCGAACATACCCCGCCGCGAGCCGCAGCTCCTGGAGCCGGCGCTCCCAGGTGACTCCGATGACGGTCAGCAGCGCACCGACCAGGCCGATGAACGCCCACTGCGTCAGCACCTCGGCGTACGCCGCCTCGCGCAGCACGAGCAGGATCCCGGTCAGCGCACCGATCAACAGGGGAGCACTCCAGCGCAGCGAAGAGCCCGCAACGACGAGTACGACACAGGCGACGCCCAGCAGCAGTGCACGAGTCGACACCGGGTCGACCATTGCCTGGAGGAGGCTCGGCACGAGCCCGAGTCCGAGGCCCGGGCCGAGGGCGGAGAGCGTGTCGACGTCATCGCGATACATCCGGTAGAGACCGAAGCCGACCAGCGCCACGGCCAGCGGCACGGTGTAGGCCTCGACGGTCGTCACGTCCAGGTCTGCCAGGCGCACCCAGGTGGCGAGGAACAGCACGCCGGTGCCGACCCAGCCGAGGTCGCGGCGCCGGTTCCACAGGGCGCTTGCGGTGACCAGAGCACCGGTCAGCGTGAGGTGGACCGCCAGCCAGGTGAGGTTGGGATCTGCAGCCGCGATCGCGATTGCGGCCGTGGGTGCCGCTGCGAGCTCATAGGCCGACACTGGCCGCACCAGCACGATCAGCCCCAAGGTCGCGATGACCAGGATCGGCAACCACGAGACCGGCATCAGCGCCAGATGACCGCTGGTCCACAGCAGGCTTCCGAGCAGCACCATGGTGGCCGCACCGGCCGCCCGTCGTACGGCGCCCTTGCTGCCGTAGTCGATCGCGAAGGCGATTCCGGTCAGCACAAGCAGGCTGGCCGCGCACAGCCAGTCGGACGGCAGGGCAGCCACGAACGCTCCCGCGCCGACGATCATGGTGACGGCGTGGCCAACGAGGCGTCCCCGCGTCAGCGCCCAGCTGAGCACGGCACCGGCCAGCAGCGTAGCGACGACAGCCCAGATTGGGACCGGATAGAGGGCCAAGGTGCCGGCGATTCCGGCGGCCGCTACGCCTACGACTGGCGTCACCCACGTCCTGGGATCGGGCTTGGCCCCAACCAGGCGAAGCGCCGCCCACGCGGAGGCGACCAGCAGCAGTGCCGCTGGCACGACCAGCAGGGGGGACGCGTCGAGCGCCACCTCGCCGAGCCGCCCGTCGATCGAGACCGACCACGGGTCTGCCTGAAGGCGGATGGCAGCCTCGGAGAGCAGGAGCAGAAGCAGGCCGGTCGCGGTCATGCCCGACAGCGCGAGAGCACCGGACGCCGACCACCCCCAACTGCCTGGCGCCGCGACGGTGACACCGATTGCGACCGCGAGCACGGCCAGCGCGACGACTCCGACGACGGTCAGGGAGTTGCCGGCGGTTGGGATGGCGGCGGCGATGGTCAGGACGGTGAGGCCGACGCCGGCAGCCGCGATCCGCAGGTTCTGCGGCAGGCGGACGACGACCGCCGGTGCCGCACCGATTGCGGCCGCGGACAGCACCGGCCAGATCTGGGTCTGGCCGAACAGCGACGCCATGGTGGGCTCCTCCAAGCCGCGGCTGATCCCCTCTCCGAGCAGGCTCAGCCACCACAACCCTGTTGCGCCAGCGGAGGCAACTGCCAGGAAGACCAGCCGAACACGCCAGGCGATCAGCGCCGCGGCCGCGGTGACGACGACCCCGGCCAGGTAGCCGGCCGCGTAGCCGGTGTGGTTGGCCGTGACCCAGCCACCGACGGCCAGAAGCAGGCCGAGCGCCGCGGCCAGCTCGGCGGCGACCAGTCGCTCCACCGGGCTGCGGAGCGCCAACATCGAGGCGACTGCCGCGGTCAGCCCCAGCACGACGCCGAGGATGATCGTGAAGTCGGAGCCGGAGATGCTTCCGAACCAACCGGCGGAATCCGCACCGACGATGTCGAGCGTCAGGAGGCCGAGCGCCACGGTCACGAACGACTCGGCTCCCGCACGCAGCTCCTTGGTGGTCAAGCCAGGCGCACAGGCCACCGGCGGTGACGGTCAGCCCGACGAGTACGGCCGTCCTGCCTCCCATGCCCATCTCCGTCCAGGCGACGGCGAGGAACACCAGGCCCGCCACCAGCAGGCAGAGCGCTCCGAGGCCGAGGAGAATCTTCGGAACCGATGCGGCGTTCATCCGTCGGGCAGGGCGCGGTGGCATCGGCCCGGTCATGCCAGGTGTCGTCGGAATGGCCGCCGCAGGGGCGGGCAGCGAGGCGCGCAGCTCGCCGACCAGCTGGTCGGCCCGGGTCAGGGTGACGAACAGAAGCTGCGCAGTCTGGCCTGTCAGGCGGAGGTCGCAGTGGGGGCACGTCGGGGCGCCGTACTCGATGGCTGAGCGGCAGCCCGGGCAGGCTGTGGGGTCTGCGTAGCGGTTCATACCTCCATGAAGCCACGCCGCGGGCACTTCCTGGCAGTTCCGGCAAACTCAGTTGTGCCTGAGTAGGGGTGCCTACCCCGGGTTTTTACTGCGGGTGGTTGAAAGTTCTCGAAAACTCTCGCGTTCGGGCGGAAAACGATGCACAGTGGTTTCTGCGCACTCGGGGGGGCTGGGTGCCGCATCTTGAGAACGGTCGTGAGTCTGATGTCCCAGATGTACGAAACCTCTCGGGCACAGTTCAACCACGAGGTCACCTTCTATGCGGGTCCAGACGATCACGCACGATCCGTGCTCCCGTTCATCCGTGAGGGGATCGCCCTGCACGAACCGGTCATGGTCGCGCTCGTCCCTGAGCGGATCGCGGAACTCGAGGACGCCTTGGGCAACGCGGCCTCGCAGGTCGAGTTCGTCGATATGACGGAGCTCGGGGCCAACCCGGCGTGCATCATCCCGGAGTGGCGTCGCTTCCTCAGGGAGAATGCCAGCGGCGGTGGCTCGGTGCGGGGTGTGGGCGAGCCGGCCTGGCCCGGGCGCCGTGACGTCGAGTTCGCCGAGGCGGAGCTACACGAGAGCCTCATCAACCTGGCGTTCGACGACGGGCCAGCCTGGCGACTTCTTTGTCCCTACGACTACACGTCTCTGCCGTCCGAGATCCTCGAGGAGGCGCTGCGCGTCCACCCGGTGGTCCACGACGGGTTCGGAAGCACGATGCCGCTCCCAGCAAACGGCTCCGAGCACTCCTTCGCAAAGGATCTGCCGTCAGCCCCGGCCGGGGCCATGCGCGTGGACTTCGGACCGGACGACCTGACCGTCCTCCGCGGCGTCGTCCGGCGCGTCGTCGGGTCTTCGACGCTGTCGAACGAAGCGGCCGAAGACATGGTGCTCGCCGCCCACGAGGTGGCGGCCAACAGCGTCCTGCACGGCGGGGGCCACGGGTTGATGCAGATCTGGGACGAGTCGGACTCCCTGGTCATTGATGTGCGAGACGGTGGCGTCATCGCCGACCCCCTCGTCGGGCGCGGCTACCCGGACGTGCTTCCGGAGCACGGGCGAGGTATCTGGATGGCCAACCGGCTATGCGATCTCGTCCAGGTCCGCTCGGGCTTGGATGGGACCCAGGTCCGGCTGCACGCCTGGCTCTGAGCTCAGCGGCGGGCTAGGCCGGGAACGCTGGCAGGGTCGCTGGCAACGGCCTGCGCGACCTCGCCAAGGCGCAGCTGGTGGCTGCGGCAGTAGTTGCGGAGCAAGTCGAACGCTTCGTCGGTGCTGCACCCGTGCAGCTGGGCCAGCACTCCCTTTGCCTGCTCGATCACGATGCGGCTGTTCAGGGCCGACTGGAGTTGCTCGGTGAGGATCTCACCGCGTCGGATGGCCCGTTCTTGCAGCAAGCCGATAGTGGCGATGTCGGCCAAGGCTTGGACGATGCGCACGTCACCGGGCTCCATGCGGCCGATGTCGGTGCCGAACAAGTTGAGCGCGCCGATCACCCTGGTGCGCAGGCGGAGCGGGAAGGCGTGCACGGACCGGAACCCAGCCTTCACTGCGTGCGGAGCGAAGAGTGGCCAGGTTGAGGCGGCTTCTCGAAGGTCTGCGTTGATCACCGCATGGCCTTGGCGGAAGCAGTCCTGGCACGGGCCTTCGTGAGCCTGGATCTGGAACAGCTCGAGCATCTTCGCGCGTTCGTCGGAAGCTGCCATCAGCTGCAGCCGACCCTGCTGGTCGTCCAGCAGCAACCCGGCCGCTGCGGCGCCCACCAACTCAGAGGTGTGCGCTGTGACCATCTGCAGGAACTCGATCAGGTCGAACTCGTCGACCAGGGTGTCGGCCACCTCTACAAACACCTCGGCGACCCGTGCCGCTGGAACCGTAGACATCGCCCACTCCCTTCAGTCCCGGCCGAGAGGTGCCGATCACGGGTCGTCCGGTTTGAACCTTAGTTTACCTTCGACTACGGCGTCGGCCACGTCCGCCAACCGGCATTCTTGGGCGTATGCGTAGGCCCGGAGGCGAGCCATCGCCTCGGTCAGGTCGACGCCGAGCTGGACCATCACCATGCCCTGTGCCTGGTAAAGCTCGAACCGGTTGCCGGCTGCCTCCTGCTGGAAGGAGTTGGTGGAGCCGTCCTGCGCATCGAGAAGCGTTCCCATGGCAACTTCTGCGAACGCGAACGCCATGGCGAGTTCCGAGGCGGACAGCCCGCCGACCAGCCCTCGGTAGATGTCCAGGGCACCGAGGCGGGCGGCGCCGATCTGCAGCGGGAACGCGTACACGGCTCGCACGCCATGGTCCTGGATCGCCGTCGCGTAGCCGGGCCATCGGCCGGCAACCTCCGCAAGGTCAGAGGTCAGCACGGGTTTTCGCGAAGCGAAGGCATCCATGCACGGACCCTCGCCCATCGTGAACTGCAGTTCCTCGAACTGCTCGCAGGTCGGGCTCGACGCGGCGTAGGCGACGTGGTTGCCGGTGTCGGACATCAGGCTGACCCCGACGCCCATCGCGGGCAGGCTCCGAGTCGCTGCCCGACACAGCCGCTGCATCCACCCGGTGACGCCCGGGTTGTCGCCGGTCAGCTCAGTCTCGTCCGCGACCAGGGCACGCACCTCGGAGATCTGGGCGCCGTTCCTGGGCGTCATGATGTGCCAGCCGCCGAGCTGGGAGGGTAGGTGGTCACTCGCTCGTCAATGATGTGGTCAACCTACTCGGCCCGAGGTCTCGGGCGGCGCGCGATTACGAGCCTGCGTCTGAGTTCAGCGCATCCGGTTCGGCCAACGCCTCTTCCAGAGACGAGAAGATCAGCATTGCCCGATCCAACTGCGTGATCGCAAGCATCTTGCGGACCTGTCTCGTCGGCCCGACCACGCGGACCTGTCCACGAGCCTGCTGGGCCGCTCGCAAGCTGCGGGCGAGAATGCCGAGTCCGCTCGCGTCCATGAACGTGACCCGACTCAGGTCGAAGAGCAAATGCGGGGGGCAGTCGACCAGGTGAGCGCGCATCAATGGGACAACCTGGATGTCCAGTTCGCCGCTGGCTTCGACGACGGACCAGCGACCGGACTGGTATTGCCGGACGGTCAGCGCCGGAACTGTCGGGTTGGAAGCCGTGACTTCGGGCTGCTTGTTCATGGTGGTCAGGGACTGCACGTCCACGTCGAGACCTCACTCGGAGGGCATGTTCTTCTGATGGCGGGGTCCGGGCCACTAGCTTCTTCAGTATCAACCACCCACAAGAGGGGTGTCCATCGTCCCTTCGGGCCATATCCCGGATACCGAGAGGGGCTCGGATGGAACACACGGCAAACCAGCCAGTGATGAGTCGGGGCTGCCGCCGTTCGAGAACTAGCCATGAAAGAGCGTTGTTTTCGAACTGGTGTTCACATAGAATGGAGGCATGAAGCCACTTCCCGAATCCGTTGGCGACACGCTCGCCGCGGTGGAGGGTGCGCTGGTGTCCAGGCGGGCGGCGGATGCGGAGCTGTTCGTGCTGGCGGCGCACTGGGCGGACCAGCATCCGGCCGAGACGGTGCCCGGAGAGCTGGCGCTCGAGGTCTGGGTGACCCGCAAGATCGCTGCGGCCACCCGTGCGCTGAGTCAACGCCAGGCCGCGGAGATCGACGACCGGTTGGTCGAGGTCGCGGGAAGCCTGCCGCCGTCGCGGCTGCTGCGTGTGGTGGAGGCGATGGTGCTCGCGGCCGACGACACCGGCGCCGACGCGGCCCGCGCGGCGGCCTTGACGGGTCGGTTCGTCAGGGTCAACCAGGCCACCGTGCACGGCACCAAGGGTCTGTACGCGAAGCTCGAGGTGGCCGACGCGATTCGCCTCGATGCCGAGGTCGACCGGCTGGCCCGGATCCTCGCCGCCCGGGGCGACGAGTCGGCCCTCGACGTACGCCGATCCACGGCCCTGGGCTGGCTGGCCAATCCCGCGGCCGCGCTGCGGCTAATCGCCGAAACCGAACCCCAGATCGAGCCGGAGGGCTTGGACGCCGAGCTGGCGACCACTCTGAGGGCTATCGATCCCCGGCATCTGCGCCCGAGCGTTCAGTTGGTGGTGCATGTGACCGAGTCCGACTTCACCCGCGACGCGCGGGGGGTGGCCCGGTTCGAGGGCGGTGACCGATCGGGTCCGATCACCCTGGCCCACGCCCGCGAGGTCCTCGGCCACGCCAACGTGACGATCCGTCCGGTGATCGATCTTGCCCACCAGCTCCCGGCCGACGCCTACGAGTTCACCGGAACCCTGCGTGAGGCCGCGTTCCTCGCCGTCCCGGTCGACTGCTTCCCCTACGCGGTGTCCACCAGCCACACGATGCAGCTCGACCACACCACGCCCTACGACGACCACGGACCACCCGGCCAGACCCGCCTGGCCAACGCCGGACCGCTGACCAGGCGACATCACCGGATCGCCACCCACGGACGATGGCGCAAGAAGCAACCCGTCCAGGGGGTCTACGCCTGGTGCACCCCCCACGGCCGCTACCGAATCACCACCCACACCGGCACCCACACCCTCCAACCAGGCCTGGGCAGAACACTGTTCGACGGCACCCCCGCCGAGCAGCACTTCATCACCAGCATGCTGCCTGCATTGACCGGTGCTGGCTAGTCGCGGCTTATAGACGCGAGGGCCTCACACCTACTTCCCCGTTGCCTTCCCGAGCAGGCGGACCAAGTCCTGGGCCTCATCGGGCGAGAGGCGGCCGACGGCGTCCCGCGAGAAGGCGAACGCGTGCTCGAAGCCGCGGACCACCCGGCCACCGTCGCGGGTGAGCCGGATTAGGCGAGCCCTTCCGTCGGCCGGGTCGGCTTCGCGGGCGACCAGCCCCCGAGCCTCGAGCCGGTTGACGATCTGGGTGATGTTCGAAGCATCGCATTGCAGCTCCTCCGCCATGCTCCCCATGGCGCGCGGCTCATGTAGCCGGACCAGCACGCACACCTGAGCGACACTCAGGTCGTGGGCGCTCGCTGCTGCCTCGTAAGCGCGGTCATACGCGTCGACGAAGGAGTACATCGCCTCCCCGACCAACTCATCCGCGCTCTTGCCGTCCGGCCTGGCCATCCCGACAGAATACCCGGGAATGCTTGATTCACTCTATTACTTGGGCTGGCCAGCAGTTGGTGGCATTGAGCACTAGCTGTGCTGACGGACAGGACCGACGAGGTGGAGCTCGAACTCGGACTGCTGTGCGAGTAGCCGTTGTCCACCCGCGTCGCCGTCGCTCGGACTCGACAGGCTCATGGCGCGAGCCAGGCCGAGGCTGACGAAGACGGAGAGGAGCAGCCACGCTCCGACGGCGGTGGCGAGCCAGGAGTCCACGATGTTTAAATTAACTGACTTACGCGACAAACACAACGCACAGAGTGTCGCGCGCCACCACCCTCGCCTCGATCACACCGGACGGTAGGATTTGAGTGCTCGGTGCCTGTCCCCCGAGCAGGCTCGAGGACGTGATGCGCATCAGTCGCCGCGTGGCTGCGGCCGGGGCGGTCGCCGCCGTCCTGGTGGCGGTCGCGATCCCGGTCGGCATCTCCGCGGTCAACAGCGGGGGCGACGACACCGCGCCCGACCCTGCCTCCAGTTCCAGTTCCAGTCACCAGTCCCAGTCCCAGCGACACCCCGCTGCCGACCGGTCCGGTCAAGGCGCTGCTGACCACCGACGCCCCCGAGGGCGCGGCTGCCGGGATCCCCGTGCTCAACGGCGGCTCGATCGAGTCGCCCGACGGCGAGCCGGTGCCGGTCGACGGGACCCCGTCGGCAGTAGCGCCCTTCGGCACCGGTTGGCTCGTGGTCGCCAGCGGCGAGGCCAACGTCAAGGACACCGGACTCCTCACGACGCTGGCCTCCGACGGCTCGGTCACCGACCAGTTCCGCGGTGGGTTGACCGTTGTGACCTCGGCGGACGGCAGCCTCACCGCCTACACCGACGAGAGCGGGCACGTTCAGACCTTTGGCATGGACGACTCCGAGCCCGTCGCGCTCGACCCCGGCGGGCCGATGAACGTCGTCGAGCTGGTCGCGGTGGTCGGCTCTGGCTCGTGCGAGAGCGATGAGGGTTGCGCGGTCTACTACAACGAGTACGGCGACCTCGGCGGTGGCTTCCGGATCAAGGACAAGGGCCCGATCTGGCAGTTCACCCTCTTCCGGAAGGTCGTGGGTGCCGCAAGCGACGGCCGGGTGGCCGGCGTGATCTCGGCCAGCGACAGCGGCAGCTGCTCTGGCGTCTTCAGTGCCGGCGAGAGGCTCGTGTGGAAGACCTGCGACTACAGCCTTGGCGCGTTCAGCCCCGACGGCCGCTATGTGATGGGCCGGCCGGCGAACCTCGACGGCCTGCACGAAGGTCTCGTCGCGATCCTCGACTCGGAGACCGGCGAGATGGTCTCGGAGTTCGCCAACGACAAGCAGGCTCAGGCGATCATCGGTCAGGCCGTGTGGGAGACCGACCGGACAATGCTCGCCACCGTCCACCAAGATGGCGCGTGGAGCCTCATGCGACTCACCGACCTGGGTGAGCTGGAGAAGGTCGCTGACCTCGAGGGCGGCGACAAGGCCGACCCACCGGCTTACCTGCCCTGAGCACGCGCGACGTACGCCTCGAGCCCGTCGAGGATGCGCGCCAGTCCGAACTCGAGCTCGCGGTGGGGGTCGGACCCGGCCTGGTAGGCCTCACCGACGGAGGGGCCGACCCGGCCTGCAATCGGGTACTCGCGGTGGCCCATCACCTCCGTGAGCGGCCCGACGTTGACCTCCCACCACTCCAGGTCGGTCATCCCGGATTCGCGCTCCGCGCGGCGCACCTCGTGCTCGGAGCGCGCGACATTGGTGGCGAACCCCGCCACCAGCGTGACCGTCTGATCCATCTCGATGTCGTCGAGGCCGATCCCCTCGACCGCCGACAGCTGCCACTCGTACCGGTCGGACACGTTCGGTCCTAGCCAGGGCCGCACCCCGGCGACCTCCAGGAGCCAGGGATGCTCGCGGCAGTCGCCGAGCTGGACCTCCGCGACCAGCTGCAGTCGCTCCCGCAACGAGCCCGACATCGGCGGGAGCTCCCGACGGCCGAAGACCTGGTCGACCATGAGCACGACGAGGTCGCTGCGATTGGCGACGTAGGTGTACAGCGTCATCACGCCGATGCCCAGCCGCGGGGCCAGGACGCGCATGGAGAGTGCGTCGAGTCCCTGCTCGTCGGCGATCTCGATGGCCCGATCGACCACCTCGTCCACCGTCACGCGCTGTCGAGGACCGCGCTTGGGTGCCGGCGCCTCGGCGGGCACGACGTGCCGCCAGAGCAGGCGAATGACGGGGTCCGGGTCGACAGGCACGAGCCGATCCTAACTTCTTCGTGCGCCGTACGGAATTAATGCTATTGTTGGGTCGCTATTTCCGTACGGCGTACGACAAAGGAGCCAGATGGCCTCGACCGCACCACCCCTGCTCGCCCGCGACCTGCACAAGAGCTACGGACAGACCCATGCCCTCGATGGGTTCGATCTGAGCGTCGCCCCCGGCACCATCCACGCCCTGCTGGGCCCGAACGGGGCCGGCAAGACGACCGCGATCCGCATCTTCGCCACGCTCACCCGCTGCGACCAGGGCGAGGTTCGAGTGGCCGGACACGACGTACGACGCGAGGCCACCGCCGTGCGAGGGGAGATCGGCCTCGTCGGTCAGTCGACAGCCCTGGACGAGGTGCTGTTCGGCCACGAGAACCTGGTGATGCTCGGCCGCCTCCACGGACTGACCAAGACCCACGCCCGTGATCGCGCGGACGAGCTGCTCACCACCTACGGGCTGGACGGAGCCGGTGGCCGCAAGGTCTCGACGTACTCCGGGGGCATGCGCCGTCGGCTCGACATCGCCGCCAGCCTGATCCGCCGACCCAGCCTGCTCTTCCTCGACGAGCCGACCACCGGTCTCGACCCCCGGGGCCGGTCCGAGGTCTGGGAGACCGTACGACGAGTGGTCGAGCTCGGGACCACGGTGCTGCTCACCACCCAGTACCTCGACGAGGCCGACCAGCTCGCCGACCGGATCACCGTGATGGGCGCCGGAACGGTGATCGCGGAGGGCACGTCCTCGGAGCTGAAGAGCCGCCTCGGCGGCGATCGGGTGATCGTCACCGCAAGGCAGGGCACCGACCTCACGGCGCTCGCGCACGTCCTGACCGGGACAGCGGACGAGGACACCCGCGAGGTGACCGTCGAGGCGGGCCCCGCCGGAGGGACCGCGGCACTGCTCGCCGCGGTGCGCGCGCTCGACCGCAGCGGGCTCGACGTCGACGACGTGCTGCTGCGTCGCCCCACCCTCGACGAGGTGTTCCTGCACCTCACCGATGCCACCAACGCCACGGGAGCCCTCCGATGATCGCCACGCTGAGCCAAGGCTGGATCGTGACCCAGCGCGACCTCAAGCACTGGGTCCGAGAGCCGTGGACGCCGATCTTCGGCATCGCGTTCTCGGTGATGCTGCTGCTCGTCTTCGGCTTCCTCTTCGGTGGCGCCATCGACGTGCCCGGCGGCGGCGACTACCTGGAGTACCTCCTGCCCGGCATGTTCGCGCTCTCCATGCTGTTCGGCGTCGAGTCGACGATGACCGCGATCGCGCAGGACACCAAGCGGGGCATCACCGACCGGTTCCGGTCGATGCCGATCAGCAGCGTGGCGGTCCCGCTCGGGCGCTGCGGGGCCGACCTCCTCAACTCCGCAGTGCAGTTGGTGGTGCTGATGGTCGGCGGCCTCCTGGTCGGGTGGCGCATCGACGACGGCGCCGGCCGCGCGATGATCGCGGTGGCGCTGCATGCTTTGGCTGCGGTTCGCGGTGCTGTGGATCGGGATCTACCTCGGGGTCACGCTCCGCGGCGAAGGCGCGCAGATGGCCGTCCAGGTGCTGGTCTGGCCGCTCGGGTTCCTGTCCAACCTGTTCGTCGCACCCGAGACGATGCCAGACTGGCTCGGCTTCCTGGCCCAGTGGAACCCGGTCTCGGCCACCGCCGCAGCCGCGCGCGACCTGTTCGGCAACCCGACCGGCATCACCGACGGCGTCCTGGCCGACCACGCGGTGCTGGTGGCCTTCGGCTGGCCGCTCGTCCTGACTGCGATCTTCCTGCCGCTGTCCGCGAGTGCCTACCGCAACCTCTCCCGCTGACAACGGCAAGCCAGGAAGTGAGACTGGCTGCAGACACCGGAACGCCCTCGCCGTGGGCGGCGAGGGCGTTCCTGCAGGTCAGGGCCTGCGGTGCTCGTGGGCAGGGGGCGGGGTCGAACCACGGGCACCGGACACTCTGGGCGAGCGCCAGCCGCAGCGAGTCGGCCCCCGGTGGCCGGGCCGACAGGGGCGTCCCGCGGTGCGTATCCGCTTGCACCCCGCCACGCCACCAAGGACGGGACCTAGGTCTATTGCCCGCGCGTGCTGGACGTGAGGAGACTCAGACCGGACCTGCGACGAGACGAGAAACTGCCGTCCGGGTCCAGACACCGACTCGGGCTCAAGATATCGAGGCGACGCTATGACATTCAGGATGGTCGGCTCTCGCGGCGAACCGCGCACAACGGTGCGCTCGGGCAAGTGGGCGGCAGGACGGATGGGGTCGGAGTCGAGGAGGGACGAGATGAGGCGGCAACTTGGAGCGTGCGGCGGAGACCCAGGCATGGGCGGGTTGCGCGGCTGGCGGATGAAGGCTCGGCGCGGCGCGCTGAGCGTCCTTCTCACCGGCGGTCTGCTGGCGTCGGGCGTCACCGAATCTGCTGCGGATGTCGTCGTCATCGATGCGGGCGTGGTGCGCGTCGCAGGCCAGTCCTTCCAGGCGCAGCCTGCCGAGTTCTCTCCCCAGACACCGGTAGGGGGGTTGACCGGGCCGCTTCGGGCGGTGCCGCAGGACGCCAGTCCGGGCTGCGAGGCCGCCGACTTCGCCGGGGGAGAGTTCACCGGCACCATCGCGCTGATCCGCAGGGGAGGCTGCACGTACGACCAGAAGCATCGCAACGCAGCCGATGCGGGCGCGGTCGCCGTCGTCATCGCGAACGACACATCGGGGCCGCTCGACCTGAGCCTCGGTAGCCCGGGCATCGTCCCGACCGGAGGTGTCAGCCTGACGGACGGGGACACGCTGTCCACACTCGCCGGCCAGACCGCGACGGTCGACCTGCGGTACCACGTGGAGGCGAGCCGGTACACGATCAGCGGGTTCCAGGCACCGGTGGACAACCCGGACACGGTCAACACCGGCAAAGCGGGGCGAACCTACCCGGTTAAGTGGCAGCTGCGGACGACCAGCGGCGAGTTCGTCAGTGACCTCGCGGCGATCGCATCAGTCACCTACAAGACGACGAACTGTGGCAACTTCTCCGACGACCCGGCTGATGCGCTCGAGAGCAGCACGACCGGCTCCACCTCGTTGCGGTACGACGCTACGGCCAACCATTACGTCTACAACTGGAAGACCCCGTCCACGAAGGGCTGCTACACGCTGTTCGTCACGCTTGATGATGGTCAGGTCTTGCCGGCCTTCTTCGACCTCAAGTGACGGTTCAACCGTCACCGGCGGCTGTGACGACCATCTACGCGCACGCGTCCCTGGACGAGAAGCGGACGGCGTTGCGCCGGCTCGGCGAGCGCCTCGGGTAGCCGGTTGCGGTCAACGTTGCGGTCAACCGTCCTGGAAAGAGTTGAGCCGCAGGCCAGACCTGTGGGCTGACCTGCGGCTCTGCTCGTGGGCAGGGGCGGGGTCGAACCGCCGACCTTCCACTTTTCAGGCGGACGCTCGTACCAACTGAGCTACCTGCCCGAGCGGTGGAAACCATACCGCAGGGCCCGGAGGCGGATGAATTCGAGGTTGTTGCTGGTCGGGAAGTGATTTGGGGCGCCTCCGGCGGCTGCCCTATGATGTGCCGGTTGCCGCAAGGCGGCAGGCCCCCATCGTCTAGCGGCCTAGGACGTCGCCCTTTCACGGCGGTAGCACGGGTTCGAATCCCGTTGGGGGTGCGAACCGCATCGGACGATCTGCCGATTGGTTTCCGAAGAAGGGAATGAGTTAGAGTTCCCACGCTTCGAGAGAAGCAAAATCTGGCCCCGTAGCGCAGTTGGTTAGCGCGCCGCCCTGTCACGGCGGAGGCCGCGGGTTCGAGTCCCGTCGGGGTCGCCGAAGCGAACACCCCGGACCGTCATGGTCCGGGGTGTTCGGCGTTCGAGCTCGACGGGCTTGACCGGGTTTGACCGGCGAACCACTGGTTCGACCAGTCATCGCGCACAATGGGCGGGTGCCCATCGACGTCAGCCGGGAGCGCTTCGAGGAGCTGGTCGACCAAGCCCTCGACGACATCCCGGACGAGCTCACCCAACTGGTGCGCAACGTCGTCGTACTCGTCGAGGACGAAGCTCCCGCGGACGACCCCGACCTGCTCGGCCTGTACGACGGTGTGGCGATGACCGAGCGAGACGGCTCCTACGGAGGGGAGCTGCCCGACCGCATCCTCATCTTCCGCAACCCGCTGCTCGATATGTGCGAGTCGGAGGAGGAGCTGGTCGACGAGGTCCGGATCACCGTCGTGCACGAAGTGGCACACCATTTCGGCATCGACGACGACCGGCTGCACGAGCTCGGCTACGCCTGAGGGCTCATGGGACGGGATCCCCGCGAACTGCTCGCGATTTTCTGTGGCGGCGCAATCGGAGGGACGGTGCGAGTCGCGCTGGGTGCGTCGGTGGACATCACAGGCGGGGACTGGCCGTGGTCCACGTTCGTCGTCAACATCATCGCCGCACTGATGCTGGGCTATTTCTCGACGCGGCTCCTGGAGCGACTTCCAGCCTCCAACTACCGACGTCCCCTCTTGGGAACCGGGCTGTGCGGCGGCCTCAGCACGTTCTCCACGATGCAGGTCGAGACGGTGCGTCTGCTGGAGGCGGGTGCCGCAGCGGTGGCCGTCACCTACACCGTGGCCAGTCTTGCGTGTGGGCTGGTGGCCGTGCATCTCGCCACCGCACTGGTGCGCCGGGCGGGGGTGCTGCGATGAATGCGCTGGTCTGGGCGGGCGTGGTCATGGCCAGTGGGGCAGGGGCGGTCCTGAGGTTTCTCCTCGACGGGGCAGTGAGCCGCCGTATGCCCGGCTCGATGCCGTACGGGACCCTGCTGGTCAACCTGACCGGCGCCTTCGCCCTGGGACTGCTGGCCGGTCTGGCCGTGCCGCGGGACCTCGAACTCCTGCTGGGCGCGGGCGTCATCGGCGCCTACACGACCTTCAGCACGTGGATGTTCGAGACTCAGCGCCTCATCGAGGAGCGTCAGTTCGTTCTCGCCCTGACGAACGTCTGCGTCAGCGTCATCGCCGGGCTCGGCACGGCCGCGGCCGGGCTCTGGGTGGGAGGCCTGCTGTGATCGAGGACTGCCTGAAGGTCACCAGCTACTTCGGGGAACGGGAGCGGATCGACGGGGCACTCTTCTCCGACGTACTCCTCGACATGTTCGAGCAGTCTGCGGTGACCAGCAGCATTCTGCTGCGCGCCAGTGGCGGCTTCGGGTTGCGCCACCACTTGAGGGGCGACCAGACCCTCACGATGTCCGAGGACCCGTCGGTGGCCGCGATTGCGGTCGACACCCACGATCGGATCGCGCACATGCTCCCGCAGCTTGCCGGGATGCAGCAGAAGGGGATGCTGACCGTCGAGCGCGCCAGTCTGGTCCTCGATGGTTCCGGAGTCGGTCCGGTCCCCGACGAGCCAAGGGAAGGCACGAAGCTGACCATCTACCTTGGCCGCCATGAGCGGATTCTCGGGCGCCGCGCCCACCTTGCCGTCTGTGACCTCCTGAAGCTGCGCGGAGTCGCGGGGGCGACAGTGCTCGTGGGTGTGGACGGCACCACCCGTGGGGAACGGGAACGGGCCAGGTTCCTCGCACGCAACCACGACGTGCCGACGATGGTGATGGCGGTGGGAGCCGGCGCCCGGATCGCGGAGGTCCTTCCCGAGCTCGTGAGCCGCCTGGAGCGTCCGACGATCAGTGTCGAACGAGTCCGCGTGTGCAAGCTTGACGGTCGGTTGATCGCCCGCCCGCAGGCACTGCCGAACACCGATGGCGATGGCCGCAGGTTGTGGCAGAAGCTGCTCGTCGTCACGTCAGAGTCCCACCTGTACGACGGTGAGCCGATCCACCGGGCGATCGTCCGTCGGCTGCGCGAGACGAGCGCGCGAGGCGCGACGTCACTTCGGGGTTCATGGGGCTTCCACGGCGACCACGAGCCGCATGGGGACCGCCTGGTCCAGCTCGGCCGTCGGGTGCCGGTCGTGACGGTGGTGGTGGACACACCGGAACGGATCCGCGCGTCCTTCGACGTGATCGACGAGCTGACCCGGGACCACGGTCTGGTCACGTCCGAGAGGGTGCCGACGATGATGTACTTCGGAGACGCGCTCAGGCTTCGACCGGGTCGGTGAGATCGGCGTTGCCGGGCCAGGGCACCGCGGGCCGTCCACGGCCCTGGCCGATGTACTCGCCGAGGTACCACCGGGTGAACGCGCGCTGTCGCGGCGATGCGGCGACCGACAGCAGTCGTTCGGCCCGGCAGAACGCGTCGGCGAGCTCGAGGACGTCGATCATCTGCGCGATGGTCCCGATCGAGGATCGGTCGACGGTGACGTCGACGTCGACCGTTTCGGCCCCCGAGGCCACGGCCTTCAGAACTGTTGCAGTGCTCGAACTCAACCTGACGTCGTGATCGAAGAGCTGGAACAACCGGGAGAGGTGCTGGGCGATCGGGTAGGTCTCTTCGCTTGCCAGCGTCAGCAGACTGAGCTCGCGGCGCAGCTCCCGATAGTGGTGGCGGAACTCGACGTACGCCGCCGTCGGGAGGCCCAACACCTTGATCTGGACGGGGTCTGCCGGTTCGGCGGCCGGCGGGGGCCGGTCCGACACTTCCTCGTACTCGATCCGGAGCGAGCCCAGGTCGGCGTCGGCCCGGGCCTCCGCTGCCGGCACGAACCAGACGACCTTGCCGTCGCGGTGCACGCGCACACCCCAGACCGACGAGCACATCGCGACCAGGCCGAGCCCGCGGCCGACGGTCGACAGCAGCTCGTCGTCATCGATCATCTTCGCGTTGGGCGTGGGCGGCTTCATCGACCCGTCCGAGACCTCGAACCGGGGGTGGGTGGGCGTTCCGCCGAGTCGTACGGCGAGGGGCGGCTCGGCGTGGAGCAGGGCGTTGGTGACGAGTTCGGAGACCCCGAGCTCGGCGCACTCCACGAGATCAGTACGACCGATGCCACGGCAGGCGTCACCCACCCAGCGTCGCGCGTCCTGGACGGACCGCGGACTCGAGCTGAGCGTCAATGAGGCGACGACAGGCGTCAACAGCTACCCCAGCCACAGATGCGATTTAAGATTTGACTACCCCCAGCCATGCCGGCCCAAACCCCAGAGAACAAAATCGCACACATTTCTGGGATTGTCGCTGCAACGACCGCTGTCCCTTCTGCGTGAGTCGGGTATGGAGGGGGTGGTGCAGGACCGCGAATTCGACGTCTGGATGGCCGCTAGGGTGTCCGGGCTGCTGCGCTTCATTTTTTTTTTTTTTTTTTTTTTTTTTTTTTTTTTTTTTTTTTTTTTTTTTGGGACGACCATCTACGCACACGCCTCTCTCGACGAGAAGCGGACAGCGTTGCGTCGTCTCGGCGAGCGCCTCGGGTAGCCGGTCGCGGTCAACGGCTGCGGTCAACGTCCTATGCAGAATTGAGCCGCAGGCCAGACCCGTGGGCTGACCTGCGGCTCTGCTCGTGGGCAGGGGCGGGGTCGAACCGCCGACCTTCCACTTTTCAGGCGGACGCTCGTACCAACTGAGCTACCTGCCCGAGCGGTGGAAACCATACCGCAGGGCCTGGAGGCGGATGAATTCGAGGTTGTTGCTGGTCTGGAAGTGATTTGGGGCGCCTCCGGCGGCTGCCCTATGATGTGCCGGTTGCCGCAAGGCGGCAGGCCCCCATCGTCTAGCGGCCTAGGACGTCGCCCTTTCACGGCGGTAGCACGGGTTCGAATCCCGTTGGGGGTGCGAACCGCATCGGACGATCTGCCGATTGGTTTCCGAAGAAGGGAATGAGTTAGAGTTCCCACGCTTCGAGAGAAGCAAAATCTGGCCCCGTAGCGCAGTTGGTTAGCGCGCCGCCCTGTCACGGCGGAGGCCGCGGGTTCGAGTCCCGTCGGGGTCGCCCAAGCGAACACCCCGGACCATCACGGTCCGGGGTGTTCGGCGTTCGAGCTCGGCGGGCTCGACCGGGTTTGACCGGCGAACCACTGGTTCGACCAGTCATCGCGCACAATGGGCGGGTGCCCATCGACGTCAGCCGGGAGCGCTTCGAGGAGCTGGTCGACCAAGCCCTCGACGACATCCCGGACGAGCTCACCCAACTGGTGCGCAACGTCGTCGTACTCGTCGAGGACGAACCTCCCGAGGACGAGCCCGACCTGCTCGGCCTGTACGACGGGGTGGCGATGACCGAGCGAGACGGCTCCTACGGACTGGAGCTGCCCGACCGCATCCTCATCTTCCGCAACCCGCTGCTCGACATGTGCGAGTCGGAGGAGGAGCTGGTCGACGAGGTCCGGATCACCGTCGTGCACGAGGTGGCACACCATTTCGGCATCGACGACGACCGGCTGCACGAGCTCGGCTACGCCTGAGGTCTCATGGGACGGGATCCCCGCGAACTGCTCGCGATCTTCTGTGGCGGCGCGATCGGAGGGTCGGTGCGAGTCGCGCTGGGTGCGTCGGTGGACATCACAGGCGGGGACTGGCCGTGGCCCACCTTCGTCGTGAACATCATCGCCGCACTGATGCTGGGCTACTTCTCGACGCGGCTCCTGGAGCGCCTTCCAGCCTCCAACTACCGACGTCCCCTCTTGGGAACCGGGCTGTGCGGTGGCCTCAGCACGTTCTCCACGATGCAGGTCGAGACGGTGCGTCTGCTGGAGGCGGATGCCGCGGCGGTGGCCGTCGCGTACACCGTGGCCAGTCTTGCGTGTGGACTGGTGGCCGTGCATCTCGCCACCGCACTGGTGCGCCGGGCGGGGGTGCTGCGGTGAATGCGCTGGTCTGGGCGGGCGTGGTCGTGGCCAGTGGGGCAGGGGCGGTCCTGAGGTTTCTCCTCGACGGGGCAGTGAGCCGCCGTGTGCCCGGCTCGATGCCGTACGGGACCCTGCTGGTCAACCTGACCGGCGCCTTCGCCCTGGGACTGCTGGCCGGTCTGGCCGTGCCGCGGGACGTCGAACTCCTGCTGGGCGCGGGCGTCATCGGCGCCTACACGACCTTCAGCACGTGGATGTTCGAGACGCAGCGCCTCATCGAGGAGCGTCAGTTCGTTCTCGCCCTGACGAACGTCTGCGTCAGCGTCATCGCCGGGCTCGGCACGGCCGCGGCCGGGCTGTGGGTGGGAGGCCTGCTGTGATCGAGGACTGCCTGAAGGTCACCAGCTACTTCGGGGAACGGGAGCGGATCGACGGGGCACTCTTCTCCGACGTACTCCTCGGCGTGTTCGAGCAGTCTGCGGTGAACACCAGCATTCTGCTGCGCGCCAGTGGCGGCTTCGGGTTGCGCCACCACCTGAGGGGCGACCAGACCCTCACGATGTCCGAGGACCCGTCGGTGGCCGCGATTGCGGTCGACACCCACGATCGGATCGCGCCCATGCTCCCGCGGCTTGCCGGGATGCAGCAGAAGGGGATGCTGACCGTCGAGCGCGCCAGGCTGGTCCTCGATGGCTCCGGAGTCGGTCCGGTCCCCGACCAGCCAAGCGAAGGCACGAAGCTGACCATCTACCTCGGCCGGCATGAGCGGATTCTCGGGCGCCGCGCCCACCTTGCCGTCTGTGACCTCCTGAAGCTGCGCGGAGTCGCGGGGGCGACTGTGCTCGTGGGTGTGGACGGCACCACCCGTGGGGAACGGGAACGGGCCAGGTTCCTCGCACGCAACCACGACGTGCCGACGATGGTGATGGCGGTGGGAGCCGGCGCCCGGATCGCGGAGGTCCTTCCCGAGCTCGTGAGCCGCCTGGAGCGTCCGACGATCAGTGTCGAACGGGTCCGCGTGTGCAAGCTTGACGGCCGGTTGATCGCCCGCCCGCACGCACTGCCGAACGTTGATGGCGATGGCCGCAGGTTGTGGCAGAAGCTGCTCGTCGTCACGTCAGAGTCCCACCTGTACGACGGTGAGCCGATCCACCGGGCGATCGTCCGTCGGCTGCGCGGGACGAGCGCGCGAGGCGCGACATCACTTCGGGGTTCATGGGGCTTCCACGGCGACCACGAGCCGCATGGGGACCGCCTGGTCCAGCTCGGCCGTCGGGTGCCGGTCGTGACGGTGGTGGTGGACACACCGGAACGGATCCGCGCGTCCTTCGACGTGATCGACGAGCTGACCCGGGACCACGGTCTGGTCACCTCCGAGATGGTGCCGGCGATGATGTACTTCGGAGACGCGCTCACGCCTCGACCGAGTCGGTGAGATCGGCGTTGCCGGGCCAGGGCACCGCGGGCCGTCCACGGCCCTGGCCGATGTACTCGCCGAGGTACCACCGGGTGAACGCGCGCTGTCGCGGCGATGCTGCGACCGACAGCAGTCGTTCGGCCCGGCAGAACGCGTCGGCGAGCTCGAGGACGTCGATCATCTGCGCGATGGTCCCGATCGAGGATCGGTCGACGGTGACGTCGACGTCGACCGTTTCGGCCCCCGAGGCCACGGCCTTCAGAACCGTTGCAGTGCTCGAACTCAACCTGACGTCGTGATCGAAGAGCTGGAACAACCGGGACAGATGCTGGGCGATCGGGTAGGTCTCTTCGCTGGCCAGCGTCAGCAGACTGAGCTCGCGGCGCAGCTCCCGATAGTGGTGGCGGAACTCGACGTACGCCGCCGTCGGGAGGCCCAACACCTTGATCTGGACGGGGTCCGCCAGTTCGGCGGCCGGCGGGGGCCGGTCCGACACCTCCTCGTACTCGATCCGGAGCGAGCCCAGGTCGGCGTCGGCCCGGGCCTCCGCTGCCGGCACGAACCAGACGACCTTGCCGTCGCGGTGCACGCGCACACCCCAGACCGACGAGCACATCGCGACCAGGCCGAGCCCGCGGCCGACGGTCGACAGCAGCTCGTCGTCATCGATCATCTTCGCGTTGGGCGTGGGCGGCTTCATCGACCCGTCCGAGACCTCGAACCGGGGGTGGGTGGGCGTTCCGCCGAGTCGTACGGCGAGGGGCGGCTCGGCGTGGAGCAGGGCGTTGGTGACGAGTTCGGAGACACCGAGCTCGGCGCACTCGACGAGATCAGTACGACCGATGCCACGGCAGGCGTCACCCACCCAGCGTCGCGCGTCCTGGACGGACCGCGGACTCGAGCTGAGCGTCAATGAGGCGACGACAGGCGTCAACAGCTACCCCAGCCACAGATGCGATTTAAGATTTGACTACCCCCAGCCATGCCGGCCCAAACCCCAGACGAACAAAATCGCACACATTTCTGGGATTGTCGCTGCAACAACCGCTGTCCCTTCTGCGTGAGTCGGGTATGGAGGTGGTGGTGCAGGACCGCGAATTCGACGTCTGGATGGCCGCCCGGGTGTCCGGGCTGCTGCGCTTCGCCTTAGGTCGTCGGGTCGGGCGGGCCGGAGATTCTCCGGACGTTCTTCCGGGGCATCTTGAGATGAGCGAGAATGTGAATTCGTTCACAAGCGCGCTCACGGGCGTGCATTGGGGGTTGCCGAGTCGGACAATGGAGGAGGAAAGTCGCCCTAGCGCAGACCCCTCGAGGAAGGCAGCCGATGGCCCAGCAGGCAGCTCAGTCAACATCAGGCGAGCAGCATCGTCACCACGTGGTGGTGGTCGGCTCGGGCTTTGGCGGACTCTTCGGCACCAAGGCCCTGGCGCGGGTGGACGTCGACGTCACGATGATCGCCAAGACTACGCACCACCTGTTCCAGCCGCTGCTCTACCAGGTCGCCACCGGGATCCTGTCCCAGGGCGAGATCGCGCCGCCGACGCGCGAGGTGCTGAGCGGGCAGAAGAACGCGAGGGTGATTCTCGGCGAGGTGACCGGCATCGACCTCGACGCGAAGACCGTCACCCATCACGTGCTCGGCCGAGAGGCAGTCACGTCGTACGACTCGCTGATCGTGGCCGCCGGGGCGACCCAGTCCTACTTCGGCAACGACCAGTTCGCCGAGTTCGCTCCCGGGATGAAGAGCATCGACGATGCCCTGGAGCTCCGCGGGCGGATCTTCGGGACCTTCGAGATCGCCGAGAATGCCGCGTCCCAGGGCTTGCCCGTCGAGGACCTCCTGACTTTCGTGGTGGTCGGCGCCGGCCCCACGGGCGTGGAGATGGCGGGTCAGATTGCCGAACTTTCCCACCGGACGCTCAGCCGGGACTTCCACTACATCAACACTCGCAAATCCCGTGTCCTCCTCGTCGACGCCGCCCCTCAGGTGCTGCCGCCGTTCGGTGCCAAGCTCGGCGCTAAGGCCGAGAAGGAGCTCGGGAAGCTCGGCGTCGAGGTGTTGCTGGGAGCCATGGTGACCGACGTCGACGAGCGCGGCATCGAGGTGAAACACAAGGACGGCCGCGTCGAGGCGATCCCAGCCGTGACCAAGATCTGGGCTGCCGGCGTGCAGGCCTCGCCGTTGGGTCGGACGCTCGCCGAACAGTCCGGTGCGCCAATCGACCGAGCCGGCCGGGTCGGCGTCAACCCCGACCTGACCCTTCCTGGCCATCCCGAGGTCTTCGTCGTCGGCGACATGATCGCGCTGGACAACCTGCCCGGCGTCGCGCAGGTGGCCATCCAGGGTTCGAGGTACGCCGCCAAGGAGATCAACAACCGTCTCAAGGGCAAGCCGCCCCAGAAGCCCTTCCACTACTTCGACAAGGGTTCGATGGCCATCATCAGCCGCTTCCGTGCGGTCGCGATGGTCGGCAAGATGCGCTTCACCGGGGTGATCGCGTGGCTGATGTGGCTGGCTCTGCACCTGATCTACATCACCGGGTTCAAGAGCCGGGTCACGGCGTTGTTGCACTGGGCTGTGTCGTTCATCGGCCGCGGCCGCTCGGAGCGCACCACCACCGAGCAGCAGGTCTTCGGCCGGGCGGCGCTCGGCCGGCTCAAGCGGGGTGCCGCCGATCTGGTCTCGGAGCCGTCAGCGTACGACGCCGCGCAAGATCTGCTGGAGACGAGCCGGCGGACCGAGCTCGAGGCCCGGGCAGCCGAGGAGGCGCGGCTCAGCGACGCGAACCTGCGGGGGATCCACAACGGCTGAGCCGCACCTGGTCGGGGCTGCCGATCTCGGCGTACGGCCGACAGCCCCGGGCGGTCAGGCTTCGATGGCTGTGCGGTCGGTGCCTTCGCTCGAGGTGGTGACCTCGATCTTGCGGGGCTTTGCCTTTTCAGCCACGGGGACCTTGAGCCTGAGGACCCCGTCCTCGTAGTGCGCGGCGATGCCGCTCAGATCGAGGTTGTCTCCCAGGACAAGCTGACGGCTGTACATGCCTCGTGGGCGCTCCGACGCGAGCATCTCCCAGTCGCCATTTCCGGCGACGCGCTCGGCACGAACAGTCAGCACGTTGCGCTCGACGTCGAGATCGATGCTGTCGCGGGCGACGCCCGGCAGGTCGAACTCGATGATGAAGGTGTCGCCCTCTCGCCAGGCGTCCATCGGCATCACGGTGGGACGGTTGGTGGTGCCGAAGACCTGTTGGGTCAGGCGGTCAAGGTCGCGGAATGGGTCGGTCGTGCGTAGCAACATGAGTAGTCCTTTCCCAAGCGGTCGAAGTTGAGCCGAACTCGTGACCAACCAAAACCTGTATCAGTTGGTACAGGTTTTATATACTCATCAGCAACGGCAGAATCAAGTGGTCCGGCACGAAATTTCTGAGGTGAGCCCAATGGGCAACGACGCCAGGGGTGTCTTCGCGATCTCGGTGGCCGCCGAGATGGTGTCCATGCAGATCCAGAACCTGCGCGTCTACGAGAGACACGGCCTCGTCGCGCCGGCCCGTACGGCGGGCGGCACCCGGCTGTACAGCCAGGCAGACATCGCCCGGTTGCATCGCATTCGCGAACTGCTTGCCGACGGCTTGAACCTCGCGGGGATCGCGCACGTCATTCGGCTGGAGGACGAGCTCAGGCATCTGCGACGGAGCCAGACTGCCCCGGACGAAACCAAGCGACTAGAACGGCATGGCGATGAAAGGCGATGAGTAGTCGCCGTCGCTCGCCAGTTGCCGTTCGGCCTCTGTGGGCGAGACGCGGTTTCGTTCGGCCTCCAACAGCATGCCCAGCAGCCTGACGTCACCGGCGGTGGGGATGCCCGTCACCTCGTCGTGCGCGAGGACCCAGGAGACCGCCGCTGTGATGCGGGCCTGGGTGTCGTGCGGCTCGTACCACGTCGTGTACGGCTTGGCCCGCGCCGTCCGGCCAGTTGCGGCGGGACACCGTCTTGATGGTCATCAGGCCCACGTCCTGGCGACGGACCTCCCCAACGAGCGCCTGGTAGTCGGCCCGGTACGACTCGTCGCGCCACAGCACCGGGTTGAGCGGCGTCAGGACGGTCGCGAACGGGTAGCGGCGCAGTGCCTCGTGGTGGGTAGCAGGCGCATCGTGGCCATGGCCGGTGATGCCGATGGCACCGACCAGCCCCTCCTCCAGAGCGCGGATCGCCGCCTCGAGCGCGCCGTCCGGACCCGTCGCGAGGTCGAGCTCATCCAGGTCGCCGATGGCGTGCAGCTGCAGCAGGTCGACCCGGTCCGTGCGCAGCCGTTGCAGCGAGGCGTTGATCTCACGCCAGGCCGAGTCCCGGTCACGGTGACCAGTCTTCGTCGCCAGAAGATCCGGTCGCGGATCTCCGGCATCCACGGCCCGAGCCGCAACTCAGCCTCTCCGTAGTCGGCGGCCACGTCGAAGTGGTTGATACCCCCGTCGAGGGCTTCCTGTATCGACCCGTCCGCCACCTCCTGCGACACCTCGCCGAGCGCCGCCGCGCCGTAGATGAGTACCGAACTCTGGTGTTTGACACGTCCGAGCCTGCGCTTCTCCATGACTGCCACCCTCTGCCTCCTGTGCCCGCGGAGCAATCCGACCGTCAGGCGCCGCGGCGTGTCAATGAGCGGCGGCACCGCCGACCGCGCCCGGTTCACCACCACAATCACCACACGTGGTGATGTCTCCTCACCACATCCGCTCCTACGTTCAGCGCATGAGCGAAACGCAAGCATCGACCGGCGACTATCCCGGGGCTGGACAGTACGAAATCCGGCTCAAGGGGCACCTCGCGAGTCGCTGGTCAGCCTGGTTCGACGGGCTGACCCTGACTCGGGAAAGCGACGGCCACACGCTCATCGAGGGCCCGGTCGTAGACCAGGCCGCACTACATGGCCTGCTGCAGAAGGTGCGCGACACCGGCCTGCCACTGGTCTCGGTCAGATACTCCGAGACCGACCCGTCCGATGCGTCCATCGTCGACCCTCGATAAGCCCACTGCACGTCACGAAAGGGAACCGCATGATCACCGTCCAGTCAGTCACCAGAACCTACGGCACCTTCACTGCCGTGGACGATGTCAGCTTCACGGCCCGGCCGGGCCGCGTGACCGGGTTCCTGGGACCCAACGGCGCCGGCAAGTCGACCACGATGAGGATCATCGTCGGTCTCACGCGGCCCACGTCGGGAAGCGCCACCATCTCCGGGCGCAGTTACGTGGACCTGCCCAACCCGGGGCTCGAGGTCGGGGTCCTGCTGGATGCCTCGGCTCAGCACGCCGGCCGCACGGGCCGCGAGATCCTGACCATCGCCCAGCGCTTCATGGGGCTGGCTCGTGGACGCGTCGAGGAGATGCTGGACCTGGTCAGCCTCACGCCGGAGGAGGCATCCCGCCGGGTGCGCGACTACTCGCTGGGCATGCGGCAGCGGCTCGGCATCGCGACCGCGCTGATCGGCGAGCCGGAGGTGCTGATCCTGGACGAACCTGCCAACGGCCTCGACCCCGCCGGCATCCGCTGGATGCGCGGCCTGCTACGCGACTACGCCGACCGCGGCGGCACCGTGCTGCTCTCCTCCCACCTGCTCCACGAGATCGAGGTCATCGCCGACGACCTGGTTGTGATCGGCAACGGCCGCATCGTGGCGCGTGGGGCCAAGGACGACCTGTTGCGGTCCGCAGGATCCATCGTGCGGACGGCCGAGCGTGAGGTCGTGGCCAGTGCCCTTCTCGGCTCGGGCGTCAGCTCCTCGCCCGTCGGCGATGACGGACTGCTCGCGCAGGCCGACGCCGAACTGGTCGGGAAGATCGCCTTCGCCGCCGGAGTACCCGTCATGGAGTTGCGGCCGGCCGACGGCGCCGGCCTGGAGGAGATGTTCCTCGAGCTCACCGCCGATACCCAGCGCGACACCAACCAGCTTGAAGGAGCACTGGCATGACCACCCTTCGACACCAGCATCGACTCCAGCATGGACACCGTGGCACCCCCGGTCAGGACCAGAACGGCCCACCAGGGGATTCCGCTGATTCGGATCATCACCACCGAGCTTCGCAAGATGTTCGATACCCGGTCCGGGTTCTGGCTGATGGCGAGTATCGGGATCCTGGCGCTGCTCGCTACGGCGTCCGTCATCCTGTTCGCACGCAACGACGAGATGACCTACAGCTCGTTCACAGCAGCGATCGGCATCCCGATGACGCTCGTGCTCCCGATCATCGCGATCCTGTCGGTGACCGGCGAGTGGAGCCAGCGCAGCGGGCTGACCACTTTCACCCTGGTACCGCACCGCGGCCGCGTCATCACGGCCAAGGCGATCGCGTGCGTCGGCGTGGCCGTCGTCACGATTCCGCTCGCTTTCGGGATCGGCGCACTCGGCAACGTCGTGGGGACGGCGATCGCTGGGGTCGACCCAGTGTGGGACGTGACCGTCACGAACCTGCTCAATCTGGTCCTGGTCAACGTGCTCGGTCTGCTGGTCGGCTTCATGCTCGGCGTCGTGATCCGCAGCTCGGCCGGGGCGCTCGTGGCCTATTTCATCTATCAGTTCCTGTTGCCGACGCTGGCCCTTCTGCTCGCCGTCTCGCAGGACTGGTTCCGCGACCTGCAGCCCTGGGTCGACTTCGACTTCGCGCAAGGACCCCTGTTCGAGGGCGCTCTGACCGCGCAGCAATGGACGCAGCTGGGGGTCACCGGCGTCGTGCTGGCTGGTCATCCCGCTGACAGTCGGACTCTGGTTCGTGCTGAGAGCGGAAGTGAAGTAGCCGCTCATCGGACGCCCTTCACCGGCAGAATGGCGAATGCTCCGATGACGGCGCAGACCCCGGCGACGGCGTACAGAACGCCGTAGCTGCCGCTGCCGACAGCCAGGATGGCCGGCGCGATCGCGGGCGCGATGGTGAAGGGCAGCGCACCGGCCATGTTGAACACGCCGAGGTCCTTCGCGGCGTTGTCCTTGTCGGGCAGCACGTCGGCGACGAGCGCGAGGTCGACGGCCATGTACATGCCGAAGCCGAGTCCGCTGATGGCCATGCCCGACGAGGAAGCCGTTGAGGTCGCTGGCGAGGGCGACGGCGAACATCGACAGGCCGTACACGGTCGACGCGATGAGGACGAAGATCTTCCGTCGGCCCATCCAGTCGGAGAGCCTGCCACCGATGAGGGAAGCGACGACGAGCACGACCGACTGGGTGAGTGTGCTGAGGAAGATCTGGTGCGGCACGTCGGACTCGGCGCTGCCGATCTTGTCCAGCAGGTAGTAGGCCTGATACGTCACCAGGAACGCGTAGGCCAGCAGGAACATGAAGCGGCTCGCGAAGGCCCACGCGAAGTCCGGGCTCTTGCGTGGGTTGACGTAGAACGTGCTGGCGAACTCGCGCAGCGACCAGGCCGGTTTGTCCTTCTGAGCCAGCCGACGATCATCCAGCGTGGCCGCGAAAAGCAGGATGAAGAACCCGCCGATCGCGCACGGGACCATGAACATGGCGAGCCGGTTGCCGGAGAACAGTTGACCACGAAGGTCGCGCACACCGTCGCGACCGGCAGACAGACACCAAGAACACCGGAGACCTGGCCGCGTTGAGCGATCGGGACCTGGTCCGGCAGGACCGCCACCAGGGCGGCGAGCAGGGCGTTGAAGCACAGCTGGGCGAGGCACCATCCGACGAGGACGACCGGGATGCTGGGCGCCAACGCGACGACGAGGACGCCGAGGGAACCACCCACCAGCCCGAGGACCATCCACGGCCGGCGCATGCCCAGCCGCGACGAGGTGCGGTCGCTCATCCGGCCGAACAGCGGATTGGCGAATATCGCCAACAGGCTGCCGACTCCCGCGACGAGCGCCAGGCTGTTCGGTGCCTGGTCGATCCCCACGAGCGAATTGATCTTGAGCGCCAGGGAGACCAGCAGGGGCGCGAGGAACACCAGGGAGGTGCCGACGTAGGCCAACGCGTACAGCGAGATGAAACCCCAGCCGACGCGGTGTACTCGAGGCTTTGGGCCAGCTCGGCGGCGGATCGGTCTTCATTCCACGCATGGTAGGAGCGGATGCGGGCCGTCCTGGCGGACTTCTCCCGGCCGGGATCGTCGGCCATGGCACTCTCCTCGAGGGTTGGGAGCCGGGCGGCTCCCGAGGCATACGCACAGTACGTGCAGACGTCGTACTCCACGCTCCTGCGACTCGGGGTCCTTGGTCCCAGGGCCTCGTGACCTGGGCCCCTATCTCGAAATGGCCGGAGGGAACGACTCTGGAACGTAAAGGAAGGCGACGTCATGAACAGCAAGGAAACCTGGTTCGCGAGTCACATCAGAGAGATCGACAGCGACGAGTGCCTGGAGCTCGCGGCGGCCCGCTCAACCGGACGCGTGGCCTACTGCGACCAGGACGGGCCGGTTGTGCTACCGGTCAACTACGTCCTCGATCGCGGCGACGTGCTGCTCCGGATCTCGGCCCACTCGAGCCTCGCTCAGCACTTGAGATCGGGTCCTGCAGCGTTCGAGATCGACGAGCTCGATGACTACACCCAGTCCGGGTGGAGCGTCCTCATCCGAGGCGACGCCGCCTTCGTCGAAGCCGACGACCTTCCCGAACCCGCCGAGCTACCCGTCCCGTGGGCAGAGGGCAACCGGACCTTCCACGTTCGCATCACTCCCAGTTCCATCACCGGACGTCGGCTGTTGCCTGCCTGAGCAGGAAGGGCCCTGCGCGCCGCGACCTGACTGGTCCAGCAGTCGCAAATGTGCGTTTTCGCCCGGTCTAGGACTTTTGGCCCTGTTTTCGGGGGGTCGTGGGGGACAGGATTGTTGTTAACACGTCCGGACCTCGCGTGTGCGATGCGTTCCTAGGGGCCCACCTCGCTGGTCCCGGCCAGATCCCGGCCGGACCGCAGTGTGTTCCTCTCGTGGCGTTCGCAGTGCCGGCTTCGGCTGGCAGTCTCGAAGTGCCTGCTGTTCGGTGGGCAGTCCCTGGTTCCACCCTCTCGGATGAGGTCGACTCGGCATGGCCATGAGTGAACGCAACCTGTACGCAGACCTGGTGTCCCATGACCTTGCCCTGCAATGTGTCGATGCGGTCGGCACGCTGACCACCGTGGACGCGGCGTTGGGCTACGACCCGGCCGACCCGTTCGCGGTGACGGTCACCTTCGTGACCGCCGAGGGCGACGTGGTGTGGACCTTCGCCCGGGACCTGCTGGCCCGTGGCCTGACCGGTCCGGCCGGCGTGGGCGATGTGCACATCTGGCCGTGTCTGGACGCCGAGGGCGCCGCGACGGTGATCATCGAGCTGTGCTCTCCGGACGGGGAGCTGGTCGCCCAGGCCCGGACCCGCGACATCTACCAGTTCCTCAGCCGCTCCCTGGCTGCGGTGCCGGCCGGCGCCGAGACGGATCGACCTCGACCAGCTCATCGACCAGCTGCTCCAGCCCACCGAGGACGCCACCGGACGAGCTCCACCGATGGCGGGGCAGAACGATGACCCCGCTCACGCCACTGGCCACCCCGCATCCACCTCGCCACCTCGATGTGCGCCTGCGGCCAAGACCTCGACGTCTCCCCCAGCAAACACTGCCCCCGCTGCGGGATCACCCTGCACCACGCGCACCCACTCACCCCCGCCGCCTGACCGAGGTCTGAGGGCCTAACCCGAAGATTCGGTCAGAACCGGCTGGAGCGTCGTGCGTCCAGCGCCACTTCGACCGCTTTGGCATCCGTCTCGACTGCCAGGTCCCGAGCCGTTGTCGTGGCGATCAGTCTTACCGCCGCTGCGACGTTCGCGACCTCCTGTTCGAACGCTGCAGCTGCAATCGCCGCAGTCAGGGCTGCTTGAGCCGCCGCGGCGGCTACCGCCGTGGCGACTGCTGCTGCTGCCAAAGCCGTCTCCTCAGCCGTGGCGACCGCGGCTGCGTCGACAGTCGCGGCCAGCCGAAGCGCTGTGATGACGGCTTCCGCGTCGCCGCCGGCGGCGATGGATGCCGACACGGTCTCTGCGGCCGTGGCCGCGGCGCTCGCAACGCGGGCAGCCAAGACGTCGGCACGAATCTGGATGCCGGCTGCCGTCTGTGCGGCGGTGTCTGCCAGCTTCTGAGCAGCGGAATCGGCGGCGTCTGCCTTTCTCTCACGCTCGGTTGAGGCAGCCTTGGCGGTCATCAGCGCTGCCCTCAGCACTGACTTCTCCGTGCTCGCCACAGCCTCGGCGACATCCCTGGCTTCGCGCTCGGCCGCCATGGCGGTCTGAGTCCCGGCGACCACCGCCTGAGCAGCTGCGAAAACCGCAGCCGCAGGAGACGACGGTTGGGCGCGCACGTCAGAATCCGACGACTGCAGTTGGTTGCGCACGATGTCGAGCCATGGTTCGTGGCTTTCGCTGCGGGTGATCAGGGCCGCCAGCGCCTCGGCCTGCTGCTGAGTGAGGATCAGTACGACGGGCGCACCGTCGCCCGCGCCAGAGGATTTGGGAGTTCCTTCGCTGGCCATATTTATCCGTTGGCTCTGCGCGCAAGCGGCAGCGAAGCCGCTGCAGCGGTGCGCGGCTTAGGCGCCTTGGACGTCTCGGGTACATGTGGCGGGCTGGTGCCTTCACGAACCATTGCGGCGGCGGCCTCTCTCGCCAACGAGGCGGCATCCCTGGCGCGCACGTCGGTCGCGGCAGCGACCTGACGGGCAGTCGCCGTGGCAGTGGCCTGCAGCGTGGCAGCGACCTTGGCGACCTCACTTTCGAACGCCACCGCTGCGGCAGAAACCGTGAAGGCGACTCCGGCAGCGGCCGCGGTGACGGCGCTGGCGACGGAGGCTGCCTGCGGCTGCAGTGTCCTCGGCGGTGGCGACTGCGGCAGCCTTGACGGTGGCCGCAAGCCGGAGCGCGGTCAGAGCCGACTCGCGTTCGCTGCCCGGCGGGCTCGCCTCGGCGACGATCGCTGCTGCCCGGGACGCAGCTTCGGCCAGTTTGACCGCAGCGGCATCGGCCCGCAGCTGAATCGTTGCTGCGGTTCGGGCAGCGTCGCTGGCTACGGCTTCGGCCGCCACGGCTGCGGCGAACGCTCTGGCTTCTCGAGCCGCCTCGGCCGCCGCGGCCGCTGTCGTAGCGGCGGCAGCTACCGCATCGGCGGTCACGATGGCGGCCCTCGCCGCTTCATCGGCTTGCATTTCCAGGGCGATGGCGACAGCTTCCGCGACGATGGCAGCGGCGGCGGAGGGGTCAACCCACGTGGCGGCCGTGTCTCGGAGAACCTGTTCGATCATCCCGTCGTGACCGGCGGTGATCGAAGTCGCGGCGTCGTCGGCAAACGGTGGGGGCACGGTCGTGGCTGTGGTTCACACCGGTCATCAGGGCGAGCACGTCGGCCCTCAAGTAGCGTCGGTGTCCGCCTGGCGTGCGGAACGAGTTGAGCTTGCCGGCCTTTGCCCAGCGGGCCACGGTCTTCGGTCCCACGCACAGAATCGCCGCAACTTCGGCTCGTCTGAGGAGGGCGTCCGGCTCGATCGGCTGGGCGTCCACGGCGACCTCCTGAGGAAGCGGGAACGGACAATTCCAACTCCGGCGTGGGTTCCGGCGCCCAGTTGAAGTCCATGAGCGTGGAATTTGTTGCGCACTTGACCATATGGCTCGCCCGAAGGATCTGGGGGTGATTGGAAGTATTGGTCCCTTTTAGGGTACTTCCATGGCTCGATCGGTCCACTTTGGACAACGATCCGGGGGTTCTAAGGTCGTCAGCGTGACCGAGCTCCCTGTCCTCACCCCCGAAGATCAGCGCATCCTGGGCAGCCTGTTGGAGAAGCAGACGACGGTGCCTGCGTCGTACCCGCTCACGGCCAACGCGCTGCGGGCTGCCTGCAACCAGACCAGCAACCGGGACCCCGTTGTCGACTTCGACCAGCAGACCGTCGAGCAGACCGCGCGGGCGCTCAAGGAGCGAGGCCTGCTGCGGATCGTGTGGTCCGACACTGGGCGGCGGACCCTGAAGTATCACCAGATCCTCGATGAGCGGCTCGGGCTCGGTCCCGACGAGCGAGCACTCCTGACGGTGTTGCTGCTCCGGGGCGCGCAGGCGCCGGGTGAGCTGCGCACCCGCACCGAACGGTTCCATGCGTTCGCCGACCGGGGGGAGGTCGAGGCGTGTCTGCGCCGGATGGCCGGGCGTTCTGAACCACTGGTGCGCGAGCTCGAACGACGAGCCGGACAGCAGGACCGGCGCTGGATCCATCTCCTCGGACCGGTCCCGCAGCTTGCCGCGACAGTCGCCGCAGAGACCGTCGACCGGGACGCCGTCATCGCCGGTGGCGCGGAAAGGCGCGACGCACAGGTGCGGTCGTCGTACGACGCGGTTGCTGCCGCGTATGCCGATAACCTCGTCAACGAGCTGCGAGGGCTGCCGTTCGAGACCTGGCTGCTGGACCGGGTCCTCGCCCATGCGGCCGGGCAACCAGTGGTGGAGGTCGGCTCGGGTCCGGGACACGTCACCGCGTACCTGGCCGACGGTGGCGCCGACGCAGTGGGGATCGACCTCTCGCCCGCGATGGTCGAGCAGGCCCGCCTGCGCTTCCCGGGCCGGACCTTCGAAGTGGGCGACCTGCGACGGTTGAGCCGTCCCGCCACGAGCTCCGGGTGGGCGGCCGTTCTGGGGTGGTACTCGCTCATCCACCTCGCGGCCTCCGAGATGCCCGACGCGGTCGCGGCCCTGGTCCGCCCGCTTGCCCCTGGCGGCTGGCTGGTCCTCGGCATGCACGCCGGAGCCGAGGTCCGCCACTTCGACGACTGGTTCGGCCACGAGATCGACCTCGACTTCGTGCTTCACGAGCCGGAGTTCGTGGTCGGGCTCGTGGAGGCCGCCGGTCTGGTCGACATTGAGTGGTACCTCCGCGGCCCCCTCCCCGCCAGGGACGAGACGACCCAGCGTCTGTACGTCGTCGGCCGCAAGCCGACGTAGTCCGGCCGGCGAGGCGCCTCGGACCGACCAATTGTCACCGTGCCGTCGATTCGTTCGACGACACGGTGACAATTCGCGCTGCGGTCAGGCGGACTTCACCTCGCGTCGCAACAGACGGATGAGTCCGAGGGCGAAGGGCAGGACTACCCAGATGGTTCCGGCCACTGCGATGTGCGTCCAGTCGTCTCCCTGGAAGGTCTTCTGCTCGAAGGCCGGAGCGATGGCCGTGTTGAGGTCCAGCCACGGGGCGGCTTCTTCGAGGGCCTGCACCATCGAGAACAGCACGGTCCACGCGATCGGGACCACGTAGTAGAGAACGATCGCGGCGGCCGCGTTCATCAGCAGCATGCCGAAGGCGAATCCCTGCACGACGCCGAGCAACTGCAGGAGGAAGAAGTCGCGGATGTTGGGGACTCCCATGTTCCAGGTGCCGGCGCCGTCCATCAGCACCATGCCCGCGACGTTGCCCAGGGCCGCGACGCCGAGAGCGACGACCACGGCCAGCAGGCCGACCAGGACGACGGCGACCAGCTTCGCGACGGCGATGCGGGCCCGGCTCGGTTCCAGGGTGAAGGTGACCAGGCCGGTGCGCTGGCTCCATTCCGCGGTGACCGCGAGGATGCCGAGCACCGGGAGCAGCAGGCTCTGTGGGGTGGCCGTCGCGCCGACGAAGTTGATGTAGGTGAGCTGGTCGGCTTCCGCGACGAACAGGAAGACCACGATGACGGCGACGGTGATGATGCCGATCGCGGCGAGCAGCCAGAACCCGGCTCGGGTGTCGACCAGCTTGCGAAGCTCGACGCGGAGCAGGCGGCTGAACGGGACGGCCGTCACGCTCGGGTCCGGGGTGGCGGCCGATTGGAACGGTGCTTGCTGGATTGCGGTAGTCATGCGGTGACCTTCTCTCGTGCGTCTTCGGAGGTGAGCTGCAGGAACATGTCCTCGAGCCCGGCGCCGTCGGCGCCTCGCAGCTCGGTGACGACGACGCCGTACTGTGCGGCGACCGTGGCGATCTGCTCACCGGTGGCTTCGACGACGTACGCGCCGTCCGGGAGGCTCTGGTAGGTGAAGCCGGCCGCGTCGAGGCAGCGTGCCAACGCCTCGGGTTGCAGACCACGGACCAGCGTGCCCGCTGCGGTCAGGAGGTCGGCCTTGCTGCCGTCGGCGACGATCACCCCGCGCCCGATGACCACCAGGTGGTCGGCGATGACCTCGATCTCGTGCAGCAGGTGCGAGGACAGCAGGACGGTCCCGCCGCGGTCGGCGAAGCCCTTGAGCAGCCCGCGCATCCAGTGGATGCCGGCCGGGTCGAGTCCGTTGGCGGGCTCGTCCAGGATCAACACCTGCGGGTCACCGAGCAGTGCGTGCGCGATACCGAGCCGCTGCCGCATGCCGAGGGAGTAGTTGCCGACCCGGCGGTCGCCCTCGGTGCCGGACAGGCCGACGGTCTCGAGCATCTCGTCGACCCGGCGACGGGGAAGCCCCATCACGGTGGCGCCGAGGCGAAGCACCTCGCGCCCGGTCCGGCCGTTGTGCTGCGCCGAGGCGTCCAGGAGGACACCGACGTGTCGGCCGGGGTTGCGGAGCTGGGCGTACGGGACGCCCAGGATGGTGCTGCGACCCGAGGATGGCGGGGTCAACCCGGTCATCATCCGCATCGTGGTCGACTTGCCTGCCCCGTTGGGACCGAGGAAACCGGTCACGGACCCGGGCTGCGCCCGGAAGGACACGCAGTCGACGGAAAGGTGTGCGCCGTAGCGCTTGCTGAGTTCTTCGACAGTGATCATGGTGTCGAGACTGTCGTGCGGCGCTGGTCCGCACATCAGGCGCCGGGCTACCTCGCGGCAGCCACGGGATATGTCTGGATAGCCCGCGGTAGGGGGTCGGCTGGCCCACGGTCGCTGCCCACGGCCGCCCGCCTCCCGTACCTTGGGCAAGGTGGACGCCACCCAAGCCGCGCCCCCACCTCCGCTGACCCGCTGGCAGTCGACGTGGCGCTACCTGTTCGCCGTCGTCGTCGGCGCTGGCTTCTGGGTGGCCAGCTACTTCGACACGTACGCCGAGGAGATCAGCACTGCTCTGGAGCATCGATCTCCTGCTCGGCGTCGTCGGCGTGATCCTGATGCGATGGAGACGACAGAACCCGCTCGTCGTGGCCTTGGTCGTCAACGTCTTCGGATCCTTCTCCACGGCAGCATCGGGCGCCGTGATCGTCACCACCGATGTCCCTGGCCACGCGCCGACGGTGGCGAGAGATCGTGCCGGTCGCCGTGGTGGGCTTCATCTCCTCCGTCGTCTTCTTCGAGACCCATCCCGGCGCCGAGGACTCGTTGCTCTTCTCGTTGCTGTTCACGGTCGTCTTCGTCACCGGTGTGATCGCGCCCGGCATGTACATCGGCGCCCGACGCGACCTGCTGGCCACGCTGCAGGAGCGAGCCGAGCGGGCCGAACGGGAGCAGGCCCTGCGCGTCGAGCAGGCGCAGGTGACCGAACGGGCCCGGATCGCCCGCGAGATGCACGACGTGCTGGCACATCGGCTGTCGTTGGTGGCCCTGAACGCAGGTGCACTGGAGTACTGCCGCGGTCTGAGCGACGCCGAGGTGGCCGAGGCTGCCGCCATCACCCGGCTCAACGCCCACCGCGCCCTGGAGGACCTGCACGAGATCCTCGGAGTCCTGCGGGCCGTCCAGACCGACGCACCACCCGAGCGGCCCCAACCGACGCTGATCGACCTTCCGTCGCTGGTCCAGGAGGCCCAGGGGACAGGCACAAACGTGCGGTTGCACAACGAGGTCGAAGACCTGGCGGGAGCACCTGACGCGATCGGGCGCAGCGCGTACCGGATGATCCAGGAGAGCCTGACGAACGCGCGCAAGCACGCGCCGAACACCGCCGTCGACGTCACGCTGAGTGGCCGACCGGGCGGACAGCTGATGCTCGAGGTGCGGAACCCGATCCGGCTCGGGGCCGCGGCCAGCGAGACGCCCGGTTCGGGGCTCGGGCTGCTCGGACTCATCGAGCGCGCCGAGCTGATCGGTGGCCGTCTCGAGCACGTGACGTCCGACGGTGACTTCGTCGTACGAGCCTGGTTGCCGTGGCCGGCATGAGCGAAGCCGGCCCCAACCCCGTCCGCGTCGTGATCGTCGACGACGACGCGCTCGTGCGGGCCGCCCTCTCGATGATCCTGCGGGACGACGACGCAATCGAGACCGTCGGCGAGGCCGAAGACGGGGAGGCCGGGCTGGAGCTCATCGCGCAGGGTCGCGCCGGACGTCGTACTCATGGACATCCGAATGCCACGCATGGACGGCCTCGAGGCGCTCGCCCGGCTGAGGCGTCAGCCTGCACCACCCAAGGTGATCGTGCTGACGACGTTCGACGCCGACGACCACGTCGTGCAGGCGCTGCGCGACGGCGCCAGCGGATTCCTCCTGAAGCACACCCCACCCGCCGAGATCGTCGACGCGGTTCACAAGGTCGCCGCCGGCGACCACATGCTCTCACCTAGCGTGACCGCCCAGTTGATCGCCCGGCTCGGGGACGACGAGCCGGAGTCCAAGCGAGTCGTCCACGCGCAGTCGGTGGCCGAGACCCTGACCGTCCGCGAACGCGAGGTGGCGATCGCCGTCGGCGAGGGCAAGGTCAACGCGCAGATCGCAGAAGAGCTCTACATGAGCGTGGCCACCGTCAAGTCGCACGTGTCCCGGCTGCTCACCAAGCTCGAAGCCGACAACCGGGTGCAGATCGCGATCCGGGTGCACGACGCCGGCCTGCTCTGATCAGAAGGTCACGACGGCTCGGGGTCGAAGGCGGCGATCGGTGCGCCCCAGGCCGCTGGCTCGACGTGCCACACGGTGCCGAAGTCGCCGGCGTAGTAGCCGTTGTGGGGGTGCACCCGGCCGGCGGAAGTGCCGGACTCCTGCTCGATGCTGATCGATGCGGCCATGGTGCTCACCTCCCTTTCTCGGCTGCCGTTGTAATACCTATACCGACCTTCGGTGCTGCGAATAAACTCATCGCCGCGGGCTCGGATTTCCTGGACTTTTCTGATCTCGATCCTGCGCCGACCGGCCCCCTGCATCCCACCTAGTTGATGTCGAACTCGTTCCCCTCGGGATCGGTCATCGCGACGCCGTAGTGGTCGAGACCCTCCTCGACGTTCGGGTGCCGCCGCGTCGCACCGAGCGCCACGAGCCGCGCCGCCTCTGCCTCGACCAGCTCCCGCCGGGTCTCGAGCGGGGTGTCGCGGCCACCGCTCGCGTGCAGGTCGATGTGGAGGCGGTTCTTGATCGACTTCTGCTCGGGGACGACCTGGAACCAGATGCGCGGACCCTCGCCGCTGGGATCCGCGATGCTGTCGGCGCCGATGCCAGGCTCGTCCTCGGGTGCACGCCGACGGACCATCGGGTAGGCAAGTCGCAATCCACACGAGTCGAACCCAGACGGTGGAGGCTCGATGACATAGACGCAACGCCCCGGACCCACGGCACCTGCACGACACGCGGTTGCAGGGTGTCCACGCTGTGTCACGTCTCTTCGATGGCACCGACGTCGGTCAGTCGAACGGCTTGGACTGGCGGCTCATGGAGCATGCCTCCGGCATCGCAGGAAGCATGCCGGCCGGACATCGATGGCGTGTTCCTGTGCGTTGACCGGTAGGCGAGTGGTTCAGTCCGACTCAACAACACCGGTGGCGAGGTGGACGTATGGGCCGTCGAGGGCCATTGCAGGGCTGATCAGCTGCTCGACGCGGGCAGCGGTTTCCTCTACTTCCCTGGGACCATCAGTGCCGATGCCGTCGAGCGCATCCAGCTCTGAATCACGCGCTCCGAAGGGCTGAGCCGTCAAACGTATGGTGGAGCCTCGCGCCAAGGGACGGATCTTTGTCCGCCCGGGAGGGATCGAGGTTGACCGTGGCATCTGCGGACTTGCCGCCACATGCATCCGTCGTCGTCATCGGCGGCGGCGTGGTTGGTCTCAGCACGGCGTACCACCTCGCCCGGGCCGGAGTCGAGCGCGTGGTCCTGGTGGAGCAGGACGAGTTCGGGTCCGGTTCGACCTGCAAAGCGGCCGGCGGGGTGCGCGCCCAGTTCTCCGACGCGGTCAACATCGAGCTCGGCCTCCGAAGCCTGCACACGTTCGAGAATTTCAAGCAGGAGTTCGACCAGGAGATCGACCTGCACCAGGTCGGCTACCTGTTCCTGCTCGACCAACCCCACCACGTCGAGGCGTTCGAGAAGAACGTCGCGCTACAGAACGAGCTGGGCGTGACCAGCCGGATGATCGACGTTGCCGAGGCCAAGCGGCTCTCGCCGCTCATCGACACCTCAGGGCTGCTGGCCGCCGCATGGTCGCCGAAGGACGGGCACTGCACGCCGGAGTCGGTCGTCCTCGGATATGCAAGTAGCGCCCGACGTGCCGGCGCACGGCTGCTCCGGGGCTGTCCCGTCACCGACATCCTGACCGACGGCGGCACGGTCACCGCCGTGGAGACCAGCCGTGGCACCATCAAGACCGACACCGTCATCTGTACGGCGGGCGCCTGGTCCAAGCAGCTCGGCGACATGGTGGGTCTCGATCTGCCGGTCCTGCCGCTGCGCCGACAGATCCTGACTACCGAGCCGATCAGCGGCCTCGACCCCCACACGCCGTTCACGATCGACTTCTCCACCAGCTTCTACTTCCACGGCGAGGGCCGGGGTCTCCTGCTCGGCATGTCCGATCCCGATGAGACCCCCGGCTTCAAGCTCAGCCGTTCCGAGGACTGGCTGCCGCGACTTGGGGAGGCAATCGAGCGCCGGGCCCCGAAGATCTCCGAGGTCGGCATCTCCGGCGGCTGGGCCGGACTCTACGAGATGACCCCCGACCACAACGCACTTGTGGGTGAGGCCCCAGAGGTGTCCCGATTCTTGTACGCCACCGGCTTCTCGGGACATGGTTTCCTCATGGGGCCCGCCGTCGGAGAGGTGATGCGCGACCTGTACCTGGGCCACAAGCCCATCGTCGACATCACTGAGCTCGACGCCCGCCGATTCAACAACAACGCCGTCCGCCCCGAGCTGAACATCGTCTGATCGAGCAAAGGAACCCGCCGATGAACACCCCGTCCACGATCCCCACCGCGTCCGAGCTCCAGAACCTGGCGATCGAGACCGCCCGACGCTGCGGTGTCGACGTCGACGCCGCCGCAGGTGCCGTGGAGGCCGCGTCCCCGATCAACGGCGAACGGCTCAGCTCCCTGGCGTGGACAGATGCCGGTGGCGCCGACGAAGCCGTCGACCGCGCCCGCAGCGCCTTCCTGGAATGGCGCAACGTCCCCGCACCCGCCCGCGGGGCGCTCGTCAAGCGCCTCGGCGAGCTCCTCGCCGTACACAAGGACGACCTTGCCGCGCTCATCAGCCTCGAGGTCGGCAAGATCACCTCGGAAGCGCGCGGAGAAGTCCAGGAGATGATCGACATCTGCGACTTCGCGGTCGGTCTCTCCCGGCAGCTGTACGGCCGCACCATGCCGTCCGAGCGCCCGGGTCACCGGCTCATGGAGACCTGGCACCCATTGGGGGTCGTGGGAGTCATCAGCGCCTTCAACTTCCCGGCCGCCGTCTGGTCCTGGAACACCGCCATCGCCTTGGTGTGCGGCGATCCGGTGGTGTGGAAGCCGTCCGAGCTTTCACCGCTCACGTCCTTGGGATGCAACGCCATCCTCGCCCGAGCCATCGCCGAGACCGGCGCTCCCTCCGACCTGTCGCAGGTCCTGATCGGCGGCGCCGATATTGGACAGGCCCTGGTGGAACACTCGGGCGTCGCCCTGCTCAGCGCGACCGGCTCGACGCGAATGGGCCGCGCAGTGGGCCCGCGTGTGGCCGGCCGCTTCGGTCGCGCGCTGCTCGAGCTCGGCGGCAACAATGCCGCGATCGTCAGCCCCAGCGCGGACCTCGACCTGACCACCCGCGGGGTCGTGTTCTCAGCCGCCGGAACCGCCGGGCAGCGCTGCACCACGATGCGCCGGGTGATCGCCCACAGCAGCGTGATCGACGAGCTCACCGATCGACTCGTCTCGGCGTACGACCGGCTGCCGATCGGCAACCCCATGGCCGAAGGCACGTTGGTCGGCCCGCTGATCCACGGCGCTGCCTACGCGACCATGGACAACGCCATCGGACAGGCGAACTCCGAGGGGGGCAAGCTGGTCGTCGGCGGGGGGCGGGCCCTCGAGGACGAGGCACCGAACGCGTTCTATGCCAGGCCGGCCATCATCCGCATCGACGAGCAGACGCCGGTGGTCCAGCAGGAGACCTTCGCCCCGCTGCTGTACGTCCTGCCGTACGACGACTTCGACCAGGCGATCGCGCTCAACAACGCGGTTCCCCAAGGTCTGTCCTCGAGCGTGTTCACCACAGACCAGGCCGAGGCCGAGCGGTTCGTCTCCGCAGAGGGCTCGGACGCCGGCATCGCCAACGTCAACATCGGCACGTCCGGAGCCGAGATCGGCGGCGCATTCGGCGGTGAGAAGGAGACCGGAGGCGGTCGCGAATCCGGCTCCGACGCCTGGCGTGCCTACATGCGTCGCGCGACGAACACCGTCAACTACTCCGGCGAGCTTCCCCTGGCCCAAGGGGTCGACTTCACCGTCTGACTCACTGCCTTCGTTGACCTGGAGAGAACTATGACCATCAAGGACATCGGGCCGGAACCACAAAGCTTCGACCTCGAGCACGCCACGCTCGAGAACACGAACTATCGCGCGGTCGCCTGGTCCGGCAAGTACCTTCAGCTGACGCTCATGTCGATCCCCGTCGGTGAGGACGTCGGCCTCGAGGCGCATCCGGAGACTGACCAGTTCCTCCGACTCGACGCCGGCCGCGGCCGGGTCCAGATGGGCCCTGAGAAGGACCAACTCGACTTCGACCGAGAGGTCGAGGATGGCTGGGCGATCTTCGTGCCCGCCGGCACGTGGCACAACGTCACCAACATCGGTGACCAGACGCATGCAGCTTTACGCCGTCTACGCGCCGGTTCACCACGCGTCGGGCAAGATCCATGCCACGGCCAACTGACGCGGAGCACGACGAGGACTCAGGCAACGACGAGCCGCCAAGCTGGTCGGTCCAGCCGGTCCCGCCGCCCTCGGACGAGCACGCCTGAACAGCGAGCGCCGCCGCTGCTAGAGGTCTTTGGGGCTGGTGTTGGCTCCACACAGCACGACGACGACTCGCTCATCGGCCCCTGGTGTGTAGGCACCGGACGTGAGCGATGCAAACGCGGTGGCAGCAGCATGCTCGACGACGATCCGGTACTGGTCCCAGAGGGTCTGCCGGGCCGCAATGATGTCGCTCTCGGTGACCAGCAGGGACTGCACTTGGGTCCTGGTTGCGACTTCGAAGGCGATCTGTCCGAGACGTCGAGCACCTAGGGAGTCGGCTGCCACTCCCGAGACGCTCACGTCAACTGGCCCTCCGTTGTCGAGGGCGGTGCGCAGGGTGGGGATGGTGGCAGGCTCTACCCCGACCACCCGAGCGGTGCCTTCGACGGCGGCGGCGACACCAGCCATCAACCCGCCTCCGCCGACGGCAACGATGACGGTATCCACCTGTGCGTCGACCTCGTCGAGGATCTCGAGTCCGAGGGTTCCCGCTCCAGCCGCGATCTCTGGCTGGTCGTACGCATGGCAGTGGACGGCCCCGCTCTGTGCGGCGTACTCCAGTGCGGCTTCGTAGGCGTCGGCGTACTCGGCTCCGTGCATCACGACCTCAGCGCCGTAGCCGCGCAGCCTCTCGACCTTCACCGCAGGGGCTGTGGTGGGCACGAACACGGTGGCGGGCACGCCCAAGCCTCGCGCGGCAAATGCGTTGGCAAGCCCGGCGTTGCCTCCCGAAGCCACCACGATGCCGACGGCGGGGTCGAGGGTGCCCTGCTCCGCAGCGCTGAGGATCCGGTTGAAGGCACCCCTCGCCTTGAACGTGCCCGTGTGCTGCAGATACTCCAACTTCAACCAGGTCGGCCCGGCGAATGCGTCACCGTCGACGGGTGAGAGCGGTGTACGGCGAACTCGGCCACTGATCCTGACCCTCGCCGCTTCGACGTCCTTGCGCGTGATCATCGGTGTGCACCCTCCGCCGGTCGGATCACGGCGAGCCTAGTGATCGCCCGGCAGCGCGTTGAACCGGGTCGAAATGATCCGCCGCCGCCGAGACGCTCAGGCGGCCCCCTCTGGTGTCATTGACTCGACCGGCTCGAGGGCACTGGCCAACTGGCGCAGGGCGGATGCGAGCTGCGCACGCGCCGCGTGGGCATGCCGAGCTCGGACGGGCGGGGGAGTGGGTGCGCCCGTGCTGCCCCCCTCGATCTGGTTCCGGGTGGCGCGCACGGCGATGTCTGCCGCGATCGGTAGATAGCTCATGATTCCTCCTAGGACGTACGAACAACTTGACGCCTCAACGCTAGAAGGCCGACCCGCGTCTCTGAATGGCGAATCGACGGCGTTCGAGGCAGTCGACCTCTTGTTCACAATGCAGATCGAGCGGATGCTTGTCGGATGGCCAAGACGCTCGATTCCACCGACTGGAACATCCTCGCCGAGCTTCAGGCGGACGGAAGGCTGTCGTTCAACCAGCTGGGCAAACGGGTCAATCTCTCTTCACCGGCGGTCGCGGAGCGGGTACGACGCCTCGAAGAGGCTGGTGTGATCACGGGCTACCGGGCAGTGGTGGACCCAGGTCAGGTGGGCGTGCCGCTGACCGCGTTCCTGCAGCTTGCGGTGCGAGACCGGGCACTGCCTGTTGAAGACCACAGCGGCCGACGACTTTCCGGAGGTGGTCGAGGTCCACAAGCTGAGTGGGCAGTTCTGCTCCATGCTCAAGCTGCGCACTGCGTCCTTGACCCACCTGGGAGGGGCTGATCGAGCGACTTGGTGAGCACCGGAATCTGAACTCCCATGTGGTGCTCTCCACCCAATATGAACGTCCTGCCGTCGAGCCACCGGCACCGCAGCCGCCGTCCGTGAGCGAATCCGACGGCTGGCCACGCGCCTGAGATCAGGCCGGGGCTCTCGAGACCATGCTCGTGCCGGGCCAGGCTGCGCTTGATCCAGGAGAGGTCGGCACCCGCCAGTCCGTCGTCCGCACCGTTCCCCATCAGCGCCGGCAGGAGCGCCCGGTAGGTCTGCACCTGGTACAGCGCCCCGACCACCAGAGCCGAGGGCCGCCGCCTCCCGCAGCGACTCCTCCGACGCCACCCCCGCCCAGGCGCCGACGTACGCGTCGACCAGGCGCCGGCGTACGGCCGCGTCCTCGGTCCTGAACACGTAGGTGGCGAGATCGACGAACGGGTGCGACACGGCGGCGTCGGTCCAGTCGAAGACGCGCGTGGTGGCCGGGCCGCTGGCGACGTTCCACGGATGGAAGTCGCCGTGGACCAGGGTCGGACCCGGCCCGATCTCGTCGAGGCGCCGGCACGACTCGGCCAGGACCGGCACCGACGCCAGCCACCATTGGCGCACGTCCGCGGGCATCCGCGGGAGCAGCACGTCGTCCTCGGTCATCGCCTCGACCTGCGCGGCCAGGTCCGTCAGCGACCTGACCGGCAGCCCGAGGGTGACCAGCTCGTCGACCCGACCCAGCCACGACTGCTGGATGCCGGCGTGCGCCACGACGCCCTCGCGCCACAGGACTCGTCCTGGTCGCCGAGCTCGGCGGCACCGAGGTCGCGCATCAGCAGCCATCCCTGGTCGCCGTCGACGGCGATCACCTCCGGCACCAGGTCCGCCATCCGTTCGGCCAGCGCCTGCGTCGCGACCGCCTCGTGCCGGAAGATGTCGGCGCTGCACTTGAGGAAGACGTCGCCGTCCGACGTCGGGGAGCGCAGGACGACCGACAGGCCCCAGAGCTGGTGCGGCCGGGGGGCGCCGAAGACCGGTCGGCCACCGCCGCCATCTGCTCGGCCATCCAGGTCGAGGCGCGGGCGAGCCACCCCGGGCGGGACCACGGCGGCCGCAGCGGCGACCAGCCCTCCGTCCGCTCGCGGGCCCAGGAGGCCACGGCCGCCCGGGACGTCCCCGGCTCCAGCCGAGCGATAGGTCGCGTCCACGTCCCGCCAGGTCCAGCCGGCCGGGGCTCGAGCGTGGCGGTGTCGAACTCCACCATCACCGCGATCTCGCCCGGCTCGCCCTTCGGCGCCTCCTGGAAGTCACCGGCCCGAGGTCATGACCAGTCGCAGGGCCGCCGCCGTCGCCGTGTCGACCACGTCGACGGCGGCCAGGATGTCGGGCAGGCTCGGCTCCGCGCTGCCCATCAGGAGCGTCGGCAGCCTCGGCGGCGGCCGGGAGGTCCCGGACGGCGCCCCGCCGTCGGCGACCAGGACCGCGGTGCGGCCCGGATGAGGGACCAGCAGGCTCACCTGACAGCTCCCCGCCGGCCCCGGATCGGTCAGGTCCAGAGAACAGGCGGGCTCAGTGGCCAGGAATGCCTCCTCGAGCCACCATGACCCGCGTTCCCTGGTGACCTTGGCGTCGACCAGCAGCGGCGCGGTGCGCGGCCCGGCCACCCACGTCGGCCACCGGTGCGAGGTCGTCCGACGCTGCGCACGGTCACCCCCTCGAAGCCGTAGCCGCGACCGATGGCGGCGATGTCGGTCTCGGGGAACGTCACGGTGTCCAGGGTGGCCGTCCGGCCCGAAGTGGTGGACCTCGGCGCCGTAGGCGTCGTCGTTGTAGACGACGACCACCATCGGCAGTCCGAGCCGGCGCACGGTGTCGAGCTCGGGCCGCCATCAGCGCGCCGCCGTCGCCGAGCGCGGCGACCGGAAGGCGTTCGGGCTGGGCGAGCGCGGCGCCGATCGCGGTCGCCAGACCGAGACCGATCGACTGGAACGCCTGGGTGAAGCAGAAGCCGCCCTCGTCGGGAACCGACAGGAACTGCTCGGGTAGCCCATGAAGTTGCCCGAGTCGACGCTAGCACTCGTTCGGTGGGCAGGATGTCGTCGAGTGCGATGGTCAGGCGTCCGGGGGTCGACGCGCTCGCCGGTGCCGGCGTCCTGGTAGGCCACGTCGCGCCAGCGCATCACCCTGGCGATGCGCTCGCGGACGTCGTCGCTGCGGTAGCGCACGCGTGGCCGGCCCGCAGCCGGCCAGCGCGGCACCCTCGGCGGTCGCCGCGACGTCGCCGACGACGCCGAGGTCGACGTCCGGTGCGCGCCGAGAGCCTCGGGCGTGTCGTCGACCTGCACCACGGTCGCGTCCGGGGCGATGAGACGTCCGTGGCGCATGGTCCACATGTTCAGCGCGCACCCCCAGCCGACGATGAGGTCGGCGTCCCGGATCACTCGGCCGCGAGCGGCGAGGCGAACCCACCGGAGACGTCGAGCGACCATGGGTTGCCGCGAACAGCCCCTGGCCACCGCGGACGTGGCCAGCAGCGCGCCGGACCGCTCGGCGAGCGCTCCAGGGTGCCCGGCGCGCGCGCGGGCCCGGCCCGGCCACGAACACCGGGCGCCGCGACCGCCCGAGGGCCTCCACGAGGCGGCTAGGGCGTCGGGCTCCGGCCTGCACTCGCTGAGAGGTCGGCTGCGGCAGCACGGGCGCCGGCCGCCGCAGGCCTCGGCTCCGACTGCACATCGCAGCGGCAGGTTCAACAGGACGGGCCGCCGCTCGTGGCGGGCGGGCGAGTCCGCCGCCCGTCGCCTCGGCCACCGCGGCCTCGCGGAGGTCACCCGCATCGACACGGCACCCACGGCGCGGGCCAGCGCGGCCTGGTCGACGTAGAAGTTCGAGCGCGGCTGGGTGACCTCGGCGGCGAGCACGAGCATCGGGGTGCGGCTCTTGGCCGCTTCGGTGATCCCCGTCACCGCGATGGTGAGCCCGCATCCCTGGTGGACGGACAGCGCGGCCACGGAGTCCGCGCATCCGCGAGTAGGCGTCGGCCATCGTCGCGGCGCCGCCCTCGTGCCGGGCGGCGACGAACGGGCGCCCCGCGCGATCATCGCGTTGGTGACGTGGAAGTTGCCCGACCCGACGACGCCGAACACCTGGTCGACACCGAAGGTGACGAGGGTCCCGCCGACCGCCTCGGCGACGTTCATCCCCGTTCGACCAGCGCGAGCACCTGCCGGCGCTGCCCGACCCGGTGACGATCGGCAACGGCGCGGCGATCACGAACGCGCCGGTCGCGGGCAATCGGCCGGCGCTCTGCACTGGGTGAGGCCGTACTTCCCGTTGCCGATCAGGAACGAGTGGCACGGGAACGGCGGGATGAACGAGTGGGCGGCACCGGCGTCGGTACCCACGGTCTCGACCCCCAGCCCGATCACCCGCGAGTCCTCGGCCACCCACTGCGCGCACTCCGGGCGACATTCCCGGTGTGTGGGGGCCGGATTCGTCGGCGTCGAGGAACTCGTCCTGGCTGGCCGAACGGGCGTCCCACCCTGTGCGGTACAGCAGCCAGCCGCCCTGGGCAGGGCCCGTTCTCCGCCTCCCACCCCTGATGTCGTCGATTCGAGCAGGAAGTCAGGGTCCTGGCCGCCCGGGCCGAGAAGTCGAGGACGGCGGCGGGGGCGATGAGCCGCGGGGCCGGACCGAGGCCACGTCGTCCTTGCCTCGGCCGGTGACCCAGTGGATGGGCGCGTCGAGTGGGTGCCGGTGTGCTCACCGGTGCGGATGTTGTTCCAGTACCACGCCGGCCCGCGGTCGTCGTAACGGCTGATCTCCTTCAGCTCGAACCTTCGGTCTGGCCGAATGGCTCGGGCAGCCGGATGACCGGCGTCTCACTGGACAACGGCGCGGTCAGGTCGACGACGTCGATGGCTCCGGTCGCCAGACCGGCGGCGAGATCGGACAGGGTCGACATGCGTCCTCCTGGAGTGCTGGGGCCTCGTCTCGGATCGTAGCCTCGGGAGAGGCGGGCACCGTGGGTCAGCCTGACGCTTCCCCATCGAAGACGACCGGGCTCTTCACCCGCGTGTCGACGTGGAGCGTGAAGACGTCGGGTCGCGAGTAGTGACCCACCGGGTCGAACATCCTCCTCTGCTCCTGCACGGCGGCCACGTCGAGGTCGGCGTAGACGATCTCCTCACGCTCCAGGACCGGCCCCGCGATCACCTCACCGCCCGGGCGACGATGGTGGTGTGGCCGCGCGACATCCAGTCGTCCTCGAGCCCGTAGAGCGTCCCGCGCAGGTCCTCGGGCACGTCGGAGCCGCGCAGCAGCGGCGCGACGCCGATGACGAACTGCCTGCCCTCCTTGGCGATGTGACGCAAGGTGGCCACCCAGGTGTCGCTGTTGTCCCACGTCGGGGCCAGGTAGATGTCACAGTGCTGCGCGTAGATCGCCGCCCGGGCCAGCGGCATGTAGTTCTCCCAGCACAGCAACCCCCCGACCACGCCGAACGGCGTCCTCACCACGCCGAGCTCGGAGCCGTCGCCCATCCCCCACACCGTCCGCTCCCCACCGGTGGGCATGAGCTTGCGGTGCCGCTGCAGCAGCCGCCCGTCCGGACCCAGGTAGAGGAGGGTGTTGTACAGCGTGCCGCCGTCGATCTCGGTCACCCCGATCACGACGTACGCCGACGCCTCCGCCGCTGCCTCCCCGATGCGCTGCAGGGTCGCGCCGGGGACGCTGACCGCGTTCGCGTAGAGGCGCTTCACGAACTCGGCGTCCCGCCATGCCGGGGTGCGCCAGACCCAGTCCGGATACGCGGGGATGAAGGACTCGGGGAAGACGATCAGCTCCGCGCCGTGACCCGCGGCTTCCTTGACCAGGGCACAGACCTTGTCCGTGGTCGCCTCTCGGTCGAGGAACACGGGCGTTGCCTGTACCGCGGCCACGGTGACCATCAGGCCCTCCTGCCTCGTCGGCATTGCCGATCTCATCGCCCGAGCACCTCGCGGTCCCCGGGATCGCGGGCCGGGTCGTGCTCGGGCAACGCGTCGACCGCCCAGTCGGAGCGCTTCCACTCCGGGACCGGCGTCAGGCAGTCGCTGCGTGGCACGAACCGCGACCGGCGCACGAGCTCGTAGCGGTGGATGTAGCGCGGACAGTTCGGGTAGACCGCTCGCGCGCGGACCCGGACGACGAACTGCGCCTCCGGGTAGTCGCCCCGCAGCGGGTCATCGAGGTCGATGCTCGCCGTGCCCTCCAGCCGCATCCGGTGGCCCCGCTCGAAGTCGATGAACAGCATCCCCACGTCCGGGTTCACCAGGACGTTGCCGGTCGACAGGTACATGCCGTTGCCGTCGTAGTTGGGAAAGACCAACGTGTGCGGATCCAGCACCCGGACGAAGCCCGGCTCGCCGCCCTTGTAGGAGCACGTCGGTCGCCCCGTCCGCGTCGGCCGTGGCCAGGAAGAACATGTCGCGATCCTCGATGAAGGCCCGGTCACCCTCGCCGATGGTGTCGCTGACGAGCAGGTCGTCGATCCGGTCGGCCAGGGCTCGCGTGTCGAAGCGGTCCTGCAGCGACCGGCTGCCGTCGTGGTACCCGGAAGCCATGTGCCCTCCTGACGAGGCGGGGTTGTGCAGACCGACCGGGTCCAACGTGGCCCGGACTCAGCCACAAGTGTGAACCCCCGCCCGAATGATGTCGAGGAAAGACCCCACATGACGAGGTCGTCACGGCGCGTTGAGACTCGTGGCCAGCTCATCGAGGCTCCGCGCGAACAGGTCGAACGAGTCCGTCGCGCTCGGAGGTCCCCGACGGGACGTTCGACGTACGCCGTCCTCATGCCAACGGCCTGCGCACCTCGCAGGTCCCAGGCATGGGCGGCGACCATGAGCAGACGGTCCGGCGAGCAGCCTGCGTTGGTGATGGCCAGGCGGTATACGTCGGGATCGGGTTTGTAGCTCTACGCCTCCTCTGCCGAGAGCACCTTGTGCCAGCGAAGCCCGGCGTGCGCGCTGATCCGGGTGAGTGCCGACCCGCTAGCATTCGACAGGCCGATCACCGGGAAGTGAGAGGCGATCCGGTCCAGCGCCGAACGGAGTCCGGCCACGGCTCGAGCCGCTGCCGGAGGCCGCGAGCGCGTGAACCGTGTCCGCGTCACTGATCCCGGCAACCGCGGCGACGCGGGTCGCCGCCTGAGGTCGATCACCGTGCTGCTGCGTAAGGGCGACGGCCCGCCAGAATCTCCTGCTGTTGCTCTCGACATGCCGGACCACACTTCGAGGAGCTCGCTCGTCCTCGGGCGTCGATGTCCGGAGCAGCGTCCGGAGACCGCGCCTGATCCCGCCGGGCTGGTCGACCATCGTCCCGAGAATGTCGAAGACGATCACGTCGAGGTCGGGGTGTGAGGTCACGAGAAGCGATCCTAGGCATCGCTGTTGCCGGACGCCGGACAGAGCCGGGACGACGTTTGGCTGAGCCTCTCCGCTACGCGAGCGTCTCGAGCGCGACAGCGGCCGCCGTGCGCCGCCGTACCCGCCGATCGCGACGGCCATCCGTTTCGCGCCTACCTGGAAACGGTCGTCTCCGAGGATGTCCGTCGCGGCCTGTGCGATCACCTCGGGCTGGAGTCCGGCATCAGCATGCGGCCTGCGCCGAGGTTCTCGACCTGCTCGGCGTTGAAGAACTGATCGCGGCCCATCGGCGTGCACAGCAGCGGCACACCGCGACCGAGCGCAGCCATCGTGGTGCCGGCCCCGGCGTGCGTGATCACCAGCGATGCCGACGGAAGGATCTCGGCGTGCGGCACGTACCGCGCCACCCGCGTGTTGGGTCCTGCGCTCACGGATGCGGGATCGATCGACGGTCCGGTCGTCACGATGGCGCGCACCGGCAACGGCGCCACCGCATCGACGCACCGCTGCAGCAGGTCGGCCTGTCCCGCTCGCTCGTGCTGAGACTCACGAGGACCAGCGGCGTCGACCCGTCGCGGATGTCGGCCTCGTCGATCTCGTCGATCACGCGGGACAACGAGGGGGCGTCCAGTACCGGTCCGATGCGCAGCACGTTGGCCGCGTCCGGCACGCCGGGCTCGAACTCCTTCGGCACCGCGACGATCGCGAGAGTCGCAGGCGTCGTGGATGTCGCCGAGTTTCTCGATCGCCGGCAGACCAAGTTCCGCTCGGTGCTCGTTGGCGATCGCAATACCGGGCGCGAACATCTCGACGAGGGGCCCGCCCCGGAAGATCGTGTATGGTGCGTGGAAAAGCGCCAGGGTCGGGGTGCCCGATGCCAACGCGACGTCGATTGCCGTGAACAGCATGCAGTCGACCAGCACGGCGTCTGCCGGCTCCCGGTCAAGCTCCTGCGCGAGGTCCCGGGCGATGGCCGTGCTGAAGCACAGGTCCTCGATCAGGAGTTTCATCTCGGCTTCGAAGTCGTCCGGATCGTCCATCGCGTCCCAACCCTCGCCCTGGGTCAACCGAACGAAGCGGGCGCCCAGATCACCGCATCGGTCGGCGATCGTGTCGTGCCCGATCAGCCGGACGTCGTGGCCACGCTCGACGAGCGTGCGTGCGATCCCCAGCGTCGGCACGAGGTTCCCCGCGCCGTCCCACGTCACGATCAGGTATCGACCCATGGTCACCAGCTCCTCTGCTCCCGACCTGCTTGACAGCATGTAAAGTACGGTATGCTTTACAGCATGTCAAGTGGCGGGCGGCCCGAAAACTCGGGTCCAGATCCTCGAGGCGGCGCGCGCGATGTTCGAGGAGCTCGGCTACTACGACGCCGCCCTCGGGGCCGTCGCGAAAGAAGGCAGGGGTCTCGCGCCAGGCGATCTATCTCGCATTTCCCATCCAAGGCGGAACTCCTGACCGCCCTGCATCTGCACATCTTTGCCACGGACGTCGTCCCGGGCGCTCGAGCGGCATCCGATGACGGATGCGATGTCTGCGTTGGATGGTGCCACGCGATGATCGCCGTGGACGTCGAGGTCGTCTCCAAGGTGTGGCGGATCCACGAGACCCTCGAGATGGCCCGTCGGCAGCATCCGGAGGTCGACGAGACCCTG